>NZ_JBIPCM010000002.1:0-811631 GCF_044007415.1 Flavobacterium sp. FlaQc-28
ACTAACAACCTTAAGGTGGTTATTGCGGCGGGGCTCACCTCTTCCCATCCCGAACAGAGTAGTTAAGCCCGCCTGCGCAGATGGTACTGCAATTTTGTGGGAGAGTATGTCGTCGCCTTTCTTTTAAAAATCCTCATCATTCATTTGATGAGGATTTTTTTGTTTTATAATCTTTTAGAAATCATTCCTGAAATATGTATTGTATCTCAGCGGTTGAAAGCGCTGGCTGTATTTTTATCTTGGAATTCATTGCTGCTTAGAATCAGAGGATTAAAAAAGTTCTTCTGATCTGGATGCGTTAGGGATGGGAGCGGTATCCTTTTGTTTTTTTCTTTAAAAAACAAAAGATTAAGCGGACAGCCCGACCCGAAGGGAAACGCCATAATTATTCTGATTGCTATAATGCTGTATTTTAATTAATTATGTTTTTTTTTTAAAATTATATTTTTTTGTTGTCAACGTCATTAATAAACTGAATTACACCATTCATAAAGACTTTTTGATCATCCCACATGGCTAAATGACTTCCGTTTGGACAAAATAAATAACGTCCTTTTTTGACTAATTTGCTTTGTTCTTCCATTGCTTTCGGATCCATAGTATCGTATTTCGCACCAATCATAAGCGTTGGGATTGTAATTTCATGCAATCGATTTTTGATATCCCATTTGGCTAATCTTCCACTGATTCCAAATTCGCTCGGGCCCTGCATTAGGGTATAAATTTCTCCGTTTACATGTTTGCTGGCGCGATTTAATCCGTCTGGCCATTCTTTTAATCGGCATAGATGTTCTTTGTAGAAGTTTGGTAACAGTAATTCCATATATTTTGGATTTCCAAAATCTTTTTTGGCTTCTAAAGCCCTTATTTCGGCTAGAATTTCTGGTTTCATTTGTTTTGCGAGAACTTCATCGGCATATTTTCCGTACTCAGGAGCACTGGCCATCATATTGGATACTAATAACCCTTTCATGTTTTGTTGGTACTTCAATGCATATTCCATTGCAAGAATGCCTCCCCAGGAATTGCCGAGAACATAAAAATTTTCTTTATCGGCATTAATTGCTTTTCGTACTTGTTCAACTTCTTCTACAAATCTTTCAGTTGTCCATAAACTGCTGTCTTTTGGCTGGTCGCTATAATAAGATCCTAATTGATCATATTCGTAGAATTCAAAACCCTCACGTTGAAAAAAGGTTTCAAAACATTCCATGTATTCATGTGTCATTGCAGGGCCTCCGTGTAATAGTAGAACTTTTATTTTTGGGTTATTGCCAAAACGCTTTGTCCAGACTTTAAATTCTCCTATTGGTGTTTTTATGGGAATCATTTTAACTCCAGCAGATTCAGGATTACTTTGATCGTAAGTAAAATAATTGGAGAGATTTGTATTGTTTTCTTTTTTACAAGATGTCATAAATAAAATAACTGTAAAAGCAAGAATGTAACGCATGTGGTTTTAATTTAATGGTTTAGACTAAGTTACAAATTAAAGGTTATGCATTTTAAAAACTTTAAAAGTTTCTTAAATAGATTTGACCGCGATTTTGCTTGTAGTAAATTAGTAATACTATACTTAAATAAATGAATTATGAAAAATAAAATATTTATAGCCGTAGTATTGTTATTACTGACAATTTCGGCCAGTGCACAGAAGAAAATTGAAGTTGCAGAACTGCCTAAACCCGCCCAAGAGTTTTTAAAAAAGCATTTTAGTTACACTACAGTAGAATTAGCCAAAAAAGATGCGGAACACGGAGAAAAAGGTTTTGAAGTAAAATTAAAAGACGGAACAGAAGTAGAATTCTGGAAAGATGGATTTTATAGAGAAGTGGATGGCGGAGATAAACCAATTCCGACCGATTTTATCCCAGATAACATTAAAGCTTATGTTGCTAAAAATCATCCAAACGAAAAAATAACCCATATAGATTACGGACACAAAGATTTGGATGTTGATTTAACAAACAATATTGATTTAGAATTTACAAAAGACGGTAAAATTCTAAAGGATAAAAAAGACAAATAAACCATATTGTTAAAATATTCCTGAATATCTCGCCATTTAAATGTCGGGTTATTCAGGAATATTTTTGTTTAACCAATTTTTAGGAAAGAACATCTTGAGAGAAAATAGTTTATATTTACATTTCTATTTTTTATTTCATGGAAGAAAATAAACATGTAACGATTTATGATATTGCCGAGCGTTTAAACCTGGCAACATCAACTATTTCGCGCGCTTTAAAAGATCATCACACTATTAGTGATAAAACGATAAAGAAAGTGAAAAAAACTGCCGAAGAAATGGGGTTTGTACCCAACACTTTAGCGGCAGGTTTACGCGGAAATAAAACCAGAACTATTGGTGTTTTAATTCCAACTGTTACACAACCGTTTTTATCTTCCTTAATTAGCGGGATCGAAATTACAGCTCAGAAATCGGACTATACTGTCATTATTATGCAGTCGCATGATTCTTACGAAGAAGAAGTAAATATGGCCAAGTCCTTATATAGTAATCGTGTAAGCGGTGTTATTTGTTCTCTGGCAATGGAAACCAGAGATACGGCACACTTTCATCAGTTTTCAAACAATAATATTCCGTTGGTTTTTGTAGACAGGGTTCCAAAAGACTATAATACTTTTAGAGTAGTTATCGATAATTACACAGCAGGTTATAAAGCAACCAAACACCTTATTGAACAAGGCTGTATTCGTATTGCTCATTTAACAGCTGGTTCAGAATTAGGAAATCTGTACAACGAAAGAAAAAGAGGCTACATAGAAGCTTTAAAAGATCATAATATTGAAGTTGAAGAAGAATTGATTATTAATCTAAATTCGGTTACCTACGAGGATGGTGTAAAAGCTAGCAACGCATTATTTGATTTAAAACCAATTCCCGACGGATTGTTTGCGCCAGGTGATATTTTGGCTGTAAGCGCCGTTCAGACGGCTAAAAAACGTGGCATTAAAGTACCAGAAGAATTTAAAGTAATTGGTTTTAACAACGACCCTATTTCGCAGATTATAGATCCTAATTTATCGACTATAACACATCCTGCAGAAAAGATGGGAAAAGCAGCCGCTGAGATTATCATCAAAAATCTAAAATCATCTAAAAACGATGATGCCAAAGAAATTACCTTTTTAAATACAGAAGTCCTTGCTAGAGAGTCATCTAGTAAAGAGTAAATGAGAAAGAATTAAATTGTCATTTATGCATGCCATTACACTTCCCGATGAGATGAATTTAGAAAAAACACAGCAAATACATGTTGTGGATTATAGAAGTTCTAAAGATGTCTCGAAACAGCAGATTATTCTAAACCAGAATATAATTAGTTTTCTTATCGAAGGAACAAAAGAAGCTGTTTTCGATAATGCAGCACTGTCTATAGATTCTTCTAAGTTTTTAGTAATGAGATCAGGAAATTGTTTAATGACTGAAAAAAGGATTTCGGAGGCCTCAAATTATAGAAGTGTACTCCTATTTTTTTCTAACGAAATGGTTCATAATTTTATTAGAAAAATGGAATTAATCGATTTTGAGACAGTCGATGCCAAATCTGTTTACGCTTTTAATTATGATGATTTTATACAAAGATTTGTACACAGTTTAGTTGATATTTCTAAACTTTCAGGAGAAATTAAGCCCAAATTATTAGAAGTTAAGCTGGAAGAAATTATGCTTTATCTTACCGAAAAATATGGAACAGAATTTCTATATTCCTTAACTGTAAACAGTAATAATGCTACACAAAAGTTTATTCAGGTAATTGAAAACAGTCATTTAAATAAATTATCTGTAAAAGAACTGGCATTTTTATGTAATATGAGCGTTTCGACATTTAAAAGAGAATTTGAAAAACATTACGCGGAATCTCCAATAAAATGGTTTCAAAATAAAAGGCTGGAATTTGCTCATTATTTATTGCAGCAAGAACAAAAAAATCCTTCAGAAATCTATTTTGAAGTTGGTTACGAAAACCTATCTAGCTTTACACAGGCTTATAAACTAAAGTATGGCGTAACACCAAAGCAAAATCAGAAAAACTGGACTTTTAGCAACAGTTTTTGATCCTTTCACTAAAGTTTCTTGGGCATTGCAGAATCTAAATTTGCTTATAATTTTAAAACGAAATAAAATGAAAAAGCTAAATTTAATTTTGGTGTTGTCTTTGATTTTTACAACAACAATTTTTGCCCAAAAAACATTTACTCTAACTAGCAAAGATTTAGGAGGAGAAACTACAAAAGTTCAGGAATTCAACGGATTTGGATGTTCGGGTGAAAATCAATCGCCTCAATTAACATGGAAAAACGCTCCAGAAGGAACCAAAAGTTTTGCCGTGACCATGTATGACCCTGATGCGCCTACAGGAAGCGGATTCTGGCATTGGGTAGTAGTTGATATTCCAGCAAACATAAGCGAATTGGTTACCGGTGCAGGAACTAAAAACCTTGTTCCAAAAGGCGCAATTCAAAGTGTAACCGATTATGGAATCAAAGGATTTGGAGGTCCATGTCCGCCAGTTGGTCACGGATACCACCAATATATCATCACCGTTTATGCCTTAAAAACGGATAAACTGGGAACAGGTGAGAATACAAATCCCGCTGTAGTAGGATTCAATCTTTGGAACCAGACTTTGGCAAAAGCAAGTATTATAGCGTATTACAAGCGATAAAGATTTAAAGATTTAACTTTAAATCCAACCCCTTAAAGGCAGGATAGTTTTTATAATTATCCTGCTTTTATTTGTTACAGAAATTTATTTTAAGAAAAAAAAGAGAGCTAAAATTTTTTTCTTAAATAACAATCCTATATTTTTACGCAACCGATTGCAATTGTTGTTTTATTTAGAATAATGTATTTTTTAATTTAAAAACTTATCAAATACTTTTATTGCGGAATAAAATATTGATTGATTCTAATTCGAAAATGTAAAGAATAAATTAAAGCCAAATGACATTATTAAGATTTGTTTCTCTGTTTCTTCTGATTTCTTTTTCAGCTTCAGCGCAAAAGGATTATAAATTATGGCTTCAGTATAATACGGTTGCGAATGTTGCAATAGCTTCAGAATACAAAAACAATCTTAAAGGAATTGTCATATTAGGAAATTTTGAAACCATAAAAATTGCTGAGAGAGAACTTAAAATAGGACTTTCGGATATGTTTGGAAATATTCCTGAAATCAGATCAGATATTAAAGGAGAAAGCAATTTAATAATTGGTTCACAATCGAATTTGAATGCTGAAATCAAAACCGAACTTCAATCTGATTTGGACAAAATAAATACTGAAGGTTTTATTATCAAATCCATTTCCATTAAAAACAAAAAACAAATCGTTATTACAGGAAAAAATGACGTTGCTGTTTTATACGGGGTTTTTAATTTTTTGAGGCTGATGCAGACTAATAAATCGATCAAAAATTTAAACATTACCGATTCTCCTAAAACCAATATCCGAATCTTAAATCATTGGGATAATCTCGATAGAACTGTAGAACGAGGTTACGCCGGATTTTCGTTATGGAACTGGCAGAAATTGCCTGATTTTATCGATCAACGCTATATTGATTACGCTAGAGCGAATGCGTCAATCGGAATTAACGGAACAGTTTTGACCAACGTAAATGCAAACGCTTTAATTCTTAATCCGCAATATTTAGAAAAAGTCGAAGCATTAGCCAATGTTTTCAGGCCTTACGGAATAAAAGTGTATTTAACCGCAAGATTTTCGGCTCCAATCGAAATTGGAAATCTAAAAACTGCCGATCCAAAAGATCTTGAAGTCATCAATTGGTGGAAAAATAAAGCGGAAGAAATCTATAAACGAATTCCAGATTTCGGAGGTTTTTTGGTAAAAGCCAATTCTGAAGGTCAGCCAGGGCCTCAAAATTATGGCAGAGATCATGTCGATGGTGCCAATATGCTGGCTGATGCTGTTGCGCCTTTTGGTGGAGTTATCATGTGGAGAGCCTTTGTATATTCGGAGCATGATGCGAACGATCGTGCGAAACAAGCTTACGCTGAATTTCAGCCGTATGATGGAAAATTCAAAGAAAATGTAATCGTTCAGGTGAAAAATGGGGCAATCGATTTTCAACCTAGAGAACCTTTTCATCCGCTATTTGGAGCGATGCCGAAAACTCCTTTAATGATGGAATTTCAAATTACGCAGGAATATTTAGGTTTCAGCACGCATTTGGTTTTTCTGCCTAAATTATTTCAAGAAGTTCTAGAATCAGATACCTATCAAAAAGGAAAAGGTTCGACCGTGGCTAAAGTTGTTGACGGCACTTTATACCAAAATAAATTAACGGGAATTGCGGGCGTCGCTAACATCGGGAACGATTTAAACTGGACAGGACATCCTTTTGCACAGGCCAATTGGTACGGTTTCGGAAGATTGGCTTGGAATCCGTATTTAGACTCAGAAACCATTGCTGATGAATGGTTAAGAAGCACTTTTTCAAATGATGAAAATTTCATTAAACCAGTAAAAAATATGATGATAGAATCTCGTGAAGCCGTTGTTAATTATATGACTCCACTTGGGCTCCATCATATTATGGATACAGGACATCATTACGGGCCAGGGCCTTGGGTTTCGAATTTGTCAAGACCAGAATGGAATCCAACGTATTATCATAAAGCAGATAAAAACGGAATTGGTTTTGACAGATCAAAATCGGGAACGAATGCTGTTTCGCAATACGCACCAGAAGTCGCCAATATTTTTGAGAATTTAGAAACTTGTCCTGAAAAAGATCTTTTATGGTTTCATCATGTTTCGTGGGATTATAAATTAAAAAACGGACAAACTCTTTGGAACGGACTTTCGCTTAAATATCAGGAAGGCGTAGATCAAGTAAAAGAAATGCAGAACGTATGGAATCGAGCAGAAAAATATGTTGATAATGAACGTTTCAACGAAGTAAAAATGCTATTGGAAATTCAGTACAAAGAAGCAAAATGGTGGCGTGATGCTTGCCTGCTATATTTTCAACAGTTTTCTGGTAAAGAACTTCCAAATGGAGTTGAAAAACCAACACAAACTTTAGAGTATTTTAAATCATTAAAATTCCCATTTGCACCGGGAAATGGATAAATAGTTGTAACACGGATAAAACGGATTCGTTATCACGAAGACAAAAAAAAACGGATTTTTCCCAATAAAAATTAGAATGAAAAATCTGTGTAAATCAGCGTTTTCGCGATAGCGAATCCGTCTAATCATTGTACTATAAATATATTTTATAAAAAATTATGAGCAAGAAAACGGCAATTGTAACCGGAGGAAATTCAGGTTTAGGATTTGCAACAGCAAAGAAATTATGTGACAACGGAATCACAACCTACATCATTGGAAGATCAAAAGAAAAAACAGAAGATGCCTGCAGCCAAATTGGAGAAAATGCTATTCCTATAATCTTCAACTTAAACGATTTGAAAGGAATTCCTGTAATGATTGAAAGCATTACAAAGAATAATCCAATTGATATTTTGGTCAATAATGCCGGAATCAACATGAAAAAAGAAATCCCAGAAGTAACTGATGAAGATTTTCTTTCAATAATCCATACTAATTTATTGAGCGTTTTTGCTGTCAGCCGAGAAGTCATAAAAAACATGAAAGAAAACGGAGGCGGAAGCATTATCAATATCAGTTCAATGGCATCACAATACGGAATTCCGAAAGTAATTGCGTATTCGTCAAGTAAAGGCGCAATCGAAGCAATGACACGTGCCATGGCAACAGAATTAGCACCGTCAGGAATACGTGTAAACTGTATTGCTCCTGGATTTATTAAAACCAAAATGTCTTCTACAGCTTTGGATAACGATCCAGAAAGAAAAAATAAAGTGTTGGGAAGAACGCCAATGGGCTATTTAGGAGAGCCGTCAGATATTGCAGATGCCGTTTATTATTTCGCTTTAAGCGAATCAAAATATACTACTGGAACAGTGTTACCTGTTGATGGCGGAAATAGTATTGGCTTTTAGTGAACGCTGAAAATTGCTCGCAAAGACGCAAAGACGCAGAGACGCAAAGTATTTTTTTTAAGCTTTTTTATATAAAAACTTTGCGCCTCTGCGTCTTTGCGAGATTAAAAAAATAAGTATGATAAAAATGCAGCAAACCATGCGTTGGTTTGGGCCTCAAGACAACGTAAAACTTATCGATATTAAGCAAGCGGGTGCAACGGGAATTGTAACCGCATTGCATCAAATTCCTGTTGGCAAAATCTGGACTGTTGAAGCAATAAAAGAAAGACAGGAAATCATTCGCAATTACGGATTGGAATGGACTGTGGTTGAAAGTCTTCCGGTTCATGAAGAAATTAAACGGGCTTCGGGGAATTATCTGCAATACATCGAAAATTATAAAATTAGTTTACGAAATCTAGCGGAATGCGGCATCAAAATCATCACCTACAATTTTATGCCGATTCTGGATTGGGTACGAACCAATCATAATTTTATAAACGAAGATGGAAGCAGAGCTTTGCTGTACAATCAGGATGCTTTTACGTATTTTGATGTTTTTCTTTTAAAAAGACCGAATTCAGAAAAGGATTATTCGGAGACGGAAAAAGAGAAAGCGTTACAGTTTGGAAATCAATTATCCGAAGATGAAAAAGCATTGCTGTTTAAAAATGTTTTATTAGGATTACCAGGGAGTACAATCCATTTTACAGCAGAACAAATCTTGTCTCTTTTAGAAAATTATGCTGAAATCGACAACCAAAAACTAAGAGAAAACCTGATTTATTTTTTATCTGAAGTTACTCCGATTGCAGAGAAAAATGGGCAAAAATTAGCGATTCACCCCGACGATCCGCCGTTTTCGGTTTTAGGACTGCCTAGAATTGTTTCAACAGAAGCCGATTTAAAAGCTATTTTCAGCGCTGTTCCGTCAACAGCTAACGGATTATGTTATTGTACAGGTTCGTTAAGTGTCGATGTAAAAAATAATCTGGAGAAAATTATAGACGATTTTGGAGATCGAATTCACTTTTTGCATCTAAGAAATACCATCCGCGAAAGCGAAACCATTTTCAGGGAATCGGAACATTTAAACGGTGATGTGAAAATGGAAATTATTGTAGAGAAATTATTGTTGTTAATGAATAAAACCAAAGTAAGTCTTCCGATGCGTCCAGATCATGGTTTTCTTCATCGAGTTGATGAAGCGACAGAAACTTATCCTGGTTATTCTTTAACAGGAAGACTGAAAGGTTTGGCTGAGTTAAGAGGTTTAGAAATGGGAATTGCTTATAAGTTGAATTTATAATTATTTTTTCGTGTTAGACCTGACAGGTTTTTAAAACCTGTCAGGTCTAAAAAAAAACTATGATTCTATGTGTTTAAAAAATAAAATAGCATACCTAATTTTATCGCTTTTCCTCATCGGATTAAGCACAAAATCGTATGCTATAAATCCAGATAAATATGTAGTCAATCAGGCTTCCGCCGAAAACTTTCCTTTGGTTTCAAAAGGAAAAACGGCTTCTGTTTTTGTGAGTGAAAATGATTTTTCGGGCGTTTTAAAAGTTACAGAACATTTAGAAAATGATATTTTTCAGGTATCCGATTTACATCCGAAAAGAGTTAAAAACATTTCTGAAGCAGGAGATTTTGTAATCATAATTGGCACATTAGGAAAAAGCAAAATTATCGATCAATTAGCCAAACAAGGAAAAATTGAGACCAAAGAACTTCAGGGAAAATGGGAAAAATTTACCACACAAATTGTCGAAAATCCGTTTAAAGGAATCAAAAAAGCGTTGGTCATTGCGGGTTCAGATAAACGAGGAACGATTTACGGAATCTACGATTTATCGAATCAAATTGGTGTTTCGCCTTGGTATTATTGGGCCGATGTTCCGGTTAAAAAACAATCAGAATTGCATGTTTTACCCGGAATTCATTCGCAGGGAGAACCAAAAGTAAAATACAGAGGAATTTTCATAAATGATGAAGCTCCGGCTTTATCCGGCTGGGCATTCGAGAAATTTGGCGGATTCAATTCGAAATTCTATGATAAAGTTTTTGAATTGATTCTGCGAATGAAAGGCAACTATTTATGGCCTGCAATGTGGGGCAGAATGTTTTATGTTGAAGATCCTCAGAATGCTGTTTTGGCCGACGAATACGGAATTGTCATGGGAACTTCGCATCATGAACCGTTAACGAGAGCACACGCCGAATGGGGAAAAGCAAACGGGAAATGGGATTTTAATACCAATTCTGAAGCTTTGATTCAATTTTGGAAAGACGGAATTAAACGAATGGGAAACAAAGAAACCATCGTAACGGTTGGAATGCGTGGCGACGGTGACGAACCTATGACCGAAGGAACTGCGATTGAATTATTAGAAAATATTGTAAAAACGCAAAGAGATATTATTGCAGAAGTTACGAAAAAACCTGCGGAAGAAACGCCTCAAATGTGGGCACTTTACAAAGAAGTTCAAGATTATTATGACAAGGGGATGACCGTTCCTGATGACGTAACGCTTTTGTTGTGCGATGACAATTGGGGAAATATCCGCAAACTTCCCGAACTCGATTCAAAACTAAGAAAAGGCGGTTACGGCATTTATTATCATTACGATTATGTGGGCGGACCGCGAAATTACAAATGGATCAACACGAATCAGATTGAACGCGTTTGGGAACAAATGGATTTGGCATATCAATACGGAGTCGATAAAATCTGGATTGTAAATGTAGGCGATATCAAACCAATGGAATTTCCGATTGAGTTTTTCCTGGATATGGCATGGAATCCTGAAAAGTTTAACGCTGGAAATCTGGAAGAGTATTATGTAAATTGGGCAAAAGAGAATTTTGACAATCAGTTTACAGGAGAAATTGCGGAGATTTTAAAATTATATACTAAATATAATTCCAGAAGAAAACCTGAATTATTGGATGCTAAAACATACAGCATAACCAATTATAATGAAGCAGATAGAGTTGTGACAGATTATCAAAAATTGGTAGAAAAAGCCAATTCGATAAACGAAAAATTGAAGCCAGAATATAAAGATGCTTTTTATCAACTGGTTTTATTTCCGGTTTTGGCAAGTGCCAATTTAAATGAAATGTATGTCGCACAGGCTAAAAATTATTTGTATGCAGAGCAGGGAAATGCAATGGCAAATGTTTATGCAGAAAAAGTAAAAGCATTATTCGAAAAAGACAGTTTGCTAACTAATTATTATCATACGAAACTGTCAAACGGGAAATGGAATCATATGATGTCGCAAACGCATATTGGTTATGACAATTGGCAACAGCCAGATAAAAATATAATTCCGAGAACAAAAACAATCGAAATTTCAAGTAAAACTCAAGCGGGAGTTTCTGCTAAGAATAATTCATCGAAAGTTGAGACATCAATTAATAAAAATCGAGATAATGTTCGAGGTTTTGTTGAGGGTGACGGTTACATTTCAATAGAAAGTAAAAACTATTCAAAAGCAATAAATTCGGATGCAGTAAAATGGATTGCTATTCCAAATCTTGGTAAAACAGATTCTGGAATAACAATTAAACCTTCGAATATTCATCCAATTGAAATTTCAGAACAATCACCAAGATTAGAATACAATGTTCATTTTTTCAGTAAAGGAAAGGTAAAAGTATACGCTTATTTTTCGCCGACAATCAATTTTAAAATCGGAGAAGGCTTAAAATACGGAATTGGCTTTGATAATGAAAAACCGCAAATCATGAACCTCAACGCAGATTCTTCTGAAAAAGCTTGGGCAGAATCTGTTGCCAATAATATTAAAATCATTACCTCAACGCATGAAATCGAAAACTCGGGAAATCATGTTTTGAAGATTTATGCGGTTGATCCAGCTTTGGTGCTTCAAAAAATTGTAATTGAAACAGAAGAAGGAAAAGTTTTGGAGTCGTATTTGGGGCCGCCAGAGAGTTTTAGGAAGGAATAATACGCAAAGTTTGTCATTCCGAGGAACGAGGAATCACACTAGAAACTCCACACAGAATATCGCCAATCTTTGTCGATTCCCGAGTGTGATTCCTCGTTCCTCGGAATGACAAAACTAAATGAATAAAAAAACAATTAACTATTTAAACCAAAAGATATGAAATGTATTAAACCCTATTTAATTGTCGTCACAACTTTGCTGGCTGTAAGCTGTACGTCACAGAAAGAAACCGCTTCATTAAAAGACGCTTACAAAGATGATTTTTACATCGGAACCGCTTTAAGTGCGGATCAAATTGAAGTCAAAAACGCTAAAGAAGATTCTCTGATTCGAAAAGAATTTAATGCGATTACAGCAGAAAATATCATGAAATCGATGTACACGCATCCACAAAAAGACAAATATGATTTTGCTTTATCGGATAAATTTGTAGCGTATGGAGAGAAAAACAAAATGTTTATTCACGGTCATACCTTAATTTGGCACAGCCAATTAGCTCCTTGGATGGAAAAGATTGCCGACAGTACAGAAATGAAAGCTTTTATGAAAGATCATATTACCACAATCGTTTCCAAATACAAAGGCAGAATCAATTCCTGGGACGTTGTAAACGAAGCGTTGAACGAAGATGGAACTTTAAGACAATCTGTTTTTTTGAAAACACTAGGCGAAAAATATCTGGTTGACGCTTTCAAACTGGCCGAAAAAGCCGATCCCAAAGCCGAGTTATATTACAACGATTATAATATCGAAGAACCCGCAAAAAGAGCTGGAGCTATTGCTTTAATCAAAAAAATAAAAGCAGAAGGCGGAAAAGTTGACGGAGTTGGAATTCAGGGACATTGGCGATTAAATAGCCCATCAATTGAAGAAATCGAAAAAAGTATTTTAGAATATTCGGCTTTGGGGATTAAAGTCGCTTTTACAGAATTGGACATTACGGTTTTACCCAATCCATGGGATTTGAAGGGCGCTGATGTAAATCAGAAATTTGAAGGAAATCCTAAAATGAATCCGTATCCTGAAAAATTGCCAGATTCTATTCAAAACAAACTCGCAGAACGTTACGAATCGATTTTTAAACTATTTTTAAAACATAAAGACAAAATCAGCCGAGTAACTTTTTGGGGCGTTTATGATGGACAATCTTGGCTAAATGACTGGCCAATAAAAGGAAGAACGAATTATCCGCTTCCATTTGATGCAGCTTTAAAACACAAACCAGCTTACGACAGTATCTTAAAGTTGAAAGAAACTAAAGAATAAATACTAAAAATGCCTAAGTTTTGAGAAAATAACCAACAATCGGTTGTGATATGAAAAATAACTTAAATAAAGTAAACTAAATTTGCATAATATGTTTTTTTGTCTAATTTTACACAACCGATTGTTTAAAATGTAGCTCGCTTTCCTCCAAGGTTTTCATAACCTTGTAGGTATAAAATTGAAGAGCAGTTTTAATCAATAGGAAACCTACAAGGTTATGAAAACCTTGCGGGAGTAAAAACTAACTAACCAACAAAATGACCACAAACCCACCAATGATTAAAATTTCACAAAAACTATCCATCAAAGAAAAAATTGGATACAGCTTAGGAGATCTTGCTGCTAATCTTGTTTTTCAAACTTTGATGACGTATCTGGCGTATTTCTACACCGACATTTACGGATTATCACCAACAGATTCTTCGATCATCATGTTGATTGTTGGATTAGTTGCCGCTTTTATTTTTAATCCGATTATTGGGGTTTTGGCAGACAGAACGAGTACCAAATGGGGAAAATTCAGGCCGTGGATTTTATTGACCGCAATTCCGCTTGGAGTAGTGGCGTTATTAGCCTTTTCAACTCCTGATTTTTCGTATAAAGGAAAAGTAATTTATGCCGTTGTAACCTATACTTTATTGCTTCTTTTTTATGCGGCCAACAATCTTCCGTATTCTGCTTTGAGTGGCGTTATTACGGGCGATATGAAAGAACGAAACAGTATGTCTTCGTATCGTTTTGTGGCCGTTATGTTTGCTCAGTTTTTTGTTCAGGTTTTCATGCTGGGAATTATCAAAAGTGCTGGAAACGGAGATAAAGCAATCGGAATCGAAAAAGTAATGACTGCTTTGGCAATTATTGGGACAATCATGCTTTTAATTACATTTTTAACGACCAAAGAAAGAATCATTCCGAAACCAGAACAAAAGTCAAGCGTAAAAGAAGATTTAAGCGATTTAATTAAAAACAGACCTTGGATAATCATGCTTTCGCTAACAACTTTGGTTTTTGTGACTTTAGCGATGAAAGGTGGCTCGTATGTATACTATTTTGAGAATTATGTTGATAAAGCGCAATTAGCCCTTTTTATTCAGCCTATTTTGGATACTTTGTCTAATATCGGATTGAATCATTTTGGCAATGACCCAGTTTCAGCAGGTTTTGGATTGTTTAATGCTGGCGGCATTATCTTTATGATTGTCGGAATTACATTGTCGAAAAATCTTGCTGACAAATACGGAAAAAGAAATGTTTTTGGCTTGTTTTTATTTATTTCAACGCTGTTTATTATTGCTTTTTATTTCTTTCCGCCAACGTCAATTGGATTGATATTTTTCTCTCAAATCCTACATGGGTTTTTCTACGGAATTACCATCCCAATTCTTTGGGCAATGATTGCCGATGTTGCCGATTATTCTGAATGGTTGAATAACCGTCGTGCTACAGCAATTATATTTTCAGCGATGATGGTCGGTTTAAAAGCAGGATTAAGCATTGGAGGAGCTTTAACAACCTTGTTTTTGGGGTATTTCCATTACGCACCAAATTCAGCTGTACAGACCGAAACAGCAATTAATGGAATCAAATTATTGGTCAGCATTTTTCCTGCAATTCCATTTTTAATAGGAGCTGGATTATTGTTTTTCTATAAAATCAATAAAGAAATGGAAGTGCAGATCGAAACAGAATTAAAAGAAAGAAGAACTTAATTATTTAAACAAAATAGTACTATGCCCGAAGATAGCATTGAACACATTAATTTTGAGGAAATTAATGACCTGGCGATTTCAAAGCCTTTAGTATCCCATATGTACACCGCCGATCCTTCGGCACATGTATTCAACGGAAAAATTTACATTTATCCCTCGCATGATATTGATGCTGGAATTCCGTTTAACGACAATGGCGATCATTTCGGAATGGAAGATTATCATGTTTTTTCTATGGAAGACATTTCATCAGAAGTTGTTGACAATGGCGTAGCGTTGCATGTAGATGATGTAGCTTGGGCCGAAAAACAAATGTGGGCGCCTGATGCAGCGCATAAAAACGGAAAATATTATTTGTATTTTCCCGCCAAACGTGCTAATGGAATTTTCCAGATTGGTGTTGCCATTTCAGATTCGCCAGTTGGCCCTTTTATTCCTGAAAAAGACGCCATAAAAGGAAGTTATAGCATTGATCCGGCTGTTTTTGAAGACGAAGATGGTAAACATTATATTTATTTTGGCGGCATCTGGGGCGGACAGCTTCAAAAATACCGCAACAATATATACGATGAAAACAATGAAGAACCTTTGGCAAAAGAAAAAGCTTTAGGGCCAATTGTAGCTTTGTTAAGAGAGGATATGTTAGAATTTGCTGAAAATCCAAAAGAAATTAAAATTTTAGATGAAAACGGAAACGAAATTCTGGCAGGCGATAACGATCGTCGTTTTTTTGAAGCTTCTTGGGTTCATAAATACAACGGAAAATACTATTTCTCGTATTCAACAGGTGATACCCATTTTATTTGTTATGCCATTGGCGACAATCCGTATGGGCCATTTATATATCAGGGTAGGATTCTGAATCCTGTGGTAGGCTGGACATCGCATCATTCGATTTGTGAGGTAGAAGGCGAGTGGTATTTGTTTTATCACGATTCGAGTTTGTCAAAAGGTGTAACACATCTTCGAAGCATGAAAGTAACCAAAATCGATTATTTAGAAGACGGTTCGATTATTACGATTGATCCTTATGGAATAAGAAGATTATTGGATTAAAATTTTAAGTTATCCATTAAAAGAAATGTTTAAAGCAAAAAGATTAGATATAAAATTAGTAAGCGCAGTCATTTTAATGAGTGCTTTTTCTTCGTGTAAAAAAATTTCGCAAAAATCACAATCGGTTGTGTATTCCGATTATGCTGCTTTTGATTGGTTTGATTACCGAGGAAATGACGATGCCTATTCTAATTTATCTAAATCTGACAGCGAATATCTGAATCCGATTTTGGCTGGTTTTTATCCAGATCCTACAATCTGTAGGGTTGAGGATAAGTTTTATTTAGTCAATTCTTCTTTTTGCTATTTTCCAGGATTGCCCATTTTTGAAAGTACCGATTTGGTAAATTGGAAACAAATAGGAAATATTATAAACCGTGCTGAACAGGCCGATTTTGGCAATTCTCGTTTGTCGGGCGGCATGTACGCACCGACAATTCGATACAATAAAAGAACATTTTATGTGATTTGTACCAACGTAAGCGGAGTGGGCAATTTTATTGTTACGGCTAAAAATCCGTTGGGGCCATGGTCAAATCCGATTGCGCTTCCGGAAGTTAACGGGATTGATCCTGATCTCTTTTTTGACGAAGACGGAAAAGTTTATATTACGCATAACGGGCTTCCGCCAAATAATGTTTCCCTTCATGATGGTCATCGCGCCATTTATATGCTGGAATACGATTTGGAAAAACAAAAAACCACAACAAGCCCCAAATTGGTTATTAACGGCGGAACCGATATGTCTAAAAAGCCCGTCTGGATTGAAGGGCCGCATGTCATTAAAAAGAACGGATTTTATTATATGATTTGCGCTCAGGGCGGGACAGGTTTCAATCATTCAGAAGTCGTTTTTAGAAGTAAAAATATTTATGGGCCTTATGAAAGTTATGCCGAAAATCCGATTTTAACGCAGTCGAATTTAGATTCAAATCGTAAAAATTTGGTTTCTACAACTGGTCATGCTGATTTTGTTGAATTGCCAAATGGCGATTGGTGGTCGGTATTTTTAGGCTGCCGTCCGTATGAAGGAGATTTATACAATACGGGAAGAGAAACCTTTATGATGCCTGTAGAATGGAAAAATGATTGGCCGGAAATTATCGCAGGAAATCAGCCGATTCCGATAATTGATAAACGCCCAAATCTTCCGCTTTCTAAAGAAAAAACAGAACCATTAAATGGAAATTTTGTTTCAAAAGATGATTTTGATTCGAATAAATTAGATTTTAAATGGAGTTTTATCAGAACTCCAAAAGAAAAATGGTACGAACTGATTAACGGAAAATTGCTAATTAAACTAAGACGAGAATCGATTCGTACCGAAACGAATTTTTCTTTTATAGGAAGAAGACAGCAGCATTTAAAATTTGAAGCTTCGGTGAAGTTGGAGTTTAGTCCAAAAGATAATTTGGCAGCTGCCGGTTTAACAGCTTTTCAAAACGAAAAACATTATTTTTTAATTGGAAAACGCCTGAACGCCGATAATAAATTGGAAGTTTTTGTTGAAAGAGAAGCAGACAAAATCAATAACGGAAAATCGGAGATTGTTACGAAAAAAGAACTTTTAAATTCTGATAAACCATTGTTTGTGAAGATTGAAGGAAACGGAAGATGGTATAGTTTTTATTATAAAACTGCTCAGAATGCGGATTGGGTTTTATTAATTAAAGATGTAGATGGTTCTATTTTGAGTACAAAAGAAGCGGGAGGTTTTGTGGGAACGTATTTAGGAATGTATACTTCGAATAAACATTTTTAACAGTTTGTCATTTCGACGGAGGAGAAATCTTCGCAAGTAACTCCGTAACGAAAATCAATCTTTGTCGAGCTACTCGTGGAGATTTCTCCTCCGTCGAAATGACAAATATTGCGGCTATAACTTTTGCGAATCCCGTGTGAGATTGCTTCGTTCCTCGGAATGACAAGATTGTGTCTCCTGAAACCGCTTCGCGTGAGGGATAGCAGTGGAAAGCCCGGAGCCTGACGAAGGAAGTGCGAGGACTTGCAACGGATAGCCCGACCCGCCTTTTTCGGCGGGACACGCCCAAATTATTAGAATAAAAGAGTTTAAAAAAAATAACATAATTCATCTAAAAAATAATTTTTTGTAAAAGATTTTTAGCTACTTTAGCATAACAGAACGGAACAGAACGGTATGCTAAAAGAAGAAGAAAAATTTGAGTTTATAATGAATCACGAAAGTGATATTCCGAAGTACCAGCAGCTGGTGGACGGAATCACAAATGCTATTGCTGAAAATATTTTGCAGAAGGGAGATTTGCTTCCGTCGGTAAATGTGATTTGCAAGACCTATCAGCTTTCGAGAGATACGGTTTTTAAGGCTTATACGATATTAAAAGATCAGAATACGATTGAGTCTGTGCCAAATAAAGGTTATTACGTATCGGGAGAAACCAGAAAAGTACTTTTGGTTTTAGACACTTTTAAGGCTTATAAAGAGGTTTTGTACCACTCGGTTGTAAATAATCTGCCGGATAATGTGATTATCGATGTACAGTTTCATCATTATAATATTGATGTTTTTAAAACGATCATCAATAACGGAATTGGAAAGTACTACAAATACGTAGTCATGAATTTTGATCACAAGGATATTGCTCCGGCGTTATCAGCAATTTCAAATGATAAACTGCTTTTGATTGACTGGAATATTCAGGTAAAAAAAGCCAATAATTATGTTTTTCAGGATTTCGGGAAAGCCTTTTATGAATCACTAACAGAAGCGGTTGATTTGTTTAAAAAGTACAAAAAGATACAATTTGTGTATCCAGATTTTACAAATCATCCATGGGAAACGGTGGAGTTTTTTAAGAAATTCTGTGCCGATTTTGGTTTTGAATATGAAGTGATTACAGATCCGAAAAAGTTCAATATTGAAAAAGGAATTGCTTATATCAGTGTAAGCGACAGGATTTTAGGGCACTTTTTGGAACAGTGCAAGGAGAAAGATTTAGAGCCTGGGAAAGATGTTGGATTTTTATCCTACAACGAAACCCCAATGAAGAAATTTATATACAAAGGAATTTCGGTTGTATCAACTGATTTTAAAGAAATGGGAACCAAAGCAGCGGCATTTATTACGCATGACGAAGAAACGAAGTGTTATGTGCCGACAAAATTAATAATAAGAGAATCATTATAGTATGTATTATATCGGTTATGATATTGGAAGTTCTTCTGTCAAGGCAGCCTTGGTAGAAGCAGAAACAGGTAAAAAAGTAATCGTTTTGAATGAACCGCAGAACGAAATGGAAATCCTTTCGATTCACCCTGATTGGGCAGAGCAAGATCCTGAAATTTGGTGGCAGCACATTTGTACGGCGACTAAAAGAGCCATTAAAGAAGCGAATATTGATGCGTCAAAAATTCAGGGAATTGGTATTTCGTACCAAATGCACGGATTGGTGATTGTGGATGATGCCGGAAAGGCGCTTAGAAATTCAATTATCTGGTGTGATAGCCGTGCGGTTGAAATTGGAAATAAGGCTTTCGCCGAAATTGGAGAACAAAAATGTATGTCACATTTATTGAATTCGCCAGGAAACTTTACAGCTTCAAAACTAAAATGGGTAAAAGAAAACGAACCTGCGATTTACAATAAAATCTCAAAATACATGCTTCCGGGAGATTATATCGCTTTGAAATTGACAGGCGAAGTAACGACCACTAAAAACGGTTTGTCTGAAGGAATGCTTTGGGATTATAAGGAAAATAAAGTAGCCGACTGGCTTTTGGATTACTACGGAATTGATCAGTCTTTGACACCAAGAATTGTAGAGAATTTTACAAATCAAGGTATTGTTACAGAAAAAGCTTCTGCTGAATCTGGTCTTCCAGTAGGAATTCCGATTGTGTACAGAGCGGGAGATCAGCCTAATAATGCCCTTTCATTAAATGTTTTAAATCCGGGAGAAGTGGCAGCTACGGGCGGAACTTCGGGAGTGTTTTATGCCGTTAGCGAAATGTCTTCGGGGAAAAGCACAAGAGTAAACAATTTCGTTCACGTAAACTACGAATTGGAAACGCCGAGAGTTGGTAAATTGTTGAATATTAACGGAGCAGGAATTCAGTACAGATGGCTTCGTAATAATATGGGGAATGAAAGCTATGAAGTGATGAATGAAAAAGCTTCAAATGTTGAGGTTGGATCAGAAGGCGTTGTCGTGATTCCGTTTGGGAATGGCGCTGAGCGTATGTTCAACAATAAAACCATCGGAACTCATTTTTTAAACCTCAACTTAAATATTCACAACAGTGCGCATTTGTTTAGAGCTTCTCTTGAAGGAATTGCGTTTTCGTTTGTGTACGGAATGGAATGCTTGAAAGATGATAATGCGACAATTAATGTGATTAGAGCCGGAAATGATAATCTTTTCCGTTCGGAGATTTTCTCCAATACGGTGGCAACTTTAATTGGTCACGAAATCGAAATTTACAATACAACAGGAGCAGTTGGAGCAGCAAGAGCAGTTGGTTTAAAAGATGGAGATTACAGCAAATTTGGCGCTAATGTGAGCGACAACGACCATGTAATGACGTTTTTACCCTTGCACAACGCAGCCCCTTACCAAACGGCTTATAAAAAATGGAAACAAGAATTAGAATTAATATTAACAACTAAATAAAAAAAATCAAATGATAGTTTTAGGAGATAAAGAATACTACAAAGGTATTGGCCAAATAAAATTTGAAGGAAAAGAGTCGGATAATCCGTTGGCATTTAAATATTACAATCCAGACGAAGTTGTAGCTGGAAAAACAATGCGTGAGCACTTTAAATTTGCTATCGCATATTGGCATACATTCTGTGGACAAGGTAGCGATCCATTCGGACCTGGAACGCAGCAGTTTGCTTGGGATGCTTCGTCAGATCCGTATCAAGCTGCAAAAGATAAGGCAGATGCTGCTTTTGAATTTATCAGCAAAATGGGATTCGATTATTTTTGTTTCCACGATTACGATTTAATTGCTGAAGGAGCCACTTTTGCAGAATCAGAAAAACGTTTGGCTTTTATTACAGATTACTTAAAACAGAAAAAAGCAGATTCTGGAATTAAATTACTTTGGGGAACTTCAAACTGTTTCTCAAATCCAAGATTCATGAACGGAGCTGCTACAAATCCAGATTTTAATGTAGTAGCAAGAGCTGGTGGACAAGTAAAATTAGCGCTTGACGCGACAATCGCTTTGGGCGGAGAAAACTATGTATTCTGGGGTGGTAGAGAAGGTTACATGTCGTTGCTAAACACAGATATGGGAAGAGAATTAGACCACATGGCGCAATTTTTAGCAATGTCTAGAGATTATGCAAGAGCGCAAGGTTTCAAAGGAACTTTCTTTATCGAGCCAAAACCAATGGAACCATCTAAACACCAATATGATTTTGACTCGGCTACAGCTATCGGATTCTTGAAAAATTATGGTTTAGACAAAGATTTCAAAATCAATATCGAAGTAAACCACGCTACTTTGGCGCAACACACTTTTCAACACGAATTGGAAGTTGCGGCAAAAGCAGGAATGTTAGGAAGCATTGATGCTAACAGAGGAGATTATCAAAACGGATGGGATACGGATCAGTTTCCAAACAACATCCAAGAAACTACAGAAGCGATGTTGGTTTTCTTAAAAGCTGGAGGATTGCAAGGCGGAGGAGTTAATTTTGATGCTAAAATCAGAAGAAATTCTACAGACTTAGAAGATGTTTTCTTAGCGCACATTGGCGGAGCTGATACTTTTGCAAGAGCTTTATTGACTGCAGATAAAATCATCACTTCTTCTCCTTACGAAAAATTAAGAACAGAAAGATACAGCTCATTTGATTCTGGAAAAGGAAAAGATTTTGCTGACGGAAAATTAAACCTTAAAGATCTTTACACAATCGCTCATGAAAATGGAGAATTAAATCTACAAAGCGGTAAACAAGAATTGTTTGAAAATATCATCAACCAGTATATTTAATTGGTTTAGATTTTAATATCAAACCTAACAGGTTTTGAAAACCTGTTAGGTTTCTACATAATATTTAGTGAGAAAAAAAATCTAGAAAAAAGTTAAGTTTTTAAATATGATAGCTATAAAACGTTAAAATGTTTAAAAATGATTTTTAGATAAAGACTTTGAAAATGTGTATTAAGATTATGGCTTTTTTTATCATTGAGATTTAAGGAAAATAGATTGAAGGTTTAGTTACTATTTTTTTTAAATTGAAAGGAATAAAAAGTCAGTTTGATAAAATAATAAGTGAGTTTTTTTTATTGAAGGTTTTTTGAAGAGCAGAATCAATCGAAATGCACATTTTTCACTCGTTACAACATGCTGAGAACTTTGTCAAAGTTTAAAACTTTGACAAAGTTTTTTTACTAGAATTTGGACACACTGCAGTGCGTCTCTACTACTTACTTAGACAAAGAACTACATACAGTTTTGTCATTTCGACGAAGGAGAAATCTTCGTAAGAAACTCGACAAAGATTGATTCTCAGTGCGGAGCTACTTGTGGAGATTTCTCCTTCGTCGAAATGACAAACTATGCGGTTAATTCGATGATAAAGAATTATTTATAACAACTAATAAACCCAAAAACTTATGAAATTTTTTATTGACACTGCCAATCTTCAAGACATTGAAGAAGCGCAGGCTTTAGGCGTTTTAGACGGCGTAACCACCAATCCGTCTTTGATGGCAAAAGAAGGCATTACAGGAAAAGAAAATATCCTGAAACATTATCTTGACATTTGTAATATCGTTGACGGCGATGTTTCGGCTGAGGTAGTCTCGACAGACTTTGAAGGAATGATAAGAGAAGGAGAAGAATTAGCCGCTTTGCATCCGCAGATTGTAGTAAAATTGCCAATGATTGGCGACGGTATAAAAGCCTGTAAATATTTTTCTTCAAAAGGAGTTCGCACTAATGTAACTCTGGTATTTTCTGCTGGTCAGGCTTTGCTTGCTGCTAAAGCTGGAGCGACTTACGTTTCTCCATTTTTAGGACGTTTAGATGATGTTTCTACAGATGGAATGCACCTTATTGCTGAAATAAGAGAAATTTACGATAATTACGATTATCAAACGCAGATTCTTTCGGCTTCGGTAAGACATACTATGCATATTGTCAATTGTGCCAAAGTAGGATCAGATGTTATGACTGGGCCGCTTTCTGCCATTAAAGGATTACTGAAACATCCACTTACAGATATCGGTTTGAAACAATTTGTTGAAGATGCTAAAAAGATGAATCTGTAATATAATAAAATCCATTTTTTTTACTTTTTTTTGACTCCCCTCCAGTTATTCTGAGGGGAGTTTTTTATATAATAAAAGCAACCGATTGTTGCTGTTTTATCTTTTGTAAGAAATGTATTGTTTAGGGGTTAGTTGTTTGATGTGCAGTTTGTAATATCTTCTAAGTCTTGTTTTATAAGGGATTATTAAGGATTTAGTTTAGTTTGATTTTCAATGGAATATTGCGAAGTTTTAGTAGGTTTAAAAAAAATATAGAAATTTAACATTTTATACTTTTTTTAAGATTTTGAGCTAAACAATTTATTATCTCTAACGTTTTCGTTATGATTAAGCTTGTTTTTGAGGATTGTTTTATTTTTTTTGATTATTTGTGTTTAAAACGTTTTTTTTTAATGGTATTTTTTTGAAATTGAGAAAAAAAATTAACGCAACCGATTGTGTGTTGTTGTTTTTTGCATATATTTGTTTTGACTATAAGCTATTATTTGTCTGATTTTTAAAAAGAGAGAATGATAGTAAGTCAATAAAAAAAGAAAAACTAACTAAACCATACTATTAACTTATTAAACCAATTATTTATGACTAACTTTTTAATTACTAAAAGCAGATCAAAATACTTTAAGAATTTGGGATTCTTGATCCTGATGCTGGTATTTTCTGCTGCAGTAAATGCGCAAATTACTGTATCAGGTACTGTATCTGATAGTAATGGACCAATACCAGGTGTGAATATTATTGTGAAAGGAACAAAGACAAGCACCGTTTCTAATTTTGATGGAACGTACACACTTCAATCTGTTCCTGCAAATAGTATTTTGGTCTTTAGCTTCATAGGATATAAAACACATGAAGTTTCGGTAAATAATAAAACTAAAATTGATGCTGTATTAGAAGAGAACTTAAACGACTTAAAGGAAGTTGTTGTTATTGGATACGGAACAGCCAAAAGATCAGATTTAACAGGAGCTATTTCTTCTATATCCAGCGCTGCGGTATCACAATCTGTTTCTACAACTATAGACCAAGTATTGCAAGGTCGAGCAGCGGGTGTGCAGATACAGCAAAATAGCGGTACGCCTGGAGGAAGTTCTTCAGTACGTATTCGTGGTATAAGCTCTATTACAGGTTCAAATGAACCGATTTATGTAATAGATGGTGTTATAATAGATGGTAATTCAGGTTCTTTAAATTCAAATCCGCTTTCAGGAATTAACCCTAACGATATTGCTTCTATCGATATTTTGAAAGACGCTTCTGCAACGGCTATTTATGGCTCTAGAGCGGCAAATGGGGTAATTATGGTAACTACTAAAACGGGCAGAAAAGGAGATTTGACTTTAAATTTTGACAGTTATGTAGGATGGCAGCAAATGCCGAAAGAATTGCAGGTACTGAATTTAAGAGAATACGGAACACTTAAAAATACACGTGCAGATTTAGGAATCGTACAACGTGATAATACTTTTATTAGACCTGATTTATTAGGGGAAGGTACAAACTGGCAAGACGAATTGTTCCAGACAGGTTTAATTCAGAGCTACAATTTATCTGCTTCAGGTGGTTCAGATACTACTACCTATGCATTAGGAATGTCTTATTTTGATCAGGAAGGAACTATTATAGGTTCTTCTTTTGATCGTATGACGATTCGTGCGGTAGTTGACTCTCAAGTAAAGAAATGGATGAAAGTTGGAGTAAACTTAAATGCTTACAAAACCAATCAGGTAACTACAGTTAATGATGATTCGGTAATTTTAACCGCTTTAAAACAAACTCCAAACGTAGCGGCTAGAAATGCTGATGGAACTTTTGATGGACCAGATACAACTGAATTCGTTCAAACGAACCCATTAGGAATTGCAATGTTGAAAGACAATCATGGAAAAGACTACGGAATTAGAGGAAATGTGTATGCAGAAATTGGTTTTACAAAAGATTTAAAACTGAAAACGCAATATTCTATAGATTATGGTTTTGGAAACCGATATACTTTTAATCCATCGTATACTTTTGGAGCATTGTCAAATGAAGTTAGAGAAGGGTCAAGAACAAAATCTACCAGTGAAAACTGGATATGGACTAACACTTTGACTTATAATAAAGCATTTGGAAAACATAACATTAATGCATTGGCAGCTCAAGAACTTCAAGAGCAAAACTGGGAAAATCTATATGGCTACCGTTCAGGTTATTTAACAAACGGAGCTACAGATTTAAACGCTGGAGACCCAACAACTGCTAGAAACTCAAATGCAAGTTCTACAAAATCGCTTAGTTCTTATTTTGCAAGAGCAACGTATACATTTGATGATAGATATATTCTAACAGGAACAATTAGAAGAGATGGATCTTCGCAGTTTGCTGAAGGCAATAAATGGGATTGGTTCCCGTCTGCCTCTTTAGCATGGAAAGTTTCGAATGAAGCATTTTTAAAAGATAATCAAACCGTTAGCAACTTGAAATTACGTGCAGGATGGGGAGTTACAGGTAACTCAAGCGTACCAAACAATGCGTATACTTCTGTTTACGGTACATCGGCAACCAATTGGGGAAGCGGACAAATTGCAACCAATACAGCAAATCCAGACCTTAAATGGGAAAAATCAAACCAGACTAATATTGGTTTAGATATTGGACTTCTAGACAATAGAATTGAAATTACAACAGATGTTTATTATAAAAGAACAGATGATTTATTATTAAGATTATCACTTCCTGCTTATGTAGGTACAACAGGTCAAGGAGCTACATCACCGCCTTTTGCTAATATTGGATCTCTTGAAAACAAAGGTTTCGAGTTTACGATAAACACCATAAACATGCAGAGAAAAGATTTTCTTTGGAAATCAAATTTCAATATCTCAATGAACAGATTTAAAGTATTGAAATTGAATTCAGAATCTGGTGTTTACGATCAGACTTTACAGCAGGGTTCAGACGTAACAGTGGTTACGCGTACGGCAGTTGGACAGCCATTAGGACAATTTTATGGCTATAAAATAATTGGACGTTTTGAAAAAGCAACAGATTTTTATTATAAAGATGCCACAGGAACAGTAAAACCAACAGCATTGCCAGAAGGAATGGTAATTGGTGAAAATGGAGTTTGGATTGGAGATTATATGTTTGAAGATGTAAATAAAGATGGCGTAATCAACGAGAAAGATGCAGGTTATATTGGAGATCCTAATCCAGATTTTACTTTTGGTTTCAATAATAGTTTTTCATTCAAAGGATTTGATGTGAGCATTTTATTTACAGGTTCTTACGGAAACGATGTTTTAAACTACCAAAGACGTTGGTTAGAAAACCCTCGTGAGAATACCAACTTATTGAAAACAGCTTTAGGTTACGCACAATTAGAGTTAATTGATCCGAACGGACCAAATGATTATCGTAACGTGCAGATTGTTGGCGGAGATCCTTATATGCCAAGAATTGCGGCGTCATCTGCAGCTTCGGCTTCAAATTACCGTTTAAGCAACAGATTTGTAGAAGACGGATCTTATGTAAGACTTAAGAATATTTCGATTGGGTATAATCTTCCTAAAGATTTGTATTCTAAATACGGAATTTCAAATATCAAAGTGTACTCAAACATGCAGAATGTTTTGACCTTTACTAAATATAAAGGATATGATCCTGAAGTAGGAGCAATGAACCAAAACCAGCTTTTAAATGGTATTGATAACGGACGTTATCCGTCGCCTATGGTAACTACACTTGGATTAACTGTTAATTTCTAAAAACTGCACAATGAAAACAAAGAAAATATTTTACACGGCTTTAATTATTGCATTGCCATTTGTTTGGACGAGTTGCAGCGACATTTTAGACGTTGAACCAAATGATGTAATTACTAAAGAGAATTTTTATAAAACAGAGTCTGACTTTCAGGCTGCAACAGGACCTTTATACAACAAAGTGTGGTTCGATTTTAATGACAAATTTTATTATGGTTTAGGCGATGGACGTGCTGCAAATATGTATGCTCCTTTTTCAGATTACGTTTATCCATTTACAGATTTAACAGAAACTGGATTAACAGGGCCTTTAGTTTCAGCGTGGGCATCGTTGTACAATGTAGTTCAGCAATCTAATAATGTGATTATCGGAATTTCTGGAAGCTCAATGAGCGAGACTGTTAAAAACAAATATATTGCTGAGGCTCGTTTTATGAGAGGAACAGCATATTGGTATCTGGCTTCATTATGGGGAGATGTTATCATCTCGACAGATCCGAGAGAATTGGTAAAAAATCCAATTGTAAACAAAAATCCGATGAAAGATGTTTACGAATTCTCGATGCGTGATTTAGAATTTGCGGCTAAATATCTTCCAGAAACTGCAGGTCAGGCAGGGCGTTTAACAAAATACAGCGCATTCGGAATGCTGTCTCGTGTTTACTTATCATTTTCAGGAGTTAGTGATAATCCAAACAGCGGAACCCGTAATCAGACATATCTTGATTTAGCAAAAAAAGCAGCTGAAAAAGTGATTAGTTCTGGGCCTTATAGTTTGATGGCAAATTATGAAGATTTATTCATGATTGACAATAACAACAATACAGAATCTATGTTTGCTTTACAATGGGTGCCAAACGGTGATTATGGAGTAAACAATACACAGCAGGCTTATTTTGCATTAGGTTCAGATATTACTGGCGACGATGCTGCTTGGGGATATTGGACAAGAGCTTCTTACAATGTATTACAAGAATATGAATCAAAAGATCTTCGCCGTAAAGCAACTTTTATGGGAGACAACGATCATTATGCTGAAATCAATAAAGCAAACGGCGGTTATACAGTAGATCACAGCGCTGATTTTCTTACCATTAAAAAAGGAGTTGTAGGTTCTACAAAGGATAATTCTAAAATTACCCGCATGAATTCAGCTTTAAATACTTATATGCTGCGTTTGGCAGAAGTTTATTTAAACTATGCTGAAGCTGCATTAGGAAATAATGCAACAACGGCAGATGCGACGGCTCTTATGGAAGTAAATAAATTACGTACTCGTGCTGGTTTAGATCCAAAAACAACATTGACTTATGCAGATATTATTCATGAAAGACGAGTTGAATTGTGTATGGAAGGACAATATTGGTACGATTTAGTGCGAAGAGCTTACTACAAACAACAAGAAGTAATCAATTATGTTACAGCACAAAATAGAGGAACGATAACTCCAATTTTGTATGACACAGCAACCAATAAAGTTACAGTTGACGCTTCAAAAAGTACTAGTCCAAGAGCTATTGGTGTAATTGATGCAACAATATTTACACTTCCTTACCCAGAATCTGAGTTAGTTCAGAATCCGTTATTGAGAGAAAATCCTGTTCCGTATCAGTTTACAGAAGAGAAAATTAAAGACTTATTCTAGTATTCAGAAATAAAAAATTAAAGAAATAGTAATATGAAATATATTTTAAATAAAAAGTATTGGGCGCCCATCGCACTGCTTACAATGATGGTTTTCGGCATGCTGTTTACCTCTTGTGATAACAACGATTCACAAGGCGGTGCTATCACAATTTCAAGAGTATTTTTAGAAGATGTCAATTCAACAGTGCCGGATAGAGAAGTAAGTTTTGCTCGTTTAGGCCAGTTGCTGCGCATTGAAGGTTCAGGATTTGAGGGTCTTAAGAAAGTATACATCAACGGATATTCTACCTATTTTAATGTAGTTTTTGTATCTAACAATTCGATGCTTGTAAGCGTTTCGGCAGATACACCAATTTTAGAAGCAGATCCTTCCGTAAGAAATACAATTCGTTTTGCAAATGATTCTAACGAAACCACTTTTAAATTTGAAATTCGTTCTGGAAAACCTGCTATAACTAATATTTCTAACACAATGCCAAATGCAGGTGAAACCATAACAGTTATAGGTACTGGATTAACTGAAGTAAGTAAAGTAGTTTTTCCTGGAAATGTTGAGGTAACAACAGGAATTACATCAACAGAAGACGGCGAATTATTTACCGTTAAAGTTCCAAGCGGAATCTCAGATTTAGGAGGATCACTATTTGTTCAAACTTCAAATGGAGGTGTATATTCTCCAGCATATTTTAATTGTAAAAGAGGTGTTATTTTAGATTTTGACGGAAGAGGACAGCACAGTTTCTGGGGAACACCTCCTGCCACTGGAATGATTTTGGGCACTGATATAGAATCGGCTTCGATAGGCGCAGGAAATCTTTCGCAAGGAAAATACGTACCGCATCGCCCAGCTCGTCTTGCTTCTATTGCTCCAGCAACAGGAAGAGCAACTGAAACTTGGACAGCAGGAACTGGTGTTGATAACTGGAGAGCACAGTTAACTCCTTTTATTCCAGCCAGTACACCACTTGATAAAGTTGCATTTCAATTTGATATTTATGTACCAGATGCATGGAAAGATTCAGGTTATTTAAAAATATGTACAGTCAATAATTTTAATGCAGGAACATGGTCTGGTGGAGTTTACAATTATATTCCTTGGCTTATTGATGGAAAATCAGTTGCTTTCCAAACTGCAGGATGGACAACGATTACCATTCCATTAAATAAATTTTATCAATGGTCTAAAGAACCTTTTACTTTCGAAGCTGTTTTAGCTTATCGAGAAGCCGCAACGTATCAAAACTTTGGAATTTGGTTCGAAAATGCAGATGTAAAAATGAAAGATGTTTTAGGAAATACCAGCGAAGTAGAATTTCCTTCAAAAGCAACTTCGGTAAAAGTATATACTGATAATTGGAGAATTGTACCATTAGACACACCAGTTTACAATGATTTTAACTAACAAAACTGCAAAATGAAATATAAATATATCCTACCAATAATTGCTTCATCATTAATGATTTTGTCATCATGCGATGATAATTTGATGGAGTGGGGAAAAGACCCAGAACATGGAGAAGTAACAGGAGCTGAGCTTCCGTTAGCTTTAGTAGAAAAAATCAGCCGTTACGAACCTTTAAAAAACTATTCAGATTTTTCATTAGGAAACGGAATCGGAATAAGTTTGTACATGAGTGATGCTAATTATAGAAAGATTGTAAATGAAAATTTTGATGAGGTAACACCGGGTTACGAAATGAAACATGGTGCAATGGTAAATGCAAAAGGTGAAATTAATTTTACCAATGTAGATGCTTTTATCGCCGCAACAAAAAGTGCTGGACTAAAAGTTTTTGGACATACTTTAGTTTGGCATTCCAATCAAAATGCAAGTTATTTAAACGGTATTATCGCTCCAACAGTAATTCCGGGTTCAAGCGGAACTAATATTCTTGATGTTGCCGGTTTAAAAAACGGAACGTTTACAAACTGGTTAAGAAATAACCCAGGAAAAGGAATTTCTATTGCAGCAAATTCTGGTTTAGCAACAGGTTCACAAGCTATTAAAATGGAAGCAAGTGCAACCTCTTCGGCAGCACATCATTTACAATTAATATCTCCCAATATACCTATTGTGACAGGACACAACTATGAGATTTCATTTTATATAAAATCTGATGTTGCGGGTAAAGGACGTGTTGCATTTAATACCTCTTTAACCAATCAGTGGCCATATAAAGATTGGTTTGCAACGGGAGGAACTTGGACAGAGGCTTTTGCAACGACTTCTTCTTGGCAGCAAGTTAAAATTAAAGTAGCTCCTGGAGATTTTAAAGCAGGAAGCACCACATTCCAGTTTAATTTAGATTTAGGATATTTGCCAAATGTAACTTATTTAGTAGACGTAAACACTATTGCAGTTGTTGATCTTGATGCTTCTACTGGACCTGTTAATCTAGTTTCTAATGGAACTTTTAATTCAGGAATTACAGGTTGGAGTAAAGCCAATGGAGCCGATAACGCATTGAGTCTTGCACCGGCTGCTAATGCTTTTGAAGGAAGCGGTGCTATGAAAGTTATTAATGCAACTGATAATCCAGGGCTGCAATATAAAACACAAATTCAAACATTATTCACGACTCCTTTAATAGCAGGTAAAAGTTATACGACATCCTTTATGATTCGTTCAGAAGCACCTGGTTCAATGAGATGTTCAACAATGCCTGGAAGTTTAGCAAATTATCAAGGAGATCAGACAACTTCTACGACTTGGAAATCAATTTCATGGACTATTACAGCCAAAGGCGGAGAAACGGGACTTAGCTTAGATTTGGGTTTATTAGCTGGGACATATTACATCGATAATGTTTTAGTAACTGACGGAGCATCTTCAGGAGGAGTTACTGCACCAATTACAATTGAAAAAACAGATGCTGAGAAAGCTAAAATTATTAACGATGCTATGACAGATTGGATTTCTAAAATGATGACGCATTATAAAACAGGAGTTTTTTCTTGGGATGTAGTAAATGAACCAATGAAAGAAGACGGAACTTTAAGAAATGGAACCGAAGGTGATACAGCGACAGATTATTTCTCTTGGGTAAAATACTTAGGAAAAGACTATGCCGTTTCAGCATTCAAACTAGCACGTCAATATGGAAATGCAACCGATAAACTTTTCATTAACGATTATAATTTAGAGTCCAGATTAGATAAATGTGACGGATTAATTGAATATGTAAAGTATATTGAAAGTAAAGGTGCGGCGGTTGACGGAATTGGAACTCAGATGCACATTGGTTTAACGACAGATAAAGATAAAATTGTTCAGATGTTTCAAAAATTAGCAGCTTCAGGAAAATTAATTAAAATATCGGAGTTAGACGTAAGATTAGGAACTGCAACACCAACTGTAGTACAACAGGCTTCACAAGCAGAAATGTATCAATATGTTATCGATATGTACAAAAAACACATTCCGGCAGCACAGCAATATGGAATCACGATTTGGGGAGTTTCTGATAATTCAAAAGAACATGAATATTGGCTTCCAAATGAATCTCCAAACCTTTGGGATGCTAATTATGTTCGCAAACATGCGTACAAAGGCACGGCAGATGGTCTTGCAGGAAAAGATGTAAGTTTAGGATTCTCAGGTGAGTTAGTAAAACCGTAGTTTTTTTAAGTTGAGTATACGCGTAGTTTTGTCATTTCGAGGAACGAGACCCGAGCGGTAGCGAACAGGCGAAGCAAATCTCCGCAAGAAACTCCTCAATCAGAATCAAAAAAGCTTTGTCAAAGTTTTAAACTTTGACAAAGCTGCTTTGTTTTATTTTTAATATTAAAATAAAAAGTATGTTTCATATTTTAAAAAAAAGGTTCCTTCTGATAACCTTATTTATAATACATTTTGGATTTTGCCAAAATATACCCAGTCTTGAGAAAAAAGGAAACAAAACACAATTAATTGTAAACCAAAAAACATTCTTAATACGTGGAGGTGAATTAGGAAATTCCTCCGCAACAAGTATGGAAAGCATGGAAACTATTTGGTCGAAATTGGTTGACATGAATCTCAATACAGTTTTAACACCTGTTTATTGGGAACTTATCGAACCAGAAGAAGGGAAATTTGATTTTTCGTTAATTGATGATTTAATTTTTAGAGCACGAAAAGAGAATTTAAAACTTGTGTTTCTATGGTTTGGATCTTGGAAAAACAGTATGTCAAGCCACGCTCCGGCTTGGGTAAAATTGAATCAGAAAAAATACCCAAGAGTCAAAGACGATCAAAATCGCAGTCATGAAATTTTAACGCCTTTTAGTGAAAATAATCTTCAAGCGGATTTAAATGCGTTCAAAAAATTGATGACGCACATTAAAGAATTGGATCAAAATGAGCAAACTGTAATTATGATTCAAGTCGAAAATGAAATCGGAATGCTGCCAACCGCAAGAGATTATCATCCGTTAGCAAATGAAGCTTTTAAAAAAGAAGTTCCAAAAGAATTACTGCAATATCTTCAAAAAAATAAAGAAAAACTGGTTCCAGAGTTTTTAGAAATTTGGAAAAAAAACGGATTCAAAACTTCAGGGAATTGGGAAACGGTTTTTGGAAAAGGACTTCATACAGATGAAATTTTTATGGCTTGGTATTTTTCAAAATTTACCAATCAAATTGCAAAAGCAGGCAAAGATATTTATCCAATTCCGATGTTTGTTAATGCAGCTTTAAATGCACCCGAAAAAAAACCAGGTCAATATCCGAGTGCCGGACCGCTTCCGCATCTTATGGATGTTTGGAAAGCTGCTGGAAATTCGATTGACTTTTTGGCGCCGGATTTTTATAATCCGTCCTTTAAACAATGGAATGATTTATTTACCCGTCAAGGCGATCCATTATTTATTCCCGAACATCGTTTTGATGAAACGGCACCTTTTAAAGGTTTGTATGCAATTGGACATTATGAAGCAATTGGTTTTTCACCATTTTCTATAGAATCTGTTGCCGATGCCAAAAAGGAACCTCTTGGAAAAATTTATGATTTGATACAGCAGTTAACTCCAACTATTGAAACCAATAAAGGTTTGGGAAAAATCGATGGTGTTTTGTTAGACAAAGAAAATAATACACAGATTATTAAATTGGGAGATTATGAATTTACATTCAAACACGATTATACCCTAAATTGGTCTGACGGAGCAAAAGCAGATTCTTGGCCAATGTCAAGCGCTATAATTATAGAAATAAGTAAAGACGAATTTTATATTTCAGGATCAGGAATCGTAGTTACTTTTAAACCTTTAAAAGAAAATGCAAATGCCGGAATTCTAAAAACCGATCAGGGAAAATTCGAAAATGAAAAATGGAAAACCATCAGACATTTTAACGGAGATCAAACGCATCAAGGCAGACATTTCAGGATTTCAGTCGGCGATTACGAAATCCAAAAAATAAAATTATATACTTATGAATAGTTTTTTTATTCGCCACGAATTAGACTAATCTATACTTTGTCTATAATATACAATCGCACTAATTTTTTGATTTGTGAAATTGAAGACAACTATAAAAATTAGTGTAAATTAGTATAATTCGTGGCGAAAAAAAACTTTAGCCACAGATTGAAAGGATTAGAAGGATTTTTTAATAATCTGTGTAAATCTTTTTATCCCGATAGCTATCGGGAGTGGCAAAAAAAAACAAAACGTATGAAAAAAATAATACTTGCATTTCTAATAACATTTAGTATTAATGCACAGATAAAATTACCGCGATTAATCAGCGACGGAATGATATTACAGCGCGACACCAAAGTCAATATCTGGGGCTGGGCAATGGCAAATGAAAATATAGAATTGGATTTTAAAGGTAAAAAGTATAAAACCACAACTTCAAAAGATGGAAAATGGACAATTCAGCTTCCGTCACAAAAAGCAGGCGGTCCGTTCGAAATGTCTTTAAAAGGTTCTAATACAATTGTACTAAAAAATATTCTATTTGGTGACGTCTGGCTTTGTTCAGGACAATCGAACATGGAACTTCCGATGGAAAGAATTAAAGATAAATACAAGGATATTGTTGCAAAAGCTGGTAATTCAAACATCAGACAATTTTTAGTTCCAGATGAATATTATTTTGAAAAAGAAAGAACCGATTTTTCTTCTGGTTCTTGGGTTGAAGCAAATCCAACAAACGTTTTACAATTTACAGGAGTCGGCTATTTTTTTGCCAATGAAATCTACGAAAAATACAAAATTCCGATTGGCTTAATCAACAGTTCTTTGGGAGGTTCGCCTGCAGAATCTTGGATTAATGAAGAAGGAATAAAAAAGTTTCCAGATTATTATGCAGAATATTTAAAATTTAAAGACGGAAAACTAGAAAAACAAATTGACGAAAATGACCGAAAAGTAAGTTCAAATTGGTATAAATTATTAAATCAGACCGATCTTGGATTAAAGAATAAGTGGGCAAATTCAGTCGATATTTCCGATTGGAAAACAATGAATATTCCAGATTATTGGGCAGATGGAGAACTCGGAAATACAAATGGTTCCGTTTGGTTTAAAAGAGAATTTACTTTAGAGAAAATTAAAGAAAATCAAGCTAAACTAATTTTGGGAAGAATTGTAGATGCCGATTCTGTTTTTGTAAACGGGCATTTTGTTGGAACAACATCTTATCAATATCCACCAAGAATTTATTCTTTTAATAGTACTATTTTAAAGGAAGGAAAAAATGAAATTACCATTCGAGTTATCAGCAATTCTGGCAGAGGAGGCTTTGTAACCGATAAACCATACGAATTAAGTATTGGTGATAAAACAATAGATTTAAAAGGGAATTGGAGCTATAAGTTAGGTTCAAAAATGCTTCCACTGCCAGGACAAACTTTTGTGAGATGGAAACCAGTCGGGCTTTACAATGCAATGATTGCTCCATTGAAAAATTATCCTATAAAAGGCGTTTTATGGTATCAAGGAGAAGCAAATACTAAAAAGCCATCGGAATATTTTGAGTTAATGGAAACTTTAATAAAGAATTGGAGAACACTTTTTGATCAGGAAAAATTACCTTTTCTTTTGGTGCAGTTGCCCAATTTTATGGAGCCAAAACCAGTACCTTCAGAAAGTAATTGGGCTGCATTAAGACAACAGCAGTTGAATACCTTGAAAGTTCCAAATACAGGATTGGCAGTAGCAATAGATTTAGGAGAATGGAATGATATTCATCCTTTAAATAAGTATGATGTTGGAAAAAGATTGTCACTTCAGGCTAGAAAAATGGTTTATGCTGAAAAAACATTAATAGCTTCAGGACCGCTTTACAAATCGATAAAAAAAGAAGGAAACAAACTAATTCTAAGTTTTTCTAGTGTTGGAACTGGGTTGGTAATCAAAAATGGAGATGAATTAAAAGAATTTGCGATTGCAGGATCTGATGGAAAGTTTGTTTGGGCAAAAGCTGTAATAAAAGGAGATAAAATTATAGTTAGTAATGATTCCGTCGCAGACCCAGTCAAAGTTAGGTATGCTTGGGCTGATAATCCCATAGAAGCTAATTTGTATAATAATGAGGGGTTGCCGGCTTCGCCTTTTGAAGGGGGCTTAGATGTTAAATAATTTTGTTGAGTTTAGAGTGGGATAGACAAAAAAGATTAGATCGTCTTCTTGTACTATCTAAAATAAATAAGATTGTAAAAAAGAAAAAACCGATTAGTTTCCTAATCGGTTTTCTTTTGCGGAGAAAGAGGGATTTGAACAAAACCGTCACATCCCGCTTTTATACTGCATTTTAATATTTTTTTCTGTACTGCGCCACGATTCTGCCACGGAAATTTTCGCCGTTTTTATAAATATTGAAAGTTTCAGACTGGCTTAAATCTATTTAAATTGACGTTATTATTCTGAATTAATTCAAAGACAAAATTACGCATTTTTATGACAAATAGAGAGAAAAAAAATTGAAACCTCTTAAACGATTTGACAGAGAATTTAAGGATAATGAATATTGACTTTTGAGGCAGAAAAGGTATCAATTCCATTATATGTTTGTTCTGTTTTTTTTGTTTAAACAGAACAAACAGAACAAAAGTTTTTTAAATTCAATAATATTGGTATATTTGCTTGTACTGTTTTTTAAAATTAACCCAAATAAATGCATTTTGAAAAAGACTGAAACTAAATTTATACTTGATATTATTCACGCTGGATTTGCTGGAGAACCTAAAAAGACTGAGTTGGCTGCTTTAAGCTTAGCTCGAAGTCTTAAAAAAGATTATCCTGAAATTTCGACAAGTATATTTAATGCTGTTAGCCAATTTTCCTTAACTGGAAATTCTACAATTAGAGGACTGGGTAATTCTCCTCTTCCAGTTGATAATGAATCGCAATTAGATATGGTGTTATTTAGTGCACCTAATTTAGAGCAAAATTGCCTTCCTGTTTTAAATAAAGAAATTTTCGAACATATATCAAATTTTCTAGAAGAAAGAAGCAAGTTGGATGTTTTGTTTAAAATGAATGTAATACCAACAACCAGCTTACTCTTAATTGGTCCACCTGGAACTGGTAAAACGATGCTGGCTAAACATATTGCCTCCGCATTAGATAAAAATTTAATTGTACTTGATTTGTCTTCAATTATATCAAGTATGATGGGTAAAACTGGAGCCAATATTAAGAAAGTAATCCAGTATGCTAAACAAAATGCTTGTGTTTTGTTGTTTGATGAATTTGATTCAATTGCTAAAAAAAGGGAAGATAATAATGATTTAGGAGAGATTAAAAGAGTTGTAAATATTCTTTTGATGGAGCTTGAGGATTGGCCAACATCGTCTTTATTTATTGCAACGAGTAATCATCCTGAACTTTTAGATAAAGCTATTTGGAGAAGATTTGACGAAGTAATTACATTACCATTACCTGAATATAATCAAAGACTAGAGATTTTAGAGAACGGACTAGATGAGTTTTTAGTTTCGTCTGAAACATCTAGTGCAATACTTAAACCAATTGCTAAAATTTTTGAGGGGAAAAATGCATCTGATATCAGCAAATATACTAACCGTGTGAAAAGAAGAAACCTTTTAAAGGATGAAAAGCCAATCATTTCACTTTTCAAGGAAATACCAAATATAGAGAATGATAAAAAATTCCGAGGGGAGTTTTGTGTGATAGCAAAAGATATATTGGGAGATAAATTAACTGTAAGGGAGTTAGCAGAAATTACAGGTTTGAGTCCAACAGGTGTTCAACATCATTTAACACGATCTAAATATGAGCAATGATAATCAAAGAAGACCTATATTATACAATGGTCAAACTTATGCTAAACCTATAACAAAAAGTCTAGGTGGTGGTCCAAAACAAATGAAGTTTTCATATGAAGAGGCGAGAGATTTTGTTTTAGATGATGTAGTAAAAGCAAAAGAAAGCTTACGAAACATGTCTAGCTCGCAACGTTTGCCTAACGAGGTTGTTGTTGGACTTGTAATGCAGCCTGAATTTTCAGCAAAGTCATATTATCCTGATTCTCTTTTTGATTTAGGAGCTGAAAAATTTGGTTTAAAAGAAATAGGTTCTAGAGTTTATAGAAGTAAAAATTCTAACGAAGAGGAATATAAAGAAGCCTTCTCAAAAATGTTTTTTGTAAGAACTACCGAAGAAAGTTTGACAAAATTTGAAAATCAATTAAATAAAAATGCATTTTCATTAACTAAGAACTTTCAAAATGATATTAGAAAAATTTCATCTATAAATATTTTAGAAGGAAGTAATCAACTATTAGGATTTCCTTCTGAATGGGAAAATGGAAAAATTGAAGCAGTTTTGCATCCTTTTGATGTTGATAAACAACGAGCAATTAATCATTTTATTGACAAAATCACAAATGCGGGTGTTAACCGTGATTATATAAAATATAAAACTTATTCAAGCGGAATAACTTTTGTAAGTTTTGATGCAAATAGAGATATTCTTCAAATTGTTAATGGGTACAATCCCTTGCGAACCGTACATCCACTAAAAATGAGAGAATTCTCAGCTCTTTATAGAGGAACAAAAATTGATAATGGTCCTCAGCCACCTGTTTTTAAAACCAAATCACCTATTGTAGTTGGAGTAATTGATGGTGGGGTAAATGCAAATAATCCATATATTCAAAATTATATAGAATCTGAATTTTCAGTATCAGGAACTCCTGTATCTATTCTTGTCGAGCATGGAACTCAAGTGACCGGAGCTGTACTATATGGTCCGTTAAATGAGTATGATAAAACCAATACAATCCCTGAACCTAAGGTATCAGTAAAAAATTTTGGAGTTCTGTCCACTAATTCTACTGATCCCGATTTATATGAAGCAATCGATGCAATTGAAAAAATAGTTCCAAGAAATAATAACATTAAAGTATATAACCTAAGTATTGGTCCTCAAGGACCTATTCTGGATGATAACATTTCTCGGTTTACTTATAGTTGTGATTTATTAAGCAGAACTCATAATATTTTATTTTGTGTGGCTGTTGGTAATGATGGTGATACACCTGGTTATGATAGAATTCAAGCACCTGCCGACTCCGTAAACTCATTATCTATAGGTGTTTATACAACAAAGAAAGGAGAAAAAATAAGAGCTCCTTACAGTAGTATTGGTCCCGGAAGAGAAGGTTGCAAAATGAAACCTGATGTATTAGCTTTTGGAGGGTGTGATCAGCATCCAATTCATCTTATAGCTCCAGAAATTGGGAAAAAAGTATTAAATATGGGAACAAGTTTTGCAAGTCCTATCGTAGCTGGTATTGCAGGGCGGTTAATTGGTGAGTCTAATAATGTTATTGATTCATTAATAGCAAAGGCATTAATTATTCATGCAACGAGTACAGAAAAAAATCATACATATGAAAATGGACACGGTTTTATTCCGGATAATTACGATACTATAGCTAGTTGTGCAGACAAGTCATATACACTTATTTATCAAGGAGAAATAGAGCCGGGTAAATATGCGGAATATTTAATTCCTTGGGAAGATAGTATAAAAGATGGTTCAATAACTTTTAAATGGACTGCAGCAGTACTTTCGGATGTTGATGAATTAAGTAGCGATGATTATACTTCAAATGCAATAGAGGTTACATTTTACCCTCATCAAAGTAAATACTTGTTTAAAAATGTTAACAAGCAAATGTTAGATGGGCAAAAAAAGGATTCTGAAGTTGTAGATGTAATTGAAAATCAAGAAAGAGCAGAGTATTTAATTGCGAATGGTTGGGAACAAAGCACATTTCCAAAAACAGACTCTCCATCAATTCAATATAAAACAGAAACCGAGCTTCGTTCAGATCTCAAATGGGACAGCTTAGACACAAGATCAATTACTAAAAGAGCAAATGGAGTGTCTTCTCCAGTGTTCCATGTTCATGCTTTAGGTAGAGGAACTCGAATAATAGATAAAAAAGTAAAATTTGTTCTTATCTTAACTGTTACTGCTCCTAAAGCAAAAATTGATTTATACAGTAGAATACTAAACGTGTATAATGCATTAATTCCTGTGCAATTAAAATCTGTAGTTGATATTGATGTTATAATAGAATCCGGTTTGTAGAGAATATTTTCAGTTAAAATTTTATACCCATCTAACTTTGCTATTGGTTATAAAAAAATGACTTTTGCATCCATTTTTTCGCCAAATCGAAGGAAAAATATTTAGTGAATCTTTAGATATTATCTCGAATTTCCATCTTGGAGTAGCGTCTTCTAAAAGGTTAAGGATTATATCGGAATAGCAACCACAAGGACATTTGAAAGCAAGGGATTCAGGATTCAATCCATCTTGTATAATATAGATTGTATTATCTTTCATTTCGTCGGGTACATCTTCTGCGTAATCAATTTGATAATCTGAAGTTTTACTATCTGTAACTTTAATTGGTTTTGGCTCGGAACTCACAAATGAGCTCCAAGCCTTAGCGAACCAATTAAAAAAATCTAAAATTTTTTTCATTATAATTCAGTTAATCTTAAAAAGGGTTTACAATCTCCTCGGCCGACCCATTTATCAGATAGCAAATCCTGTTCAAAGTCATTCTCGGATTCATTCATGATGCAGCCTCTGGTATAATCCATGGTTACTTTAGCATAGGCTTCAGGTAATTCATCTTTGAATGGATGTAACCGATTCAAAAACTCATTAACTCCCATGCTACTAATTTGCATATTAATACTAATTACGGCAGGTCTGTCAACATTGGCATTATGAACATATCCTTGTTTTTCAAGCTCTCTAAAATCTTCAGGGTTTTGACGCTGAAGATTTTCATCTGCTAATCTTTTGGATGTATATAGTTTTCTACTGAATAAGGAAGAACAACCCGGTTGAATACAGTGTATACTAGCAGTGATGCTTTTGATTCCTCCTTTACCATCAGCATCTAATCTGACACCTATGTCAAAGTAAGGAATAAGATAAAAATTGGTCAATTGAGAAATCAAATGTCTCCCATCAACACTGTCAACGCAGCCAAATATTGTATCACAGGTTATTAAATCATCCAATACCTCACGGCTATCAAAAATATTTATATTATACTTTTTTACGGTGGTACCTAGTCCAATCTTATTAATCGCATCATAAAGTACATCCGTTTTAGCTCTGCTATTTTTTGCATCATCGATAGTTGTGTTTAAGATTCTATTTAAATTTTTCTTTTCAACAATATCAGGATCAATAATAACAATACTACCAACACCTAAACGAACCAATTGTTCAATAATTGGGCTGCCGGTTCCAGAACACCCTACAACTCCAATCTTCATCTGCTTAAGCTTTTGGTAAGTTGCATCGCCAAATGCTTGACGAGTTCTTAATGAAAATTCATCTTCGGCCACCAACTCATTTTCAATGATTGTAATAACATCGCTGACAATCGAAATTTTATTCATTGGGAAAGTTTCCATTGAAGATGTAAAAACCCTTGCGAAAATTTTACCATCAGGAATCATAACAGCAGATGCATGTACACCATCATAGTCACACCAACCAAAAACAGACTGAAAGAGCTCGTTATCTGATTCATCATCTGTCTTGGAAAATTGAGGATAACCAGTAGGATGACTATGGATTTTTAAAATAGCCAAATTGTGCTTTTCTGCTTCTTCCAACAATGGTATAATTCGTTCAGTTTTCCAACGAACAAAATTAGAATCACGTTCACATTCGTTGTGCGGTATGAGTTCTATTTTATGGGTAAGCAAAATGGATATACCATCTCTTTCGTACCGGCCACATAATACTACAGCGACAGCCTCTTTCCCGTCACCGGGAAAGAGATGTTGCTGAAGGCTTTTGTAGTGCTTACCGGCAAATCTAAGCTGATAATGCACGTCTAGGTCTTTTTACAAATTCATTACTAAGCCAAAAATCAGCTAGAGGAACATGGGTGCTCAAGTTGTCGACATCTGCACGCCAAGGGTTTGCTGCTGTTCTGTGACGAGACCACTGTTGGTAAGTTTTTCCATCAAGCGGATAATTCGATAACGCACCAACCGGAAGCTGATCAACTCTGCTTAAAGGAGGATTAAAGTAAACCATATCTAATCCCGAAGTCGGATAACCTCCAATCATTCTAATTGCCATTGTTGCTGTCGTAACATTGTAGCCATCTGCAATTGGATAGTTATGAATTATCACCCAGTTTTGGTTTGATAATTTAGCCGTTTCCCATGGAAGTTCAAGTTTAGCAAGGTACGCTTCGTCTTCTTCTAATAGCTCGAATTCTCGCCTTAATAACTTATCTTCACCTTCTGTTTGGTCAAGAGGAATAGTCTTAAACTTCTCTATTCCTGGCTCAGTGAAGCAAACTTTTTGATCATTTTTGATGGTAACAACTCTACCGTCCTTGAATTTCTGACGTAATTGGAATCTATCAGGAGGCGTTTTTCCAGTTAGTAGTAAAATTTCTTTACCTGTCAAACATTGTTCATCAACTACATAAGGTTCACGGTCAATTAAAATCTTGTATTTGCATCCTCCTGGAACAGGTTCGTTATTTTGACAATGTTCGTGAATGTCTATTATTTCAACTTCATAAGTAACGAACTTCGACCCATTTTTAATGGCTACTTTGTGTTCTCTATCATTTTTGTAACCAATTTCGATTTCATCATCAATTTGAACCATGTAAAAGTTTTTAACTACTTTTCCTGAAAGTTTCAAAATTTCATTTGGAGTTAGGAATACCTCTTCAACTTCAATGGCTACTTCATCTACATAGATAATGATTTTCGCATATGGCTTTGCGTAAAAACCTTCTAAACCAGGACTATGTAAATCTATAACTTCAGTCAATTCAATGGGTTCAAAACCGTTTTCATTCACTTTAATTAATAATTCATAGTCCTCAATAGGAACTAATCTTGCTTTAGTAAGAATTTCTTTGCCGGTAATTTTTGAATTCTCTGATTCAAACAATCTGTCGTTTAATTTAAACTGATTTTTCATAATTTCTAAAATTTTACGTCTTTCGACTTTTTTAATTATATAGTTATCTCCATTTTTACATTAGGGCGGAGTTGTTTTTTGCCTTAAAGTGCTAAAAAATCGAGGTTAACTTGTACAGTTTAAATAAACGTTTAACTTTGTAACCACGAAAAGAAGGGTTGACTTAGGTGATAAGCCTGTCAATAAGAAGTCCGCAAAAACTTTATCCCTCGCATGTAACCCAGCACCGGTGCAAACGGTTCTGGGTTTTTTTATTATCATTTGTTATAGTTAATTTATTAGATTAAGTAATTAATATGATGCAAACATACATAATCTAATTATATCAAACAAGTAGTTTGATATAATTTTCTAAAAATAATTAACGTAAGTTTTGGTATAATTAATATCTTTAATAACTTTGTAAAAAAAAATAATTATGGAAACTTTAGGCAAAACCTTGAAAAGTACGCGTGAAAACGTTTCCTTAACACTTAAGGACGTTGAAATTGCTACCGGTATTTCTAATGCTTATCTAAGTCAGTTAGAGAATGAAAAAATTAAAAAACCTTCTGCCAGTATACTATATAAATTAGCGAATGTTTATAAAATTGATTTAAACGTATTACTACATGCAGCTGGTATTATTGAAAAGAGTGATGATACTGAGCCGCCAAAGCAAACTTTTTTTGAGAAAGAAATAGCTTTTTATAAAGACAAACTCACTGACGAAGAAGCTCAAGATGTTGTCGATTTTATTAAATTTTTAAGATACAAGAAGGCCAATGATTCTACACTCTAAAAAAGATATAGACAATATTTCACATGACATTTTAAAATCTTCTAAGTCACTTGATGTTTTTCCAACGCCAATTGAGAAAATTGTTCAGCATTCTGAGCTTTATATAGCTGGTGGTATTGATTTAAAATCATTAGAGAAAAAATATAAGAGCTCGCATTTTTCTGAAGCATTAAAATCAGGTTTGTCAAAAATTCGAGGTTTTTTAGATCGCCGTGAAAAAGTTATTTATCTTGACATGGATCAAATAAGTAGCCGACAAAACTTTGTTACTTTGCACGAAACCGGCCATAATGTTCTTCCATGGCAGAATAAGACTTTGGAGTTTCTAGACGATGATGAAACTTTAGATCCTGATACTCATGAAGAATTTGAACAAGAAGCAAACTATTTTGCCTCAGTAACTCTGTTCCAAAATGATCGTTTCGAAAATCACGCTAAAAAATTTGAATTGGGAATGCCGTCAGTAATGCAATTATCTAATCATTTTGGAGCTTCAGCGCATGCTACTTTTAGACGCTATGTAGAGGATTCAAAATTCAGATGCGCTTTACTTGTTCTTAAAAATTTGTCGGAAAAGGGAAAAATACCTAATGGAGATTTTCGAAATGCATTCCATTCCGAATCCTTTTTAAACAATTTTGGTTCAATTGAATGGCCAGAAAATTTTGGTTATAAATGGGAATTTATAAAAGATCATCTTTTTTTAAAAAAGAAGTGGAAAACTAATGGTTCTATCAATCTCAAAACCTTGAACGGTAATGTAGACTTTACATATCATTACTTCGATAACACGTATAATGCATTTGTTTTAATTTTTCCTAGAGGTGAAAATAAGCCGACAAAAACAAAAATTGTTTTGGAATAGGTATTTTATAATTTAACAACAAGCACTTAAACCCTAAGGATTCGATTCTTTTATACAATATTACATATATTATTACTTCTTTAAATCAATCTAATTTAAGCGGTAATATTTCAATTTTGAAGCGTTGATACTTTCTTGTAATTGTGCTGGAAATAAGATAATTAATAATAATAAAAGATCAAATTCAATATTTTTGGAAAGTCATTATTATAATCAAAAAAAGGCGCCTTTTGGCGCCTTAGTTGTCTCTTAATCCTAACTTAGGATGTTAATACAAAATTAGCAATCTCTTCTTGTGATTCAATCACACGTTTAAAATTATTAATCCTATATTTTTCTACATCATCTTCAATTTTGGAAATAATAGCCTCTTTATCAGCTTCTTCCATAGGGATTAAATCCTTTTCCAAATCAAGGCTTCTAATTAACTCTTCCAATACTATTGTTTTTTCATTTTTCATATTTTCGAAGATTTTGATTATAATTAGTAAAATATTGTGCTCCTATTTTAAAATACTTTTCAAAATTATAAAGACACAAAGTATCTTCAATAATAAAAGTAATAATACCCATTTTCTTTGGTTCTGTAGCATCTAGCACAACTAAACCATTACATTTACCATCCATTAAACTACCATCATAATATATTTCAGTAACCCATATAAACTTTGGCACAACTAAACTATTAAAAAGTTTTTTAATAACAAGCGGTAAATCCGAAAAATGTAAATGATCTTTAAAGGAACGACTGGAAGCTAAAAATGTTCTGATACAAATTTTCTTGTCTTTGATTAAATTACTATTTTCAATTAATGAAATAGATTTTGTTCTTGCTTCTCCTGCCTCCAAATAAATCTTCGGATACAAAGGTACTATAAAATTTGTAATAGTACAACCTGCCCATTCAGGATAACCAACATAGTACGAACTTGGAGTAGTCAATTTAGCCTTACGATAGGGAGCATGGTTATCATCAACAAATACATATTCTATATCCAAATCAGCAAACTCACTTAACTCAATATTATTTTTCTTAATAACTATTGGAAGTGCGGCAACATCCGCGGCAACAATATCAACTCTACCAATAACATTCACTGCATGTCCGATTCGTCCATTTTGCATCGCACCAACTACGGGAATTCCTGATTCTATATACATTTTTAAAATCTTCATAAATTCTGTTCCATATGCATGTGCAGAATAGATTTTAACTCCAAAACCAAAATCTTTTAAAGCATATGAAATTTGGCCAGCCGTTAAACCTTTCGATGGGATAAGACGCTCAAATGAAAACTTTCCTAGTGTTTTATTAATTAATGAAGGCAACAAAGGTTTGTAGTCACTATATTTATTACCAAAATATTCCATAATCGACCAAACTGTAGTCTCAGCACATGTAATCATCTCACCATCTTGAGAGGAATGTGGAAAACCTATACTTTGAAATTTTACTCCATTAGCCGTTGAAGGTAATTTAGTGCTACAAATTAAAATCGTTTCACCAAAGGCTAATGGAGAGATTACATTTCGGCCTAAAATGGATGGAAATGTTGGTCGTAATGTAAAAAAACCTAAATAGCTTCCTCGCAGAAACTCAAGCCCCCCAATGTTATAAAACTGATCTTCCTTTACTCCGTCTGAGAATATTGAAATTTTAACAGACATACGGCTATAATCATGTTTTTTGGAGGCATAATAATGATAAAAGGTATCTCTATACACTTTATCTACGTATGGCCACTCAATTAAAAATGTCAAATCAACATCTAATAAGCCTAATATTTCATCTAGCTTTGAAAGCGATGAACGATACTCTGAACTTGTGTCAACTAAATGATAATACTTTTCCAAAATCTCTTTGTACTTTGTTAGCAAATCTGCTTTGTTAAGATAATGAGAAGTAATTATTTCCATATTTAAAATTTTTATGTTAGGTTCTTTATAAATAGAATATTTGTAATGAAAATTGATAGAGTTAATTTTGTCAAAAAAACTACAATAAGTACTTCTGCAATTTTAGTAAAAAAAAAGACATATTTTGTAAGTATCTCTTTTTCTTTTAATTCAAATATCCAATTCGCTATTATTCTAGGTTTTTTTATTTTTTCAAACGGATTATAACTAAAATTAGAAGTGAAAATTATGATTGTGAATAATTCATGTTTAATTATTGAACATCTAAATTCTATTTTTTTGTTGGTAATTAATAAAAGTAATCAAATAAGAGAGATAGAAATTAAGTAAAATCTATCTTAGAATAAGATGTTTTTTTTAAATTCTTCCATCGTCAGATTTCCAAGTGCTGAATGTCTTCTTGCTGTATTATAGAAATTTTCAATATAATCATGAATTGACTTTTTGGCTTGTTTTCTGTTCTTATATTGATGCTGGTATACCAGTTCTGTCTTAAGCGTTTTGAAAAAACTCTCGGCGACAGCATTGTCGTAGCAGTTTCCTTTTCGGCTCATGCTCTGTAGGATTTGACTGTTTTTTGATAATATACGTGTAAACTTTTTACAAACATACTGTATTCCCCTGTCAGAATGAAAGATTAATTTTTGGTCCGAAAGCAAGGGACGGTTTAGCAGGGCTTTTCTTAAAGCATCGACGCTGGTGTCCATTGACTTCAGGGTTTTGCTTAATGACCATCCTATAACTTTTCGGTCAAATAAATCTATGACTGTGGTGAGATATGCCCATCCTTCCGCAGTCCTGATGTAGGTGATGTCTGAGACCCATGCCTGGTTTTGTCCGCTCACCTTAAAATCCTGATTTAATAAATTCTCTGCCGCAGGATATTTGGGAGAGGAGAGCGTGGTTCTTTTGAATTTTAATTTTGCAATCCAGCAGAGCTGCTGTTCGGCCATTATCTTTCTGACCAGCGAAGGGCATACTTTTATGTCTAGTGCGGCCAATTCTCTGCTTATTCTCGGGCTTCCATATCTGCCTTCACTCCAGTGGTAAATTCTAGAAATCTCTGATGCAATAAAAATCCTGCGTTCCGCCCTGCTAGTCGGTAGTCCTTTTACCCATTTGTAATAGCAGCTGGGATTTACCTGAAAAATTCGGCACATCTTCCCAACGGGGAATCTGCCTGTATTTTCTTTTATAAACAGATATCTGGCGCGTCTGCCCTGATGAAGGAGATCGGCGCCTTCCTGTAAAACATCCCGATCCAGTTTGATGTTTTTGAGTTCCTTCTGCAGTCTGGCTATTTCATTTCTATCCAAATCTGAACTTGGTGTCTGCTGCAGGGTGAGCTTGCCGTCTCGGAATTGGTTTTTCCAGTGCTGCAGGCTGTTTTTGTTGATTCGCAGTTTATCGGCCGCGTGCCGTACGCTTTTATAGTCAATACAGGTCTTGGCGGCCCAGATTTTAAACTCGGTGCTGTATTTTTTCCTGGTATTTTTCATCTTCTTAAAAGTTAGAGATGTTATTGATGTAAGGCAGTAAAAATAATGTATGCTTTTTTTTTTCTAACCCATTTAAACGCTTTAAGAAAAATTCGCCTTAGTTTTTTGTGGCAGAAATGGTATCAAGTCCATTCAAAATGTGCCACGAATATGCCACAAAGATTTTGTTGTTTTTTATAAATATTGAAAATGCGTATAAAAGAAAAAACCCTGCAAATCGTTTGATTTGCAGGGTTTACCGTGAATTTTAGCCTTTTTTGTAAACTTTGAAAAGTCTCTTTTTAAGCCTTCAGCGGAGAAAGAGGGATTCGAACCCCCGGACCTGTTACAGTCAACAGTTTTCAAGACTGCCGCATTCGACCGCTCTGCCATTTCTCCAGTATGTTGCTATCATTTTGTGATTGCGAGTGCAAAGATAAGTTGTTTTTTGAATTGTGAAAATTTTTTTGGAACTATTTCTAAAAAAAAAATGCTATAAAAAAGAAAACCCTTAACAAAGTTAAGGGTTTTGAATTTCAGCGGAGAAAGAGGGATTCGAACCCCCGGACCTGTTACAGTCAACAGTTTTCAAGACTGCCGCATTCGACCGCTCTGCCATTTCTCCAGTATGTCGCGATCATTGTCTGATTGCGGGTGCAAATATAAGACGGTTTTTCGGTTATAAAAACTTTTTTTGGACTTTTTTTTTGAGTTTTTTAAGATAATTTTCAAGTGTCTAATTATCAGTATTTCCGAAAGTCAGGTTTTTGAAAAAATTATTCTAAGTTGTCTAAAATCGGCACTGGTTTTTTGTTTTCATCCACTGCAACAAACGAAAAAGTTCCTGAAACTACCGTTTCGCGAAGTTCTGAATACATTTGTTCCATAAAAATATCAACGTGAATTTTACAACTTGTTCTTCCAACGCTGACAACATTTGCTACTAATTCGATTAATGTACCAGCTGGAATTGCTTTTTTAAAATCAATTTGGCCAGTTGAAATCGTTACAACTTTCTTTCGGCTGAATCGCGTAGCGCAAATAAAAGCAACTTCGTCCATAAGATGAAGTGCTGTACCACCAAACAAAGTGTCATAATGATTTGTTGTAATAGGAAAAACCGCTTTAAAAATATGAGTTTCCGATTTTGAAATTCTTTCTTCTAATGTTCCCATAAATTAATATGTTACGTATTCAGTAATTTCAAGACCATATCCAATCATTCCAACGCGTTTTGTTTGCTCTGTGTTAGAAACTAATCTAATTTTTGAAATATCAATATCATGGAGTATTTGAGCACCAATTCCGTAATCTTTACTATCAATGATTACTTTTGGAGCTTTCAAAGTTCCCTGTGATTGTAATACCTTAAGTTCAGAAATTCTGTTTAGTAAGTTTACAGCCGTCATATCTTGGTTAATAAAGATTACAGCACCTTTTCCATTTTCGTTAATGACTTTAAACATATCGTCTAACTGCTGTTCAGCATTGTTGGTTAATGTGCCTAATAAGTCGTTGTTTACTTGTGAAGAGTGAATTCTCGTTAAGATTGGCTCACCAAGATTCCATGTTCCTTTAGTTAACGCAATATGAATTTGTTTATTTGTAGTTTGTTCGTATGCTCTTAAACGGAAAGTGCCAAAACGAGTTTCGATATCAAAATCTTCTTTCTTAATAATTAAGCTGTCGTGCTGCATTCTGTAGGCAACTAAATCTTCTATCGAAACTAATTTCAAATCGAATTTTTTAGCCACTTTAAAAAGTTCTGGTAAACGAGACATTGTTCCGTCTTCATTTAAAATTTCACAGATTACACCAGCAGGTTTAAAACCAGCTAGTCTTGCAAAATCAATAGCGGCTTCTGTATGGCCGGTTCTTCTTAAAACACCGCCTTGTTTAGCTACTAAAGGAAAAATGTGACCAGGACGAGCTAAATCATGTGGTTTTGTACTTGGATCAACTAATGCTTGAACAGTTTTAGATCTATCTGCTGCCGAAATACCTGTCGTTACTCCGTTACCTTTTAAATCAACAGAAACAGTAAAAGCAGTTTCCATATGATCTGTATTGTTTGTAACCATTGCACGTAAATCAAGTTCCTTACAGCGGCTTTCTGTAAGTGGTGTACAGATTAATCCGCGTCCGTGAGTAGCCATAAAATTGATCATTTCCGGCGTTACTTTATCGGCAGCGGCCAAAAAATCACCTTCGTTTTCGCGATCTTCATCATCGACTACAATGATTACTTTACCTTGACGAATATCTTCTATGGCTTCTTCAATAGTATTCAGTTGAATTTTTGTTGACATAATTATTGTTTATTTTGAGCTGGTGAAAACCGCTCAGCAATTTTTTGAAATAGTTGTGAAATAGGAGTTGTTATCGCATCAAAATTAATCAATCCATTGTCATTTGTAGCACGATAAGTAAGTAATACAGCTAATGGGAGTAATATAAACGAAGACATCCATGATCCCATAAATGGAGACATTCCGCCTTCTTGCGATAATCTTTTTCCAAACGTATTGATGAAATGAAAAGAAATGAAAATTAAAACTGCAAAAACAATTGGTAATCCAAGTCCTCCTTTTCGGATAATAGCTCCTAATGGTGCGCCAATAAAAAACATTAAAAAGCAAGCAAAAGCAATTACGAATTTTTCATATAATGCTGTTAAGTGTTTGTTGATTTCGCGCTGTTTGTCTTTCAGATCTTTTTGAGTCGATTCAATTGAGTAAATGTTGCTGGAAACATTACTGCTGGCCATTTTTAGGATGTCAGACTTTTGTTTATTTGTGTATAAAGACAAAAGGTCGTTTGGTAAAGCTTTTTTCTTTTTAGCCTTATCTACATTGATTGGAGCTATCGATTTTCTAATTCCAACACGCTGATTGATGTTTTCAGAAAATGAAATAATTTCGGTATCTAGATTTTTGCTTAATGAGTCTAAAGTATAGCGCAGTTCATTTACGTTTAGCATTGCATTTGTTCCGGCAATACTTTCTTTACTGTCATCAACTTTATTTAATTCGGATAAATCAATGTTGATGATGTGTTTTTTAAAAGCCGCTTTTATAAATGGAAGCTTGGCACGATCCTCGTATTTTTTTGGAGTAACATCTTGATAGTAATAACCATTATTCAAAACCAGTTTTAAGATACTAGAATTTTCATTACTAATTAATTCTCCGTCTTTGGCTTTGATAACAGTTTTGTTTTCTCCAACGTTGTTCGATTTTTCATGAATAGTAACGCCGGTTAGTATGTTTCCGTTTTCGCCGGATTTTTTATTTACTTTAATATTGTAAGTTCCAACATCGTTAAATTGTCCTTCGGCAATTGCCATAGCAGGTTTTGCCTGAGCGATATTTTTTCGGAAATTAACAAATTTATATTCAGCATAAGGAATAACGTTGTTGGCAAACCAAAAGGCTACAATACTCAAAACGAATATAAAAACAATCAGGACTCTCATGGCTCTTTGAAGCGATATTCCAGATGATTTCATCGCTGCAAATTCATAGTTTTCGGCCAAATTTCCGAAACTCATAATCGAAGCTAATAAAACTGATAAAGGTAAAACCAGCGGAATAATACGCGGCATTGAGAAAAGCAGGAATTTGATAACTAATATAAAGTCAAGATCTTTACCTGCAAGTTCTGCAATAAAAAGCCATACCGTTTGTAATATGAATATAAAAAAAAGGATTACGAATACCGTAGTAAACGTAATCAGAAATGTTTTTAGTAAGTATTTGTCTAAAATTTTCAACCTTGTAATTAATCTAATTTATTGATGTAGTATTTCGGGTATTTACTCGCTACAAAGATAAATTGATTTTTTGATAAAGGCTGATTGGTTTTAAAAGAATTAACGGTTAAAGTAGTTTTTGTTCCGTTTTTTCCAGTTTCAATTAAGTTGTATATGTGTTTTGTTTGAACATCAATGCCTAAAAGAATCTCTTTTCTTTGGTCTTTTGCGTTTGTAGGAGCAAGTTTGATGTACTGGATTTTTCTTCCTTTAACATTTTGTACAATATCCATATTGTATTTGTAGCCAGAATTGAAAAAAGTCAACATTTTTGAAGGTGTGATCGCGTTGTCATCCTTTTCATTTACTTTAGAAATAGTAACTTCTTCGTCTTCAGGATTAATAGTATATGTTTTTTGTCCGTCAAATATTTTAGTTACACCCATAAAGTTCAATACATATTGATTTCCTTTCATGGTTACATTTCCTTTACTATCTTGATTAATATTTTCTTTTGCGTTATTCAAAGAATATTTAAAATCGATTACAATATTGTTGTAGCTTTTTATTTTAGAAGTCACTTCGTTCAATAAATCTTTGGCTTTTTTATCCTGAGCTTGAATAGAAGTGAAGCTCAAAAGCAATAAGATCGCCATTTGAAAACACTTTTTAGTCGCGTTAGTGATAGAATTGTTCTTGATTTCCTGAATTTTTGTTCTCATGATTGGATTAATTTTGTTCATTGTTAAAAAATTGATCAAGAGCACTTAGATCAGAGATGTTCACACTTCTCGCTTTACTGCCTTCAAAAGGACCAACAATTCCAGCTGCTTCCAGCTGATCGATCAAACGACCGGCTCTGTTGTATCCTAATTTTAATTTTCGTTGCAGTAATGAAGCAGAACCTTGCTGTGCATTGACAATAATCTCTGCAGCTTCTCTAAATAAGGTATCTCTTTCGGAAATATCCATATCAAGATTAATGCCAGTTTCCTCTCCAACAAACTCTGGAAGTAAATAAGCTGTAGAATAGGCTTTTTGTGAACCAATAAAATCAGTTATTTTTTCCACTTCTGGAGTGTCGATAAAGGCACATTGAACACGAATTACGTCATTTCCGTTTGAGTATAATAAATCTCCACGTCCAATTAATTGATCAGCACCTTGGGTATCTAAAATAGTTCTAGAGTCAATTTTTGATGTTACTCTAAAAGCAATTCTCGCAGGGAAATTGGCTTTAATTAAACCTGTAATTACGTTTACAGACGGTCTTTGTGTTGCGATAATTAAGTGAATACCAATGGCACGCGCTAATTGAGCAAGACGGGCAATTGGAATTTCAACTTCTTTTCCTGCAGTCATAATTAAATCGGCGAACTCATCGACTACCAAAACAATGTAAGGTAAAAAACGATGTCCCGCTTCTGGATTTAATTTCCTTGATTTGAATTTTTCGTTGTATTCTTTGATGTTACGAACCATTGCATCCTTTAATAAAGAATAACGATTGTCCATTTCAACACAAAGGGAATTTAAAGTATTTACAACTTTTGCATTATCTGTAATAATAGCATCTTCCGTATCTGGAAGTTTGGCTAAATAATGTCTTTCAATTTTATTGAAAAGTGTAAGTTCTACTTTTTTCGGGTCAACCAACACAAATTTTACTTCGGCAGGATGTTTTTTGTATAAAAGCGAAGTTAAAACAGCATTTAATCCAACAGATTTTCCTTGTCCAGTAGCACCCGCCATTAACAAGTGAGGCATTTTGGCTAAATCGACAACAAAAGTTTCGTTCGAAATGGTTTTTCCTAAAGCAATCGGAAGCTCCATTTCAGCTTCTTGAAATTTAGCTGAACCAATTACGCTTTTCATTGAAACCATAGTAGGATTCTTGTTAGGAACCTCGATACCAATGGTTCCTTTTCCTGGAATTGGAGCAATAATACGAATTCCTAATGCCGATAATGATAATGCAATATCGTCTTCTAAACTCTTAATTTTTGAAATTCTGATTCCGGCTTCCGGAACAATTTCATATAAAGTTACAGATGGACCAACGGTTGCTTTAATCTGTGCAATTTCAATTTTGTAGTTACGAAGTGTATCTACAATCTTGTTTTTGTTTTCTTCTAATTCTTCTTGATTAATAGTGATTCCGCCTGTCGAATATTCTTTTAATAAATCGATGGTTGGGAATTTATAATTTGATAAATCTAAAGTCGGGTCAAACAATCCAAAATCAGCAACTAATCTTGAAGCTAGATTTTCTTCAATAATATCTTCTTCTTCGGCTTTTTCAATGACAAATTCTTCAGTATGAACAGGAGCAGTCACAGTTACTGGATTAATATCCATCTGAACTGGTTTTACAACTGGATTTAAATCAATTTCTGACGAATGTGAAATAGTTGGTTTTAAGGCTTCTTTGTTGATTTCAAATTTCGAATCGTCTGTTTTTAGATGGATATTATCTAATTCAGGATCTTCTTCGATTGCAAATTCTTCTAGATTGTAAGCGCTCTCCGGTTGTGATGCAGGTTTTATAGCATTTAATTCAGATTTGAACTCTTTTTTAGTGGAGTCAAAGTAAGATTGAATTTTTTCTGGTGAAAGTTTAATTTTAAAAATCAAATAAACGATCAATCCAAAAAGTAATGTTAATAAAGTTCCTGTTTTACCAATATAGTCTTGAAGGAAAAGATTTAATTCATAACCAATTGTTCCGCCAAGTTCTGGTGCCGAAGTTGCGAAAAAACCAAATAGAATTGAAATGATTATAACCGCAAATAGATCCCAAAACCAAGTGTTTTTTAGTTTTTTGGTAGAAAGTTCTAATGCTAAAAATAAACCGGTTAGGAAAAATAAACGGACAAAAATGAAAGAGGCTATTCCGAAACCTTTATAAACAATCAAGTCAGCAAGAAATGCCCCGAATTTTCCGAGCCAGTTTTCTACAACTTCGCCGCGATCTCCAAGCTGGCTGACCGCGCTTTGGTCTGCTTGCCATTGTCCGTTAACATAAAAAGAAATAAATGCAACTAATAGTGCAATTGAAAAGAGCACCAAAAGACAGCCCACAACAAATTTTTGCTGTTTGGAAAATTTCCATGACCTAATTGTCTCTGTTTTTGATTCGTTTTTTTTGTCTGCAGTTTCCTTTTTGGTTGTTTTTGCCATTCTTGCTTTCCTTGCCTATGTAAATTTTGGAATATAAATAATTAAACCTATTGCTATTGCAGTCATCGCAGCAAAAAACACTGCTCCTGCGGCAATATCTTTGATAAAACCGATTCGTTTGCTGTAATCAGGATGAATAAAATCGGCAATTTTTTCAACAGCCGTATTCAATCCTTCAACACTTAAAACTAAACCAATGGCTAAGGTTTGACAAAGCCATTCGGTTTGTGAAATATGAAAATAGAAACCAGCAATAGTCATTATAATTCCCAATGAGAATTGAACCATAATGCTGTGTTCTGTTTTTATAAGTTTTACAGCTCCGTTAAAAGCATATGTCATACTTTTTAATCGGCCGGTAACAAAGGTATTATCTTTTTGAAACTCCATTTATAGGAAAATATTATAGTGCAGCAAGAGCTGCTTCGTAATTTGGTTCATTTGCAATTTCTGCAACTTGTTCTGTGTGTGTAATTGTTCCGTCAGCATCTACAACAATAATTGCTCTTGAATGTAAACCTGCCAAAGGTCCGTCAACGATTTCTAAGCCGTTTGTTTTACCAAAACTTCCTTCTTTAAAATCAGATAAATTAACTACATTTTCTAAACCTTCTGCGCCACAAAAACGTTTTTGAGCGAAAGGTAAATCTCTAGAAATACATAAAACTTTTGTGTTTTCTAAATCGCTTGCACTTTGGTTAAATTTTCTAACAGATGCTGCGCAAGTTCCTGTGTCAACACTTGGGAAAATGTTTAAAACTAATTTCTTACCAGCGAAATCACTTAATGAAGCAACTGATAAATCGTTTTGAACTAATTTGAAGTCAGCAAGTTTAGAACCAACTGCTGGTAACTCTCCTGATGTATGAACTGGATTACCTCCTAATGTTATTGAAGCCATGATTTTTGTTTAAAATTAATGAGGTTCAAAAGTAAGGATTAATATTTGAATCTAAAAGTATTTATTATTCGTTTAAGGATAGATTAAGGATGTATTTCTGATCGTCGCAAATTCACGAATAAATCTAAATAATTTTTAATTTATCGCAAACTATGTCATTTCGACGGAGGAGAAATCGCACTAGTGAATCGATAAAGATTAGCAATTTTGATCGTGGAGTTTCTTGTGTGATCTGCTTCGCCAATTCGCTATCGCTCGGGTCTACTTTGTCGAGATGACAAGATTGCGTGAAAAAAGTTGTTGTAAGATATGTTCGAAAGTGAAAAATAAAAAAAGCGTCTCTTATTGAGAAACGCTTTCTTGGTCATGTTTTTTTGTTTTTTCTCTGAAAAAGAGGTCGATATTATTTGTCAATCGAGCCCAAAACGCGTTTCATGAATGCGTTTAAAGCTTCTTTTTTATCAGTTCCTTGCGAAACCATTTTGTGCACTTCAAGAGCGCCATACATATTTGAAATCAATTCGCCAATTACATCTAATTCTTCATCTTTTAAAGAAGGAATTTCGGTCATAGCTTCTAGAACTTCGATAGTTTCAATGATATAATCCTGATCATTTTCTTCTATAAATTGCGTTAAATGCTTTATTACTGGTAATTTCATGTTTAGATTTCTTAGATTTTTTTAGACATTCTTAGACTTCTTAGACCTTTTAAAATTTATAGACAACTTCTAAGAAGTCTAAAAATCTAAGCCAGTCTAACGAATCTAAATTTAAGCAATTGCGTTTACAAGATCAATTAAAACTTCTTGTTTGTTGGTTTGAGTTTCTCCAACTAATTGTCCGTTTACAAAAGTTGCAAATGTTGGCAAGTTACTAACGTTAGCAAGCTTTCTTGATTCAGGAGAATTTTCTGCATCAACCAAAACAAAAGTGATAGCTTCATTTTCTGTGGCTAATTTTTTGAATTTTGGTTTCATAATACGGCAGTTTCCACACCATGATGCTGAATATTGTACTACTACTTTTTCGTTTTTAGCAACTAAATCTGCTAACGTATCTTCGTTTAAGTCGATTAACATGTTTTTTGTTTTAAGGTGCTAAGTCGCTGAGGTGTTAAGGTTCTAAGTTTTTAGCCCTTAGTCCATAAAATGACTTAACGTTAAAATTATTTTTTGAGATCTAAAGTCATCAAGGTTCTAAGATTCTAAGTATTAATCTTAGAACCTGATAACTGTATTGTAGAATTTTATTTAAGATTTAAAAGTTCAGTAAAAAAACTTAGTGTCTCAGTACCTTAGAACCTCAGAACCTTAAAAATTAATTAGCGCTTAAGTATTCAGCAGTACTTAGTCTATCTGCAGACATAGCTTCTTTACCAGCTTCCCAGTTTGCAGGACAAACTTCACCTTTAGTTTGGATGTGAGTGTAAGCGTCAACCATTCTTAAGTATTCGTTTACGTTACGTCCTAATGGCATATCATTAACACTTTCGTGGAAGATTTTTCCAGTTTCGTCAATTAAGTAAGTAGCTCTGAAAGTTACGTTTGAACCTTCGATGATAACTGAATCAGTTTCTTCGCTGTATTCTGTAGAATCAATATCTAAAATACCTAAAATGTTAGCTAAGTTACGGTTAGTATCTGCTAAGATTGGGTAAGTAACACCTTCGATTCCACCGTTGTTTTTTGGAGTATTTAACCAAGCAAAGTGAACTTCGTTAGTATCGCAAGAAGCACCAATTACGATAGTATTTCTTTTTTCGAATTCTGGTAATGCAGCTTGAAAGGCGTGTAATTCAGTTGGACATACAAAAGTAAAATCTTTTGGGTACCAAAATAAAAGTACTTTTTTATTGTTGTTTACTGCTTCTTCAAAAATGTTGACTTTTAAATTGTCACCCATTTCTGAGATAGCATCTACTGCAATACTTGGGAATTTTTTTCCTACTAAAGACATAATATTCGTTTTACGTTAAAAATTTATTTGATGCAAAAGTAGGGTATAACTACAGGTTCTTACAATAAGATGTGATTATAAAAATTTATAAGTTGATAAATTCTGACTATGATTAAGTGTAAATTATTGAATATCAATATTTACGGGAAGAGTCCCACTGCAGATAAAATTTTCTAAAAATTGAATTCCTGCTGTTTTTTGAAATTCCTCAAAATCTTGATACGCTTGAAATAATCCTGAAACCTTTTTTAGATTCGGAATTATGGGTAAAACGTATGGATTTCCAAAAACATAAACGATACATTTTTTGGTTTGAAGCAAATCAGAAAGCAATTCTAAAACTTCATTGTCGATTTCGAAATTGTTCATTGGTTTTGCTTTTGGAACAAATAATGAAATAATAATGGTTTCAAAATTTTCTAATTCTTTTCTGATAGATGAAATATTGGAAACTTCTAAATTTTCAAAAGCAAATTCTGGTGAAGGTAATTTTGCGCCTAAGTTTTTGAAGAAGCTGTTTTCGGTATTTTTATATAAACTCAGTTTGGCAAGTTTGTTGTTTTTTTGAGCGCCAAAAGCTAATTCTGTACTTGAATTATCAGTAAGTTTTGTAATCGTGTTTTGAGCAATTTCTAGATTTAGAGCTGCTGTTTTTTCGAAGTTTAATTCGCCCGAAGCAGAAGTATTTCCAGAAAGAATTCCAGCTTTTTCTTTAGCTTTCATAATTCTATTAAAGCTTTCTTCAATACGTTCTGGCGAAGCATTTTTTAAGATTTCCTCAATTCCTTCAGGTACATTTTCGGCGAAACATAAAACATCATTTCCAGCATTAAAAGCTTCCCATTCTAAATGTCCTTTGGTTTCATATAGCTTAGAAACGCTGTGCATATTTAAAGCGTCAGAAATAACCAAACCATCATAACCTAATTTATCACGCAATAAATCCTGAATAACTGCTTTTGATAAAGTTGCAGACGTGTCTTTTCCGTCATTTAAACTCGGAACAGCCAAATGTCCAATCATAATCGAATCGACATTATTTTCAATTCCTTTTATAAACGGATACAATTCGTTTTCCATCAATTCTTCAAGAGTTTCCTTTAAAACCGGCAATCCTAAATGCGAATCAACATTAGTATTTCCGTGTCCGGGAAAGTGTTTCAAACAGCCTAAAACACCAACTTCCGACATTCCTTTTAAATATTCAATGGAAAAATCGGCTACTTTTTGTTTGTTTTCACCAAATGAACGATAGCCAATAACCGGATTATTTGGATTATTATTGATATCTGCCAAAGGCGATAAATTATACTGTATTCCGGCTGCTTTTAAATCCAACCCGATTTGTTTTCCAACTTCATAAACTAAACCAGCTTTGTTTTCTGGCAAAGCACCAAGCGTAATCGCATACGGATATTGTGGTGTTTTTTCGATACGCATTGCCAATCCCCATTCCGCATCAATACTGATTAAGAGGGGAGTAGAAGCTGCTTTTTGATAACGGGCAATAAGCACTTTAATTTTCTCATAGCTGTCATCGTTAAAAACAACTTTTTTCTTGCTTTCGTAGTTCGTTGCAGCGCTTGCACGACTGTGAAAAAACGTTAATCCGCCAATATTGTGCTCTTTTATAAGGCGTTCCGTTTCCTGAATATTTTCTTCGGTATCGTTGATAAAAACGGCAGGAAAAAAGAACTGTCCTATTTTTTGTTTTAATGCTTCGGTAGTGATTTTCATTTTTATAAAGTCTTTTTCATACATACACTATTATCGACCTTTTCGTAAGGCGGATAATTTGGAATGATGGTATAGTTTAATTTCTGATATAGATTTATGGCTTCTGGCTGGTTTTTGCCTGTTTCCAGAATAGTGTGTTTGTATTTTATTTCGGCTGCCCAAATTTCTAATTCGGCCAATACTTTTGAGGCTATTCCTTTTTTTCGATGGTCAGGATGAACATACATTCGTTTAATTTCGACCGTATCTGATTCTTTTTCTCTAAAAGCACCACATCCAACTGCAGTATTATTTTCATAAAAAACGACAACATGTTTTATAGTGTCAGTTTTATTAAACTGATTGTAAAATGCATGATCGTCGCCGTCTCTAATGGCCAAATCCTGATCTAATAAAACAACCAGATTTTTAAAATCGATATCGTCAGAATTTGTTCGTTTTATGGTAATCATGATTTCTAAAATTGTGTAAAATCGCTTTTATTTTAGTTTTGCTTTCTTTTGTTTTGCCAATTGTTTTTTGGTTTCAATTGCTTTTTGGTTTCAATTGCTTTTTCCAATCGGTTTTTAAAACGGAAAAGTTTTGGCAAACCTTCAATTCTGTCTTCGATTGTAATCGCTTCATAAACAATAATCGCTTTTTCTAAAACTCGAATTTCATTGTCTAGATCAAGTTGATTTTTGTAAATAGCGGCAAGTCGATCATAAGAATAATTTCCTTTAAAACCTTCTTTTATGTTTTCTTCGTATAACGCAATTGCTTTTTCAATTTCTCCAGCTTTTTCAAATTCAATTGCTCTCAGGTTTCTTTCAGCCTGTTTATTTTCATTGATTTCCATGGGCGTTATATGGTATAGCGGTTATTCTATTTTTTTACCAAAATCTTTCGGGAAATCTAAAAATCTAGAAAGAATCAAACCTGGAATTGTAGCTAATAATACCCAGATAAAGAAATTCTCGTAACCTAGATATTTTTGTATAAACCCGCTTAACATTCCCGGAAGCATCATTCCTAAAGCCATAAAACCAGTTGCGAGAGCATAATGTGCTGTTTTGGATTCTCCTTCGGCAACATGTATTAAATACATCATAAAACCTGTAAAACCAAAACCGTATCCAAACTGCTCAAGAACAACCGTTATACAGGTATAGAGATTTAAAGGAGAGTTAATTTCGAAAAAATAGAGATTTAAATGCAGGTGAAAAATTTCTTCAGGTTGAAAATGCGCTAATCCAATAAAGCCGATAATAGGTAAATGCATGGCAAGAAACATAGGAAGCATCCATTTTGTAAGTCCATGTTTAGAGATTGCAATTCCGCCTAAAATTCCTCCAACAGTTAAAGCGAAAATACCCAAAGTTCCATAGATTATTCCAACCGCTTCAGTGTCTAATCCCATTCCGCCTAATTCTTTTCCGTCAAGTAAAAATGGGCTTAACATTTTTAGAAGCTGAGATTCTCCAAGTCTGAAAACAAGGATAAAAGCCAAAATTAAACCAATTTGTTTTTTTTGAAAGAAGCTGATAAATACCGTTGCAAAGCTTTGGTGCTGCTGTGTTTTTTTATCATTTTCAGATGCGTTTATTTCATTTTTTGGCGTGAAGATAAAGTTGTAAGCAGTTATAAAGGTCATTAATAAACCAACAGCAATCATGGTATAGGACCAAGCTTTGGTATTATCACCATATTTATGTTCTAGATAACCTGCAAAAAGTACAATTAATCCATTTCCTGCTAACATCGAAAGTCTGTAAAATGTACTTCTGATTCCGAGGAAAAAAGATTGCTGTTCTTTTGGTAAAACCAATAAATAAAAGCCATCGCTGGCAATATCATTTGAAGCTGATGCAAAAGCAGCGACCCAAAAAATAGCCAGTGTCATTATAAAGAAGCCATTGAGCGGAATTGTAAATCCTACGAGTAAAAATGCAATTGAAATTAATAACTGCATTGATAAAAACCATTTTCTTTTGGTTCCGGTTAAATCAATAAATGGGCTCCATAAAGGTTTGATTACCCACGGGAGATATAATAAACTGGTATAAACACCAATGTCTTCATTTGAAATTCCTAAGTTTTTGTACATAATTACCGAAACTGAGATAATTACGGCGTATGGTAATCCAGAGGCAAAGTTAAGAAGCGGGATCCAAAACCAAGGAGAGTGATTATCTGTTTTCATTAGGTTGGGCAGGTAAATAGATTTTAAAATTCTTTTTTAAGTCGGCAGCAGTTGGAGTACTTTCATTGGCGTAATAGTCAATAAAGGTAACTGCGCAGGCTTTGTATGGTCTGATTTTTTCAGCAGGGATCGAAAATGAAATAACACCATCTTTTTCAATTACTCTTATTTTGTCGATTATTTTCGTTGCATCGTTAATATCAACTTTTGAAACATGATCGCCTCCATAAATTACAATGTAACGAACATTTGTATTAAGCGGATTTTTTAAGCTGAATGAATATTTTGTACTGTCTTTTACAAATTCAGTAATAACAGGTGTATCAATAATAATGTGTTTTAAATTAGGAACAGCTGCAGGAATTGCAGGATATTTATATTGATTTTCTTCTAAAATTCGGGCAACATCAAAGTTTTTATTCATAAACCATTTCGAGCTGAAATAAGCGCTGCCTGATACATTTTTGAAACTTCTGGCAAAGTCGACTTGCGTTGGAATTTCATTGGCAAAATTCCAGCTTTTATCGCCGTCACCTCTAATTTTATAAGTAGCATGTCCAATATAAATAGCGGTATTGTTTGAGTTTTCTGACCACCATTTTACTAATTTCGAGTACGAAGCTCTCGGATTGTTCATGCTCCAGTATAATTGAGGTAAAATATAATCGATCCATTTTTGATCCATCCATAAAAGAGGATCAGCGTATAAATCGTCATAGTTTGATGTTGATTGTGTTTCAGAACCCCTTGGATCTTGTGTCTTATTTCGCCAAACTCCAAACGGACTAATTCCGAATTGAACCCACGGTTTACTTTCTTTTATTGTAGTAGAAATGGTATGTACAAAATTGCTCACATTTGCACGACGCCAGTCAGAACGGCTTAAGCCTGAACCGTATTTTTTGAACGAAGCGTTGTCGTTAAAATTTTTTCCAGGAATTGTGTATGGGTAAAAATAATCATCAAAATGAATAGCATCAATATCATATTTTTCAACGACTTCTTTAACAACTTTCGTAAGATGTTCTTGAACTTCAGGTAATGCAGGGTCATAATACCATTTCCCGCCGTATTCAATCATCCATTCGGGATGTTTAAAAAGATCATGATTTGGACTCAATTGCTGTTTGTTTAAATCGAAAGTGGCACGATATGGATTCAGCCATGCGTGAAATTCAAAACCTCTGTTGTGCGCTTCTTCAATCATCCAAGCCAAAGTATCATAATATGGGTTTGGTGCCTGACCTTCTTTTCCTGTCAAAAATCTTGACCAAGGTGCTAATTCTGTTGGATAAATAGCATCACCTACACTTCTAATTTGAACAATTACAGCATTATAATTTAGCTTTTTATAGGTGTTTAAAATTTCTAAATAATCAGCTTTTTCTTTTTCAACATTATCAATTGCTGTTTTTGGCCAGTCGATGTTTACCACGGAGGCGATCCAAACACCTCTAAATTCATTTTTAGGATGCATTACTTTTTCTTGTGAAAAGGATTTCCATCCGAAGAAAAATAAAAATAGTATTGAGAACAGTAAGTGCTGGTTTTTATGCATTTCAATCTTTTTTAACAGAAACCAAAAATAGTTTTTTTAATGGATTATAATAAATAATTCAGAAATTATAATTTCAACGTTATTTATGCGGATTTCTTACAATTGGTTTTTGTTTTTACGACAGTTTTTGCCAGTTTTCAATTTTAGACAAGGACTGTTTAATGTTATGGGGTAATTTGAAAACAGATAAATGTATTTATGATATTAAAATCGAGGCGTAACGAGACGCCTCGATTTTAGTAGATCTTATATTGCAGGATCTGGTGGTGTATTCGTGTTATTGTTTCTTTCAGAATCTGGATACGGATACCAATTACGGTTTCTTTCTGCACCAGGAGTTCCGGCACCCGGACGATCAAATCTTCTGCTGTCTTCTAGTTTTAAACTTGACATATACATTTCGATACAGCGATTTCTATAAATCTCAGTTAAAATAGCAGGTTTTGTCAGCGCTCCAGCATATGGCGGCAGATTTGCTCCAATTCCGTAAGTATCTCCGGCAGCGGTTTTAGTCAAAACTTTGTTTAATTCTATTACGGCTTGAGGCAGATTATCTTTCCTAGCATAAGCTTCTGCAGTAATCAATGTCATCTCACCTGGTAAATAAACAGGAATCGGCTTAAGATTGGTGTCAAAAAAACCAGTTGCAACCGTAGGATTTGAACCCGGTTTAATGTAGAAGTTTAACCTTCCGTCAGAACTAGAAGGAGCTAATGCAGCAGGCAGACCTAATGTTAAATCAACAGGCTGGAATACATTGTTTGTGGTTATAGAAATATAAGCAATTGGATTTGGACTAATTTGATCAAAAGCAAATACAGATTTTACTGCAAGATCAACTTTGGCAGCATATGCAATAGCATTGTCATAATCTCCAGCCATTAAATAAGTTCGGGCTAAAAGTGCATAGACTGTGTTTTTGTAATTAACAGTGCTTACTAAACCAGTAACTCCAGTTGCTTTGTCTAAAATAGGTTCTGTAGCTTTTAGAATTTTTATGGCTTCAGCTAAAACATCAGCTCTTGTGTCAAAAGTGGCATTTTTTCCTGTTTTTAAAGGAACACTTTGAAAGTACTGAACCATTGTAGTTATTGCCATTGCTTTGAAAATAGTGGCGTGAACAAGAACGCTTGCTTTTTCAGTTTCGGCAGTTAAAACATCAATATGATCAATAACTTTTTGCGATTCGGATTTAATAACAAGACATTGCGACCATAGATTATTTACTACGTTATTTTTAGTAGAAAGTACTTCGCCGCCCACAGAAAGTTCACCTTCGTCAACATTTCCTGCATTTAGCAATCGGAGTTCTTTTGTTGTAAATCCGTTTCCAGTAATAGTGTTGTAAACAGGGCTGGTTCTGTCAATAGTCCAAAGTTGCTGCAATCCGTTTGCAGCACCAATAATTCCTTCTCTAGAGCCAAAAACTAAATCCTGAGAGGGTTTGGTTGGATCTAAATACTCTTCGTTGCAGCTTATTAAAAGTGTTGCAAAGGCTACTATAGGGATGAATATTTTTTTCATAATATTTTTATTTGATTAAAATTGAACTTTTACTGCCAATGAGTATGAACTAGGAATTGGCACTGTTCCAAAATTGTATTTCGCCACCGAAGATTGTCCGCCAGAATTTGTTTCTGGATCAAAACTCGTAAAATTATCCCATGAAATTAGGTTTCTTCCGCTTGCAGTAATTACTAAATCATCAAAGAAACTATTTAATTTCCCAAAAGAATAGTTTAAAGATACCTCTCTTAATTTTAGGTAGCTTCCGTCTACAACTCTAAACTCTTCGATGTTGTAAACAGACCAAATGTATCCACGAGGTAATTCTCCGTTAAGTTCTTTAGCAACTAATGTTCCAGAACCTACACCTTGTCTTGTTCTATAATCAGCATCAAAAACATCTACGCCTTGAACGCCATCAAATAATACAGATAAACCAAATTTTTTGTAATTCAGATTTGTTCCGAAAGAAATAATATAATCTGGATTTGGGTTTCCAATTTGTTTGTTCAAAATTGTTCCTGTAGGCTGTCCAGAAGCATCTCTTTGCGGAGCTCCAGTATTTACGTCTCCTTTTTCAGTTTGAGGATAACCCGTTGGCGTAAGTAATAAACTTCCGTCAGCGTTTCTAGCAAAGTATGTACCATAGAAAATACCAATTGGCTGGTTCATTTCAACAAAAACAGGTGCTCCAGCTAAATTGCTGTCTAGTTTAAAACGCTGCTGCGGTAAGCCGGTTACTTTATTTCGGTTGCTGCTGTAGTTTACAAAAACATCAAGATGCAGGTTTTCTTTTTTGATAAGATCATATTTCAAGTTTACTTCAAAACCTTTATTGTTCATTTGACCAATGTTCTTAATCGTGTTTGTAGCACCTTCAGAAGCTGCTAATTGAACAGGCAGTAACAAATCATCAATATCAGCATTATAATAACTGAACGATAAATTCAAACGATCTTTTATAAAACCAAAATCCCCACCTATTTCATAAGTAACACTTTGTTCTGGTTTTAAATCAAGGTTTCCTTGTTTGAAACCTTCAATAGTAAAAGTACTATTTCCTAAAAGCGTTCCTGTAGAGTAATTTGTAAAACGAGCATACGGTTTAATAGCGGTTAAACTTCCTGATTTTCCCCATGAACCTCTAAGTCTCGCAGAACTTACAACATCATGAATACCTTCCATGAATTTTTCATCAGAAAGTACATAACTTAAACTTGCTTTTGGATAAAACTGAGATCTATTGTCTTTAGAAAAAATAGTCGAAGCATCTTGTCTTCCTGCCAAAGTGATATATAATTTGTCTTTATAACCAATAGTTTCCTGAAGATAAAAACCCCATAAATTGTATTTTGACTGACTTGAACTTGGTGAACCCGGAATCAAGGTATTGAAAGCATTTATGGTTTCGATAAATGGTTTTAAGTTACGTCCTTCAACAGCGGCAAAATTATCGCGATACGTTTGTACGTTGTAACCTCCGTAAGTTGTAGCTTTCCATTTGTCGTTTATATTCCAAAGGTATCTTAAGTTCAAGTCATTATTAAATTGAACTACTCTATTAGTCGCTTCAGAAACATAACCGTCATTATAATAAGCAGGATTAACCACATATGGATATCTCGGAATAAATACATTTCCTCTTTGGTTATAATTGTCAATACCAAAAATCATATCGGCATTAAAATTTTTAAAAGGAACATAATTTAATTGTAAGTCCGAAATAATACGATCTGTATTTTGTTTGATTTTGAACGTTTCTATGATAGAAAGCGGATTAACTCTATTAGGGTCAACTGCTAATAAGTTGCCATTAACATCTCTTTTATTAATATCATAAGTATTATTGGTAATATTTATAGCATTAATTGGGCTCCAGAAAACGTTTCCATCTGGTTTTTCATTTGAAGCAGAATTAATATAATTTAAACCAACAGTCGCAGATAATTTTGAATTAAAGTCGTGTTTCAATCTTACTTTTGCGCCCGCTCGTTTAAAATCGGTGTTTTTTATAATTCCTTCGTTTACTAAATAACCAAGCGATGCAAAGTATTTTGTTTTGTCATCTCCGCCTTGTAATGAGAAATAAGTATCTGTTCCAACACCAGTTGTAAAAATGTCATCTTGATAATCGTAACGTTGTACATCTATAGTTCTAGTTTCAAGATCTCTTCCTAATACATTTACAGTAGTTGGGCTTTTAGGATTCCCTTGAATAGGAAACAAAGCAGGTGACGCATTTACAAACTGTTTATTTGAAGTATTCAGATCAAGTTTTTTTCGGATTTGATTAGAAGTTACACTAGTAGAAAAAGTATATCTGGTTTCGCCGGCAACACCTTTTTTAGTTGTAATTAAAACCACACCATTAGCCGCTCTCGATCCGTAAATTGCAGCGGCAGCGCCACCGTTCAATACTTCGATACTTTGAATGTCATTAGGATTAATATCAGACGATCTGTTTTGACCAATCTGCATATTAGAATTTCCAGTCGTTACATTTAAGTTCGTTACGTTTGTTGTTGCATTGTTTAAAACAACTCCATCAATAACATACAATGGATCTGAAGAACCTAAAATAGACGATGTTCCTCTAAGTTTAATACTAAAACCTCCAGCAGGATCACCTGAGTTTTGAGAAACCTGAGCCCCTGCAATTTTACCTTGCAATGCCGTCGAAAGTCCGCCAGGCTGCGCTTTTATTAAGTCTTCGCCTTTTAAACTTGTAACGGCGTTTCCTAACTCTTTACGAGTAGCGCGTACAGTAGATCCAAGTACCACAACTTCAGAAAGTGTGTTGGTTTCTTCCGCCAGTCTTAGATTAATTACACTAGTGCCGCTGGAAATTTTGACCTTTTTAGTACCAAAGCCAACAAAACTAAAAATTAATGTTTCGTTTTCATTTACAGAAATGCTGAATTTTCCGTCTAAATCGGTTACGGTGCTTTTGGAAGTTCCTTCTATTAAGACAGAAACCCCTGGCAGCGAAAGTCCGTCAGATTCACTTTTAATTGTACCACTTACGGTTTTTGTCTGAGCAAAAATGGGCTGCGCAAACAAAATGGTTCCAAATAAAATAAATAATAGTTTTTTCATATTACAGTATTTGATTAGTTATAGAATCTAAATTTAGAAAAAAAAATTAATAAATGCGATTTTTTGCATCTTATTTAATTTATTATATAGAAAATGCATAATAATGCATTTTATTTTTTTGTTTAATCGTTATTTCTGATTTGTAAGCGTGTTTGGTAAATTATCACTCTTAAAACGTGCATAATAATGCAATATATTTTATATTTGTAAAAAAAATCAGATGCTTAAAAGAGAAAGACATCAATTTATCATGGATAAATTTAAGAATGTCGAAAAAATCAATACTATTGATCTCGCTTTAGAATTAAATATCTCTGAAGATACAATACGCAGAGATTTTAATGAATTGCATAATAAAGGCTTGATTAATAAAGTTTACGGAGGCGCTTTTCTAGTAAAAGACAAGCCAAGCAGTGTGTTTGATATTGCTATTGTTAATGAAGATAAAAAAAATATAGTAGGTCAAAAAGCCCTGTCGTTTTTAGTTGACGGACAAGTAATTATAATGACTGGAGGAACTACTAACTTAGCTTTTTGTAAACTTATTCCAAAAGATTTATCAGCTACTATATATACGTATAGTCTGCCCATAGCCATGCAGTTGTCACAGCATCCTAATATAGAACTGATTTTTATTGGAGGGAAATTGCAAAAAAATGCAATGGTAACCGTAGGAATAGATGTTGTGCAAGTACTGTCAAAAATTAAAGCCGACGTTTGTTTTTTGGGCGTGAGCAGTCTAGATGTAAATCAAGGACTTACCGAGATGGGTTATGAAGTTTCGATTATTAAAAAAGAAATGATTAAAGCTTCTGCCAAAGTTATCGTTTTGGCAACTTCAGACAAGATCAATGGTAAAATGCCTCATAAAGTTTGCGATCTAAATCAAATAGATGCTATTGTGACGGAATTAAGTCCTAATAGTTCTAAAATTAAAAATTTTGCCGATGCCGGCGCTCGTTTGTTTTAAAGAATTACAAGCTTTTTAAAAATCTAATTGCTGCAAGCATCTATAAATTATAGAATGCAGTCTTGAATTTCTTGACATATTGCTAGAATAAAACGTAAGATTTAGCTTATGAGTTTATTACGGTATTATTTTATTTTTTATTTATATTTGACCAAACCAATAAAAACTAAAATCATGTTTATCGTATTGCCCATTATTGTCATCTTTATACTTTTATGGATATTTTACTATAATTCCCTTATCGGAAAAAGAAATCAGGTTACCAATGCTTTTTCTGCAATAGATGTAATGTTGAAAAAACGTTTTGATTTAATTCCGAATCTTGTTGAAATCGTAAAACAATATACCGATTACGAGCAAAGCACTTTAACCAAAATTGTAGAACTTCGTGCAAAAGCAACTTCTGGTTCGATCAGCGATACAGAAAAAGCCAGTCTTGATGCGGAATTAAGCAGTACAGTAAAAGGCTTAATGGTAAATGTTGAAAATTACCCAGACCTAAAAGCCAATACTAATTTTTTAAATCTGCAGACCACTTGGACAGAAAGCGAAGAACAAATCGCAGCAGCCAGAAGAACTTATAATGCTGTAGTTACAGATTTTAATAATGCTATAATGATGTTTCCGGGTAATTTGTTTGCAGGAATGCTGAGTTATACGCCAATTGAAGTTTTGGCAACGGCAGAAGAAGAGCGAAAAAATATAAGTGCAAAAGAACTTTTTAATCGTTAATGGATTCAGAAATAAACAGTAATTCAGTTCTGCAGCAAGCTTTAAATACCTTAGAAACCGATCGAAAAAAAATAGCTGAAACTTATAAGACCTGCTATATATTATTTGGTCTTGCTATAGTGCTTTTGGCAATTGGTTTTTTAATTAGTTTTCCAGCTATAGGTTTTATCGGATTTGCAATTTCGGCTCTTATTGCTCTTGTAATGCATTTTAGAATAGATGGTGATGTTCGTGCTTATAAAGCAGTTTACAAAATAAACGTAGTAGATCCAGCATTAAAAACGATTAATGAAACTTTATCTCTTACACCGCAAAGCGGACTTCCAGAATATGAATTTATAAGTTCTGAGCTTTTTACAACAGAACCTGATCGTTACCACACGCAGGATTTAATAAGCGGAACAGCAGATAAAACTTCTTTTTGGTTTGCCGAAGCTCATGCCGAATACAAAACTGAAACAAGTACTAAAAATGGAACTCGTACCGAATGGCACACTATTTTTAAGGGAATTGTTTTTGTGGCCGATTTTAATAAAAACTTTGAAGTTTCGACTGTTGTTCGCCCTAAAGATTTAGGAAACGCCGTTGGGGCATGGTTTTCTAAAAACATTTTTAGTTTCGGAAATACCGATGTCGTGCAATTAGAAAATACTGATTTTGACAATAAATTTGTAACCTATTCCAGAAACCAAATCGAAGCAAGGTATATTTTAACGCCTGCTATGATGGAAAGAATTCTGAATTTAAACAACAAATGCGACGAAACAATTTCGATTTCCTTTATAAGTTCAAAAATGTATATTGCTTTTCCGCTGTCTCACAATTACTTTGAAGCGCCTATTCATTCTTCGCTTTTAGCTCCCGATTTACTTACAGATGATCTTTCTATCGTTCAGTTCATGCAGGATATTGTTCAAGAACTGGATTTGAATACTAGAATTTGGGGGAAGGGGTAAATCAAAAGGATTAAAAATATAACACTTTCCGAAGTTTTTCTTGCTGACGCTGTGTAAATCATCTCTGCGCGATAAATATTAAACGTTATTTTGAGAAAAGATAAATTCGAATAGATTTTCACAAGAAGTTTGTCATTTCGAGGAACGAGAAATCGCACTCGGGATTCGACAAAGATTGGAGATATTTTGTGCGGAGTTTCTAGTGTGATTTACTTCGTCTGTTCGCTATCGCTCGAGTCTCCTTTCGGTCGAAATGACAAGATTGGGGAATTTTGTTGCGTACGCACAGTATGACAATCGAGTTAAACCCCCAAATTTCAATTTCAAAAACAATAGCAAAGAAAACCTTTAAACCTTTGTCACTATGCCCCTTTGAACCTTAAAAAAATACCTATTTTTGTAACTCAAAAAGAAAGCAATAATGTCGATAAATAAAGAGTTACAAGAACTAGCAGCATCATTAGAAGGCACACTTTTATACGATGATCTTTATAAAACACTATATTCTACAGATGCTTCGGTGTATAGGATTCGTCCTAATGCGGTGGCTTTGCCTAAAACTACTGAAGATATTAGCAAGTTAATTCGCTTTGCGGCACAGCATAATATTTCGGTTACACCAAGAACTGCAGGAACTTCTTTAGCGGGGCAGGCAGTAGGAGATGGAATTGTGGTTGATGTTTCGAAGCATTTCACCAAAATCTTAGGATACAATGCTGAGAAAAAAACGGTTACCGTTCAACCCGGAGTGATTCGTGATGAGTTGAATTTATTTTTGAAACCATACGGTGTTTTCTTTGCGCCAATTACATCAACTTCAAATCGAGCGATGATTGGCGGCATGGTTGGAAATAATTCATCTGGAACAACCTCGATTCGTTATGGTGTTACGCGTGATAAAATTGCTGAAGTAAAAGCAATTTTGAGCGATGGAACAGAAGTAACTTTTGGCGAATTGACTACGGCGGAATTTATCGAGAAAACCAAAGGCGATTCTTTAGAAAATAAAATTTACAAAAGTGTTTACGACGAACTTTCGGTAAAAGAAAATCAGGAAGAAATTATAAAAGAGTTTCCGAAACCAGAAATTCACAGGCGAAATACAGGTTACGCCGTTGATATTCTTTTAAAATCAGAGATATTTGGTGGAACTGAACCCACAATAAACTTAGGAAAACTGCTTTGCGGAAGCGAAGGAACACTGGCTTTTACAACCGAAATCACCTTAAAAGTTGACGATTTGCCACCAGTACATAATATTATGGTTGTTGGGCATTACCATACTATTCAGGAATCGCTGGAATCTGTTGTAGTGGCAATGAAACATCATTTGTACACTTGCGAAATGATCGACGACACGATTTTAGATTGTACGAAAACAAATCGGGAACATATCAAAAACAGATTCTTTTTAGTTGGCGAACCAAAAGCGATTATGCTTTTTGAAGTTGCATCGCACACTTTAGAAGATGCAGAAAATCAGGCAAACGCTTTAATTGCCGATTTAGAGAAAAACAATTTCGGTTACGCGCTCGTAAAAATTTACGGAGCCGATATTGATAAAGCCAACGAACTTAGAAAAGCCGGACTTGGACTTTTAGGAAGTATTGTAGGCGACAACAAAGCTGCAGATTCTATTGAAGATACAGCAGTAGAACTTAGCGATTTGCCAGCGTATATTGCAGAGTTTTCGGCGATGATGTTAAGCCACGGACAGGAAGCGATTTATTATGCACATGCCGGCGCGGGAGAATTGCATTTGCGCCCGGTTTTGAATTTGAAGAAAACGGAAGATCTAAAATTATTCAGAACCATTGCGACCGATGTAGCGCATTTGGTGAAAAAATATAGAGGTTCATTAAGCGGAGAACACGGTGACGGAATAGTACGCGGAGAATTTATTCCGTTTATGATTGGCGATAAGAATTACGAATTGTTGAAAAGAATCAAATTAGCCTTTGATCCTAATTCGGTTTTTAATATTGGGAAGATTGTCAACGCTTTGAAAATGGATGAAAACCATCGAGTAGTTTCGGGCAGAGTAGAACCAGATATTAAAACGTTTCAGGATTTCTCAGACAGTTTAGGAATTTTGCGTGCTGCCGAAAAATGCAACGGTTCTGGCGATTGCCGAAAAATGCCGTCGGCAGGAGGAGCAATGTGCCCGAGTTATCGTGCGACTAGAAACGAAAAAGAGACAACTCGTGCAAGAGCAAATGCTTTACGTGAATATTTGACGTATTCTGAAAAGGAAAATAAATTTGATCAGAAAGAATTATACGAAGTTTTTGAGTTGTGTGTAAGCTGTAAAGCCTGCGCGAGCGAATGTCCGAGTAATGTTGACGTTGCAACTCTTAAAGCGGAATTTTTATACCAATATCAAAAAGCAAACGGATTCTCAACGAGAAGTAAGATTTTTGCCAACAATGCAAAGTTGAATAAAATGGGAAGTTTGTTTCCGTCGATTACGAATTTTATTTCGAATCAATCGCTTGTTAAAAAATCAATGGGAATTGCACCAGAAAGACAAGTGCCGCTTTTGGCAAAAAAGACTTTCAGAAAATGGTATGAAAATAACAAACCTAAAAGTGCAGATTTTCCAAACGGAAAATTGTATTTATTCGTTGATGAATTTACCAATTATTACGACGTAAATATTGGTATTGATGCTTTTGAGTTATTGACAAAATTGGGTTACGAGGTTTTAATTACAGATCATGAAGAAAGCGGAAGAACGTATCTTTCAAAAGGATTCTTGGAAGAAGCCAAAAAGATAACCGATATCAATATCAATATTTTCAAGGATTTAATTTCGAGCAACGCGCCGTTAATCGGAATAGAACCTTCGGCGATTTTGACTTTTAGAGATGAATATCTGCGATTGGCGTCGGATAAAGAAAATGCCGAACGAATTTCGCAAAATGCCTTTACAATCGAAGAATTCTTTAAGAAAGAAATCATCGACGGAAAAATCAGACCTGATTCATTTTCTGAAGAAACAAAAGAAATTAAGATTCACGGACATTGTCATCAAAAGTCTTTAAGTTCTGTTGAAGCAACTTTTGCCATGCTGAATCTTCCTAAAAATAATACGGTTACAATTTACAATTCGGGCTGCTGCGGAATGGCGGGTTCTTTTGGATATGAAAAAGAGCACTATAAGGTGAGTATGCAAATGGGTGAAGATACTTTATTTCCAAAAGTTCGCAACACTGCCGAAAATGTAAAAATTGCCGCTGCAGGAACAAGCTGTCGTCATCAAATTTATGATGGCACCAAACGTGAAGCGCAGCATCCGGTTAGTATTTTGAGAAATTGCTTGAAGTAAGGGATTTCTAACCGCAATCCCAATAGTTATCTGGCGCAAAGAATTACGTAAGGGAACGCGAAGAGTAAAAAAGTTTAGCCACTGATTAAAGGGATTAAAAGGATTTTTTTCTCATTTTATGTCATTTCGACTGAAAGGAGACTCGAGCGATAGCGAACAGACGAAGTAAATCACACGCGGAAATCACACGCGGAAATCACACGCGGAAATCGCCAATCTTTGTCGATATACTAGTGTGATTTCTCCTTCGTCGAAATGACAAACTTTGGGTGTATGTTATTTTAGTTTTGCTTAAAATATTCTGTAAAAATCATTCTTAATAAGTGGCAAAAAAAAGCAATCTATAAAACGACTAAGCCCCATTATTCCGAGGAATAACAGGGCTTAAAAATGACAAGTTTAAATTCTTGTAGACTATTTGGCGCCAGGAGGGCAATGCTCTTTGATGTACTTTGTAAAAGTATCGGCAAGATGTTTTGTAGTTCCTTCTCCCTCGTATATACTGTGCGAACGATTTGGATAAATCATCAAATCAAACATTTTATCATATTTTACCAATTCATTAATCAGAACCTCGGCATTTTTATAATGTACATTATCATCGCCTGTTCCATGAATGTATAATAAATTTCCTTTCAGGTTTTTAGCGTGTGTTACTGGAGAAGCCTTTATGTAAGTCGCTTCGTTTTCACTTGGCAATCCCATATATCTTTCCGTATAAATATTGTCGTAAAAATGCTGATCTGTAACCGCTGCGATAGCAATTCCAGTTTTGTAAATTTCAGGAAACTGAAACATCAAATTCAAAGTTACAGCGCCGCCGCCGCTCCATCCGTGAATAGCAACTCTGTCAGAATCAATAAAGTTCCATTTCAAAACTTCTTTAGCGGCCATAGCTTGATCGTGCGTATTGATAATTCCGATGTTTTTATAAATTGATTTTCTCCATTTTGTACCTTTCAATACTGGAGTTCCACGGTTATCCATTGCAATTCCAATATATCCTTCAGGAATTAAAGAGGCAATAAAGGGATAAAAATACGGCTCGTCATTTGCAACAGACGCCATTGGTTCGCCATAAACATAAAAGAATATAGGATACTTTTTTGAAGCGTCAAAATTTAAAGGTTTGGCCATAACACCGTCTATTTCGATTCCATCAACAGTTGTAACCTTAAATTTCTCTAATGAATAATTGCGTCTTGGTGCCGAAAAAGAATCTGCAGCAGCCGGAAGTATTTTTTTATGACCGGATAAAGCAACCAAACGTTTGTTGTAATCGCGATTGATATTAGAATTTACGTGTTTAGCATATTGAGCATCAGTCGAAAAACTGTATTCATTTGTTCCCTCAAATTCTTGTGGCGTTACGCGTTTCGTTTTCTTTGTATTTAAATTAGTTTCGTACAAATAACGTTGTGTAGCATCTTTTGGGCTGGCAATAAAATAAACAGATTTTGTTTCTTGATTGTAAGCTTTGTAGTAAGCATCAAAATTTTCAGTTGTAATAAGTTCTTTCTTTTTGCCGTCGCTGCTGATTTTGTAAATATGCATCCACCCGTCAGCATCTGAACTCCAAAGAAATGATTTTCCGTTATCTACAAACTGGCACGGAAAAACATCATATTCGCCAGATGAAATATCAAAAACATCAATCCAAGAATCTGATTTTTCCTGATAGATTAAATTCGCCGTTCCAGATTTAGTATCACATTTATAAATAGAAGCTTGATTTTGATTTCGATTTAATTGAATAACCATTACATTTTGATTACTGATCCATTCCATTCGAACTAAATAATTATTATCAGGTTCGCCGGGAATATTCAGCCAGTTTGTTTGTAAGGAAGTAACATCAATTACACCAATTTTTACGGATGAAGGTTTTTCTCCAGCTTTAGGATATTCGACTGGAATCGTAAACGGATAAAGAGCATCAGTATTATTGATCATCAAATGAAACTTCGTTTTTGAAGCATCTACACGCCAAAATGAAATACTCTTTCCATCAGGACTCCATCTAAAACCGTCACGAGCAGCAAGTTCTTCTTCATAAACCCAGTCAAAAGTACCGTTAATAATTTTATCTGTACCATCTGTAGTTAAAGGCGTTATTTTTCCAGAGTTTAGATTTTCAAGATAAATATTATGCTGCGAAACATAAGCCACATTTTCGTTATCGTTAGAAAACTTAGCAAACATCAATGACGACTTTTCTAAGCTCGTTCCCAGTTGTCTGCCTTTTCCAGTTGTTAAATCAAAGTACCAAAAATCTCCTTTCGTATTGGCTCTCCAAACTTTTTTAGAATTGGTAAAAATCAAGACCTTTGTTTTGTTTTCATTCCAAACCAAATCTTCAATTTCTCCTGTAAAACCAGATTTTTTTAATTGACCATCTGTTAAAATGATTTTCTTTTGATTTAGTTTGTCAACATCATAAACTATAACATTCTCTTCAGAGTTCACCCAAAAAGAGTGGGAATTTGGCAGCCAGTTTAGTTGATTAATATCAATATCCTCTTGCGCAAAAACGCTGGAGCAGATTAATAAAAAGAGTAACAAATGTTTCTTCATTATATAGGTGTTTTTAGTTTGTTATAGTATTGTATTTTGAAGGAGTAAATATAGTAAGTATTTCGTTTGTTTAGGAATTAACTTATAAATTCTGTTGGAATTTTGATCTTTTTAAGACTATTGACGAAAGAAAGGAAAGAATAGAAACGACATTATTTTTAAATTTTTAGGCTGAAATATATTTGGATAAAAATACTATAGGCTTTTTTTACAAATTGGTATTATATTACTATTTAGTAAGCGAATATTATCTTGTTTTAGGTTAATATATTATTGGTTTAATCATTCTTTGTGGATGTATTTGCTTTGGCAAGGAAGCTAAGTGCTTATTTTTGTCAAGTTTATTCCTGTTTATTTTATTTGGATATCTGTTGAAGAAAATAAAATTGTTTTATATATTTCAAATCAAATTAATTAAGTTATTAAAAATGAAGTTTTATTTCTGTTTAATGTTATTTGTTACTTTTTCGATTAGTGCGCAAAAAGGACTAAATTGTTCGAAATGCTCAGTTGAAATTATTGACGAAAGTAAATTGAAAAATGAAGATATTTTTTCTTTGAAATTGCTGAAAAATGAAATTTATGCTAGAAAGGGATACGTATTTTCCAATTCTCAATATTCAGATATTTTTAAAAAATACGACTGGTACAAACCTTTAAATGATAATGGCAGTATTGTTTATTCAGATATTGAAATAAAAAATATTGCTATTCTTAACCAGAGAATTAGTGAAATATTAGAATATTTGAGCAACGAGCAGAATAGCAAGTATAAAACGTTATCTCAAAAAGAAGTAATTCGAATTTTTACAAAAGAGAAAAGAAAGGAGTTTGGAATCAATTTCGTTATTTGGAAGGTTTATCATTATAAAGATAAAACGGGTGAATATTATTTAGTACTGACAGAAGATAAATTTAAGGAAACGGTCGCGGGTAATAATTTCAATAATGCAGTCAAGGCTTTTAATTTTAAAATAGATAACGAGAACTGGATAAAAACGTTTGAAATTAATGATTTTAAAGAAAGTTATGAAGAAAGTATTTGGTTTTGGTCAAGATATATTTATGTTGAAGATTTTGATAACGATGGGATTATTGATCCGATTGTAATTTATGGTACTGCTGGATCTAATTCATATGGTGATGGAAGAATCAAAATTCTATTATATTATAAAGGAAAGAAAATAGGAATCCGAATTCAAAATGGTGTTTTGGATGATGAAAGAAATTTTAAAGTAGATACTGAGTTTTATACGCTGCCAAATAAAATACAGGCCAAAATTGTAGAACAAATGAATTTAATGGTCGAAAATGAGCATTCGATTTTGCCTTATGGATGGCAAAAAAAAATGGCAAAAAAAATAACTTTTATCTCTGAATAGCCCTTCATAAATAGTGCTTTGTTTGTAATTTATCGTTTGGGCAGTAATAAATTTAACTAAAAGCATTTAAAATAAAATCGTTTTATATATTTGAAATCACGATAAAAATTGCATTATTTGCAAAATAAAAGCATAATCACTACTATAAATTAATTTAAAAAGTAAATCCATATATGGCATTATCAGGTTTATTCCGAAAAAAAACGGTACAAGATATTCTGAAGCAGGTTGCAAAGAACGAATCAGATGGTCATGATGCATTAGGAAAGCATTTGACCACAAGAGATTTAACCGCGTTTGGTATTGCAGCTATTGTAGGAGCAGGGATTTTCAGTACCATCGGAAAAGCCAGTGCAGATGGCGGTCCTGCTGTAATTTTTCTATTTTTATTTACTGCTTTAGCCTGTAGTTTTGCGGCTTTTGCTTACGCTGAATTTGCTTCAATGGTTCCAGTTTCTGGAAGCGCTTATACGTATTCTTATGTTGCATTTGGTGAAATTATTGCTTGGATAATTGGCTGGGCGTTAATCATGGAATATGCTGTAGGAAATATAACTGTCGCCATATCTTGGAGTGATTATTTTACAGGACTTCTCCAGAGCGGCGGGATTCATTTACCGCAATGGATTCAGATGGATTATTTAACGGCCTCAAATGGCTTTAAAGATGCCGAAGCGTTAATGCGAGGCGGAAAATCATTCGAAAATTTAAGTACCGCATTGCAGGCAGCACACACTGCTTGGACAACGGCGCCAACTATAGGATCATTTCATTTTGTAACTGATATTCCAGCTTTATTTATTATTATTTTGATTACAGCTTTGGTTTATAGAGGAATGAAAGAGTCTCGTAATGCCAGTAACTTAATGGTAGTTGTAAAACTGTGTGTCGTTCTTTTAGTCATTGCAGTTGGAGCATTTTATGTAGATACAGCAAATTGGGATCCGTTTGCTCCAAATGGAGTTAGTGGTGTATTAAAAGGAGTATCGGCAGTTTTCTTTGCTTATATTGGTTTTGATGCCATTTCTACAACTGCCGAAGAATGTAAAAATCCGCAGCGCGATTTACCTCGAGGTATGATGTGGGCCATTATTATTTGTACCATTTTATATATAGCGATTGCTTTAGTTTTAACAGGAATGGTTCGTTATAACGAATTAAATGTTGGAGATCCATTAGCATTTGTTTTCGAAAAATTAGACTTAAAATGGATGTCAGGAATTATTGCAGTAAGTGCAGTAGTAGCAATGGCAAGTGTTTTATTGGTTTTTCAAATGGGTCAGCCTCGTATCTGGATGAGTATGAGCCGTGATGGTTTATTACCAAAGAAATTCTCTAAAGTTCATCCAAAATTCAAAACACCATCATTTGCCACAGTAGTAACTGGTTTTGTGGTTGCAGTTCCCGCTTTGTTTTTGAACCTGACAATGGTGACTGATTTATGTAGTATTGGAACTTTGTTTGCCTTTGTATTAGTTTGTGCAGGAGTTTTAGTATTACAAGATAAAACAGATATTCCGAGAGGAAAATTCAAAACTCCTTATATCAACGCAAAGTTCATTTTGCCATTGGCAATAATTGCAGGACTGTATTATTCTTTTGCTTTTAATAATAAAGCAACAATGGCCTTTATTAAAAATGAAACACAAATAAACGATGCAACAACTATTATTACGTCTTTAAATAAAGGTGAATCTGAAAAAGTATTCAATTATTTAGAAAGCATTGATGTTGATAATAAAACGTCTGAAACCTCAGATTTAGAACATTTACTAAGTCAATATCAAGATGATGATGCAAAATATGCCGAAGTTGTAAAAGGAATGCCTATTGCAGATTCTTTAAAATACGAATCAGGGATTAGTTTATTTAAACATAAAATTCCAATGTGGATTTTCCTTTTTGTTTTAGTTGGATTAGCCGTTTGGGCATTTAGAAAGAACCTGTCTTTAATCCCGCTTTTAGGATTAATCTGCTGTCTTTATATGATGGCTGAATTAAGTGTTTGGAACTGGATTTATTTTACAATTTGGTTGCTGATAGGATTATTGATTTACTTTACTTACAGTAGAAAAAATAGTAAACTGAATGTAACAGAGGCATAAATTAGAAGCTGAAAATTATAAAAAAAACCGTTTTGAATAAAATCTCAAAACGGTTTTTTTTATGGCTTTTTTATAAAAATATCGTCCTGTTTACGAAAGTTTTTTCTTAGGTTTGTTCTGTTGTAAAATTTAAATTGTTTTTATTATAAATGAGTTTTTTAAAGAATATATTAGGTAGAAAAGAAGTAAAAATAGAATCCTGCAGCGATTTTTGGAACTGGTTTTTAAAACAGGAAAAAGAGTTTTTTAAAATCGTTCAAAACGGAGAAAATATTCATATAGGTTTCTTTGATAAACTGGCACCAAAACTGGAAGAAATTCATTCTGGAATTTATTTTTTGACAGGAATGTGCGATGATCAAACAGCTGAGTTGATTCTAACACCTGACGGAGCATTAAGAAATATCTATATTATTGAAGAGTTAGTTGAGACAGCTCCCAAGATCAACGGTTGGAAATTTACTGCACTTAAACCAGCCTGCGATATTAAAGATGTAGGGATTAAGTATGAGAATTTTGAATTCAATAAAGACAATTTGAAATTTTATCCCAACATACATAAAAGCTATCCAGATGAAATAGATTTAACGATTGTGTATGATGATTACAGCGAAGAAAAAAAGGCTGCTGTAACAAACGGTGTTCATATTTTTTTAGACAACTATTTGGGCGAAATGCATTCAGTTACACTAATCGATAATTTAAAAGTTATAGGAAATGGTGAAGTTTCAGAAGAGTTAATTCCTATTGAAAAATTAAGCGATTATTTGATTTGGAGAGAGAAAGAATTTGTCGAGAAATACGAAGGAATAAGACATAACACGGAAAATGATGGTTATACCAATTTTGAAGGAAAACGTAAAGATGGCGGAATCGTATTGGCTTTAATAAATACAACCCTTTTAAAATGGGATAAAAAAGCGTCGCATCCGTGGGTTTTTATTCTTGCACTTGAATTTGAGGACTGTGATAATGGAGGATTGCCAGACGGGAAAACTAATAATAGATTAGAAGAAATTGAAGAAGAAATAATAAATTATTTACCAGATTTTGAGGGATATTTAAATATAGGAAGAGAAACAGCAAACAACAAAAGAGAACTCTTTTTTGCGTGTAAAGACTTTAGAAATCCTTCAAAGACGGCAGACGAGTTAATAAAAAAATACAGCGGCGATTTTAAAATAAGTTACGAGCTGTATAAAGATAAATACTGGCAGTCTTTTAAACATTTTGAACAAGATTAAGATAGAAAACCGTTCTGAAATTTTCAGAACGGTTTTTTTTATTTTTACCCGAGAATGCAGGACTTGTTTTTTAGCAAAAAAAATCCGCATAGAGAAAAATCTCCTGCGGATTCAAACAAGCTAAAAAAAAATCGTGCAAATTTATTTATAAAGAATTGTTTCAAATTTATAAAACCCCAAGTTCAATCATGCAGGCCTTCATCATTTCGTAAGTACGCTCAATGTCGTTATCTAATCCAATAGAAAAACGAATTAAACCATCTGTCAATCCCATTTCTTGTTGTTCTTCTAACGGAATTTCACTTGAAGTTGAAGTTCCCGGCGCGCTAAACAATGTTTTGTAAAAGCCTAAACTTACCGCCAAATAGCCTAAATTTCGAGTCTGCATTAATTCCATTAATTCGTTGGCTTTTGCCAAAGAACCAACATCAATTGTCAGCATACCGCCAAAGCCGTATTCTGGGTTTATCATGGTCTTGTATAATTCATGACTCGGATGGCTTTTTAACCCTGGATAAACCGTTTTTAAACCGTCTTTTTCAAATTGATCGGCTAGAAAATGTGCATTATGACTGTGCTGTTTAATTCGGATATGAAGTGTGCGCAGATTTTTCATCACACTTGCAGAACGTAAACTGTCCATTGTAGGGCCTAAAAGCATACTTGCTCCAGAATTTACATTTTTCAAAGCATTAATAAATTCTTTCGATGCGCAAGTCACGCCGCCAACAGTATCACTGCTTCCATTAATGTATTTCGTTAAACTATGAATGACAATATCAGCACCTAATTTTGCAGGTGAAACTGATAATGGCGAAAACGTATTATCAACTACCAATTTCAGATTATGTTTTTTAGCAATCTTAGCCAAACCTGTAATATCAGCAACTTCTAATAATGGGTTACTAACGGTTTCACAATATAAAACTTTCGTTTTTGGCGTAATTGCAGCCTCAACGACATCTAGTTTTGTAATGTCAACAAAGCTTGTTTCAATTCCGAATCTTGGTGTAAAGTTTTTCAAGAAAGCGTAAGTTCCGCCATAAATCGTTCTGCTCGAAACAATATGATCGCCTGCACCGCATAATTGCAATAGAGTAGGCGTGATAGCTCCCATTCCTGAAGCCGAAACATTTGCAGTTTCTGTTCCTTCCATTGCTGCCAAAGCCTGATCTAAATATAAATTACTAGGTGAAGAATGACGAGAATACAAATAACAGCCTTCCATGTTTCCTTCAAAAGTGTCAAACATCGTTTTAGCCGAAAGAAAAGTATAAGTTGAAGAATCAGAAATCGACGGATTTACGCCTCCAAATTCACCAAAGTATTGTAAATCCTGTATTTTATCTGCTGGGTTAAAGTCTTTCATTAGTTAATGGTTTATTGTTGATTCAATTTGTTTAGGAGCTGATTCCTGATCGAAGTGATATCGCTTGGATTAGGGGTAGAAAACTCATTTTCAAAAGAAATTCTGTTCAAAATAAGATCTATTTAGATTATTAATCAATACTTGTCTTTGTGTTTAGTTTTTAAAACTATAAAAATGTATTTGTTATGATTTTTAATCTAAATTTGATGCAAAAAAAGTAACTCAATAGATTTTTTTTCATTTCAACAATTAACCATCAAACTGAAATCATGATTTTAGACGCCGTAGATAAAAAGCTTTTAGTTTTATTACAAACTGACAGCAAGCAAACCAACAAAGAGTTATCCATGAAACTTAATCTTTCAGTAACAGCAGTATACGAAAGGATAAAAAAGCTGGAGCGCGAAGGAATAATTAAAAGCTATGCAGCTCTAGTCGATAAATCTAAAATAGAAAAAGGATTTGTAGTTTTCTGTCATTTAAAACTTATTCAGCATACAAAAGAATTTCTAACCAAATTCGAAAGCGAAGTTATCAAACTCAATGAAGTTCTAGAATGTCATCACGTAAGCGGCGATTATGATTATATCCTGAAGGTATTAGTAAAAGATATGGAAGCGTACCGAGAATTTTTGGTTACAAAACTGACTTCATTACAACATATTGGAAGTACGCAGAGTACTTTTATGATTAGTGAGGTCAAGAATTCAACAGTGATTTCTTTTTGAGAGACTCAAATGTTTTTGATTTTAGGTTTCCAGTCTTGGTGCATTTTATGTTATTTCGATCGAAAGGAGACTTGAGCGATAGCGAACAGATGAAGCAATTATTCAAATGCAAAACCAACTTTCCATTGAGCTTATTGCCCAAATTCATCGTTGTAGCTGTTATGCACAATGCTTTATATTTTCGAGTACCTGGTGCAATAATTTAGGTTAACCTAGGCTTTATTTTTCTTCAATTTTAGAATTTTTAGGATATGGGAAATATGCGGTATATAATTTTCCTTTTATTCTTAGCACTATTGCAATAAAATTTATTGTTTTTTCCGTGGGAATATCGGCTACGAATACATTATTTTTTCCTTTTTTTAAGTCATTTTGGAATTTATATGTTTCATCAGTGTATATAAAACTTACGGCAGCATTTAAATTTTTGACAGGAATAGTTGTCTTTAGTGAATCTGTAGCATAACATTCAATTGTGTTTTCATATTTAGTAAGTCCAATTATATAACCGTCATCAACTTTGACTAAACCTTTTAATGGTTTTTGAAGCTGTTCTTGAGCGTAACAGATGTTTAGCCCTGATAAAAGTAAAATGAAATGTATAATATTTATTTTATTTAATGTCATTTTTAAAAGATGTTATTTAAGGATTGTTTTTTGTGTTTAATTTTTGAGATATTGTATATAACATTCTGGTACTTAAGAAGGTTTGGGAGTAAATAAAGTCTATTTCCTAAAGCCATTGCGTTAGCTGTTGTAGGCAGCTACTTTTTGTCTAAATCTAAATAATAAAGTTTAGCCGCTTCTTGGATTTCAGCATCTAAACTGTCATCAAGAGCATATGAATATAGTACCCATTTGGTACTTGGTTTGTAAAATTTAAATATGAATCTAATAGGTTGCCTATCATATTTTACGAGATATGAGTATAGAATAAAACTTTCAGAGAATTTTTTAGTTGTGATAATTTCATATCCATTATACTTCCCCATGTAATTTTCTGTAAAACCATTTACTGTTCCAATAATTTTATCAATGTCATCTTTTGCTCGTTCTGTCCATTTGTTTGATGCGTATAAATCTTTTATAGCTTTTCCTGCATCTTTTTCGTAGGTCTTAAAAAAATTGTCCAACAAGTTCTGTGGTTCCGATTGAGCAAAGATATTTCCTGATAAGGAAATTAATAAAATCAATAAAAGTCTTTTCATAATAGTTTAATCTGTTTATTTATGGTTCTTAATAATTATCTACGACTCCTCATTATAGTTGGTTTTGGACTAAATTAAGCTCTGTTTTTGGATTTGCCAAATTGAAATCAACTTTCCATTTAATCAATTACCAAATCCGTTGTAATAGCTGTTATGTTCAGTTATTCTGCTTATTTAGTTGGTCTTGATGTTGCTGTCGGTTTTACTTTTTCTTCAAGAACCTCAATTACACTTTTCTTCAAATCATCATATTTGAAGTTCTCGTTAAAGCCAATGTTGAATGTAGAATGTGTATCTCCTTTTGTTCGGCAGAGTAAATACTTTGTTCCATCTCGCTCTACTGAAATTGGAGAATATTCTGTTTGAATACGATATTCAATTTTATCATCTTGATTTATAATATAAAACAAATGTTTGTTGTATACATCTTTAGAGTCTTCTTGGTATCTTTCGAAAGCTTGGATTAATTTGTCATTCCATTTAAATTGGTCGTAGCAAAACATATCTTTCAAATTATCTTTAAGCTGATTTTTCTTGTGAGCCTCATACAATTTGTCTTTATATGGTTTTGCTTTGTCATACTCTTTTCTATTATAATATATTTGAATAAGTTTAGCGTAAGTGTGATAGTCTGTTGGGTCTAATTGCAAAAGTTCAACAAAGGCGGGTTCTGCTTTATCATAGTTGCCTTTTAGAGATTCAAGAAGTCCGATGTTGAACAATGCATTTATGTATGAATTAGATTTTGTATCAATTTTTGATTTTGCTATGTAAAATGCCTCTAAAGCTTTATCGTTATTTTTTTGATCAGAATAAATTTGAGCGACAAATGAATAAGGTCTAGCAGGGCAATTCTTTTGTTCTGTTGCCTTTTTGTATGCTTCTAAAGCTAAATCTAATTTTTTTAAATTATAATAGGAATCACCAAGTCCACTATAAAATTCGGCATCATCCGATTTTAAATTAATTGCGGATTGAAAATTTTTTACAGCTTCATCATATTTCTGCATATAATTTAAAGTGGATGCCTTAATGTAAAATGATGCAGGGTCTTTTGAGTCTTTGTCTATGGATAAATTCATAAACTTGATGCAATTACTATCGTCTTCTTTCATGTAATAAGCTAGTCCAATATAATACAATGATTTTGCAGAATAGTCTAAAGATTTAGAAGCGTGCTGTTCGATAATTTTATCGAATTCGTTATTGTCATTTAAAGTTTTTAGCTCTCTAGTTATTTGGTCTTGAGCAAAAGTTGTCAAGTTAGAAATTATCAGAATGAGTAGTGCTAAATTTTTTTTAATTGTCATTATGTTGTCATTTTTATAATTGGGCATAGTATCTATTTACTACAGGGGATTTAGGACTAAATTAGGTGCTATTTTCAAATTTGCCAGATCTGTTGTAGCAGCTGATAGATCTAGTTTTTACTAAACTTCTTTTTGTTTTTCAATACATAGTTGTCAATATCAGGAAAGTTTTTCATTTTTTTGAATTTGTATACTTTATTTATTTCATGCTTTTTTCCTGTTTGAAAGTCTGTTGCATTGGTCAGAACAAAGGTGGAATCATTTTTAATTATTCCTGTTTCTTCATATAAATTGTAATCACCAATGGTATTGTAGAAAATTTGAATTGTAATAGCATTATTTTCAATTTTATATATTCCTTGATCCCAAATTTCTGCCTTGGAATTCAAAAAAAATAAATTCTTATTTTTCAATTCAGTTAAATAACATTGAAAATGTTCAAATGCACTTTCCAAAGTATTGTTATCTGGTAAATCACATTTAATTCCAAAATTATACGCAAGATTGTCTTGCATTCCAGAATATGAACCTAATTTCATTGCAGAACCATTTTCTTTTAAGGCTAGTGTAGAAATTCGGACTTGGTAAAAGGTTTTTGTGGAATCTCTAACATAACCACCATATTCATTTCTGTAATACGGATTTGTTTTAACATAACTCTCTGTATAATAGTAGCCGTCTTTTCTCAAAGTGTTCGAGTCCCCAATATTGTTTAGCGACATCAGTTCTTTTTTGCCTTTTATAGAAATACAAGAAACAATTGTCAATAAAAAAAAGACTATAATTATTCGGTTTTTCATGTTTTTACTCTTTCCAAATTTTTACATTAAGATTATTTTTTAAGAAGTATATAATATTTCCCCATCCTTCTTGATTTGGTGCGTTATATCCCCAAATTTGATCTACTTCTTTTTCAAGTTTTTCTATTGCATTGCGATAATTTTCCCGAATTTGAGATTTTTCTTCAGAAGAATATTTCTCGAATTTTTCTTTATTTTTAATAAATCGGTCGTGTCCCTCCAGAAAATTAATTACATCACAATAGTCTTGGTCATTCTTTGTAAAGTCTGTTTCCTCAGGAAATAAATGGATTGTTTTTTCGACAAGCTTGGCTACATTTTCTAATTGCAAACTTTTCATTACACTTGGAATATATGGAACAATTTCCGGATAATTTCCAAAAATCTCAATTGCCCAGCCACCCGATTTCCAACAGCCAATTGTTTGAACTCCAATAAAAATTGTGAATGCTTCGAGTGTTGTTTTATTTTTTATTTCTTCAATAGACTCTTCAATGAATATTTTATCTGAAATTTTGAACAGCGCCTCTTCTGTTTCGATTGAAATACCATTCAATATTTCTCGGATTGTTTTCTTGTTCATTTTATGATTTTATTTCTAATTCGTTTTACCCGCAAGCGAATAGCATTATCGAAATTTGGGCTGTAATCAAAAGTTTATTTTTCATTTAAGTAGCTGTAAAGTAATTCATAACTCATAAACATGTGTGCATAAATTTATTCAGTTTTGTTCTAAGCAACTATATTAGCTAGATGTTTTATTTGTGCTTTTACATATTAATTTTTAGAAGCAATATATTACAAAAATAGAGTTATTTCTCGCATGTCAAAGCAATTCAATATGTTTTGATAATTTATGATGTAATATGAGAAGATCAAGTAAGGACAATAATTAAGAGAAAGATTTTACGGTGCTTTACAAAGAATGAAAAAGAGAAGAAACAAAAAGAAACTTTTGCGACTTTGTGTCTCCGTGAGCAAAATTCCATGTTTCTAAAAAACTTTAGCGAACCTTTGCGTAATTCTTAGCGTTCCTAGCGGTAAAACGTAACCCCAAAATTTCACACAAAAAACATTGAAATTTAAACTTTAAACAAAACTTTATTCCTTAATTTTGTAACCGCTAAAATAAAAACAAAATACTATGAGTTCATTTGACGTAGTCATTATAGGTTCAGGTCCTGGAGGATATGTATCAGCAATTCGTTGCGCACAATTAGGTTTCAAAACTGCAATTGTAGAAAAATATAATTCATTAGGCGGAACTTGCCTTAACGTAGGTTGTATTCCTTCAAAAGCATTATTAGCTTCTTCTCACCATTATGCAGAAATTAAACATTTCGCAGATCACGGAATCGAAGTTTCTGGCGATGTAAAAATCAATTTAGAGAAAATGATCGCCCGCAAACAAGCCGTTGTAGATCAAACTTCGGGTGGTGTGAACTATTTAATGGATAAAAATAAAATTACTGTTTTTAATGGTTTAGGTTCTTTTGTAGATGCAACACATATTTCAGTTGCAAAAGCAGACGGAACATCTGAAACGATTGAAGCAAAATATACTGTAATTGCTACAGGATCAAAACCATCTTCTTTACCATTCATCAAAATTGATAAAGAAAGAATCATCACTTCTACTGAGGCTTTGGCTTTAAAAGAAGTTCCAAAACATTTAGTTATTATTGGCGGCGGTGTTATCGGAATTGAGCTTGGACAAGTTTACCTTCGTTTAGGAGCTCAGGTTTCTGTAGTAGAATTCATGGACAGAATTATTCCTGGAATGGATGGTTCTCTTTCAAAAGAATTAACTAAAGTGTTGAAAAAACAAGGAATGAAATTCTATGTTTCTCACAAAGTAAAATCAGTTGAAAGAAACGGCGATGCTGTTACAGTTCAAGCTGAAAACGCAAAAGGAGAAACAATCACTCTAGAGGGAGATTATTCATTAGTTTCTGTTGGTCGTCGTCCTTACACAGACGGATTAAACGCTGACAAAGCTGGAGTAAAAATTTCTGATAGAGGACAAGTTGAAGTAAACGATCATTTACAAACAAACGTTCCTAATATTTATGCAATTGGAGATGTTGTTCGTGGAGCAATGTTAGCACACAAAGCAGAAGAAGAAGGAACTATGGTTGCTGAAATCTTAGCGGGTCAAAAACCACATATCGATTATAACTTAATTCCTGGTGTCGTTTACACTTGGCCAGAAGTTGCTGCAGTTGGACAAACTGAAGAGCAATTGAAAGCGGCAGGAGTAGCTTACAAATCAGGAAGTTTCCCATTTAAAGCGTTAGGACGTGCAAGAGCAAGTGCTGATTTAGACGGATTCGTAAAAATCCTTGCTGATGAAAAAACAGATGAGGTATTAGGAGTTCACATGATTGGTGCTCGTACAGCTGATTTAATTGCTGAAGCGGTTACTGCAATGGAATTTAAAGCTTCTGCTGAAGATATTTCAAGAATGAGCCATGCACACCCAACTTTTGCTGAAGCAATAAAAGAAGCAGCGTTGGCAGCAACAGATAATAGAGCTTTACACGTATAATTTTTTACGTTTAAATTATATTTAAACCGTCAAAAAAATAATTTTGACGGTTTTTTTATTGCCTCATTATTTTAAAAGTATAATAGGTTTCTTTGTTTTTCATGTAAACACTATATGTTTCATTTTCTTCATTAAATATCTTATATAGATATTTTTCACCTTTAACGCTTAAATTTCCTCTGGAAAAGTTATTACTTTCAATAAACTCTAATTCAAATTGACAATTACTCTTTTTTCTATAATATAATTTTGAATACGTATTGTCTTCAAATTTTTCTATCCATAAACCAGCACTTAAAGTAACTTCTACTTTTTTACCCTCATTTTCAAAATAATAATATTTTGAAATTTTATCAAAATGATTACATTGTTCTTTAGATATGTTAATTATTGGTTCTGTATTTTGTTCGCCATAGCCATTTGAGAATGGTTCGGCTGGGAAAAGAGTTTTAAATTCATCACAGTTTTTTAGTAATCGATAGTAGATCTGAGTAAATACTTTTTTTTGAATTATTGTATCATTAAATCTTGATAAGTATGGAAATATGTGCGATTTTTCCATTGTATTTGTTCTAATCTCATTATTCAAGTTTTTATTTTGAATCAATGATTTACAGATTTCAATGTTTAATGAATCAACAGATTGAATAGATTGAGATTTGGAAATAGAAGTGTAAAATAAGAGAATAAAGAATAGGTGGATTTTCATTTAGATATGTTAGTTAGTAAACCAAATGTAGGTTTTAGTAAGGATATTCTAATAATATAGAAGAAACTTTTTTTTTGCTTTTTTAGACGCTTTTTAATGCTCGAAAAAACATTAAGTGTCAGGAAATTTTTGTAAATTAGAGGTATCATTCTGATAATGTGTTTATTGGGGTGTTTTTAGTGATAAATACAATAGATTAGTTTTTTTTCTAAAAGTCAAGAATAGCATAAAATTGTTGTAAATAATACTAAGAATGATTAAAGTACCATAAAAGTCAGTAATTAGGACTATAGTGTCAAAAAAGACAAATGGGAAGAAAGCATCGGGAAAGCCGAGTTTGTCAAAAAGGACAATGTTGGTATGCTCAGGGTCTCATTTTTGGTCCTTTTTATTAAGGATAAATTTTTTAGATTAAAAGGTGCACTTGCAGCCGGCGAAAGTTTAAAATATAAGTATTCTTTCGAGTGAAACATGAAGAAAAACGGGCTGAAAAAATAAACCCGGAAGGTTTTTAAATCTTCCGGGTTTATTTTTTTTAGATAAAAAATGAATCAAGGAGTAAAAACAGTTTTATAATTATCCCAGTATCTGTAGATTAAAAATAAATTTCCCAAGAAAAGTAATCCAGCTATTGGCAGGCTTTCAGGAGTTAAAAAATAATTAATAAACAAGATGTTGATGGTAATGGGAAGGATCATAATATTTGCTAAAGTTACAAAGCGGCCGCTCACAAACGAAATTCCGCAAAGCAATTCAACTGTTTTAGCCAATGGAAGCAAGTACGTTGAAGCAACTAACCCCATATTAAACGCCTTAAAGTTGCCAGTCGTTTCTGGCTCTGGAGCCAGCTTAAAGAAAAATGAAATGGAGGCAAACAGCAATAACAGGCCGATTAAAACGCGGACAATAATAGTAGCAATTTTCATAATACTTAAGATTTTAAAAGGTTAAAATGATATAATTTATGTGCTGAAAATGCAAAATTTATATTTCTCAAATAAAGTTGTATGCGTAATAAAATAAGACTTTATTGAGAATTTAACAATTAGTATTATTCTGTTTTTGAGATTAATTTAATGCTATATCAAATATAACGATTTTTTCATTACGAAATTGCTATTTTATTAACACTTTTCTTATTTCTTTCCGTATTTTTTGTAAATAAAGAATGCTGCTATGCCAATTAGAATAAATGGCCATAAATTGACAAAGAAAACTAAAATAGACTGCAATATAAACCAGCCGCTTTTTAAGGCATCAATAATCTGAATTCCTAGGTTTGGTTTATAGTCAGAAGGATCTTTTTCGCCTGCAGTGATTTCCTGTTTTATGGTTTCATTTTGGTATAACTGTAATGTAATTGTGCTAAAATTAACCTGATCTTCAAGCGATAAATTTTCAATCGTACTATTGTCATTTTGTTCCTTTTGATTTGCCAATGTATTTTCGGCATCAATAACATCGTTTATTTTTTTACCCTTAGTATCAATTGCTTTTTCTATCCTTTTTTCGCTTACACTGCTTCTTTTTTGCGAAAGTTTATTGGCTAATAATTTTAATGAAACATCATCTGCTTTGATTATTCTAAAATCCAAAAAATCGATTTGCTTTGCAATTGTCTTAATTACCGTATCCAGTTGTGTATTAGGAACTCGAATTGTAATATTATTTTCTACTGAATACTTTGTAGTTTCAAGCGTACTATCCTGACTGATTTTAGTTTTGATCTGATCGTGAATATTGCTTTGTAAATTCGTATAAGTAACAAAGCCTCCAAATTTTTGCGTGGCATTTTCAATTGCATAAGTAGATTTGACGACGTTTTTGACTTTGAATTTAATATCTGCCGTTCGGATAAATTTTTGCTTGCTGTCTTTCTTTTCGACCGCTGCCGATGATGAAACAACAGTGCTGTCTGCTGCCATTTTTAAATCTGCAGATTCTCCAGAAGAATAATCTGCTTTTTTACAAGAAAATAATACCGTAATAATAATCAAGGAAGTCAATCCTAATTTTGCAATTGTTTTCATAAAGGTTATATAATTTGATTAATAAAAATATGAGTCTGTGTTTCAGACTTTTTTAGCTTTAGATTAGAAGATTTATAGGATTATAGAAATCGGTATAAATCTTTTAAAGTTTTTTTTCGAGTAATTTTTTAATCAAATAGCAAGAAAAGGTTTAATAATTAGCATTAATTCGATATACTAAAAAGTGTGCCATTTTTTTTTAAGGATTCTTTATATCGAAGGATTTTTTTTGTCGTAATTTTGAAACCTAAAATTCATACTTCTTTGAGAGTTTCAATTCATAAACATATTTCCAATCCAGCCCAATTTAAACAACAGCTGATGAGCTGGTCACAGCAGTTTCGTGAGATCGTTTTTCTAGACAGCAATTTGTATCCGCAGGAATATTCAAGCTTTGATTTTATTTTGGCTGTGGATGCCTTTACCTCTTTAAAAACCGATTTTCAAAATGCGTTTGATGATTTAAAACAATATCAGCAAACTACCAAAGACTGGCTTTTTGGTTATCTTTCTTATGATTTGAAAAATGATATAGAAGATTTAAAATCCAATAATTTTGATGGGTTAGACTTTCCGGATTTATTTTTCTTTCAACCAAAAAAAATATTTTTGTTGAAAGAAAATCAGCTCGAAATTCAATATTTACATCTTTGTGATGATGAAATTGAGGATGATTTTAAGGATATAGTCGAAAGTCAAAAGTCGAAAGACGAAAGTGGGGTGCCTTTAAAAATTGAACATCGTATTTCTAAAGAGTCATATGTTGAAAAAGTCAATAAAATGTTACAGCATATTCATCTTGGAGATATGTACGAAGCGAATTTTTGTATGGAATTCTACAGTGAAAATGCTGTTATAAATCCGTTAGAAAAATTTCTAAAACTAAATGAAATTTCGCAAGCGCCATTTTCAGTATTCTTTAAAAATCACAAGCAATATTTGCTTTCGGCTTCACCAGAAAGATATCTTAAAAAAGTTGGAGAGGATATTATTTCTCAGCCGATAAAAGGAACTTCAAAACGTTTTTCAGATCCAATTGAAGATCAAAAATCAAAAGAGTATCTAGAATCTGATGCAAAAGAACGAGCCGAAAACATTATGATTACAGATTTGGTTCGAAACGATTTGTCACATACCGCGCAAAAAGGCTCTGTAAAAGTTACAGAGTTGTGTAAAATATATTCGTTTTTGCAGGTGCATCAAATGATTTCGACTATAACTTCAAAATTAGATGCCCAATATTCACCAGTCGATGTTTTAAAAACGACTTTTCCAATGGGAAGCATGACCGGAGCGCCAAAGATTTCAGTTATGAAAATTATTGAAAATTTAGAAGAAACCAAGCGTGGTTTGTACAGCGGTGCCGTTGGTTATTTTACACCCGAATGTGATTTTGATTTCAATGTTGTAATTAGAAGTATTTTTTATAATCAGGAGAATAAATATGTTTCTTTTTCTGTTGGAAGCGCTATAACATCACAATCAATCCCTGAAAAAGAATACGAAGAATGTTTGTTGAAAGCTAAAGCAATGCACGAAGTTTTGCAGTAGATTAGTCAGCCACAAATTACACGAATTTGCGCGAATTGTTTTTTTTCCGCTCCCGACAGCTATCGGGATGAAAAGATTTATACAGATTTTTTAATCATTTTAATCTCTTATATCTGTAGCTATATTTTTTCACCTACAATTGAAAGGAAAAAATTTGTGCAAATTTGTGTAATTCGCGGCGAAAAAGAATGCTTAACATTTCATTTAAAAATAGATCGAATTTAATTTTTTACTTTTATCAAATGTTTTCAAAATTTCAAAATCATATCGTTTCAAGATTTCCATTTTTAGCAGAAAAAAAACTTTTTCTTGCTGTGAGCGGCGGTTTAGATAGTATGGTATTGTTGCATTTATTAAAACAGCTGCCATACGAAATTGCTGTGCTTCATTGTAATTTTCAGCTTCGCGGATTAGAAAGTTTTGGAGATCAGACTTTTGTCGAAAATTATTGTGATCAAAACAATATAGCAGTATTTACAACTCAATTTGATACTGAAGCTTTTGCAAAAGACTACAAATTATCAACACAAGTTGCCGCTCGTGAACTTCGCTACAGTTGGTTTTATGAGCTTTTGGAAGAGAAAAACTTCGATTATATTCTAACAGCACATCATGCTGATGATAATTTGGAAACATTCATAATCAATTTGTCTCGGGGAACGGGATTGGATGGATTGAGCGGAATTCCAGAGCAAAATGATAAAATAATACGACCGCTTTTGCCTTTTTCGAGAGAAGAAATCTTGAAATATGCCGAAGAGAATAAGATCGAATGGCGCGAGGACAGCAGTAATGCATCTAATAAATACCTGAGAAATAAAATTCGTCATGATTTAGTTCCAGTTTTAAAAGAACTCAATCCAAACTTTTTAAATGCTTTTCAGAAAACACAGTCTTATCTGCAGGAGTCACAGATTATGGTTGAAGATGCTTCGATTATGATTTATCAGCAGGTTGCAAAAGAGGCTGGTGAGGATATTCATTTCGATTTAAAAAAACTTAAAAAATTACCCAATTATAAATCTTATTTGTACCAGTGGCTTCATGAATTTGGTTTTTTGGCGTGGAATGATATTTATGATTTGGTAAATGGGCAGTCTGGGAAACAAGTTTTTTCGGCTGAGTTTAGACTGCTGAAAAATAGGGATATTTTAATTTTGAGTCCCATTTCTGAAATGTCAGAAAAGGAACAGTTTGAAATTAATGAAAACGAAAAAGAAGTTAATTTTCCCTTAAAGTTAAAGCTTTGTAACGTAGGTCACATAACAATAGATTCAAATAGAACTATATTTGTGGACGCCGATAAAATCCAATTCCCGTTAGTTTTGCGTAAATGGAATGAAGGAGATGTTTTTCATCCGTTTGGAATGCACGGAAAATCAAAAAAAGTGAGTAAGCTTTTTAAAGATGAAAAGTTATCTCTAATTGAAAAGGAACAAACTTGGATTTTATGTTCAGATGATAAAATAGTCTGGGTGATTGGCATTAGACAGGATGAACGTTTTAGAATAAAAAATACCTCAAATAAAATACTTAAAATAGAACTACAATAATGAATTTTACTCAATCTAATCAAGCAGGAATGCTACAAAGTTTCAGGAGCAAATCGATTTTATTTTTACTGTTTTTCATTTTTGCCTTTGCAAAAAGTAATGCTCAAATTTTAGAGCCGGTTAAATGGACGGCAAAAATTGAAAAAAAATCAGGAAACAATGCAGTATTAATTTTTGATGGAACTATCGAAAAAGACTGGCATATGTATTCGCAGTTTACGCCAGACGGCGGGCCGCTTGCGTTGGAAATTACGTTTAAAAATCAAAAAGGAAATTACGAATTAGTTGGAAAAGCAAAAGAAGGTAAAACGAAAACGGCTTTTAATGATGTTTTTGGTGTAAATGAAACTTTTTTTGAAGGGAAAGCTCATATTGAGCAAGAAATAAAAATCATAAACCCAAACTTAAAAACAGTTGATGTAGATTTTGATTTTCAGGTTTGTAAAGAGGTTTGTATCAATTCAAGCAAGAAATTCTCAATTGCAGTTCCTTCAACATTCAAAATGGATGAGGTTCCTGCGGTTGCAGAATCCAAACTGGATGAAACGAAAGTAGCTGGAATAGCAGTTGATACGGTAAGTAAAACAGCAGCAGTTGAGAAAGTAGAACCAGCAAAAGTTGATAATGCAGCTGCTGAAGCTGCTGATGATGTACAGAAACCAGCTCCTGCAAGAAGTTTGTGGTCAATCTTTTTTATTGCTTTTATCTCGGGATTTGCGGCTTTATTAACGCCTTGTGTTTTCCCGATGATTCCAATGACAGTTAGTTTTTTTACAAAACAAAGTAAAAGCAGAGCAAAGGGAATTAGAAATGCTGTAATATATGGACTTTCGATTATTGCTATTTATGTAATTTTAGGATTAATAGTAACTAAGATATTTGGTGCAGATGCTTTAAATGCGTTGTCAACAGATGTATGGTTTAACTTGATTTTCTTTGTAATCCTAATCATTTTTGCTACTTCATTTTTGGGAGCTTTCGAAATTATGCTGCCAAATTCATGGGCAAACAAAGCAGATCAGCAAGCTGATAGAGGAGGAATAATTGGAATTTTGTTCATGGCTTTGGCTTTGGCAATTGTATCATTCTCTTGTACGGGGCCAATTGTTGGAACTTTATTAGTTGAGGCTGCTTCAAACGGAGGAATTGCGCCAATCGTTGGAATGTTAGGTTTCTCATCAGCTTTAGCTTTACCATTTATGTTGTTTGCGATGTTCCCAGGTTGGTTAAATTCATTGCCAAAATCTGGCGGATGGTTAAATACAGTAAAAGTTGTTTTAGGATTCTTAGAATTGGCTTTGGCATTCAAATTTTTATCAAATGCGGACTTGGTGCTGCAGTTACACTTTTTAGAAAGAGAAGTTTTTATCGCGATTTGGATTGCTATTTTTGCGGCTTTGACTTTGTACTTATTCGGAAAAATTACCTTACCGCATGATAGTCCGTTACATCATATTTCAGTAGGAAGATTGTATTTAGGATTGCTTACGCTTGTGTTTACAGTATATTTAATTCCAGGACTTTGGGGAGCACCTTTGAAATTAATTAGTGCATTTCCACCGCCGCCGCAATATAGCGAAAGTCCATTTGGTGTAGGAGGAAACTCATCAGCTGGGAATAATAGCACAGCTGCTGTAAAAGGAATGCCGGAAGGCGCTGAATTAGGACCGCATGGAATTATGGTTTTTCATGATTATGAAGATGGATTGGCATATGCAAAATCAATCAACAAACCAATTATGTTAGATTTTACTGGTTATGCTTGTGTAAACTGTAGAAAGATGGAGAATAATGTTTGGTCTGAACCAACGATTCTGCCAATTTTAAAAAATGATGTTGTTTTGATCTCTTTATATGTTGATGATAAACGTGAATTACCAAAAGAGGAGCAATTTGTAACTGCTTCTGGTGATAAAATTATTACAGTTGGTGATAAATGGACAGATTTTATGATCTCAAAATATAAAACCAATACACAGCCTTTGTATATAATTACAGATTTAGAAGGAAATAATTTGAATGCTTCTAAACCAACAATTAGTTATGTAAGCGCAGATGAATATTTGCACTGGCTGAAAGAAGGAATTTCAAACTTTAAATAGGTTTTTAGTACTTAGCCCTTGGTGATTAGTTCTTTTCTTTATAATTATTTGGAGTTAGTGATTAAAGGCTAATCTAAGTAAACTAGATGGTAAAGTGACTAATCACTAAGGACTAAATAAAATATTAATTCAAACAAAAAGCACTCTAAATTTAAATCTAGAGTGCTTTTTTATTTAAAGGCAAAAGGGGAAATTGATTCTTATAAAAACTCTCCGTGTTGAGAGATATCTAATCCTAACTCTTCTTTTTCTTCAGTAACTCTTAGAGGAGTAATTTTATTTACGATAAAGAATAATGCGTAAGAAGCAACAAAGGCAAAGATCGATACCACTACTAATGCTGTTAATTGGTTGATAAACAATGTTGGCGTTCCAAAAACTAAACCTTGATTATCTCCAACAGCTGGGTTGATAGCTTTTGAAGCAAACACTCCAGTTAACAGCATACCTACCATACCACCAACACCGTGACAAGCAAATACATCAAGAGCGTCGTCAATTTTTCCTTTAGGGAATTTGCTTACTACAAGGTTACTTACAATGGCAGCAAATGCACCAATAAAAATAGCGTGAGATATACTTACGAAACCAGCTGCAGGTGTAATAGCAACAAGACCTACAACTGCTCCTATACAAGCTCCAAGGGCAGATAATTTGTGACCTAAAATTTTATCTAAGAAAACCCAAGCCATAGCGGCAGCGGCAGCGGCAACAGTTGTTGTTCCTAAAGCTTGTACGGCTAAACCATTAGCTCCTAAAGCTGATCCAGCATTAAAACCAAACCATCCAAACCATAATAAACCAGTTCCTAGCAATACATAAGTAATTCTGGCAGGATTAACTTTTTGAACTTTTCTTTTTCCTAAAAAGATTGCTCCAGCAAGAGCTGCCCAGCCTGCACTCATATGTACAACTGTTCCTCCTGCAAAGTCAAGAACTCCCATTTTAAAGAAAATTCCATCAGGATGCCATGTCATATGAGCTAAAGGAGAATATATGAAAATGATAAATAAAACCATAAATAACAAGTAAGCCCAAAAACGTACACGTTCTGCAAATGCACCAGTAATTAAGGCAGGTGTAATGATTGCAAATTTTGCCTGAAATAATGCGAATAACATAAACGGAATTGTTGGTGCAAGGCTCCATGCTGTGCTGGTTCCAACACCTTCAAAGAATAAGTTGTATGATGGATTTCCGATGATTCCTCCGATTGAAGGACCAAAAGCTAATCCAAAGGCAACCACAACCCATAGAATTGTAACTATTACCATTGCCATAAAACTTTGAAGCATTGTGCTGATAACGTTTTTCTTACCTACCATTCCGCCATAGAAAAAACCTAATCCAGGAGTCATTAACAATACAAACGCCGTCGCAACGATCATCCAGGCAGTATCTCCCGTGTCAAACTTTACCGCTTCTGCAGGAATTGGATTATCTGCTATGATAAAATTTGATATAAAGGTTAGTACTAAAATAGTGATAAGAATCACACTTAAAATAATTTTTCGCATAGTTATTTAGTTTTAAAATTTTTGATAAAAGTATAAAATCATTCAATACCCCATAAAAAAATAGGGGCAACTGTTTTATTTTTATTAAATTTTCATTTTGACCCCTATAATTTTAAATCTATTTCTTAAAATAAACTTAAAATTTACAATTTGTTAATCGTTGGAAAGTGATTTATACTGTTTGTGAGTTTTGTTAACAAAAAAACGTAAGAATAGTTTTGTTTTTAAGAGTAACTATACGTAAATAATTGAAAAATGTTGAAAAATCGGTTTTATTTGTAAATAAAAAAGGCATCAGATGAATTATTCAAATGATGCCTTCTTTTGGAAATAACTAAAGGTTTATTTCTGATTGAACTTTGTCTTAAATTTATCGTTTAATTTGGTTTGGAAAGTTTCTAAAATAATAGTTCTTCCTTGAATAAAAGCGCTCGTTAATTTATTTGTTCTCATATCCAGTGCATCACCTTCGGAGATAAATAAAGTTGCATCTTTACCTGATTCTAATGTTCCGCAGCTAGTATCAATACCAAGTAACTTTGCTGTGTTTAAAGTTATGAGCTGTACAGCTTTTTCTTTATCTAAACCAAAAGCGGCGCAAGTTCCTGCTAAAAACGGAAGGTTTCTTACACTCATACGTTCATGATCACCGCTGTTTTCTAATCCTACTACAATACCTTTGTCCGTTAAGATTTTGGCCATTTTATAGGGCAGGTTTACATCTTGATCATCGCTTGTAGGCATGTCGTGTACACGTCTTAATAAAACACCCACGTTGTATTTTTGCAATGCATCAGCTGCTTTGTAAGCTTCAAATCCTCCAACAATAACGATCTTTTTAATTTGATTGTCAACTGCTAATTGAATAGCATCTACAATTTGTTTTTCTTCATCTGCATGAATATAAAGCGTTTGTGTTCCATCAAAAAGCCCTTTTGTAGCTTCAAGAACAATATTTCTTTCTTTACTCGAACCTTGATTGTAGACTTTAGCATTTATTAAAAATGCATTTATTTCTTCGGCTTGTTTAGGATAATCTTTATTGGCTTCAATTAGTCTGGGTTCAAACCATGAACCAGATCTTTTAAAACTAGATGGAAAATTAAGATGAATTCCGTCATTCTCTTTTACAATAGCATCCTGCCAGCTCCAAGCATCTAATTGAACAATAGAAGACGTTCCTGAAATCCTGCCGCCTCTCGGTGTAACCTGTGCGATTAAAATGCCATTTGGACGAACGGTTTCAACAACCTTAGATTCTGAATTATAAGCAATAATGCTTCTTACATTCGGATTAAAACTCCCAATTTCTTCTTGATCGTCTGATGATTTTACAGCATCAATTTCGACTAATCCTAAGGTGGTGTTTGCTGCTATAAAACCTGGGTAAACGTGCTTCCCACTGGCATCGATAGTAGTATCATAAGCGTTGGCAGCTAATCTGATAGTTGTTGCATCTGCCACCAAGGTAATTTTCCCGTCTTTAAACCCAATAGCACTATTTTGAATTACGTTACCATTGCCTAAATGTGCAGTGGCATTTAAAATCAAAACAGATTTAGTTTGTTTTGGTGACGGAATTTGCTGTGCATATATTGAAACAGAAGCAAAAAAAACAGGCAGCAGTTTATAAATATATTGATGTATCATGTTGTCTTTTTTTATTATTTTGAAATTTTTAAAAGTTTTATAACTGTTCTAAAGTGTCACAGTGATATTCTTTTTTTTCTTTTCGTGTTGGCTGCTGTGTGCTGTTTCCTTTGTTTTTTTCTTGCAGCATTTGTCCAATCAATTCATTTCTTTCTTTTGTAATTGCCAACTGTTTTTGTGCATCTTTTTCAAGATCAAAATAGACAACTCCTTCAATGATTGTTTTTTCTGCTTTTGCATAAATAGATAATGGATTTTCGCTCCATAATACAACATCTGCATCTTTACCTACTTTTAAACTTCCTACTTTATCATCAATGTGTAATAATTTAGCAGGATTTAGAGTTACAAACTTCCAAGCTTCTTCTTCAGAAATATTCCCGTATTTAACTGCTTTTGCAGCTTCTTGATTCAATCTTCGCGACATTTCCGCATCATCTGAGTTGTAAGCAACTACTAATCCTTCATTGTGCATAATTGGTCCGTTAAACGGAATGGCATCATTTACTTCAAATTTATAAGCCCACCAGTCAGAGAACGTCGAAGCGCCAACACCGTGCTCTTTCATTTTATCAGCAACTTTGTAACCTTCAAGAATATGGGTAAATGTATTTACCTTGAAATTAAATTTTTCGGTAACATTCATTAACATTAAAATTTCAGATTCTACGTAAGAGTGGCACGTAATAAAACGTTCTTTATTTAAAATCTCTGCAATGGTCTGTAATTCTAAGTCAACTCTTGGTGCTTTTCCTTTTTTAGAACCGGTATTGAATTTTTTCCAGTTTTCATCGTATTCTTTTGCAAGCTGAAAATAATCGGTAAAAACTTGTTCAACTCCCATTCTGGTTTGTGGAAAACGAGTAGGATTATCAATTCCCCAATTGGCTTGTTTTACATTTTCTCCCAAGGCAAATTTGATAAACTTAGGCTGATTTTTATATAACATTTCGTCTGGAGAAGATCCCCATTTCCATTTTACAATCGCAGAACGACCACCAATAGGGTTTGCTGATCCGTGTAATAATTGCGAAATGGTTACACCTCCTGCAAGATCTCTGTAAATATTAATGTCTTCAGAGTTTACAACATCTTGAATGGTAACTTCTGCAGTAGAATTATGTCCGCTCTCATTCACACCTTTTGAAATGGCAATATGTGAGTGCTCGTCGATAATACCGCTTGTAATATGCTTGCCTTTTGCATCAATAATAGTTGCAGAAGCATCAGAGAGATTTTTACCAACAGCAGCGATTTTTCCATTTTTTATTAAAACGTCAGTTTCTGTTAGAATCCCATCTTTTTCATTCGTCCAAACGGTAGCATTTTTAAACAATAAAGTTTGAGCAGTTTGTTTTTTAGCATCTCCAAAAGCAATATTAGGATACGTTACAGGGATAACACTATTAGGTTTCTCTACTTTAGCTGAATCTTTTACAGTAACAAATGGACTTGTTTTTACTGCATTCCAAACTAATTCATCTCCATTAGATAAAACCGCTTTTCCAGACAAACTTTCAGGTTTTTCAATAAATCCTGTTAAACGTGTAAAAGTAGATTTAGTAGAATCTGCTGGTTTAATAACTAGAGAAATCCAATTTTTAGAAACGGCAAAAGTTGTTTTTAGTTTTTTGGTATCAACGGTTGTTATTTCAGATTTAGGACTATCGGCAGTTCCGTTAATTTTCCATTTGTAGCTGTCCTTTCCAATAGTTAAATCATAATTGCCGCGAATATCTTTTGCATTAATATCGGTTACTATAAATTTATTTCCTTGAACCCAGTTTTCAAATAAGATTGTTTTTTCGTCAAAAACTTCTCCAGAAGTAATAATGAAATTGGCATAACTGCCTGTTTTCAAACTTCCAACTTCATTGCTTTTTCCTAAAATTGCTGCAGGAATTGTAGTTAGTGCTTCTAATGCTTTTGTTTTATCAAAACCATATTTAATTGCTTTTAAAAGATTGGGTTTAAAATCTTCTATTTTTTTTAGCTTGTCTGTAGTCAAGGCAAAAACAATTCCGTTGTCCGAAAGTACTTTTAAGTTCGTTGGAGCTTGATTCCAAAAACGCATATCAGCCAGTTCAATCTGATTGGATAAATAAGGATTTGTGACATCATATGCTTCTGGAAAACTTATCGGGATAATAAATTTAGCATTTGTGTTTTTAATTTCTTCTATTCGTTCAAATTCATTACCACTTCCTTTTAGAATATAGTTTAAACCAAATTCTTTGGCAATTTTTGATGCTCTTAAGCTATTTAATTTGTCTTCTGAAGCAAAAATTTGAACTAGTTTTTCATTGTTTGCCAATGCTTCTAATGATAAATCTTTGGTTTCAGAATTTCCTTTTTTGTACCAATCCAAATCTAAATACATTTGACGCAATAATGCCATCATACCCATAAGCGAGCTTGGGTAAGCTTGATTGGTCAGAGCACTTCTGGTAAAGGCAAAATGGTTGGTCAATTTATTGGCAATAATTTGTTTGCTGTTTTCAGTATTGTTTAAAGCAACCAAAGCGCCAGTTCCTTGAGCAACTCCATCTGGAATATGGGTTCCAACAACTCCAAAACCTGCTTTTAATAATTCTTCGGCTTTAGGCTGGTCGTACTTAAAAGTTTCGTATGAGTTTACTTCTGGAAGTATACTTTCGTTCCAGTAATAGCCCGTTTTTTTGGTGTCATACAAAGGACTGCGATCACGTCCTCGGGTCAAGTTGGATTTTGGTTTTTCGACCCCAAACGAAGTATAAATATCAATAAAGGAAGGATAAATTGTTTTTCCTGTAAGATCAATTGTAATACTGTTTTTAGGAATCGAAATTGTATTTCCAACGGCAACAACTTTACCGTCTTGAATGAGTAAGGTTCCTTTTTCGATTTTTTGCGTTGGAGTTACATAAATCGTTGCATTTGTGAATACTGTGTAGTTTTTAATTTTGTTATGTACACTTTCATTAACAGGGAAATAATCTTGGGCATGTATTTTTGTTAAAAACATGCTCAAAAAGAGTAGGAGTAAGGTTTTTTTCATGGATAATAAGGCTAATTTTTCATAAAAATAACAATTATTAGTATTTAACCAAGTGTAAAATTTAAAAAGTGTTTTTTTGTTAGGTAGAAATTAATAACTGGATCGGTTAAAGTAACAGTTTGAAAATTATGTAATAAAATATTTACAAAAAATAAAGGGTTTTCAATTAAATTAAATACTTTTACTTTTCATTAAAGATATTATGCTGGTAAAAGTTTATGGAAGTGCTGTTTTTGGAGTGGAAGCAACAACGATTACGATCGAAGTGCATATGGATAAAGGAATTGGTTATCATTTAGTTGGTCTTCCTGATAATGCAATTAAAGAAAGCAGTTTTAGAATTGCAGCAGCGCTTAAAAACAATGGATTAAGCTTACCTGGAAAAAGAATCACAATAAATATGGCGCCCGCCGATCTTCGTAAAGAAGGTTCTGCATACGATTTACCACTGGCAATAGGGATTTTGGTTGGTTCAGATCAGATAAAAGCGCCGGAAATTGAACAGTATATTATTATGGGTGAACTTTCTCTTGACGGAAGTTTACAGCCTATTGGGGGCGCTTTGCCAATTGCTATAAAAGCAAAAGAAGAAGGATATAAAGGCTTTTTTCTGCCCATTCAAAATGTAAAAGAAGCAGCAATTGTTGCTGGTTTAGATGTTTATGGTGTTTCTAATTTACAAGAAATAATTGATTTTTTTGGTGGAAAAGGTACTCTTGAACCAACAGTAATTGATACTCGAGAAGAGTTTTACAAAACACTAGATTTTCCTGAACATGATTTTTCTGATGTTCGCGGGCAGGAAAGTATAAAACGCTGTATGGAAATTGCAGCGGCAGGAGGGCATAATATTATTTTAATTGGCCCGCCTGGAGCTGGTAAAACGATGCTCGCAAAACGTGTTCCAAGTATTTTTGTCAATTACATTAGTAAATGATAAATTACACTAGTAAATGATAATTTTGTTTAAGTAAGTGATAATCTTTTTGGGTGCTTGTTTGCAAGTTTACTTACATTACGACGAGCACATCATACTAAATTATAATTTTAACTTAACTTATGTCAATTGTCAAATTTCACATAAAATGAGATTGATGGTTTTACGTTGAGATTATTGGTTTTAAAATGATACTGATAATAATTTACGCAATTTTGAGATAATTATTGTTTTCTTCTTATAATTAATTAGAAAGTTTTAAATATCAATATGATAATTGTTTTTCTACTTCAAAGATTTGAAAACTTCTTTTTTGTAAATTTATATCGAATGAATTTTTGATTCTCTATTACTATAAATGACTTATGGAAAAGAAAATGACAAATATCCATCCAGGTTACATTTTACGAATGGAGTTGGTAGAAGGTAGAAAATTATCAATTAGTAAAATTGCTAGATTACTTGATACTACTCGCTCTAACATGTCTAATATTATTAATGGACATACTTCTATAACGCCAAATATGGCTTTAAAACTGGCTATTGTTTTTGGAGGTACAGCGAAACATTTTTTAAATCTCCAAAGCAATTATGATCTTTTAGAGGCAGAAAAAGATTTTAATGAAAATCCACCTAAAATAATACGTTATGATTTTCTTTGAGATTACGAATGAAATTCGCAATAGACTCTGTTAGTTTTGTCAAATTAGTCAATTTTCTTAATAATCTAAAATTTATAAAAAATCCTGCTCAATAAGCAGGATTTTTTTATTTTAATAAAAGCTATTTTTTGGTTGGTAATTTTATGTCCAAGGCGTTTGCTAAATTTTTAATGGAGTCATTATTTTCCATTCTGTCTTGGATGCCAATTTTAAAATCGGAAACTTCATCATGAGATGAGTTTTTCATAAGTTTTTTGATTTCTTGTGAATGCATAATAAATTTTTCAATTAAAGTGCCATCATTTAGAAATTCAACTTTAAAAAAGGTTCTAAATGAGTCCCCCGGTTTGTCACTAAAAGTAGAATATTCAATAAATTCACTTAATAACAGGCTGAATAAATCTTTAGTAACCAAACTACTATCGTTATATAATTTATCCCTTATCTCTTTAAAAGTATTTTTTAAGCTTAAATTGCTCTTTTTAAAGCTAGAAAACAAATATTGCCATTCAACTATATCTTTGTTTAAATTCTTAGTTATAATTGCATTAATTAAGGTTTCTTTTAATGCTTCAGATGAAAAACTGTTCCATTTATTAAAATGAATGATTTTTAATAAATTGTAGTTATATTCCTTGAAATTACTGAATACAATTGACCATTCTTGTTGATTTAATGAATTAAGATATTGATTTGCTAAATTTAGAAGTTTCAACCCTAAATTAGAATTGTTTTTTACAACTGTCTCCATAAGACAGAGCGGATAGTCTTTTATAAAGGACGGTTCTAAATGATCAAAATCAAATTCGTCTAAATGATTTAAGAATATGTCCGAATCAATCTCAATATTTTCGCAAATAGTTTCAAAATTCATTAATAATGAATGAAGTTCTAATCTAGAATCTTCATGATTACTTGTGATTAATTTTCTTGCAACATTCTTGAATAAACTTGATGTCGTAAAGTTTTTAGAACCAATTAAAAAATCATCATAGTTAATGAAATACTCTATTCTTGATGTAATTTGTTCAACTAGTTCATCATCATTAGAGTCAAGGACATCATTAAAAACACTGTCATATGTTGAAGCAAAACTATTTAATTTTGAAAGCCTCATTGCTATTAAATCATAATATACGTCTGATTTTATTTGACACTCCGTAAATAAGTTATGAATATCTTTATCTTCCAATTCTATAGGAAGTGGTTTACTCGAAATTTGCTTTAGCCTTTGAAGAAGAATGGCTACAGTTTGCAATTCATGTACATCTGCAACAATTCTATCTTTTAATTCTTCAATGAATTTATCCAATTTATAGTCTTGACTAAGGTACTGTAGGTAGTCGACACTTTCTAGATTAATAGTTGTTAGCGTCTTTAGTGTCTCATTTAACTTGCTATTTTCTACTGACACATTGTATTTTTTATAATCAGATTTTTTTTCACTTACTAATTTTAGAAATAGGTCTGGTTCAGTTTCTTTAGTAGTTACATTGCGAATTATTTCAAAAACATCAATACTTATATTATTTGTTTTGAAGTAAGATTCGATATCGTCTATCGTTTTAGAATATTCAAAAGGAGAAAAATTTTCATTTGTTCTTAATTGAGATATAATTGACAATACCCATTTTCTTGCTTCATTTATGTCTATATTTTTTATAACGATTTTTTGATATTCCAGAACTACTGACTTGTCATTAGTTAAATATCTAATCTTTAAATAGATGGTGTTCCACACTTGTTGTTTTTCGACACCACTTATTTTTCCATCATCAGTAAGGGAATCCAGGGTTATAATTGGATTTTCAAGATTCTCAATTTCATTTAGAGCTGTTATTATAATTTTATGGAAAATATCAGTTTTTGAAATTTCTTGAAATTTTTCAATATTTTTATTTACTAATGATTCTTTTAATTGTTTTTTATATGCTACTTCTAGAGCAATTTCAGGATTTATTTGATAAGCTAATGCAGTGATATATTTTTGAAAGTTAGGATCATCTATATATAAATAGGAAAGGCCTCTAAGGAATTCTGGGTTTGTAATGGCTTTCAATGGGTCTTCTATTATAATATCTTTATTCAAGACAAAAAGAGCTATAAATCGTTCAGGAACACTATAATCTAATAATTTTATAGAAACTATCTCGTTAATGCAAGAAATCATTTCTCTCGGAGTAATAGTTGTTCTGTAAGTTTCATATATTTGTTCTACTCTTAAATATTCATTTTCATCAATTACAGTAAACGCTTCTACCCATCTTGCCTTAAAAAAAGTTTTCCAGTCAGATAATATAGGAAGAGAGACTCTATACACTAAATCAAATGTTTTATTTATATAATCATTTGCAAAGTCATTTTTACTGTTTCCATTTAAGTCACTAAAAGCATTTTTTATATGTAACCTGTCAAATGGGATGATAACCTTTATGTTTTTATACTGATCTTCAGCAAAGAAAATGTGAATTGAGGACCAAATACTTAAAATATTTTTTTTTGGTAAACGATCAAAGTTGTCAAAAACTAAGATAAGTTTTTTTTCCCCAAGATCTAAATCAATTTCTTTCATCCAATTTCTGAAATCTTTTACAGAAGGTTCATTTTCGGAGATTGTTTCAGTTTTTGTTTCATCTACTTGTTTATTATTATAGATTTGAAATGTCTCCTGAAAAGCAATTTTGAAAGATTTCCACTTATTGTTTTTAAAGAGAATGTGATTGAAAACTTTTAAAATATAGATTATAAAAATTAAAAAAACAGGGAATAAAATAATAGTAATTTTCCAAATCCAATTTTCTATTCCGTAGAAATCTTTATTAGATTTTGCAAACGTATTGATTGTTGGCACATAAATAATCATTACTAAAGTAAGGATAAAGCCAATGCTTAAATGTGGTGTATTAGTGGTTGTAACTTCTTTCTCTTTTGAAAGTAATCTCTTTAATTTTCCTCTCCATTTTTTTTTATTGCAGACTAGTTTGTTTTCATTGCTTGAAATGAAATCTGTTAGTTCTACTAAAATAGATTTTCGCTGATCATCTTCCTGATGTCCCCAAACATCATATATAAAAAAAACGTGATCAGTTAGTTTCTTATTTATGATGGCTACTAGATTACTTTTTCCTGATCCCCAAGTTCCATCGATTCCAATTATTTGAAATTTTTCTTCTTTGATAACTTTTGATAGTATATCTGCAATTTTATCTTGTGATTTTCCTTCAAATAAATCTTCTCCGATTGGATTATTTTTTAAAAACTTTGGAGTACTCGTATTGCTCATTTATTTATTATAAAGTGTTTATTAGAGGTTTTTCATCAAGATTCTTTTTTTGTGCATTATTATTTAAGATAATAATTTAATTTATCCCTTAAAAATGTTGCAGAAATATCATCAAAGAAATCATTTAAATAAAAGTTGAAAAACATTTCTTTTACAATTTTTTTATCGTGGTTATTTAAGATGTTATCTTTCATAAACTTTAGAAGTAAAATTAAATAATCATCACGATCCTCAAATTTCTTATCGAGTACTAAAATTTCATTTATTAACTCAGATAATATTTTTGTGTGTTTAGGGAAATAATCATGTTCAGAGTGTTGCCTTGTGTTAACTGAACTGCCATCAAATATCAAACTTAACCCTAATGCTTCTGGAATATTGCTGTTCACTTTGCAAGCGATTAATTCTGCTATTTGAATATATTTAAAATTTTGAGCATTTTGATTATTTCGGCTGGAATCTGCTTGAATGTACATAATTTTGATTTTACTTCAAACATACTAATTACATTTTACTATCTCATACGTAAAAATACCTATTATTAAATCATCTAGATTGACAACTTATTATCGTATCAAGTATTATAAAAAAGATAAAATAATGACGCATACTATATAATAGTTGGAGAACAAAGAGTATAGTTTATATTTGATGTATGCTCTTAATTTGATTTATTTAATATCTTTTTTTATTAATATTTTATGACATTATATTTCTTAAATTCACGTAATAGAATCTGAACTTTAGGAAATGAAAAAAGGCAGTAGAGTTTACGATCGCAACTTTAAAGAAAAGGCAGTCCAATTAGGATATCAAATAGGTTGCTACATAGGCGCAAGAGAACTTGGAATATCGCCGTCGCTTATAATCCGATGGAGAAAAGAACTTCGCGAATTTGGAGAAGCAAGTTTTTGTGGTCATGGCTACACAAGATTAAATGATGAACAAAAAAGATTTTGCGAACAAAAAAGAAAGCTTAAAAAAGAGCTTAAAAACACAGAACTTAAAATTGAAATCTTCAAAAATGTAAGCAAATATACTTCCGGAGGAAAAATTGCCATTTTTCAATTTATTAAAGACCATTCTGACAAGTATGCAATTTCAAAAATGTGTAATGTTTTAGGGACATCTGTTATAGCATATAAGAAATGGAAGAATCAGCTACTTACTCCTACAAAACGTCAAACTCAAATATTAAAAGAAGAAATAATTTCCATATTTTATGAATACAAAGAACTTTATGGTGGTCCGAAAATTGCTGCAGAATTGCAAAGTCGAGGGTTTAAAATAAAAACAGGTCAAGTGTGTATTCATATGAGGAATCTAGGATTAGTTAGTAAGATTAGAAGAAATCTTCGACTTAAAACGACTTCGATTTACAATCCTTACAAGTTTCCTGATATTTTAAACCAGCAATCTACGGTTGAAGAACCTTCTAAAGTATGGGTTTCAGGGATAATTAGATTAAAAACATCCAATGGATTTTTATTCTTAACAATTATTATGGATTTATTTGACAGGAAAATTATTGGATGGAATTTAAGTAATGGATTGACTGTTAAAGAGACTACTCTTCCTGTGTGGGAAATGGCTGTTAAAAATAGAAAAGTGATGAAAGGATTGATATTTCATTCTCATTCAAGTAGTCAATACGCTAGCAGAATTTTTAGTAATAAACTAGACTCTTATAAATTTATTAGACGAAGTATGGATAGGAAGGAAAATCGTTCTGATAATACTATATCTGGAGACTCTTTTAATTCGCTTAAATCTGAGTTGATTGATTCAAAAATGCGTATTACAAAAAAGCAAATGCAAGAAAAAATATCTGAATATTTCGAAAATCAAAAATAGGATAACATTCATTATTAAATTTATAGTATGAAAACATACGAGCGTACTTTCAAAGTGAATGCAGTTAAATTAAGTTATGAGCGAGGTAAAGGACAACTAGCGTGTCTTGCAAGAGAGTTGGGAATAAGTTCGGATAATTTGTACAAATGGCGAAAAGACTTTGAAAAATTTGGAGAAAGAAGTTTTCCAGGTGCTGGTAACCCTAATTTAACTACGGAACAAGCTGTCATTAGAGAGCTTAAAAGAAAAGTTGAAAATTCGAAAATTACGTTCGAGATATTAAAAAGAGGAACCAAATATGTTTCACAAGGAAAAATAATGACTAAAAATTTCATTGAAAATAATAAATCAGAATTTTCAATTGCAAAAATGTTAGCTGTATTAGAAGTGTCAGAAACTACGTATTACAGAACAAAAAAACAGGAACTTACAGATACAGAAGCTAGAGTTATTTTATTAAAGAAAGAAATTGCATCTATTTATTATGAATTTAAGCGAAGATACGGATGCTTCAAAATTACAAGAGAGCTTCAAAGTAGAGGATTTAAAATAAAAAACTCTTCAGTAAAAAAATACATGAGAATGTTGGGTCTACGCAGAAAAATTAAAAGAAAATACAAGGTCACAACCGATTCATTTCATAATCATTATGTAGTTCCAAATATTTTAAATAGAGAATTTACAGTTATGGAGTCTGCTAAAGCTTGGGTTTCAGATATAACATACATACAAACTACAAAAGGCTTTTTGTATCTTACCATTGTAATGGATTTATTTGATAGGAAAATCATAGGATGGAATTTAAGTACAAGAATGAGCACTAAAGAAACAACTTTGCCCGCTTTGAAAATGGCCGTCAATAATAGAAAAATTACTAAAGAATTAATATTTCATTCCGATAGAGGTGTTCAATATGCTAATAAATTGTTTACCAATACGCTAGACTCTTATAAATTTGTTATAAGAAGTATGAGTCGAAGAGAAGATCATAATGATAATGCAGTTTGTGAAAGCTTTTTTAGTTATTTCAAAGCTGAATTGCTTACTGGAAATAAACTACCGTCAAGAAAACAGTTGAGAGAACAAGTATACGAATACATTGAAAATTGGTACAATAAGAAAAGAAGGCATTCACATCTAGGTTATAAAACTATTGAAGAATTTGATAGAATTAATATGATAATATAATAATCTTGCGAGTAATATGTATTTTCTTTTTTAAATAAGCTAAATCCATTTTTTTGCTATTAGTTCTTAGATTGCAGTGCTATTGTTTATCTTCATTTTTCTTAGTTGGAGCTGATTTTTTTTCCAGATTTTTATAAAATAAATCAACTCTATAAAATGTTGTTTTGCTTATACCTGCATTTTTACAGGCTGTTTCGATTGGAATATGTTTGGAATTATAGAAGTATAGCGCTGTTTCATATTTAATTTTAGTAGATGGCTTAATCCCTTTGGGTCTGCCTAAAGATTTGTTGCGTCGTCTTGCCGCTTCCAGCCCAATTTTAGTACGTTCACTAATTAAATTTCTTTCAAATTCAGCTACAGCACCAAAAATTTGAAGTATAAATTTTCCATTAGGTGAAGTTAGATCAAATTCTGGTTCACTCAAGCTTTTAAAAGTTACTCCTAAATCTTTAAATTTTTCGATTAAATCTACCATATTTCTCAGTGACCGAAAAAGACGATCTGTTTTGTAGATTATGATGATATCACCTTTCCTTAATATTGAAATCATATCTTGGAAACCAGGTCTATTATCATTTATACCAGTGGCGTGATCGGTATATATCTTTTCACAACCGGCCTCTTTTAATAAGTAAATTTGCGAGGAAATATCTTGCTCAGTTGTAGAAACTCTTGCATAGCCAATTTTCATAATTTATCTATATTTTTAAATACCACATATTATACTTGGATAACAACTTATGTATGATATGTAATTTAATTAATTTTTTCAGTTAAAAATTTAATATCTATTTTATTTGATTTACTACCGATTATGATTTTACTATTTTTAATTTTATTATTTAGAATCTCAGGATTTAAAATGATAGGATCATTAATAATATCAGCTCTATATCCTAAATCAAAATCATGTCCATGTAAATTTATAACTGTCTTATTATTATCAAATATTGCAAATTCTCTTTCCTCGTCAATTTCTTTTAAGTCCATCAAAATTGCACGATTTGATTTATTGACTTCAAAACTTATTGACTTAAAATCATATTTTATGGTTTCATTGTTGATAAAACTCAGTATTAAAATTAAATTTTCTGAAAGCATTTGCTGAGAATCAATTTCTTTAAAAGTTACATCGAAATGTTTTTCGATTAATTTTAGATTTTTGAAATACTCCTTTAAAGTATGTGATTGAAAAGCATCTTTTGTAAACGGTAAAGGAAACTGACTCGAATTAAAAAAAGATTTTCTATTATGTCGAATTTTAAATCTTTGATTTTCTGTTATTCTGGATAATATTTGATAAAATTGTAATCCGCTATATGTTGATTTAATTTTTTCAGGAGGAAATATTTCCATATGGAACCGATTTTTGTCAGAAGCTGGATCCCAATAAAAATTAATTAAAATGATAAATTCATCTACTATAATTTTTAACTTGCTTTCATTTTCTGCGGGCTTAATCGCAGTGATTTGAAAAGGATAATTATCAATTTCAAAGTCATCATCGAATAGAATATTTATATTTCCCTGGAAATAAGGTCTTTTTTTAAGAATTAATTTTGCTAAACTATCTTGATTTCTAATAACCAGTTCTTTCATCGAAACAGTAAGCTCTTTAATTGAGTCGGTACCTAAATCAATTTCTTCGAAACTTTTATTTTCAATGAAATTTTTAAATTTTTCTCTTTTTTCATCAGAAAGTGTGACTTTAAAATCAATTTGATAAGAACTGTTTGAATCAAGAGACTCAACTTTACCTATGTCAAGACCTACTTCGCTTTTTTTTAGTTCAACACTAAGCTGATTTGATTTAGCAAAATTTAAAGCTGTATCTGCGGTTCCAATACCTTTCGCTAAATCAGGAAAGAAGTTTTTTTTTATATCTTCCTCAATTTCTTTGATTAATATTTCCCCTGAAGATTGAATGTGCTTAATATTATGTCTGTTTAAAAAGGCTTGCTTTACTTTTGATAATGAAGGCGCAACAAAAAACATTTCTTTTCTATGCGCACCTAGTTCATCAATAATCTTTTTAATCATATCCTGGACATTTGTATCGTCCAATGAATATCCAATAAATAAAATATGGTTTGAAGCAAGTCTATCTTTAACTGCATTCCAGAAAATGGTATTTTCACTATTATTAGAAAAATAGTTTAGATAATCTGTACTAGTCAGGATAATTTTGTCAGCATCTGTAAAATCAGAATGTATCTTAAATAATAGCTGATCTTTAGGATTTGCATTAGCATAATCTGTACTTCTTCTGATTACCTCTATATTTTGGTTTGTACTTTCAATTAAAGTATCATAATTTGTTGTAATTATAGTTCTAAAATGTGGTATTCTCGCCAAAGTAGAATGAGTCTCAATTGATTTAGGAGTTTTTTTAAACTCTCTTTTCAAAATTTCTATCAAAAAGTTTTTATTTCCTCCTTTAATTTGAAAAATATCATCACATAATTTTGGCAAGTTCCAAGTAAATTCAATATCTGGTTTAATGTCATTGGAAAGATTATCATATATAATTTGGGATAGTGATGCTCCTGATGGATATCCCGCATATATTGACATGCCTGCTCCAGCAAATAATAATACTTCTTCTTTTCTTATAAGTTCAAAGATTCTCTCATTAGCCATATATTAAAATTGATTTAGTTATTATTTAAATTGTTCCACTAAACGATCGTTTTAAGGGACTTTGTCAAATATAAGAAATCGGACTAAAGAATAGTTCTTTTTTCCGTTCTTTTTAATTGTTCCTTTTTTTACCTTAAAAAAAACGGAAAAATTGTGTAAGGAGAGCCCGATGGCAAGGAATGTATAAGTCATGAAAAACAGAACAAGAGGAATAGAGATAACAAACAGAGAAAAGAAAAGAATCAAAACATTTGTTGTGTACGTAAATTTAGCGTACATTTGCAAAGCTAATACTGATACGAAAGACTAACTTTCCTAAGATGGGAAGATTCGGAAAAAGTCTAAAAGTATTGTCAATAATAACTCAAAAAATAAAAACTGTAGTACAAGCGATGTAACTATAAAATTATAAGAGGCAAAAAAGACATAACTAATAGACAAAAAAACTTAATGAAAAAGTAACCTTAAATTTTAAAAAGAGAAAGTAATTAAAAAAGAACAAAACAAAGCACAAAATTATAAATCAAATTAAATTAAATTAAATCAAATTAAATTAAATCCACTTCAAAAAGCAAAATTAGTATGTCAGTAACTATCAACGACCGAATTGATGTTCGTATCAGTAAACAGCAAAAAGAGTTGATTAAGCATGCATCAGTACTGAGAGGTTTTAAAAATCTAACAGAATTTGTTATCTATTGTATCAATACAGAGGCAAACAAGATCATTAAAGAAAATGAGACTGTTTTAAAAACTCTAGAGGATAAAAAAATATTTGTAGATGCAATTTTAAATCCGCCAAAGGCTAATGATAAACTTAAGAGGGCTCAAGCGAACCATTCTAAACTTATCAGGAAAAATGAATTTAAAAATTGAAATCCTTAATAAGGTACACAAAAGAAAAGATTTTAAATCTGGAAAAGAATTATTAGATAATTATTTGCATAAACAAGCGGGGCAGGATGCCCAAAAATCATTATCTGTCTGCCATGTATTAACAGACCAAGATGCAGATGCAAATAGAGTTCTTGGATATTTTACGCTGTCAAGCAGTTCAATTCCTTTAGAAGATTTTCCTGAAGAATTGAGTAAAAGAATACCAAAGACCTATAGCATACCAATAGCTTTGCTTGGTAGGTTAGCGATGGATGAAAAAGAGCAAAAAAAAGGATTAGGAGAAATTCTATTATTTGATGCTTTAGAAAAATGTTTAATAAGTTCAAAAACGTTGGCCATTCGTGCAATAGTAGTTGATCCAATAGACCAAGAGGCTATTGATTTTTACCATAAATATGGTTTTATAATGATACCTAGTACTGGAAAAATGTTTCTGCCAATTGAAACAATCGAAGGCTTATTTCCTGATGAAGAATCAGAAGAATAAATTTAAAATAAAAGGCAACCAATTAGGTTGCCTTTTATTTTAACTACCTAAAAAAAATCTTTAAAATTGCAATCTAGATTCAAAGCCAGGAACAACTTTTAATAGGAAAAAATACTTCCTGATTCGCCATTTATGTGAAACTACTGAACGTAAATTTGCAAAAAAAGCAAATACTAATTGTATCTTTGCAGTAACAGTACCCGTCTTGTATACCATCAGAACTGCAAGCGGGTCATTTTTTTTTATATAAATGGCAAACAAACCACCATTAACAAATGCCGACCAAATAACCTTACTAAAACAAAGAGGAATGTTATTTAGAAACGAAATGTATATCCGATTTTTTACAAAATATCACCTATTACTAACTTAAGGAGTGTTGATAAAAAACTCAAGGATATTCTATTATACATAATTTCTGATTTGATAATTTTTTGAAAACATAATTGAAAGATACAATTTCGATAGAAATTTAAAATCGATTCTTATGATGATTTAAAAAGGGCATCCATATGTGATGAATTTATATTTTTGAATAAACGATAGTAAAAATCTTCGTATTTTTAAAAGCACTTTGTTTCTATCAAAGTGTTTTTTAATTAGTAATAGAAATGAAAGAAAAGAAAATTGTAATTAAGTTTAATGAAAACGCTCCTGGGCGCTACTGGTATCTTTATTGGATTGGTAAAATTACTGTTGTTAATAATATTTTTAAGGTTAAGCTCAACTTTATAAATACAGATAATAAAAACAATTTTTATAATGGTTATAAAAAATACAAAGAATATAAGCAAGAGGTGATTTTACCAATTGAAGTTTTGGTGTTTTTAGCACCGGGGACTATATATGATTCAAAGAAAGATAAACTTATTTATTCTTCAGAATATCATAAAGCTGAGAGGGATGTAAAAATTGACTTTCCATTTGATTATAGAAAAACTAAAAAGGCTTTCTCTTTTTTAGATTCAGAGTATTCACTATTTGATGGGAGAGATGATTTGGATGATTTAAATTATTATGTATTCGAAACATCTAAGTTGATATTGGGAAGGAAATCAAAGATTAGATTGTTTTTAACTGACTATGTTCTTTGCAAATATTTCTTTTTTAAATCATCCAAATTCCTGAGTTTATTAATGAGGGAAGGGATAAAGGAATTATTTGATGTTAATAACTTAAAGATTATTACAAATGAACATAATAAAAGAATAGGAATATTAAAATATAATAATAATCTGCTTGGGGAATCTGATGTTTCTTTGATTGCCCACTTTTTCTTCATGCCTGGAGATAAGGGAATAAAGTCTCTAATTAAATTAGAAAATGAGGTTTTAAATTTTTTTGTTAACGAAAGAAATAATTATGAGAAATTAAAATCTGGAATATATTTAAATACAATTTTTCCTTTTAGTGAAAATTTGTTATCGGTTAATATTCAGGGAAAAGAGTTTAAAGTAGATGGACAAGATTATATTATAGCAGAAAGAATTATAGACCATCAATATAATCCAAATTTATTTTTAGTTGATGAAATTCAAATAGATGAACTTTTTCCTAAAGAATCAACTGATCAACAAGAAGATTTAGATAAAATTAAAATTAGTCGCCCTGCTCAACCTTCAATTAAAGGTAATAGTATAAATTTAACTTCTGAAAATTTAGGTAATAATAAAGCCAATATTATTGATACTTATATTAATTCAGGAACTGTGTCAGGTTTTCAAGTTCCGGTGACAAAAATTATTAGAGATAAACAAGATAAAGCTTATGATGTATCGTTAATTCCTACTGAAAAACAATTAAATAGTGGCACCATTATAAATCAAGGCTCAGATTTAGATTCCGATTCAGTGAGAAATAATTTTTTGGATACTCTGCCTCCTAAGAGTATAAACAGGTTTGAATTACTGAGATTAGCAGTAAAAAAATTAGAAGAAGAATATGATGTCAAATGTCAGTTTAAATGTTTGAGTGATTTTATTTTAAGTAATTATACTTATAAAATTTCTAATCATTCAGTTATGATTATCTCTTTATACTATAAAAATAAATATTTTTACTTAGTAGAGTTTAATAGAGGATTTACTGGATTTATCCATGATAATTTTTTGCAAAGAATAGATCCGGTCAAATTGGAGCTTTTTTTAAAATCGTCTGTAAAAAAAATAGAAGAGCTAGAGAAAAATCAATATGTATGGACTAAAATTAGAATGTTTTCTGATGTTATAAGGGAAAAACTAGGTATAGTTATAGCTGATCCTTTAAAACATAGTTTGAAAAATTATAATAGTACATCGGAAGCTAGTATTAGTATGGCGAATAAAATTTTTAATGAAAGAATTTTAAAGATTGTAGCCTAATGTAAGTTTAAAATTTCTTTTTCAAACCAATATGGAATATCTTTTATATCTCTACTAAAGTCTGTACGTCTTACATTTGAACTTTTGAAAATATTTTGAAATTGGTATGGCCAGTTCTCTAAAATAGAAAAAGAAATTAAGAGAGCCTCTTTCCTTTCATGAAGACTGAAATTGATTTTATTATTAGTAGTTATTGAATAATTAAAAAAATCTTCAACTGTTAATTTTATTCGATTAGTCGTTTTACCTGTAGTTAATAATTTCGTTGAAAGGAGATATAGAATTTTAAAAAACATAAATGAATATTGAGTTAAATCATTTGATTTATTATCAATAGTACAATCTATGTATTTTTGATATCTAACAATGTGTGAATTGTTAGGTATAGGTACTATATTTTCTCGGTAGTCATGTAAACAGTTCCAACAGAAATAAAAAGGGGTTTTTAAGATTTCATTTTTATGACCATTTTCTAATCTATGGAAAGAAATTGGTTTAGAGCATTTTTGGCACCTGTCTATTAATAGGCAATTACATTTTAGACATGCTATTGAAAAAAATAATCTCCATTCTTTTTTAAAGTATGAAACTTCGTTGTTGAGACAGGATGGACAACAAAGTAATCCGTATAATTTTCTAATTCTATGATTAATGCCAATGTTTAAGATACCTGGAGTATAACTGGTAAATTCTCTGCCAGTAAAAATAATATCTCTATACGATTCCAGAAATAGTTCTTTTATATCATCGGATGAAAGCATTGTATTCTCTAGTATTTTAGATACTATAATACTGGGATATAATTTGTCGATATCTCTATTCCAAATTGGAAAATTGTTAAAGTAGAATTTGCTGAAGCTATGAGATTTTAATAAGTTTTCTTTGCTAATTCTTAACAGCCAGCTTGAGAAAAGTTCATTTTTTTCTGGATTGACGTAAGCAGGCCATATTTTTTTATTAAACTTTTCTAATGATTTCATGACCTTATTACAATTTAAAAATCATTTTTTTTCTATCGCTAGGAGGAACGAAATCAATATTATTTAAAATGTTTTTATTGATTTTCTCTACTCCGCTTTCTATCGCGAGAATAGAGGACAGCTCTAATATACGTGAGATTTCACCAATTAGTCCTTCACTCATTGCAAGTATCTTTGTTGAAATGGATGGTTCAATTAACATAGATTCTTCCTTCAGAGGGAGCAGTCTTTCAAAACTTGCAAGTAATCTTAAATATTCTTCGTCATTTCGCCATTTTTTTAAAACTTTGGGTTCAAAACGATTTGCTAGTTGTGGATCGGTCTGAATTGCATTAAATGCTTCTTTTGTTCCAGAGCATACCATACTTATTCTAAGTTCGTTTGATAGAAATTTTAATACATTCAAAAAGGATCTTTGTTTAGATAAGTTTCCTGCTAGAACGTGGTGTATTTCATCAATTATTAAAAGTCTTAATTCTACTTTTTTAAGAAGATGAATCACTCTCTGTTGTTTCATTTCAATTTTTTCGGATGAGTTATAGGGAGCAAACAGTGATTCTAGAATCGCATTGTATAATCTTCTTTCATCTGGTTCCGGCGGGGCTTGTATTAAAAGCACAGGAACAACAAGCTTGCTTGTTTCTTCTTCTACAAATGATTGATTTGCTTTTAAAAATTTATTGAGCAGCGCAGTTTTTCCGTTATTTGAGTCTCCAACCAGCAAAATATTAGGCATTCTGTGATTAATAGGGTAGTTTAATAATTCATCGAACCTGCTTATTATGTTACTGGCTTGAGAATAACCAATCCATTTAGATTTTCTTATAGAAATAATTCTTTCACTATCAGAATAATTATTTAAAATCTCTTTTGTTTTATCATGTAAATGCTTCATCGTCTAAATCTTCAAAAGGTTTAATGTCTAGAAAACTAATTTTTGGATTATCTTCTATTTCATCGTTGACTAAAATTGTTTTTTGCTCATTTCTTTTGTCAGCATATCTAGTAGTTCTTTTTAATTTTTTTGTTTCTAAAATTGATTTTAATTCAATTTTTTCCATTGTTCTGTATGCATTAAAAATTGCTTCTTCATCTATTGCTACATTATTGCTGTTCAGTTTTCTAACAGCCTCTTTATATTCCCAAATAGAAATTGCAGGTTTAGATGTATCTCGATAGGGAATTTCAAAATAATCATTTATTTCAGGATCAAAAAAATAAACGGTACTTATATCTCTGGGGTCTCGTCTGAAGATGAATTTTCTTTTTGGGCTGTTACTAGCTAATGATTCTCGAGAATGGATATATTTTCTTAATACATCATGATAGTAAGTAATATGATCTATTATGACTCCGTATTCCTGAATTGTTCTTTCAGTATAAGGCATGAAATCAAGTTTTAATCTTTTTTCATTTAATAGTTTAGGAGGTATACCGCATCCATTAATTAGATCACTTCCCATTAATCCCTCTTTGTATTTTTGTAAAGGTGACATACCAATACCGGAATGATTTCTTTTATGATAAACATTGACTATATAAGTCATTAGCCATTTCTCAAATTCAGAGATTGTTAAGGAAGCATTTTTTTCTGAATCATAGTTTATTCGACTTTCAGGAGAAGAGAATGTTGTTCCAGGTAAGTTATGAATCTCTTTTGAAAAAGTTCCTAATAATCGTTCAACATGCCCTCCCCAATGAGGCTGAGCTACTGGTCTAAATTCTAAATTTATACCATAGTTTTGACAAGCTTTTCTAAGCATATTTCCTCTGAACTCTCGGGCATTATCAACATGTATTGTTGACATAATGCCCCAACAAGGCCATTCGCCTTCGACATGATTTCGTTCCATCCAAATCTCTTTGGAAAGAATTGAATTTGCAATACAAAGACCTGTTCCCATTTCTCCGGGTGGATCAAAAGAAAGATAAAAACCAACAACCATTCTACTGTATACATCTACAGCGATAGTTAGCCAAGGTCTGATGAAAGCCTTTCTATAATGTTCATCCACAAGAATAATATCAACTTTGGTGTGGTCGATCTGAACAACAGATAGAGGATAGTCGGCACCGGGGAAAGAATTTTTTATCGGTTCAAATTTGTCTCTAGCTTTACTTTTCCCAAACCTAGCTTTTAGTACTTCTTCTTCAGATAATGATTTTATCCTTTTTCGAATAGTGTTTGAATGAGGAATTGGAATATTTTTGTCTTTGCAATTTTTTTCAATATCTCTTACAATTTTTGTAATCGATTTTTTTGACGGATTTAAGTATAAATTATTAATTGAATTGTTTATGATTATATCTTGCTCATTAGATAATCTGCTTTTTCCTCGTCCTCCATTTTTTTTATGACCTAACAAAGAAGATATTACACTTGTTTCATCATAAAGTTTTAACCATCTGTATATTGTTGTGTAATGAATTTTTTTGTCAATAGATATACTTTCTATTAATTTAAAGTTTTTTCTATTACCTAATATAGGTTTTATAATCTCAAATCTCCTTTGTGCTTCATCCCATTCTTTCTCTGTTAACGCAGAAATATTATTATCGGGTAATTTTTTAGTTGAATTAGTGTAATTTTTTATTTCAGAAGTTTTTACGGTGTGTATAACATTATTTTGTAATTCTTGAATACTCACCTGATCTATATCTACAATTCTAATTATTACTGCTTCTCTATTTTTAAAAATTACCTTTTCACCTATTTCAATAACTAATCTTTCCATATAGCAGAATTTAAGTTTAATGGGTTATTTAAATCACATTCAATAAAATTGTTTGCGATTAAATACCAAGTTAAGAAAATTAACTCAGCTTTCTTTTCCCAGTCATTTGTAATTTTACTGATTAATTGATTAATTGTACAGCATTCACATTGATCAATTTTATCCAACAATATACAAGCGTAACTAGTATCAAAATGTAAACCAGTTGCTTGATAATCAATTTTGTCAAAGAAATCTCTATATCTGGAAAGAAATTTTATGTTTTTAAGTAGTATATGTTTTTCATCACGAATGTATGCATCGCTAATTACTCTAAAAACTAAATCATTATTGATGCAATATTTTCTAGCAGATTCAAATTTTTCTTCTAGTTCATCTTTTTTTTCTAAAAGTTCAGATTCGTATTTAATCTCAATGATTTCGTCTTTTCGAAATTTATCGTGATAGTTTATTAAAAAATCTGGAGTATATTTTCTGTTTTTACCTTGGGAATCTATGTAAGGTATTTCGATTGGTTGCTCTAGATAAGAGCATACTTTTATATCAAATTCAATTAAGTATATGAAATCTTTTTCTAAAGAAGATTCAAATTGAATTGATCTGCTCAGTTTTTTACTGCATATCTGTCCAGAAAGTGAACTGCTTTTGAAGCTAATTTCACGTACTCTTTTTTTTAGTTTTAGTGTCATCTTTTGTTGTAAGATTCTATATTTAAGGAATTGCATGAACTATTTTAGCATCTACTTGTGTAATAAGCGTGATAAATAATTAGATTTTTAGCATCTACTAGCAAATATAACAGGAGGAAGTTATCCGCAGCCGGGAGAAATTTCGATGGCACATAATGGCGTTTTGTTTTTAGACGAATTGCCAGAATTTAAGCGTGATGTTTTAGAAGTAATACGCCAGCCGTTAGAAGATCGTGAAGTAACAATTTCAAGAGCAAAATTTACCGTAACTTATCCCTCATCCTTTATGCTTGTGGCAAGTATGAACCCAAGTCCAAGTGGTTTTTTTAATGATCCAAGCATGCCTAATACTTCGTCACCGCACGAAATGCAACGTTATATGAGTAAAATTTCAGGTCCTCTTTTAGACCGAATTGACATTCATATTGAAGTTACTCCGGTTCCATTTGATAAATTGGCAGACGACCGTAAAGCCGAAAGCAGTGTCGAAATTCGTAAGCGTGTAACCGCCGCACGTGAAATTCAGACCAAACGTTTTGAAAACGTAGAAAACATCCATTATAATGCACAAATGAGCAGTAAACTTATTAGGGAGTTTTGTGCCTTAGACGAACAATCTAAAGAACTTTTAAAAACAGCTATGGAACGTTTGAATCTTTCTGCAAGAGCTTATGATAGAATTTTGAAGGTAGCACGCACGATTGCCGATTTAGATAATTCAGAAAATATAATTTCCCAGCATATCGCCGAAGCAATTCAATATCGAAGTTTAGATCGTGAGGGGTGGCTTGGGTAATTGACTTTAGATTATAATACTTTGTACAGAAAACTTTGTCAAAGTTTCAAACTTTGACAAAGTTCTGCGTAATCTTGTCATTCCGAGGAATGCGAAATCTTCATAAGAAACTAGACAACAGCGCGTGCTCAGCGTGTGTGATTTCTCGTTCCTCGAAATGACAAATTTTAATATAATTCAATAAAATCCTCAATAAGTATTTCCTCCAAAAAAAAAGCATCGTGCGAAACCACAATTAAAGTCCCTTTATATTCATTAATTGCTGCTGTCAAGATTTCGATATTTTGAATGTCAAGATTGTTTGTTGGTTCATCCAAAATAATAATATGCGGAGCTTGATTATTAATTGTTAAGCAGCAAAGCATCAAACGCATTTTTTCGCCTCCGCTTAAAGCGAAACAAGGCTTGTTCCAGTCATTTTGCAAAAACAGAAATTTATTCAGTTTCATTTTTACATCATGTTCCTGTAAACCCGAAACATTAAATTTTTGAGCCTGTTCATAAACCGAAATTCCATTTTCGATAAGTGAATAATCTTGATCGATATAAATAATTTTCGAATCGGCTTTGTAAATTGTTCCTATTTTGGGATGCAATTCACCCATGATTATTTTAATCAAAGTTGTTTTTCCAGAGCCATTTAAACCTTTCAGCCCCATACGCTGACCACTTAGAATTTGGAAGCTAAGCGGTTTTTCCCATAGCAAATGATCTTCGTAACTGTGGTTAATAGCAGTCGCTGAAAAAAGTGTTTTGCCTTTATGTAAATTTGTTTTGGCAAAGCCAAATTTCATTTGATCAATATCAGGTAAAGAGGATCGCAATTCCTGTAATTCGGTTGATATTCCACTAATCTTTTCAGCATGAACACCTTTCGTTTTAGCAGTACTGTTTTCGGCATTATTGCGTAAAGTGTTCATCATAATTCTAGAAACTCCAGCTTTCTTTTGCTTCTTTTCACCGCGGGAATCAAGTTTGTTTTGACGTTCGAGAGTTTCGCGTTCTTTCTCTTTTGCTTTGCGTAAAGCTTTTTCTTTACCCTGAATATCTTGGCTTAAAGCATTGTTTTCGATACGTTTTTGTTCAGTATAAAAATCGTAGTTACCGCCATAAATCGTAATTCCGTATTTTGATAATTCGTAAACCGGATGCAATAAATTAAGTAGTTTTCGATCGTGACTTACAACAATCAAAGTTGAAGAAGTATTTTTTAGAAAATTGTATAACAATTCTCTTCCTGAAACATCCAAATGATTACTTGGTTCATCAAGCAAAACAAGTTCAGGCTGATGAATTGAAATTCCAGCTAGGAAAACTTTTGTTTTTTGCCCGCCGCTTAATGTTTCTAATTTCTGATTCCAATTTAAATCTTGCAATTGCCAATATTGCAGTGCTTCATTACAGCGATCTTCAATTGTCCAGTCGTCGTTTAAAGTGCTGAGATTTTCTTCAGAAACATTTCCGTTAAGAATTTCTTGAAGCGCATTCAGTTTATCTTCAACCTGCAAAGCCTGAGCAATACTAAGATGATTAAACTGTCCGAATATTTGCGGCAGATAATAAGGCTTAGAATCCGTTTTTAATACTCCGCCAGCAGGTTGTAATTCATCCGCAATAATTTTTAATAATGTCGATTTTCCAACACCGTTGCTTCCTATTAAAGCAATTTTTTCGTGAGGATTAACGGTAAAAGTGATTTTATCAAACAGCAAATCTTTGTTTGAATGCAGGTATGAGATATTTTGTAAAATAACCATAATTTCTTTCTTTAAGGAATAAACAAATGAGCAAGCCTTTTGAGGCTTACCTTAAAATTGTCCGAAAGAAATTTTTAATCACATAGAGTTTGTGCGGTTTATTTAGTGAGGCAAAGATATAAAAAATATTTTTTAAGATTTGAATTCCAGATTATTCAAATTTTAAATTGGCATTTTTAGACATTAGATAGGAAGTGAGTTTTTTTATTTTTCCGTTTTCCATTTCAAAAACATCACAAAAAATGGCATCCAGTTTGTTACCGTTTTTCATGTTTCCTTGAACAGCGCCTTCGGCAATTACAATATCATTTTCTTCGATTAATTTTATAATCTGAATCGTTGGACTGCCAATAAAATTGTCATTTTCAATTTCTTTGTCAAAAGCTTTTTTACCAACATGTTGATATATTCCAGGCATTTCCCAAACTACATCATCAGTAAGACAGGCAAGAATTCTTTGATGGTCACTTACCATAAAAGCAGCCATATATTCGTTTATGGTTTGTTTATTTGGTGTCATGATTCGTAAAATGATAAATGAATAGAAATCTAAATTTACAACTTTTTAGAAATATTCCAGAAACTCATTTTTCTTCGTGTAACAAAGCCTAGTTTTTCATAGAGTTTTATGGCTCCAAGATTAGTTTCGACAACGTGTAAAAATGGAATTTTGCCTTCATCAAAAATATTGTTTACAACATGTGAAGTCAATTGTTTGGCGTAACCTTTTCCGGTATGATCTGGATGCGTTATAATGGCGCTGACTTCGGTAAAATTATTCATTTTCATTCGTTCGCCTGCAATGGATACTAATTTTTTATTGGAGAAAATTCCGTAGTAATTACCCAATAAAAATGTATTGGCTTTAAAATATCCAGGTTGAACTAAATTTACCAATTCAAATAACTCTTCTTTATGTTCTTCAGTGAGTTTGATAATTTCATTGTCAAATGTTATTTGCACTTTTTCACGAACAATCATTTGAAGACAAATGAGTTCTTTGGCAATTTTTAAAGTGTCAAGAATTTTAGGCTTTTCGCCAACAATAAAGAAATTGCCGCATAATGAAGCATATTTATCTGCTGATTCTGGAGTACTCTCAAGTTCTAAATATCCTCCAAACGGACAATAATCAGGATTATAAAACTTGGTTCCGTTATACTCTAAAGCAAATTTTTGATGACTTTCTGATAATGAATTCCAAACGGGATTGTCTAATTTGCTTTCTTCAGTAATTTTCATTTGTATTATTTGTTTTGAGGATAAAAGAATTTAAAAGAATTTGAAACGGCAGGATGTAAAATTGTACCGTGATTCTCCTCTGGGAAATAATCAAAATAGACTTTTATATTTTTGCTTTGAGATGCTTTTATTTTTTCTGCCAATAGATTAGCGTCAACTTCCATTACACGCGGAATTTCTGTAGGAGTAAGACCTTCTTTGCCTACTGCAATATAAATCTCTGTTTTCTGTTTGAAGTTTTCCTGAAGAATTTCTGGATTCTGATTTAAAATAGAACCATTATTCCACCATAAACTCGGACTTACAATTACGTATTTGTTAAATAGTAATGGTTTTTTGAATAAGATTTCTGTTTCCAGTAATCCACCCAGAGATTGCCCTATAATGGTTTTTGAATTGTTTGTTTTGTATTTTTTGTCAATAAAAGGCTGTAATTCCTTTTCGATAAAAGCAATAAATTTATCCGAATGCCCCGTTGTTGGAAATCGGTTTTTATCATTTTGAACAGTTGTAGGAAAAGTAAAATCTCTTCTTCGATCTACGGTTGCAATACCTACAACAATTGATTTTGGAACTTGATTGATCCATTCAAAACTATTAAACTGTACTAAACCTGAGATATGTATAAAATCTTCATCTGCAGAACCATCTAATAAATAAATTACAGGATATTTTGTCGTGTCTTTTGCTGTGTAGCCTTCAGGAAGATAAATGTTTAAAATTCTATTTTCGCCTAATTCTTTCGATTGTATTTCATCAATAACCCCAAGTACAAATGGTTTGCTAATGTCTGTTGATTTTGATTTGTTGTTCTGACTGAAAATAGAAATTGAAAAAAGGAATAAGAGGATTGAAGTTGAGAAATTGTTCATTGTTTAAAGGAAATAGTATAAAGACGAAAGTTACAATTTTATTGTTTTGAAGCTTTCGTCTTTATACTATTTTAATGACTTTTTTTATTTTTTCGCAAAAATTTCATCCAAACCTTCAAGAGCAATTGTGAAACCTTCTTTGAAGCCCATTTCGATAATTTTTTCTAAATCGGATAGTTTATCATGTTTAATGGCAATATCTACAATTGTCAAATTTCCTTGCTCAGAAAAGTTAACATTCCAGTCAGAACGCGGAAAATCTGCGTTTAAGTTTCCTTCGTTGTCACTAAAAGCATCTAGATATTTAAAATTAGTTTTAGGTGTTATCGATGTAAAATCGGCTATTGCCCAGTGTTCTTCGCCTTGTGGTCCTACCATAGCATAAAGTCGTCGGCCGCCTTCTTTAAATTCCATGCTTTTTGTTCTGGCTTTCCAAGGAGATGGTGCCCACCATTGATCTAGAATTTCTGCTTCTGTCCATGCCGACCACACATTTGCAAGAGGAGCATTAAATTCGCGTTTTACATTTACAGTGCTGTTTTCCTTGTCTACAGTAAAATTCATTAATAGATTAGATTTCATTTTCTTTCGATTTTAGATTTATTACTATTTTTTGACTCTGTTTTTATTTTTATGCTTCAAAGATTTTGTCCAAACTTTGCATAGTGGCTGTAATTCCTTCTTTGAACCCCATTTCGATTATTTTTTCTAATTCTTCTAAACTATCTCGTTTAATTGCAATATCAACAACCGTCAGATTCCCTTTTTCAGAAAACGTTAAATCCCAATATGAGCTTCCAAAAGCTGAATTTGGATTTCCATCAGCATCACAAAAGTTAGAAGAATATTTAAAGTTTGTTTTTGGAGAAATAGAAGTATAATCAAAAGAACTCCAGCGTTCTTCGCCTTCCAGACCAACCATAGCATAAAGTCTTCGTCCGCCTTCTTTAAAATCCATACTTTTCGTTTTCGATTTAAAAGGCGCCGGCGCCCACCATTGATCTAGAATTGCGGGTTCGGTCCATGCCGACCAAACGTTTGGTAAAGGAGCATTAAATTCACGTTTTATGTTTACCGTTTTATTTTCTTTATCTACAGTAAAATTCATTGCTAAATTAGATTCCATTTTCTTTAGATTTTAGGTTCATTAATACTTGATCTAATTGACTGAAACGGCTTTCCCATATTTGTTTAAATTGCTCAAGCCATTGATCAATTTCTTTCATTTTATCGATTTTGAGTTGATAATAAATTTCTCTTCCCATTTTTGTTTCATCTAATAATTCACATTCATTAAGAATTTTAATGTGTTTAGAAACTGCTTGTCTTGTTGTATTAAATTGCTCTGCAATTGCATTGGGAGTTAATGCATTAGAAGCAACTAAAACCAGAATTGCTCTTCGGGTTGGGTCAGCAATGGCTTGAAAAATATCTCGTTTCATTTTTTAATTATTTAAATAAGCAACTAATCAGTTGCAAATATACGCAACTTTTTGGTTGCGCAATATAAATTTTGATTTTTTTTTTAATCATAACTGCAAAATGAAGTAAAACGCAGAGAAATGTAATGTTGCAAAACAAACAGAGGCTCACTGTATTAAGTGAGCCTCTGTCTAAATCTAAATGTAATGTTTTTATAAATCTATAAAATTATTCTTGCTGAATCCATTTGTATTTTCCGTTTTCCAAATAAATTATTCCACCGCCGCAGCTTTCTTCGGCGTGAATAAATATTCCGTCATTTAGCAGTTTTATTTTATCTTCTTCTTTGATTTCTTCATCTGCAAGTATATCGCCATTTTCGCCTACGTTATCCCAGTACAATTCATTTTTTGGTGCTTTTTCAAATATTCCAGCCCAGTCAATCTCATCAAAACCTTGATCCAAAATATCATTTCCCATACCAAAATAATCGGTTTTATTTCCGTTCCCGAAAATGATTCTCAAACCGCTTTTTGCGTTTTTAGTGCTTCTTACAATTTCGACAGTTTCATTTAAACCATCTCCGTCAAGATCACATAAAATTTTATTTGTTTTATGTTTTTTTGATAATATGATTGTATCTGCAGTATTTTTGATTTCTATTTTCTCCGTTTTTTGGAGTGTGTCTTTTTTCGTAGTTGCAGTTGAGTCAGCCGGTTGTTTATCTTCTTTTTTGCAAGAGATAAAAAAGAGTGTGGCGATAACTAAAATTCTAAATTTCATATTTTGTTTTTAACTACTTCTATTTTGAATTAGATGGGCTTATTATCTGAATTTATTTCGAACAATAATATCTTTAATTTTTGCTTTTAAATCTTCGCCGGTATCATAAACCATTTGTTCGTTGTTAGGAAAAGGAATCGCGCGTTTTGTAAAATAACTGATATAGTTATCGTCGCAGGCATTTCTGTCGCCTTTGTAAGTCGAATAAATATTCTCAAAGAAATATTCGCTGGTTACAGGAAATGACTGTAGTAATTGATTTGTTCTTACATCAACATAATCTACCACTGCAGTAACTTGACAAGACTTAAATTGTCTAAATTCGTAAACATTTGCGCGAAGCATTCTGTAATTATCGACTTTTATTTCCTTGCCCAAACTGTCTTTTACAGGTCTTCCTCGACTGTCTAAAAGTGTTTTCATGCCATCTTTAATCTGTCTTTCTTTTATAAATTCTTTCTCCTTAATTTGTTCTGGCGAAATATTTATTTGTCTAAAATTGATTATTAAGCTGTAATCGTAAGTAATATTTTTTTGTCGGGCGCTGTGATAAACGGTCCATTTATCATTTAGTCCGTACGTTTTAAAATCTAATAAATCGTCTTGAAGCATTTTCGGAATCACCATATTGGTTTGATTTTTAGCATAAACATCTACAAAATCAGTTCCTTTAAACAGTGCGTCTTCCATTAGTTTTTTAGCATTCTTATAGTTTGGACTGATGTTTTCTAAATACGTTAAATCGTCATAGGCTTTTCTATAATCAAGTTTATTGTTTGATTTTAAAAGAGTCAAAGCATTTTCGTATAAATATCTGGTAAGAGCAATTTTACTGCTTATAATTTGGTTTGAGTAGTTATCAAAAGAAAAAGAAGCATTTTTTCCCTGTTTTAATAGTGGCAGAGGCAATAATGGTCTTATTTTTTCCTGACGGTTATTCAATTGTAAATAGGTGTTGTAAACACGTTCAGCATTAGTAGGAGTAGCTTCTTTAATCATTAAATCAAGATCACGAAGATCTCTTTCTTTGGCTTTTGCAAAAGCTTCTTCTAGTAAATACACATAATCTTGTTTTCCTTTTGAATCTTTTTTTGTTCTCAAAGCTTCAACTGCGCGATCAATAGCACCGTCATAATTGCCATCGCTTATTAAGGCCTGAGTTGTTTTTACGCCGCACGATGAGAGAATCAGAAAGAATATAGAGAATAATAAAGTAGTTTTTTGCATAGTATTTTTTTGAAAGTGCAAATATATTTCATTTAATTTTCAACAACCATGCCTTTTTTTAATTTATTTTAAGGAGCAGAACTTTATGTTTTTACAAGAACCTTTAGTCCCGCTTTCGTCTTTATTTCTGCGAGAATATCGCCTTTATCGGGGCTGGATTAAAACGTTTAGTTTTTAATAAACCTTATTTTGTCAGCAGTTTTTTAATCAAAACAATTTGTCCTAAATGGTAATAACTATGTTCAATCATAGCATCAATATTTCTTTTGTAGGTTCCGTATTTTTCATCAGCAAAAAACTGGTCTAATTTTTCATCAGACATTTGTTCGACAAAAGAGGCAAATTCTTCAGAAGAACTCCAAAATTTCTCTAGAAAAATTTCCCAGTCTTCGGAAGAAGAAATAGGAGGAAAGTCAAAGCTGAATTTATCTTTTATGTCTAGAGTTCCGCCTTTAAAAACAGTATTAATTCCGTCAATATAATAGTGTATATGCTGCGCCAGAATAGCTATTGTATTTAAGTTCTGAATAGGAGTAACGGCAATTTTCCAATCTAGTTTTTCGAGCTGGTCTTTGTAATTGGTATTTGCAACCCAAGTTCCGTTAAGGATAATTTCTCTAAAACGATTGGCAATTTCTAATGCATTTTTCACATTTAAATAATTTAGAAGTTGATATTCTTTTATTGCATATTATTCACATTGGAGCTATAGAAAAGGTTTGTTGTTTGGCAAGAAATAATAAGTATTGCTAAAAGGAGTAAAGGTTTAATTTTCATATTGGCTTAGATAAAATTTAAAATGCGAATATAAAAAATTGCGTACGAAAAAACTTTGTTTTATTGGTTATTGAATATTTTGTTTATTCTCGATATCATTTCCATTATGTTCAATTTTGAGTATCCAGAAAGCAAATTTTGAATATTCGATTTCAATAAAGTCATCAATATTTATTAGGGAATAGGTTTTTTTTGTAACCTCATATTTAGGTATATCTTTCGAATTAAATACAATAAAATAATTCCTACTTTTTTTTAAGGTATAATATTTATCAATCACCTTAAAAGTGTTTACAATCTTAATTTGTGCTGAGAGGTCGTTGCTTGTTACTTTTAATCTTTTTAAGGAAAGTACTAACACGACGAGGGCTATGAGAATAATAACAAAAACGATGGTATTGAATATCGAAAACAAAGTATCTAAATCACTTAATCCCCAAGACCAAAGTGCAATAAATGAAAGAAATACAAATATGAAGACTTTCGTTTTTTTTACTTTACTTTTTATGGTTTGGATGTCTTTATCGGTTATTCGAGTTTCTGTTCGGTTCATTTTATAAGGAGTGTTCATTTGACTAAAGCTTCGCAGTGCTTATTTATTGGTCTAGTTAAGCTTGAGTCAATAGAAATATTGTTATTGTTTCCTATTCTTTAATTGATACACAATTTCCCAAAAAATAATAGATAAAAGAGCATTTGTAAATATGGCTGTTTTAACTAAGTAAGGATCATAATTTGAAAGTAAATGTAAATTGGCAAACTGCACCGCCAAAAATAATGCTAAAGAGGCAATGGCAATAGAACAAATTATGTTTAGCATCGGTTTCCATTTTAATCCTAAAAAAGCATAAATACTATTTAAAACAGCAAAACCACAACCCATAGTTATGTAAGGATCAGTTTTTAATATTTCGCCAAGTGATAGAAAAAAATGAGTAGAGGTAAGGTATAAAAAGAATAAAATGGAATAAAGCAGAATTCGTATTTGTAGTTTCATTTTTGTTGTTTTTTATCGCGTAAAATTAATCATTTAAAATGAAGCTTTGATTAGGATTTTATTGTAAAAGTGTCTCTATTTTAGTTTCAGATTTTTCTTTTAGCGGACTGTCTGAATGCAAACTCCAAATAACTAGAAATTTTCCTTTTACGAGATATTCTTCGGGATGTTCTTTAGTTGGCTGACCGTCTTTTCCCCATAATAATCCTTGCAGAAAACGGTCGCCTTTAAAAACGTGTTCAAATTCAAAATACAGTATAGAACCGCGATCTGTTTTACTTTTAAAACTCTGTATGGCTTTGCTTTTTACAGTTCCAACAATATTGCTGTAGGTTTCTATATCATTGTAAAAAGTACAGGCTTGAGGTGTTACACAAATATTGCCGTCACTTAAAGTATAGGTTTTTGGAATTTCTTTTGGTTTTAGTTTTAAGTCTGTGATGGTTTGACTGAATATATTGGTTGTAAGCAGTAGGGAAAATATTGATAAGGAAATCGTGATTTTCATGGATTTGGTGGTTTGATTTGTTTAGTTCTATTATTTTACTGCAGAAGTAAAATGGTTGTGTTATTCATCATCTTTGAGATACCTGCTGTCAAAATAAATCTTGTATTCCATTGTGTTTTTTTCTCTGTAAGGTTCTCCAGTTTTTTTGTCTTTCATTTCAACAAAAAAATCTTCGCTTAAAAAATCGACACAGCCATAAATATGTTTACGATCAGATTTATTGTTAGGTAATCTGTTGAGAACAAGTTTTGAAGTTCTTGTATAAACAAGTATTTCGCTTTTAGCATCTACCTGGTCTCTACTTGTAAAATAAGAGGGATAACCCCAAAATTTGCGCAATTTTATTTCTGCGGTTTTATTTGGAAATACTTTTGCAACGAAACCGTAAACCTAAAATCTACTGCCAAAACCACCTTTAATAATAAGTGTATCATTTTCGTAATAATGATTGCACATAAAATCTTTTTTTGTAAAATCATTTTTTAGATGATCATAAAATATAGTGTCTTCAACCATATTTTTTCCTCTATAAACTGTTCCATAAATCGAATCTATCGCATATTGTGATCCGTTGTTTGTTGTATTTATATTTTCAAGAGCCAACGCTTTTATTTTTGGGTCTAAAATTATTTTGATTGTTTTTTGAGAATAAATAAAACTTACTGATAAGACAAAAAATAATGTGAGTAGATTTAATTTCATAGGTTTAAAGTTTGGATTGAAATTTTGGTTGTGCACAAAAAAAGCACAAAATAAAAAGATATTTGTGCTTTCATAAAATGTATTGTTGAGGAATTATTTTCCTTTTAGTAATTTTTCTAAATATTCTACTTTGTCTTTTTCAGCCTGAACCAAACGTTCGTAAAGCTTTTTGTTTTCGTCATAAGATTCAATTAATTTATCTACTGGATTGAATGTTGGTTGGTATTGAATATTTGAGTTCATTGATGCATTATCATTATTATTGATCGTGTTTCCAATAATATTAAATACAGCTTCGTCACTATAATTTTTTATAGCTTCTGCCGAAACACCTAAAACTTCTGCAATAGCATCTAGTTTTTCTTCGTCAATGGTTTCACTTCCTTCAATATTTGATACAGTTTGCTGAGTAACACCAATTGCAAAAGCGAGTGCCTCTTGTTTCATACCTCTAAGCTCTCTAATTCGGCTTATGTTTCTTCCAATATGTTTTGGTTTTGCTGTTGTAGTCATAGCTCAAAGATATTTAAAAATTATTAGATTTTTTTTGATCGTTGTAAAAAACAAAAATACTTTGTAAGATACAATTAGCATTTGTCGATTACCCGAAAATCTATTGATTACTTGCGAGGAGTAAAAATACAATTTTTCTTACTTTAAAATTATGGAATTATAAAATAAAATAATGCTTAAAAATACACACAAGAAATCAAATGTCAATGAAAAAAAATGAAATGGAAAATGAAGAGAAATTTAAAAAATTAATGCGTTATTATTTTGAAACTCTAAAATCGGCTAATAAAGAAAATGAGCAGTATGTTGCTAAAGTTACGTTTTCAAGTTACTATGAGCTTGGCAGCGCTATTAACGAAATGCTGAAACTATGTATTTTAGGCGTGGATAACGACGTACATAAAATTTCAGAAACTGATATAAGAACAACTATAAATTTGTCTTTAATTTTAGAAGTTGTGCACCAGCTTTTTCCTCTCGATGCTTTTGAATTTCTAGATGAAATCGATGATAAGTTTCTTAAAAAAGTCTAAATTCTAGAAGAGTAATAGAAAATAGCAATGTTCATATTAGGGGTGGAGTTTCTTGCTAAGATTTCTCCTTACGTCGAAATGACAAACTTGATGGTTGCTTTGCGTTTGTGTTGATTTTTTTTGCGGATTTTCTTGCGAAGATTTGCTTCGCCTGTTCGCTATCGCTCGAGTCTCCTTCGGTCGAAATGACAAATATTGTGGTTACTTTGCGCGGGCTTCGACTTCGCTCAGCCTGACAATTATAATAAATAGAAAAATCTGCGTAGATCTGCGTGAAATAAAAGCAAAAAAAATCCCATCTCAATTAAGAAACGGGATTAAATAGATATTCTCTTTTTTTTTTATTTTAAACTGTTGCAGCAATTTCTTGTGGCAATGGAATTTGATTTTTAAGTAAATCTTCAAATGTTTCAGCTTGACGAATCAAGATTCCTTGTCCGTTCATCCATAAAACTTCGGCTGGTTTGTATCTTGAATTGTAGTTTGAAGACATTGAGAAACAATAAGCTCCAGCATTTCTGAAAGATAAAATGTCGCCCTCAGTAATTTCCTGAATTCTGCGGTTGTTGGCGAAAGTATCTGTTTCGCAAATGTATCCTACAACAGAGTAAAAACGCTCTTTTCCTTTTGGGTTTGAGATGTTTTCGATATGGTGTGAAGATCCGTACAACATTGGGCGAATTAAGTGGTTGAAACCACTGTCTACTCCAGCGAAAACTGTTGATGTTGTTTGTTTTACTACGTTTACTTTTACTAAGAAATGACCTGCTTCGCTCACCAAGAATTTTCCTGGTTCGAAAATCAACGTTAAATCTCTGCCGTATTCTGTACAGAAAGCGTTGAATCTTTTAGATAATTTTTTACCTAATTCTTCGATGTCTGTTTCGATATCGTCTTTTTTGTAAGGAACTTTGAATCCGCTTCCGAAATCTAAGAATTGTAATTCTTTGAAATGTTTAGCGGTATCGAACAAGATTTCAGCAGCATACAAGAATACTTCGATATCTAAAATATCAGATCCTGTGTGCATGTGAATACCCACAATGTGCATTTTTGTGTTTTCGACAATTCGCAAGATATGCGGAATCTGGTGAACAGAAATTCCGAATTTACTATCAATATGTCCAACCGAAATGTTAGCATTTCCGCCCGCCATTACGTGTGGATTGATACGAATACATACTGGAATATGTGGATGTTTTGTTCCGAATTGCTCTAAAATAGATAAATTGTCGATATTGATTTGTACTCCCATTGCGGCAACTTCTTCGATTTCTTCAAGAGAAACGCCGTTTGGTGTAAAGAAAATCTTTTCGGGTTCATAGCCAGCATGAAGTCCTAACTGAACTTCCTGAATTGATACAGTATCTAAGCCAGACCCCATGTTCTTTAATAACTGAAGAATCGCAACGTTAGACAATGCCTTCATGGCGTAATTAACTCTCAAGTTTTCTACCTTAGAGAAAGCTTTAGTTAATCTGTTGTACTGAGATTGGATTTTTTCGGCATCGTAAACATACAATGGACTTCCAAATTGGTCTGCTAACTGCAGTAAATCTTTTGCTTGCATTTTTAAATCATTTTGAGCAAAGTTATTACACTTTTGATTACCAGCAAATAAATTGTAGAAAAATAACAAATTGTAACAAATTGTTTAATTTTGAACAAAAAGTTGCTTATTTTGAGTTTTTGTAACCTTTTCTGAGGTTGTAAGATTTTAGAATACTAATATAGTAAGTTTTTTAGCTACGAATTACACGAATTTACACGAATTTTTAATTTTATTTTTCGCAGAATGTGACAGCATAGACCGTGGTTTCAACCACGGGAAACGTTACGGATTGAACGATATCATAATATTGTGTTCCCGTGGTTTCAACCACGGGCTATGTTTGAAATAGAAACCAGCCAAGAATGAAAATTCGTGTAATTGCTTCGCCTATTCGCTATCGCTCGGGTCGTGGCAAACAAAAAAAACCTTTAAATCTGTAAATCCCGATAGCTATCGGGAGTGGCTAAAAAAAACAAAACCCCTGAATATAAATTCAAGGGTTTGTTAGTAGTTATGTTGTTTATCAGAATAAAGATTTAATAAAATGCTAAGAAAAAAAACTTAGAATCTTACCACCTTAGTTTCTCAGAACCTTTAAATTAAAGACTCGGTAAATCTCCTCTTCCTTTAGTAGGCAGGTTGGTAGAGCCCATAAGGAACAAATCTACCTCTCTTGCTGCTTCGCGACCTTCTGAAATAGCCCACACGATTAATGATTGTCCTCTTCTCATATCACCTGCAGTGAAAATGTGAGGAACGTTTGTCTGATAATTATGTGCTTTGTAGTTGCTTCTAAAATCAGTTTCGATTCCTAATTGTTCGCTTAAAGTTTTTTCTGGACCTGTAAATCCAAGAGCCAATAAAGCTAAATCGCAAGGCCAGATTTTTTCAGAACCTTCTTTTTCGATTAATTCAGGGCGTTGACCTGGAGTCATTTTCCATTGCACTTCAACCGTTTTTAATCCGGTTAATTCGCCTTTATCGTTAGAAATGAATTCTTTAGTGTTGATCAACCAGTTTCTGTCGCAGCCTTCTTCGTGAGAAGAAGATGTTTTTAACTGCAACGGCCAGAAAGGCCAAGGAGTTGACTCGCTTCTTCCAACTGGAGGTTTTGGTAAAATCTCAAAGTTAGTTACCGATTTAGCTCCGTGTCTGTTTGAAGTTCCGATACAGTCAGAACCAGTATCTCCACCACCAATAACGATTACATCTTTACCAGTTGCTTTAACTTGATCTGGAATTGATTCTCCAAATAAAACTTTAGTTTGTTGAGTTAAGAAATCCATTGCCTGAACAACACCTTTACTTTCGATTCCTTTAGTTGGCAAACTTCTTCTTTCTGTTGCTCCACCGCATAAAACGATAGAATCAAATGCGTTTAATTCTTCAACACTGAAATTTACACCAACGTTTACATCAGTTTTGAAAGTGATCCCTTCAGCTTCAAGAATAGCTACACGTCTGTCGATAATTCCTTTTTCTAATTTGAAATTTGGAATTCCGTAACGTAATAAACCTCCAATTGCATTATCTCTTTCAAAAACGGTAACGGTATGACCCGCTCTGTTTAATTGCTGCGCCGCTGCAAGTCCCGCAGGTCCAGAACCAATAACAGCAACTGTTTTTCCTGTTCTTGTTTTTGGAGTTTGTGGTTTGATCCAACCTTCTGCAAAACCAATTTCAACAATGTTTTTCTCGATGTTTTCGATTGATACAGGATCTTTTATAATTCCTAATACACATGCTTTTTCGCATGGAGCAGGGCATAAACGCCCTGTGAATTCTGGAAAGTTATTAGTCGATTGTAAAATCTCCAATGCACTTTGCCATTCTTCCTGATGTACCATGTCGTTGAAGTCAGGAATTAAATTTCCTAACGGACAACCACTGTGGCAAAAAGGAATACCACAATCCATACATCTTGAACCTTGTTCTTTTACTTTATCTTTTGCTAACGGAATAGTAAATTCGTTGTAGTTCGAAACACGTTCTGCTACTGCTAAATTACTTTCGTCGGCTCTGTTATATTCTTTAAATCCGCCTATTTTACCCATGACATTTTTAATAAAATTTAGTTGTGAGTTGTAAAATGGGAGAGGTGAGTTGAAAAACTTAGCACCTCTGCATCTTTGTATCTCAGAACCTTTTAATTAAGCTATTAATTCTTCTATTTGTTTTTCTTCTGCAATTCTTTTTAATGCTTTCTTATAATCAGTTGGCATTACTTTTACGAAGTGCTGTTGTTGATTTTCCCAGTCTGCTAAAATTCTTTTTGCTAATGGACTGCTGGTGTACAATGAATGATTTTTGATCAATCGTCTTAGTTTTGTAACGTCTTCTTCTTCCAATGGATCGAATGCAACCATTTCCATGTTACAAACTGTTGAGTCGAATTTTTTATTTGGATCGTAAACATAAGCTACACCACCGCTCATACCAGCTGCGAAGTTTCTTCCTGTTTTTCCTAAAACTACTACTGTACCACCGGTCATGTACTCGCAACCGTGATCTCCAATTCCTTCAACAACTGCTGTTGCTCCAGAATTTCTCACACAGAAACGCTCTCCGGCCATTCCATTAATATAAGCCTCTCCGGTAATAGCTCCGTAAAGGGCAACGTTTCCAATAATGATATTGTCTTCAGGTTTGAAGGTTGCAGTAGGAGGTACTTTTACAATTAGTTTTCCTCCAGACAGCCCTTTTCCTAAGTAATCATTACAGTTTCCGTGAATTTTAAACGACAATCCGTTTGTTGCAAAAGCACCAAAACTTTGTCCGGCAGAACCTTCAAAATCAACTAAAATAGTGTCATCAGGTAATCCTTGTGCGCCATAAATTTTTGAGATTTCATTACTCAAAATCGCACCTACAGAACGGTCTGTATTTTTAATTTTAAAGGTTACTCTTGTTTTCTCTTTTCTATAGATAGATGGAATCGCTTCTTTGATAATGTCAAAATCTAATACGTTTTCAAGTTGGTGATCTTGTTGAGTTGTATTGTGATTTGGCTGTGTTTTCGCTTTTTCTGGTTTGTATAGAATTGGTGATAAATCTAAACCATTTGCTTTGTAATGTTTGATCGCTTTGTTCACATTTAATTTTTGTGACTGACCAACCATTTCTTTTAAAGTTCTGAAACCTAACTGTGCCATGATTTCTCTTAATTCTTCAGCAATAAAATACATGAAGTTGATTACGTGCTCTGGAGTTCCTTTGAAATTTTTTCTCAATTCAGGATCCTGAGTTGCAATACCAACTGGGCAAGTATTTAAGTGACAAGCTCTCATCATGATACATCCAGAAGCTACAAGCGGTGCCGTTGCAAAACCAAATTCTTCAGCTCCTAATAAAGCTGCGATAGCTACGTCACGACCTGTTTTTAACTGTCCGTCACACTCTAAAACTACACGGCTTCTTAAGTCATTTAAGATCAAAGTCTGCTGTGCTTCAGCTAAACCAAGTTCCCATGGAATACCTGTGTGCTGTAAAGATGTTAATGGTGCGGCTCCCGTTCCTCCGTCATAACCAGAAATTAAGATTACGTCAGCTTTTGCTTTGGCAACACCGGCAGCGATGGTTCCAACTCCAACTTCAGAAACTAATTTTACGTTTACGCGCGCTTCACGGTTTGCATTTTTTAAGTCATAAATCAACTGAGATAAATCCTCAATTGAGTAAATATCGTGGTGAGGCGGAGGTGAAATCAAACCTACATAAGGTGTAGAGTTTCTAGTTTCAGCAATCCAAGGCACTACTTTTTCTCCAGGTAACTGTCCACCTTCACCAGGTTTTGCTCCCTGAGCCATTTTAATTTGGATTTCTTTAGCGTTTGTCAAATAGTTGATCGAAACACCAAAACGTCCTGACGCAACTTGCTTAATTGCAGAGTTTCTAGAATCTCCGTTAATTTCTTTCTGGAAACGTTTTGGATCTTCTCCACCTTCTCCAGAGTTACTTTTTCCGCCGATTCTGTTCATTGCAATCGCTAAATTCTCGTGTGCTTCTCTAGAAATAGATCCGTAAGACATTGCACCCGTTTTGAATTTTTTTACAATTTCTGTCCAAGGTTCTACTTCGTCAATAGAAATTGGATCTAAGTTGTTGAATTCAAATAAACCTCTAATGGTCATTAAGTTTGAGCTTTGCTCGTTAACGGCATTTGAGTATTCTTTATAACTTTCTGGGCTGTTTAAACGAACCGCTTGTTGTAATTTAGAAATAGTGGTTGGGTTAAACATGTGTTTTTCACCGCCACGTCTCCATCTGTAAATACCTCCAATTTCAAGAGAAAGCAAACTTGCCACTTTTGAATTTGGGAAAGCTTTTTGGAAACGTTTTTTTACTTCTTTCTCCACTTCCATTAAACCAATTCCTTCAATTCTTGATGGCGTGTAAGGGAAGTATTTAGAGGTGAATGTTTTGTTTAAACCTAAAATCTCGAAAATCTGAGCAGCTCTATATGAATGTAAAGTAGAGATACCAATTTTGTTCATGATTTTCACGATTCCTTTTGCAATCGCTTTGTTGTAGTTAACTACAGCGTAATCTGCTTTTACTCCAGTGATGAAACCTTGCGCAACTTGATCGTAAATGATTTCGTTTACCATGTACGGATTGATTGCACTTGCACCGTATCCGAATAATAAAGCAAAATGATGAGGTTCGCGTGGTTCAGCAGATTCGATTATAATTCCAAATTTAGAACGAACTTGTAAAATGTTTAAAGAGTGGTGAATGTAAGAGCAAGCCAATAACATTGGAATTGGAGCTAATTCTTCGCTTACACCTCTATCAGAAAGAATGATAACATTACATCCTTCATTTACAGCTTTGAAAGTTGCCTGAACACATTTTTCAAGCGCACGCTCTAAACCGTTAACTCCTTTTTCTATTTTATATAGAGTTGAAATAGTAGCCGATTTGAAATCTGCGTGGTCAATATTTCTAATTTTATCTAAATCCTCGTTAGAAATAACTGGATTTTGGATTTTTAGTTTTTTACATTGTTTTGACTCGATTTCAAAAATATTGAAATCTCCACCAATCGCTAAACTAATATCGGTAATGATTTCTTCACGAATACCATCTAAAGGCGGGTTAGTAACCTGAGCAAACAATTGTTTGAAATAGTTGTACAACAATTGAGGCTGGTCTGATAATACTGCCAATGGTGTATCGTTACCCATAGAACTGATTGCTTCAGCTCCTTGACCTCCCATTGGGTTGATGATTGTTTTTAAATCTTCAATGGTGTAACCAAATAAACGCTGTCTAGTTAAAAAATCTAGTTTTTCAACAGGAGTAGGGTTGTTGGTATAAGGAACTTTAGCAAGAGGCAATAAGTTAGCATCTAACCATTCTTGGTATGGACGTTTTGTAACGATTGATTTTTTTACTTCTTCGTCTTCTATAATACGACCTTCGTTCATGTCAACCAGGAACATTTTTCCTGGTTCAAGACGTCCGTGCTGAATTACATCTTCTGGATCGATATCTAATACACCAATTTCTGACGACATGATTACGAAACCGCTGTGTGTTAATGTGTAACGAGAAGGACGCAATCCGTTTCTGTCTAATAAAGCTCCAATTACGTTTCCATCTGTAAACGGAATAGAAGCTGGACCATCCCAAGGCTCCATGATACAAGCATTGTATTCATAGAAAGCTCTTTTTTCTGGAGACATGGTTTGGTGTTTTTCCCAAGCTTCAGGAACAACCATCATCATTGCCTCTGGAAGAGAACGACCAGTCATTAATAAAAGTTCAACCACCATATCCATAGAAGCAGAATCTGATTTTCCTTCTAAGATAATTGGGAATAATTTTTTGATATCATCGCCAAAAACTTTGCTCTGCATAAGCTCTTCACGAGCACGCATACGGCTTACGTTTCCACGAAGTGTGTTGATCTCACCATTATGACACATGTATCTAAACGGTTGAGCTAAGTCCCAAGATGGGAATGTATTTGTAGAGAAACGCTGGTGTACAAGTGCTAAACGAGTCACCAAGTCTGGATCTTTCAAATCTATATAATAACGGCTGATGTCTTCCGGCATCAATAGACCTTTATATATTATAGTAGTTGTCGATAAACTAGTAAAATAAAACATATGACTTTCAGAGGTTTTAGATCCTCTTACGGCATGTTCAGCAATTTTTCTAGCTGCAAAAAGTTTTGCATTAAATTCTTGTTCAGTTAAATCTTGACCGTTTTTTGAAACGAAAACTTGCTTAACTGTTGGTTCTTTTTCTGCGGCGATCTGCCCTAAATTTTCAACGTCAACAGGCACATCTCTCCAACCTAAAACTTTTAAGTTTTGATCTTTGATAGTTGCTTCAAATGCATTAATACAAAAAGAAACCTGGTTTTTGCTTTTTGGTAAAAAAACCATTCCTACTGCATACTCACGCGCTTCTGGGATTTCAAAGTCACAAACTTTCTTAAAAAAATCATGAGGGATATCAAACAAAATCCCTGCTCCGTCTCCAGTTCTTCCATCAGAACTAACGGCACCACGATGTTCCAATTTAATTAAGATGTCTAATGCTTTGTGAATAATATCGTTTGATTTAATACCATTCAAATTACAAATAAATCCTGCACCACAATTGTCGTGTTCAAATTCAGGCAAATAAAGCCCTTGTTCTTTAACTTTCATTCTTGATATTTTTTCTACAAAAATAAAGATTTCGTTAAACATAATGTATTGAAATTATAAATTGACTTACATTTTTGTTGTAATAATAGAAAAACGCTTCTTAATTGATAATAATGTTATATTGACCATTGCGAAATGATAAAATGACAATGCACTTTAAAATATATTAAGAAAAATCGTCGTTGAGCTACTGAATTCGGTGAATTTTTTGTTAAATCTCAAACGATATAGTGATTTTAAGTTAACATTAACAAAGTGTTTCGGTAACGATTTGTTTGCTTTGAAAAAGAATAATCCTATAATACCTATTTGAGGTGTTTTTTAATTGAAAAAGATTTTACTATTAAGTTGAATTTTGCTACTTTTGTCGCACTTTTATTCTGAAATAAATTCAGAACCAGACAAATTCTATATTATGAACATACACGAATATCAAGGAAAAGAAATTTTAGCAAGTTACGGAGTACGCATTCAACGCGGAATTGTGGCTAACAATGCGGTTGAAGCTGTAGCTGCTGCAAAACAATTAACTGCCGAAACTGGTACAGGATGGCATGTTATTAAAGCACAAATTCACGCAGGTGGTCGTGGAAAAGGTGGTGGAGTTAAGTTGGCTAAAAACTTGCAACAAGTTGAAGAAATCGCTGGACAAATCATCGGAATGCAATTAATTACGCCTCAGACATCTGCTGAAGGTAAAAAAGTAAACAAAGTTTTAGTTGCAGAAGATGTTTACTATCCAGGTGAAAGCGAAACTTCTGAATTTTATGTTTCTGTTTTATTGAATAGAGGTACAGGTCGTAACATGATTATGTATTCTACTGAAGGTGGAATGGATATCGAAGAAGTTGCTGAGCACACTCCACACTTGATCTTTACTGAAGAAATCGATCCATCTGTTGGATTACAAGGTTTCCAAGCAAGAAGAATTGCCTTTAACTTAGGTCTTTCTGGAAATGCTTTCAAAGAAATGGTTAAATTCATCGACGTACTTTACAATGCTTACATTGGTTCTGATGCTTCAATGTTTGAAATCAACCCAGTTTTAAAAACATCTGACAATAAAATTTTAGCTGTTGATGCTAAAGTTAACATTGACGATAACGCTTTATACAGACAACCTAAGTATGCTGAAATGAGAGATATCCGTGAGGAGAATCCAATCGAAGTTGAAGCTAAAGAAGTTGGTCTAAACTATGTTGATCTTGACGGTACTGTAGGATGTATGGTAAACGGAGCTGGTCTTGCAATGGCAACTATGGATTTAATTAAATATGCTGGTTTTGAGCCTGCTAACTTCCTTGACGTAGGAGGAACTGCAGATGCAAAACGTGTTGAAACTGCTTTCAGAATTATCCTGAAAGATCCAAACGTAAAAGCTATCTTAATTAACATCTTCGGAGGAATTGTTCGTTGTGACCGTGTTGCTCAAGGTGTTGTTGATGCTTACAAAAACATGGGAGACGCTATCAATGTGCCAATTATCGTTCGTTTGCAAGGAACAAATGCTGAAATTGCAAAAGAATTAATTGACAACTCTGGTATGCCAATCTTATCTGCAGTTCAATTCCAAGAAGCTGCTGACCAAGTTAAAGCTGCTCTTTCTTAATTAAAATAAGAAATCAATTTATATAGAAAATCCCTCCGATACTTCGGAGGGATTTTTTTTGTTTTTAATTTTACCGCAAAATGCGCTAAGATATTTGCTAATCTGTGACATTATAAACGCAATCCCAATAGCTATCGGGAGCAAAGCTAAATCAATAAAATTTTACGGATTGTATTTCGACATAGCTCGTGGTTTCAACCACGAGGAAGCTCCGTGATGTTACAGATTGTGATGTGCATTGTGTCCATGCGGTTGAAACCGCAGGCTATATTTAAAAAATACAATCTTTTTATAAACGCAAAGTTCGCAAAGCTGTATCCATACAGCTTTGCGAACTTTGCGTTTGTATTTATAATTCCTTGGTAAAAACTTTGCGGCAAAAAAAGTTTACTTCAAAACAGTCGATAAGTCTACAAGTTCAAACGTTGGATCGTTTTCAATAAGCTGTCTGAACATCGCAGCATGTCCGCCGCCAACTAGAACCATTATTTTATCATCTTTGCTTTCAGTTAGCTTTTGGATTAAAGAATACATATATAAGTTTCGTTTGTACCAATTTGTCACTAAGGAAGCACCTGTAAAATCATCTGGTTTTCCAGTTCTGTTTGCTACTTCTAAGTACCATTGTAAGTTATCTTTGTCCGTTTCTTTTTCGTTGAAATAAAGCATAAGTTCTGTTAAAGTGCTTTTTGAAATTCTCTCATTTTGTTCGTTCTGATATTGTGCCATCATGTTTTTAGTCTTCTCCATCAAATCCTTTTGATCCGCTTTTTCCATACTCATCATTAAACTATCGTAAGGAAAAGGAGTGCGGTAATCAATTGCGTATAGTTTTTTGTGATTTAGTTTTTTCGCTGTGCGAAGTGCCAATTGGGTAATTTCGTTTGCATCTTTTTTGAAAAGACTGTCAGTGTTTTTATTGTAAAACTTATCTAATTCAGCTTGTTTGGTGAATCTCCATTCAACAAAAATTTTGTCTGGGCCAAATTTCTTGATTTTGTCGCTCATGGTTTCAAGCTCTTTTTGACTTTTTTCAGACATAACATTAAATGTTTTTATTTTGGCAACATCATTTCCTGGATTTGCAAAATGAAAAGTTCCAATGAGCAGGATTTGTTTCTTTTTTGTTTGAGCAGATGATAGGTTAAATGTAATAAGGACTAGTAATAAGATGATTTTTTGCATGATGATTTTGTGTTTAAATTCATTGCAAATGTAGGGGCAGATTCCAAGCTTTTTTTTCGGTTTTGATGAACGCTCACTTTTACTTGACCAACTGTCGATATTCTGTTTTCAAAATGTTGGTATACTATTTTTCATGGTTCATCATTAAAAAAATAGGGTTTCATATAAATACTATTTAGATTTAAAGTCATAATTGTATTTTTGAATTTATAATTGATATATATGAAACTTAAAATACCTTTTTACTACCACATTATTCTTTTTCTTGGATTGTTTTTAACGTACTGTCTTTGGGATTATGGAATTAATAATAAAATAATAATGGTCGAGCGAACCAAGCTTTACTTTTGGATTACATCGACTTTTTTTCTTTCTGTTTTTGTCATTTATGTAGTCAATTTTTATACGGTTTGTGATTGGTTTTTGAATAAAAAGAAAATTCATTTTTATTTTTTAAGCATTCCATTTTCATTAATCCTTTTTGCTGGAGTGAGATATGTTTTTCAGGAAGTAATTATGTTTAATATTATTGGAGTACATAACTATCATGTTGGCGATTTAGAATGGGGTTTTTATATTCGTGATAATTTCTTTTTTGGATTACCTGCTGTTATTTTTAGTGCGCTGAGTTATTTGTTTTGGCAGTTTCAGAGTGCACAGCAGCAAAATCAAGAATTACTTTTAGAGAATAAAAAAGCTCAATTTCAAATGTTGAAAGCTCAGGTTAGCCCTCATTTTTTGTTTAATACGCTGAATTCTTTTTACAGTCAGTTGATTTTAAAAGACGACGAAATGGCTTCAGATGTTTTAGTGCTTTCCGATTTACTTCGTTATGTTATTACCGAAACTGATAAAGATGAGGCAGTACTTTCAAAAGAAATTCAATTTATTCAAAACTATATTCATTTACAGAAAAAACGTTTTGAAGATCAGTTGTATCTTGATTTTTCTATTAAAGGAAATTATTCGAATGAAAGAATTCTTTCGTCAGCTTTGATTCATTTTGTAGAGAATGTTTTTAAGCACGGAAAATTTAATAGTGAACAGGAAAAAGCAGTTATTTTGATTAAAATAAAAGAGGATTTTTTAGAAATTTCAACGTTTAATTATACCGTAGAAGGCGAGAATTATTCTTCAACCGGAATTGGTTTTGATAACTTAACTAAAAGATTAGAATATATGTATAAAGGTAAATTTGTACTTGAAAAAACCGAAGAAAATAATATCTTTAAAACGTACTTAAAAATACCACTAAAAAAATAATTTATGGCTTTTAAATGTATTATTGTTGACGATGAACCGCCGGCAACTCGTATTCTGGAGAATTATATTGGTAAAGTTAATTTTCTTGAAAATACGGGAGTTTTTAATGATTCATTAAAGGCTTTAGAATTTATAAATACACAAGCAGTTGATGTTATTTTTTTAGATATTCAAATGCCGCAATTAACAGGTTTGCAGATTTCTAGAATTATTTCAAAGGATATAAAGGTAATTTTTACAACAGCTTATCCTGATTTTGCTTTGGAAGGTTTTGAATTGAATGCAGTTGATTATTTATTAAAACCCATTTCGTTTGAGCGTTTTTATCAAGCAGTTTCAAAGCTGAATACGGAATCAAAGACGATTGTTTCAAGTCAAAATAATAGTCCTGATTTTCTATTCATTAAAACAGATGGAAAAAACAAATTCCAAAAGATTTTCCTAAACGATATTTTGTATGTAGAAAGTCTACAGAATTACGTTTGTATTCATACTTCAAAACAGCAGATTATTACGCATTCGTCATTAAAAAATGTAATAGAATCACTTCCTGAAAATGATTTTATTCAGATTCATAAATCACATGTGATTTCTTTGCAGCATATTGAATCTACAGATAATTTTTCTGTTTTTGTAAATGGAAAAGAATTACCAATTGGTGCTACTTTTAAAGATGCTTTTTTTGATAAAATAGAAAAGAATAAGATATAGATTTTTAACCGCAAAGTATGCAAAGATTTTTTACTTAGGATTGAGAATACAAACGCAAAGTTCGCAAAGCTTTATCTATATAACTTTGCGAACTTTGCGTTTATATTTAGTCTTTTAAGTAAGAACCTTGCGTTCTTTGCGGTTAAATCCTCAATTAGGATTTTTTCTTATTGCCGTTTTTGAAAACCACTTTTTCTACAACAGATGGTTTTCCATTTCCTTTAGGAAATGCTTTCTTTTTAGGTTTTCCAGCTGATGAACCCGACTTTGATGAACTTTGATCACCTCTATATTTTTCTGAATCTTTTGGAGAAGCTTTAAATTCGGGTCTTTCTTTAGAAGTTTCTTTCTTTGGAATTTCAGATTTATGTTTTGCTAAAACATCCGTTGGGTTTTTCGGATTTTCTTTAGTTCCTCTCAAATGAATTACCAATCCGTTTAAGAAATTACGCAAAACCTGATCGCCGCATTCCATATAGTTTGGATGATCTTCGGCTCTAAAAAAAGCACCTAATTCTGATTTTGAAATTCTAAAATCTACTAATTCTAAAATTTCAACTATTTGGTCATCACGGAGCATTAAAGCCACGCGAAGTTTTTTAAGTATATCGTTATTTGTCATCGTTTATTTTTTACAAAGGTACGTTTTAAAAGCAAAAACTTGGCGTATTTTTTAGTTATGATTTAAGACCTGAATTAACTTATCCAAATCTTCTTTTAAATGGTTTGCGGTAATTACTATGCGATTTAACGGTTCAGCATCTTTAGTATATTTAAAACTTGCAATGATGATTTTTTCTTGGTTTAATTTTTCTACTAATTCATTTGATAGCAGATAAATTAAAGGATAGTTTTTATCAAATAGAATATTGTTATTTTTGATTAAAATCGAATTGATATATTCTAAATTTTCTAAGAGTTTTTTGTGCTGTAAGGTGTAAATTTCTCTCGCATCTGAAAGTGTTTGTACAAATGCAGGGTTCATTCCAGCTGCACTGGTAAAAGTTTCTAACTCCTTTATTTCATTAATAAATTTTAAATCAGATGCAATAACACCGCCAGTTAATCCAAATGCTTTTCCTAAAGACGAAACCATTATTTTTCTTTTAAAAGAAAAGTCAATTGAAGAATAAATTCCAGAACCATTTTTACCAACAATTCCCAATGAATGAGATTCGTCAATAAGCAAGGTAATTTCTTTATGACTTGGAATCTGTTTTAAGAAAGATAAATCAACGGGTTTTGTTTCAAACGAAGGAACTCCATCGGTAAGAATCGCTATTTTCTCCCGCTTTGAATCTAATAAACGTTCGTTTAATTGATTATTTACAAATAACGGAAGGCTGTTTTCGATTCGGATTGCATTATGCGTATCATTCAAATGAAAAAAACAGTCAGTTTGCTTCTTTATTAAATCTATAACCAATTTTCCCGCCAGCATTCCAGAAGAAACTGTAACAGCACTTTCTGAACCAATATGAGAAGCTAAAAAGTTTTCACCTTCATCATAAGCTCTTAATTTGATGTTAGCAGTTCTGGAACTGCCGTAAGTAGTTCCCCAGTTTAAAATGTTTTTAACGACCAGATTCTGAAAAGCTTTATTGGTTGGAAGTCCTAAATAAGCAGTTCCGCCAAAATACAAAAACTGTTCTTGGTCAATTTCAATAACTCGATCGGGAAATTTGTCGACTTTCATTTTTTATAGCAGTGTAACACCAGTTCCGTTTAGATTAGAATAACTTACAACACCATCTTTTATAGTTACACCAGTTGCAATATCTTCGGCTAAAAGGAGTGCGCCATCCATATCAACATAATCAAGTTGAGGCAGTAAATGAGCAATTGCAGAAATACCTACCGTAGATTCGGTCATACAGCCTACCATTGTTCGCAATCCTAGTTTTTTAGCTTCTTCAATCATGCGTTTTCCCGGAGTTAATCCTCCGCATTTTACCAATTTTACATTTACACCATGAAAATGATTGAAACATTTAGCAACGTCTTCTTCAACAATACAGCTTTCGTCAGCAATAATAGGTAGAACAGAATGTTTGAAAACTTCTCTATGTGCTTCCCAATTATCTGCTTTCATAGGCTGTTCTAAAAACTCAACGCCTAGTTTTTTTAGTTCTATAGCATTATTGATCGTTTCTTCGACTCCCCAGCCGCAATTCGCATCAATTCTAAAAACGGCATTAGTATGTTTTCTAAGTTCTTTTACAATTGCAATATCTTCTTTAGTTCCCAATTTAATTTTATAGATTGGCCACGGAAGTTCCTGCATTTTTGAAACCATTTTTTCAATAGAAGCAATCCCAATTGTATAATCCGTCATTGGATTTCTTTCGGTCGTATAGTTCCATAATTCATATAATTTTTTGCCTTTTTTGCGTGCATACAAATCATTATAAGCCAAGTCTAAAGCACAAAGCGCAAACATATCATCTTTTAGATACGGATGAATTTTTGACCAGAAAACATCTGGAGTTTCATTTTCAGTACTTTCGATAATGGTTCTGATTTTTTCTAGATCTCCCATCATCATTGGAACTGTGGTTTTGTAATATGGGTTTGAAGTAGCTTCTCCAAAACCCGAAAAACCATCGCTTTGCAGTTCGACAATTAATGAAGGCTGAAAATCAATAGATTCTCTAGAAATAGTAAAAGTATGTTTCAGCTTTAAGTTATATTCTTTTAAAATTAGTTTCATATTTGATGCTTTTTTTTGTCAATATTTTGCTCAATAACCAAGCCAAAGAACCGCTTTGACAAAGCCGTCTCTCCATAGTTTTTCGTTGTGTTCGCCGCCTTTTATAATTTTAGTTTTGGTAAGATGCAGGCAATAGCAGCGGTTTTTGTCTAATAACCGTTCCATTTTATTTAAATCTTTTACCATATCGTCACTTTCTTTATCTCCGCAGAGAAAATAAATTTTTGTTTTATTTTTTGGAGCCTGTTCCGTTAAATTATAAATATCATTTGAAAACCAAAATGATGGGGAAAAAATACCCGCCTTGCCAAAAACTTCAGGATATTTAAGAATAGCATAATAAGAAACTAAACCGCCAAGTGAACTTCCCATTATAGTGGTATTTTTTGCTTTGGTTTTAGTTCGATAATGCGTGTCGATGTAGGGTTTTAAAGTTTTTACAATAAAATCAAGATAATCATCAGCGTTTCCGCCGCCGTATTTTTCATTTTTGAATGGTGTTAATTCATCTATACGCTTTTCATTGCCATGTTCAATACCAACTACAATTACAGGAGCTTTAAGACTGTCTAATTTTTCATCGACATTCCATTCTCCAACATAAGAAGTTTTGGCATCAAATAAATTTTGAGCATCATGCATGTAAATAACACTGTGTTTTTTGGCTGAAGCTGAATAACCTTCGGGTAAATAAATCCAGATTTTTTTAGTGGTTTTGAGTTGAGGTGCTTCAATTGTAAAAGTTGATACGTTTTTTGAAGCGGTGCTTTCTTGAGCATTTCCAATTGCAAAACAGAGAAAAATAAAAAAGAAAATGCCTCTAATCATCAGTTATTTTGTGTTTTAGATTTAAATATAATATTTTAGCTAAAAATAATAAATTTGATGAATACCGAAGAAGAAAAGAGAAGTTTACTTTTAGAAATGATTGCTTTCTCGACAGTTGATGGTCAATTGCATAAACGCGAGCTGGATTTTTTATGGCTGGTTGCACAGGAACTGAATGTTGATCGTGCTCTTTTTCAAGATTTGTTTCATCAAGAATATACTGCTAAAGTAATTAAATCTGAGTTTCAGCGTATTCAACAATTTTACAGATTGGCGCTGATTATGCATTGTGACGGTATTTTGCACGAAAAGGAAGCAAAAGCAATTCAGCAGATTGCAATTGAAATGGGATTAAATCCTGGTGCTGTAAAACGTGTTTTAGATCTTATGGAAAAAGCACCAAATGCCTTAATTGACCCAAAAGTGCTGCTCAAAGTATTTCAAGAGCAACACAATTAAGTCAATAGATAGGAGTACAGGAATGTACTTTTAAATTTTTATTATGGTTTTAGTTTTTTAGAAGGTTGAAATTTGGGATGTCCAGTATAAGTATACGCAAAGCTGATTAAATCGCTGTTTTTTTCTATGCTTTTTGTTGCACTATCTCCCATTCCGTGACCAGATTCAAAATCAGTTAAAAAAAGTATTGGATTGCTTGAAGTGTTTGCATTTTGAAGTGAAGCTGCAAATTTTGCCGGTTCCCAAGCAATTACACGCGGATCATTCATTCCTGCCGTTATTAATGTTGCGGGGTAAGCAGTTCCTTTTTTAATATGATGAAACGAATCCATTTCTAGCAGCGCTTTGAATTCTGTTTTATCTTTTACAGTTCCAAATTCAGGAATATTACCTGGACCATTTGGTGATAGTTCTGAGCGGATTGTATTAAATGCTCCTACTTCGGGAATGGCTGCAGCAAACAAATCAGGTCGTTCTGTAATTGCTCTTCCAATTAATATACCGCCCGCACTTGCGCTCCAAATAGCGATTCTTTTAGGCGAAGAATATTTTTCTTTAATTAAATATTCAGTAACCGCAATTAAATCTTTCCATGTATTAGGTTTAGTAGTTTTAAAACCTGCTTTATGCCAAGCTTCTCCTAGTTCTCCACCGCCTCTAACATGTGCAATAACGTAAATACCGCCATAAGTGCAATATGGTAATGAAAAACCAGCACTGAATCGTGGTTCCATAGAGATTCCATAAGCACCATATCCTACCATTAAAAGTGGATTATCTCCATTTAGTTTAGTGTTTTTATTGTAAATGATCGAAACAGGAACCAAAGCGCCATCATGGGAGGGAACCATAATTTCTTTAGAAACAATATCTTTGAATTCTGGATATTCAATAGGTTTTGTCATGGGCTGAAAAGTAAATGTATTGGATGATGGATTATACAAATAACGTTTTGTGGGAGAAGTCCAGCCTGATAGTGTTATCCAAATATCGCTTTTGTTTTCATTTACAGTTAAAAATGAAGCTGAACCTGCTTGAAAAGGCAATTTTAATTCGACAGGTTCCTTTTTTCCTTTTGCTAAGAAAAATACTTTTGCCTGTACGCCATTTTCGGTAAGGGAATAATATAAACCATCTTTTGTAAGTGTAAAATTGGTTATATTTCCATTTTTGGGCTCAGGAATAACTGTTTCTGCTTTTTCGATGTTTGGATCTGAAATGGGAACTTTGATAATTTTATAATTAGAAGCATTTTTATAAGTTAAGTAATAAATAAACTCTTTATCAACATTATAATTTGTTACTTCATCTTTTTTGTCAACTAAATTGGTCCATTTTGTGGGTTTGAAATTGTCTTTTAAATCAGTATCGTACAACTTAATTCGATTGTCTACAGTAAGAACTAAGCCATAGTTTTTATTCGAATTTTTATGATAGAGATTCAAAGGAAATTCTTCAGCACCTATATTAAGTTCGGGATTGGTTGCATTCGACAAAAATTCTACATCTTTATTTGGGTCTTCACCTAATTTATGATAATATACTTTAGAGTTTAATAATCTGTTTGGGTCGGTAACATTTGCAGAGTTTAATCTTCCGTAGGTAAATGAATTTCCATCAGGCATCCAAGAAGGTGTGCTGAACCAACATCTGTCGAATACTTCAGGGTAAACTTTTCCGTCGATGTTTACAATAAGTAATTCTGCACTTTCAGAACCGCTTGGAGCAATTTCTATAGCTACTTTATCTCCTTTTTCATTAGGCGTTATAGAGCTTATATTGTAATTTACTCCCGCTGTTTTTTTGTAAGTTTCTGGATCAAAAAGCAGTTTTTCAGTTCCTTTGTAGCCAATTTTCTGATATAGTTTACCATTTTCCTCGTTGGCATTTCGTTTTAGATAGAAATAATGATCGTTCTCGGTAATTTGTAATTCAGAGATAGTGCTTTCTTTTCTTGCATCAAGCTCTTTTAGTTTTTTAAAGAGATTTTGACGTTCTGGAACTTCATTTAGCTTTGCTCGTGCATAATCAGCATTGGCTTTCATCCAAGTAACCACATTCGGATCATTTAGATTTTCAAGATAGCGATAGGGATCTTCTACCTTTTCTCCGAAATATTCATCTACGACGATTTTTTCTGGGGCGGGCTGTGGTTTAATCTGCCCGAAATTTGATACTACTGAGCCGCAAAGTGCTGCAGTAGTAAGAATAAATTTAGTGCTCATAATTTATCTAGTTTTGAAGTAAGAAAAAATCCCAGATAGATTATGGACGAGTAAATGTATGAAATTATTTTAAATAATTGATAATTAGCTTGTTGTGTTTTTTTAAGCTAATTGATCTTGTAGTTTTTTAATATCATCGCGCAGTTTGGCAGCTTGCATAAAGTCTAACTCTTTAGCTGCTTTTTCCATTGATTTTCTTTTTTCTCGAATCATTTTTTCTAATCCAGATTTAGACAAATAAGCCGTTTCAGGTTCAGCAGCAGCAGGTAAAGTATGTCCTAATTCGTATTCTACCAACGGATTTTTTGTAAATGCGCTGTCTATTTTTTTGTTTAAGGCCTGAGGAGTAATACCATGCTCTGTATTGTAATTAATCTGTTTAGTTCTGCGATAATTAGTTTCGTCTATAGTTCTTTGCATGCTGGCTGTAATTTTATCAGCATACATAATCGCCTTTCCATTTAAGTTTCTGGCTGCACGGCCAATAGTCTGCGTTAAAGATCTATGGTTTCTTAAAAAACCTTCTTTATCAGCATCAAGAATTGCAACAAGAGAAACTTCGGGTAAATCTAAACCTTCACGAAGCAGGTTAACTCCAATTAAGACATCAAAAATACCTTTTCGTAAATCCTGCATGATTTCGATTCGTTCTAAAGTATCAACATCAGAATGAATGTAACGGCATCGAATATTTACTTTAGTTAAATATTTGGCTAATTCTTCGGCCATTCTTTTCGTCAAGGTAGTTACCAGAACTCTTTCGTCCAGTTCACATCTAACTTGTATTTCCTCAATCAAATCATCAATCTGATTTAAACTTGGTCTTACTTCAATAATTGGATCTAATAATCCTGTTGGACGAATAATCTGCTCTACATAAATTCCATCAGATTTTTGCAATTCATAATCTGCAGGTGTTGCCGAAACATAAATTACTTGATTTTGCATAGCTTCAAATTCTTCAAATTTCAAAGGTCTGTTGTCCATTGCGGCAGGCAGTCTAAAACCATATTCAACCAAATTTTCTTTTCGGCTGCGGTCGCCTCCGTACATGGCGTGAACTTGTGAAACTGTTACGTGGCTTTCATCAACAACCATTAGATAATCACTCGGAAAATAGTCTAGTAAACAGAAAGGTCTTGTTCCGGCTTCACGTCCGTCAAGATAACGCGAGTAATTTTCAATTCCAGAACAATATCCCAATTCGCGAATCATTTCTAAATCAAAATTGGTTCGTTCTTCTAAACGTTTGGCTTCTAAATGTTTGCCGATTTCTTTAAAATAATCAACTTGTTTCACTAAATCTTGTTGAATTTCCCAGATTGCGCCTTGCAGAACCTCAGGAGAAGTCACAAACATATTGGCGGGATAGATCGTTAACCTTTTAAACTTTTCGATAACCTGTGAGGTTTTAGGATCAAAAGCTTCGATTTCTTCAATTTCATCTCCAAAAAAGTGAATTCGATACGCATCATCAGCATAGCTGGGATAAACTTCTACCGTATCGCCTTTAATTCTAAAAGTCCCCGGATTAAAATCTGCTTCGGTTCTAGCGTATAAACTTTGTACAAGACTATGCAGTAATTTAGTTCTCGAAATAACTTGATCTCGAGTTATTTCGATTACGTTTTTTTGAAATTCTACAGGATTTCCAATACCATACAAGCAGGAAACTGAGGCAACAACTAAAACGTCACGTCTTCCTGAAAGTAAAGAAGAAGTAGTGCTTAAACGCATTTTTTCGAGCTCTTCATTGATAGATAAATCTTTCTCAATAAAAACCCCTGTAACAGGCATAAAAGCCTCAGGCTGATAATAGTCGTAATAAGAAACGAAATACTCAACCGCATTATTTGGAAAAAATTGTTTGAACTCTGAATATAATTGTGCAGCCAAAGTTTTATTATGCGCTAAAACCAGCGTTGGACGCTGTACTTCTTGAATAACATTGGCTACTGTAAATGTTTTACCAGATCCTGTAACTCCTAATAAAGTTTGATATTTTTCGCCGTCGACTATACCTTGCGACAATTTTTGAATTGCTTGAGGTTGATCTCCTTTTGGACTATATTCTGAAGTTACTTGGAAATTCATTTTTTATGGATGAAGATTAGTTTTGTAAAGATACAAAGTTTGAATTCTATTCTAAAAATTTAATGATGGCGTCGTTTGTAATTTTCGCTTGGTCAATGGTTAAAAAATGACCTGCATCTTTAATTGTTTGAGTTTTGCAGTTTATTAAAAATTTTTGCGCTCTTGTCAGACTTTCTTCAGAGTTGATAACGTCATGATCTCCAATTAATACCAATACTGGATTTGTAATTGATTGTAATTCTTCATCTGAAAACGGACGCATTTTAAGCATACTGGAATTTGATTTTGCATATTTGTTTGCCAAATAAAACTGCCTTTTGTAAACAGGGTTTATGTTTTCAGGATGCGTTGAGAATGTTTGGAGCGTTTTACTGAATTTTTTTTCACTTGGGAAAAGCTTCAACAGCAATGCAGAACTTGTTTTTCTGACTTTATCTATGAATTTAAAAGTCTGTGCGGGACTTAGTAGAACTATTTTATCAATAGAATTTGTTTTTTCAGAAGCTAATAATGCTGCGATCCAGCCACCTCTTGATGCTCCAATAATATCGAATTGTTTTAATTTATAGAAACTGAAAATTTCATTGTACCAAATCACAATTTCTTTGGATGAAAGTGGTTTCGTTGTTAAAGTTGATTTTCCGGGTTCCATTAAAAAGTCGATTGCATAAATCCTGTGATTTTTTGCTAAAGCCTTAATGTTAGGATACCACATGGTTGAGGTTGCATCCATTCCGTGAAGCAAAACCAAACTTTTTCCGTTTTTTGGTCCCGCAATAATCACGTGCGCCGTTCCAAAACTTGTCTTTACATTTTCTTCGGTATAAGGAATATCCCAAAGTTTTAATGCTTTATTGTACGCACTTAAATAGGATTGTTTTTCGCTTTTGGTTTCGAATATATAATCATTAAATTTTGCTTCTTTAATTGAGGAACAACTTGTTATCACTAACAATATTAGGACTAATCTGAAGTATAATTTTTGCATTGCAATAAAATTCAATTTAGCTAAAGATACAATTCTGGAAAAGCGTTTCTGTATCAGAATTTTGCTTTAAAGTATCATAATTCTAAGGTTCGTTTTTTTGTACCGTTAAGTGATAAACTTGTACCAATGCTAAAATTCCGTTGGGAATAATAACAGGAAGAAGCCATTGATTAATGTCTCTGTAATCTTTTAAAAAGATGCCGTATATCACAAAACACATGCATCCGAAAAAATTAATTAAACGTATTTTTTTGAGGTCTTTCAATAAAAAACCTCCTACAATAAAAAATGATGCTAGGTAACCTATATAATCTGCCATGATTTTGATATTGAATAGTTTATAGTAAACTTACCAAAAGCAAATTATAAAATCAAGGTTTTGAAGTTGAAAATCAATATTTTAAAGCGTCCATTTTTGCTGCTCGGGTTTACTCAAAAAACTCCAAGCGACAATACGGCTGTTTTTTTGCCCTTGCGACATTTCGATGGTTTTTACAGAAACGGCATTTACTTTTTTTAGGGTTTTGTAAATAGAAGATAGATTTTCTTTTTTAGAAACTAATGTTGTGAACCATAAAACTTGCGAAGCATATTTTACACTTTCGTAAATCATTTGAGTTACAAAACCAATTTCGCCGCCATTGCACCATAACTCAGCATTTTGACCTCCAAAATTTAATACTGGATTTGTGTTTTTCTTTTCCTTCGGATTTAAATTGGATACTTTTCTAGAAGTGCTTTTATTCGCTTCTTCTGCCGATGCGTGAAAAGGTGGATTACACATAGTGAATGTAAAACGATCTTCAGGAATAATGATGTTTTTAAAGATAAATCGAGATTCTGTCTGCTGCTGTAAACTTATTGTATCAATTAATTTGGGGTTTACTTCGATAATTTTACTACAGTTTTCGATTGAAGTTTTATAAATATCCGTTGCGACAAAACTCCAATTGTAAATCGAATTCCCTAATATCGGATAGATTAAATTTGCACCCGTTCCGATATCTAGTCCCATAACAGAATTACCTTCGGGAATTTGACCATGATTCGTTTCTGCCAATAAATCAGCTATATAGTGAATATAATCGGCTCTGCCTGGAATTGGAGGGCAAAGATAGTTTTTTGGAATATCCCAGTTTTGAATTTCGTAATAGGTTTGAAGTAAAGCTTTATTTAGCGTTTTTACAGCAAGCGGATTACTGAAATCAATGGTTTCAATACCATATTTATTAATAGAAATAAAAGCTTTTAATTCAGGACAATTTGTAATAAGCAATTCAAAATCATAACGTGAGCGATGAATATTTCTAGGATGTAAATTGTCTTTTTGAGAATTGTTTTCTGCTTTCATTTTTATTGATTTCTGTGCAAAGATAGGTATTTAAAAGAAAGCTCCAGAGGAGCCTAATATTTATAGTGTTTATTTGTGATTGAAATAAAGCTCCAGCAGAGCGACATCGGTTTTCTGTGTCACCCCGCTGGGACTTTTTATTTTTAAATGTTTCTAATCAAAACACTCCATTAAAAGTAAATCACCTTCACGATGTGTAATGGTTACAATTCCGTCTTGTTCTACAGAATTACTGCTTCCGGTTCTATAGCCCATTGTAAGGGTGTCGTTCTGCAATTCGTATTTTAGATTTTTGGAAAAAATGCCATTTACAACGCCAATTGGAATTAACGAAATAGGTGTTTTAGCAGTGTACCATTTTTCGAATTTTGCAGGTAGCAAAAATATTTTTGAATGATCGTCGAGAATAACAATTTTAAGTAAATTGCGGTAACGAACAATATTGGTAAGATTGGTAATCGTATGATCTGCACGTCTTCCGGTAGCCCAAACTACATTTACAGCAGGAATTTTTCTTTCTATTAAATAATCAAAAGCTTTCTCTAAATCAGTTTTATTTTGATCCGGCGTGTGAACAATTTCAAGAGGATATTGTGAAGTTTTATATATTTCAGGATCAAAACCACGATCAAAATCACCTAAAAGTACATCGATTTTAATGCCTAAATCTATAACGCGTTCAATGGCTGAGTCTAATACAATAACAAGCGGAGACCATTCTAATAATTGTCCCAATAATTCAGGGTTGCAGGCGGCGCCGTTTGCAATTATTAAAGCGGGTTCCTGATCGTCGCGAACTATATGGTGTGATGACATGCTATTTTTTTTGAATGTGTTGCAAAGGTACAGTTACAATTTTAGATTTCTGATTTTAGAATTTAGATTTTTTTTGCAAAAGATTTTTGAACACTCTAAAATCTGCAATTATAAATCCAGCAATCGTCTATGATAATTAATTTGTCCAAGATGATAGGCTAAATGTGTAGAAAGATGAACGAAAAAGAATCCTGTAGTCATTTCTTTTTCAAAAACAATCTGCGGATAAATGGCATTTAAATCTTCTTCGGATAAAAGATCAAGAGTGTTATTTACCACTATAATGGTTTCTTCGATTTTACCAATTAATTCTGATTTAGGAATATCTTTTAGAGAAAATTCTAAGGGACGATTTCGAATATATCCTGTTTTTCCTATTTCGGAACCAATATAGGTATTGATATTGCCAATTAAATGGAGGCAAAGATTTCCGCCAGAGTTTGAAATATTTTTGTCGATTGCCCAAAGCTGATTTTCATTTTGGTACGATTCTATTTCGACTTTTAATTTGTTCAAATCCCGATTGAATAGTGATTTTAATGTTTCTGCCAGCATGTTTTTTTAGTTGAAAATTAAGAATAATAAAGATGATGTTGAAAATTAGTCTCTATTTCTTATCGGAATCCAGATTTCTTCTTCAGAGTTTGGATCGTCTTTTTTGTATTTATGATCCATTACTGCAAAATGAGGCCTGTCATCAACAGTGTATTCTGATTTAGGAAGCCATTCTGCAAAAATAGAATGGTAGGTTTTATGTCCTTCAGATGCTGGACCATAATGAATAAAAACGGCATATAAACCGGTTGGTATTACAAGTGTTTCCATTTCTGATGGAATTACATCAAAATTAGTAACGGCCACTGCTACCCATTTTTGAAAACTCTTATTGGGATCAAAATTGTCAAAATGGTTTGGTGAAAAAACTTCTAAAGAATATAAATTAGAGTCAATTGAATTTTTAATTTCACGGCGTTTTGGCATAAAGCTGCTCCATAATTGAAACGTTCGATTTTCAATAAATGACATATTGATTCGTTTTCCAATGAGTTTTTTTTCGGTTGCGATTTTAATTTGTGCTTCCATTTTTATCACTTAGTTCAATTTTATATTTTTTTGAATCAGTTTCGCTGAGTGCAAAATACCCTAACGGATAATTTGCCTTATCTGTTGTGTTGATAATGTTTCCTCTTACAGTTGCAGGCGGTGATTGAAATGGGCCTCCAGCATTACTTCCTGCAATGCTTACTAAAATACTCATGTAATTGTAATATTGTTTTGAGATGCCTAAATGTGTTACTTGAATCTCATTGCCCACTTCAATATCTTCATCATCTGATTTACTAAAGTATTCATTGCCTTGATAGAATTTGTCTTCGCCAACATAATAAGTAGAGGTTATTTTTTTTGAATACTCGTATTTATATAAGTAAAAATTATCCTCATTTGCTGGATCATTATAAAAGGCTCTTATTTCTATATCAGTTCCTGTAATACCGCCTTTATTATTCTGTTCAATTCTAGTTATTGGTGCAACAGATTTTAGAGTTTCACTTGCGGTGTAAGTGCTTCCGCTGCTAATAATGGTTAATGTATACGTTTCTTCAATTTTTGGCTCAAAATCATTACAAATATATCGACCTGTTTTTGGGACTTCAGTAAAATTAAATCTTTTGTTTTTACTGTTTTTAATATAAACAACAGCTCCAGAAACTATTGGTACCTTATTTTCAAAATACCCTGTAGTTGTAGTTAATTTTATTGCCTGCTGTTTTCCTGTTGTACCTTTTTGCCAGTTTATAGAGGCTTCAATTACTAATTTTGGAGGTGCCGTATCTAGATCAACCTCTACAACTTCTTCACAACTTGTAAAAAGTGCAGATGTAAATAATACAATTAATAAAATAACTTTTTTCATAACATATCTTTTTGTTTCTCTAGAGAACTGAAATTTCTTTAAAATTTAAAATTATAGCTAACAGCAGGCACCATACCAAAGATTGACAATTGTACAGCTTCATTTACTCCTGTGTCTAGGTTTTGCCTAAAGTTGATTGATGCTGCATTTTGGCGATTGTAGAGATTGTATATACTAAAAACCCATTCGGCTTTCCAATTTCTGCCTTTGTTTTTTCTTGGTGTTAAAGTGGCCGAAATATCTAAATGATGATAAGCAGGCAGGCGATCTTTATTTCGAAGTCCATAACTTGGAACTGTAATTCCTAAATATTCATATTGACCGACTGGATATGTAACAGGCTGTCCTGACTGCAAGATGAAATTAGCGCCAAAAGACCACTTATCGTTTAAATTGTAAGCTGATGTTATGGCTAAATTATGTGTTTTGTCATAAGCAGAGCTGTACCATTTTCCGTTATTGATGCCAGTTTCTTCTGGAGTTCTTCCTGGTGTCTGTTGTTCTGACTTAGATAAAGTATAAGAAACCCATCCGTTAAATTTACCTTCATTTTTCTTCAACATAATTTCTACACCATATGCACGCATTTGACCGTTTAAAATTACTTGTTCAATCGCGTCATTTGCAATCAAATCGGCGCCATCAATATAATCCAGTCTGTTTTTGATTTTTTTATAATAGGTTTCAACTTCAAAAGAATAAACGCCGTTATTAATATTCCTAAAATACCCCAAAGCAATTTGATCAGCAAGCTGTGGTTTAATGTAATTATCACTAGGCATCCAGACATCCAGTGGAGTAGGAGATGAGGTATTCGAAATTAATTGAAGATATTGCGCCATGCGATTGTAACTTGCTTTTATTGCTTGATCGTCATTTAATTGATAAGAGACAGAGAATCTTGGTTCTAAGTTGTTGTAATTCTGAATAACTTTATTAGAGCCAAAATATTTTGTAGATGATGGAGTTGCTTTTTCGTAAATCTGCATATCCGTGTTAAAAAGCACAGGATTATTATTGTCATAATAATTGATGGTCGATGCACCTAAACGATAAAACAAACTGTAGCGTAATCCATAAGCCAGCGTTATTTTTTTAGAAAGCTGGTTTTCGGCATCTAAATAAATTGACGGTTCAAATGCATATTTTCGATCCAGTTGATCTGGATTTATTCCAGATGTAGTATTGCTTGGTTTAATAGTTCCGGGATTAAAATCATAATAAATCCCGTTTAAGCCATAATTTAGTTTGAATTTATCCGAAATGTAGTTTTTGAAATCGTATTTAATATTATAGTTTTTGATGCCTGAATCCCATTTGAAACCAACAAAATCCAAATCAAGACCATAATAATAATCACTGTATATCAAGGATAAATTTGAGAATAGTTTATTAGAATACAAGTGATTCCAACGAAGATTTAAAGTAGAGTTTCCGTAAGTATTCGTAAAGTTTTTATTAAGGCTGAAAACGTCTCTTCCAAAATAGCCAGATAAATATAAGCTGTTGTTATCGTTTAATTTATAACTGAATTTCGCATTTAGATCATAAAAATAAGCAGAGTTGTCTTTATTTTCTTCAGACAGTTTTAAGAATAAATGGGCATATGAAGCTCTTCCGCCAATTAAAAAAGAACCTTTGTCTTTTACAATTGGGCCTTCTAAAAGCAATCGGCTTGATATTAAACCAATTCCTCCATTCATGTGAAAATTTTTGCTGCTTCCGTCCTTTTGATAAATATCTAAAACTGAAGAGGCACGACCGCCAAATCTGGCAGGTATTCCTCCTTTATACAATTTTAAATCTTTGATTGCATCTGGATTAAAAACAGAGAAAAATCCAAATACGTGCGAAGAGTTAAATATAGTAGCTTCATCTAATAAAATTAAATTTTGATCAGCGCCGCCGCCTCGCACATTAAATCCAGATGCACCTTCGCCTGCATTAGTTACTCCCGGAAGCAGTAAAATGGATTTAATAACGTCGACTTCACCTAATACCACAGGCATTTTTTTAATGGTAGAAATAGAGAGTTTGTTGACACTCATTTCTGGCGACTTAATATTTATTTTGCCTTTATTATCTTTAATAACAACTTCTTGAAGTTCTTGACCGCTTTCGCTGATCGAGAAGTTGTTTTTAGTATTTTGATCTAAAATAATAGTTTTGTGAATGGTTTGGTAGCCTAAATAACTAATTTCAATTTCATGTTCGCCGCTGGGAACTGTAAGGGAGTAAAAACCATATTCGTTTGTTGTGGTTCCAATTTTTAAAGCAGGAATGTAAACGTTTACACCAATTAAACTTTCGTTGTTTTTAGAATCTTTTATGGTTCCGCTGAGGGTAAATTTTTCCTGAGAAAAAGAAGCAAATGTGGTAAAAATAAGGATAAGAAGTAAACTAATCTTTTTTGTAATCATTGCTTTGGTTTTGAACTACATAGTTAATAATTCTTACTAAATATAGCAGACTGAATTTTGTTAAACATTAGTTAAGAATAAAAAAAGGACAACCTTGTGAGTTGTCCTTTCAGTATTTATTATAGAGACGCACAGCGGTGCGGCTGAATTATTTTATTTTAGCAATAATTGCATTGAATGTTTCACTAGGACGCATTGCTTTGCTTACTAATTCAGGTGTTGGCTGATAGTATCCACCAAGAGTCTGAGGTTTTCCCTGCGCACTAATTAATTCAGCATCAATTTTAGCTTCATTAGCTTCAAATTCAGCAGCAATTGGAGTGAAGATAGCTTTTAATTCTGCATCTTTGTTTTGAGCAGCCAAAGCCTGAGCCCAATAGAACGCAAGATAAAAGTGAGAACCACGGTTGTCGATTTGTCCAACTTTACGAGCTGGCGATTTATCGTTTGCTAAGAATTTATCGTTTGCTTCGTCAAGAGTTTCAGCTAAAACAATTGCTTTAGAATTGTTTAAAGTTTGTCCTAGATGCTCTAAAGAAGCACCAAGAGCTAAAAATTCTCCTAATGAATCCCAACGTAAATATCCTTCTTCTGTAAATTGCTCAACGTGTTTAGGAGCAGATCCTCCAGCACCAGTTTCAAACAATCCGCCACCATTCATTAAAGGAACAATAGATAGCATTTTTGCAGAAGTTCCTAATTCTAAAATTGGGAATAAATCTGTTAAATAGTCACGTAAAACGTTTCCAGTTACAGAGATAGTATCTAAACCTTTGATGATTCTGTCCAAAGTAAATTCAGTTGCAGCAACTGGGTTTAAAATGCGAATATCTAAGTTTGTAGTATCGTAATCTTTAAGGTATTTTTGAACTTTTGCAATCAATTCTCTGTCATGTGCTCTGTTTTCGTCTAACCAGAAAACAGCAGGAGTACTTGATAAGCGAGCTCTGTTTACGGCTAGCTTAACCCAGTCTTGAATAGGAGCGTCTTTTGCCTGACACATTCTGAAAATGTCATTTGCTTCAACGTTTTGCTCCATTAAAACAGTTCCATTTGCATCAACAACGCGAACAACACCGTCTTCTTTCAATTGGAAAGTTTTATCGTGAGACCCGTATTCTTCTGCTTTTTGAGCCATTAATCCAACGTTAGGAACACTTCCCATTGTTTTAGGATCAAAAGCACCGTGTTTTTTACAGAAATCGATTGTTGCTGTATAAACTCCAGCATAAGAACGATCTGGAATAACTGCAATTGTATCTTGTGCCTTACCATCTTTGTTCCACATTTGTCCAGAAGTACGAATCATAGCAGGCATAGATGCGTCTACAATTACATCAGAAGGAACGTGTAAGTTTGTAATTCCTTTATCAGAATTTACCATTGCAAGAGCCGGTCCGTTTTCGATAGCGGCATTGATTGCAGCTTCGACTTCAGCCTGCTCAGGTTTTCCTGCAATTTTTGCATAGATATCACCTAAACCATTTCTAGTATCAATGTTTAATTCTTTGAATAAAGTTTCGTATTTTTTGAAAAGATCAGCAAAATAAACTTCAACGATAGCGCCAAAGATAATTGGATCTGAAACTTTCATCATTGTAGCTTTTAAGTGCACAGAAAGTAAAACTCCAGCAGCTTTAGCTTCAGCAATTGCTTCAGCAACAAAACTTTTTAATGCTTTTAAATGCATTACAGAACTGTCGATAATTTCACCAGCTTTTAAAGGAGTACTTGCTTTAAGAACAGTTGTAGAACCGTCTTTAGCAACAAATTCAATTTTTACATCATTAGCTTCAGTAACCGTAAGTGATTTTTCACTTCCGTAAAAGTCACCATTTGGCATAGAAGCTACCTTAGTTTTTGAGTCAGCAGACCAAGCACCCATTGAGTGCGGGTTTGCTTTTGCAAAGTTTTTAACGGCTCTTGGAGCTCTACGATCAGAGTTTCCTTCACGTAAAACTGGGTTTACTGCAGAACCTAATACTTTTGCATATTTTGCTTTAATTTCTTTTTCAGCATCGTTTTGTGGATCTTCTGGGAAATTAGGAATGTTATAACCATGTGATTGCAATTCAGCAATAGCAGCTTTTAATTGTGGTACAGATGCAGAAACGTTTGGTAACTTGATAATATTAGCTTCTGGCTTTGTAGCTAATTGACCCAATTCAGCCAAAGCATCACCTGTTTTTTGAGCATCTGTTAAAGACTCAGGGAAATTAGATAAAATTCTTCCTGCTAACGAGATATCTCTAGTTTCAATAGCAATACCAGCTGTGGAAGTAAAAGCTTGAACAATAGGTAATAAAGAGTAAGTCGCTAATAACGGCGCCTCATCAGTTAAGGTGTAAAAAATTTTTGAATTCTGTGTCATTTTTTTTTTTTTTATAATCGTGTCGTCAAAGAATGGCGATGTGAATGATATAGTCGGCTCAAAATGAGCGGAGCAAATATAATAAAAACAGTCCGAAAACGGTATAGTTTTACCGAGAAATACAGGAATTATCAGATTACTAATTCGCACACGTTAAATTGCCAAATCGATGATTTTGATATTAAAAAATTGCGGTTTTATTATTTCGAAAATTTGGGGCAAAAAAAAACTCGTTTCAAATGATATGAAACGAGTTTTTTATAACAATTAGATAAATGATTATCTTCTTTTATCTTTAATCTTAGCTTTTTTACCAGTAAGTTCTCTGAAGTAGAAAATTCTAGCTCTACGAACAGAACCTTTCTTGTTGATTTCGATTTTTTGTAAAGCTGGTAAGTTTACTGGGAAGATACGCTCAACTCCAATAGCTCCAGACATTTTACGAATCGTGAAAGTTTCTGTGTTACCAGAACCTCTTCTTTGAATAACAACTCCTTTAAAAAACTGAGTTCTTGTTTTTTCACCCTCTTTAATTTCGTAGAATACTGTAATAGTATCTCCAGCTCCAAATTCAGGGAAATCTTTTCTAGCAACGAATTCGTCTTGAACGAATTTTAATAAATCTGCCATGATAATTTTATTATTATAGTTTTATTTAGAGTAACATTCACGGATCTCGCCAGAGGTTAGTCCAATTCGGGTGCAAATGTAAAAAATAATTATAAATTATGAATTATAAATTATGAATTATTTTAAGTTGTTGATAAGATGTGTTTTAGTTTGTTTTTTAAAATTACAGTTTTCAATCTCAGCTTATAGTTACGAAGGTCTTAAAACGGAGTCTGAAGACTGAAAAATGAGTTTTTTAGCATAGAAATTAGAAGTAAAATCTTATGTTTGCTTAAGTGTGAAGGTAATTATAAGATAAAATTAAATGGAAAGAAATTATTTAAGAGATTATATTGAGTTTTCTAATGAATTTAAAAAATCTTATGGTTCTAAAGAAAGCGTAGCAAAAATCTACGATTTGCTTTATGAATTGGAAAATTTATATAAAACTAAAGAACAAAAACTGGTGCTTTCAAATGTATACACTCTTTTAGGTTATCACAGATCAGCTTATGAGATTTTTAAAGAAACTGTTGAAAGTAATAACACAAAAGAGGTTTCTAAATTATATGTATTGGAGCAAAAAGCAAAATCACATGAAAACAATTTTATAATTAAAGATGTTAGAAAGGTCAAAGAAAAGAAACAGCAGACGAAATTAGTATTATCTGATTTTGTTACTACTGAAAATGATCCAGATAAGTTTGAAATTCCGCAAAAAGAAATTGTTATATTCAATAAAACTATAAAAGGAAAAATAAGAATTTTTCTCCCCGATTCTGATTTTAGAAAATATGCAGATGCCATTTCTGAATATTTATCCTGGCTTGCAGATTGTAAAAAGGATTTAATTGAATTTTATAATCAAAACAATGAATTCACAGACAAACAGGCAGATGATGACTGGTATAACACTTTAGATATTTACCGAGCGGTTATAACAATTAAGAAGTCTAAAGATGTAGAAGCTTTTGTTGCTACGGGAGATACTTTTTCACAAGATCATATTCTTGATTTCGAAATAGCAAACAAAACGATTATTTCAATGAATTATGACGGATAATTTTTAGCCGCAGTTTTCTGATGAACTAAAACCGAAAACTGCGACTGAATACTTTTTTAGTGTCCTTCCAGTAAATCAGGTCTTCTATTTTTAGTGTGTTCATAAGCCATATCTTCGCGCCATTTATCAATTTTGGCAAAATGTCCGCTCGTTAAAACATCAGGAACTTTCCATCCTTTATAATCAGCCGGTCTTGTATAAATGGGTCCCGAAAGTAAATTATCTTGAAAACTGTCTGTTAATGCTGAGGTTTCATCGCTCAAAACTCCTGGAATTAATCGAATTAAAGCATCAGATAAAACTAAAGCACCTAATTCACCGCCAGATAAAACATAATCACCAATAGAAATTTCTTTCGTAATAAAATGATCTCTTACACGCTGATCAACACCTTTGTAATGGCCGCATAAAATGATAATATTTTCATACATAGACATTTTGTTGGCCATTTTTTGGTTTAATGTTTCACCGTCTGGCGACATATAAATGATTTCATCATACTCGCGTTCGCTTTTTAAGTGTGTGATACAATCGTCAATTGGCTGTACAGTCATTACCATTCCGGCACCTCCGCCAAAAGGGTAATCATCAACACTTTTTTGTTTGTTGGTTGTATAGTCGCGTAAATTATGAAAATGTACTTCTACTAAACCCTTATCAATAGCACGTTTCATAATCGATGCCTCAAACGGGCTTCTTAATAATTCCGGCAAAATCGTTATAATGTCAATTCGCATTGTTTTTCTTCAAAAGTTTTGTTGCAAAGATACAAAGTTAATATTTGAAGTTTTAATGATTTAAGATTTGAAACATTTATAGGTATTAAATGGAAATATTTGAGCATTAAGAACAGTTCAAGTTAATGTTTATTTAAACTATTGATAATCTTTGGTTTGTTTCTTCTTTTGAGAGAAAGGTTATTTTTATAAAGTAATAAGCCAAAATATAAAAGATGAAAAAATATATACTATTAATCACGATCGTAATTCTTGCCTCTTGCTCAAGCTCAAAAAATACTTTAAATAATTTGACGGGTAAAACGAGGCATAGTCTCATTAAAAGCTGGGGTTTTCCTATTCGAACTGTTAACAATGCTCAAGGGCAGATATTAGTTTACGCAGATCAAGTTTATAAAAATTCTAATAATACAGAATCGAGAATTGCTGGACCGAGTTATTGGAATTATACCTATATATACATTGATTTTGAAGGGAAAGTGTATTCGTATAAAAATGAAAAGCAGAATTACCCTCCTCAGCAAATCGTTTTTACGAATTAATTTTAATACAATCTTTTTTTTGTTTAGTAGTTTGTAATCAATGGGATAAGGCTGTCTTTTTTGTTGTTTCTTTAAGTGAATTATTGTTAAATTTAACTACTTTTATTGAAGCTTAAAAATCAATAATAGATGAAAAATGGAATAATAATACTTGCTGTAATTTTTGTACTTGCTTCCTGTAACAACCAAAATCAATCAAAACCAATGGATACCACACAAAACGAAAAAGTAGTAAAGCAATATTTTGAATATTTCAATAGCCATAATTGGAAAAAAATGGCTGAAATGTATACTGAAACAGCCGATTTTAAAGATCCATCATTAGGACAAGGAATTGTAAAGCAAACTCGCAAACAAATTCAGGAAAAATATGCAGCATTAAATGAAGTTTTTCCAGATTTAAAAGACAGTATTGTTCAAATATATCCATCAGGAGAGAAACATATAATTGTTGAATTTGTTTCGACTGGTACTGCGCCGGATAATTCAAAGTTTGAACTGCCAATCTGCACTATTTTTACAATCGAAAATGGTATGATTGTAAAAGATTTTACTTATTTCGATAACTTTGAAGAAGAAGATTCAAAGTAAAATGGAGTAAGGAAAAAAGGAATGAAAAAGGAGAAATCGCAAATTAAAGACACTGCAATTGCTCTAGATGACTTTATTCGTAATTTTGAAAATCAATTTGTGTAGTTTTAAGTTATACTTTTTCTTATAAAGATGGTAACAAGAAGAAATTTTATTATAAACAGCAGTTTAGCAGGAGCGGCAGTTTTGGCTTTGCCGTCATTAGCATTTACTATGGAAAAAATAGAAATAGGCTTGCAATTGTATACGTTGAGAGAAGATCTTTCAAAAGATGTAAAATCGACTTTAAAGCAAGTGTCAGATTCAGGTTATTCAATTGTAGAAACTTATGGTTTTTCAATTAAAGACCAGTTTTGGGGATTAACTCCTTCAGAATTAAAAAAGATTTTGGATGAAAATGATTTAAAAGCGGTCAGCGGTCATTATAATTTGGGGAGTTTTCTTTACGATGGAAATACAGAAGAATTGGTTGCCGCAATTAAAGCAGCAAAGATTCTAAAAAGCGATTTTTTAACCGTTCCATGGATCGATGAAGCGTATAGAAAAAATAGTGATGATTATAAAAAGATTGCCGCACGTTTGAATGAAGCTGCCAAAATGTGTAAACAAGAAGGATTGAAATTTGCCTATCATAATCACGATTTTGAGTTTCAAAAACTAGAAAACGGTACTACAGGTTATGATATTTTGCTAAAAGAAACAGAAAAAGATTTAGTGTTTTTTGAATTAGATTTATACTGGGTTGCTCGTTCAGGCAACAATCCTCTTGAGTTGTTTGCTGCAAATCCGTGGCGTTTTAAAATGTGGCATGTAAAAGATATGGATAAGGAAAATCAGAGTTTGAATGCTGAAATTGGTTCTGGATCTATTGATTTTAAGCCTTTTTTTAAACAGCGAAAAATCGCAGGAATGACGTATTTTTTTGTAGAACAGGAGAATAATTATATTCCTAATAGTATTGATTCAATTAAAACCAGCTGTGATTTCATTTCAAAAAACTTAATCTGATATAAGAAGTAATTTATGAAGAAACTTGTTTTGTTGGTGTTTGTAATTTTTTGTTCTTGTCATTCGAATAAGAAAGAAGAAAATAATTCAAAGTTACAGTTAAACGCCCAGCAAATTTTACCGCTTCAACCTTATTTTGCAGCTATTAAGGTTAATGATGTTAAGCTTGAGGAACCAGTTTTTGGAGATTGGTTGTTTTCTCATAAAGAGAAAGGACAAAGTTTTGAACAATTTGTTCAGACTAAACATGTTGTCCCTACAAAAAAAGAGGATATTATATATTTGAAACCAATTGGAGAATTTAATTCTTCACAACTAAAACAGATTGAATTGGTTCGTCAATATTTGCAAATATTCTTTCAGCTTGAAACCAAGGTTTTGGAAACGGTTTCAAATGATATTATTCCAAATCATGCTAGACGAATTGGAGATGTTGGACAAGAACAATTTTTAGCGGGATATATTTTAACTGATGTTTTGAAAGAAGAAAGTCCTGATAAAAGAATTGCATTAATGGCAATAACTGAAAAGGATTTGTATCCAAAGCCAGAATGGAATTATGTTTTTGGGCTGGCATCTTACAGAGATAAAATCGCAGTAAGTTCTATTTACAGAATGCAGAAAGAGGCTGATTTTAATTTATGCTTAGATCGATTGCTGAAAATTTGTTCGCATGAGATTGGACATATGTTTGGTTTGCATCATTGTATTGAAGTAAATTGCGCCATGAATGGAACCAACAGTATGGCAGAAACAGATAGACATTCTATTAGATTATGTTCTCTTTGTCAAAGAAAGTTATATTCGGGGTTTAAGTATGATAATGTAAAAAGGTTAAATGAATTAGAAAAGTATTTTAAGGAAAACAATTTAGTTGAAGGATTACAGTTAACAAGAAAAGACCTTAAAAGTATTTAATAAAAATAAAATAGTATGAGTTTCGGAACAAGCAAAGAGTTTATTAAAGGAGATGAAATAGAATGGGAAGTAGTAGGCGAAGGAATTAAACGTAAAATATTGGCTTTTGATGATCGCGTTATGCTTGTTAATGTGCATTTTGAAAAAGGAGGAATTGGTGTCTTGCACGAACATTATCATTCTCAAGTTACTTACGTTTCAAGCGGTAAATTTGATGTTACTATAAGCGGTGTAACACAAACTCTAAAAGAAGGAGATAGTTTTTACATTCCGCCTCATGCGATTCATGGTGTTGTTTGTTTGGAAAGCGGCCTTTTAACGGATGTTTTTAGTCCAATGCGTGAAGATTTTATGAAATAAAGCAATTTGCAGATACTGCATAATTGGTACAAAAAGGCTTGGTTTTAATGGAGACTTTATAAATTTTATAATTTTTTTAAAGTTTTGGTTCCAATTAGAATAGTATTTTTGCAAAATGAATTTATCTAAAACGAATGTCCTTTTTATGGCAGTTTGCACTGGTCTTATAGTTGCAAATCTTTATTACTGCCAGCCTTTAATTGTTTTAATTGCCAACGAATTTAAAATTCCAGAAGCCAGCGCCGGAACTATAACATATTTAACTCAGGCAGGTTATGCTATTGGGTTGTTTTTTATGGTGCCGCTTGGCGATAAATTAGAACGAAAAAAACAAATTTTAATAACCACTTTTGCTTCTGTAATAGCATTGCTTATTGCTGCAGTGGCCAAAAGCTTTTTGGTTCTACAAATTGCATCTTTATTAATTGGAATTACATCAATTGTACCGCAGTTAATTTTACCATTAGCAGCCTCGCTAAGTACTCCTGAACAAAGAGGAAAAGTAATTGGAACCATTATGAGCGGTTTGTTAGTAGGAATTCTTCTTTCTCGAACTCTAAGTGGTTTTATCGGTCAGATTTTAGGTTGGAGATCCATGTTTTATATCGCAGCCGGCATTTGTCTTTTGATCTTTTTTGTCATTCAAAGTAAATTTCCTGTAAATAAACCTCAGTTTAAAGGTACTTATGGCGAGTTGATAAAATCTTTGTTTACACTTATAAAAACACAGCCCGTTTTGCGTGAAGCTACACTAATTAATGTTTTTAGCTTTGCTCAGTTCGGTGCATTTTGGACTACTATGGTTTTATTGCTTTCAGGAGAACCATTTCATTTTAATAGTGCAACAATTGGCTTATTTGGTATAGTTGGTGCTTCTGGAGCATTGGCTGCGCCTTTGGTTGGAAAAATTGGAGACAAAGGAAATTCTAGAATCGCAGTGGGTTATGGCTGTTTACTGATTTTAATAAGCTTTTTAATTTTCTATTTTTCTATAGAAAGTGTAATCGGAATTGCGATTGGAATTGTGTTTATTGATATTGGAATTCAAGGTGTACACATTTCAAACCAAACGAGAGTTTATTCTCTATTACCAGAAGCCAGAAACAGGTTAAATACCGTATTTATGTCATTTAGCTTTTTAGGAACCGCTGCGGGATCTGCATACGGATTATTGTTGTGGAAATTAGGCGGATGGCATGCTGTAGCAATTGGCTGTATGGTGTTGTCATTATTAGCATTAGCCGTTTACGGACTTACTTATAAATCAAAATCTAAAAAAATAGAAAGCACAAATTGATAAAAAATTAATTTGTAAATTTGCAATCAAATTAAAAATAACAACAATGGAAAACGGAATATACGCTAAATTCAACACTAGTAAAGGTTCGATTTTAGTAAAACTAACACACGATTTAACACCAGGAACCGTAGGGAATTTTGTAGCTCTTGCAGAAGGAAATATGGAGAATAAAGTAAAACCTCAAGGACAAAAATTTTATGACGGATTAAACTTTCATAGAGTAATTCCTGATTTCATGATTCAAGGAGGATGTCCAAAAGGAACTGGAACTGGAGATCCAGGTTATAAATTTGATGATGAATTTGTATCAAGCTTAAAACACGATCGTCCAGGAGTTTTGTCTATGGCAAATTCTGGTCCAGGAAGTAATGGTTCTCAGTTTTTTATTACTCACGTTCCAACTCCTTGGTTAGACGGGAAACATACTGTTTTTGGTCATGTTATCGAAGGACAAGATATTGTTGATGCAGTTGCACAAGGTGACGGACTTGAGACTTTAGAAATTATTAGAGTAGGTGAAGAAGCTCAAAAATGGAATGCCATTGAAGCTTTTATTGGTTTGAAAGGTGCTCGTTTGAAACGTGAAGCAGCTTTAAAAGCAGAATCTGAAGCAAAAATGGAGCAATTAGCTGCTGGTTTTGATAAAACAGAAAGCGGTTTACGTTACAAAATGATTCAAAAAGGTGACGGTAAACAAGCTGAGGCAGGAAAAACAGTTTCTGTTCACTACGAAGGATCTTTAGAAAACGGAAAAGTTTTTGATTCTTCTTACCCACGTAAAAAACCAATCGAATTTAGATTAGGTCAAGGTCAAGTTATTGAAGGATGGGACGAAGGTATTGCTTTATTGCAAGTTGGAGACAAAGCTCGTTTTGTAATTCCTTCTGATTTAGCTTACGGACCATCAGGTGCAGGGGGAGTAATTCCACCAAACGCAACTTTGATTTTTGACGTTGAATTAATGGATGTAAAATAATAAAACTGATAAAGTTTAAATTGATTTTAAATAGAATCCCATTCGCAAGACGAATGGGATTTTTTTTATATTTACTTAAAAATAAATCAAGGCAATGAAAACAAAAATTCTAACTTTAGCAGTTGTAACGTTATTTTTAGCGTCGTGCGGCACAAAAAAAACAACTGCTGCGACAGCAGAAACTTCTGCTCCAGCTTCTAAAACGGTAAAAGCAGTCGAATTAACTCCTGAATTGGCAGAGGGTAAAAATTTGTATGATAATAGTTGTGCAAGATGTCACAAATTGTACGAACCAAAAGATTTTACGAAAGAAGATTGGCAGCCAATTTTGGTGCGTATGCAGAAGAAAGCAAAGTTAGATGATGTGAAAATGGCATCAATAACAAATTATATTCATTCGCAATTATAATTTGCTCTTAAGAAATGATAATTAAAACTATTCAGTAAGTCTATTGAATAGTTTTTTTGTTTTAGATAGATATAAAAAAAACACCGTCACAGAATGAGGTGTTTAAAAAGTTATAAATTATGTACAGCCGAATTGTCTACTGCTATTATTTTTAAAGTCTTTATACCAGCAGGTAATTCCCAATCGACTTCGTCATTTTCTTTAAATCCGATGATAGCAACGCTTAATGGAGCAAGAATCGAAATTTTAGATTGTTTTACGTCTGCAGATGAAGGTAAAACGATCTGAATTTTCATTTGTTTATTCGCCTTTACATCTTCAATTGTTACAAAAGAATTAATTCGGATAACAGAGCTGTCCATTTCGTCTTCTTTGCTGATAACTGCACGATCTAGTTCTTGCGAAAGCTGATTCGCTTCTTTAGTATTTGTTGAATTTTTACTTTTTAATATCAATTCTCTTAAAAACTGATAATCTGTTTTACAGAATGTGGGTGTTGGTTTCATATATCTATATTTTATTATTATAATTTAAATGTTTGTGTTTTAATTTTGTTCTTCGTTCAGGCTGATTAGATAATTGTTAATTCAAAAAAAATCAAATTGTAGATTTAGTACAGTAGATGTTTTTGAAATTGTTGGATTAAAAAAAGCAAAGAATTATTTGAGAGGAGTTATTCCTTCAAATAAAAATAATATTAAAATGTGGTATAAATCCTCCGCCTGAAAGAAGAAATTGGAATAGACGGAGGCCTAATTAATAAAGGCCTTACTATGTGAAATAAAAACAGCACCAGACAGTTCCCTTCTTAAAGAAGACAACAACAGGTAAACTGTAAATATTGTTATAGTGCTCAAAATGAGTATTTGTTTATTAGAAAGTACAAAGATAGGTAAACTTTTTTAAAGGTACGCAATCTTTATTTCCATTTGATATTACAGCCTATATTTGGCTTTTGAATTGCATTTAAGGTGCGATTGTAAATTAAGGCATCAATGGCGCTTCTTAAATCGCTTCCGCTTAACGGAATTCCGTTTCCGGGTCTTGAATCATCAAGCTGACCTCTGTAAAATAATTGATTTTGACTATCGAATAAGTAAAAATCAGGAGTACAAGCGGCGTCATAAGCTTTTGCAATTTCCTGTGTTTCATCAAATAGGTACGGAAAATCAATTTTATTTTTAAAAGCAAATTCAGTCATCATTTCTGGCGAATCTTCAGGATATTTTTCAATATCGTTGCTTGAAATGGCTATTACGCCAAGTCCTTGAACGCGATAATCATTTGCAATCATTACGATTTCTTTGATTACATGAAGAACAAACGGACAATGATTGCACATAAAAATAACAAGAGTTCCTTTTGATCCTTTCAAATCTTCAAATGAATATTCATTATTAGAATTGGTATCTTTTAGATAAAAATTGGGAGCAATTGTTCCCAAAGGAATCATATTTGAAGGAGTTCGTGCCATTTTTATAAAAAATTAGTTCTCAAAAATAGGGTTTAATTTCTGTAAAAAAAAGAGCACAAGAATAATTCTTCTAGAGCTGCTTTCAAGAGTAGAGGCAGCTCTAAAAAATAGACTGAAGAAATAATGATTTTATGGACAAAATTTATAGGTTTGTAAATAATCAAAAATTAAAAAATGGATTTAACTTGGAACGAATTTGAAAGAACTGATATGAGAGTTGGAACTATCGTAGAAGTAAATGATTTTCCTGAAGCGAGAAAACCTGCATATCAACTAACGATAGATTTTGGTGCCGCAATTGGCATTAGAAAATCATCTGCACAAATTACAAAACGCTACGAAAAAGCAGATTTAGTAAACAGACAAATTGTGGCAGTTGTAAACTTTCCTAAAAAACAAATTGGAAAATTTATGAGCGAATGTCTTGTTCTTGGTGCTGTAGGCGAGGAGGGAGATGTTATTTTGTTAGCTCCAGATTTTAAGATTGAAAATGGGCTTCGTATAGGATAGTGTTCAGTGTTCAGATTTTTAGTGTTCAGTTTTAGATAAGTAAATAACAGAACACTAAAAATCTGAATACTGATTGTTTGTTACTTATTAATATTCGATATCAGCTTTTGCAGAATCGCTTGTCCTTCTTCCCAATATTTTAAATCAGAATCTGAGTTAATGTGGCCTTGTCTGCCAACATTTACAAAATCACTTCCCCATTTTTCAGCAAAATACTGCTTTCTTTCAAACAAAGAGTAAGGATCATTTTCGCTGGCTACAACTATCGACGGAAATGGTAATTTATAAAGCGGCATTGGCGAAAAATTTCTAATAACATCTGGCGTGTGTTCAGGCGAATCGACATCAGCGGGAGCGACCAGTAATGCGCCTGCGATATTTTTGTTGTTATTTGTTTCTGCCCAATGCAATACTAAAGAAACGGCTAAACTGTGCGCAATCAAAATAGTTGGTTTGTTAAGTTTAGAAACTGCTTCGTTTAAGCGGAATATCCAATCTTCGCGAACAGGTTCATCCCAATTATCCTGAACTAAACGAATAGAATTTTTAAATTTCTCATGCCAAAAGGTCTGCCAATGTTTGTCGCCTGAGTTTCCCAAGCCTGGTAATATTAATAGTTGTATTTCCATTTCGTGGAATTTTTATATATTAAAAAGGTTAGTTTAAAAGTTTAGATCCAGTTTTATCTCGACTAAATTTATAGAGTTTAAATATATAAAAAAAGTCCAAAATGCGAATCATTTTGGACTTGTACTTTTTAAAAAGTTATAATAGGACTAAATATCGTCAAAATCGATATCTGTAAAGCTAGATCTTTGTCCTTCAGGTTTATCAGAACTGTATTCTTTTTTAAAATCTTTTTGATGTCTTTCAGAAATTACTTCTTCGCCTTTGTGGTTCAAAACGTATGAAGTCATTTCTTCTAATATTTCGGCAAAAGCACTAAAATCTTCTTTGTATAAATAAATTTTGTGTTTTTTAAAATGAAAAGAACCATCTTCTTCAGTAAATTTTTTACTCTCAGTAATTGTGATATAATAATCGTCAGCTTTAGTAGCTCTCACATCAAAGAAATAAGTTCTTCTTCCTGCTCGTAATACTTTAGAAAAAATCTCTTCTTTTTCTAACATGTCATTTTCTCTCATAATACGTTCTATCATTTTTTGGAATTAATAGTACTCAAAAATCATAAAAAATTATCTATTACGCAACAATTAAAGTAATTCTTTTTCCGAAAGTTGTTTTAAATATAACGATGAATAATAGCCCTCCTGATTTATTAATTGATTATGAGAGCCTTGTTGAATGATTTTACCATCTTCTAAAATTATAATCTTATCGGCATTCTTTGCAGAGGAAACGCGATGGCTTACTATTATTGTAGTCTTATATTTACAAATTTCAAAAAGGTTATTTAGGATTGTTTCTTCTGTTTCGGTATCTACCGCAGATAAACAATCGTCAAAAAGTAAAATGGCTGGATTTTTTATAATTGCCCTCGCAATCGACACGCGTTGTTTTTGTCCGCCCGAAAGCGTGATGCCTCTTTCGCCTAAAACAGTATCGTATTGTTTGTTGAAAGCGGCAATATTATCATGAACAACGGCACTTTTGGCAGCTTCAATCACTTCTTCATCAGTTGCGTTTTGGTTGCCAAATTTGATGTTATTCTTGATCGTGTCTGAAAATAAGAATGCATCTTGAGGAACAATTCCAATATTATTTCGCAAATCATTTAAGTTTAAAGTACTGATTTCATTTCCGTCAATCGTTATTCTTCCATCGGTAACATCGTATAAACGTGATATCAAAGATAGGATAGTCGATTTTCCAGAACCAGTTTTTCCTAAAATGGCTAATGTTTCTCCTTTTTTTACGGTAAAAGTGACATCTTTTAAAGCTTCAATATTAGTGTCATCATAAGTAAAGCTTACATTTTCAAAAGCAATTGAACCTTGAATATCAGATGAGTTTGGATTGTTGTTTTTGATTTCTGGTTCGATTTTCAAAAATTCATTTAGACGCTTTTGTGATGCTTCGGCTTCTTGAACCATAGATGAAACCCATCCTAATGAAGCAACAGGCCATGTAAGCATATTTACATAAAGTATAAATTCGGCAATAGTTCCAATATTCGGAATTGTTCCGTTAATATACATGACGCCTCCAAAATAAATTACTACTAAATTACTGATTCCGATCAAGGCAATCATTAAAGGTCCAAATAACGATTGAACTCTTGCCAGACTTAAGCTTTTGCGTTTGCTTTCTTCTGCAAGATCAATCATGTTGTTTTGATGTTGATTTTCTAAGGAATATGCTTTTATAACTCTAATACCTGAAAATATTTCCTGCGAAAAACTTGAAACTTTTGATAAGTATTGTTGAAAGGTGGTACTTCGCTTATTGATTTCAGAACTTAATTTGAAAATACAATACGATAAAATTGGTAAAGGCAGAATAGTATATAAAGTAAGTAAAGGCGAAACATTATACATATATAGTATAACAATGGCAAAACGAATAAAAGTATTTATAGAGTACATTACTGCAGGACCTACATACATACGAACTTTAGAAACGTCTTCGCTTATTCTGTTCATCAAATCTCCGGTGCGGTTTTGCTTGTAGAAATTTTGCGAAAGATTTTCGTATTGTTTAAAAACCTCGTTTTTCAAATCAAACTCGATATGGCGTGACATCACAATTAAAGTCTGGCGCATTAAAAAGGTTAAAAATCCTCCAACAATAGCACTCGCGGTGATTAACAGTGCGTTATGAATTAATTCTCGCTGATAGAAATCGACTATGATTGCAGAGTTTCGATCTGTTTCTGATAATTTAAGAAAGCGCTCAATCACGTCAAAGCACTTGCTGACTAGTTTTGGAGTAAATAAGAAAAATATTTGTGCGATTATGGTGATTAAAATACCTAAAGAAAAACTGTATTTGTACTTAATGAAATATTTATTTAAATAGCTTAATTCTTTCATTTTTTTAAGAGATTCAATATTGAATTGATTTAATTTTATGAATTATTCTTAATTAAAATTATAATAAAATGCAATTAAATCAGAAATAATATATTGTATAATTGTTATTATATAGATAAAAAATTAGCACAAGTGTATTTTTTGTTTAAGTTTGAGAAGTCTTTTTGACAAATTCATAATTTTAACTAATTAATACTAGCGCTATGGATGCAGCTTTCGCAACTGGAAAGGAACTTCAAAAAATGGATCCTGTTTTTGGTCAATTATCTTTTGACGATCACGAACAAATTGTATTTTGCAATGACAAAGATACAGGTTTAAAAGCAATTATTGGTATTCATAATTCGGTTATGGGTCCAGCTTTAGGTGGTACTAGAATGTGGAATTACAATACTGAATGGGAAGCGTTAAACGATGTTTTGCGTCTTTCAAGAGGTATGACTTATAAATCAGCTATCACCGGTTTGAATATCGGAGGTGGTAAAGCAGTAATTATTGGGGATGCTAAAACGCAAAAAACACCTGAATTAATGCGTAAATTTGGTGAGTTTGTTCACTCTTTAAGCGGAAGATATATTACTGCTGAAGATGTTGGAATGGAAACTAAAGATATGGATACTGTAAGAGATGTAACTCCTTATGTAACTGGAATCTCTGAAGAAAGAGGCGGTTCTGGAAATCCTTCTCCTGTAACGGCTTACGGTGTTTATTTAGGAATGAAAGCGGCAGCAAAAAGCCAATTTGGTTCTGATGTTTTAGAGGGTAAAAAAGTTTTAGTTCAGGGAATTGGACACGTGGGTGAAACTTTGGTTGAATATTTAACTAAAGAAGGAGCACAGGTTACGATTACTGATATTAACGAAGAAAAATTATATCAGGTTGCTTCAAAATACAATGCGGCAATTTATACTGGTGAAGATTTATATACTGCAGATGTTGATATTTATGCGCCTTGTGCAATGGGAGCGACTATTAACGATAATACAGTAAACAAAATTAAAGCTAAAGTTATTGCTGGTGCAGCAAACAACCAATTGGCAGATGAGAATGTTCACGGTGCGAGATTACAAGAAAGAGGAATTTTATATGCGCCGGATTTCTTAATCAACGCTGGTGGAATTATCAATGTTTATGCTGAATTAGAGCATTACGGTAAAGCAGAAATCATGGCGAAAACAGAAAATATCTATAATACTACTTTAGAGATTATCGATTATGCTGTGAAAAACGGAATGACTACGCATAAAGCTGCACTTACAATTGCTCAAAATCGTATTGATGCAAGAAAAATTGAAAACAGCAAAAAGTAATAAAAGCTTATTTTAGAATTTAGAGTCTCGGTTTTAGTCGTATTTTTTAAGTAATCTTTAAAATAGGGCTAATAATCGAGACTTTTTTTGTTGATTTAATTTTAATATAAGGATTGAAATTCCTAATTTTGCAGACTAATTTTTAAATGTTCTTACAAGGTGGTAAATAGAAGACACATACGCGTTAAAGTAATGCAGTCCATTTATGCAATGCATCAAAGCGGTTCTGATAATATGGAAAAAGAAGAGAAGTTTCTTTTTTACAGCATTGATAATATTCAGGATTTATATCTTATAATGCTTTCTTCGTTGATTGAAATTTGCAAAAAAGAATCTGTTTTTTTACATCTTTCGAGCAAAAAACATCTTGCAACTGCTGCAGAACGTAATCCGAATGAAAAATTTGTCAAAAACAAAATTTTTCAACTTCTTGCCGAGAGCAATTCTCTTAGTATCGCTTTAGAAAATCGTAAAATCAACAACTGGACTTTAAACGATGATTATATCATTTTACTTTTAAATGATATTAAAGCAAGTGATTTGTATAAAAAATACATGAGCAACAACGTTAATACTTTTGAGGAAGACAAACAGTTTATTGCTGATTTATTTGCTGAAGTTATTGTTCCAAACGATAAATTATACGAATATCTTGAAGACGATAAATTGACTTGGGTTGATGATATTCCGGTTGTAAATACACATATCATTAAACAATTAAAAGCAATTAAGACTGAAGATCCAGACGATTTTAGAGTTCCTAAATTGTATAAAGATGTTGAAGATAAGGATTTTGCGAAAGATTTATTTAGAAGAACAGTTTTAAACGAAGCTGTTTTGGCAAAAGAATATGATGATAAAACGCCAAATTGGGACAGTGAAAGGATTGCCGAAATTGATACTATTATCTTAAAAATGGCAATTTGCGAATTCTTGAAATTTCCTTCAATTCCAGTAAAAGTAACTCTTAACGAATATTTAGAAATTGCAAAAGAGTATTCTACACCAAAAAGTAGTATTTTTATCAACGGAATTTTAGATAATCTTGTAAAGGAACTTACAGCCAATAAAAAAATGGTTAAAGTTGGAAGAGGACTAATGTAAAAAGGATAAATTCCAGTTTATAAATTCCAAAAGATAATATTAATATAAATCAAAAACAGAATTTCAATTATGGGACAATTAACTCAATTTGCGCCATTCCTATTAATGTTTGTGGTAATCTATTTCTTCATGATCAGACCACAGCAAAAAAGAGCAAAAAACGAAAAAGAATTTGAAAGCAACCTAAAAGTAGGTGATAAAATAATTACAAAAAGCGGTTTCCACGGTAAAGTTGTTGAGCTTGCTGAAACTTCAGTTATCATTGAAACAATGTCTGGAAAATTAAAAATAGAGCGTTCGGCTATTTCTATGGAAATGAGTGCTGCTTTGAATAAAAAGGCTTAATTTTTTAAATTACAATATCGAAAATCCCAAATTCCAGAAATGGAGTTTGGGATTTTTTTTGTTGTGACATAATTCAACACAATTTTGTCATTTCGAGGTACGAGAAATCTTCGCAAGTAACTCCGCAAAGTTTGTCGTCAATCTTTGTAGAGTTTCTAGTGCGATTTCTCGTACCTCGAAATGACAAAAAAGAAAAAACCTTTGTCAAAGTTTTAAACTTTGACAAAGGTTTTATATAACGTGGGATTTAAAATTTGGAATTTTTAAATACTACCTGTATTTATCATTCAGTCCAACATTTGCTAATATCATCGGAATCACTTTTTCGATTCTCGAAAGCTTCGTTTTTTCCTGCTTAGCACTTTCGATATATTCTAAAAACTCATATTGCTTGTAAGGGGTAAACTTTTGAAAAGCTTCTTTTAAAGCTGGGTTTTGAATCATTTCTTTGTCAAGAAGTTCAGAGATTATCATTTCCTTTTTTGCAGGTTTAATGATTTTGCCCTGCTTTTCATTTTCAATAGCTTCTAAGATATATTCTAAAATTACTACCTCGTCTATATCTTCTTTTGAAGCAAAACGCCATTGACGTAATGATTTTGTTATTTCTTCCTGTGCATTGATGAGTTTCTTTTTTTTATCTTTAAGGAAAACACCATTATAAAACCAAATTGTAAAATAATCTTTAAAACCTCCAATGCCAAGGACATTTCTTTTCTCGTATACATAAACCGGGCCGCCCCATTTTGTGGTTTCTTTCAGCTCGGTTTTATCAATAATAGATTTAAGAAGAAGTAATTCCTCTTCCCATTGGCTGCCGTATTTCCACATGCCCTTATTTTCAGAAGCTGGTTCCAATTATTTTTTCTTTTTAGGTTTTTCGACTGCTTCAAAAATTCCTGGAATTGCAGTAAGTTCTGCAATTTTTACAATAACATCTGTTGCTTTCTGAATACTTTCGGCAGGAACATATTCGTACTTTCCATGAAAATTATGTCCGCCTGCAAATATATTCGGGCAAGGTAAGCCCATGAAAGACAATTGAGAACCATCAGTTCCGCCTCGAATTGGCTTTATGATTGGTTTAATATCTAGTTCTCGCATTGCTTTTTCGGCAATATCTACAATATGTTTAACAGGAAGTACCTTTTCTTTCATATTGTAATATTGATCTTTTACTTCAGCAATTACAATATCTTCACCAAATTTTTTTGCAAACTTCTTGTTGAATTTTTTAGCAATTTTTGCGATTAACTCTTTACGTTTTTCGAATTTCTTTTTGTTGTGATCACGAATAATTAATTCTAAAACAGTTTCTTCGATAGTGCCTTTTATATGATGTACATGGAAAAAACCTTCGTAACCTTTTGTTTCTTGCGGTGTTTCACCTTTTGGAAGTTCATTGATAAAATCATTAGCCAGCAGCATTGAGTTTATCATTTTTCCTTTGGCATATCCTGGGTGAACGCTTTTTCCTTTGAAAGTAATTTTAGCGCCTGCAGCATTGAAATTTTCGTATTCTAATTCGCCAATCTGGCTTCCGTCCATCGTGTACGCCCATTGAGCGCCAAATTTTTCAACATCAAAATGATGTGCACCACGGCCAATTTCTTCATCAGGTGTAAAACCAATTCTAATTTTTCCGTGTTTAATTTCCGGATGCTGGATTAAGTACTCCATTGCAGAAACGATCTCAGTAATTCCAGCCTTATCATCTGCACCTAATAAAGTAGTTCCGTCAGTTGTAATAATAGTTTGTCCTTTGTATTGCAATAAATCTTTGAAATAATCTGGAGATAAAATGATGTTTTTATCTGCATTTAGAACAATGTCTTTTCCATCATAATTTTCTATAACCTGCGGCTTTACGTTTGCACCGCTAAAGTCTGGAGAGGTATCAAAATGAGAAACAAATCCAATTGTTGGCACTTCATGATCAACATTACTTGGCAAAGTCGCCATGATATAAGCTTTGTCGTCAATAGTAACCTCTGTCAAACCTATAGTTTTTAGTTCTTCAACTAATTTGTTAGCAAGATTCCATTGTTTTTCTGTACTTGGAGTAGTTTTCGAATTCGGATCTGATTCGGTATCAATTGTTACATAACTGATAAAACGATCTATGATGTGTTGCATTTTTTTTAATTTTTAGCAAATATAAGTAATTTTTTCAGCAGATATATTTAGTAAGTTGTCTCTAAAAACAAAAAAAGGATTCTGTTTTCAGAATCCTTTTTTTGATATGATTTTTTTCTTTAAATACTTTTAACGCATCTAAAACCAAGATGATTGGCTGCAGATCGAATTTCTCCTTTTCCTCTAGTTCCAACCATATATCTGGTGCAATATTGATCTGTACATAAAAAGGAACCGCCTCGGTGCACACGTTTTATTTGGCTTGGATCTGCAGGATCATTGTAAGCATCAGGACCTTGCGGATTTTTAGCTACTTTTCCGCTTTCACTTAAAGATTTATAGTAATCTATGCTGTACCAATCGCTTGTCCATTCCCAGACATTTCCAGCAACATCATAAAGTCCGTACGAGTTTGGAGCATATTGTTTTACAGGAGCAATACCTTTAAAACCATCTTCGCCTGTATCTCCGTCTTTAATTGGAAAATGTCCTTGGTAAATATTGGCTTGAAATTTTCCTTTTGGTTTTAAAACATTTCCCCAAGCGTAAATTTCTCCTGTTTTACCACCTCTTGCCGCAAATTCCCATTCCGCCTCAGTTGGAAGTCTTTTTCCAGCCCATTTTGCATAGGCAGCATCGTCTTCATAAGTAATATGTACAACAGGGTATTTTTCTTTTCCTTTTAAAGAACTTTGAGGTCCAAGCGGATGTTTCCAATCCGTTTCAGGGATATAGGCCCACCATTGTAGAAAATTGTTCAAATTTACAGCGGCATCAGTAGGATTAAATACTACAGAACCCGTTATTAGATCTTCTTCGGCAGCTGTTGGAAATTCTTCTTTTGTTGGTTTTTGTTCGGCAACAGTTACGTATCCTGTAGCTTTTACAAATTCAGCATATTGTTCATTTGTAACTTCGGTTTCGTCCATATAATAGCCATCAACATAAACTCTATGTACAGGAGCGGCATCTTTTGTAACACCTTTTATACTGCATAAACTTTCATCTTCAACATTACTTCCCATCGAAAATTCGCCACCCGGAATCCAAACCATTCCTTTTGGAGCTTTTCCAGTTGGTTTGTTTTTATTTTCAATAGTTGGTGCAAAAACTGAAGCTATAGAAGTATCGGGCTTTTCGGCACAATCCATTACTGCCATTTTTTGCTTTGGTGAGATTAGTTTAGTGTAACCATAAGCAATTGAAATAATTGAAATAGTCAGCACGGCAAATATCCAGTAGGTTTTATTTTTCATTGTAAAAATTTTAAGCTGATAATGGTTGTTAATAGATAGACATAAAAGTAAATAAAATTATTTTTAATAGTATACTGAATTGGTAGAATTTAAAAAATTAATTCTCCTTTTCTACTTGCACGACTTCATATTTGTCTTTTCCGTCAACTTGAACTGGCTGGTAATATGTTTCGCCAAATTTTACATATTTAACATCACCAATAGTTACTTCTTCACCACCTTCAGGCAGCTTGTCGACTACAGTTCCAGCAGTTGGGGCAACTACTTTGTAGTTACTTCCATCTTTTTCGTAATAGGTTCCACCATAATAATAGTTATTGACGGTTCCTGTATTAACTGTTTCGGCTCCACTTGGAATATTATTTACTGTGCCGCCAACAGGGGCAGGAACAGCTGTATAGCCTCCATTTGTAGAGGTGTACCAAACGCCTTGATCATAGTGATATTTTTCATTTTCTACACTAACTACAATTGCTGTAACGGCCAGCGTTGCCACGAAAAATCCCCAGGGATGCCAAACAGGACCCCAATAAAAAGGTACGTACGGACGAGGGAAATAGGGATGATAACAGTTGTATCGATATCCTCCATAAACATAAGGTGGGCGTGCATAAGGTCTGTAGCCCGGTCTAACTACTGTATTACGGTTGTTGCGAACATGTACACTGTTGTTAACATTAATATTGACGTTATTTCTGTTTCGATTAACAGTATTGCCGCTAATATTGGTATTTCTATTTCCTGTTTTGTTTCTATTTACAGTATTTGAATTTCTATTGTTGGTTGTAGTTCTACCGCCAATTTTTGAGTTGGAAGAGTTAGAAGGTCTGTTTATTTTAGTACCCGAATTATTTGCACCGGGTCTATTTGCTGCTGGCCTCGCTTGAGTTGCAGGTCTGTTTTGTATAGCACCGCCGCCTCTCTGTATTCCGCCGGCAGGTCTATGTGCGCCACCACCGCCGCCTCGACGCTGTGCTGTACTATCTATTGAAATCAAAAAAAATGATCCAGCTAAAAATAGTAATGCGCCTTTTTTTAGAGTTTTAGTTAAATTTTTCATTTTCAGATTTTTACGTTGGTTAAAGTTATTAAAAAATATACTTTGTATAGAATATTAAATCGAATATTTTGAATTGCTGCAATGTCATTTTAGATTAAAACTTAAATTCTACAAGGAAATATCCCATTGTATCCTAAAACGCCAGCCTTGTTCTAAAGGCAAAGTTTTGTCTTGAAAACTAAAATAGGAAACCTCTGAAGTGAGCTTGTTTTTATGTCCCTTAAAGAACCAGTTAAAAGCAAGGGTTGTTTCGTTTTGTAAATTTTGTTTTATACTGTTATCTGGGCGATAGGAAGCGTGTCTTCCTGCCATTTCTAAGTGTTTTGGCCACCAATTAAGTACATTATGAAAAAAATAACCAGCCTGAACATAGTATCCTTTTAAAGTCGTTGTGTCATTATTATTCAATTTATCAATAATTTCTTTGGTATGCAATTCGCTTTGCCAAGAAAAACCGCGATACATAAAAGCAGTTTCCATATTCCATTGATTTACTCTGTATTGACCAGGTAAACCATTTTCAAACCCGTCTAAAGAACCTCCGCCTGCTTGAGAAAAGCGTGTATAAGGGCTTCTATTGGTTATGGCAGAAAAAGCAATAATTGGAGTGGGTTTTTCATGAAACTCTAAATCGCAGCCTTCAAAATCAAGAAAGCGTCCCAAAAAGTTCCACTGTGCTCTTCCAAAATACATTAAATTATTGTCATCGTTTGAGGTGCTGCCTCGACCTGTTCCTGTTAAAGCAGCAGCCCAATAATTAAAATCGGCAATACCGCTCCCTTTCAAATGTCCGTACACTTCAAAACCCAATTGGCGATCGACGGTAAAAGGACGGTTAATAAGTGATCGTTCAACCATTTGCTGTTCACCGCTGCTGATAAAACGTTCGCGGGTAAATTCAGTTTTCCATTGTCCGACTTTAAAGCTCAGCCATTCCCATTTTTCGATCATTATTCTAAAGTCCAGTAAATTGGACTGACTTAATTCATATTCCCAGTAGTATTTCAACCAGGGTTCAAAAGCATGTCCGCCAATTTTAAGTCTGGCGCGGTTTATTTTAAAAGTGGTTTTGGCATCTTGGCTGTAATCATCATAAGTTAAAGGATCAGTATCATAGGGAGTAGAAAATCTAAATTGAAATCGGCTTTGTAATTGAAATAGAAATTTATTGTCTTTGGTTTGTAGTTCTATTCCTTTATCGCCATAACGAACATTAATTAGTTTAGTAGTATCTTTTTCTTTCAATTGCTGCGCTGAACTATCTAAACTAAATAATAGTATTAAGCTGAGAAGAAAAGTATTCAATACGTTTGTTAGAATGTTTGCGTTATGCATATGCTTAGAATGTTTGTATAATTTATTTAGTTACTTACTTAGTACGCCTATTTTCCTCCAAAGTTTTTTGCAATTCCTAAACCAATTCCCCAACTGTCATATGCATTCCATTTTAAGTCGTAGCTGAAAGTTCCAAATATTTCCCAATCTTTTGGAAGCTCATAGCCATATTCTACGCCGGCTCGCGTCAAAAAGAAGTTTTCTTCTTTGGCAAACTCTCCTCCAAATCCTAAAAGAATACTCCATGATTCGCTAGGTTTATAGATTCCCATAACTGCAGGAGCGATAGGATAACTGCGTTCGACAGTTTCTTTATCATCACCGCTTGCATATGTTTTTTCGACTTTAAATTTTTCAATAATAAAATCGGTGTGCAGACCAATAGCCCATTTTTCGTGAAATTGATACGTATAATCAACTCCCCACGCAGGGAGATTTAATACTTCATGATTTCCTTCGTCATCACGACCTTCAAAAACATGAGCATGATTAATCGATATTCCTATTTGATGATGCGGACTAAATGTTTTCTTTTCACTTTCTTGAGCTGTAATATTGTTGTAACTGACTAAATAAAAAACCGTTGTCAGAAGAACTGTTATCTTAATATGATTAATAGTAGAAAACATTTAGAGTCTGTATTAATGAAATATTAGTTTAAAGTTGTAAATAGCTCAAAATTAAATAATAAATGACCCAAACAGGTTTGTGCGAAGAGCTTAAATTGTTTCATTTTATAACTTGCAACGTCAAAAAAGTAAATTTTGACTCAATATTTTTAGTTTTTTAAAATGTTTTTATTTTTTATGTTAAAATTGATTTGAAAACTCTTGTAATTTGTTTTCTGTAAAAAGCACCTTTTTAAACTATAATATTTAAATTTGCATCCGAAAAAATAACAACAACACACTTATGTATAAATTGATAATCCGTCCGATACTTTTTTGGTTTGATCCTGAAGAAGTGCATTACTTTACTTTTTCATTTGTAAAATTCATTTCAAAAATTCCTGGAGTTTCATCAATTATACGATCTATTTATGAGGTAAAAGATTCTCGTTTAGAAAGAGAAGTTTTTGGAATTAAATTCAAAAATCCGGTTGGACTTGCGGCTGGATTTGACAAAGATGCCAAGTTGTATAAGGAACTTTCTGATTTTGGTTTTGGTTTTATCGAAATTGGAACTGTAACGCCGGTTGGTCAGGAAGGAAATCCTAAAAAACGTTTGTTCCGTTTAAAAGAAGATCAGGCAATTATTAACCGAATGGGGTTTAATAATGGCGGAGTTATTGAAGCTGTAGAACGTTTGAAAAAGAATTCAGGAGTTTTAATTGGTGGAAATATCGGAAAAAATAAAGTGACACCAAATGAAAATGCGGTTGATGATTATATCATTTGTTTCGATGCTTTGTTTAATCATGTTGATTATTTTGTGGTAAATGTAAGTTCTCCAAATACACCAAATCTAAGAGCATTACAAGACAAAGAGCCTTTAACGGCTTTATTGCAGACTTTACAAGATAGAAATATCGAGAAACAAAAAACTAGCACTCAAAAAGTAAAACCAATTCTTTTAAAAATTGCTCCAGATCTTACAGATGAGCAATTGTTAGATATCATTGATATTGTAAAAACAACTCAAATTGCGGGTGTAATTGCTACAAATACGACTATTTCAAGAGATGGTTTACAATCTCAAAACCAATCTGAAACGGGAGGTTTATCTGGAAAGCCATTAACAAGACGTTCTACAGAAGTAATTCGTTTTCTTTCGGAAAAAAGCAATAAAGCATTCCCAATTATTGGAGTAGGAGGAATTCATTCAGCAGATGATGCAATCGAAAAACTTAATGCAGGTGCAAGTTTAGTACAATTGTATACAGGTTTTATTTATGAAGGGCCGGCGCTTATAAAGGCTATAAACAAGAAAGTTTTAAGTCAATTATAAAATTAGCATCTGAACAACTTGTCCAACAAGTATTGCGATTCCAAAACTGATTAAAGTGCCAATCAAAACATATTCAGTTAGTTTTCGATCTTTGGCTTCTTTTAAATCTCCAAACCTAAAAATAGATTTTGCGGCCAGCAAAAATCCAATTGCTTCAAAATGTCCCAAAAGGATAAAGCAGAATATAAATAAACGCTCTAATATGCCAATGTAATTTCCTGCATTGGCAAGTGAGTTGTCTTGATTACTGTTTTGACTTTCAGGACTCCAAATTGAGATGATGGTTTTAATAAAAATAGAAGCAGGTTTAGTTATAAATATAATTCCCGTTACTAAAATCCAAAATTTATCATCAAGCCAAAAATGAATCATATTTTTATTTTGATATAAAAGGCTGATGCCAATCAGAATCAAAATATGCACAATTTGGTCTACAACAAACCAAGTGCGTTTCGTTTTCTTCTTCTGAAAATTAAGTTTGATAAAATCTATAAAGCCGTGGGTAATGGCTATGAATGCTGCGTAAGGTATAAAACTGATTTCTCCAACTAGAATTGCTGCCAAAATTCCGTGCAGTAAAACATGAAGATATAAATAAAAGCTTTTATGTTTCTTCGTTTCTTTATCAGCGACCCATTTGTTGGGCTGCCATATAAAATCTCCTAATAAATGAGCTAAAAACAGTTTTATAAATAAAATCATGGAGCTGTAAGTTGTTTTATTTGCGTTCTAAAATAGCGGTCTAAAGTCATAACCAAATCAAATTGAGCACGTTTTTGCCTACGGCTGACAGCGGCTTGGTTAATACCTAACTTCTGACCAATTTCGTCTTGAGACAGAGTTGGATTTTCTATTGCGATGGCAGTAAATTCAGCAGACTGTACCAGCCAGTTGTCCATAAAGGTTAAAGCCAGCTGCAGCATTAGATTTAGTTTTTCATTAAAATCAATATCGGCAGTTCGTAAAGCCAGTGTTACCTTTTGTTTTTTTAAGGTTCCAAAAAGTTCTCCAGAATGAATAAAAGCAGTTCCGTTACTTTCGGATATTTTTGCAGCATTATGTGTTTTGCTGCCAAAACCAATACTCATTCGAGCATCTAGTTTTATAGCTCTTAAACGTGCTTTTATTAAAATAGCAGTTAGTAAAGCCTCTTCGGGATTTTCAACTTCAATTTGAAATTCATCGCCTCTGTAGATTTCCCATTGATTTGGTGTATCGCCAAATTGAGCTAGGATTTTTTTTAAATCCTCGACCCAATGTTTTGATTGCTGTTGCCTAGAATCAATTATGTCGCCTGTAATTACACTAATCATAACATCAAATATAATTAAAAAATGATAAAATTTCTATTACAAATATAGGTAATATTTTTATATATTACATTTATACGTAATATTTGTATTTATTACCATTTTTAGGAATGTTTATTTTTATTACTGTTTTTGGTAATAGTATAGAAATAAATGTGCTAATAGTTATGAGGCTTACATGGTTAAAAAAAACGAATTATATAAAACGACTTAATTTTTATTTCTTTAAAAAAGGAACTAACTTAGCCTTTACAAAAGAGTAAGTTTTGAATACAGAAATCAAGATTATCGAATGTCCGCGAGATGCCATGCAAGGTATTAAAGCATTTATTCCCACAAAAAATAAAGTGACCTATATTCAGGCTTTACTTCGTGTAGGGTTTGATACTATTGATTTTGGAAGTTTTGTATCGCCTAAAGCAATTCCACAAATGCAAGATACTGCTGAGGTTTTAGCACAACTGGATTTGTCTCAAACTTCGAGTAAGCTTTTGTCGATAATCGCAAATACACAAGGAGCAGCTTTAGCTTCAGAACATGAGTCAATTCAGTATTTAGGCTTTCCTTTTTCGATATCAGAGAATTTTCAAATGCGTAATACTCATAAAACCATCGCAGAATCTTTGATAACTCTTGAAGAAATTCTAGAGATTGCCGATAAAAAAAAGAAAGAGGTTGTTACTTATCTTTCAATGGGATTTGGAAACCCTTATGGAGATCCTTGGAATGTTGAAATCGTGGCTGAATGGACAGAAAAATTGGCAGGAATGGGAGTGAGAATTTTATCACTTTCAGATACTGTTGGAAGTTCAACACCAGAAGTTATTACTTATCTTTTTTCAAATCTAATTCCAAAATACCCGCAAATTGAGTTTGGAGCACATTTGCATACCACTCCTGACAGTTGGTTTGAGAAAATTGATGCTGCAACAAAAGCCGGATGTACACGTTTTGATGGGGCAATTCAAGGGTTTGGCGGCTGTCCAATGGCAACAGATAAACTAACAGGAAACATGCCAACCGAAAAATTGATCTCTTACTTTACGGCCAATAAAAAAATAACGGGGCTTAATTCCTTAAGCTTTGAAAGTGCTTATAACGAAGCTTCAAAATTGTTTGGAAAGTTCCATTGAAAAAGATTACAATAATTTAGCAATCAGGCAATATCTAATTAACGAAAGACGTTTTTATTTATACTATATAAAACAAGCATGAGGTCAAATTTCATAAATAGAATAGCTATAGTTTTGTTTTCATCGATTTTATTTTTCTCCTGTTCGAGTAATTTAGATTTTGATCAGGTCGATGATCTAGTGCTTCAGCCAACTTTTGTTGCCAATTTGGCTTATTTTACTGTTACTGCTGATCAAATTGTAGACGATGGTTCTGGATTTCCAATACCTCCAGCTGTAGAAGATTTTGATGTTTTTAAAAACAAGTTCTTCAATGAGAATTTGATAAAAACCGAGTTTAATTTTGAAATCGAAAATACAATTAATAGAGCTTTTGAGGTTGATTTGATTCTCCTTGATGCTAATAATGCGCCGTTAGAAACTATTTCTTTAAATGTCCCGACCTATACAGGAGGTTCTAATGTTATAAAATATCCGGCTGAGGTTTTTGAAGGAGAGCGATTAGTCAGACTGAAAAAGTCTGTAAAAATAGCCTTTGTTGTGCATATTGTTCCTGGGTCAGGAACAGGAACAATTTCAGGTAACTTAAAACTAAAATCAGGTGCAATTGTTTATATGAAAATAGAATGAAAAAAACACTTTTAATTGTGATCTTGATTTTTCAGTTTTCATGTTTCGCTCAGAATAAACAAGTACTATACAACTTTACATCAATACCCCAATCTTCCCTTGTTAATCCAGGTGCAGATGTATCTTATAAATTCTATTTTGGAATTCCAGTTTTATCTGGAGTTTCAGGAAATGTTGGTTCAAGCAGTTTTTCTGCTTATGATTTGTTTGCTAATAATGGTGTAGATTTTAATGATAAAGTTCGAAATGTTATCAATAAATCATCGGCAAATGATAAAACACAAGTTAACCAACAGCTTGAAATATTCTCTGGCGGATTTAGAGTAGGAGGTCAGGAAAGTCAATCTTATGTTTCATTTGGAGCTTATCAGGAATTTGATTTTTTAATGTATTTTCCAAAAGATGCCGCAATTTTAGCTGTTGACGGAAATCAGAATTATATGGGTAAATCTTTCAATTTAGCCGATATAAATGTTCGTGCTGAAGTACTTTCAGTTTTTCATGTTGGTTTTCATAAAAAATTAAACAAAAAACTCGTTTTGGGCGGACGCGCTAAAATTTATTCGAGCGGCGCTAACGCAACTTCAACCAAAAATTCAGGATACATTTATACAGCACAAGGCACGGGAACAAATATGTATACCCAAATAATTGAATCAAACTTAGAGCTTAGAACCGCCGGAATTGCAAAGTTTACGAAAGATGAATATGAAGGGAGTGTTGCCAAGGATATTGCGCACAATACTTTTTTTAATGGAAGTCTTGGTTTAGGATTCGATGCTGGGCTTACTTATAATATTGAAGATAATCTGCAGCTAACGGCAAGTGTGCTTGATGTTGGTTTTATCAGGCAATCAAAAGATGTTGAAACCAGAACTTATAAAGGAAGTTATAAGTACGACGGAGTAAACCCTAGTTTTGATGCGACAGATGAACCGAATGATATTATAGATGATTTTGAAAAAGCGATTCCAGAAGAGAAGCTTTATAATAAGTATACAACTTGGCGTCCTGTTAAATTTAATTCTTCAATTCAGTATTCTTTCGGAGAAACAAGACCGGATGAAGATTGTAATTGTAAAGGTTCAAGTGAACGAAAATATCTAAATGCTGTTGGAGCGCAAGTATTTGCCATGACGATGCCAAAAGATCCTTATGCTGCATTAACCGCTTTTTATAAACGCAGTATTACAGAGAAATTAGATGTAAAAGCAACTTATACAGTTGATCCATATTCTTACACGAACATCGGTTTAGGGGTTTCTGGAACTCTTGGAAAACTTAATATGTATGTTCTTGTAGATAATGTTTTTGAATATAGAGATGTTTCAAAAGCAAATAGTATTGCATTTCAATTTGGTTTCAATTTTATTTTTCAAGATTAAAAGAATTAAAAATCAAAAATAACCCTCAATGAATTAAGGTCTTATTTTCGTTTTTGTTGGGATTTGGAATTTCAGAAATTGGAATTTAAATCAGGAGTATTTTCCTGTAAAAGTAAATTTATGAATAAGTTAGTATTCAAGTTTCCAATTTATTCACTATATTTGCACGCAATTCAACTAGAAATTGCAACATGATAGCACACAACTCCAAGATTATCGGCGAAGGTTTAACTTACGACGATGTATTATTAGTACCTAACTACTCGAATGTGCTTCCCCGCGAAGTGAGTATCAAATCGAAATTCTCAAGAAACATAACATTAAACGTTCCAATTGTATCTGCTGCTATGGATACTGTTACCGAAAGTGCAATGGCAATCGCTATGGCACAAGAAGGAGGAATTAGTGTTTTACATAAAAACATGACTATCGAGCAGCAAGCTGCAGAGGTTAGAAAAGTAAAGCGTGCAGAAGCAGGAATGATTATCGATCCAGTAACATTACCAACAACTTCGACTATTGCAGACGCAAAAAATGCCATGAAAGAATTTGGAATTGGCGGTATTCCAATCGTTGACGAAAATAGAATTCTGAAAGGAATTGTTACCAATCGTGATTTACGTTTCGAAAAAAATGGTGCAAGACCAATCGCTGAGGTAATGACAAGTAAAAATTTAGTAACTGTTGCCGAAGGAACTTCGTTAGAGCAGGCAGAAGTTGTTTTACAAGGACATAAAATCGAAAAATTACCTGTTGTAAACGCTAATAATGAATTAGTTGGTTTAATTACGTTTAGAGATATTACAAAACTGACTCAAAAACCAATCGCAAACAAAGATTCATTTGGTCGTTTAAGAGTTGCTGCTGCAATTGGAGTTACCGGAGATGCAGTTCAAAGAGCTGAAGCTTTAGTAAATGCAGGTGTAGATGCAATCATTATAGATACTGCGCACGGACATACAGAAGGTGTGGTAAACACGTTAAAAGAAGTAAAGTCAAAATTCCCTCAAATCGATGTAATTGTTGGAAACATTGCAACGCCGGAAGCTGCTAAATATTTAGTAGAAAATGGTGCTGATGGTGTAAAAGTTGGAATTGGACCAGGTTCAATCTGTACTACACGTATCGTTGCAGGTGTTGGTTTTCCTCAATTTTCAGCAGTTTTAGAAGTTGCTGCAGCTATCAAAGGAACTGGAGTTCCTGTTATTGCTGATGGTGGAATTCGTTATACAGGAGATATTCCTAAAGCAATTGCTGCAGGTGCTGATTGTGTAATGTTAGGTTCATTATTAGCTGGAACAAAAGAGTCTCCGGGTGAAACTATTATTTTTGAAGGAAGAAAATTCAAATCTTACCGCGGAATGGGATCTGTTGAAGCAATGCAAACAGGATCTAAAGACCGTTATTTTCAAGATGTTGAAGACGATGTTAAAAAATTAGTTCCAGAAGGAATTGTTGGTCGTGTTCCTTATAAAGGAGAATTAAACGAAAGTATGCTTCAATTTATTGGAGGTCTTCGTGCAGGAATGGGCTACTGTGGTTCAAAAGATATTCCTACTTTGCAAGAAACAGGACGTTTTGTTAGAATCACTTCAAGCGGAATTACTGAAAGTCATCCGCATAACGTAACAATTACAAAAGAAGCTCCAAATTATTCTAGATAATTTTTAGTTTTAATTATATAAAAAAGGCGTAAGATTTAATTCTTACGCCTTTTGTTTTATTTTATAGAGAAGTATTTTGTTCTGCTTCTCTCAATTTCTGATTCTTTAAAATCTGAGGAATAAATGGTTTTACTTGATTTTCAATTTCAGATTCAGAAATATTTAGAGCTTTTGGATTAGATGACAATTGCAACCAAGGTTTTGGACCATCAAAATTATAGTTTCCAAAAACTACAACTGGAGTTCCTTTTACTTTTATATTTTCCTCGTCTTTCAAAATCCACTCATCAGCAAATTTGTAAAGATATTTAGCATCCTTTTCTAATAATCGTAAGCAAGAATGTGATGCAGGATAGCCAGGAAGTTCATATTCATGAAAACCAACTCCTAGCTTATTTTCGATATTGAAATTCCATTTTAAATCCCATTCGTCATTAAAAGTACTGGTTGTTTTTTCAGCTTTCCAATTCGTGAAGAATAATCCCGTTGGAGTAGGATCTTTTTTTCTCCCCATATTTGTTGGTCCTGTGTAAACTAATTCGCCATTTTCATAAGCCGCGAAAGTTTGTGCAGGATAAGAGAAAAGAACGATTTTAGAAACCTCTTCCAAAGCAGAAACATGCAAGGGAAATGGCATATAATAAACTAAATCCCCGCTAAAATCTGTTGGAATAATAACCGAATCAAGCTTTTTAAAATTTGCTTTATCCGTTCTGTTTAAAGCGTAAACAATATCGAGTTTACTGCTGTCGGCTTCATTAATTTTTAACCAATCTTTTGTTTTTTCAATTTGAAAGGAAACAGATGATTTTGGCTTCTTGTATTCAATTATCTTCTTAGGTTTGGTGTTTTCGGTTAGATCTGTTTTATCGTTTTTCTTGCACGCTCCCAATAAAACTAACATTAAGAAGAACAATAAATTTGCTGTATAATATAACTTTTTCATAAGAGGAACTTTTATGAAAATAAAGTTATAAATAGAATATTGTAAATGGGTTACATAATTTTTAGAAATGTTTGTTTGATTTTCATTTGGTTGTAAGCTTGATTTATTCAGATAGAACACAGAAAGGGGCTTATCTATTTTACAGATTGTGTAAATTCACTGCTTATTTTATAGTTTTTGTTTTTGATTAAAATTTTATACTGACCTTCTTTCAGTATCAAATTTATTTTTTCATCACGATTTGAAATTTCAATAATATCTGCAGGAATTCCGTTATTTTCATACTCGTTGATTCTATAAGCCATAACTAAAGCGGGATATTCTTTAATTTTTGACTTCTTAATCGTAACAGCTTTTCTTTCATTCGATAAGTTCAGCCAGTCAGGTCTGTTGTTTTTGTATTTCGTAACTGGATGTATAATGCAGCAGTCAATTTTTTTAGGATTGTCTTTTTCTCCATTAAATGTTTGATTTTCATTGTTTACCATAATAACAGAGTAATCCAAATTTACCATTTCAATATAGGGAGAGTTTAATATTGGAGTTCCTTTTTCTGAATAATAGGTCTGATCTATTGTAAAAGGATTTATTCCAGTCATTTCTATAATTCTCCCAGCCATTGCTTTTTCCCAAGTTTTAATTCCCGGTGTTCCCTCTACAATATGTTCATACCCGCAATGGATAAGGAATTTAGAATCTGGATTCTCTTTCATTAATTTAACAATGTTTTCTGCTTGTTCTATTTCTCTGGTTTTTCCTCCATCTCTTACATTTGAAGTTGATTCATAACCAAAAACGGTAAAGCCAATTGCTGTTGCTTCTTTAATTAAATTTCCAAACTGAGATTCTTTGGTATAAAATCCACTTTCTAAAACTGGAAAATCTTTACCATTTAAACTCTCCCATAAAGCTTCTAGTCCTAGAAAACGATATCCATTATTGTATAAATCTTGTAATAAAGATGCTGTAAAAACTCGATGTCTGGAATTGTTGTGTGCTTCGTTTATTAGGATGATCTTTTCGTTTTTAGAACGATCTATAATATACTCTTTAGCATTTACAGGGCTAAATGTTTTAAAATAAATACTATCTTCTTTTGAGATTGTTTTCTTTTTAGAAAAGTCGTTATCAAATTGTTTGTCCCAAGTCTCCAAAGCAAGTTTGTAATAACCGCTTATAGAAAAATTGGTTGCAGCAACTTGAAAACGCGGCGGAGTTTTATCTTTTTCAAAATTTGCTGTAATATCTTCGGAAAAAAGATAGGTTTCTTTTTTTTCTTGGGCAGTTATATTTATGGAAAGAAGAAGAAAAAGAAGTATTTTTAATTTTTGCATTTGTAGGATTTTAGAAGCTAAAAATACTCAAAAAAAAGCTTTAAATCAACCCTTTTATTTTTGCATGTTGTAATAATAACAGAACCATTTTTTTTAAGTTTGTTTTTATCTTTTCTGTTTAAAACGCAGTAAAATTAAGTTTGCTACTGTCGGGTTTGTTAATTTTTATTTTATCGTTATGACATTAATTTGGAGCATTTCGTTCAAAAGAAGTTCAAAGAGTTTCAGTAGATTTTTTAAGGTATTTATGTCTCGAACTTTACTGTCGCAATAGTAAGATAGTTCAAATTCATTTTCTGAAAGTTGTTCCTCCCAAATTCCTCTTTGATTGCAAATTTGTATGTTTACTTCTTTTTGTGATGAGATAAGGTCTCTAATTTCTTTATTCCGAAATAATGTTTTTGTTTTGGCTTCGTTATTGCTTTTGATCGTAAAATACTTATCAAAATCTTGATAGCCAATTTCTATATCCTGTGCTCCAAATAATTTTTCTACTTTTCGGATAAATCCTTCATTGTAAATTTCAAATTTAAAATCACCCTGCAAAGTAATCGGAACAACAATTCTAGTCACTGAAGTACTGTATTTTCCTGACCATAAAGTATAATTGTCAAACACAATTTTCCAGTGTTTGTGTTTAATTTCGACTGAATCGGAACGCCAAGAATAACCTTCTTTAAATGTTTCATTAGTTTCATTTGCAAATTCATTCCAGATATTCATTGCTGTTTCTGCTTGATTAATTTTAAAGTATAGTGAACTTGGATATCTTTATTTTGTGAAGAATCTTTTGAAGTTTGTCAGACTTTGCAATCATACATAATTTAGGTCTCCAGAAAAATTGATCGGCTTTTTTGAGTACATCATGTTTTAGATTCGCAATAAAAATCTAAATCAACCCTTTTATTTTAGCATGTTGTAAAAGCAAAATAGTTTTAGCATCAGTAATTTCGCCAGATTCAATCATCGCGTAAGCTTCATCAAAAGTGAATTCTAAAACTTCTATATTTTCTTGTTCAGCATCAAGTCCGCCTCCAGAACTTACTTTCATGCTTTCGTCGTATTCTCCAATAAATAAGTACAGAATTTCTGTTACAGATCCCGGCGACATATAAGTTTCGATTACTTTTTGAACCTTTTTTAAGCGATATCCAGTTTCTTCTTCCGTTTCGCGAATGATAGCTTGTTCAGCATTATCTTTGTCTAAAAGTCCTGCGCAAACTTCAATCATCATTCCGGTTTTGTTTCCGTTAAGATAAGTTGGTAAACGGAACTGTCTGGTTAATATAACCGTTTTTTTAGAAGTATTGTAAAGTAGTATACCGGCACCATTTCCACGGTCATATACTTCACGAATATGCGATTCTGTTTTCTCGTTTTCTTTTTTGTAATTAAATGTAACTTTGTTCAGTACATACCAATTATCTGATAATAATTTGGTTTCAGTTATTTCGATTTCTGGATTTTTTCTCATTTGGAAAATTATTTCATAAAAAAAAAAACGCCCTGATTATCAGAGCGTTTAAATGTATTATTTTGTTATTGTTTGCTTTCTGTCTGGTCCAACCGATACAATTTTGATTGGCACTTCGATTTCTTTCTCAATAAACTCAATATATTCTTTTAGCTCAATTGGCAATTGATCGTAAGTTGTTAAACCTGTTAGATCAGCTTTCCAGCCTTTAAATTCTTTATAAACTGGAGTAACATTTTCTGGTTCAATGTTGTAAGGGAAATGAGCGATATTTTGTCCTTTGTAGTTGTATTCTGTACACACTTTTAAAGTTTCAAAACCAGATAATACATCACCTTTCATCATCATTAACTGAGTAACTCCGTTAACTTGAACAGCATATTTTAAAGCCACAAGGTCTAACCATCCGCAACGTCTTTGTCTTCCTGTTACAGATCCAAATTCGTTACCTACTTTTGCCATAGTAGCACCAACTTCGTCAAAAAGTTCAGTTGGGAACGGCCCGCTACCAACACGTGTTACGTAAGCTTTGAAAATTCCGTAAACTTCTTTGATTTTGTTAGGAGCAATTCCTAAACCAGTACAAGCTCCAGCAGCAGTAGTGTTAGATGAAGTTACAAACGGATAAGTTCCAAAATCAACATCTAATAATGAACCTTGAGCGCCTTCGCATAGAATAGATTTCCCAGCTTTTTGAGCTTGGTGCATGTATTCTTCACTGTCGATAAAGTCTAATTTTTTTAATTCTTCAATAGCTTCGAAAAATTCTTTTTCAAGTTCTGCTAAGTTGTATTGAATGTTAACATCATAGAAAGCAATCATTGCTTCGTGCTTGTCAGCCAAAGCTCTGTAACGTTCTTTAAAATCTTCTAATTCAATATCACCAACGCGTAAACCGTTTCTACCTGTTTTGTCCATGTAAGTTGGTCCAATTCCTTTAAGAGTAGAACCAATTTTAGCTTTTCCTTTTGACGCTTCAGAAGCGGCATCAAGTAAACGGTGTGTTGGTAAAATTAAATGTGCTTTTCTAGAAATGATTAATTTGCTTTTGATATCAAGTTTAAATTTCTCTAAACCTTCAATTTCTTTTTGAAAAACTACTGGGTCAATTACAACTCCATTTCCGATGATGTTTACTGAGTTTTTATGAAAAATTCCTGAAGGAATGGTTCTAAGTACGTGTTTAATTCCGTCAAATTCTAGTGTATGTCCTGCGTTTGGTCCTCCTTGAAAACGTGCGATAATATCATAATTTGAGGTAAGAACGTCAACAATTTTTCCTTTACCTTCATCTCCCCATTGTAATCCTAGTAATAAATCTACGGTCATTCTGTTTTAATTTGCGTTGAGACAAGCTGAGTTGTCCTACTGATTAATGTAGTTAATTTTCTTTTTTTATTTTTTAAATAATGCCTGTTCGGGATTATTGTTTTTGCTTTTTGTTTCCGTAGAAATAAAGTGAATGATTCGTAATTTCGATATCAAATATTTCTTCGATTGTTTTTTTGATGGTTTGAATTCTTGGATCGCAAAATTCAATTACTTCGCCAGAATCAGTCATGATAATATGATCATGCTGTTTGTCGAAATACGATTTTTCGTAATAAGCCTGATTTTGCCCAAATTGATGTTTTCTAACCAAAGCGCAGTCCAGCAGCAGTTCAATCGTGTTGTATAACGTAGCTCTGCTCACACGATAGTTTTTATTTTTCATTTTGATGTATAGGTTTTCTATATCAAAATGCTCCTCGCTATCGTAGATTTCCTGAAGTATAGCATAACGCTCAGGAGTTTTGCGATGCCCTTTTTGTTCAAGATACATTGTAAAAACATTTTTTACAATTTCTTGATTCTTAGTGTTGTCAGTTGAAATGAGTGTCATATCCGGCAAAGATAATTTTTTATTTTTAATGAATAAAAGTTTCGGGTTTAAAGTTTCGTTACAAAATTCTTATAGTTTCCCTAAAAAGTTAGGTTCTGTACTCTCTCGTAACCTTGTCGACACCGTCAATTTTCTTAATTGCATTGATCATTTTTTTCAAAATAGTGTTGTTTTGAACAATAACCGCAATTTGTCCGTGAAAAATTCCGGCATCAGTACTCAATGAAATACTCTGAATATTAACGCTCATATTATTTGAAATTACACGAGTCAATTGATTGGTAAGTCCTAAAACATCCATTCCGGTAATATTTATAATCGCCTTAAACTCTTCTTGAGAAGAATCGATCCATTTGGCGCTCATAATTCGGTAAGCGTAATTAGACTGCATTCCAATAGCATTCGGGCAGTCTTTTTTATGTACTTTGATTCCTTCGTTGATGGTTACAAAACCAAAAACGTCATCACCAGGAATAGGATTACAGCATTGCGATAGTTTATAATCCAGTTTGTCGTGTTCAGTTCCAAAAACCAACATGTCATAATTACTGCTGATAACGGGTCTGTGGATTTCTTCTGGAGAGGTTGTGTCTTTATTTCTTTTAATTTTATTTTTAAAGAAATTGATAAACGTATTGCTTTTTTGTGCAGCGTAATCTTTTAACTGTTGATTTTCGATAGCACCAATCCCAACACGATAGAATAAATCTAAGCTTGTTTTTAATTTAAAAAAGTTAACTAACTCGTTTGTAGTTTGCTCGTTTAGCGTAATTTTTAAATGCTTTAATTTTCTGGTAAGTAATTCTTTTCCTTCTTCAGCAATTTTTTTGGTGTTCTCGTTTAGAACGTTTTTAATCTTATTTTTTGCTCTCGAAGTTGTTACATATTCGAGCCAGTTTACGGTTGGCTTTTGATTTACAGAAGTTATAACTTCAACTTGATCACCGCTTTTAAGTTCATGATTTAAAGGAACTAAGCGGCCATTTACACGAGTACCTCTGGTTTTAATTCCAATTTCAGAGTGAATACTGAATGCAAAATCAAGTGAAGTGGCACCTTTTGGCAGTGATTTGATTTCTCCTTTTGGGGTAAACACGAAGATTTCTTTTGAATATAAATTCATTTTAAAATCCTCGACAAAATCAACTGCGTTGGTTTCTTGATTTTCCAGTGCTTCGCGAAGTAAATTCAGCCAAGTATCTAAACCGCTTTCTTCGGTTGCTCCGTTTTTGTATTTGTAATGTGCTGCGTATCCTTTTTCGGCAATTTCATCCATACGCTCACTTCGAACCTGAACTTCGACCCAGCGGCCTTTTGGTCCCATAACGGTAATGTGAAGTGCTTCGTAACCTGTTGATTTTGGTGATGAAATCCAGTCGCGTAAACGACTAGGGCTTGGTCTGTAATGATCTGTTACAATCGAATAGATTTTCCAAGCAATAAATTTTTCGTCATGCGGATCTGATTTGTAGACAATTCGCAAAGCAAACTTGTCATAAACTTCATCAAAACTTACATTTTGAGCGCGCATTTTTCTACGAATCGAATAAATGGATTTTGGACGGCCTTTTATAATGTAATCAACATTCTCAGCATCTAAAGATTTCTTCAAAACATCCGAAATATCTTTGATGTAAGCATCTTGCTCTTCCTTAGTTTCTCTAATTTTACTTACAATATCATTGTAAACGGCAGGTTCTGTATATTTTAAACCTAAATCTTCTAGTTTAGTTTTAATATTATAAAGTCCTAAACGATGGGCGAGGGGAGCATAAATATAAAGCGTTTCAGAAGCGATTTTGGTCTGTTTGTATTCCGCCATCGAATCCATCGTCTGCATATTATGTAAACGATCCGCGAGTTTAATCAAAATTACGCGTACATCATCATTCAGCGTCAAGATCATTTTTCTAAAATTCTCTGCCTGCATAGAGGCATTTAGATCTTTTTGGACTAATGAAATTTTTGTTAAGCCTTCAACTAACTGTGCTACTTTTGGATTGAATAATCGTTCAATATCTTCTACAGTCATTGGAGTATCTTCAACAACATCGTGTAATAAAGCCGCGGCAATAGAGGTCGCGCCCAGACCAATTTCTGAGGCAACAATTTTTGCAACTGCAATAGGATGAAAGATATACGCTTCTCCAGATTTGCGTCTTTGCTCTTTGTGAGCATCTACAGCAACATCAAAAGCCTTTCTAATCAGTTTTTTATCAGTAGGTGATAAAGTCTGATAACTAATTCGTAGTAATTCTTTGTACTCCTGCGCAATCGCTTTGTTTTCTTTTTCTGTATCTATTTCTATCATAACGGCATGGTTCAAGTACTAAAAATAGGAAAAAAAAAGAATATACACAAGGGAATAGATCTCTGATTTTTAGAATGAAATTAATTGGTTTCAGGTTTCAGGTTTCAGGTTTCAAGTTTTTGACCCCGCTTTTCAAACCAAGTTTTCGACCTGAAACTTGATCACAAAGCTTTGTGAGAAACCTGAAACAAAAACTACTTTTTAGAAAAATCTAAATCTTGAAAATCATAACTAAAATCAGTCAGATCAGAAATTGGAAGCATTTTTAAGTTAACCACATTTCCGTTTTCATCGTATTTGAAAAGCAAATGAGCATCCGCATGAAAAAAGGCATTATTCCATTTTACAACATAATTGCCATCTTTATAGAAAAAGACTTCGCCAGCAAGCTGCGGCGAACGTTTTGAAGCAAAATAGAGCTTTCCTTTTTTTTCTGTAATCGTTATTTCGCCAAACCAATTGTCTTTGTAAGTACCAATAATTTTTGAAAAATCAACCTTTAGTTTGTCTTTTTTGTTTTTTGCCACAACTGCCCAAACTTCGTCTGTAACTTTATCAGCAGATTCTTCGCTGGCTTTCATTCGGTTACTGTAAACCGTAACATAATCATCAGATTTAATGCCTAAATAACTGTCTTTAATTGTATTTGTAATAGCACTGAATGCCGCTCCAGATTGCTGATTGGTTAAAACAATAATTCCTAACCCTAATTCTGGAATTAAAGTAGTCTGTGTAACATTTCCTTCTAAACCTCCAGTATGCGAAACTTGTTTGTATCCTTTTACATCATTCAAAAACCATCCTAAGCCATATCCGTTAAAATGAGTATTGTACGGAGGTCTTGTTTTGGTTGGAATTATAGTTTGCAGCTGCCACATTTCGTCATGTTCTTTTTCTGAAAATAACTGTTTATTGTCGCCGTATTTTCCGTTATTGATTTGCAGAATTGCCCATTTACTCATGTCGTTTACACTAGAATAAATTCCGGCAGCACCATCGAAAAGCTGATTTTCGTAACGTTTTATTGTTTTTAATTTTCCATTAATTGGCACGTGTGGTGTAATTACGTTTGTGGTGTCTTTTAAACGTTTTACCGATGCTACACTATTGGTCATTTCTAATGGTTTCATGATTCGTTCTTCAACAAAATCAGCCCAAGTTTGTTTGCTTACCACATGTACAATTTCGCCTGCAATTATATACATTAAATTGTCGTAATCGTACTTTGTTCTAAAACTCGAAACAGGTTTTAAATAACGTAAATTATGAATAATATCCTGAGCTTTAAAATCGCTTCCGTCAGGCCAAATCATCAAATCACCTGCACCAAGGCCAAGTCCGCTTCTGTGCGTTAATAAATCACGGATTGTAAATTCGCGAGTTACGAAATCATCATACATTTTAAAATCTGGAAGATAGGTGATTACTTTATCATCCCATTTTATTTTACCTTCGTCAACCAGCATTGCTAATGCTGCAGATGTAAAAGCTTTACTGTTTGAAGCAATTCCAAACAACGTATTGGCGTCTACTTTTTGCTGTGTCAAAACTGATTTTACGCCATATCCTTTGGACAAAACTACTTTTCCGTCTTTTACAATCGCAACTGCAATTCCCGGAACATCAAAAGTTTTTATGGTACGATTTACCAAGTCATCTACTTCTTGATTGGTTATTTGTGCTGAAACAGAAAAGCTAAATAATAATGCTAAAAGCGATAATTTGTAATTCATGATGGAAAGTTTATTAGTTAAATCCTCTTTGGCGTTTGGCTTCAAAAATTAAAATCGCGGCGGCTACAGAAACATTCATACTGTCTATTTCGCCCTGCATCGGGATAATGATATTTTGTGTTGCTGCATCACGCCAGTCTTGCGTTAATCCTGAGGCTTCTGTACCCACAACTAAAGCGGTTGGAGTTGTGAAATTTTGGGTATGATAAGAAGTCGAATTTTGTAATGTAGCACAGTAAAAATCGATCTTTTTTTCTTTCAAAAAAGCAATGATTTCTTCTGTGGTTCCTGTAGCAATTTGATTGGTAAACAAACAGCCAACGCTGGAACGTACTATATTTGGATTGTATAAATCGCTTTTTGGATTTGCAATTAATACGGCGTCTAAGTTTGCGGCATCTGCAGTACGTAAAAGTGCACCAATATTCCCTGGTTTTTCAGGAGATTCTGCTACTAGAATTAAAGGATTATCAGATAATTTTAAATCAGATAGTTTTAAAGATTTAGTTTTGGCAACTGCCAAAACACCTTCGGTTGTATCGCGATACGCTAGTTTTTGGTAAACTTCTTTGTTGATTTCGATCAATTGAACCGATTTAGAAACTAGTTCATGAATTTGATTTTCTGTAACTAATTCAGGTAAAAATAAAACTGTTTCGATTTCAAAACCGCCTTTTATTGCAAGTGAAATTTCACGTTGTCCTTCAATCAAAAATGTTCCGGTTTGTTTTCGGGCTTTTGCTTTTTCTTGTAATAAAACAAGCGATTTTATAAACGGATTTTGTACTGAAGTGATTTGTTTCATTTTTTTAAAGGCTCAAAGTTGCAAAGGTTCAAAGGTACAGAGTTTTTTGTAAAAGTTGCAAAGGTTCAAAGCGGCAAAGGTTGATAGGTTATCTTTTTACTAGGTTTTCAAAACCTTGCGGGTATTTAGTGAATAAATGAAATAAAAAATTTGCCACGAATTTCACAAATTTTCACAAATTTTTTACCAGTGGTAAGTAAAATATTTTTTCGTGAAGATTCGTGGAATTCGTGGCAAAAAACAAGATTTTTATTTCTTAAAAACATCTTTAACCTCAGTATCTACAGGATGATCTGCACTAAAAGTGTAGCCCATAATTTTGGCAATAGTTTGAGCAAACTGTTTTTGATAAATTTGAGATTCTGTTTTGATTTCACCTTTTGGAGCAATTTCTGGTCCCATCGCTGCAAACCAAATTTGCGATGCGCCAGCAATATCAGAACCATGATCCGTCCATTGTGTTTTTATTTTGTCGCCGCGTCCGTGATCGACAGTTATAAAAATGGTTGTTTTGTTTTTGTATTGCGGATCATTTTGTACAAAATCCCAGATTTCTTTAATCCATTTATCAACTTGATTGGCAGCATCAAGATACGATTTGTATTGTCCATGATGTGCCCACTCATCTGTTTCTCCGTAAGCAACATAGAGCACTTTTGGTTTGTTGGTTTTTAGTTCATTCATCGCTTGATAATGTGTAAAAACATCTAGACATTCACCTTCATTAAAAGGTTTGTATGAGTTATTACGCATGTCATTCAACAATTTTTGAGTGGGTGTTGGTTTACTTCCTCCAACATTATCAAAAGCCGAAATAACTGGAAAACCACTTCTTTCTTCGTTTAAAATTCTATCAAAAGCATCCCAAGCTCCAAAAGCTGCAGTTTTGCCTTTTATTTTTGGCTGCTGATTTAAATACTCTAAAATATTTACATTCGGATTGGCTTTGTAGCTGTTAGAATTTACTTTAAGATCAACATTTCCAGTCATGATTTCGCTGTAACCTGGATAACTGAACCAATACGGATTTGCAACATCGACTTTGTTGCCAAGGTCACGATTGCCATAAATTTGTCCTTTTGAAACAATTTCTGACCAGAAAAAAGGCATTATTTTTTTACGAGATGAAGCATAATCAGCACCAGCGTAGTTTTTATAAATATAAGTACTGTCACCTTGATTAAATTTTTTATCATTGGCAATTGCAGGATCCAGTCCTTTAAAAACTTCCTGCCATCTAAAGCCATCTGTGGTGATTACAATAATGTTTTCTGTTTTTTGTGCGCTGCTTAAAAAGCTTATTAAAACAAATGTGGTTAAAAATAGTTTTTTCATGTTTTTTTGAGTTACAAAGGTTGGAAGAGACAAAGGTTTAAAGATTTTAAACTGCAATTTACGTTGTTATAAAATCCCTCTCGCCTTAATTTCCAAATATTTATTAATAGCATCTAAAGTCAGATTTTCAGGCTGTGTTAAAACGGAATGGATTCCGTATTTCTTTAATTCGTTTGCAATAAGGCGTTTTTCGAACATGAATTTTTCGGCTATAACTTTATCGTAAACTTCTTGAATAGTGTCTGTTTTTTTGTTGATGATATCGTTTAATTCTGTATTCTGAAAAAAGACAACTACCAATAAGTGGTTTTTTGCAATTCCTTTTAAATATGGTAATTGGCGATTTAAACCGTCCATAGTTTCAAAATTGGTGTACAGGATAATTAAGCTTCTTTGGTTGATATTTTTCTTAATATCGACATATAATCTGCTGTAATCACTTTCGAAAAAATCAGTTTTGATATTGTATAAAGTTTCCAGTATTTTTTGCATTTGAGAACCTCTTCTCTCCGCAAAAACTCTGTTTTCTACTTTTTTAGAGAAAGCAAAAAGACCAGCTTTATCTTGTTTTTTCAGAATTACATTGGATAAAACTAAAGTCGAATTTATAGCATAGTCTAATAAACTTAATCCATTAAAAGGCATTTGCATCACACGTCCTTTATCAATTGCCATGTAAACCGATTGTGATTTTTCGTCTTGAAATTGGTTCACCATCAAAGTATTTTTCTTTGCAGTAGCTTTCCAGTTTATGGTTCTAAGATCGTCGCCTTGAACATATTCTTTAATTTGTTCAAACTCCATTGTGTGACCAATTCGGCGTATTTTTTTGATTCCGTATTGGTATAAATTATTAGAGAATGCCAATAAATCGTATTTTCTCAATTGAATATATGACGGATATGTTGGAACCATTTGATCTTTGGCAAACGAAAATCTACGGGAAATTAATCGTAAAGGAGATGAAACATAAATATTTAAATAGCCAAAATAATATTCACCGCGTTCTGTTGGACGTAAATCATATCCAATTTCTTTTTGATCTGAAGCTTTGATTTTTTTTACGATTTTAAAATCGCGCACTTGAAATTGAAATGGAATTTCATCAATTATCTTAACTAAAATAGGAAAGGTATAATGGTTTTTTATTTGAATATTTATAGGATTTAAATCTCCATTTGAAAGCTTTTCTGGTGTAATTCTTTCTGCTTCGATTCCAGTTTTTGTGAGATATAATATTAGAATGTCAAGGGCTAAGAAAGTGAATAGAATCAAAAATACAAACCATACGGCATTGTACAAATTTGGAAAAATAAAAGCGCAGACAAATAATCCTATAATGCTCAAAAGCACATAGAAAAAGAAATTATTCAGGTATAGACTTTTTATAAAATTCACTGTTTTTTTTAGTTTCAGGTTTCAAGTTTTAGGTTTCACGTTTCAAGTTAACTCATAACTCAAAATTCATAACTGATAACTTTTTTACTATCTCGGAATCTCTACTGTTTCAATAATTTGTTTGATAATTTCAGAGCTTGTAATTCCTTCCATTTCACGTTCTGGAGTTACAATTACACGATGCTGTAAAACAGGAATTGCAGCTTCTTTAATATCTTCAGGTGTAACAAAATCACGTCCGCGAATAGCAGCAAAACCTTTGGCAGCATTTAAAATAGCAATAGACGCACGAGGCGAAGCTCCTAAATACAAGAAGGCATTTTCACGAGTGTTAACTACGATTCTGGCAATGTACTCTAATAAATTTTGCTCTACTCTAATTTGTTTTACTAAAGCTTGATAATTATTTATTTCAGATGAGGAAAGAATGGTTTTAATAGCTTCTAATTTGCCGTGATCCTGCAATAAATGTTCTCTCTGGATAATTAAAATTTCTTCGTTTAATTTTGGATAATCAATTGTGATTTTGAACAAGAAACGGTCTAATTGTGCTTCAGGTAAACGGTATGTTCCTTCCTGCTCAATTGGATTTTGGGTTGCAATTACTAAAAACGGAGTTTCTAATTTATAGGCAGAACCATCAATTGTAATCTGGCGCTCTTCCATAACTTCAAAAAGTGCAGCCTGTGTTTTTGCAGGAGCACGATTAATCTCGTCAATCAAAATTAAATTAGAAAAAATTGGACCTTTTTTAAATTCAAATTCTGAGCTTTTCAAATTAAAAATAGAAGTTCCCAAAATATCAGATGGCATTAAATCCGGCGTAAACTGAATTCGGCTAAAGCCAATGTTTAATGTTTTTGAAAGTAGTTTTGCTGTAATTGTTTTCGCAACTCCAGGAACACCTTCTAATAAAACGTGACCGTTTGATAAAATGGCAACTAGAAGCTGATCGACCATTTTGTGCTGGCCAACAATTACGGTTTCTAGTTCTTTTTTAATCGCGTTTACGTGTTCTAAAAGCGGAGCTAGGTTTATTCTGGCTTCAAAATTCACATTTTCATTGGTGATTTCAGTTTCTTGAGTATTAATATCGTCCATGATTGTGTATGTTTTTTATTTAATTGGTATAAAATATTAGTTTAAAATCTTTTCAATTGCAGTATTAATTCTAATTAAATCTTGTTCAATACTGGCATGATAACCGTTTCGATGTTCGTTGATTAAAAATATAAGTTCTTGAATATCTGTTTCGTTTTTTCCAGTTTTATGATGCAGTTTTTTTACAAAATCATCATCAAGCTTTGTGGTATCGATTAAATATTCAGTTCGAATTTTTTCTAAGAAATAAATGATTTTTTTATCTATAATATTGGTATGATCTCCTTCTTGATAGTACAAATTGCCTATCGTTTTAGTAAAATCAATAGTCGAATTTGCTAATGGCTGTAAAATAGGAACAATACGCTGTTTTCGTTTTGCATTGAATATCATAAAAATCAGCATTCCGATTAAGAATAAATACCAAGCCCATTTTAATGCTGGCTGACTCAGAATATAACGAAGCGGTGATTCTGAAATATTTTCATTGTTCTGTCCTTTGGTATACCAGTAAATATTGCCTTTTGGAATGTACGATAATACATTTTCAGTATATCGATATCGATCTTCTTTTAGCAAATTATAATTGGTAAAAGCCACGGGATTCATGTGCAGATAGAAATAACCGCTTTTGTAAGCAACTTTTATAAAGTTGATATTTTTTTTCTCTTTTGGATTTCCTTGGTAGCCTAAAACAGTGGTGTTTAAAGTGTCTATTTTAGAAAAGTAATCAACAATATTGCCTGATGATTTATAGATTTTTGAACTCAGTTTTTTATTCGCCATCCAAACAGAATTATTATCGGTTTGAAGAAAACCAGAGTTGTAATCTATTTTAAGACTGTCTAATAATGGTTTTGGAAAATTGGTCATGCTTAAAAAAGCATTATTTCCATGCGAGACAAAATACATGATCTCTTTAATAGATTGATCGTCAATAGTATTTTGTGCCGAAATATTTAAAAAAGTACCTTTTACTGCATAAGTTTGCACTAAAGTATCTTCATCGTATTTAGAATCTAAAAATTCATACGGTGTGACATCAGCAATTTTTTCAATTTTTTGATTTTTAAGAATACCGCCAATTTCTTTGTCAAAAACATACAACCCAAAAGGGATTTTGTCATTGACAGAGTAGGTTGGTCTCCAATCAACAGGTTTTGGTTTATTGTAATCTGAAACTAAAATTAAGATCAAGATAAAAACCAGAATTCCAATGTAAATTTTGATATTTTTACTCATCAGCTAAAGGTTTTTAAAGCATTCTTAAATCGATTTTCGGCCTTGTTGAAGGTCGTATCGTTAATTTCAAATTCGCCGTACCAAATATAATTATAGAGATAAGATAAATAGGTAAACTCTTCTTTGTGAGCTGGTTTTTGAAGTTCGTACAAATAATCTGAATTGGTTTTTTCAATATCCCATTCAATATAATTATGCTCTGCCATCGTTTTTAAAAGCCAAAGATAATAGTATCGAACAGCGGTGCGCTTTTCGCCTGAAGCAAGGCTCTCTTTTATTAGTTTTTCAAAATCAAGAAGATGAATATTTTTTTCAATATCAGAATAATGAACTGTTCTTTTCTGTGAGTTCTTGCCAAAAATCCATTGGCCTTCTTTATTGATAATGGCTTTAACAATTAAATAAATCACTAAAACAATTACCAAAACAGCAACTATTCTTAGAAAAAGAACAGTGAATTTTAATGAAGCTTCTGTTGTACTGAAAGAGAAAATACTTCGTAAAATACTAGCAAGCCAATCTTTAAAGCGATCCCAATAGCTTTTTTCTGGAGCTTTCTGCTCGTAGATAAAATCTTGATCAGTATATTTCTTTTTGAAATTTTTTGAGAATGTTTTTGCTTCTACAGTACTCGAATCAATTTGAATATCAGCTTGGGTATATTTTACTGAATTAATCTTTGGAGGTTCTTCTGTCACCAAAGAATCCTGAGCATGCGAGATGCCGAAGAAAAAAAGAAAAGATAAAATAAATAAAAATTTATTCATTACTGGTGTAGATTAATTCGATTTGGCAGATAGTTTTTGTACTTTTTTATGAACGATAAAAGGATAAATCAGGTAATAAAATGAAATTATTGCTAACGTAAACAGGATAATAAAACTGCTTAACCAATTAGGCATATCAATAGAGTATCTAGTTATAAAACCTTCTAAAAACCCAGCACCTATTGTAAAAGGAAAAGTGCTCAAGAATATTTTGAAGCTGTTTTTGAAACCAATTTTAAATGAATTCATTCTCGAAAAAGTTTTAGGAAATAGGATAGAAGCTCCTAAAATAAATCCTGCAGCAGATTCTATTACAATTGCAAAAATTTCCATTGAACCGTGAATCCAAATACCACGAACGCTTTTCCAGAATACACCTTGTTCAAAAAAGAAATACTGAAAAGATCCCAACATTATTGCATTTTGAAGAAAGATATAAAATGTGCCAATACCGCCGGTAATTCCGAACATATAACATTTTGCACCAACATAAAGATTATTCATCGTAATGCCAATAAAACTTCCCCAGTTTGATCCAGATCCGTAAACCGCCATAGGATTTCCTTTTTTGATGTTATCCAGAGACATATTTACATAATCATCACCCAAAATCAAACGAACAAAATTTGAATCATATCGTGCAGAAACTACTCCAATTGCGACAGTCACAAAAAATAAAACAAAAGCGTACATCAAATATCTTTTGTATTCAAATAAAAGCAGCGGAACTTCGGTTTTGAAAAATTCAACGATTCTATTTTTTTCAGTTCGTTTCGTTTTGTAAATTTTTTGGTAAATCTGCGAAGCAAGATGATTTAAGTATACAACCGTCTTACTTTTAGGGTAATAAGTTTGCGCATACGACAAGTCATTCATTAATTGAATGTATAAATTAGCTAATTCGTCAGGATTTTTCTTAGCTTTGCCGAAAATAGCTAGCTCAAATTCCAGCCATTTTTCTTTATTTTGTTTTATAAATGCAACTTCTCTCATTGAAGGCTAAAATATAAAATATGTCAGAATTATCTATTAATACGACACAAAATGTTCGAATAAATTTTATCGCCGCCACGGTAGGCGAGCGAATGGGTGCTTATTTTATAGATTTAGGCATTAAATTATCATACATAATTGTTGTTTCACTGCTTGTTTTTTATTGGCTTGACCTTGGTCCGTTGATGGATAATTTAGATACTTGGTCACGCGGTGCCATTTTTTTAATGCTTTATTTTCCTTTAATTATTTATTCAATCACCTTAGAAAGTATTTTTGAAGGTCAGTCTTTTGGAAAGAAATTAGTCAAAATAAAAGTGGTTAAAATAGATGGTTATCAAGCAGGATTTGGTGATTATTTAATGAGATGGTTTTTTAGAATAATTGATTTTTCATCATTTTACGGACTTGTAGGTTTAATTGCAGTTGTTTCGAGCAAAAAAGCACAGCGTTTAGGCGATATGGCTGCAGGAACGGCAGTAATTACATTAAAAAACAAAATCAATATAAGCCATACTATTCTTGAGGAAATTGGAGACGCTTATGTACCAACCTATCCATTGGTTATTAAATTGTCTGATAATGATATGAGAATTATTAAAGAAACATATCAAAAAGCTGAGGCAAAAAACGATCATGAAGTGATTTATAAATTGGTCGCTAAGATTGAAAATGTAACAGGAATAAAGAATCAATCCGGAAACAATGTTGATTTTATTAGAATAGTGTTAAAAGATTATAATTTTTACACTCAAAACATGTAATGTTACTTTTTTTGTAATTAGTCGTTCGATACTGCAGAGTTTATTCAGAAAAATGATAGTTTTCAAATTTTTAGTATAATTTTTTAACATACTTCGCAAATCGCAGAAAAAAAATGCTTTTAAGCTCAAAACGGGTTAGATGATTTCTTAAATTTGTTAAAGAACTTAACATTAAGTTTTTTTAAAATGGCGTAACCGAAAAGCCAAAGAGTAGGAAGATTTAAATATAAAAACATGAAAATTAAAAGCTTATATGCTGTTGCAATACTTTTTTTGGTATCAATTGCAGCCTTTGCTCAGGGCACAAAAAAATTAGATAAAATTATAAAAAGAGATTATCAGGTAATTGAATGTACAATTAGTAAAATGTCTGATAAAGCAGTTGAATACTCTCTGCCAGGAGAAACACTCCAAATTTCGTTAGATACGGGACAAATTGCTCGTATTGATTTTGCAAGCGGACGTTCACAAACATTTGATGTAACACCAACAAGCAGTTCTGCATCAACAAGATCAACAGCAGTTGTTTCTTCTGAAATGAAACAAAATACAATTGCAGTACTTCCAGTTCCATATTTAAATTCAGACACACAGGAAAGTTCTGAAGATATGGCCAAATTTGCACAAAATGATCTTTACAATAAACTGCTGGATAAATCATCAAATATTTTTCCTTTAACCGTTCAGGATTTAAGAACGACTAATAGTTTGCTGCACAAAGCAGGAATTGACTATAAAAATATTGATGAAACACCAATTGAAGATCTTGAGAAAATTCTAGGCGTTGATAATATTGTTGCTGCAAAGATTTCGTATACTATTGGGTCAGGTACAACGGCAACTACTTACAACAGCGGAAATGCAAAAGTAAGTGACAATAACAAAAAGGTAAAAACCAGCGATATTTCGACTACAACAGCCAATACGCAAGAGTATTACTATTACACCGTATATTTTGATCTGTATAAAAATGCATCAAAAATATATTCGCAAACACGTAAACCTTTCTTGGCAGTAAAAGACAGCTGGATTGATTCTGTGCAGTATTTGCTAAAAAGAAGCCCGATTTACGTTAAAAAATAACAACTTTAAAAAATGTTTCATTTATTAGATATTATCGGCACAATGGCATTTGCAATGTCTGGCGCTTTAACGGCAATGCACAAAAGACTTGATCCGTTTGGCGTTTTTATTATTGCTTTTGTAACGGCCGTTGGAGGCGGAACTCTGCGAGATGTTTTAATTGGCAGAACTCCGGTGGGATGGATGCTCAATCTGCAATATGTATATGTTATTATCTTAGGTTTTTTTCTGGCTATTCTTTTTAGAAAAAAATTTGATAAACTTAGAACCTCTTTGTTTTTGTTTGATACAATTGGTTTAGGCGTTTTTACTTTGATAGGCCTTGAAAAAGGAATCATGGTTGGTCTGCATCCAGTAATTTGTGTGGCGCTTGGTACAATGACAGCTTGCTTTGGCGGAGTACTTCGAGATATTTTATGCAATGAAATCCCAACCGTTTTTAGACGAGAAATTTATGCGACAATCTGTATTTTTGGCGGAGTTGTGTTTTTTGTTTTAAGAAAATGGAATCTGGCAGACGATGCGTTGTATTTAGTAACTTCTGTAGTTATTATTTCTGTACGTTTACTCGCAGTAAAATACAAATGGCATTTACAAGCATTTGATCATAAATAAGATTTTTATATTTAGCCACAGATTAAATGGATTAGAAGGATTTTTTGGGCTAACGATTTTAAAAACCACTTAATCTGTCGAGAAATGAAAAGCTTTATAGTAAAAAAATACACGAAAAATGATTACGACATTTGGAATGATTTTGTCGATCAGGCTAAAAATGCTACGTTTTTGTTTCATCGTGATTTTATGGAATATCACGCAGATCGTTTTGAAGATTTTTCGCTTTTAATTTTTGAGGATGAAAAATTACGGGCGGTTCTTCCAGCAAACAAACGATCAAATTCTGTTTATTCACATCAAGGACTTACATACGGAGGTTTGGTTTTTTCAGCCAAATTAAACGGAGAAAAAGCAGTATCAATTTTAGATGCTGTTTTGTTTTTTTTGAATGAAAACAAAATCCAAACTTTTTATTACAAACCAATTCCAAGTTTTTATCTTTCAGGAGGAAATCAAGAAATAGACTTCTTTTTGTTTAAAAGAGGCGCTGTTTTAGAGCGAAAAGAAATGAATTTAGCCGTAAATTTAAATCTGCCTTTAAAGATTTCCAAAAGTAAATTAAAGCATTTTAGACGAATTGAAAATCTTGATTTAGACATTGTTGAAGAAGAAGATTTTCAGCCTTTTTGGAATAAAGTTCTGGAACCAAGATTGTCAGAAAAGTTTAATGTAAAGCCAGTTCATTCAAAAGAAGAAATTGCCTTATTGAAAAATAGGTTCCCTCAAAATATAAAACAGTATTCAGTATATCAGAATGATGAAATTATTGCCGGCATAACGATTTTTGAAACCAAGAATATTATAAAATCACAATACGGCGCAACTTCAAAAAAAGGAGAAGAAGTAAGAGCACTAGATTTTTTATTCATCAATTTGATTCATAAATACAAACGAAAAGGAAAACACTTTTTTGATATGGGAATTGTAAATGATGACAATGATTCAGGTTATCACGCTGGATTACTCAAACAAAAAGAAGAGTTAGGCTGTACGATTTACAATCAGGATTTTTACAAAATCGAGATAAAATAATTTCTATTAGAGCCTATACGTATTTTGATAAGCGAAATACTTATTTTTGAGATTACAAATTAATTCAAATAGATTTTTAGAATTATCTATGTGAATCTTTTAATCTGCGGCCGATACAAAATATGATACCATTTCTAGACCTAAAAAAAATTAATGAGCCTTATGAAACTGCTTTTCAGGAAAAACTGAAATTGGTTCTAAACAATGGCTGGTACATTTTAGGAAAAGAGGTTGAAACTTTTGAAAAGGCTTTCGCCGAATATTGTCAAGCAAAATACTGTATTGGAGTTGGGAATGGCTTTGACGCTTTAGTACTGATTTTTAAAGGTTATATACAACTTGGAAAATTGCAAAAAGGTGATGAAGTTATTGTTCCTGCAAATACTTATATTGCCAGTATTTTAGCCATTTTGCAAGCAGATTTAGTTCCTGTTTTAGTCGAGCCAAAATTAAAAACCTACAATCTAAATCCTGATTTGATTCAGGAGAAAATTACATCCCAAACAAAAGCTGTTTTAGCTGTTCATCTCTACGGACAATTGGCCGAAATGGAGAAAATAAATGAAATTGCTTTTCAAAATAATCTTTTAGTAATAGAAGATGCGGCACAATCGCATGGAGCGATTGAAAATTCTAATAATTCCAAATTCCAAATTCCAAGCAGAAAGGAAGATAAAATCAACAATCAAAAATCAACAGTCAGAAATCTAAAATCAAGCACAGCGTACAGTTTTTATCCAGGAAAAAACCTTGGTTGTTTGGGCGATGGCGGAGCGATTACAACAAACGATTCTGAGTTGGCAAAAGTGCTTTTTGCGCTTCGAAATTATGGTTCGCAGCAAAAATATTATAACGAATATATTGGTGTAAATTCGAGATTAGATGAATTGCAGGCAGGATTTTTAAATTTAAAATTACCCAATTTAGATGCTGAAAATAATAAACGACGAGCAATTGCAAAACGCTATTTGACTGAAATTAAAAATGATAAAATCATATTGCCCTATTGGGATGATTCTAATAATCACGTTTTTCATTTATTTGTCATTAGAACTGAAAATAGAACTGATTTGCAGCGTTATTTAACAGATAATAAGATTCAAACTGTAATTCATTATCCAGTGCCGCCGCACAAGCAAAATGCATTTTTGGAGTGGAATAATATATCTTTTCCTATTACCGAAAAAATTCATAATGAAGTTTTAAGTTTACCAATAAGTCCTGTTTTAACAGAGGAAGAAGTTGATTTTATTATCAAAACACTTAATCAATATTAATTAGTGTCTGATAGTAAAAAATCATATCAAGATATTTTAAAAACAACTTCTGTTTTTGGAGGAGTACAGTTTTTTTCCATTTTAATTTCTGTTATTCGGACTAAACTAATTGCCGTTTTTATTGGCCCTGCAGGAATGGGAATTGTTGCTTTACTGAACTCAACTTTGAGTGTTTTAAGCAGTATTTCGGGTTTAGGAATTGAAACCAGTGCAGTAAAAAGCATTTCCGAAAATTATAAAAACGATGATACAAAAACAGTTTTAAAAACAATTCAAATTGTAAAAAAGATTGTTTTTATAACTGGAATAGTGGGAATGCTGCTTACTTTAATTTTTTCAAAAACCTTAAGTATCATTACTTTTGGCGATTCGAGTCAAACCTATTCATTTGCATCACTTTCTGTAACCGTTTTATTTAAACAATTATCTTCAGGACAATTGGCTGTTTTGCAAGGCTTGCGCCAATTTCGGTTTTTAGCTAAAGCGAATTTATATGGTAATTTATTTGGATTATTATTTTCCATTCCGTTGTATTATTTTTTGAGAATTAATGCCATAGTTCCCACCATTTTCATTGCGTCATTATTTGCTTTAATTTTTTCATTTTATTATTCCAGTAAAATAAAAACGGAGAAAGAAAGAATTCCTAAAACAGCGATTATCGCCGAAGGGAAATGGATTGTAAAATTGGGTTTTATGCTGACTATAAGCAGTGTTTTAACGCTTTTGTCAACCTATTTAGTTCAGATTTATATTGGTAAAATTGGTGGGTTAGAACAAGTAGGTTTTTTCAACGCAGGATTTACATTGCTGAATTCTTATGTTGGAATTATTTTTACGGTTATGAGTACGGATTATTTTCCAAAATTAGCAGCTGTAAATACGGATAATGCTAAAGTTAGAACCAGTGTACAGCAGCAAGCTTTTATTTCAATTTTACTTATTACCCCAATCATTGTTGTGTTTCTTACTTTAAGTTCGGTAATTGTGCAGCTTGTTTACACTACAAAATTTGATGCCGTAATTCCAATGATTTGTATTGGAATTTTAGGAATGTTGTTTCGTGCCGTTTCATGGGCAATAGGATTTATTTTAATTGCCAAAGGTGATTCGAAAATGTTTGTAAAAACTGCCATTGGATTCAATATATTGTCGTTATTGATGAATATTTCAGGCTATTATTTTTATGGTTTAGAAGGTCTTGGTTTTAGTTTTTGTATTTATTTTTTATTCCATTTTATTGGATTAAAAATAATTACTAAGAAACGTTACGATTTGTATTTTGAGAAAGATTTCTACTCAATTTACTTTGTTTGTTTAGTAATTTGCGTCACTGCATTTTTGTTTCGATATATTGAAATTGAGGCTTTACGATACACTTTATTATCCATTATGATTTTACTTTCTTTTTGGTTTAGTTGGTTTCAGATTAATAAAAAGATAAATTTAAACGAAATATTTACTTCATTTGTGCAGCGAAAAAAAGACAGAAATGATTCAGAGCAGTTATAGAAAATGTCGTTCTTTTTACCAAAAAATCAAGTTTTTCTCGAAAGTAAACTGGATCAAAACGCTGTATTTTAATTTCAAGAAATTCCCTTTCAAAATAGCAAAAAAGCTTCCTGTTTTCTTTTATGGACCTGTGAAATTTACTTCGATAAAAGGTGAAATTCAACTTCATGGAAAAATTCAAAAAGGAATGATAGGTTTTGGTCAGCCTTACGAATTGAATTCTGTTCACAAAGGAATTGCTGAAATTGCTATTTATGGAACGTTACTCTTTAAAGGGAAATTTCAATTTGGAAAAGATTATTTTCTATTTGTTGGTGAAAATGCTGTTTGTGAATTTGGAAATATGGCTTCGATGGCTTCGAGTTCAAAAATAATCTGTACTGAAAAAGTCGTTTTAGGCGATTATGCGAGATTTGGTTCTGAATCGCAGATTATAGATACTAATTTTCATGATTTAATTGATACAGAAACTAGTGAGAAGTTTAAAAAATCGGCTCCAATTTGTATCGGAAATTATAATTTTATAAGCAACAGAGTTTCGATTCTTAAAGGAACTCAAACGCCTGATTTTTGCACCGTTGCATCAAATAGTTTATGTACAAAAGAGTATACAGCTTTAGGCGAAAATGTTTTAATTGGCGGTGTTCCGGCTAAATTAATCCGAAATAATATTTCAAGAGACTGGCAGGGAGAAAAACAGCAATTAGATGATTTTTTGACAATATAAAAAAAAATGGACACAGATGACATGGATTCGCTAAAGCGAAGACGCGGATAAAAACGGATTTTTTTTAAATGTATTAATCCAAAAAATCTATTTTATCCGCGTTCTATTATAATTCGGATACGTTGTTTTATTTCTGATAAAATATACTTAAACAACAATTTGAAATTTGAAGTTTTAAACGCCAAAATCATTTCATAATGCATTCGTTTTAAAATGGCTTTGTGTTCTTCTTTTGTCCTGTTTAAAGCAATTGCTTTTTGAATGATCAAATAAGTAGAATGATTTATTTTTCTCGACCTTTCGTCATTTTTAAGAAAAAAATGAGTTCCTTGAGAAGTCGAAACAATTCTTTTCTGAATCAAAATTTCATCATTATAATCAAAATCATATTTCCGAGAAGCGCGAATCCAAAGGTCTAAATCTTCATAAGCCAGATTTTCATCATAACCTTGTAAATCATCAAAAACAGATTTTTTGACCATTGATGAAACGGAACAAATACTATTACCGCCAGAAATAACACTTAAATAAATATCGCCTTTTTTTCGGGTTTCGATTGTTTTTTTTGAGGAATCGACAGGAAAATAATAAGAGTCAAACGCACCATTTTCAGTAATCAATTCCGTATTTCCGTAAACAACACCAAGGTTTTTGTAGTGACTTTTTTGAAATGCTTTTATTTGCAGCGAAACGCAATTTAGTGCCAAAATATCGTCGCAGGCCAAATCAATTATAAAGCTTCCCTTTGCATGTCGAAGCGCTTTATTAAACGATTTGGTACTTCCTAGATTCGTTTCATTTTCAATAAATAAAATCTTAGGATAATTGATGAGCCAGTTTTTAATGACTTTTTTTGAATTATCGGTGCTGAAATCATCAACAATAATTAATTCAACATAAGGATAATCTTGATTAACAGCAGACATTAAACTCTCGACAATAAACCTTTCGTGGTTATAACACAAGCAAATTATAGTCACTAATGATTTATCCGGCATATTGTTTTAAAAGTTATATTTGATACGAAAATAAGAAATCACGAATGATATTGTCTCACAAAAAAAAGAAAATTGCGCTGATTGGTTATCGCTTAAGCGGAGGTGGAAGCGAAAAAGTGATGGCAAATTTGTCTATTTTTTTTGAAAGCAAAGGTTTTGAGGTTGATTTAATTATTATTTTAGACGAACTTAGTTATCCCTATTCTGGGAAATTGATAAACCTGGGTTTACTCAAAAATAAAAGTAATGGTTTCTTTAATAAAGTCAAAAGATTAAGGGCTTTACGAGATTATTTGAATCAGAATCAATTTGATTTTATTATTGATTTTCGTTTTCGAACTAAGGTTATTCAAGAGCTTATTTTGGCTCGATTTATTTACAATACCAAGACTATTTTTACGGTTCACAGTTTTTTAATCGATCATTATATGCCTAATAATTCTTGGCTCACACGATTAATGTACAATCATAGTTTTGCGAATGTTGCTATTACTGAAGAAATGAAAACATTGATCGAAACGAAACATCAATTAAAAAATGTGGCAATGATTCATAATCCAATTTATTTAGAAGAGATTCTAGAGAAACAAAAAGAAGATTTCAAAATTGGATTTGAATTTATTGTTGCCGTTGGGCAATATGAAAATGAAATTAAACAATTTGATAAATTAATTTCAAGTTATTCAAAATCAGACTTGCCGCAAAAGCAAATTCATTTAATAATAATAGGAAAAGGAAATGGTATAAAACTTAGAAAAACAGCTTTTGAAAATGATATTGAGGAATTTGTTCACCTTTTAGGTTTTCAGAACAATCCATTTAGATATGTCAGCAAAGCAAAATTCTTGGTTTTAAGCAGTAAAAATGAAGGTTTTCCAAATGTTATTTTAGAAGCTTTGGCATGCGGAACTCCAGTTGTTTCGTTTGATTGTGATTTTGGCCCCAGAGATATGATTTCTTCTTTTGAAAATGGTATTTTAGTAGAAAATCAAAATTGGAAAAAATTAACCAACGCTATGAATTTGTTTGTTTTAGATGAAAATTTGTATCAGTATTGTAAGCAAAATACAATTAAAAGCATCAGCCCGTTTTTGTTAGAAAAAATTGGTGAGCAATGGTTGAATTTAATGAACTTGAACTAAAAAAAATATGACCGCAATTCAAGATATAACATTGGTTAAAATTCCTGTGGTAGAAGATTTAAGCGGGAATTTGGCTTTTATTCAAAACGGAATTCTGCCTTTTGAATTCAAGCGGGTTTATTATCTTTTTGATGTTCCAAGTACTGCTTTTCGCGGAGGGCATTCTCATATTGATCAGCACGAGGTTTTAATTGCTTTGAGCGGCAGTTTTGAAGTGATTGTAAATGACGGAAATGAGAAAAAAAGCTATTTGCTGAATAAACCAAATGTTGGATTGCATTTACCAAATGGAATTTGGCGTGAATTAGAAAATTTTTCATCAGGTTCAGTTTGTCTTGTTTTAGCTTCGGATGTTTTTGAGGAAATGGATTATATCAGGGATTATGAAACTTTTTTGAAGTCTAAAAAATGAAATTGCTTTATATTGTTCCCACAATAAAAAATACCGATGGAGTTGCCAGAGTTTTATCCATTAAAGCCAATTATTTTATAGAGCATTTTAGTTATGAAGTTCATGTTTTATCTCAAAATGAAACTGATAAATTGCCTTTTTATGACTTCAATTCTAAAGTTGTGTTTCATTCTATTGAGCTAAAAGGAAATGTTTTTAAGTTCTTAAAATCCTATCAAAAACAAATAAATCAAAAAATACAAGAAATAAATCCCGATGTTGTTTTAATGGCTGATAACGGTTTAAAAGCATTTGTTTTTCCTTTTTTAATTAGAACAAAAATTCCAATTATTCTAGAATGTCACAGCTCTAAATTTATTGAAGAGAAACAGCAGAAATCAGATTTCTTGCCCAAATTAATTTCAAGTATAAAATATCGTTTTAAAGATTTTGGTGCGCAAAAGTTTACCCAAGTGGTCGTTTTATCAAATGAGAATTTAAACGAATGGAATGTAAAAAATGCAGTAGTAATTTCTAATCCGTCTTGGGTAAAAACAGAAGAAACAGCTTCTTTACAAAACAAAAAAGTAGTTGCTATTGCCAGAAATTCATATGAAAAAGGTTTAGACCGATTATTGCCCATTTGGTCAAAAATAAATGAGAAACATTCGGACTGGGTTTTGGATATTTATACAGATGAAATCGATTTGTTGAAGAAAGAAGCGAGTCGTTTAGGATTAAGTTCAAACCTTAATTTTTTTTCCTTTCAAAAAAACATTGAGAGTATATATTTAGAAGCTTCTATTTATGTTATAACTTCTCGATTTGAAGCTTTTTCAATGACTTTAGTCGAAGCAATGTCTTTAGGTTTACCTTGTATCGCTTACGATGGTCCCACGGGTCCGAGATCCATTGTTAATAATGAAACAAGCGGATTTTTGGTTCCTGATGGAAATATAGAATTGTTTGCAGAGAAAATTTCAATTTTGATTGAGAATGAAGCTTTGCGAAAGCAATTAGGTTCAAATGCAAAAGAATCTATGAAGCTTTACAAAATAGATGCTGTAATGAAAAAATGGAAGAAATTGCTGGAAAGTTTGTAGTTGTAAATTTATTTTAAGCTGCAGATATAACTTATTTTGAATACGTTCAGTAGTATTAAAGAGGGGTTATTAGAATTTAATTGTTTGTAAATAATTGGATTAAAAAGGCTGTAAAACAATCCAAAAGCAAATTTTAGTTTGTATTTTTTGAGCAGATTGTGTACGTATAATATTTTTACAAAATGAGGATCAATTTGTTTTTTTTGACCTAAAATAATCAGGTTTTCCAGGCTGTTTTTTACTTTAGAAAGGTAAGTTTTACTGTTGTCAATTTCTCCATGTTCAACAGCGTTATCAATATGTTTTACACTAAAGTTTGATTTGCTGACTTGAAAAGCAAAAAGAGTGTCTTCGTGTCCGTATTTTGTTAAATCAGGATCAAATTGTATGGTGTTAAAACAATCTTTTTTAATCAAAGTATTGTTGAACATCAGAGTTTTGAAAACAGAAGAATTTCTTTGAGAAACAGTTTTGTCTTCAACCATTCGTCCATATTTCCATCTTAATTTTTGTTCTTTAGATTCGATTTTGAGCGGATGAATTCTGCCGCCATAAACGATGTCAAAAGAAATATTATCGAGATAATTTTGTGTAAAATGGGGATTGATAATAATAGAATCTCCATCAATAAAAAGAAGATTCTCGTATTTGGCTTTTGAAACGAGTAAATTCCTATTAGAGCTTAATCCAATGTTTTTTTCTAAAGAAATAAAAGAAGAATTTTGCAAAGAATTTATAAACTCATTTTCCTTGTTTAGTACAGAATTTGAGGCATCATCTTGAGCAATTATTTCAAAATTAATTCCACATAAACAACATTGCTTTACAAGTTCGTTAACGAGCGATAAAACATTTTGATTGTAAACCGGAATTAAAATCGAAAGCATTTACACGTTTCTTTGCACGACTTCGAAGATTCTTTCATCTTCGCATTTTAATGTTTTAGATGGAAATTTCATTAATAATGCATAATCGTGAGTGGCCATGATAATAGTTTTACCATTGGCATTAATCGTTTTTAGTACTTCTAAAACTTCAGAACTCGTTTGAGGATCAAGATTTCCTGTTGGTTCATCGGCTAAAATAAATTCAGGATCGTTAAGCAAAGCTCTTGCGATTGCAACACGCTGCTGCTCTCCACCAGAAAGTTGGTGAGGCATTTTGTTTAGGAAATCTCCCATTCCTACTTTGTTTAAAACTTCATCGATTTTATGCTCCATGGCTTCTTTTTCAGTCCAGCCGGTTGCTCTTAAAACAAAAAGCATGTTGTCTTTTATAGAACGATCTGGAAGCAATTTGAAATCTTGAAAAACAATTCCAATTTTACGTCTTAAATACGGAATATCATTTTCTTTTAAAGTAGCCAAATCAAAATCGACTATGTGACCTTCACCTTCCGTAAGTGGTAAATCTGCGTATAAAGTTTTTAAGAAACTACTTTTTCCAGAACCGGTTTTACCAATGATGTAAATAAATTCACCATGTTGAACATCTAAATTAATGTGAGATAAAATTTTTCTTCCTTCTTGATATATAGTGACTTCTTTAAGAGATAGTACGGTTTGTGACATAATAAAATTGATTTGATTGGTAAAAGTAATAAGATAACGGTTGGATTCAAAATAAATTTCAATCATTTCTTATAAAAAATCGAAATGTGATTTTAAACCTTATAAGTCATATAAGTTCATTTTAAAGATGTTTGTTTGGGATTTTTACTACGGCAGCGTATATGATTTCTCAGTATTGGAAAAAGATTATAAAACTCTTGAGTTATAATTACTTATATGACTTATAGGGTTTAAATTATGCTTTTAAACTGTAGATCTTAATTTTTTGTTCATAATAAAAGTCTGAAACGTTTCGTTATAAACGGTATAAAATGATAAATTTGAATACTAAATAAAACTAAAATGCGTAAACTTTCCTGGTTCTTTTTATTCCAAATTATCCTTATCTCGACCACGATTTCAGCACAAAAATCAGCTATTTATACTTACGATTTAAAGGATTTTGACAAAGCACTGGCTTTATATAATGACAAACAATATGCTTCGGCACAACATATTTTTGAGTATGTAAAAAATCATGCAGAGACAGAAGAAGTAAAATCTGACTGCGCTTATTACATTGCTAATTGCGCTATTAGAACAAATCAGGTTAATGCGGATGAGTTAATGGCAAAGTTTGTTGATGATTATCCAACAAGTACCAAACAAAATCAGGCTTATATCGAAGTTGCGCAATATTTCTTTGAGCAGGGAAATTATCCAAAAGCGTTGCAATGGTTTGATAAAGTAGATGAAAGTTACATGAGTAAATCAGACTCAGATAAATTCAATTTCCAGAAAGGATACAGTTATTTTACTGCTAAGAAGAAAAAAGAAGCTACAACTTATTTTAATAAAGTGGTGAATTCTCCTGTTTTTGGTTCGCAAGCTAAATATTATTTAGGATTTATGGCTTATGAAGGCGATGATTACAAAGAAGCAACCAAATATTTTGATGAAGTTTCGGGCGAAGAAAAATACAAAGAAAAGCTTTCGTATTATAAGGCCGATATGAATTTTAAACTTGGAAATTTCCAAAAAGCTATTGATTTGGGGCAAAAGGCAATGGCAAAATCAAATGAAATAGAAAAGTCTGAATTGAATAAAATTATTGGTGAAAGTTATTTCAATCTAAAACAATATGATAAAGCGATTCCGTTTTTGGAACAATATGCAGGAAAAAAAGGAAAATGGAGTAATACCGATTTTTATCAGTTAGGTTATGCTTATTATGAGCAGAAAAACTACGAAAAAGCCATTTCTCAATTCAATAAAATTATCGAAGGAAAAGATTTTGTAGCGCAAAATGCTTACTATCATTTAGGTTTAAGTTATTTAAATACAGGTAAAAAACAAGAAGCGCTGAATGCTTTTAAAAATGCTTCGGAAATGGATTTTAATGCGCAGATTCAGGAAGATGCTGCATTAAATTACGCTAAAGTGAGTTATGATATTGGAAACGCTTATCAAACGGTTCCGGGAGTTTTACTTGATTTCTTGAAAAAATATCCAAATAATTCCAGCAGAGCAGAAGTAGAGAAACTTTTGGTAGATTCTTATATTTCTACAAAAAATTATAAAGAGGCTTTGACTTTATTAGAAAAAAACAGAACTGCAGAAAATAAAGCAGCTTATCAAAAAGTGCTTTTTTACAGAGGTGTAGAATTGTTTAATGAATCAAATTATGCTGAGGCTGCAAAAATGTTTAAAAATGCAATCAGCGAACAAAAAACACCTGAGTTTACAGCTCGTGCTACTTTCTGGAAAGCTGAAACAGAGTATGTTACTGATGATTTCCAAAATGCATTATTGACTTACAAGCAGTTTGCTGGACTTACTGCGGCAAAGTCTACCGCCGAATATAAAAACATTAATTATAATATTGGTTATACTTATTTTAAACTGAAAGAATACGATCAGGCGGCTAATTCATTTCAAGCTCAAATTGATAATTCAAAAGAAGATAAAGTTCGTTTAAACGATTCGTATTTGCGTTTAGGAGATTCACGTTTTGTGACTTCAAAATATGCGCAGGCAAATGAAGCTTACGGAAAAGCAATTGATGCAAAAGGAGTTGATGCTGATTATGCTCAATTTCAAAAAGCGCTTTCTTATGGTTTCATGTCTAAAAACGATCAGAAAATTGCTGAGTTGAATAACTTTCTTAAAATGTATAAAAAATCAGAGTATCGTGATGATGCTTTATATGAATTAGGAAATACATATGTAGCTGACAAAAAGAATGATTTAGCGATTAAAACTTTCGATCAGTTAATTTCGGAATATAAAAACGGTTCGTTTACTTCGAAATCGATTTTAAAACAAGGTTTGATTTATTACAATTCAGATCGCGATGAACAAGCTTTGACTAAATTCAAAAAAGTGGCTGCTGAATTTCCAAAAACACCAGAAGCGCTTGAAGCTGTTTCAACTGCGAGATTGATTTATGTGGATTCAGGAAAAGTAGATGAATATGCAACTTGGGTTCGAACACTTGATTTCGTTTCTGTTTCTGACGCTGAGTTGGATAATGATACTTATGATGCCGCTTTCAAACAATACAGCCAAAGCAACAACAAAGCCGCAATTACTGGTTTTGCAGGTTATGTGAGCAAGTTTCCAACAGGATTACACGCGCTTGAAGCTAATTTTTATTTAGCACAGCTGACTTATGCTGAAGGTTCTGAAACAAAAGCTGCAACAAATTATCAATATGTTATTGATCAGCCAAGAAGTGAATTTACAGAACAATCGTTAAGCAGATTGGCTCAAATTTACTTGAAAGCAAAAGATTGTGATAAATCGATTCCGGTTTTAGTTCGTTTAGAGAATGAAGCTGATTTTCCTCAAAATAAAAGTTTTGCACAGGCTAATTTGATGAAATGTTATTATGACAAAAAGGATTATAACAATTCAGTTGTCTATGCTGATAAAGTACTTCAAAATGCAAAAGCTGACGCAAACGTAAAAGCGGATGCTCAAATTATTGTAGCGCGTGCGGCAATGCAGACTGGTGACGAGGAAAAGGCTAAAACGGCTTATGCGAAACTTTCGGCAACTTCAAAAGGAGAATTAGCAGCCGAGGCTTTGTATTATGATGCGTATTTTAAAACAAAAGAAGGCAAGTTTGATGCTTCAAATGTGTCTGTACAAAAATTAGCGAAGAATTATTCGGCTTATAAATATTATGGAGCGAAAGGTTTGGTTTTAATGGCTAAAAATTTCTACGGATTAAAAGACAGCTACCAGGCAACTTATATTTTGGACAACGTAATTAACAACTTTACAGATTTTCCAGATGTTGTTGAAGAAGCAAAAAAAGAGTTGAGTGCGATTAAGATGGAAGAGTCTAAAACAAACTCGTCGATTAATAAATAAGAAAAAAGAGTATAGAAAAAAGAGAAAAGGAATAGATTTTAAACGAAGGATTGGAAGTCTGTTTTCTTTATTCTTTCCTCTATTCTCTAAAAAAAAAAGAAAGAAATGAGTTTACCTTTTTATATAGTTGATGTTTTTGCGGATAAAAAATATGCTGGAAATCAGCTGGCAGTTTTTTTAGAGGCTGAAAATTTAAGTAAGGATGAAATGCAGCAGATTGCAAGAGAAATAAATTTTGCAGAAAGTACATTTGTAACCAAACTGGACAAGGAGAATAATAAAGCAGAGATAAAAATATTTACCCCGGCTCATGAAATGCAATTTGCAGGACACCCGATAATTGGGACTTCATGGGTTTTGATGAATAAAGTATTTGATAATTCGCCAGAGAGTATAAAACTAAATGTGCCAATTGGACCTATTTCTATTCAACAATCTGAAGATTTGATTTGGTTAAAAGCAGCACAGCCAAAATTTTGGGATATTTTTTCGAAAGAAGATTTCTCAGTATTCAGTAATTTGAAAAATCACGATTTTGAAAATCAATTTCCAATTCAGGAAGTTACAACCGGAAGTGCTTTTGTAATGGTTGGATTAAGCAGTAAAAGAGCGCTTGAAGATTTGGTTTTAGACAAAGATAAAACCGATGATTGGTTGAAGAAGAATTGTAAAACACCACACAGAGCCTTGTATTTTTATTATTTAGAAGGGTCAAAATTGTTTAGCCGAATGTTGTGTATTGAACACAATCAGTTAATTGAAGATGCCGCAACAGGAAGCGCGAGTACTTGTTTACAGGCATTTTTATTAAAATACCATAAGCCAGAACTTGAAATAGTTAATTATCAAGGAGATTATATTAATCGTCCTTCAGAAATTTATTTTAAAGGAAAATTAAACGACAATGAGTTTGGTATTAAAATAGGAGGAAAAGCTCAATTTGTTGCAAAGGGCGAGTGGGATGCTTAGATTAAGAGGATAGAACAAAGAACAAAGAATAAAGAATAAAGAAAATAGATTTTAGAATATAGAACAGAACAAAGAGTTGTAGCTTAAGAATTAAGAAATGGCATAAGTCTATTTTCTATACTCTTTTCTCTATACTCTTAAAAAGAAGAAATATGAAAATTAATTGCCGAAATAAAATCATCGTTTTACTTGTGCTGCTTGTTGGTCAGCTTTCGTTTTCGCAAAAGAAAAATGAAAACATCGGAACTGAAACTGTAAATGTGGTAAAACCTTATTCGCCGACAATCTCAGACGCTTTTAAAGTAAAAGAAACTCCTTCGCTGGACGATTCTGGAAATCAGCCTAAAGAAACTATAAAATATAGCATTTTATCAGTTCCGGTGGCATCGACTTTTACACCATCAAAAGGAAAAGCAGAAGGCGTTGAAAAATCTAAAAAAGAAAGATTGTTTAATAATTATGCGACTTTAGGTGTTGGAAATTACGGAACACTAAATGCTGAGTTGTTTGTAACGCAGGATTTAGGAAATAATGATTATTTGGCAGGAATGCTTCGTCATCATTCTTCGCAAGGCGGAATTAAAGATGTTAATCTGAATGATGAGTTTTATGATACAGCATTAAATGTAGGCTACGGCGTAATAAATCGTGATGTATCTTGGGGAGTTGATTTGGGGTATCAAAACCAAATTTACAACTGGTACGGTCTGCCTTCTGATTTTGGAATGACGCTGCCGCCTGCAACGCAAGAAGATTTGATAAGAGGAATTAATCCGAATCATTCTTATAATACTATTTCTTTAGGAGGAAATGTAGAGTTCAGTGAAAGTATTTTCAATAAAATCGATGCGAGATTTACGCATTTTTCGGATAGTTTTTCTTCTTCAGAGAATCGTTTTTATTTAAAACCGACTTTTAAAGTTGATGTTATGGATCAAGCAATTAATACAAATATTGTTGTAGATCATGTGAGCGGTTCGTTTGAACATAATTATGCTTACAATAATGTTGAGCCATTAAAATACAGTTTAACAAATTTTGGAGTTGAACCAAGTTTTGTGATTCATGAAAACGAATGGACGCTTGAGTTAGGTGCTGGATTATTTTATGCTTTAGATTCTGAAAACAGCGGTAATAAGTTTTTTGTTTATCCAAAAGTAAACGCTTCATACAAATTAGTAGGTGATTTAATGATTTTTTATACAGGAGTAAACGGAAGTTTAAATCAAAACTCTTATGCCGATTTTGTTACTCAAAATCCATTTTTGTCTCCAACTTTAAATATGAGACCAAGTAGTACTCAATATAATGTTTTTGCAGGTTTAAAAGGGAAGCTGGCAAATAATATCAATTATAATTTAACTGCTTCTTATTTGAATGAGAAAGACAAAGCATTGTTTAAAAGCAATGATTATACAGAAGATTTTTCGAATCAGAATTATGCTTTCGGAAACTCGTTTGGGGTAATTTATGATGATGTTAGAACTTTGCGTTTTTACGGAGAATTAAAAGCAGATTTTTCTCAGAACGTTTCTTTTGGAATCAACGGAACTTTTAACAGTTATAAAACTGACGGATTAGAAGCGTGGAATTTACCTTCTATGAAATTGAGTTCAAATCTTGATGTCAACATAACAAAACAATGGTATGCAGGTTTAAATGTTTTTTATGTGGGAGAACGTAAAGACATGCAGACTAATTTAAATGTTGCGACTCTTGGAAATCCAATTACCTTAAAAAGTTATTTTGACGCCAATGCACATTTAGGATACAAATATAGCGAACGTTTGACTTTCTTCTTAAAACTGAATAATATAGGAAATCAAGCATATGAAAGATGGTTGAATTATCCAGTACAAGGATTTCAGGTTCTGGCTGGAGGAAATTATAAATTCGATTTTTAAAAGCTATTTGCCGCGAAGGCACAAAGACACGAAGTTTTTAGCATAAATTTTTAGTCGCGAATTCACGAATTAATTAAAAAATTCGTGAATTCGCGACTAACTTTTTTTGTGACTGTACAAAACCTTTGCATCTTTGTAACTTAGAACCTTTGTAACTTTTAGAAAAGATGGAAATCAAACTGAGACAAGAAAATGAAAACGATTATAAAAGTGTATTTCAGCTCATTGAAAAGGCTTTTGAAAAGGAAGAATACAGCGATCATAAAGAACAATTTCTAGTTGAAAGACTGCGAAAATCAGATGCTTTTATTCCAGAGTTATCGATTGTTGCTGAAGTTGAGAACAAAATCGTCGGACATATTTTATTTACAAAATTGGAGATTAAAAATGAATCTCAATCATTTCAGTCTTTAGCGCTGGCTCCAGTTTCGGTTTTACCAGAATTTCAAGGAAAAGGAATTGGCTCAAAACTTATTTTATACGGTCATGAAGCGGCAAAAAAATTAGGATATAAATCGGTGATTTTATTAGGACATCAAGATTATTACCCGAGATTTGGATATGAGCTTTGCGAAAAGTACAATATTAAAATGCCTTTTGATGTTCCTGCAGAAAACTGTATGGTAATCTCTTTGACTGAAAATGGATTATCTGGGATTAACGGAAACGTGGTTTATCCAAGTACTTTTTTTGAATAAAAAAATAGACAAAGAAAAAAAACCTTTGCACCTTTGTATCTCAGAACCTCAGTACCTTTAAAGAATGGAATTCAAACAAAAAATACATACTCATTATCTACAAATGGTTCAGGATCGAATAGATGTTTTTAAAGACATGATTTCGGGATTGACAGAAGATTCTAAAAACGATGCAAAAGGATCTGCCGGTGATAAGCATGAAACGGCTTTGTCGATGATGCATATTGAACAGGAAAAGTTGACCAATAAATTGAAAGAAGCGATTGCGCAGAAAGCAATTTTAGATAAAATTGATCCTTTAAAAACTACCGAGAATATTATTTTAGGAAGTCTGGTAAAAGCAAATGGAATCTATTTGTATTTGAGTGTTGCGCTTCCTAAAATTACAATCGACGGTATTAATGTTATTGCACTTTCTCCACAATCTCCGTTGGGAAATCATTTGATGGGGAATAAAGTAGGTTTTGAGTTTGAGATAAACGGTACAAAGTATCTCATTCAAGAAATTAGCTAATGGATTATCCTTATTTAATATGCAGTTTTTCTTTATTTGGAGCATCTTTTGCTTTTTATAAACTTCATAAACTGTGGAAAAAAGATGTTACAGAAAATAATAAACTGTATAAATTTCAGATTAAATTTCAGTCATTTAGGGATTGGATGGGAATTGTTATGCTGATTATAGCAGGTGTAGTTTATTTTTTTAAAGCGATGCCTTAACCACAAAGTATGTCATTTCGACTGAAAGGAGAAATCGCACATGCAGATCAACAAAGATTGGTGCTTTTCTTTGCGGAGTTTCTAGTGCGATTTCTCCTTTCAGTCGAAATGACAATACTAACTATAGAATAATTTGCGAATAGCTTTTTCTAATCTTCCTGAGAATTTTTTATTAATATTTGAATATCTCGGAGTTTAATTCAAATATTGCTTTAAAACCTTGTGTTTTGTGCTTTAATTAGGCTTGAAATTAAAAATTATAAGTTTAGCCCTTTTTTTGGTGTTAAAATTTTACATTTTATATGTAAAATTTGTTTTGTGGTTTTAAATTGTAACTGAATTAGGTATTTGTGTTTTTCAATTGTAACTGATATTGCATCTTTGCCTTGTCAAATTAAAATTTAAAAATAAAAATATAAGATTATGTGTGGAATTGTATGTGCCTTTGATCTAAAACAAAAAGCCGAGACTTTAAGACCTCAAGTATTAGAAATGTCTAAAATCATTCGTCACCGCGGACCAGACTGGAGCGGAATTTACAGCAATGATAAAGCAATTCTTTCTCATGAGCGTTTGGCTATTGTAGATCCAGCTTCAGGAAAACAACCTTTATTTACAGAAGATAAAAAATTGGTTTTGGCTGCAAATGGTGAAATTTACAACCACAGAGATTTGCGTAAACAATTTGAAGGAAGATACAACTTTCAAACTGAAAGTGACTGTGAAGTGATCTTGGCTCTTTACAAAGAAAAAGGCCCTCATTTTGTTGACGAAATGAACGGAATCTTTGGATTTGCTATTTATGATGTTGATAAAGACGAGTATTTTATTGCTCGTGATCATATGGGAATTATTCCTTTGTATATCGGTTGGGATCAGCACGGAACTTTTTATGTAGCTTCTGAATTAAAAGCTTTAGAAGGATATTGTACAAAAATTGAGTTATTTCCTCCAGGACATTATATGACTAGTAAAGACGGTGAATTTGTACAATGGTACAAAAGAGACTGGACAGAATATGATGCAGTAAAAGATAACGAAACGAGTATTCCAGAAATCAAAAAAGCATTAGAAGCTGCGGTTCACAGACAATTAATGAGTGATGTTCCTTACGGTGTTTTACTTTCAGGAGGTTTAGATTCGTCTATTACTTCGGCTGTAGCCAAAAAATTTGCACAAAAAAGAATTGAGTCTGATGATACTACAGATGCTTGGTATCCGCAATTGCACTCTTTCTCAGTTGGTTTAGAAGGTTCTCCAGATTTAGCAGCTGCAAGAAAAGTAGCAGATCATATTGGAACCATTCACCACGAGATTAAATTCACTATCCAAGAAGGTTTAGATGCAGTACGTGATGTAATTTACAACCTAGAAACTTATGATGTTACTACAGTAAGAGCTTCAACTCCGATGTGGTTAATGGCGAGAGTGATCAAATCAATGGGAATTAAAATGGTACTGTCTGGTGAAGGTGCGGATGAGTTATTTGGAGGATATTTATACTTCCACAAAGCACCAAATGCAAGAGAATTTCACGAAGAAAACGTTCGTAAATTAGGAAAACTTCATATGTATGATTGTCTGCGTGCTAACAAAAGTTTAGCTGCGTGGGGAATTGAAGGTCGTGTGCCTTTCTTAGATAAAGAGTTTATGGATGTTGCAATGCGCATCAACCCGCAAGATAAAATGATAAACAAAGAACATCCGATGGAAAAATGGGTTGTTCGTAAAGCTTTTGAAGATATGCTTCCAGAAAGTGTTGCATGGAGACAAAAAGAGCAGTTTTCTGATGGAGTAGGATACAGTTGGATTGACACTTTGAAAGAAGTGGTAGGCAGAGAAGTTTCGGATGAGCAATTGGCAAATGCAAAATACAAATTCCCATTGCAAACGCCAACTTCAAAAGAAGAGTACTACTATCGTTCTATTTTTGCAGAACACTTTCCAAGTGATGCAGCAGCATTATGTGTGCCTCAGGAAGCAAGTGTAGCTTGTAGTACAAAAATCGCTTTAGAATGGGATGAAGCATTTAAAAACATGAACGATCCTTCTGGAAGAGCAGTTGCAAGCGTTCATGATGATGCTTATACTAAAGCATAAAAAAGTTTATTTTAGAATTAGTATATTTTGATGAAAGACGTTCTCTAGCCGAGGACGTTTTTCTTGTCTAAGAATGTTAAATTGTTTGATTTTTAGTTTTTTAGGAGTGAAAAATGGGAAATTGATTTAGCTTTCGTTTTATATTTGACATTTGTCAAAATAAAATGAAATTGGCAGATTTTTTAAGACTAAAAAATTAGAAAAGAAAGAATTAATATTTAGCTTTGCTTTTAATAGAAATTTTAATGATTTTTTAATGTTGGATTCAATTTGAATTTTCATTGAAGGGAATGTAATAAAAAAATAGAGTAGTATGTCTGGATTATTAGCCGTTATAGGCAAAGGAAAAGACCCGCAGCTTGTAAAAGAGCTTTCTAAAAGAATGTCATATCGTGGTCCCGATGAGAGTGATTTACAGATTATGGAAAATGGCAGTATACTTTGTCATGAAAGTTTATCCATTATAGATTTGCAGTCAGGGAAACAGCCTATTCAGGGAACTAAAAAAGCCTGGATGGTTCATGATGGTGAAATTTATAATTATCAAGAATTAAAAAATACAGTTTTAAAAGAGCATACATTCAGAACAAATTCAGACTCTGAAGTTATTGTGCATTTGTACGAAGAATTTGGATATGATTTTTGTAATAAGTTAGACGGTGATTTTGCTTTTGTGATTATCGACGGTGATAATTATATCGCTGGTCGTGATCCAATTGGTGTTAAACCTTTGTATTATGGTTTAGATGAAAGAGGAAGAATTTATTTCGCGTCAGAAATGAAATCGATCGCAGACCAATGTAAATCATTTTCAACATTCCCTCCGGGACACTATTATACAGCAAAGAAGGGTTTTGTAAAATATTATAATCCAGAATATGAAGATCGAGCAAAGGCTAATAAGTCTCTTGATTTAGATTTGATTCGTAATACATTAGTAGAATCCGTTCGTAAACGTTTGATGGGTAATGTGAAGGTTGGTGCTATATTATCAGGAGGTTTAGATTCTTCTTTAATTTCATCTATTGCTTCACGTTTCTTTAAAGAAGAAGGTAAAAAACTGCCAACATTTTCTATTGGTTTAGACGCTGATTCACCAGATAATAAAAAGGCTCGAAAAGCCGCTGAATTTCTAGGAACAGATCATCACGAAGTTCATTTTACTGTTGCAGAAGGAGTAGAGGCATTAGAAAAAGTAATATATCACATTGAAACATATGATATTATCTCAGTACGTTCAGGAGTTCCAATGTACCTATTGTCGAAAGTTATCAACGAGAAAGGAATAAAAATAGTATTTTCAGGAGAGGGTGCAGATGAAATTTTTGGAGGTCATTTGTATTTTAGAAATGCGCCTTCGGCAGATGAATTCCAAGATGAAACAATCGAAAGAGTTCAAAAGTTATTTACGGCTGATTTACTTCGTGCAGATAAAACAACAATGGCAAACGGAATAGAAGCAAGAATTCCGTTTCTGGATTCTCATTTTTTAGATGCTGCAATTCGAATTAAAACAGAAGAGAAACAGCCTAAAATGTACGATGGAGTTGAAAAATACATTTTACGTAAAGCTTTTGATACGCCAGAAGATCCTTATTTGCCAGAGAGTGTTTTATGGAGACAGAAAGAACAATTTTCTGATGGAGTTGGGTATCGCTGGGTTGATGAACTTATAGAATATTGTTCGTCTCAAGTTACAGATGAACAGTTAGCTGGTGCAGCTGCAGAATTTCCATACAATACACCAACAACAAAAGAAGCTTATTATTACAGATCAATATTCCATAAATACTATCCGCAGGTTAGTGCAGGACAAACTGTTAGAAAATGGATTCCAAAATGGCAGGACAATCTTGATCCAAGCGGAAGAGCAAATGCAGCGCACATTTCTGATGATGTTGAAACTGTAAAATCAGGATTAGCAATCTAAAGTTGCAAATCCGTTTTAAGTTGATTAAAAATATAAAGTACAAGATCCGAAACGACATTTTAAAGGTGAGTTTCGGATTTTTTTTGTTTAGAATTGAGAAGTTATACTGCGCAGTCAGTTAGAAGTTTAGCTCAAAGATAAAATGCTAAAACTAAGTTAATTTCAATTTGTCTTAGTTAGGAAAAATACTATATTTGATTACCAAAAAAATTACTGCTTTTTTTAATCACTAACTATTACCTATGAGAAAACTATTACTAAGTGGAGCATTGTATTGTGCATTTGCCTCCATGAGTCCTGTTAATGCACAAAAGCTTGAAACGCCAAAATACATTAAAAACGTTGAAGGTGTAAAAGAATATTCTTTGAATAATGGATTAAAAGTGCTGCTGATTCCTGATGCTTCACAAAGCAATATGGTTGTAAATATTGTTTATAATGTAGGATCGAGACACGAAGGTTACGGTGAAAAAGGAATGGCGCATTTATTAGAACATATGCTTTTTAAGAGTACCAAAAATCTTGGTGATATTAAGAAAATGCTTTCTGATAAAGGGGGAAGTGCAAACGGAACTACTTGGTTCGATCGTACTAATTATTATGAAGTTTTTCCATCAACTGATGAAAACTTAAAATGGAGTGTTGAAATGGAGGCGGACAGGATGATAAATGCTACTATTTTGCAAACTGATTTAGATAAGGAGTTTTCAGTAGTTAGAAACGAATTTGAGATAGGAGAGAATAATCCAGATGGTGTTTTGCAGGAAAGAATTTTGTCGACAGCCTACCTTTGGCATAATTACGGAAATAGCACTATTGGAAGTAAAGAAGATATAGAAAGAGTAAAAGCCAATACACTTAGAGTTTTTTATGAGAAATATTATCAGCCGGATAATGCGACTCTGATTATAGCGGGTAAATTTGACGAGAAAAAAGCACTGCAATATATTGGACAGTATTTTGGAGCAATTGCGAAACCTAAAAGAGTCCTAAATAAAACATATACGATTGAACCAGCGCAAGATGGTGAAAAATATGTAGAACTTAAAAGAGCCGGTGATAGTAAAAATGTTGGTGCCTTGTATCATACAGCAGCTTATGTTGATAAAGATTATGCAGCGATTGATGCTTTAGGTGAAATTTTAACTTCAGATCCTTCAGGGTATTTGTATAAAACACTGGTAGAAACTCAAAAAGTCTCTAGTATATATTTCTGGCAGCCAACAACTAGAGACGCTAGTTTTATGTATTTTGGAGTTGCAGTTCCTAATGATAAAGATGTAGTAGCAACAAGAGATCTGGTAAGAGCAGAGTTGGATAAAATAGCTTCTACGAAATATACAGACGAAGATGTGAGCAGAGCTAAAGCAAAGCTTATTAAGCAAATTGAAGGTGTAAAAAATAACACAATTTCATTTGCTATAAATCTTACTGAAATTATTGGTGCCGGCGATTATAGATTGGGCTTTTTGTACAGAGATGCAATCGAAAACCTTACAAAAGAAGATATTCAAAGAGTTGCAGAAAGATATTTTAGAAGTAATAATAGAACAATCGGGATATTTATTCCGTCAAAAGACGAGCAAAGAGTTAAGCCTTCAGAGTATACAGATGAGCAGTTAGCTGCTTTTACAAAAGACTACAAAGGAAAAGCTTTAGAGAAAGAAACAGCAGCTTTTGAAGCTTCTATAAAAAACTTAAAACAAAATTTTGTTGAAGGAAAATTAAGCAATGGAGCAAAATATGGTCTTATTAAAAAAGAAATAAAAGGTGGAAAAGTCCAAGCTAGTTTTAAATTTCCTGTAAGTAATGAAAAAGACTTGGCAGGAAAAACAGATACTGGAGCAATCCTTGCTCAATTGCTAAAAACAGGAACTAAAACCAAAACAAAAGAACAAATAAGTGATCGATTAGATCAGTTAAAATCTAGTTTGAATTTTAATTATTCGGGGCAAAATTTGACAGTAAACATTAATACGTACAAAGAAAGCTTCAAAGAAGTTATGGAAATTTTGGGTGATTTGCTGGTGAATTCAACTTTTCCTCAAAATGAGTTAACAAAAACAATAAATGAATATAATACTTATCTAGAATCTAGTTTAAATGATCCTCAGGCTGTCGCGTTTGTACAAGTTTCAAAACAAACTGAAGAATATTCCAAAGAAAGTATTTTTTATACATCAACAGTTCAAGAGCAAATTGATGCTTATAAAAAGATAAAACAATCAGAAATTGTTGATTTTTATAATAATATCTTAGGAGGAAACAACGGGATTGGAAGTGTTGTTGGAGATTTGGATGCAAAAACTACAGCGGAAATTTTAGAGAATACGTTTGGAAAATGGAATTCTAAATCAAAATATGTGATGGCACAGCCTACTTTTTTTGAAACGAAAAAATTAGACAAAGAATTTATCACACCTGATAAAGAAAATGCTGTTGCAATAGGAAAAATAAGTTTTAAAATGAACTTAAAAAGTCCTGATTATCCGGCATTTGTTATGGCAAATGAAATGTTAGGAAGCGGCGGTTTTTTAACAGCCAGAATTCCAATGCGATTGAGAGAAAAAGAAGGAATTAGTTATGGAGCAGGATCATTTATAAATATTCCAACTACAAATGACGCTGCATATTGGCTGTATTATGCTTTTTTAAATCCAACGAAAAAAAATGCAGTTGAAACTGCAGCTAAAGAAGAAATTTCAAAAGCATTAAAAGATGGTTTTAGTGCCGAGGAATTAAAGTCAATTTTAACAAGCTGGCTTAACGAAAGAAAAACCAGATTAGGAAATGATGTGACTTTAATGGCGTTAACAAATGCTTATCTTCAATACGGAACACCGCTTGATGATTATGATACGCTTGAAAGTAAAGTAAAAGCTTTAAAAGTGGAAGAAATTAATGCGGTTTTGAAAAAATATATAAGCTTGGATAAAATGACCTCAATTTATGCGGGAGACTTTAACAAGAAATAATAAAGGATAAAATCCTCAATTTTATAAAATTCAAATTCCAATCTGGGATGAATTAAAGAATCCGAAATAACATTAAATTGTTATTTCGGATTTTGCTTTTATGTTGTTTTTAGTTTTTGGGTTTGGAATTTAAAATATTGGAATTTGAAAAAAATGAAGATTTTTTTTCGTTTTATTTTTTTGAGCGGCTAAATTTTGGAATTTAGAAGTTATTTTTTGATTTTTTAAACAATTGTGTTGATAACTTAAGTGCTTTAAGTCGGAATTTTATGGGTATATAGTCCGCGTTTTTATATATTTGCGTGTTAGACAATAAATACATTTTTTAGAATAAATTATATGAGCGAAGAAATCAAGAAGAACAATTATTCAGCAGATAGTATTCAGGCATTAGAAGGAATGGAGCACGTAAGAATGCGTCCATCGATGTATATTGGAGATGTAGGGGTTCGAGGGCTGCACCATTTGGTTTATGAAGTTGTCGATAACTCAATTGATGAGGCGATGGGAGGACATTGTGATGCGATTAGTGTTGCAATAAACGAAGACGGCTCTGTAACAGTTGAGGATAACGGACGTGGTATTCCTGTTGATTTGCATAAAAAAGAAGGAGTTTCTGCACTAGAGGTTGTAATGACTAAAATTGGTGCCGGAGGTAAATTTGATAAAGATTCTTATAAGGTTTCTGGAGGTCTTCACGGTGTTGGGGTTTCTGTAGTAAACGCACTTTCGGTTCATATGAAATCGACAGTTTTTAGAGAAGGTAAAATTTACGAGCAGGAATACGAAAGAGGAAAATCTTTATATCCAGTTAAACAAATAGGAGAAACTGAAAAAAGAGGTACACGTCAGACTTTTTACCCTGATAATACCATTTTTACACAAACTACAGAGTTCTCGTATGATACTTTGTCAGCCCGTATGCGTGAGCTTTCTTTCTTGAATAAAGGAATTACAATTACGTTTACAGACAAAAGAGAAGTAGATGATAAAGGTGAATTTAAAAGCGAAGTATTTCATTCAACAGAAGGTCTTAAAGAATACATTCGTTATTTAGATGGTAACCGTGAGCCAATTATTTCTCACGTAATCAGTATGGATCACGATAAGGGTGAAATCCCTGTTGAGGTTGCCTTGATTTATAATACAAGTTATACAGAGAATATTTTTTCTTACGTAAATAATATCAATACACACGAAGGAGGGACTCACCTGCAAGGTTTTAGAAGTGGTTTAACAAGAACCCTTAAAAAATATGCAGATGCTTCTGGAATGTTAGATAAATTGAAATTCGAAATTGCAGGAGATGACTTCCGTGAAGGATTAACAGCTATTATTTCGGTAAAAGTTGCTGAGCCTCAATTCGAAGGGCAAACTAAAACAAAACTTGGAAACAGAGAGGTAGTTTCTCCAGTTTCTCAAGCTGTTGGAGAAATGTTAGAAAATTATTTGGAAGAAAATCCAAATGATGCAAAAGTAATTATCCAAAAAGTAATTTTAGCAGCTCAGGCACGTCACGCAGCGAAAAAAGCGCGTGAAATGGTACAGCGTAAAACTGTAATGGGCGGCGGTGGATTGCCAGGGAAATTATCTGATTGTTCAGAACAAGATCCTGCAAGATGTGAGGTTTATCTAGTCGAGGGAGATTCGGCTGGTGGAACAGCAAAACAAGGACGTGATCGTAACTTTCAGGCGATTTTACCATTACGTGGTAAAATCTTGAATGTGGAGAAAGCGATGCATCATAAGGTATTTGAAAACGAAGAGATTCGTAATATCTTTACAGCTTTAGGAGTTACAGTTGGAACTGCAGAAGACAGTAAAGCATTAAATCTTGAAAAACTAAGATACCACAAAGTAATCATCATGTGTGATGCCGATGTCGATGGTAGTCACATTTCTACCTTAATATTAACATTCTTCTTCCGTTTCATGAAAGAGCTTATTGAAGAAGGACACGTATATATTGCGGCACCACCTTTGTACTTAGTTAAAAAAGGACAAAAGAAAGAATATGCTTGGAACGATGTTCAACGTGATCAGGCGAATGAAAGAATGGGAGGAAGTGCAGCTATTCAACGTTATAAAGGTCTTGGAGAGATGAACGCAGAGCAGTTATGGGAAACAACTATGGATCCAAACTTTAGAACTTTACGTCAAGTAACTATCGATAGTTTAGCTGAGGCTGATCGAGTTTTTTCAATGTTAATGGGAGATGAAGTACCGCCGCGTAGAGAATTTATCGAGAAAAATGCAGTTTACGCAAATATTGATGCATAATAAAACAGAATAGAACCTTCAATTCGTTTAATTGTTTAAATTTACTTAAACGATTAAACGAATTGTTGATTTATAAATAAACAGATTAATAACCGATAAAGTAAAAAATATGAAAGTTACTATTGTAGGAGCAGGAAATGTTGGAGCTACATGTGCAGATGTTATCTCGTATAGAGGAATTGCAAGTGAAGTTGTATTGTTGGATATTAAAGAAGGTTTTGCTGAGGGTAAAGCTTTGGATATTATGCAATGCGCCACTAATACTGGTTTTAATACCAAAGTATCTGGTGTAACCAACGACTATTCTAAAACTGCAGGAAGTGATGTAGTTGTAATTACGTCAGGAATTCCAAGAAAACCAGGAATGACCAGAGAAGAATTAATAGGTATAAATGCCGGAATTGTAAAAACAGTTGCAGAAAATGTATTAAAACATTCTCCAAATACCATAATAGTTGTAGTTTCAAATCCTATGGATACTATGACTTATTTAGCTTTAAAAGCAACAGGTTTACCAAAAAATAGAATTATAGGTATGGGAGGTGCGTTAGACAGCTCTCGTTTTAGAACTTACCTTTCTCTTGCATTAGATAAACCTGCAAATGATGTTTCTGCTATGGTAATTGGCGGACACGGTGATACTACTATGATTCCATTAACGCGTTTAGCGTCTTATAACGGAATTCCAGTTTCGCAATTTCTTTCAGAAGAAGTATTGCAAAAAGTTGCTGCCGATACAATGGTTGGAGGAGCAACTCTTACAGGACTTTTAGGAACATCAGCTTGGTATGCGCCAGGAGCTTCTGTAGCGTACTTAGTAGATAGTATTTTAAACGACCAGAAAAAAATGATTGCTTGTTCTGTCTTTGTAGAAGGTGAGTATGGGCAAAACGACATTTGTATAGGAGTTCCGTGTATAATTGGTAAAAATGGAGTTGAAGAGATTGTTGATATTAAATTAAATGATCAAGAGAAAGCTTTATTTGCTAAAAGTGCAGATGCGGTTCGCAGCATGAATGACGCTTTAAAGTCGATTTTAGTATAAAGAATTTGATAAAAAAAGGAAAAGGCTGCACTTTTGCAGTCTTTTTTTTGAGATTAATTAATAAATAAATTGCTTAATCATTTCGAGAATTATATATTTGCTCGGTTTAAAAAAAATGTTGTAATTCGTGATCTCGATTTTTTAGTTTTAAAATCTCATGTCAGGGCTTATTTTTAGGGAATTTAGAACCAAAAACAAACAATAAAACATAATTAATTTTTAGTAATAATGCAGAATAAAGGACTTATTAAATTTTTCGCAATTCTATTTGCATTGGTAAGTATTTACCAACTATCATTCACTTTTGTGGCAAATAATGTCAAAAGTGAAGCTAAAGCTTTTGCAGGAGATAATCCTGATAAAGAGCTAAAATATTTAGATTCTATTGGTAAAGAAAAAGTTTTCAATCTTGGGTTTACGGATTTTACTTATAACGAAGTAAAAAACAAGCAACTTAACAAAGGTCTTGACTTAGAAGGAGGAATCAACGTAATTCTTCAAATTTCTATTAAAGATGTTTTAAAAGGATTAGCAAACAACTCTAAAAATCCAGTATTTAATAAATCTTTAGCAGATGCAAGTGCAAATGTAGAAGGAAATAAGACCTATTTAAATAAATTTTTTGAAGCTTTTGAAGCAAATTCAAAGGGAACTGTAAAGTTAGCTTCACCTGATATTTTTGCAAACAGAAGCTTGCAAGGTGATGGTGGTGTTGATTTTCAAATGACAGATGCACAAGTTCAAAAAGTAATCAAAAGAAAAGTTGATGAGTCTGTTGAAAGTGCTTATAAAGTATTAAGAGAGCGTATTGACAAATTTGGTGTAACACAACCAAATATCCAAAAATTAGGAGAAACAGGAAGAATCTTAGTAGAGCTTCCAGGTGCTAAAGACGTTGATAGAATTAAAAAATTATTAGGTGGAAAAGCTCAATTAGAGTTTTGGGAAACTTACAAAATCGAAGAAGTTGGTAACTTCTTAGTTGCTGCAAACGAAGCTTTAAAAAAGACTGAAGTTAAGAAGGTAGAAACTAAAGCTGTAGCTAAAGATTCATTGAATGCTTTATTAACAGATAATTCTAAAGATTCACTTGATACTAAAAAAGGAAACAATCCTTTATTTGATAAAATGATTGTTCAAGGTGGTGGTCCAGTTTTAGGATATTTTGCTACTAAAGATACTTCTGCTATCAACGGTTATTTTAAAAGACCAGAAATTAGAATTTTATTGGCTGCTGACCAACACAATGCAAAATTTGTTTGGAGCAAACCAACTACTATAAAAGATGCAAAAGCAAAAGATGTTGAAGCGGTAGAATTATACGCTTTAAAAGGAAACAGAGATAACGTTCCTGCAATGAGCGGTGGAGTTGTAACTGATGCAAAAGATACTTTTGACCAAATGGGTAAACCAGCTGTTTCTATGCAAATGAACAGTCAAGGGGCTAAAGTTTGGGAAGAACTAACAGGAAGAGCTTTTTCTCAAAAAGGTTATATTGCTATTGTTTTAGATAACATCGTTTATTCTGCGCCTGGTGTTACAAGTGGACCAATTGCTGGTGGAAGATCTGAAATTACAGGTTCTTTTGATGTTGCTGAAACTAAAGATTTAGCAAACGTATTAAATGCTGGTAAATTACCTGCGTCTGCAGATATTGTACAATCTACTGTAGTTGGACCATCTTTAGGTCAAGCAGCAATTGATGCTGGAACAATTTCAGCTGTATTAGGATTTTTATTAGTTTGTGTTTGGATGGTATTCTATTATGGTAAAGCAGGCTGGTATGCTAACTTAGCTTTATTATTAAACTTATTATTCTTATTCGGAATTATGGCAAGTTTTGGTTTTGTACTTACATTACCAGGTATTGCAGGTATCGTATTAACATTAGGTACTGCAGTAGATGCTAACATTATTATATACGAAAGAGCAAAAGAAGAATTGCGTGATGGAAAATCATTGTCTGAAGCTGTACTTGCTTCTTACGGATGGCACGGTGCAATGCGTTCTATTATCGATGCTAACGTTACACACGTTTTAACTGGAGCAATCTTGTTTATCTTTGGTACAGGACCAATTAAAGGTTTCGCTTTAACATTACTTATTGGTATCGTAACATCATTGTTTACATCAATCTTTATTGCAAGAATTTTTATTGACAAAAATATTGCAGAAAAAGCTGATTTAACTTTCTGTACAAATATTACTAAAAACTGGTTTACTAATTTCCACTTTGACTTTATTAAGGTTAAAAAATTCACTTACATCTTCTCTTCAATTGTTGTAATTGTAAGTTTAACTTCTATCTTCTTCGTTAACGGATTAGATGAAGGTGTTGATTTTGTTGGAGGAAGAACATTCCAAGTTAAATTTGAAAAACCAATCGATGCAACAGTAGTTTCAGATGAGTTATCTGCAGCTTTTGGAACTCCGGTTGAAGCTAAAATTTTAGGAGATGATGATCAATTGAAAATCACTACTAAATATAAAATTAAAGAAGATGGTGTAGCTATTGATGAAGAAGTAAATCAAAAATTATATGCTGCATTACAAAAGTATTACCCAAACACTTCTTACGATAAATTCATCAACTCTTTTGATGGTAAGAAAATTGGAGTTTTACAAGCTTCTAAAGTTGGGGCTTCTATCTCTGAAGATATTAAAACTAACTCATACTGGGCAGTTCTTGGTGCGATGGCAGTTATCTTCTTATACTTAATGGTTTCTTTCCGTAAATGGCAGTATTCATTAGGTGCGATTGCAGCTGTAGCGCATGACGTTATCTTTGTATTAGGAGTTTACTCTTTATGCTACAAATTCATGCCTTTCCACATGGAAATGGATCAGCACTTTATTGCAGCGATTCTTACTGTAATTGGTTACTCAATGAATGATACAGTAATTGTATTTGACAGGGTTAGAGAGTTTATCATTGGAAACCGTAAAGGTAGTTTCGAAGATATTGTAAACGCTTCTATTAATACTACATTATCAAGAACATTGAATACGTCATTAATGATGATTATTGTATTATTAACGATGTTTATCTTTGGTGGAGAGTCTATCAGAGGATTTATCTTTGCAATGTTAATTGGTATTATTGTAGGAACATATTCTTCATTATTTATCGCAACACCAGTATTGGTAGATACGATTTCAAATGATGAAAAACATACAATCGAAGACAAGCATAATAAAGCATAATTAATCGCTTAAATTATATTAAAAAAGATCCAGTGAAAGCTGGATCTTTTTTTTTTGCTGCTCTAGATATAGTTTTAGGTTTAGAAAATTATTTTTTGATATTTACAGTGCTTAAAAGCTAAAGGATTGATCTCGACTTTTTCGTGTTCTTAATTGTGGATTACGATATAAGTTGGGAAGTAGAGAATAGGCTTTATGAATGTGTTTTAGTAAAATAAAGTACTATGCGTCTAGGATGTAAAAACATAAGGTTTGCTTTTCTTATTGTTTCTCTGCTTTCTTTTCCTTAGAAAAGAACGAAAATAATAATTAGAGTATAAACAGGAGGTTAAATGTATTTTGAATGCGAGGCTGAGCAGAAACAAAGTGAGTTGCAATAAAGAAATTTCGAGATTGATTTTTTGTAGCTGTTATAAATAAAAAGTCCAGTATTTATTAGATACTGGACTTTTTACTATAAAATATTTTATGTTTAATTATGAAGCTGCTAAAGGATTTCTTTGTGCTCTAATAATGAAGAATAGACCAATTATGATAAAAGGAATACTCAACCATTGTCCTGTTGAGAAAAGGCCTAATTCGTTCTCAAAACCGCCTTGGCTTTCTTTTACAAACTCAACTATAAAACGTACAACGAATAAAAGCACTAAAAACAATCCGAATAAATATCCTGATTTAAGTCTTGCATTAGTTTTCCAGTACAAGAAAAATAAGATTGCAAATACAAATACATAACAAAATGCTTCGTACAATTGTGTTGGGTGTTTTGCAGGCACTTGTGCTAATAAATTAGCAAATTTTGGATCTGTTGCAATTGCAGTGTAAGCGTCTTTTGGATTTGCGATTTGTGTAGCGTTTACAGCTTCACCTTTACTAAATTGATCATGTAAAAAACGAATTCCAAAAGGAGACGTGGTTTCGTGACCGATGATTTCAGAATTCATGAAGTTTCCTAAACGAACAAAAATAGCGCCGCTCGCAACTGGAATAACAACACGGTCTAAAATCCATAATAATGGACGTTTTAGGATCATTTTGCTGTAATAGTACATGGCAATGATAATCGAAATTGCAGCGCCATGACTCGCTAAACCTTGAAATCCTGTAAACTCAAATTTAGGCTCAAATTTAACAGGTAAAAAGATTTCAAGTAAATGATTTCTAAAATATTCCCAATCATAGAATAATACATGACCTAAACGTGCTCCAATTAAAGTGGCTAAAACAGTCCAAACAAATAAAGAATCTAGCTTGTCAATTGGTTCGTTTTCGCGTTCGAAAATCTTTTTCATGATAAACCATCCTAAACCAAAAGCAATTACAAACATTAAACTGTAATAACGAATCATAAAGAATCCTAAATCTATTCCCTCTGAAGGATTCCAAATGATATTTAAGGCATGTGTCATATGTTAAGAGTTTTTGTTTTTTTGTAAAAATAAATATTTAAAACAGAGTAAGTCTTTATTTAAAGTTAATGTTTGTGCGAGCATTTTTTCTCAGGAACTGGGTCGTAACCTGATCTTCCCCACGGATGACAGCTTAAAATTCGTTTCATTCCTAAATATCCGCCATAAAATAGTCCGTGCGTTTGTAATGCCTGAATCATGTAACTGGAACACGTTGGTTCAAATCGGCATGCAGCAGGTGTAAAAGGTGATATCGCTGTTTGATAAAAGCGTACCAATAATACAAACGGATATATTAGAATTTTTGAAAACATATTTTTAGTAATCAGTGATCAGTATTTAGCAATCAGTTTAAATCTGAATACTTTAAACTTATTACTGAACACTTCGTTTTTAAATACTAAAAGAAGTACCTTCTTTTCCATCCTTTAATTGAATTCCTAAAGCAATCAATTGATCACGAATTTGGTCAGAAAGAGCAAAGTTTTTATCTGCACGAGCTTGATTTCTCATACCAATAAGCATATTTACGGTTCCCTCTAATTTGTCATTATTGCCGTCAGCACCTTTTTCACTGCTTAAGCCTAAAACATCAAAAACAAAACCATTAACGGTAGAAGTTAAAGTTTTTAAATCATCTTCAGAGATCGTTTCTTTTCCTTCTTTAAGCAGGTTAATATATCGAACAGCTTCAAATAATTGTGCAATTAAAATTGGAGTGTTAAAATCGTCATTCATCGCATCATAGCACAATTGTCTCCAAGAAGCAATATCTAACGAGCTTGTCATGCTGACTTTGATTTCTGATAAAGAATCAACAGCTTCCATTAATCTTTTGTATCCTTTTTCGGCAGCCACAATTGCATCATCAGAAAAGTCAAGAATACTTCTGTAATGTGCTTGTAACATGAAAAAACGTGTTACAGATGCTGAAAAAGGTTTGCTTAGAATATTGTTTTCTCCGCTTAAGATCTCTCCCGGTAAAATATTATTTCCTGTAGATTTTGCCATTTTCTTACCATTTAAGGTAAGCATATTAGCGTGCATCCAATAATTTACTGGTGACTGACCTGTGCAGGCTTCATTTTGAGCAATTTCACATTCGTGATGAGGGAATTTTAAATCCATTCCACCGCCGTGAATGTCAAAGTGATTTCCAAGATATTTGGTACTCATTGCTGTACATTCTAAGTGCCAGCCAGGAAAACCATCGCTCCAAGGCGAAGGCCATCTCATAATATGTTCTGGTTCTGCTTTTTTCCAAAGAGCAAAATCCTGTGGGTTTCTCTTATCTGACTGTCCATCAAGATCACGAGTGTTAGCAAGCATATCTTCGATATTTCTGCCGCTTAAGATACCATAATTGTTGGTTTCGTTATATTTAACAACATCAAAATAAACAGATCCATTGGCTTCATATCCAATCCCTTTATCAATAATTTTCTTGATGATTTCAATCTGTTCAATTATGTGACCCGTTGCAGTTGGCTCAATACTTGGAGGTAAAAAGTTAAAAGCTTTTAGAATGTTATGAAAATCAACAGTATATCGCTGTACAATTTCCATAGGTTCTAATTGCTCTAAACGTGCTTTTTTAGCAATTTTATCTTCACCTTCATCAACATCATCTACAATATGACCAACATCTGTAATATTACGAACGTAACGAACTTTGTAATCAAGATGTAGAAAATACCTGAAAATAACGTCAAAAGACATAAAAGTCCTTACGTTTCCTAAATGTACATTACTATAAACCGTTGGTCCGCAAACATACATTCCAACATTTCCTTCATGGATTGGTTTGAAATTTTCTTTTTCACCCGAAAGTGAATTGTATATTTTTAAGGGTTGACTGTTATATAGTGGCATATTTGATATTGCTGTTTATTTGTTATTTGTTTAATCGTTTCACCGTTTATTTGTTAAATCTGAAATTCAAAAAAATGATATAACGATTTAATAAATAAACGATTTAACAAATATTTAAAACTGAGTTTCTAGTTTAATGTAGTCAAGAAATTCTCTTTTTGTTTGAGGATCTTTGAATTTCCCACCAAATTCAGACGTTACAGTGCTGCTTTCGATATCTTTGATTCCTCTTGAGTTTACGCAAAGATGTTTAGCATCGATAACGCAGGCAACATCTTCTGTTCCTAAAGCTTTTTGAAGTTCTTGAACAATCTGCATTGTTAAACGCTCTTGAACCTGAGGTCTTTTGGCATAATATTCAACAATACGATTCATTTTTGATAAGCCAATAACTCTTCCGCTTGAAATATAAGCAACGTGAGCGCGCCCGATAATTGGCAGTAAATGGTGTTCGCAGGTAGAATAAACAGTGATGTTTTTTTCAACAAGCATTTCACCGTATTTGTAATTATTGTCAAAAGTTGAAGCTTTTGGCTGTTTTGAAGGATTAAGACCTCCAAAAATTTCTTTTACAAACATTTTTGCAACTCGGTTTGGAGTGCCTTTTATGCTGTCATCTGTCAAATCCATTCCAAGAGTTTGGAGAATGTTTTCAACATCTTTTTTAATTTTTTCTATTTTTTCGTCATCGCTTAAGTCGAAAGCATCCTCTCTTAGAGGGTTTTTTGCATTACTGCTGAAATGACTGTCACCTATTTCGTCTAAAAAATCTTCGTTGTTTATCATTAAAAACTACTATTATAATGGGTATATCTTTTTAAGGCGGTAAAGATAATTAATAAATAGGAAACCTTTTCTATCGTTTTTATTATTTAATCGATCCTTTTAAGATATAGTTTAAATAAAGACTAAATCAGTATGGTGCTAAAACATAAAAGACAATAACTTAGATGGTTATTGTCTTTTAAAAGGATTGTATTTTATGATTTTATTTTTTATTGTAAACTAAAAGAGCTTCTTTTAAAATATTTACAGCAGTAATTAAATCTTTTTTATTTAGTACATAAGCTATTCTTACCTGATTCAATCCCATTCCCGGCGTAGAATAAAATCCGGCAGCAGGAGCAACCATAACCGTTTCGCCGTTTAAATCATAGCTTTCTAAAAGCCATTGAGCAAAATCATCGGCGTTGTCAATTGGCAATTGAGCAATGCAGTAAAAAGCACCTTTAGGTTTGGTAATCATTACGCCTTCGATTTTATTTAATTCATTGATTAAAGTATCACGACGTTCCTTGTATTCAGAGATAACTTCATCAAAATAACTTTGCGGAGTATCGATCGCAGCTTCACAGGCAATTTGTTCAATTGTTGGCGGGCTTAAACGTGCTTGAGCAAATTTCATTACCGTTGCCAGTACTTCTTTGTTTTTAGTAACCAAACAGCCAATTCTTGCGCCGCACATACTGTAGCGTTTTGAAACTGAATCGACCATAATTACATTTTGCTGTACATCTTCAAGATTCATTACAGAATAGTGAATGTCATCGCCATCGTATAAAAACTCACGATAAACCTCGTCAGCAATTAAATAGAGATCGTATTTTTTAATTAAACCTGCTAATTGTTTAATTTCAGTTTCTGAATATAAATATCCTGTTGGATTACCTGGATTACAAATTAAAATTGCTTTCGTTTTTGGCGTAATCAACTTTTCAACTTCTTCGATACTTGGTAATGCAAACGCCGTTTCGATAGTCGAAACAAGCGGCACTACTGTTGCACTTGTAGAAGAAGCAAATGCATGATAATTAGCGTAAAAAGGTTCTGGGATGATGATTTCATCTCCCGGATCTGTAATTGTGGCCAACGCAAACAATAAGGCTTCAGAACCACCAGTAGTTACAATGATGTCTTCTGAGTTAACGTTTACATTTTGGCGTTGGTAAAATTTTGCTAATTTTTTTCTGTAACTTTCATATCCAGCAGATGGGCTGTATTCTATAATAGTTCTGTCAATATTTTTTACCGCCTCGATGGCCACTTCGGGTGTCTTGATATCCGGTTGACCAATGTTTAAATGATACACTTTGTGTCCTTTTTGCTTTGCTAAATCAGCATAAGGAGCAAGCTTGCGTATCGGAGATTCGGGCATGTTTCTGCCTTTGTTAGAAATTGTTGGCATGAGATTTATTATTGAAGTGCAAATTTGCATTTTTTTTTCGAATTTAACGTAAACAATACAAGTACTTATGAAAATGTAACAATTATAAATATATTTAGTAATTTTATAATAAAATATTGTCAATGAAAAAATATATTATGTTGTTTTTTGGGTTATTCATATCTTTTAACCTGCTGGCTCAAGATAATTTCATAATTCAAAACAATAGTAAAAAGGTAGTTGTTCCCTTTCAATTGATAAATAACCTCATTTTTATTCCGATTAAAGTAAACGGAATAGAACTTAATTTTCTTTTAGATTCTGGTGTTGAAGAAACTATTCTTTTCAGTATGGATGAAATGCAGGAAGTTAAATTTAATAATGTCCAGAAAATAAAACTTAGAGGACTTGGCGCCGAAGAAGAAATAGAAGGACTTAAATCAACCAATAATACATTAGAAACACATGGATTAAAATCAGAAAATCACATGCTGTATGTTATTTTAGATCAAGGTTTTAATTTGTCATCACATATTGGTATTCCCGTTAATGGAATTATTGGCTATAAGTTTTTTAAAAACAACATTGTTGAAGTGAATTACGTAAGAAAGAAAATTACGGTTTACGACAACAAAAAAGAGATTCAAAAAAAGCTGGACACAAAATTTGAAGCAATTCCAATTACAATAGAAAGATCTAAACCCTATATTAATGCTTCGGCTGTTTTAGACAGCATTAATATTCCTGCGAAACTGCTTATTGATATTGGCAATAGTGATGCTTTTTGGGTTTTTGAAAACAATAAAATTAAGCTTCCAGAAAAGAATTTTCCTGATTTTTTAGGAAAAGGATTTAGCGGAGATATTGAAGGTCATCGGGCTAGAATTAAGAGTTTTTCGATTGCCGATTTTAATTTTAAAAAACCAATTGTTGCTTTTCCTGATTCTTCATCTATTCGAAATGTAAAGATGGTTCCAGGAAGAGTTGGATCTGTAGGCGGAGAGATTTTAAAAAGGTTTACTTTGGTAATGGATTATACAGACCGAAAGATATATCTTAAAAAGAACAATAAATTCGCTGAGCCTTTTACTTATAATAAAAGCGGAATTACTGTTCAGCATAATGGTTTGCAATGGGTTCAGGAAACAGTGCATCTGGAAACCGTTAAGCTTGCTTCAACAGTAAGTGATATCGAAAAGAATGAAGGCGGAGGAGGAGGAAATTTTAGATATAAATTTTTATTGAAACCGGTTTTTGAGATTGTTAATATTCGGAAAAACTCGGCAGCTGAAAAGTGCGGACTTCAAAAAGGAGATATTATCATAAGTATTAATGGAGACAGACCTTATAAGTTTACGTTGCAGCAGATAAATCATCTTTTAAAATCAGAGGAAGATATATTTATTAATCTAGAAGTAGAGAGAAATAGTCTTGTTTTAAAGTTTCGATTTAGGCTCGAAGATGAGTTGTAATTTTATTTTTGGTGTAAATTATCATTGTATAGAAAGCTAAAATTAATCAGAATTTTATGTTTTTTTTGGCAAGTGTTTTATTATTTGTAAGTTTAACCAAAATAATAATATATGACCAAAAACTACGTTAAATTCTTACAAATACCACTTATTTTTGTTTTTTTACTTGTTTTACCTTCAGGAATACATGCACAATGTGCAGGAGATGATGCACAAAAAGTAATTTGTGATATCTATAATCCAGTTTACAAATCTATATCATTATTTTCCCTATTGGGAGGTACTCCAACCCCAGGCGGAACTTGGACTGATGATGATAATTCGAAAGGACTTAACACTGCTACCGGAGAATTAAACGGACAACTTATAAGAAGCGGCGGTGTTTATCATTATACTTATACTGTTGCAAATGCAGCCGGCTGTATTGATGATAAAGCTACTGTAACCATTACAATAGGTGCCTATGCTGGAGTGCCGGCTCCTTTTGCTACTGTGTGCAGTTCAAAGAAAACATTTAATCTTTTTACAGCATTTAATAGTACAGTGATGGGACCTCATTCAAACGGAACTTGGACAGATAGTGCAGGAAGAGCTGTTGGAGCATCAATTCCCATTACAGGACTAGAAGGATCATTTCAGTTTACATACACCGTACCAGCTGTAATTGCTTGTTCGCCAGTTGCTCCAACTTCTACAGTAACAGTAACAATTTTTAGAGCTCCCCAAGCTGGAGAAGGACAAGAGTTGGTACTTTGCGGGACTACAGGTTTGGCAGGTTATACAGATTTAGATTTACAGACTGTACTAACAAAAGAAGAAAGCGGAGGGGAATGGAGAGGTGTTGGTTTAACTTCACTTCAAGATAATACCGTAAATCTGCAAGAAGTATTTGATACTAACGGACCTGGAACTTACAATTATACGTATACGGTTTTAGCTTATCCTAGTAATACAATATGTCCAGATGAAACTTCGGTTATTAGTATTGTACTAGAAAAACAGCTTGATTTTACAGGAGCAAAACTTATTGTAGAATCAGATATTTGCGAAGATAAGATTATAACAGCAGTTTATTCAGCGAAAATTACACAAGGTCTTCAGGTAATTCCAGATGGAGAATACGAAATTACATTTGCAGTTTCTGGACCAAATGGAGGAGTAGAAACTATAAAAGCAAACTTTGTAAATGGAGAAGTTACTTTTCCAGTAAAATCGTCTTATTTCAGGCAAGTCGGGATTTTTAGAATGACTGTTACCAATATTATTTCAACAATAAGCAGAAAAGCTTGTGCAAATATTGTCACTGATTTATTTTATGACTTAAAAATTAATCCACTGCCTCGCTTAGATGATGCCATATTAACACCAAATCCAACTTGTCAAAATAAAGAGGCAGCAGTAGATCTTTCAAATGCTGAACAATTAGCCGATGGACCATATACTATTATATATAATTTATCAGGAGGCAACAAAGCAACGGGACAAACAGCAAATATTATTGTTACAGGCGGAACAGCAAATTTTAAAATTCCTGCGGGATTGAATATAAAAAGCGGCGTTTCAAAAATCACCATAATCAGAATTACAAATATGACTACAGGCTGCACAAATGGAGTAAATCTTCAAGGAGATTTAATTATTAATCCATTACCAGCTGCAATTACTATAAAAGTATTGGCTAATGACAAATGTTTTAATGAACCCGTTCCTGTGGCTGTTTCAGGATTAGGAAATCTAACTGCTGCAACACTTTCTTATATGCTTTCTGATAGTAATTCTTCAACATTGCAAACCGTGGTTTTAAATGTTGTAAATGGAAATGCTGACTTTTTTATTCCAGTAAATTTATTAGCTAATACAGGTACTACGGTAATTTCAGCAAGTAATTTGATGAATAATACGACTTTATGCGATGTTAGTTTGAATAATGTATCAGATGGTTTTTTTGTAAATCCTATTCCGTCGGCTCCAACAGTAAATAATCTGCAGACATTTTGTAAAGTTGATGGTGCAACTATTACAAATTTAACGCCGCGAGGATCTCAATATAAATGGTACGTTTCTCAAACAGCGGCAACACCGCTTGCAGATACGTATGTTTTAAAAACAGAAAATCTTTATGTAAGAGAAACTTCCTCTGCAAATTGTACATCGGCGCCAACTGCAGTTTCAATAGTAGTAAATGACACGCCGGCACCAGTTTTAAATTCGGGAGGAGCAGATTTTTGCGGCTTAAAAAATCCAACTATTTCAGATTTATCAAAAGCGACAAATGTGTCATCAACCGTTACTTGGTATGATGCGAAAGAAAACGGAAACCTATTAAAATCAACAACTTTATTAGTTCATAATGCTGTTTATTACGGATATGATTTGTCGACAATTACAGATTGTATTTCGGATAATTATTTAGAAGTAGCAGTCTCATTAAAAGATTGTGATGCTTCAGAATTTGATTTTTTTATTCCTGACGGATTTTCGCCAAATGGAGATAATGTAAATGATACTTTTAGGATTCCTGATATTGAATTTTTGTACCCAGATTATTCACTTGAAATTTTCAATAGATATGGAAATGTAATGTTTAAAGGAAATATAAATAAACCCAATTGGGATGGAAGAAATTCTGAATCGGCTGGTTTTGGAGATGGAATAGCAGCTAACGGAGTCTATTTTTATATTATCAATTTCAATAAAGATAATAAACCTCCTAAACAAGGACGTCTTTACCTAAATCGATAATTTCTTTTTACATTCTTTAACCTAGTTTTCAAATGAAAAAAATAATACTTCTTATTAGTTTTCTATATATAACATCCGTTTCAGCACAGCAAGATCCAGAATATACGCATTATATGTACAATATGAGTATCGTAAATCCAGCATATGCAACAGGTGTTGCTGCAATGATGAATTTTGGCGGACTTTACAGAACACAGTGGGTTGGAGCAGTTGGAGCCCCAAAAACATTTACCTTTTTTGCACATAGTGCAATAACCGATAAAGTTGAAGCAGGAATTTCATTTGTTTCTGATGATATTGGTGATGGTGCTAAAAAAGAAAACAATGTTTATGCTGATTTTGCTTATGTCTTAAATTTAGCAGGAAAAAATAAATTATCGCTTGGGCTTAAAGCAGGATTTTCGTCTATGCAGACGAACTTTAATGGGTTTCGATTTGCAGATCCTCAAACTGATTTTGCTTTCGCAGAAAACATAAACGCCACTAAACCTAACATTGGTGTAGGAGCATATTATTTCAGAGACAATTTATATGTAGGATTGTCAGTTCCTAATTTATTAAAATCAAAATATGTTGAAGAAAAATCTGGAATAAACGCTTTTGGTTCAGAAGCGATACATACTTTTTTGACTGCAGGTTATGTTTTTCAAGTTAACGACAGATTGAAATTAAAACCCGCATTTATGTCCAAATTTGTAGCAGGAGCCCCAATTACATTGGATATTACAGCCAACGTTTTGTATAACGAGAAATTTGAATTTGGTGCAGCTTATAGAATAGATGATTCAGTAAGTGCGTTGTTCAATATCAATGTCACACCTTCATTGAGAGTGGGGTATGCTTACGATTATACATTGTCGAATTTAGGGCAGTTTAATTCTGGAACCCACGAAATTATGCTTCTATTCGACTTAGACCTATTAGGAAAAGGATATGACAAATCACCAAGATTCTTCTAAAATGAAAAATATGAAAAAACTACTCGTTATTATATTCGTATTTTCAATACAGTTTATAAGTGCCCAAGATCAAGAATTAAGTAGAGCAAAACGTTTTTTTGACAAAACATATTACAGCGAATCTATCATTTTATATGAAAAATTAGCCGAAGAAAAACCATCGCAAGAGGTTATTAAAAACTTAGCCGATTCTTATTTTTATACCAATGACTTAGTAAAAGCACAACGCTATTATCGTTTATTGATCAAAAGCTATAGCAATAATTTAGATCAAGAATATTATTTTAGATATGCACAGACATTAAAAGCAACCAATAATTATGATGAAGCGAATACTTTTTTAAAGGAATATTATTCAAAATCTACCAATGCAGAAGATCTTGCTTCTTTCGAAAAAGAGCAGAAAACACTAGAAAATGTTACCGCAATAGGCAAACGATTTGAGATTAAAAACCTAGCCGTAAATACTCCAAATTCTGAGTTTGGAGCTGTAAAATATGGTGAGAATTTGATATTTGCCGCTGTAAAATTAAAACCGGGTTTATTTGATAAAAAATACAAATGGGATAATGAAACCTATTTAAATTTGGTAACAATTTCTTTAAAAAACAGTAATTCAGCAGATTCTCTGACACATTATTTTGCCAATGAATTACGAACAGGAATGCATGAATCTAATGCCGTTTTTACAAAAGATGGTAAAACCATTTATTTTACCCGAAATAATTCTAAAAAAAGAAAGAAAAAGAAAGATGAGAATAAAATTTCAAATCTTCAGATTTTTAAAGCAGAATTAGTTGACGGAAAATGGACAAATATTACATCGCTTCCATTCAACAGTCCAAACTATTCAGTAGAACATCCAGCTTTAAGTGCTGATGAAAAAGTATTGTATTTTGCTTCTGATATGCCCGGAACTTTAGGATCTTTTGATATTTATTCTGTAAATATAAACGAAGGCGCATTTGATGCTCCGAAGAATCTTGGACCCGTAATTAATACAGCTAAAAGAGAACAATTTCCTTTTGCATCAGCAGATAACAAACTTTATTTTTCTTCAGATGGACATTTAGGTTATGGATCGCTGGATGTTTTTGCAGCAGATATTAATGGCTATGAATATACGAAACCAATAAATATTGGATTGCCGTTAAATTCAAATCTAGATGATTTTGCTTTTAATATTGATAGCAGCAAAGAAGGATATTTTGCTTCAAATAGAGAAGGAGGAAAAGGAAACGATGATATTTATTGGTTTAAAGAAATTAAAGACTTAATTGTAGAAGACTGCAAACAGTTGATAGCAGGAATTATTACAGATGTAGATACAAAATTGGCTTTAGAAAATGCAACCGTAATTTTGCAAGATTTAGAAAATAAAAACCTAAATACAATTACAACTTCGGCAGATGGAAAATTTAGTTTTACAGTTTCTTGTGAAGCTTCGTATAAAATTAGCGCGTTTAAAGAAAACTACACCAACGCTTCTAAAATCTTGACTTTAGATAAAACAAGAAATAAAACAAACGATGCGTCATTAGGTTTAAAATCTTTGGAAGTTATTAAACAGGAAGAAAAGCTGATTGCTGAAAATAAAAGAAAACAAGAACTTATTATAGAAGAAGATAATAAGAAAAAAGCAGCACTTGCGGCACTTGAATTGAAACAAAGAGAGAAAAAAGCAAAAGAAGAAGCTGTTGTTGCAGCCGAAGTGAAAAAGAATGAAAAAGTAAAGCAAATCTTAGCTCAGGAAAAAGATGTTATAAAAGACAATAAAGACAGATTGATTATTAAAACAGATCCTATTTATTTTGATTACGATTTATGGTATATCCGAAAAGAATCTAAAGTAGTTTTGAGCAGAGTTGTTGAACTAATGAAGAAATATCCAGATATGGTTGTTGAAATTGGATCGCACACTGACTCACGCGGAAATTTGAAGTATAATGAAGATTTGTCTCAAAAAAGAGCCAATTCGACCAGAGAATTTATAATCGAATCAGGAATCAATCCAAAAAGAATTCAAGCAAAAGGATATGGAGAATCTGTTCCAATTGTAAAATGTAAAACAGACGAAGCATGTTCAGAAGAAGAACATGAATTAAACAGAAGATCTGAATTTGTAATTAAGAATTTATAGAGTCGAAATTCGTATAAAATTCTTTCACTTGATTTCTTTTTTATTAATTTTATACAATAACCTTGATTAAAATATTGAAACATGAAAAATCTAGTTTTGCCTTGTCTGCTTGTAATCTGTATTGGATTTCAGAGCTGTAAAAATGAAGAAAAACAAAAAGAAGCTGAAGCAGCAAAAGCCGAAGGAGAAAAAGTTGTAAGTACAGAATGTTATAAAGCGATATACGAGAAAGATACCATAGATTTAAAATTGAATACTTTAAAAAACGGGAAATTATCTGGTGATATGATTATGAAAGTAGCTCCTTCAACAGTGAGAACTGGAGAAGTTGCAGGTGAATTTCACGGCGATACATTGTTTGTAGATTATACTTTTAGAGACAACGTTAATAAAAATACGACATTCAAAAACCCAATGGCATTATTAAAACGAGACAAACAGCTTATTTTAGGAAACGGAACAATGCAGACGACAATGGGTGTAACTTATATAGTAAAAGACAAACCAATTGATTTTGATAAAGTAAAATATAAATTTGAAGTGGCGGAGTGTGCTGAGAAAACAGAAAAATAGTCACAAGATCATCAAAACAGAACTTTAATTCATCATAAAAAAAGCCGTTTCTAATTAAAGAAACGGCTTTTACTATTTTTAGGTATTATTTTTTATAAAACTTCTCCCTTAATTTTAAGGGCAACTCGGCCGTCAGGATAGTTCACAGCATTTGTTTCAACTGTAATTGTTTTACGAATAGGACCAGAAACCATGTTGTATTTAACATCAATTTTACCTTTTTTTCCAGGCATTACTGCAGCGGCTGGTTTAGTAACAACGATAGAACTAACTGTCGATTCTGCACCAATAATTAAAAGCGGTGCATCGCCGGTATTAGTGAATTCAAAGGAGCGTACTCCATTATCACTTTTTGAAATTTTTCCATAATCAATCGTATTGTCTGAGGCTGCAAATTCAATCTTTGGGCCATTTTGTGCATAGCCTATTGCGCTAAACAATACGACTGCAATAAAAGAGGCAACATTTTTCATTTTGAAATTATTTTTAATTGTAAGTAAATATACATTCTTTTAATTAACACACAAATTAATAATTCGCTTTTTATAGTGTCTTTAATTATTTACTTTTGCTGTCAGTTATAATTACAAAAATTGAACCATTTTTTTGTTTAATTGTTTAAACGTTAATTCGTTTAATCGATTAATGGTCTGTAAACGTTGGCAGCAAAATAAAACAGTTAAACAATTAAACGATTCAACAGTTAAACAAATTAACGATTAAACAACCTATTTAAATGACAATTCCAGCACAATTTGACGCTAAGACGATTGAGAACAAATGGTATGAGTATTGGATGAAAAACAATTATTTTCATTCAGAACCAGATCATAGAACACCGTATACTATTGTAATTCCTCCTCCAAACGTCACTGGTGTCTTGCATATGGGACATATGTTGAATAATACTATTCAGGATGTTTTAATTCGTAGAGCACGTTTAAAAGGTTTCAATGCCTGCTGGGTTCCGGGAACGGATCACGCATCGATTGCTACTGAGGCAAAAGTTGTAGCGAAGTTAAAAGCAGAAGGAATCAATAAAAATGATTTAACTCGTGAAGAATTTCTAAAACACGCTTGGGAATGGACAGATAAATATGGCGGAACAATCCTTGAGCAGCTTAAAAAACTAGGAGCTTCATGCGATTGGGAACGCACTAAATTTACAATGGATCCAGATATGTCTGCATCTGTAATTAAATCGTTTGTAGATTTATATAACAAAGGTCTAATCTACAGAGGATACCGTATGGTAAACTGGGATCCTGAAGCTAAAACTACTCTTTCTGATGAAGAAGTAATTTACGAAGAACAGCAAGGAAAACTATTTTTCTTAAAATATAAAATCGAAGGTTCAGAAGATTTCTTGACTATAGCTACAACGCGTCCGGAAACTATTTTTGGAGATACTGCAATCTGTATTAATCCAAACGATGAGCGTTTTACACATTTAAAAGGTAAAAAAGCTATCGTTCCAATTTGTGGCAGGGTAATTCCAATTATCGAAGACGAATATGTAGATGTAGAATTCGGAACAGGATGTTTGAAAGTAACGCCTGCGCACGATATGAACGATAAAACGTTAGGAGAAAAACACAATCTTGAAATCGTTGATATTTTTAATGAAGATGCTACATTAAACAGCTTCGGATTACATTATCAAGGAAAAGACCGTTTTGTAGTTCGTACAGAAATCGCAAAAGAACTAGAAGAAATTGGAGCTTTGGCAAAAACCGAAATCCATTTAAATAAAGTTGGAACTTCTGAAAGAACTAAAGCCGTAATCGAACCAAGATTATCAGATCAATGGTTCTTGAAAATGGAAGATTTAGTAAAACCAGCGATCCAATCTGTTTTAGTTGATGGCGATATTAAGTTACACCCAAAACGTTTCGAAAACACTTATGCGCATTGGTTAAACAATATTCGTGATTGGAACATTTCGCGTCAATTATGGTGGGGACAACAAATCCCAGCTTACTATTACGGAGATGGAAAAGAAGATTTCGTAGTTGCAGAAAATATCGAAGATGCTTTAGTATTAGCAAAAGAAAGAGCCAACAACCAACAACTAACAACCGACAACTTAAAACAAGATGTTGATGCATTAGACACATGGTTTTCATCTTGGCTTTGGCCGATGTCAGTTTTTGGTGGAATCATGGATCCGGAAAGTGCAGATTATAAATATTACTATCCAACAAATGACTTGGTTACAGGTCCGGATATTTTATTTTTCTGGGTTGCCAGAATGATTATTGCAGGGTACGAATACGCAGGCGAAAAACCGTTTACAAACGTATATTTAACTGGTTTAGTTCGTGATAAACAGCGTCGTAAAATGTCTAAATCATTAGGAAATTCTCCTGATCCTTTAGATTTGATCGATAAATTTGGTGCCGATGGTGTTCGTGTAGGATTACTTTTGAGTGCTTCTGCAGGAAACGATATTATGTTTGATGAAGAATTGTGTAATCAAGGAAAAGGTTTCTCTAATAAGATTTGGAATGCCTTCAAATTGATTAAAGGATGGGAAGTTTCGGAAACTATTGCTCAGCCAGAATCATCAAAAGTAGCAATCGAATGGTACGAAGCGAAATTACAGCAGACTTTAGTTGATATCGAGGATAATTTCGAGAAATACAGAATTTCAGATTCTCTTATGGCAATTTACAAATTGGTTTGGGATGACTTCTGTTCTTGGTTCTTAGAAATGATCAAACCTGCATACCAACAGCCAATTGATAAAACGACATTTGATAAGGCAATCGAAATGCTGGAAAGTAATTTGAAATTGCTTCACCCATTTATGCCTTTCTTGACAGAGGAAATTTGGCAATTAATTGCTGAAAGAACACCTGAAGAAGCTTTAATTGTTTCGACTTGGCCAGAATTAAAATCCTTTGATGCTAAATTAGTTGCTGATTTTGAAAGTTCAATTGAAGTAATTTCTGGAATTAGAACGATCAGAAAAGATAAAAATATTCCATTTAAAGACAGTATTGAATTAAAAGGAATTAACAGCGAAAATGTTTCTACTTATTTTGATTCAGTTATAACGAAATTAGGAAATGTTTCTGCTTTTGAATATGTTTCTGAAAAAGTGGATGGCGCTTTATCTTTCCGTGTAAAATCAAATGAATATTTTATTCCAATTACTGGAAATATTGATGTTGAAGCAGAAATTGCAAAACTGACAGAAGAATTAAACTATACAAAAGGATTCTTGAAATCTGTAGAAGCAAAACTTTCAAACGAAAAATTCGTAAACGGAGCTCCAGAAAAAGTCCTAAACATAGAGAAACAAAAACAAGCCGATGCTTTAGCAAAAATTGCTACAATCGAGCAGAGTTTAGCTGGTTTGAAGTAAGAATCAGGTTTACTGTTTAAATATAAAAAGCTGCCAAATGGACAGCTTTTTTTGTGTTTTGTCATTTCGACTGAAAGGAGAAATCACGCACGTAACTTCGTTCCTAAAGTCGTCAATCTTTGTCGAGCTTCTTGTGTGATTTTTCCTTTCAGTCGAAATGACAAACTTTGTAGTAATCAATCTTTGTAGAGCTACTTGTAGAGATCACAAGTTCCTCTGGATGACAAGATTGGGTTATAATCTGATTGTAAATAATTCGTGAATTCGTAGCTGTCAAAAAAGTTATTTTACAGGTTCTCTTAATAAAGTCTTTAATTTCTCGGGAGCAGTTTTGCGAAAGTCTGATAAATAGATTTCATGGTGTAATCCATTTTGCTGCAGATTGTTTTCAATGCTAAACTCTTGAATTTTTTTCAAAGTCTGCGGTTCGTCTTCAAAAGGTCCTATATGAAGAATTTGCACGACTTTACCCTCTGTCATTTCATAAAATTCAATAGACTTCGCTAAATCTATTTGTTTTTTATTGGCGGCAATAATAATGGCTTCTTCAGTTTGTTTTTTAGTTACAAAATCCGGCATTCTAATCATAATTCGATAATTCCACTCTGATCGAGGTATTTTTAGCGGTGCTTCATCCATCGAAATGGCAGCGTATTTTTCAGTATCAAAACTCCATAAAGCCTCTAGTTTTGGAACAACAAAATCATTGTTTACAGCTTTAAGCATGAATTTGAGAATATAAGCGGTACCATATAAAGCCTGAATTTTTTCCGAAAACTCTTTTCCCGAAGGATCTCCCTTTCCTGTAATCGATATATAATTTGTTTTTTCTATATGAAGTATTTCTGGACTGGTTTTAGCTTTGTAATATGTTTTATCCGTTTTTGTTAAATCTAGTTTGCTCATCTTTTTTTATGTTTTGTACAGCAAATTAAATCACATTGAGTGACAGCAGTATGTCAGCAGAAATATTACTTTATAATTTTTTTCTCAAAATCAAAAACAAAGGATATGAAACCGCAGTAATTCCTAAAATGATTATAAAGCTTTTAGGATCGCTGTAAATAAATCCTATTAATAAAGCAATTGAGATTATAATCGCAATTATCGTTGTCCACGGATACCAAAAAGAACGGTAAGGTCGTGGAAGATCAGGTTCTTGAGTTCTTAGTTTTAAAAGTGAAAAATAAGCCAATCCCCAAACAATAATCGAGATAAAAGCCGCAAAGGAGAATAATACTTCAAATGAGCCGATACAAATTAAAAATAAACTGAAAAGTGATGAAACTAAAAGCGCAACAATAGGAGTTCCGCCTTTGTTTACCTGTGTTCCTTTTTCAACAAAAAATCCGTCACGACTTAATCCGTAAAGAATCCTTGGCGGAATCATCATAAAAGCATTCAGAATGCTGATTAAAGAAAAAATGGAAATTATCGTAACGATAAGAGCACCGCTTTCACCAAAAATAATTTTAGCAACATCGGCAGCGGCGAGATTTGATTTGGCTAAAGTTTCTATTGGCAGAACGTGAAAAAATGCGGCATTTACCAAAACATAAATTGACATAACAAGCAAAACACCGCTGTACAATGATCTAGGAATGTTTTTGCTTGGATCATCATTTTCTTCAGCAAAAAAGCAAACGCTGTTCCAGCCATTGTAAGTGCCAATGATAAGTTGTAAAGATTTGAAAAAACCAAAGATTAACCCAATTTGAAAAAAAGAACTATCTGTTTTTATCGGTGTAGTTTCAATGCCAGAATACATAAAGCAGGCAACAACTAGTGCTACAAAACAAATCACTTTTAGTAAGCTTGTAATCTGCTGAATAACACTTCCGTTTTTTACGCCGCTCAAGTGTATTAATACAAAAGCAAGCAGTAATGAAATTGCCATTACTGTGGCGTAATTTGCAAGTTCAGGAAATAAAATAATAATATATTCGCTGATGACAATGCAATAAAAAGCGGGCGGAATAACATTGGTAATATAATCGAACCATCCAGACAAAAAACCTGCATATTCTCCAAAAGCTCTTTTAATATAATTATAAGAACCGCCGGCTTTTGGTAACATCGTTGCGAGTTCTGCATACGAATTGGCACCCAATAAAACATATAGACCTCCAAAAAGCCATGAAGCAATTATTAGCCAGTAATTGCTAAGCATTTCGGCAATTGTTCCAGGTGTTCGTAAAATACCAACTCCAATAGTTCCTCCAATTAACACCGCAATATTAAAACTTAGACCTAAACTTTTTTGCAATTGATTTTTCTTGAAATCTGACATATTTGGATTTTTTGTTTTTTGGAATGTGAGGTATCTGCTCAGCAAAAGTAATACAATTAGAATATTTCCTTTTATTGAAATAAAAAACCTTATCTAATGATAGATAAGGTTTGTGTATTAAAAAACCAAAACTCTTTCTGTTTTTCGAAAAATGAAAAGGCAGAAAAAGCTTTGGTTCATTATAATCTAATTCAAATTTTTAGAACTTGTAACGTAAACTTGTCATAATTTGACGTGGTGCGATTGGATTCACACTGTAGTTTTCGTGAACTGTATAATTCAACTCGTTTGTAATGTTTGATAATTTACATAAAATTGAGATTTTTCTCCAAGTATATCCAGCAGATACATCAATTGTAGTGTAACCTTCTAAAGGAATTTCTCTGTCGTTTATAGTTTGTACTCCAGTTTTAGGATCGATTACAATTAAATTATTCCATCCTCCAATTCTCTTACCAATGTAATTTCCGATTGCTCCAAAAGAAACACCTTTTAATAAACCATCTTGAAGCGTGTAAAAGAAGCTTAAGTTTGCAGTATTTGCAGGAGTTCTAGCCAAACGGTCACCTTCAATAAAGCTGCCATTTAAACCTGAAGTTTTGCTGTAACGCATATCGTTGTAGCTGTATCCAGCAATAATGTTTAAACCGTCAACTGGTCTTGCAGTAACATCGATTTCAACACCTTTACTTTTAGTTTCACCGCTTAATACTTTTACATTTGTATCCGTATTAGGAGTTCCGTCAGCTTTAAATTCAGCAGTTTGTGCTAAATTACTGTTTGTGATTTGATAAAGTGTAACGTTTGTACTTAATAAACCTCTCCAGAAATCTTTTTTAATACCTACCTCATATTGGTCAATGATAGATGGTTTGATAGCTTCACCATCAACAGTTGTTCCTGTATTTGGCGTAAATGAGTTTGCATAACTTGCAAATAATGAAGTGTTTTTTGTAGGCTGATAAACTAAACCAACTTTAGGCGAAAAAGCAGCATCTGTTAATTTTTGCCCTTTAGTTATTGTAGCTTTTGTATAATCAGTTGTTTCAGCTTGAGTTTCTTGCCATGACCAACGTAATCCTGCTAAAACTTTAAACTGCTCTGAAATAGAAATTAAATCCTGAGCATAAATTCCAAAACGGTTTGAATCTGTATTTACAAGTCTTGTAGCATTTGCATTTGGAATATCCATACGCTGTCCGTCATAAGTAAGATCATAAATGTTTACACGGTCGTATGCATTAACAATGTATTTTCCTTTAGCATCTTTTACCGCTTTTTCGTCAAAAGCATAAGTATAAGCTTGAGTGAATGAGTTTTCTAAATCAACACCTGTAAAAATTTGGTGTTTAACTTTTCCAGTATGAAAAATCCCTTGTAAGCTTAATTGCTCACCAATGATTTGCTCAAAGTTTTGATTTTGCCCTAATGGACGAATATAGTCACCATTTACATAATTTGGAATTGTTGTGTCGATAGATACGCGCTCAGTTCCTTTAGAAGTTCTTTTGTAATTTTGGAATGATGTATTGAAATTAAGTTTCCAATTGTCATTAAAATTATGGTTAAGCAAAGCCGAAACACTAGTTTGATTCGTTTTTCCGTAAGACCAAAGTGCTCCTAAATATTTGTTTCTTGGCACATCAGCAATTTCTTTTCCAATTATTCCCGTTCCAAAATCTGGAGTCCAATCGTAGCTTAAATAATCACCTTGAAGTGTAATTTGAGTTTTGTCGCTCAACTTAAATAAAAATGAAGGATTTAAGTAGTAACGCTCATTTTTTACAACATCTCTAAAGCTTTCTGAGTTTTCGTAAGAACCCGTAAAACGGTAAGCAATATAACTATTTAGAGGCCCGTAAATATCAATAGAAGGCTTGTAATAAGAGAAACTTCCAATTTGCATAGAAACCTCTCCGCCTTTAGTAAATTGAGGAGTTTTAGTTACCATGTTTAAAATTCCACCTGGAGCAACGTTTCCGTATAATAAAGCAGCACTACCTTTTAAAAATTCTACTTTTTCTAATGAAGAAACTTCAGGCATTGATCCGCTGCTGAAACGGAATCCGTTTTTAAACATATTGTTTGCACCCATATCGTAACCTCTTGAAAAGAATGATTCTTGAGCACCGCCACGAGCAGAACCTACATAAACACCGTTCATGTTTTTTACAACTTCACTTAATCTAATAGCTTGCTGTTGTGCGATTATATCACTGCCAATAATTTGAACACTTTGAGGTAAGTCCATAACTTTAATACCAGAACGAGCAGCTTCAATAGGTTTTTTAGGCTTGTTTGTTGTTATTAAAACTTCATTAAGAATTTCTCCTTTTTTATTTTTTACCGTATCATTAAGAGTTGTGGTATTGTCGGCACTTGAATAATCTTGACTATAAGACGCTAAACTAATCAAGGATAAAGCGAGTAGTAAGTTATATTTCATTTTACTTATTTAGATTTAATAAAAATAATTTTTTGCAAATATAACACCGCATAAACCCTTTAACAAAATTTTTAGAGGTGTTTTATCGCTTAAAATATTCTTAGTTTTGTCTTAAGATTGTCTTAAGGTGTTTTAATGTTGATTTAATTTTATTATAAGGTTGTTCTAATGTTATTTTAATGTTGACAGCTTAACACTAAAAAAACCTTGCTCAGAAGAACAAGGTTTCATGAAGATTAACTTCGTGATTTAATCTAAAAAAAAGATTGAAAATTATTTAACCGTGATTAAGTAAGTAGCCATTTTCCAGATTTCATCGTATTTTTTGCCATTGTGTTCACCAGCAGCTTTTTCAGTATAAGCAAATTCTACCATATAATTTCCAGACCAGATTGGCGTAAACGAAAACTCGCCTTTATCATTTGTCCACAATTCTTTTTCCCACCCATTTGGAGCGATAACCTTAATTTTTTGCTCCTTTGCAACTGTGCCATCATATAAAGCAACACCATTTATTTTTACGTCTTTTTTTGTACTATCAGCATTTTCGCTAAATACGCTGATTACATTTTTGTTAGCAGAAGCAGAATTTCCAGCAGTTTTATTTCCAACAACAACAGTTGCGCTTGAGTTATAATCAAGAACCATAGTTCCGTAAACATCTTTTACCTTATGGTGCATTACTACAGTATAAACCCCATCTTCATCAGGAGTAAAAAAGGCTTGATATTTATTGTCTAAAGCTTTTGCAGTAAGTTTTGTTTCTTTTTTTGAAGGAGAAACCAATACTAAACTGAAATCTTTTAAATCAGAAAACCATTTGTCTGCTTTTGTAATGTCATTATCTGAAAATTCTCCAAAGTAAACCGAGATTTCTTGTGCTTTTCCTTTTGTTCCTGCAGCTTTAGTTTCAATCCAAAGCGCGTGTGCAAAAAGTTGAGGTGCCGCAAAAAAGGCTAAAAATAAAAATGTTATTGTTTTTAAAGTATTTGATTTCATATGATCAAGATTAATTTGTTAAGTATGATAATGGCACAAACTTAAAGTTTATTTAGAACAATTAAAAATAAAAGTAAAAATCTTTAAAGCTAATTCTTGTTTGATTTGTTAAAACCTTGATTTTGATTTGTGTTTGTAAATAATATGCCTCTAAGTATTTTTGCTTTTTATGTATTTAAAGCCATTATTTATTATTAAAATAGAAAGTTGTTGTTCTATTTTTGAACCTAAAACAGTTGAATTGGTATTTTGCAAATAGAAAAAGCAAAAAGGGTCTCAGTTCCTTTTAAAAAGCCCTAATTTTGCAATCTGAAAAAAGCCTTCATGATTTTACCATTCTTTAAAAAAATTCAAAATACACCTAGAGGATATCGTATAGCCAATACGGTGTTTTTTTTCCTTTCAGGTTTTGGATATTCTTCTTGGGTTTCTAGAATTCCGCATATACAAGCACAATTGCATTTATCTGAAGCTGAATTTGGAGCAGTTTTGTTTGCATTTCCAATTGGATTAATGCTGACAATGCCTTTTACAGGAAAACTGCTCAATAAATACAGCAGCCGTTATATTATGCTTTTAGGAGCAATCATGTTCAATATTGTACTGTCACTTCCAGGTTTGGTTGCGTTTGTATGGCAATTGGTTTTTGTACTTTTAATCTTTGGAGCTTCGCGTAATATTTTTAATTTATCCATAAATGCACAATCTCTTGAAGTTCAAAAATTATATCCTAAATCGATCATAACTCGTTTTCATGCCGTTTGGAGTATTGCCGTTTTTACAGGTGCAGGTTTAGGTTATGTTATGGTAACGCAGCAAATTGCGCCATCGCATCATTTATTAGGAGTAAGCGTTTTTATGATGGCACTTACAGCTTGTTTTTATCCAATGAGTATTCATAATGAACCCGTTCAGGTAAAAAAGAAGTTCTTTTCGATGCCCGAAAAAAATCTGGTAAAGTTTGCCTTGATTTGCTTTGTTTCAATGGCCTGCGAAAATACAATGTACGATTGGAGCGGAATTTATTTCGAAAATATACTAAAAGCTTCGCCAAAGTTAACCAGTGCAGCATTTGTCTTTTTTGCAACAGCAGTAACCTTAGGGCGCTTGTTTGGTGATTATGGGGTAATGAAATTTGGTACCAAACGAATTCTATTTTACAGCGGTGTTTTAATCACAGTAGGATTTGGTATTTGCTTTATCCTGCCGTATGCTTATCCAACTATTTTTGGTTATGTTTTAATTGGTTTTGGAGTATCCTGCGTAGTTCCGCTTGTGTTTAGTATTGCCGGAAGATCATCAACATTAAGCAGTGGTTCAGCATTAACTTCGATATCTACTATTGGTTATTTAGGGTTTTTATTAGTGCCGCCAATGGTTGGTTTTATCTCTGAATATCTAAGTATGAAATGGGCTTTTCTAGTAATGGCACTTTTAGGAATACTTATGATTTTTATGGTGAATAAGATAGGGGAGAACGAGTAGATTTTTTTGAAGGTGCTGAGGTTCTAAGATTTTTTGTTGATTCTTTTTTGTTGAAAATTAGGGATATATAAGTCTTACGATTTCTTGCTTCTCGCTATCATAAAAATAACCATCATTAGCGAATTCATTTACTAAATCAATTTTATAGTTTTCATTAATATGATTAAGGATTTCCAAGAAAGAAAGCAAAGTCTTTCTGGTGGAGTTGCAATTAACATAGAATAGCTCTTTTTCAACCTGATTTTCTATACAATAAAACCTAAAATCGAAAGTCGTGTTCATTGTTTCTTCTATTCGATTATATTTAAAAATAAAAGAAGTAATTCCACTTTGAATTAGATTGCTTAAAAAAGCCCGAATTTCATTGTGTTTGCTATAGCCATTCCATAATTCATTCCCAATAGTGTTTAATTTTATGTCTGACATCAGATGGTTTTTTGGGATTAATGTATAAAACTATTTTACGATCAAAATTGTAAGTTTCAAGCATTATCGGAATCTTACCCTCATAAATATATTTTTTTTCATTAAAAGTATATTCTATAATTGGCACATAGTAAGTTGATGATACTTCTGGATTGCTTGGACTTCCCGTAGCATCACGCCATTTTATCCTTTCTTCAAAGCGAACTATTTTGCTTTCAAGAGGTATAAATGATTTTGGAATAATCGAATATTTTATCTGCAAGATGATACCCAATACGATAATAATACCGAAAAAAGTTAGGACAATTGTAAACATTCAAAAAAATTACTTCTTCGTCATAACAAACTTCTCAGAACTTGGTTTTCCATTCAAGTTTCCAGAAATTTCGGCGGTTAAAGTATTATCTGCACCTTTTGTATAAGTGATTTTTTGAGGATAATCGTGTTTGGCATTTTCAAAAACCAATTGTTTATCAGACTCTAAAGTTGATGCAAAAGAAACTGGTTTGTCGTCATTTTGCCCTTTTACAGTTGCTTTATACGTTAAAGTTTCTCCAAGCTGAGCTAGAATAATAGACTCAAAATGGATAGTGTCTTTGCCTTTTATAAAATAAGAAGAAGCGCTGAAAGTACTGTCGTTTAATTTTTGCCAATTTTCAGTAAGAACACCGTCAGTCGATTTGTTTTCCCAGTTACCAATAAGCCAGTCGGCAATTTTGATTTTATCTTTTTCTACAGATTCCTTTTTTTGACAAGAAACAGCAGTTATAACAAGTGCTAAAAGAGTAATTTTCTGAAACATATTTATGAGTTTTGATTGTACTAAAGTATGAAAAAAAAGTTTGCCACGAATTACACGAATTTCCACGAATTAATTTTCACGCAGATTCTGCAGATTTAAGCAGATAATCGCAGATTTATATCATTAAGAATCAAAATTAAATCTGCCTAAATCTGCAGAATCTGCGTGAGACAAAATCATTTTAACTCATCAATTCTACGATAAAAAGCATTACAATTTTTCAAAAATTAATTCGTGGAAATTCGTGTAATTCGTGGCAACACACATACACAAAGTAAAGAATCATTCAAATCCTTTTAATCAGTGGCTAAGAAAAAAACTAAACGCTTTCCTGTAAAATAGAATAAACCAATTCTTTCGTAGGTTTTTGATCTTTCAGTTTGGCACGGACTTCATCAAAAGTGACTTTAAAATCACAGCCTGATTTGTATTCAGCACAGCCGTAAGCCGTTTTTCCTTTTAAGATTGTTCCTTTTTTACATTTCGGACAGGTTAAAGAATCGGATACTTCATTTGTCGTCTGTTTAGCTTGAGTTTTCTTAGGTTCGAGTTTGAGTTTGAAATTTTCTTCAAAACGTATCAAACCTTCAAAGGTTCCAGAATCTGTTTTAAAGCCTTTTATATTTACGGTCGAACCTTTTTGAAGCAATCGTAAGTATTGACTTTCGGTAATTTTTTTATCCGCAAAAACATTAGGCAGTACAAAATCACAGCCAGATTTATACTCACTGCATCCAAAAGCCGATTTTCCTTTGATAAAATTTCCTTTTTTACATTTCGGACAGGTTTCAGACAAAATTCCTGCAGCTTTCTTTTTTTCTGCTTTAACAACAGGTTTTTGGATTGTTGCTGCGTGCGAAATATTGGCATGTTTGGTTTCGCTTCGTACTTCATAGACTAAAGCTTCAACCATGCGTTTCATGTTTTTTATAAAGGCTGATGCGGTAAAACTGCCTTTTTCAATATCTTTCAACTGTTTTTCCCAAGAACCCGTAAGTTCAGCCGATTTTATCAATTCATTCTGAATTGTATCAATCAACTGAATTCCTGTTGTTGTGGGCAAAACCTGTTTTTTATTTCGAACAATATATTGACGCTTAAAAAGGGTTTCGATAATATTCGCTCGTGTTGACGGACGACCAATACCGTTTTCTTTCATCAATTCGCGCAAATCTTCATCGTCAACTTGTTTTCCTGCCGTTTCCATGGCGCGCAGTAAAGTTGCTTCGGTAAAATGATTGGGCGGTTTGGTTTCTTTTTGCAGAAACGAAGGTTCGTGTGGACCTTTTTCGCCCACAACAAAACTTGGCAGTAAATCCGCCTCTTTTTCTTTTGCGTTTGGATCTTCAAAAACAATTCGAAATCCTTTTTTTAAGATTTCTTTTCCTGTTGCTTTAAAAGTTACATCGGCAGCTTTTCCAATAACTGTTGTATTTGCAACTAAACAATCATCATAGAAAACCGCAATAAAGCGCTTTGTAATAATATCATAAACTTGCTGTTGATTGTATTGCAAATTAATTTCTATTCCGGTTGGAATAATAGCGTGGTGATCTGTTACTTTTTTATCGTTGAAAACCTTAGGCGATTTCTTTATTTTTTTGCCTAAAAGCGGCTGTGTCAGCTCTGCGTAATGCGTTAATTTTTGTAAAATACCGGTTACTTTCGGATAAATATCTCCAGGTAGAAAAGTGGTATCAACTCTTGGGTAGGTAATGGCTTTTTGTTCGTATAAAGACTGTGCAATTTTAAGCGTTTCTTCTGCCGAAAACCCGAATTTTTGATTGCAATAAACCTGTAAACCTGTTAAATCAAACAGTTTTGGAGCATATTCGTTTCCGTTTTTTTTGTCAACAGAAACAATTTCAAAATCACTTTCTTTGACTTTCTCTGCTAAAATTTCACCATCTTCTTTTTTTAGAAAACGACCTTCTTCATAGCTAAAAAGCGTTTCTCTATATAAAGTCTGTAATTCCCAATAGGGCTGCGGTTTAAAGTTTTCGATTTCTTTAAATCGATCTACAACCATTGCTAATGTCGGCGTTTGCACACGACCGATAGACAAAACTTGTTTGTAACCGCCATGTTTTACAGTATACAAACGAGTGGCATTCATACCAAGTAACCAATCGCCAATCGCTCTTGAAAACCCAGCGTAGAATAAATTATCGTAGTTTTCAGAAGGTTTTAAGTTTTCAAAACCCTCTTTTATCGCTTCGGTAGTCAGCGATGAAATCCATAGACGTTGTATTTCGCCTTTGTAATTTGCTTCGTTCATCACCCAGCGCTGAATTAATTCTCCTTCTTGCCCGGCATCCCCGCAGTTTATAACCAATTCGGCTTTGTCAAAAAGGCTTTTTATAATTTTAAACTGTTTTTGGATTCCTGAATTCTGAACTACTTTAGTTTCAAATTTCTCAGGGAGCATGGGCAGATTGTTCAAATCCCAGCTTTTCCAGTGCGGTTTATAATCGTTAGGTTCTTTTAAGGTGCATAAATGCCCAAAAGTATAGGTCACGGCATAACCATTGCCTTCGTAATACCCATCGTGTTTGGTATTGGCACCCAAAACGGATGCGATTTCACGTGCTACACTTGGTTTCTCAGCAATACAGACCTTCATTTTTCTCCTTCTTATTTGAAGGCGCAAATTAAGAATTTTTTACAAGAAAGGCGCAAAGGTTCTTAGGAACAAAGGGACAAAGTTTTTTTTAATCACGTATTGGTATTTTTTTTATTTCATTTTATGTCATCTCGACGAAGGAGAGATCACACAAGGAACTCCACAATCTAAATCGATAATTTTTGTCAAATCCCGAGTATGATTCCTTGTTCTTCGGAATTGACAAGATTATAGGCAATAGTAGAATTAAAAACGGTTTGATTCAGCAAAAATATAAGACAATTAAGAATTCCAATATTCTAGAACCTCAGAACCTTAGAATCTCAGACCCTCAGACCCTCAAGGTTTTAACCCCTTAGCCCCTCAGAAAAAAAATCTAACATCATTTTCAACGCATTTTCGGAATGCATTTTATCGCCGTTTTCAAGAGATTCTTGCGCTGCTTTAGAAGCTCTTTCACGCATATTCAATTCATAAAACGAAATGGCTTCTTGCAAGGTATTGTATTTATTAGAAGTTAAACATTCGCTTAATTCCAAAGCATCAAGCATCGCCATATTAGCACCTTCACCAGCAAAAGGAGGCATTACGTGTGCTGCATCGCCTATAATTGCGGCATTTGGTAAAGCTTCCCAAGTTTGATTTAAAGGCATACAATAAATAGGTCTCGGAATAAATGGCGTTGTGACGTTTTCGAATAATTCATACCAAATCGTATTCCATTCCGGATATTCATTTTTGAACCAATTTAGTATTTGTGTTTTGTCTGAATAATCTAAACCGCTGTCTGCAGTCCAGTTTTCATTGGCTCTAAAACTGGCGTAAAAACCAAGATCACCGCCGCCTTTTTGCCCAAGCAATATATTTTTGTTATTTCCAAAAGCCATAATTTTTCCGCCTTTGCATAACGAATCAATGTTAGGAACTGCTTTTTGAGAATCGTAAACATTGCCTTCAAGCATAGTTATGCCAGAGTAAATGGGTTTGATCGTTGTAATATAAGGACGTATTTTAGAATTTGCTCCATCAGAACCAATTACAACATCTGCATAAGCAGACGAACCATTTTTAAAATGCAGCAGCCAGCCGTTATTCTGTTTTTCCATCGAATCAAAATGACTGTTCCAAATTACCGTTTCGGGCTGTAAAGACTCTAATAGTATTTTTCGTAAAGTACCGCGATCAATTTCAGGACGAAAATATTCATTGTCAAAATCTTCGTCGCGATTGGTATCATGATCGCTAAAAAATACCGTTGCCTGCTCGTTTACGATAAGAGTTTTATCGGCACCGGGAAGAAAATTGTTTTTAAATTCTTCAAATAAATCAGCTTTTCGAATCGCGGCAAGTCCAGAATCGTTGTGTAAATCGAGCAGCGAACCTTGTACTCTTGCATTTTTATTCAAATCCCTTTCATAAACCTTTACATTTACATTTTGCAGCTGTAAAAGTCTTGCCAATGTTAGTCCGCCCGGACCGCCGCCTACAATGGCTACTTGTTTGTTTTGTAGTAACATCTCGTATAGTTTTAGTAATACGAGGCAAAATTATTGTTGTTTTAAGACCGATAATAGTATAAATCGGTCATCTTTATTTTTTAATAATTCGCTGGGAACAACGCCTGAGAATTTTTTAATTTCCTTTATAAAATGAGTTTGATCGGTAAAGTTTAACTCGGGAAAAAGTCTGCCTTTTGCAATATGCTGCAACGAAGCTTTGAAACGTAGAATTTTACAAAATGCATTTAAAGAAAGTCCAAATTGCTTATTAAAATATCGGTTTATTTCTCGGCTGCTCCAAGCTATTTTTTCTGAAAGTTCTTTTACTTTTATTTCGCCGTTTGAAGCATAAATAAGTTCAAAAATCTGTCGTTTTCTTTCGTCTATTGTATGTGGCAAAAGTTCTTTTAATTGCGCTGTTATTTTTTGCTGAAAAGCTTCAAAATCTTTCAAATCATCAGGATTAATATTCCAAAAGTCTTTTGGCAGTTCTTTGGCACTGTTTAAAATATCGGCAATCGAAGTCTGCAAAAGATATTCGACACCAAGCGGTTTAAAACTCACTTTAAACGCAATTGTGTGCGGCGGAATAACTCTTTCTTCGGGTATTGTTTCCAACCCGATTAATAGAATCTGAAAAGGCGCTTGATCGGATTGCAGAAAAAACAAATCGACTCTTCCGTCTGGCATTAAAACGACTTCTTTTGCTTTATCTGACGGATTGCAGAACATACCAATGTTTTCTACAAAGTCAGCAAGCGGCTCTTGTGGCAAAAGAAAATTATAATAGAAGTCGTTCATTTGAAATGAGTATTTAGCTGTAAAAACGCCAAGTTTTTGTTCAATGAATTTATAAAAAAAACTTGGCGTCTCAGCGGCTTTGCGTGAAAATTTCGCACTTGTATTAAAACTTATATTTCTTTGCTGAAGAGGTATAAAGTTTTCTAATTACACTTTCTTTCTTCTATCAGTAAGATATTTTCTAATAGGAGTATCGTATAAAACCATGGTCAAATAAGCGAAACCAAGCAAAAGAACCGTTCCTGCAACTATAATCAAAGTCAGCTCGCCAACTGCGGGTTTGTATTTGGTGTAATAACCTGCAAAAATCCACATTACAGCATAATGTGTCATGTATAAAGGATAGGATATTTTTCCGAAGAAAACACAAATTTTTCTAAAACCTTCAGTTAATGAAGCTCCAGCGCCTAATGCAATCAATAATGGGAAATAGAGTAAAACGACCAAAGGTTCTGTAAGCCAGTTCCAATCAGAAAACGGCATTACAAATGTTAACAGCAATAATACAGATAACCCAATAAATCCAAGTTTTGATTTAATAATCCAGTTTGAACGGTAAATGAGCATTCCTGCTAAAAAAGAAAACGAAATACGAGCGCAGCCATCCCAAAAAGTTTCTCCGCTCCATCCGCCCATCAACGAACCTCCTGCGCGATAACTAACAAAACAAATTCCTGCAGCGGCCAAAAGAGTTAATATAAAAAGCCATTTACGGCTTAATTTATGAAGGAAAAGCGCATAAAGAATATTAGCAATATATTCCCAAAACAAAGACCATGCAGGTGCATTTAAACCAAATATATTGAAATAGCGATCTGGCATTACAGGAAATGGAATTAGAAGCAGCGAAGTAACAAATAACAAAATTAATCTGCCAGTATCATAAGTTGCCGAATGACCGCTGAAAGGATCAAAAAGAAAGGCTAGAAAACCCAATACAGCACCAAAAACAACTAACGGATGTAATCGTATTAACCTAGATTTAAAGAACTCCTTAACACCCATTTTGCCAATACGATCGTTATAAGCGTAGGCGATAACAAATCCTGAGAGACAAAAGAAAAAGTCAACGGCTAAAAAACCGTGCGCAATAAAATTTTCTTTGGGCGGATAAACGATTTCCATAAAATGAAAAACTACGATTGCCAAAGCCGCAATTCCTCTTAAGCCGTCTAGGATTTCAAAATGTTGTTTGGTCTTTAAAATTTCGGTATCAGATTTTGTCATGTTAATAGGTAATTTTTTTTCGTGGTTTATAGATTAGATTTTTTAGCGTTTGCTTTTAGTAGTAGTTGTGATGCTTGTAAAATTGTTTTTTTAGTTATTCGCGATTTGAGTTTTTCTGCAAATTAAAAACCGTGCCTGCCGGATCCATAATCCAATGCATGTTTTCTGGAATTTCTTCAATTTCGTCGCAGGTTTCTACGCCATTTTGTTTTAAATAATCCGTCGCTTTTTCGACATCGGGAACCGTTAATTGCAGCCAAGTTTCAGAATGGGTGTAATTGTCTACACAATCCAGCCAAATGACATTATGACCAAATTTAACCGAATGTGTTTTTGAAACGGTCAGATTTGTTATAGCCACTTCTTTTACTTCTAGTTTTAAAATGTCACGATAAAAAGCTACAGTTTGATCGTATTTTTGCTTTGGAATTTTAATTGCGATATTTATTCCTGCTTCAAAATTTGTTTCCATAATTAAAATAGGTGTTAGAAAGTTACTGCTGGAACTTGATTTTATATGAATTTACAATCTCATTCGCAAAGATTGATTTTTTTTGTTAATAAACTAAAAAAAAGCTGCAGAAAATAATTTCCTGCAGCTTTCTTGATAAGCATTTGCTCTTGTATGTTGTTATATCTTAAAAATATCGATTTTTTTCATCCACGGAATTTGCGAATCTAAAAATTGAAGTTTTGTTTTTACAATTTGATCTGTTTTATCTCTAGGATTTTTGGTTACAAATCTCGCTTTCGAAGTATTAAAATCTAAAGTGTATTTTTCGTTAAGATCTTCTTTTTTGTTGGTAGAAAAGGTAACCATATTGTCTTTCACAGTCCATTTTCCTTTTCCATATTTGTTAGATTCTGGCGGAGTTCCGCCTTGTATTTTGGAATAGGAATGAAACTCAAAAGTGCCATCGGGATTTAAGCTCAGTTTGTATTCGATTATATGTTGTTTTCCGTCGTCCGAAAGTGAACGTGTATAATCGCCTGCAAATTGACTGGATTGTGCGAATAAAATCGAGTTGAAAATAAAAAGTAAAATGCTAAGTATTAGTTTCATTGGTTTTGGTTGTTTTAAAAACGAGTTAAAAAGTTTTTTTAAAAGTAATTCGTTTCTACTGAAAAACCTTACGTAAAGCCGTACTATTTTATAAAATAATATTGAGGCAGAAGGAAGTTATTTTTAAAGTCCGGAAAGTAATAAAGCCCAGCAGGACGATATGTTTATAGCATTTTTATTTTAAGATTTGGTTTTCATCGCTTTTATTAGTTTCTCATTACGTTTATCGGCTCTTGAATTCTGTAAAGAAATAACAGCCCAAATTGCTGCAGGAATCCAGCCAATTAAAGTTATTTGTAAGATTAGACAAATAATAGAAGTGAATATTTTTCCTCTCAAAAAGAAAGAAGCAAAGGGAAAGAAAATTGCAATTAGCGTCATGCTTTTTTGGTTTGTAAGTTTAATAATTTATAAGAAGAAAAAAACGCAAAGTCAATCTTGAAAGTTTTTGAGATTGCGCAGAGTTTCATTAGAACTCTTCGTGAAGCGAACAAAATAGTTTATTCATTCGAAACGCGAGGCAGCTCAAAATTAAATAAATCGCTAAGAGGTACTTCTAATGCTCGCGCAATTTTAAATATGGTACTAATAGTAGGATTTATTCGTACTGTTTCTATTCTGGCAATTTGTGATAATGTTATTTCAGAACGATAAGCAAGTTCTTCTTGTGATATACCTTTTTCAGAACGTATTTCTTTTAATCGCTTAGCAAGCAACTGTAAACCCTCTTCATCGAAGATTAATTTTCTAGTTTTAGTATTATTCTTTTCCACTTATCAAAAAGAAGATATAAATAAGAAAAATATTATAGCACATGTGCTATAATTTGTATATTTGCTCATATTTAAAGAATAAAATATTATGGAAAAAAATGCAATGGAAAATGAAGAGAAATTTAAAAAATTAATGCGTTACTATTTTAAAACGCTAAAATCGGCTAATAAAGAAAATGAGCAGTATGTTGCTAAAGTTGCGTTTTCAAGTTATTATGAACTTGGCTGCACTATTAATGAAATGTTGAAACTATGTATTTTAGGTGTAGAAAACGACGTACATAAAATTTCAGAAACAGATATAAGAACAACTATTAATCTGCCTTTAATTTTAGAAGTTGTGCACAAGCTTTTTCCTTTGAATGCATTTGAATTTCTGGATGAAATAGATGAAATGTTTCTTAAAAAAGTTCAAAATCTAGAAGAATAATTCTGTGTTGACAGTCGGCATTTATTTTTTAATATAGATTTCCCGAATTTTATTTCCGAACGCTTCCGTTTTTTTGACAGATTTTAACTTTGTCATTTTTTTATTCACCTTAAAGGCTCGGATAGTTGGAGTTTGCAAAGTCAAAATGCGTTCATTGTAGGTATAGGAACCAATAATTTTTGTTGGTTCAGCAAGGACATCGTTTTCAATGTCTTCGATCAAAGTATAAGTATTGTCTTGATTTAATTGAAGAGTAAAAATTTGTCCAAAACTAAAACCGTCATAAGCAGGATCTGTAAAATACCTATGCTCAAAATTTCCAATTGGTTTATCCTGCGCATTTGCAGCGACACAAAAAAATAAAAAAAGCAGTAGTGTTTTCAATATGTTTGTTTCTGTTAGTATTTATTGTCTCGCAGCGCAATCTCAAAAGTTTTCAGGATTAATTTTACGTTTCATTAGAACTTTTTAGAAAGGTTAAACAAGAAGGTAATTTTACAATTAAGATCAAATTTTAATTATGTGATTTCTTTTTTAAAAGGAATAGAATTATAAGAAGTGGAATAAAAGAATAATAAAAATACAACCCCAAAACAGCATCAATTTTTTGCGATTTAAGATCTGTTTTATCGTTATAAAAGACTTCATCGTTAAGCGTATTTCTAAGCACTTCGATTGTTTTTACATTTTGATTGTAAGTGTATGCTCCTATAATCACTGCTGAATTGATGTAAGCGCAATCTATTTCTTTTTTTGTTTTAGAATGCAATAAATTACCGCGAATTATGGTATGATCTTTTGAAGTAGATTTTCCTTGACTAGAAGAAACTTCACTCTGAACAAAAGCCGTGTCAACTACAAAAATATCTTTTTTGAGATATTTTTCGGGATTGCACAATGCTTTATAATTTTCAAAAGGTTTTTTGAAACTGCCTGCAATATCCTGATTTATAAAACCATGAACTAATTGAGTAGTTAATACAAGTACCGAAGTTACGAGATGCACTAATAATACGACCTTGATGACTTTATATTTTTTGAAAAACGGATGATTTTTTAGCTTCATTTGGAGACAATTCTGTACGCATATTTACAATTGGTGGCTGCTGTAAATAATGCTGAATTTGGAATGTTTTATATGGTTTGTTTGAAATCAGAAACCTTCGCAGAGCAAGGGAATCTTGTTTATTCGATTTTGAATTTGTTGATTTTTTTTCTAAACAATAAAAACTCTATTGTTGTAAGAAACAGATAAATTATTGAAAAAAGGGCAAGCTTTGTTAAAACAGTTACATTGTGTACGCGAATATCAATTAATAAATTAATAAGGATAAAAATGACACAAAATAATGGGATTCCTAAAAATGCCAAAAGTGACCAGTAGAAATTATTTCTAATTTTTTCTTTCAAATTTAGAAGAATTGCAAACGAAGAGATAATCATCGCAATAAAATATATAGCAGAAAAACCTAGATTTATTATGAGATCTAAAATCTGTAGAAATTTTTCAAAGGAATTTCCCTCGATCATCTTTGTTTCTGAAATCACAATTCTATAAATAAAAAATAATGAAATGCTTATCAGGAAATTAATAATCCAAAATCGAAATATAAGTTTTTTCATTTTTTTTGAGTTGCTAGTTTTATAAGAACTCTCTAGAGAGCTAGGGATTGGTTTGTTCACTTTGTAAATATAAAACAAAAGCTACATGATTTTGTAGCTTTTTATTTTGATGATTTTTTGTAGTACTGTTGCGGGTACAGATTACAAATACGCGCTAACGAACCGTAGAGATATATCTGCGCGATCGGGGAATATTAACAATTAAGCATAAAATTTGCATAAAAAATAAGATATTCGACAAGTGAAAAAATTAAATTATATATATTTGGAAATTATTTTAAAAAAAAAGGAGGCTGTCAGCCTCCTTTTCTGAATGTTTCTCAAATAGTTATACTATTTGTTTTTTATTGCTATAACTAATAGCAATAGAATCATCAAAGTGTTTTCCATGATGTTTAAGTTCGGGAAAATTAAATAAGACCAAAGTCAGAACGGCCATTCTGACTTTTTTTGTGCCTCCCATTTGGCACATTAATCTTATTACTCTTTTAAATATTTAAAAGAGCCTTTTAGTTCAATTTATTCCAAAAAAAAACGTTAACATAATGCTACAGCAATCCATCACAGATTGTGTAATATTATATTAACGTTTGTTTTTTTTAGCGTCTAGAAAAATACTGAAATCGTATAGATCCTCCTCGCTTAGAGCAAAGATATAAAATATTTTTAAAATTGTATTAAAAATATTTTATTTTAAAAATAGTTGATATTTTATCTATACAGGTTTAATATGTCCCGACTTCTACCTGCGCAAATGTCTCTGACTTTGCGCCATTTTTGCTATTGTTATTTTGAAAACAGAAACGTCTCAAAGTCTCTGACTTTATATTAAATATATTGCATTAATTATTTTTAGAACAATTAGTAAAAAGTCGGGAGACTTTTGAGTGGTTTTATGATTTATAAGAAACAAAAAAAACGCAAAGGCAGAGACATTTGTGTAGCGTTTCAGTTGAATACTTCGTGGAGCAGGGTGCTAGGTAGGGTAATTATTTTTTTGAATAGATCGGGAGATCCTATTAAAAAGCCTTAAGCCAATATCAGTTATCAACCATTTAGAGTAATCTTCAGAATCTTTTATGAACAAATCATAATCTAAGATTGTATTGAGGGTACTTGAAGATAGATGTTCTAAAGTAATTTTGCCATCGGAATTAATTATATCATAGAAAGTTTTTCTTGTTTTGGGTGATAAAGAACTATATATATGATCTACAAATAAATTTTTATCCTCAATGCTTTGTCCTATTCCTTTTCTTTGTGGGTGACGTGTTTGAATATTAATAATTGTATTGTTCGCTTGTGCTAATTTTAAATTTAATGAATCAATAGTAAGTTTATCAGCAATTGCTCGTTGAGAATTAGCTTCTTCTAAGGATGATATTTTTTCTATTAATTCCTGTTTACTTTTATTGCCACTCATTATATCATTAAGAACAACCTCTTGTTCGGCTAATAATTGCTTTTTTGTTACTTCGTGTCCTTTTTGAATGTAATTATTATCCATTCTATTTTTTTTAGTTTCTACGAGATCATTATCAATTTGAAGCATTATTTTAGGGATTAGTAATGTATAAAAAGTTGCAATAACCACGGGCCAAAATATTGCCCAAAAATTACAGTATTCATGGTTAATTATAATAATTTTATCTTCAATAGATGCTTTAGAAAAAAATAATAAAACTACTGGTCTCCAATTAAAAATAAGAAAAGACCATAAAAAAGCTCCTGAAATTGGAGTCTTTAATCTCTCCCTACTAGTATCGATAAAGTCTTTTATTAGATCTGCTATTGTCATTGATTTAGTTTTTTTTTGAAATTTGATATTGTTTATATTCTAGTACGGATCTTTATCTCTTGTCTATAAAGACTGTTTGTTTGTAAATATAAAAAAAGCTACATGATTTTTTGTAGCTTTTTGTTTTGATGATTTTTATTATGACTTACTGTTGCGGGCACGGATTACAAATTCGCGCTAACGAGCTGTAGAGATATATCTGCGCGATCTGGGGTGCTCGCTCAGTAGAAAGATTAGGATAATAATTATGGAAGTTCTGAATTAAATGTAAATTCCTCTAATTTATATAACCCAGATTGAATTATTTTATTTTTAAAACCTGCTTCTTCAATTTTTTTCTTTATTTCAATATATGTGTCTTTTGGAATTCGAGGGTCTACAACAATCTCTTCAAAACAGATATTTGGCTCAATTGAATATGAATAAATTTTATCTGAGGGCTCGCATTTATTATTATGATATACAATTCTAATTTCTTTTTCGTGAGTAAATGCTAGCCTTTTAAACATTAATGTAGATGCTTGATTCTTGCCTGATTGATCAAGAATAATATTGCTTATATCATTTTTAAGCAACTCAACCAATCTTTTTTTGTTATGGTATTCTACCTTTCCTACAAAAGAGCATACATTAATTAGTTCTTTATTAAATGGATTTAATTGGTTTTCTTGTGCAGAAAAAAGTGGTTCAAAAACCTTTCTAACTGTAGATTTTACTTTAATTCCAATATTGTCAAGTATCAATTTTTGAGTAGTTATATTTTTAATATGCTGTGAATAAATTCTCCACATTGCGTCACTTTCTTTCTTGTAACTCCAACATTGTCCAAAATATTGCTCACGAGATCCTATCGTAAAAGTTTCTCCAGAAGCTAATACACCAGTCGAGGTAAGTATGAAATTTTCAAAAGGATCTTCCCATAAAGATGTTTTAACAAGAACATTATTTTTTTTGGACATTAAATCTATAAATCTACCAAAAGGATATATTCTGTAAATATTTAAATCTAGATCTTTTTCATCAAGGTTAATAAGATTTTTTATCATTTTATAATATATTGATTATTAGTTTTTTACTATGCTTAATAGTGCGGTTTTTTTATTTTTTTAAGATAGAAGGGGAGTTTTTTCGTGATAATTTTTTATAGAGTGCCTTCACAATCGACTAAAGGAATTGTAATTTTTTAGATTAACGTTGTGTCTCTAATTATTTGATAAAATTCATTTTCAACTTTATCATCGGGAAGATTAATATAACAATGTTCGGTTCTTCTTATTCCATTTTTTTTAAAATCTATAGTCCAACCATTCTTTTTTTTGAATTTTGATATTGAATATTTTGTTTTGGAATTATGCCCAATCCAATTGTCATTATCTATTGAAATCCAGTCGATATTAAACTTTAGTTTATCTATAGATTGGCTATATTCTGTACAGTTTTGAAATCTTATTGCAGGATTTTTATGGATTGATTTATTTAATAACTTCAATATCTTTTCAGGAATATGTGGTAAATAATTTTTCGGTGGAAATAAATCTCGTTTTACAGCTTTTTTCCATTCTTCTATGCTGTTAAATGTGAAAGGTAATTTATTCGTGTTGTTAAGTAGCCTATAATGTGTTATACCAGTAGCATAAATATCACTCAGTTTATTCATTGGGTTGCCTTCGATTACTTCTAATGGTTGATGTGGTCTATAACCTAATAAATCACTTGGATCAGAATGATAATTTATTGCTAAACCAAAATCGGATAGTTTAGCTTCGTCATTATCTCCAAACATAATATTACCGGGTTTAATATCGCGATGTAAAACATTATTGTTATGGGCTTGTTCAAGACCTAATAGAGTTTGCTGAATTATTTTACAAGATTCTCTTACTGATATGAAACGTTTTTCAATATGTTTTTGAATAGAGCCTTTTGATAAATATTCCATTACAATAATTACGACTGGTTCTCCTTCAAATAAAGTTGCTCTAACATCTTTAACATCAACAATATGTTTGTGTCTGCAGATGTCTAAAGTTTGTCCTTCTTTAACTGCATTTACAAATTTCGTAGGGTCAGGTACCTTTATAACTTTAATAGCAATTTCTTTTTGTAAAAATGGATCATAACATCTATAAACATTACCAAATGCACCACTACCAATATGCTCTATTTCTTGGAATTTATCTATATTTCTACCTGTCATCATAATAAATTAAACCATGCTATCAAAACTGATTCTTTTGTTGCTTTATCCCAATATGGTGGATGCGTCCCCATTACAATATCTATATATTTAAAAACATCAGTTTTTTTAGGTTCTCCAAATTTCGTTGCATTTATAGCTTGACTCGAAAAGCTATTTATATAAATATTTCTTTTTTTAGCAATTAAATTTAAAATAGCTTGCGGATAGCATGAATTTTTAATTTGATCTAAAGTTTTTAAATTATTTGAAATTTTGTGCGAAATTTTGTCAGGATTATGTTTGTCTATAATTAATGATAATTTTGTTTCAAACCATTCCATTAATTCAGATATTTCCATATCATTTGGATAAACTATTTTGTTTTTTTCAATGATATTTGGAGGATTTGTATTGTCTTCTAACAAACAATATCTAAGATCATTTTTTGTAAAATTAAAACCTATACTTTTCATTTTATTTAAGATTTGTTTTTTATTTATTTTGAGATGATTTTTAATACATTATTCTAAAACATTTGTATATATCATTGTGGGAATTTCAGATAAAAGAAAACTGATTAAAATATGTCCAAATATAATTTCTTTAAATTCTTAAACCTTATGGAAAACCGTAATGATGTTATGAATAAAATAAAACGAGGTCACTTTAAGATAAACGCTAATCTAAAATAAAAACAAACATCGTATTAAATTTTAAATTTACCACTAAGTAAAAACACCTGATTTTTTAAAAGAAAAAGTATCAAAATCCTTCTCAAAATTCCCAAAAAATAACCACTAGAATTTTCCACAAAAATTTTGTAATTTTGCAGTCCAATAAAAGGAATTAGAAAATGTTAGATAGACTTCAATATGTAAAGCAGCGTTTTGATGAGATTTCGGATTTGATTATTCAGCCGGATGTTATTGCTGATCAAAAACGTTATGTGCAACTCAACCAAGAATATAAAAGCATAAAAGCTTTGGTTGAAAAGAGAGAAGAATACATTCTTGTTTTAGCAAATATTGACGAAGCAAACGAAATTATTGCTGACGGAAGCGATGCAGATATGGTTGAAATGGCCAAAATGCAGCTAGACGAAGCAAAAGAGCGCTTGCCGCAGCTGGAGGAGGAAATCAAATTTATGTTGATTCCTAAAGATCCTGAAGATGCTAAAAATGTAATGGTGGAGATTCGTGCCGGAACGGGTGGGGATGAAGCTAGTATTTTTGCAGGGGATTTATTTAGAATGTATACGAAATACTGCGAAGCACAAGGATGGAGAACATCTGTTGTGGATATGAACGAAGGAACTTCCGGAGGTTTCAAAGAGGTTATTTTTGAAGTTTCGGGAGAAGATGTTTACGGAACTTTGAAGTTTGAAGCTGGTGTTCACCGTGTACAACGTGTTCCGCAGACTGAAACACAAGGTCGTGTGCATACATCGGCAGCTACTGTTATGGTTTTGCCAGAAGCAGAAGAATTTGATGTTCAGATTGATATGAACGATGTTCGTGTAGATTTCTTCTGTTCGTCTGGACCTGGAGGACAATCTGTAAATACTACGAAATCGGCAGTACGTTTAACGCACATTCCAACAGGATTAGTGGCGCAATGTCAAGATCAGAAATCGCAGCATAAAAATAAAGATAAAGCGTTAACGGTTTTACGTTCTCGTTTGTACGAAATGGAATTGGCTAAAAAAGAAGCTGAAGACGCTACAAAACGTACATCTCAGGTTAGTTCTGGAGACCGTTCGGCTAAAATTCGTACCTACAACTATGCGCAAGGTCGTGTAACCGATCACCGTGTTGGTTTAACACTTTACGATTTAGGAAATATCATGAATGGTGATATTCATAAAATTGTTGCCGAGCTTCAGTTGGTGAACAATATGGAGAAATTGAAAGAGGCTTCAGAAGTTTTCTAAGGTTCTGAGGTACTAAGATGCTGAGGTTCTAAGGTTTTTTACGCTTAGGGGCAAAGGAGCAGAGATACAAAGGCTCAAAGGTTTTCTTTGAATTTATACTATATTAAAAGTCGAACATTTGTTCGGCTTTTTTTTGTTTATGATCGTGATGATTCTAGACAAAGGATATAAATATAGCCAATGGTTTCAACCATTGGAACGCAATGTATTTACAAATTATTTTTCACAACCCATTTTCAAAAAACATTTCCCGTAATACATTTTCCGAAATAGTTTTCATAGTTTCAGGCATGAGTACTATTTTGGTTTTTATTAATTCTAAGAAAAATCTTAAAACCTTTGAGTCTCTGCATCTTTGCCTCTTTGTTCCTTAGAAAAAAAGTTTTTTTTTAACATTTTTCTTTTAATATTTGTGTGCCTTTTCAACCATAAAAGGCATAACTAACCAATTGTTTAAAACTAATTTATGAAGAGAACTTTACTATTATTTTGCTTCTTTGGAAGCTTTTTTTATGCCCAAGGGCAATCGTATTTTGGATTTCGGGATGATAATTATGCGGGAATTCATGGGGTACTATTTAATCCGTCGGCTGTTGTCGATTCTAAATACCAAGTTGATATTAACGTGTTTTCGGCTAGTGCAACTGGACAGAATGACTTATATGGAGTTAATTTTGCCGAGGTTTTAGATGGCAGTTTTGATTTGCAAAGAGACGGAAAGAAGAATATTAAAACGAATAATAAAGGGAATTTCAATGTCGATATTTTAGGTCCGTCGGTTATGTTCAATATTACGCCAGCTCACAGCGTTGCGCTTTTTACGCGTGTACGAAGTGTAACCAATGTTGTCGATGTAAATGGCGAACTTGTTGATGAGGTAAATAAAGATCTAGATGTTTCAAATAGTTTTTTAATAACAGGAGGAAATCCAAATGCTGTTACCAATTCATGGGCAGAGATTGGCGCTAGTTACGGTACGGTTTTGCTTGATGATGAGGAACATTTTGTAAAAGGCGGTATTACGCTGAAATATTTGATGGCGGGAGTAAATGGCTATATTAACGGAAGTAATTTGAGTGTTGCTTTTAATAAAAATGATGTAAATCCGGCTTTGAGCGAATATTACTCAACGGGAACATTAAAAACGGCTGCAAGTTATGATTATCAAAATGGTAATGATCCTAAGTTTGACGGAAGTTCGGCTGGCGTTGGCGTTGATTTAGGATTTACATATGAATATCGTACCAATTGCCATACTTGCAGAGGAAATCGATATAAGTTTAAAGCTGCAGTTTCTGTAACTGATATTGGAAAGCTTAATTACAAAAATATGATCGAAAACACCTACGATTTGTCAGGAAGAGTTACGCAGGATGATATTGATAATGCCGATAATATTTTTGAGTTTTTTGATGCCAATTATGTAAAAACGGCAACAAGAAAAGGGATGCAGGCTAATTTACCAACTGCTTTGCACACCAATTTTGACTGGAATATTAATAACAAATTTTATCTGAATTTAAGCGGCGATTTTGGATTGGTTGATGCTAAAAAAACAAACGGAACTGCAATTGCTAATTCGGTTACATTTACGCCTAGATTTGAAGATGGAAAATATAGTTTTTACGTTCCTGTGACTTGGATGGAATATGGCGGAACGCAAGTTGGAACTGGTTTTAGAGCCGGCCCGTTGTTTATTGGATCAGGATCTTTAATCAGCAATTTGTTTTCAAACAATTCCAAAGGCTGTAATCTTTATGTAGGCTTGAAATTTCCTATTTATCAAAATTATAACTAAAGGGGCTGAGGTACTGAGATGCTGAGGTTCTGAGGTTTTTTTTGATTGAGTTGCAAAGGTGCAAAGGTGCAGAGGCGCAAAGGCTTTTCTTTGAGTCTGTAAATAGTTAAGCCGAACTGATGTTCGGCTTTTTTTGTGATAAATGATTAACCCTGATTATATATTGCTAATGGTTTGTAATACGGTTATAATTTATTTGCTTACATGTATTTTAGAGAATAAAAAAGCGCGAGTTTCACTTTTGTGAAACTCGCGCTTTTGGGTTAAGATAAGTTTAAGTTTTTAAGAAGAAAAACTTAAAACCTCAGTCCCGAAAATTCGGGATAGAATCTTAGTACCTTAGAACCTCAGAATCTTAGCACCTTAACTATAGTGATGTATTAACCGTTTAATCGTTTGTTATAACTTGAAACGTATAAACAAGTTAGATACCTAAAAATACTCTTGTAAATTCAAAATATTTATATAGGGTAGAGTAGATGTTCATACTATTTTTGATTACTATTTCATTTAACTTTTCCATTATCATAGTATGTAGTTAAACAATCACTCTTTATGATGATTCATTATGTCATGATTCCTCTTTTGTTGTTTCGCGTGAGGGTTCATGCGGTTTCGAAACTAAATTGGTTACAACAAGCTGCAACAATGATCCGAAGATGTTTTTAAATGTCGAAGGGGTTTTTCCTACCACTAGTTTTTTGGCCAGAAAACCAATTCCAATACTAATTGCAGATTGTGCCAAATGACTTTTAAAACCAATTGTTTCATTGATTTCTTCGACCGTATTCCGAATTAGATTAATAGGTTTCAAGTTATCTTTAATATCCTCGATTTCTTCTTTAATCAAATCCCATTCAGTGTCTTGTCGGTTTTCGAGCTGTTTAATTTTCTGATTCAATTCGTCAATAGTATAAATAGCCTCCATAGTAGTCTTTTTTAGTTATCAATCGAATAAAATCAGTTTTTAGTTTCTTTTAGAATACTGGAAACAATTGTGTTTCCAATTGGAGTTTTAATTAAGGTATGGTGCATTCTATGAATTACAATGGCGATAATTAAATAAAAAAGCGCCATAATAAAAAAGCCATAATAATATTCTCCAAGTTCTTTTCCAATCCACAAACTAATACCAATGTTAAGAAACAAGGAAAAAAATGCAACAACAACCGCAACCGCAATCTTTGATGTGAGTGTTGAAACAACATCGGCCACAGACGATACCGTTTTAAGTTTTAGTAATTCTAAACTTGTTTTGGTATAATTTTCGGCTTTCTCATAAAGATTTAGATCTTCATTTGTTGTTGCATTTGGTTCCATGATAGTGGTATTTATGGTTTGAAAGAATCACTTTTTAGTAATTTGTTTTTACAGATTTAGCTTCGTCTTTAAGCGCATTAAAGTCTTCTTTTGCTTCATTAAACTTTGCTTTTCCTTCTTGAATAATTTCTTTACCGTTTGAAGTGATTGTGTGTACAACGCCGTCAAACTTATGTTTGAGATTATCGCCGTAGTCTCTTGATTTATCTTTGATTTTTTTTCTGGTATTTGAGCCTTTATCTGGTGCAAATAATACTCCTAATAATGCTCCTGCTGCTGCAGCTCCAACAATTCCTAAAATGGTGTTACTCGTTTTCATAATAATTGAATTTTAGTGATTAATATATTTAATTTAAAAAGGGTTCATTTTTTACGTTTCCAGCCTTTAAAAAGTCTTTAGTATTAGATTTATCTTCATTATTAAAATAGCTGCCAATAAATTGGTTAACCATTATTTTATTTCTTTTTTCAGGTTTAGCTCCGTTTCTCTTAAAAGATCAAATTGTTCGGGCAAATAGGTCAATACTAATTTTAAAATTGTTTTATCGTTAGTTTGTTTAGAGATCGATTCCAGTAATTCGATTTGTTCTTCTAAATATTCTTTCATAGAATTTAGATAAACAGCATCAAAATCAAAAGCATTTACGTTAACTAGATTGTAAGCGTCTCTTCGATGCGGCGCATCTATTTCAGATATAATAATGAGTCTTTTAGTAGCCAATTCATTTACATCTTCTAATAACCGATTTTGCTGCGTTTCGATTTTTAAACTTAAAATTACTATTGAACTTTCTGAACTTTTTTGTTGTGCAATCTTACTTTTTGAAATAATTGCTTTACTTACATTTGCAGTAGCTATAAAAAAAAAGGCTTCTGTTTCTTCCTTTTCATTTTTTGCAAAAGTTTCATTTTTCTTTAGTGTCGTTTCAATTGGATTATTTTTTTTGCATGATGAAACACAAATGATAATCAAAAAAATACACACTTTAAAAAATGCTCCCTTTAGTATAGGTATTGCTCTCATTATTACTTCATAAAGTATTATATTACAAAGTTGGCGATGAATGGCGTATTTTGCTTTACAGCATAAAAAAGAAACGTTATATAATTCCCATAAAGAAATTATATAACGTTATTTTACAATGTTTTATGATGCGGTTTGTAAAGAATTAATCGGGAAGAAAAATGGTAAAAACCGAGCCTTTATCCGGCTCGCTGTCCGCCATAATAAAGCCTTTATGATTGTCGACAATTTTTTTGCAGATAGCCAGTCCAATTCCAGTTCCCGGATAATCTGTTTTGGAATGTAAACGTTGAAATAATATAAAAATCGTGTCTTTAAATTGAGGATCAAATCCCATTCCGTTATCTGTGAAAGTAATTTTATGGTATTTTTTTACATTTTGATCCAACAATTCAGGATAATCTTCAGAAAGTACTTTAGTGCTTTCAATTACAATTTCGGGTACAACATTAGGTTTGCTGTACTTTAATGAATTTCCAATTAAATTGATAAAAAGCTGTTCTATTTGATACGGAATCACAGACAACTTAGGCAGTTTTGAAACTGTAATAACCGCTTTTTTATCCTCAATAATTTCTGTTAATTCAGCTTCAGCATTTTGAAGCAATTCATTTAACTGCGATTTTATAAATTCTTTTTTCGTAGTATTTGTTCTCGAAAATAAAAGAAGATCATCAATTAAAACGCGCATTCTTTTAGCCGAAATCTGAATTTTAGTAATATAATCGTTGGCACTTTGCGACATTACAGCTTTATCAGCATCAGAAATTCTCGAAATAAAAGTTTGTATTTTTCTTAACGGTTCCTGCAAATCATGACTCGCAACATGGTTAAAAGAGGCTAGTTCTTTATTGCTTTTTTCTAATTCGTGATTGCGTTCCTGCAATTCTATATTAAGCAGATGCTCATCAGTAATATCAAAATTAATTCCCAGTAAAATTTTGCTTCCCTGTTGATCCGTTAATAATTTTCCTGTTGATTTAAAATATCGAACTTCGCGGCTTGGAAGCAATATTTTATAATAAACAAAAGGAAGTCGTCCGCTGTTTATAATGCCTTCAATAGATTTAGCAACCGTTTCTTTATCATCTGGATGAACAAAATTTAAAAAAGTATCTTTTTCAGGTACAAATGAACCTGGCTCGTAACCTAATAAGCGAAATTGGTTATCAGAATAATCAATTTTATTAGAGTCTAAATCCCATTGCCATGTACTGAATTTACCAATAGTTTCAGATTGTGCGATTAAACCGCTGGAAATTAAAAGTTTTTTATTGAAAATTTTCAAACGCTCGAAATCTTTGCTTATTTGTCTGTATGCCAATAAAATAAAGCTCATAGCGACTAAAAATAAGGAAATAGAAAAAAGCGGACTTAACGATATTTCGGCGTCATAGATTTTCAGCCTTTTGTTTAAGTATTTTTTCTCCATATCATTCATTTCGTCAACCTTAAAACGAATGTTTTCCATCAGGATTCGGCCGCCAAACATATGATTGTCAAGTCTGCGTTTGTCATATGTTTTAGGATCGCTGTATTTTAAACAGTTTTCAAACGAAACAAAACGCTGAATAATTAACTTAAAAAGTTTGCGAAGGTTTTCTTGTTGAACAGGATTATCAGCCGTTAATTTTCGCAAGGTGATAAAGGAAGTGTTTACTTTATCACGTGAATAAATATAAGGCGTTAAAAATCGTGCATTTCTGGTAATAATATAACCTCGCTGACCCGTTTCGGCGTCTTTGATCGCCGACATTAAACGCTCCAGCTGAATATTTATCTCGTAAGTATGCATAACAAGCTTACTCGATTCGTTTAAATCTTGATTGTGCTTGTATGCAATAGAGGATAGAAATAACAGAATGAAAACTGCGATTACAAAAATAACTCTCAAAGAGTTTGAAGAATTAAAATTTGGTATCCATTTCATTGATCTACAATTATTTTAGACGCAGTAAAAAATTATCACGATTTAATCCTGATGTATGATAGTGCCAGTTTACAGTCACAACTTCATTAATTATTTTTTTAAGCGTATTAAAATCGCTTGGTTTTTTAATGTAAATATTGGCGCCTTGAATAAAAGTATCTTCAATATCTTCTTCAGATGATGAAGTCGAATAAATGGCAATAATAATGTTTTTAAGATGTTCTGTTTTTTTGATTTCGATCAAACATTCTTTTCCTGTTTTTTTAGGCATATTCAAATCGAGAAATAAAATATCAGGAATTTTAGTGTCTGGGTTCATTAAATGATCCATTAACTGCATTCCGTCATGAACAAAATTTACATTAGTTTGTACTTTTACTTCTTCAAAAGCATCCTTAAAAAAAAGACGATCATCTTCATCATCATCTGCGAGTAAAATATATAATGCGTTTTGCATTTTTATGTGGTATTTAGTTTTGTTTTAAATTTTCTCTTCGTTTCTTAATTATTCGCTGAAAAGCCGATGGCGTAATGCCGGTTGTGTTTTTAAACTGTGTGCTTAAATGGGCAACACTTGAATAGTTTAATAAGAACGCGATTTCTGTCAAGCTCATTTCGTTAATAATAATTAACTGTTTTGCTCTTTCAATTTTTTGTAAAATGATGAAGTTTTCAATAGAAGAATAAGTTACTTCAGAGAAAACGTTCGATAAATAGCCGTAACTATGATTTAGTTTTTCTGCTAAGAAAACGGAACTTTTATAATTGTTATTGTCTTCCATGAAAACAAGCTCAATTATAGCATCTTTAATTTTTTGAACTAAAACACTCTTTTGATTTTCAACAACTTCAAATCCGCAAGGGCTTAAATTGTTTTTTAAAGCTTCGAGTGCATCAGAATCTAGACTATCGTCAACCTCAATTTCTCCAAAACCTAAAGTAGTAAAATTTATATTTTGCTGCTCGAGATTTTGCTTCAGATAAAGAGAGCAAATGGTGTTAATGTCAAACTTTATAAACAGTTTCATTTTATACAAATTTGGTTAAAGATAATTAATTTATTTTGGCTTATAGTCTTTCTTACTCGTTGTATTAAGGAAATATTAACGTATAAAAACCAAATTTTCAAAAAAATACCGTCTAATATTTTGCTACTAGACGGTACTTCTGATCGAATAAGAAAGTTTCATAATTCTGACAGGATTTGATAAAATTCTTTTTTTCCTGTATTTGCTAAAGTTTTTTGGTACGTCGCAACTTTTATCTTTAGCAAAAATTAAATCATTAACCGTCAGAAAAGCTTTTACAGCTTTAGATTCTGTTTTATTCAACCAAGCCTTTTTTATTTTTGTAAATAGAATGTGGGGTCCCTTTTACATGGTAAAGTTGCGTATTAATGTTGAATTTTGTGTTACATTTATTTTGATAATCGTTGCATAATTCACATTTCAAGCTTTTTTTAAACTTGATAACGGCGCAGAATCCAAGCCATTTTTTCATGTTCCTGTAATAAGTTCGTCACAAAATCTGCAGAGCCGGCATCATTGGCTTCGTCTTCAAAAATCGGAATATAAGCTCGAAATTCAGTTACCAATTGTTCGTGATTTTCTAACAGTTCCTCTAGCATTTGTTTTTGCGAAGCGTACTCCTTTGGAGATTCTTTTAGTGTAGAGTTTTCAATAAACTCTTTCATGGTTCCAATTGTTTTTTCGCCCAGCTGACTGATGCGTTCTGCAACTTCGTCGATTTGAGCTTCTAAAATACGGTATTGCTCTTCAAACAATTGGTGCAATTCCATAAAACTATTTCCCGAAATGTTCCAATGAAATTTTCTGGTTTTTACATAAAGAATCATTTCATTAGATAATATAGTCGCTAATATACTTGTGCTCTTTTTTAAATTTCGTGTAGATATTCCAATATTCGGGGTCATAAGTATCTGTTTTTTAGAGTTCCTTTCAAATTTAAAAAGAAGCGATTCTTTTTTCTTACATAATTTTTTGCAGTTGTTATATGAATTCAATGTTAATTAGATAATAGGACAATTAGAAAATTAGATAATTAAAATTTGAAACTTTAAGCAATTACATTGTCGCCCTGAGCGAAGTCGAAGGGCGAAACGTGAAGTTTTTTTGCTGCGAGTTGTACAAATTTTATTGACCAAAATTCTATTCGTGAAATTTGTGAAATTCGTGGCAAAGAATTAACCTGAAACTTCAAACCTAAAACCTGAAACAAAAACTAATATTATTTGTAATTTTGCTGCACTATTAAAATATAATATGACAACACAACAACTACACGAACAAATTCTTCAAAAAAAATCATTTTTATGCGTTGGCTTAGATCCAGATTTAACTAAAATGCCGCCGCATCTATTAGAAACAGAAGATCCAATTTTTGAATTTAATAAAGCGATAATCGATGCGACTCATGATTTAACGGTGGGTTACAAACCAAATACTGCTTTTTTTGAAGCATACGGAATAAAAGGATGGATGTCGCTGCAAAAAACAATTAATTACATTAACGAAAATTATCCTGAAATTTTTACAATTGCCGATGCTAAACGCGGCGACATTGGAAACACTTCGAGTATGTATGCTAAAGCTTTTTTTGAAGACTTAAATTTTGATAGTGTAACTGTTGCTCCTTATATGGGAAAAGATTCTGTTGAGCCGTTTCTAGCTTTCGAAAATAAACATACTATTATGTTGGCTTTAACTTCTAACGAAGGTGCATTCGATTTTCAGACTTTAAATACAAACGGAACAGAATTATACAAACAAGTTTTAGAAACTTCTAAAACATGGAAAAATAGTGAAAATTTAATGTACGTTGTAGGCGCAACAAAAGCTGAATATTTTGCCGATATTAGAAAAATTGTTCCAGACAGCTTTTTGTTAGTTCCTGGAATTGGCGCTCAAGGCGGAAGTTTGTCTGAAGTATGTAAATACGGAATGAACGATAAAATAGGTTTATTGGTAAACTCGGCAAGAGCAATTATTTACGCTTCAAAAGGAACCGATTTTGCTGAAAAGGCTAGAGAAGAAGCTTTATCTGTTCAAAAAGAAATGGAAAATATTATTAATGCTAAGTTTTAAATAACTTTATAAATAGATTAACCGCAAAGTTCGCTAAGGTTTTTCGCAAGGTTCGCAAGGAAAATAACTTTGTGTTCTTAGCGTAAATCTTTGCGAACTTTGCGGTTAAAAAGACATCTAAATAAATGAAACAGTTAACAGATCAAATAGGAACCGTTCATTCTTTTGAAACAGCTCCCAAACGAATTATTTCTTTGGTTCCATCTCAAACAGAATTGCTTTATGATTTGGGGTTAGAAGATAAAATAATCGGAATCACAAAATTCTGTGTACATCCGTATCATTTAAAATCGACCAAGAAGATTGTCGGCGGTACTAAGAAAATTCATTTTGAAAAAATAAAACTGTTACAACCCGATATTATCATTTGTAATAAAGAAGAGAATACCGAAGAAATAGTAAACCAGCTGCAAGAAATTTGTCCAGTTTGGGTTACCAATATTGTTTCTATAGAAGATAATTTTCAGATGATTTCAGATTTTGGTCAATTATTCAATTGCAGAACCGAATCGCAAAAGTGGAACGACAAGTTAACTTTCGCCTTGAGCGATTTTAAAAAATACATTCAAGATATTGAAGTAAAAAAAGCTGCGTATTTCATTTGGAAAAATCCTTATATGGTTGCTGGAAATGATACATATATTAATGAATTGCTGCAACTAAATCATTTTAAGAACATTTATAGTGATAAAGGACGTTATCCTGAAATCGAATTAAAGAAAATGCGTTTAGAAGGCGATCCAGATGTGGTTTTTCTTTCCTCAGAACCTTATCCTTTTAAAGAAGAAGATGCTTTTGAAATAGGCAGGTTTACACATCATGCCAAAACGATCTTTGTCGACGGTGAAATGTTCTCCTGGCACGGCAGCCGATTATTAAAGGCATTCGCTTATTTTAAATTACTCCACGAAAGATTGAAAAATTAATTTTTTGTTTCAAGTTTAAGGTTGTTACTTGCTTAACCGCAAAGAGCGCAAAGTTTTTTACACAAAGCTTTGCGAACTTTGTGTTTTTACAAAGCCTCAAAAAAAAAACTTTGCGCTCTTTGCGGTTAAATTATATTCAAAGCAAAGCAAAGCAACGTGAAACTTGAAACAAAAAAAATGCCGACATCTCGAAGACGCCGGCATTGTTTAACTAACCAAAACCAAAATAATAAATAACCAGTTTATTACATTACAAAGATCCGATATATATCGATCTTATGCTGTTAAGATCTTGTTATTACTTTGTTGGATATAAGTTAATGTTCAAAAAAATGTATTTTTTTAACCGCAAAGGACACAAGGAATTATACAATCGCGATAGCTATCGGGAGGAAAGTTTTTTACAAAGCTTTGCGAACTTTGCGCTTTATACAAAGCCTAATATATAAAAAAACTTTGTGCTCTTTGCTGTAAAATTACGTTCAAAGTAAAGCAACCTGAAACCTTAAACTTGAAACAAAATAAACCATGTTAACACAAAAAAAGAATGCCGGCATCTCGAAGACGCCGGCATCATTTAACTAACCAAAACCAAAATAATAAATAACCAGTTTATTACACTACAAAGATCAGATATATATGGATGCTTTGCTGTTAAGGTTTTGTTATTACTTTGTTGGACATACGTTAAGATTTTTTAAGTATTGATTTTGAGCTTTCTGTAACGGTATATAGTTTTTTATTATTAAAATATAATAACAATCAATTTTGATTATCAATATGCTAAAGATAAGTTTGTATATTTGATAAAACATTAAATATCAGCAATATGGAATCAAACAAAAAATTAACAACTGCTACCGGAACTCCCGTTCCAGACAATCAAAACATTCAAACTGCGGGCCCTCGCGGACCTGTTTTGTTACAAGATTTTTGGTTTTTAGAAAAGATGGCGCATTTTGATCGCGAGGTTATTCCAGAACGACGAATGCATGCTAAAGGTTCTGGCGCTTACGGAACTTTTACAGTAACTCATGATATTACTAAATATACAAGAGCCGATTTGTTTTCGGAAATTGGTAAAAAAACAGAAATGTTTGCTCGTTTTTCTACAGTTGCAGGAGAAAGAGGCGCTGCAGATGCCGAAAGAGATATTCGAGGTTTTGCTTTGAAATTTTATACAAACGAAGGAAACTGGGATTTGGTAGGAAACAATACACCTGTTTTCTTTTTCCGTGATCCAATGAAATTTCCCGATTTAAATCATGCGGTAAAACGTGATCCAAAAACCAATTTGAGAAGTGCTGATAACAATTGGGATTTTTGGACTTTACTGCCAGAGGCTTTACATCAGGTTACAATAGTAATGAGTGATAGAGGTATTCCGAGATCGTACAGACAAATGCACGGATTTGGAAGTCATACTTTTAGTTTTATAAACAAACAAAATGAGAGACATTATGTGAAGTTCCATTTTGTAACACAGCAAGGAATTGATAACCTTTCTGATGAAGAAGCGGCTAAATTAGTAGGAGGAGACAGAGAAAGCCACCAAAGAGATTTGTTTGATGCTATTGAAGAAGGGAATTTTCCAAAATGGAAATTGTTTGTTCAAATTATGACCGAAGAACAAGCCGAAACGTATCGTTTTCACCCTTTTGATTTAACTAAAGTTTGGTTGAAAAAAGATTTTCCATTGATTCCAGTTGGAGAATTTGAATTGAATAAAAATCCAGAAAACTATTTTGCCGAAGTAGAGCAAGCTGCCTTTAATCCGGCGCATGTTGTTCCAGGAATTAGTTTCTCACCAGATAAAATGCTGCAAGCACGTTTGTTTTCTTACGGAGATGCACATAGATATCGTTTAGGAGTAAATAATTTCCAAATTCCTGTAAATTCATCTAGATGTCCTTATAATACATTCCACAGAGACGGAGCAATGCGTGTAGATGGAAATAACGGCTCGAAAAAACATTATGAACCAAATAGTTTTGGCGAATTGCAAGAACAGCCAGAATTTAAAGAACCGCCATTAAAACTTCACGGCGATGCGTGGGCACATAATTTTAGAGATGATGATAATGATTATTTCACACAGCCGGGATTATTGTTCAATTTGTTAACTCCAGAAAAGAAACAATTGTTGTTTAAAAATACTGCAGGACAAGTTGGCGGCGCTCAAAAGTTTATTCAGATTCGCCATATCAGAAACTGTTTCAAAGCTGATCCAGCATATGGAGAAGGAGTTGCAAACGCTTTAGGAATGACAATGGCTGAAGTAGATGCTTTTGATGATCCAAGATTGTCGATTGTGGTTCGTTAAAAAAAGGAAAAAAGGTTCAAAGAGGCAAAGGTTCAAAGGTTTGCCTCATAATTTTAAAATTAAACCCGACAGATTTTAAAACCTGTCGGGTTTGTTTTGTTATAAAGAAAAAAAACTTTGTCCCTTTGAACCTTTGCTACTTTGAGCCTTAAGAAAAAACAACTGTCTTATTACTATAAACCATTGTTTTTCTTTCTGCATGCAGTTTAATTGCTCTTGCAAGAACAATGCGTTCCAAATCACGGCCTTTCATGATAAAATCTTCAACTGAGTGAATATGAGAAACTCTGGCAATATCCTGCTCGATAATTGGTCCTTCGTCTAATTCTTCGGTGACGTAATGGCTTGTTGCACCAATAATTTTTACACCGCGTTTAAAGGCTGAATGATAGGGTTTTGCTCCCGGAAAAGCGGGCAAAAATGAATGGTGAATATTAATGATTCTATTCTCGTAAAGCGAAATCAAATTGGGTGTGATAATCTGCATATAGCGTGCTAAAACAATAAAATTGATCTGATATCTTTTTAAAAGTTCAATTTGTTTAGCTTCGCCTTCTTCTTTATTGTCTTTTGTAAAAGGCACGCAATGAAACGGAATGTCGAATCGCTCAGCAATTGATCTTAAATCATTATGATTGCTGATAATAAGGGGAATTTCGATGTTTAATTCGCCGGCGCTGTAACGTCCTAAAATATCAAATAAACAGTGATCGTATTTAGAAACGAACAATGCCATTTTAGGTTTTTGTTCCTGATTGTACAAATCCCATGACATATTAAAGTCGGCGGCGATAGATTGATCAAAATCAGTTTTAAAATCTTCAATTGTAGTTTTCGAATTGGTTAATTCGCATTCCAATCGCATAAAAAAGACATTTTGTTCTACATCAACATGCTGATCAATGTAAATGATATTTCCTTCAACTTTAGCAATAAAAGTTGTCACTGCAGCAATAATTCCTTTTTGGTCTTTGCAATGAATCAGAATGGTTATTTTTTGCATTTCGTTTTTTGGTTTAATCGGTTAATTGTTTAACTGTTTAATCGTTTGTTCGATTGCACGAATAAACGATTAAACAAAAAAAACTATTTTTTGTCCTGCATTGCAAAAACATTTTTCAATAAAGGTGTTGTTCTTGCGCTGATGTTAGTACGAATATCTTTTTCTTCAACAGCAATCATTTTAAAAACGCCAGATAAAGCCTGAGTTGTTGTGTAATCCGTTAAATCTGGATTTACTTTTTTTACAAGCGGGATTGTGTTGTATTTTTTTATAATGTTTTTCCACACCACATCGGCACCCACTTTTTCGAAAGAGCTTTTAATTACAGGATTAAATTTTCCGTATAAAGCTGTAGTGGTACTATTTTGCAAATAACTTGTTGCAGCACTTTCATTTCCTAATAAAATATTTTTCGCATCGGTAATCGACATATTTTTCACTGCCGAAACAAAGATTGGAGTTGCTTCTTTCACAGCATCTTCGGCAGCGCGATTCAGCATTTTAACACCTTCATCGGCAAGTGAACTAAGGCCAACTTTTCTTAAAGTGGCATTGACTTTTTGCAGTTCTTCGGGCATTAGAATTTTTACAGCTTCATTTTTATAAAAACCATCTACGGCGGTTAATTTACTTACTTGTTCTGTAATTCCTTTATTTAAAGCTTCTTTTAGTCCAGATGCAATATCAACGCCGCCAACTCCTGAAACTTTAGTAGATAGTTTTGATATTTTTTGAGCTAAGGTTTCTTTTACCTGAGCCTGAGAACTTAGAGAAAATAGGAGAGACAGAATTAAAATCTTTTTCATTATAGGGTTTTTATTTAAGTTTCAAAAATACTACTTATTCAAAAATAAAGCCACAATTTTATTTGAGGAGCTGTAACAATTTGTTTTATAATTAACATTAGGACAGCTTTCAATTTCTTAGACATAGAAATTTGATGAATAGGAGAGACGACAATACTGCAAAAAAAAAAAGATTCAACTAAAAAAGTTGAATCTTTTTAATAGGTATTTAAAAAAAATGAGCTTATTGCTTTACTTCAAATTTTCCGTCTTTCTCTGCATAAATTTCAGTTGCAGAAGATTCGTATTTTTTAAAAGACGAATCTGCTGTTTTTTCTACTAAAATAAAGGCGTTGTTGTATTTAATAAATTTCAATTCTAATCCTTTATCTGTAGTAATAGTTGTTTTGTCGTTAACTACAACAAAATCAGTTTCACCATTATCTTTATAAATCCAAACTTTTGATTCAGTTGGATCATTTGAAGATAGAATACTTCCCTCTGCACGATTTGCAAATCGATCCGTTTTTAGTTTTCCAGTTTGTGTTTTTCCGTTTTGAGATACAGTTCCGTTAATATAAATATAGTAAGCAGAGTCGAATGTTGGGTTTTCAACTTTTGCAGTAAAGTTATTTTGGTTTACTGTCATTAAACTTGTAATGTTTGCTTTGGCTTCATCTGGCCACATACTCATCATACCTGCACCTTGCTTTGCAGTTTCAAGGTATTCTGAAGCTTTGTTAAAATTTAAAAGAAACAATTGTGTCAGCGATAAGTTTAGGTAAATTACTTTATTGTAATCTTTTGGTTTTAATTTTTTGTATTCTTTACCCACATAACCCAAATAAAATTTTTCAAGTTCTGTTAGATAAGATTGATCTAAAGAATTGCTTGCAATTTTGTCTAAAAATTCATTTGTTTTAGTATTAAATTCGATAAGTTCAGGAAACTCATCTGCTTTTTCGAATACGCCGTAGTTTAATGTGAATTCTTTTTCGGTTGTAAAAATATTGTTATCAGCAAGATATTTATATCCAATGTTATTTAGGTCACTTGCTAAACTTTGATTTGGTTTTCCGTTTACGTAAGTTCCAGAATACATTTTGGCATTTGTGCCTTTTTCGTATATGATTTCATTGTTTTTTCCTAAAACCAAATATTTAAAATCTCCGTCTAAAAGATACGTACCATTATCAGCTCTTTTGTAAGTAGCTCCTTTGTATCCCATTAAAACGCGAACATCTGGGTTTGAGACATCTTTTTTAGAGTAATCTTCAATAGTGTTTTTAGTTACATTATGCTCATAAGTTTTTGTGGTCTTGTCAGCGTAATCTGCGTTCCAAGTATCGTCTCCTTGAACAATAATATTGTATGTTTTAATGTTTTTGAAAAAGTCAGATTTTGGAATCGTTATCTTAACTTTTTTCTTGTTGGTGTCTGCTTTTTGAGCATAAGATGCACTGCTTAATGCAGTTAGTAATAAGATTAGGGTAATTTTTTTCATAAAAATATTTTTTTCAAATATATGAATATGACTATTAAATATAGTACCTGATCAAATGTTTTTAATTGAAAAAAAACATTTGCTTAACAACGTGATTTTTTTTGAAAACTAGATTTCTATTTTGTTGATATTTAATTTTTTAGTTGAATTCTACGCCCTGTAAATTTGTCCTGTAAATGGGATTATTTTGATTAAGATCGTTTAATACATCTTGTGTGTAATCTTTTCCGCCTTTTATTAAATAAAAAAGTGACTTGATACTATAAATGGGCTGAAAAAGAGATTCGTTCCAGCAAGATTTTAAATTTAAAAAGAAATGTTTTAAAGACATTAATTTTTGAATGAAACAAAAAAAATCACCTTATAAAATTTATAAGATGATTTAATTCTTTTTGTTTGAGATAAACAAATTGCAAAAAAGGATTTTTTTCAAGCAGAGTAGGGCTGCATGATTACCCTGATAGCTTTTGGTTTATTGCAACAAATTTATAACTAAGATTTTTTGGGATAAAAAAGGCAGTTTAAACGTATTGTAAACAGTATAAATTTGGGTTATGGACAGGATTAATTTTTTGTAAATCTGCCAAAACTGTTTGAGTGTAATTTTGACCGCCAATGGCTAAATAAAATAAGGATTTAGAAAGATAAAGAGGTCTAAAAGGTAAGATGTGCCAACAATTTGCGATATTCTTAAAAAAGTGTTTTACAGCATATTTAAATGTTTTTTCTTCAGGACGAACAAAATAAATAGTTGAACTTTTAAATTTAGTCATCATATTAGGAAACATTACAAATTTTGCGCCTTGTTGAATTAATAAGTTAATTTCAAAAAGTGTTAATCCTTCAATATTTTCTGTTTTCATGATTTATTGTTTTTGCAATTAATATTAGTGGTATATTACGCTGCAAAGTTCTGACAGAAAACTCAATATTTAGGTCTCTAAAAGTTTTAAAATAAACAAGTTAAGGTTTTTTTGCATATAAAAATCGGAAACTCAACTAAATGAATTTCCGATTGATTTTTAATTTTACATTAAATTTAGTTTACTGCAACAGCTGATTTTTCAGGAGTTAAAGCAGCATCTTTTTCGTAGACATCTTGAAAAAAACCAACCTCTCCGTTTTCATTTACAAGCGAAGTAAAATAGCAGATATAAATAGGTACTTTTTTAGAAAGTTTGAAACTGTTTTCTGCTTTTCCTGCCATTGCATTGTCTATTTTTTCTTTAGTCCATTCTGGATAATCTTTTAGCATGGCGACTGCTAATTCTTTGGCTAATTTTACATTAATGCATCCATGACTGAAAGTTCTTTTTTCAAAATCGAATAAAGTTTTAGACGGCGTGTCGTGCATATAAATATCGTCTGGATTTGGGAACATGAATTTAACCAAACCTAAAGAGTTTTCTGGTCCTGGTTTTTGTCGTATCTGACCGTTTACCATTTCCATGTTATGTTCTGCAAGATAATTTTTATTGGCAGCTATTTTTAATTTTAACTCATTTTCAACTATACTTTGCGGCACTGTCCAATAAGGACTAAAAACAATTCTTTCGATTTGTCCGTTAAAAATGGTAGTTTTAGTCAAAGGCGATCCTACAAATACACTTGAGGTTAGTTCAATTTTTCCGTTTTTAACATAAATCAATTCATAAGACGGAACATTTACCATAATATATTCGTCATTGTTTACCAACTCAGCCGAAATAGAACGAACTCTTTCCATATTAAGTACTAAAGTTTTTACTTTATCCGAAAGCGGAATATTCATTTCTTTAATATGTTCTTCTGCCAGAATGTAATTTGGTTTAAAACCGTTACGAACTTTATATTTCATAACAGCATCCATTAGTTCACGATCGTAAACATCACTTTTAGAATCCTGTTTTAAATCGCCCAATAAATACAAACGTGTTCTAACTTGAGCAATAGTGCTTGAAACTGCATCTGGACGCAAATCTTTGTATGGAGTTTCTGTTGTAATAGGTTTCCATTTATTAGATTTTTCTATTTTTTTATATTGTTTTAAAACGCCTTGCAGTTTATAGTATTGGTCATAAAGATTTTTATCATCATCAGTTTTTACTGTTGCTTTTTCGATTGTACTGTAGTTTAGAAAATCTTTCAGCATGGCATCATAAGACAATTTTTTATTTGAATCTGAATTGCTTTTTTGTGCATATACAATGTATAAAGAGCTTAAAAGCATATCAGCATCAATTATAGAGAGATTGGTTTCTGATGAAGAATCAAAAAGCTGGTCTATTTCTTTTTGGTAAGGAATAACCAAATCGTTTGTTTTTTTTGCTTTGTCATATAAGATGGTGCCAAATTGATTGATCTCATTTTCATCGTACCAAATAGTTCCAAGAGATCGGTTTTTGTATAAGGACATGACATCAGATTTATACTTTTTTAAATCAGTATATTTCTTGAAGAATTCGTTTGAAACATTGTCTTTTACATTATCATTATCTGAATTATTGTAAAAAGCCAAGACGTTAGATTTATAATTCTTAGATTCAACATTCTCGTACTTATTAAAAGATACGATAATAAAACTAAGCGCAATAATTATACTTAGGTGATATGTAGTTTTCATTTTTTTAAATTTTTACGTTATTACTTAGATTTTAAGTTTGGTAAAAATTTGGGGCTTTTTCTACTTTACTAAATTACTTTAAGATCTTGAAAATGAGTTACTTTATTAAATATGGATTTATCAAAATTGCCATGTTGTAGGTTTATATACTATAGATCAATAAGTGATTTAAAATGTTACCCCAGTAGTTTAGGAATAGTGAATATTTTTTTGTTAACATAAAGCTATTAAAGTAACCAAATATTAAAATATTTTGTAAATTGCTCCCTTAAAATTATCATATTCATAAAATGGAACAACAAATACCATATATTCCTAAAAATAAAGTAAGAATTGTCACAGCTGCTTCTCTTTTTGACGGTCATGATGCAGCGATCAATATCATGCGTCGTATTATTCAGTCAACGGGAGTTGAAGTAATTCATTTAGGACACGACCGCAGTGTCGAAGAAGTGGTTAATACAGCAATTCAGGAAGATGCAAATGCAATTGCAATGACTTCTTACCAAGGAGGTCATAATGAGTATTTTAAATATATGTATGATTTGCTTCACGAAAAAGGAGCAGGGCATATCAAGATTTTTGGCGGCGGAGGCGGAGTAATTCTGCCAAGCGAAATCTCAGAATTGCATGAATATGGTATTACTAGAATTTATGCACCAGATGATGGACGTTCGTTAGGACTTCAAGGAATGATTAATGATTTGGTTCAGCAGGCTGATTTTCCTATTGGAGATAAGTTAAATGGAGAAATCGATCATATCGAAAATAAAGTTCCAACAGCAATTGCACGTTTAATTTCGGCTGCAGAAAATTTTCCTGAAATTGCAAAACCTGTTTTTGATAAAATTCACGAAAGCAATGTCAATTCTAAAATTCCTGTTTTAGGAATTACAGGAACGGGCGGAGCAGGAAAATCGTCTTTAGTAGATGAATTAGTTCGCCGATTTTTAATTGATTTTCCAGAAAAAACAATCGGATTAATTTCTGTCGATCCATCAAAAAGAAAAACGGGGGGAGCGCTTTTAGGAGACAGAATCCGAATGAATGCCATCAACAATCCTCGTGTATATATGCGTTCGCTGGCAACCCGTCAATCTAATTTGGCATTGTCGAAATATGTAGCCGAAGCGATTCAGGTTTTGAAAGCAGCAAAATACGATTTGATTATTTTGGAAACTTCTGGAATTGGTCAGTCTGATACCGAAATTATGGATCACTCTGATGTTTCTTTATATGTAATGACTCCAGAATTTGGAGCTGCAACGCAATTGGAAAAAATCGACATGCTTGATTTTGCCGATTTAGTAGCTTTAAACAAATTTGATAAACGCGGCGCACTTGATGCTTTGCGCGATGTAAAAAAACAATATCAAAGAAACCATAATCTTTGGGATAAAAATCCTGATGAAATGCCTGTTTTCGGAACGATTGCTTCGCAGTTTAATGATCCTGGAATGAATACGCTTTACAAAGCGATTATGGATAAAGTGGTTGAAAAAACGGCTTCAGATTTGAAATCGACTTTTACCATCACTAAAGAAATGAGTGAGAAAATCTTCGTGATTCCGCCACACAGAACGCGTTATTTGTCTGAAATTGCAGAGAATAACAGAAGTTATGATGAAACAGCGCTTTCACAACAAAAAGTAGCGCAGAAATTATACGGAATCTTTAAAACCATAGAATCGGTTTCAGGAAAAGTTCCTCAAATCAATAAAGCTGGAATTGACGATTCTACAGTTTTGCCAAGCGGAATTCAAGAGCACGACGAAAACAGAATCTTTTTAAATCTTTTACTGAATCAATTCGATAAAGTAAAAATGGATTTAGATCCGTACAATTGGGAGATTATTCTGAATTGGGATGAAAAAGTAGCGAAATATAAAAATCCAGTTTACTCGTTTAAAGTTCGTGATAAAGAAATCAAAATCGCAACACATTCTGAAAGTTTATCGCATTTACAAATTCCGAAAATTGCTTTGCCTAAATATGAAGGCTGGGGCGATATCCTGCGTTGGAATTTACAGGAAAATGTTCCTGGAGAATTTCCGTTTGCATCGGGATTGTATCCGTTTAAGCGTGAAGGCGAAGATCCGTCAAGAATGTTTGCGGGCGAGGGCGGACCAGAAAGAACCAATAAACGTTTTCATTATGTAAGTGCAGGATTGCCTGCAAAAAGACTTTCGACTGCTTTTGACAGTGTTACTTTATACGGAAATGATCCAGATTTACGTCCAGATATTTACGGAAAAATCGGGAATGCGGGAGTTTCGATATGTTGCTTAGACGATGCTAAAAAGTTGTATTCAGGTTTCGACTTGGTGCATGCTTTAACATCTGTAAGTATGACGATCAACGGGCCTGCGCCAATGTTGTTAGGCTTTTTTATGAATGCGGCAATCGATCAGCAATGCGAATTGTACATTAAAGCCAACGAATTAGAAAAAGAAGTCGAGGCAAAAATCAACAAAATATATGCTGCTAAAGGTATTGAAAGACCAAAATACCAAGGCGATTTACCAGAAGGAAATAATGGTTTAGGACTAATGCTTTTGGGCGTTACAGGAGATCAGGTTTTACCTTTGGAAGTGTATAACGAAATAAAAGTAAAAACGTTATCACAAGTTCGTGGAACGGTTCAGGCCGATATTTTAAAAGAAGATCAGGCGCAGAATACTTGTATTTTCTCAACTGAATTTGCTTTGCGTTTAATGGGTGATGTTCAGGAATATTTTATTACTAAAAACGTTCGTAATTTCTATTCCGTTTCAATTTCAGGATATCATATTGCCGAGGCGGGAGCAAACCCAATTACGCAATTGGCATTCACACTTTCAAATGGTTTCACTTACGTGGAATATTATTTGAGCCGCGGAATGAACATCAACGATTTTGGACCAAATTTATCGTTCTTCTTCTCAAACGGAGTTGATCCAGAATATTCGGTAATTGGTCGTGTGGCGCGTAAAATTTGGGCAAAAGCCATGAAAAACAAATACGGAGCCAATGAAAGAGCACAAATGCTGAAATATCATATTCAAACTTCTGGACGTTCGTTACACGCGCAGGAAATTGATTTCAACGATATTAGAACAACTTTACAGGCTTTATACGCAATTTATGACAACTGTAATTCATTGCACACCAATGCTTACGATGAAGCGATAACAACGCCAACAGAAGAATCGGTACGTCGTGCAATGGCAATTCAGTTGATTATTAATAAAGAATTAGGTTTAGCCAAAAACGAAAACCCAATTCAAGGTTCATTCATCATCGAAGAATTGACCGATTTAGTTGAAGCTGCGGTTCTTCAAGAATTCGACAGAATCACAGAACGCGGCGGAGTTCTAGGTGCAATGGAAACCATGTACCAAAGATCTAAAATTCAGGAAGAAAGTTTGTATTATGAAACTTTAAAACACAATGGCGATTTCCCAATTGTGGGTGTAAACACATTCTTAAGTTCAAAAGGTTCTCCAACGGTAATTCCGGCAGAAGTTATTCGTGCTACCGAAGAAGAAAAGCAATATCAAATCACGATGCTGGATAATTTACACCAGTTTCACGAAGCAAAAGTAAACGAGCATTTAAGTAAACTGCAGGAAGCGGCTATTAAAAACGAAAACTTATTCGATCATTTAATGGAAGCTACAAAGGTTTGTTCTTTAGGGCAGATTACTTCGGCGTTGTTTGAAGTAGGTGGGCAGTATAGAAGGAATATGTAATTTTTTGTTTTATAGATTTAAAAAGAAACCTCTCATATGAATGGGAGGTTTTTTTTGTTTTATGAAAATAAAATTCTATAAAGTTTGTCATTTCGACCAAAGGGAGAAATCACACTAGAAGCTCGACAAAGTAAGTCACCAATCTTTGCGTAATTACGTGTTTGATTTCTCCTTACGTCGAAATGACAAATATTGTGGTTAAATGTTGTGGTCAGTATTGCTAAAAAGAAGGTATTGAAGTAAATACATCAGATGCAGAGCAAAACAAAATAAAAAAAAGTAACCTAATATGTGTTAAAATTTACTAATGAAATAAACAATTAGTTAACTTTATTCTGGCTGAAGATAGTATGCTATAAGATTATAATTTGAATTTTAAGGTTTTTAAATTAAATACAGTATTAACTATAAACTAAAGCAAATGAATTTAAAAGACAAATTAAAAAAGTGTTGTAAATTGACCACCATTGGCGCTGTATTGGTAACAGGGATAATTGCTTCGCCGACTGCCATGGCTCAGGAGAAGAATAAACCAAACATTTTGGTTATTTTTGGAGACGATATTGGTATCTCTAATATCAGTGCCTACGGAAAAGGTGTAGTGGGTTACCAAACCCCTAACATCGACCGTTTGGCCAAAGAAGGAGCTATGTTTACTGATTATTATGCAGAAAATAGTTGTACAGCAGGACGCTCAACGTTTATCACTGGACAAAGCTGCTACCGTACAGGTTTGTCAAAAGTAGGACTTCCCGGAATTGATATTGGTTTACAAGCACGTGACATCACTATTGCGCAAGCCCTTAAACCATTAGGTTATGCAACAGCTCAATTTGGTAAAAATCACTTAGGCGATTTGAACAAATATCTACCAACTGTACACGGGTTTGACGAGTTTTACGGAAATCTTTATCATTTAAATGCTGAGGAAGAGCCCGAAAGAGCAAACTGGCCCAAAGACCCTCAATTCTTAAAATCAGCCACCCCTCGCGGTATTATGAACTGTAAGGCATCTGACAAAGATGATCATACGGTTGATCCGCGTTTTGGTAGGGTAGGCAAACAAACCATCGAAGATATGGGGCCATTGACCAAAAAGAGAATGGAAACTATTGATGATGAAACTTTTGATAAAGCAATCGATTTTATAAAAAGACAAAATAAAGACGGAAAACCATTTTTTGTATGGATGAATGCTACTCGTATGCATGTATTTACACACGTGCGTGAATCAATGCGCGGACAAAGCGGTATGCCTGACAACGAGTATGCTGACGGTATGTTGGAGCATGACGGCGACATAGGCAAAATTTTAAAAGTATTGGATGAACTAGGTATTGCCAACAACACTATAGTGGTGTATGCTACGGATAATGGGCCAAATATGTTTAGCTGGCCTGATGCCTCTATCACTCCATTTCGCAGCGAAAAAGACTCAAACTGGGAAGGAGCATTCCGCACACCAGCTTTCATTCGCTGGCCTGGACATATCCCGAGTGGACAAGTCTTGAACGGTATTGTTTCTGGTCTTGACTGGTTTCCAACATTGCTTGCAGCAGCAGGTAATGCAAATATAACAGACGAGTTGTTAAAAGGCGGCTATCAATCGCAAGGTAATACTTTCAAAGTGCATTTGGATGGTTTCAACCAATTGTCTTATTTGACAAGTGCAGCTCAAGATAAGAAATCAGCAAGAAATGAATTCTTTTATTTTGACGATGATGCAGATCTTGTAGGTATTAGATTTGACGACTGGAAAGTGGTGTTTGAAGAACAAAGAGCTAAAGGTAACTTAGACATTTGGCAAGATCCATTGGTTAAACTTCGTCTTCCTAAATTGTTCAACTTGCGTCAAGACCCTTATGAAAGATCGGACGATACAGACCAATACAATGACTGGAGATTAAAAAATGACTTTATCCTAGCACAAGGAATTCAAAAATCAGCCGTATTCTTACAAACATTCATTGCTTATCCGCCAAGCCAAGAACCTGCAAGTTTCACTATTGACGGAATAACAAAATCTGTAAAAGAAAAAATCAAAGCAAACCAGCAGGAATCTGGAGCTGTCAAAAAGAAAAAATAATTTTTTTGTTAATTGGTAAGTAATAAATTAGTAAAAGTTCAATAAAAAAGAGGGAGGTTAGTCTAGTATTCCCACGCTAGCGGGAGCGTCTCGCTCGTGAATACTAAATAATGCACGAGAGAGAAGGCTCGCGCGAGCATCGCACAATAAAATGACAATATTGAGGTATTACTGGTGCGGGATAAAACAAAAAACCTCTCAGAAATGAGAGGTTTTATTTATATCAGTTTCTTTTAAACCTTTTTTCTAGTAGTAACTTTGGGTTTACGATTTAGTTTTTCGATAACAGCATCGGCTTTTTCATTTTGACAAATAAATCGCAAAGATTCTGCGTAGCGATAATAATAAACAGGTTCTAAATCTGATGTTATAGCGAAAAGTTCACCGTACCACGCGGCAGCTTTCTCTAGTTTGTAGTTAGAGTAAGAGGAATTTCCTAGTTTTTGAAACAAGTCGACAGATTTGTAGCCTTTTGCAGCAATACGTTCGTAAGTTTTAATCACATCAACATAAGCATACTTGTCGCTTATCTTGTCTGTTATGAAAGGCTTTTCATTTTGAGCAGAAACACGAAGTGAAAAAACAGTCAACAACACTAAAACAGCTAGTTTTTCTTTCATGAATATTGGTTTAAATGAATGGTTTGGTTATTATTTTTTATTTTTGCAAATATATCTAAATCAAGTATATAACGTGTATTTGGACGATGTTTTTTTAGTTTTATCGATTTTTTAGGGCTGTTAGAAATGAATTAACGTATTAAATAGAAAATTTCTTATAATGAAAAACGATTTATCAGAATAAATATTTCATTTATACAAAGGATAAATTATAACTTTAGAGTTATAAAGTTAAGAATATTATGACAGTTTGGCAATATTTAGATAAAATAATTAATTTTCGTGTTGATGAAAGCAAGGAAAAAGATCTTCTGAAAGTTGACTTAGAAAGGCTTGTTTTAAAAATTTCATTAGATGAAAATGAAATTTATTTTACGCTTAATAGTCTTTTTCAGGAAACATCAGAATTAAATTCAGAATTGCTAAAGAGTATTACAAATCGATACGGTTTATTGTTTCTTGACAAAAAAGAAACGGGAAATGTGTGTTTTGCAAACAACGAAGAACTGCGCTTAGAGTATAAACAAAGTTTTACCGCAATTGATTTATTAGATTTATGTTATGCTGTTTTGCATTCGTCACTTTATAATAAGGATTTAGAGAATAATATTCAGAAAATCCCTCTTCCTTTGGATTCTAATGTGTTTTGGAAATTGATTCAAATTGGGCGTAATTTTAGAAATCAAGAAAGGGAATAAATAAAAAAAGCATCAGCTGAGGCTGATGCTTTCTAATTTTTAGGGCAAAAAATTAGCGGCGAAAAGATGGACTTTCATTTACTGATTCGTCTAACTTTACGGTTTTTACTTTTTTAGAAGCAACTTTAATTTCATGTTTTGCAACCTTATCATTTGCTTTTACTTCAAGAACATAAGTTCCGGCTGGAAAACCTTCAAGACTTATTGTTTTTGAAACCTCTAATTTGTTTGCTGCAGATTCTCCAGCATAAAGTAAATTGTGATTTTCATCGTAGATAGAAAATGATGATTTTTGAACAGTATCTAAAGTAAAGCTTACTACTTTTCCTTCTCCGGTTTTAATGTTCAAAATATAATCTCCTTTTCCATCAATGGCATAAGAAAATACAGTTGCTAAAAAAAAGGCCGCAACTAACCCTGTTTTGGTAAATCTTGTCATGTTTTTTTTAATGTTTATTACTAATGTGGAACGCGCAAAACTACAAATACAAATTTAATTTTATGCAAAAAAAGCGCTTTTTTGATGAGCTAAAATGCTGAATTAAAACTATTTCTATGTTTTGGTTACACTATATACGTAATTACTGGTGTTTCGGATGTTTTTTTACATCATTTTTTTAATGACGTATAAACCAGTGTGATACATTTATTAAGAATAGTTTTTCAAAAAAATAATAAACAATGAAATCTGCTTGAGTTTAAAGCAAAAAAAACAGCTCAATAACCACAAAGAGCTGTTTTTAAAACTTACGTTTTTTAACTTTACTAACTATCTAACCTTGATTTATACTTTATGAGAAGTATAACTTTTTAGCGTACCGCTACGCTTGTATTTTTTGCAGAAAAACCTGCTTTGTAAACTGATGAAACCGCTTTTTTTGATAATACAGTTGCATCATCTGTAATGGTGATTTGATGCGTTACTTTTTTTACATTATCCTCAACTTCTAAGAAGTAAGTTCCTTCTGGAAATTCTTCAAGATTAAAAGTTCTTAAAATTCCATCTTTACCCGAAGCATTTTCAGAATAAATTAGAGATCCGTCTTTGTCATAAATTGCCAGATTTGCTTTTTGCACTTTATTAAGGGCAAATGTTATAAGCTTTCCGTTAGCTTTTATTACATGAAGATTAAAATCTTCATTTCCATCGATTGCATACGTACTCATTCCAGTAAAAAGTACTGCACATACTAAACTCAATTTTAAAATCTTTTTCATAATACTTAGTTTTAAATTATTAGTTTAATTCTCTGAAGTAAAATTACTACAGAGGTGCGTGTATTTTAACAACTCTATTTTCCAATTTCGATGCTGTATTCTCATTTACGAAACCGTTATAGGTTAAAATGTGAATAATATTTACTGTTTTTGTTAATTTGGTTGTTATTTTTCAACGATTTTCTTGATTTTGAATTTACATTGAATTAAGAATTTATTTACATGTATTATGTGGATTTAACCGCATAGCACGCAATGATTTTTAATATGCTGAATTTAGAAAAACGCAAAGTTCGCAAAGTTTTGTCTAAAAAACTTTGCGAACTTTGCGGTTAAAATTTCATTTCAATAAAGAGCAAAAAAAACAGCTCAATAACCACAAAGAGCTGTTTTAAAACAATCACGTTTTTAACTTTACTAACTATCTAACCTTATACTTTAAACAAAGTATAAATTTTTACAGCGCATTGCGGCGCTTATTTTTTGTTTAATAAGCAGTCAAAAGTGCTTTTGAAGATAAAAGCGAACTTTCGTCTGTTATTGTAATTTCATGTCTTGCTTTTTTAACGCTGTCTTCAATTTCTAAGAAATAAGTACCGGCAGGAAATTCTTCTAAGCTAAAAGTTCTTAGAATTCCTTCTTTACCAGAAGCATTTTCAGAATAAATTAAGCTTCCGTTTTTGTCGTATATACTAAGGCTCGCTTTTTGAGTTTGATTTAAAGCAAAAGTGATTACTTTTCCATTCGCTTTTAATACGTGCAGATTGAAAGCGTTACCTCCGTCAATTGCATATGAACTTATTCCTGATAAAAGTATTGCACATACTAAACTCAATTTTAAAATCTTTTTCATATTATTTAGTTTTAATTATTTATCTCAAATTTCTGAATGTAAAATTAAGCTCTTGATTGCTGTTTTCTATTTACTCTATTTTCCAATATATGTGCTATATTCTCATTTACGAAACCGTTATAGGTTAAATTTTGCGTTATTTGTTGCGTTTTGGTTAATTCACTTGTTATTATTTAATGTTTTGTTTAAAGACAAGATAACATTGATTTGCTGTAATTTCTTATAAAAATGACCTTCATAAAACTCTTTGCGGACTTTGCGGTTAAATCTTAGCAGTTAAAATTTTAGTTCAATAAAGGACAAAAAAAAACAGCTCAATAACCACAAAGAGCTGTTTCTAAAACTTGCGTTTTTTAACTTTACTAACTATCTAACCTCATTTTTATACTGTATGAGAGTATAAACTTTTTTAGCGTATTGCTACGCTTGTATTTTTTGCAGAAGAATCTGATTTGTAAACAGCTGAAATTGCTTTTGATGATAATGTTGTAAAATCATCGTTTACGATAATTTCATATCTCACTTTTTTAGAATTGTCTTCAACTTCTAAAAAGTAAGTTCCGTTTGGAAAATCTTGTAAATCAAAAGTTCTTAAAATTCCATCTTTACCAGCAGCATTTTCAGAGTAGAACAAATTTCCTTCTTTATCGTATATTGCTAATTTTGCTTTTTGAACTTGGTTAAGACCAAAAGTGATCATTTTTCCGTTTTTCAATACATGAAGATTAAAGTCCTCATTTCCATCAATTGCATAAGTACTGAATCCTGATAAAAGTACTGCACATACTAAACTTAATTTTAAAATCGCTTTCATAGTATTTCGTTTTAAATTGTTATCACTAATTTTCTGATGTAAAATTACTTCAGTGATCCCTATTTTTTATTTACTCTATTTTCCAATTTATGTGCTATATTCTCATTTACGAAACCGATATAGGTTAAAATTTGAATTATTGTAGGTGTTTGTGTTAATTCAGTTGTTATTTTTTAATGATTTAAGATTGTTAATGTTTTTTGTAAACTCCTGTATTCTTACAAAAAATACTAGATGACTATAAAAACGTTTGATTAAATACGATTTTGAAAAAAAAACATTCAGAAAAATATCAGTTATGAAAAAAGCAAAGATTTTCGCCTATTTTAGAGCTGTCTTTTTGGAGTTTTTTTATGCAAAATTCTCAGTTACGAAACCGTTATAGGTTAAAATTTAAATTATTTTAGGTGATTTTGTTAAATTTGCTATTATTTTTTAAAGATTTTATCATGAAGACAATTGCCCCAGCTCTTGAAGTGATAACTAGCTCATACGGAAGTTCTTTTACCTATACTAAACACGCCGAAAAGACCAATAGCAAAGCTCATTTATGGCATTATCATCCAGAAATTGAGTTGGTTTATATAAACGGCGGGGCAGGAAAAAGACAAATAGGAAGCCATGTTTCTTATTACACAAATGGCAGTTTGATTCTGATAGGCTCTAATTTACCGCATTGCGGTTTTACAAATGAAAATACGGGAAATACAAACGAAACAGTCATTCATATTAAACCTGAATTTTTAGGAAATGACTTTTTTGTAGTTCCAGAGATGAAGAAAATCCAAAATATTTTAAGTCAGTCTAAAGGCGGAATTGCTTTTGGCGGTGAGACTAAAAAACAAATTGGAAAGAAAATAGAAATGATGGAACATCAGCTTCCGTTTGAGCGTTTGCTGACACTTTTGAGTGTTTTGGATGAACTTGAATCTTCTGAAGAATACACCATTTTGAATGCTGATGGTTTTTCGCTGGAACTTCAAACGCAAGACAGTGATCGTATGAATGTGATTTTTAATTATGTAAAAGATCATTTTCAAGAATCGATTGCTATCGATGAGGTTTCGAATTTGGTGAGTATGACCACGCCTTCATTTTGTCGTTATTTCAAAAAGATTTCAAATAAAACATTTACAGAGTTTGTGAATGAATATCGTTTGGTTCATGCTTCAAAATTATTGGCCGAAAAAGCAATCAGTATAAACGAAGTCTGCTACGAAAGTGGTTTTAATAATTTCAGTCACTTTAGTAAATCATTTAAGCAATATACAGGTAAAAGCGCCTCGCAATATCGTCACGAGCATAAAATTATAATTAGTTAACCCGTTGGGCATAATTATTTTCAACACATAGGAACATAGCTTTTACAGTCGAAAATTAGGCGTTTCACTTTTTTTTAAATACACATAGCTGCGCTATGCGAAAGAAACATGTTTCTTTTTTGTCTTCTTTTTTAGGCATAAAATCTATGTTTCTATGTGTTAGATTGTTTTTTGAATAATTACACGAAACGAATTTAGTTAATAGTTTTGATTAAATTTATCAGCCACGAATTTCACGAATTTTTAATTTCGGTTTTTACTTTGATAAAGTTTAAAACTTTGTCAAAGTTTCATTCGTGAAAATTCGTGTAGTTGCTTCGTCTGTTCGCTATCGCTCGGGTCGTGGCAACAGAAGAAAATAACCCTCATAAATCCGATTAGCGAAAACTGGTCGGATTTTTCATATAATTATTTTGAAAAAAGGTATATTTACATTCCTTAATCGAAAAATGATAAAAATGAAAAACTTTAAAATTTGGGTATTTGCCGTTTTCTTGTGTGTTTCGTCAATGTCGTACGCCGCAAAGGTAGACACGCTGCAAATTGCCAGCACAGCCATGAGTAAAACATACAAAGCAGCTGTAGTTTTGCCCAATTCGTATGCTAAAAGTAAATCGGCTTTTCCGGTAATGTATTTGCTGCATGGTGCATACGGACATTTTGGTGATTGGTTAAAAAATACTCCAAATAAAAAACTAGTTCAAAATTTATCAGATCAATACAATATAATTATTGTAATGCCAGAGGGCGAAACGTTTAGTTTTTATCTAGACAGCCCTGTAAATCCAGGAAGTCAGTTTGAAACTTTTATTACGCAGGAAGTAATTCAAAAAGTGGATAAAACCTATAAAACCATCAGCAATAGAAACGGAAGAGTAATAACAGGACTTTCTATGGGGGGGCATGGAGCTTTGTACTTGTCTGCTAAACATCCTGATTTGTTTTGTGCCGCCGGTAGTATGAGCGGAGCAGTAGATATGGGTACAATGCTTAATCGAGAGTCTTCGGCACAAGTGATAAAATTAATGCAGCCTGTTTTTGGAGATAAAAGCGATAATTCGGCATTGTATGCACAGCATGCCGTTATGGGAATGCTGGATAAAATAAAAGACAATAAACTGCCGTTAATAATTGATTGCGGTGTTGATGATTTTTTAATTGAACCTAATAGAGAATTGCATCGCAGAATGGTTTACGATAAAATAGAACACGATTATACAGAGCGTCCAGGAGCACATACTTGGGAATATTGGGAAAATTCGCTGCCGTATCATGTATTATTTTTTAATAAAATACTGCTTAAAAATCAGGTTGTTGCGAAAAAATAAACGAAAATATCGTTTCAAAGCCAACTAAAAGCTTTTTTTGGTTTGGTTTTTGGAATACCTTTATAAATCTAAAAAATAAAAATTATGAAAAAGATACTTACCCTTTTTGCGGTTGTTGGATTAATCGCTTTTACAAGTTGCGAAGGACCTGAAGGGCCTCCGGGAAGAGATGCATTAATGCCTGAAGCATTTGAAATTAGTAATGTTAATTTAGGTAGGGTTGCTGATAATGAATATAATTTGAAAAGTACTTTTAAATTTGAAATTGGGGATAATTTATTTGATGATGAAACTGTTTTGATTTATAGATTGACAGGTGTTATTAATCCAACTACTCCAGTTTGGCAATTACTACCTAGAACAATTTATTTTAATGATGGAAATGAGTTGGATTATGATTATGATTTTAGTAAAGTTGATTTTATTATAACTGCTAGAGGAACTTATAACTTATTAACTAAGCCAGAGTATATACAAAATCAAACTTTTAGAGTTGTAATTATTCCATCGGATTTAGCTAAGACTGTTAATACGAGTAACTTTTCAGAAGTAATGTCTGCAGCAAAATTGAATGAAAGCCAAATTCAAGAGATTAAATTCTAGTAATAGATTTATATAATAAAAAAAAGGAAATCGTAAGATTTCCTTTTTTTATGACTATATGTTTTGAAAAGTATTATTCTTTGCTGTTATCAGTAAGTTCTTTTTCTTTACCAAATTTTAGCGAGACGATAATTCCAACTAAAAGCGAAAGTGCAATAAATCCTAAAGAAGCCCATTCTGGTACGTGGATGAAATCGTGCAGTAACATTTTTAATCCCACAAAGGCTAAAATAGCAACTAAGCTGTATTCTAAATAACTGAATTTTGCCAGCATATTGGCTAAGAAAAAGTACATAGAACGCAGTCCAAGAATAGCAAAAATATTAGAACTAAATACTAAAAACGGATCAGATGTAATGGCTAGAATGGCAGGAACACTGTCGACAGCAAATAAAACATCCATTACTTCAATTACAATTAAAGCAACAAATAATGGTGTTGCAGCTCTTTTTGCGGTTTTTGTTGAAATGAAAAATTTCTCGCCTTCCATATGAGAGGTAATCGGAATGATTTTTCCTAATGCTTTGTAAACAAAAGAATCTTTAGGTTGAAAATCTTCGTCTTCGCCTGAAAACAACATTTTTATTGCTGTAAATAATAAGAAAGCTCCAAATAAATAAGTCGTCCAAGTAAATTTATTGATCAACATTACTCCGAAGAAAATCATTAGACCACGAAAAACGATCGCGCCCAAAATTCCCCAGAATAATACGCGGTGCTGGTATTTTTGCGGAATTTTGAAGGAAGCAAAAATAATAGCAATTACAAAAATGTTATCTACACTTAAGGATAACTCGATTAAGTAACCGGTAATGAATTTCATTGCGGCTACAGTTGGTTTTAAATTATCAGGGTTTTCGATATAGTCTGTGGTGTACAGCCAATAAATAACTCCTGAAAAAAGAAAAGATAAAGTAACCCAAATTAAGGTCCATTTGCTGGCTTCTTTGGTGCTGATGATATGGGGTGTTTTATTGAATACACCTAAATCTAAAGCAAGAATAAAAATTACGGCTAACAAAAAGAAAGTCCAGACTATCATGATGAATTTTTTAAATGATGTACAAAGATAAGTTTTGAAGTTTAACTTGAAAATTAATTATTGAAAAGTTACTTTCAAATTTATGGTTTTGTCACATTGAGCGAAGTCGAAATGTTACATAGGTTCTCGACTCCGCTCGAACTGATAGTTGTAAGAACTTTGTCAAAGTTTAAAACTTTGACAAAGTTGGCGCCAAAGATTTTTTGCGTAACCTTTGTGGAAAAATTAGTAAATAAAAAAAAGTGCCAACAATTATGAAGGCACTTTTAGAATATAATCTAAGCTTTGAATTATAGCGCTGAGTTAACAGTTTTGATAATTCTAGCAGCAATTTTGTATGGATCTCCGTTTGAAGCTGGTCTTCTGTCTTCCAACCATCCTTTCCATCCTTTTTGAACAGTCATTAAAGGAATTCTGATAGAACATCCTCTGTCTGAAACTCCATAAGAGAAATCGTGAATAGAAGCAGTTTCGTGTTTACCAGTTAAACGTTGGTCATTGTAAGCACCATAAACCGCGATATGCTCAGCAGTAACAGGACGGAAAGCCTCACAAATTCTTTCGTAAGTAGCTTGGTCTCCACATGATCTTAATACTTCGTTAGAGAAGTTAGCATGCATACCTGAACCATTCCAGTCTGTATCTCCAAGTGGTTTAGGGTGGTATTCGATATAGTAACCATATTTTTCAGTCAAACGATCTAATAAGTAACGAGCAACCCAAATTTCGTCTCCAGCTTTTTTAGCACCTTTAGCGAATAATTGGAATTCCCATTGTCCGCAGGCAACCTCTTGGTTAATACCTTCAAAGTTAATTCCAGCAGCGATACATAAATCAGCATGTTCTTCTACTAATTTTCTTCCGTGAGTGTTTTTTCCACCTACAGAGCAGTAGTACATACCTTGTGGAGCAGGATAACCTCCAACAGGGAAACCTAATGGCAATAAAGTTTTAGTATCCATGATGAAATACTCTTGTTCAAAACCAAACCAGAAATCATCATTATCATCATCAATCGTAGCTCTTCCGTTAGAAGGATGTGGAGTTCCGTCAGCAAACATAACTTCACACATTACTAAATATCCGTTAATACGAGTTGGATCAGGGTAAATTGCAACAGGAACTAATAAACAGTCAGAAGATCCACCTTCAGCTTGTCTTGTTGACGAACCATCAAATGACCAATTTCCAAGTTCTTCTAATGTTCCTTTGAAATTTTCATGCTCTTCAACTTTAGTTTTACTTCTAAGATTTTGAGTTGGCTCGTATCCATCTAACCAAATGTACTCTAACTTAATTTTAGCCATAATAATATAAATTTGTTTTTTTGTTTTTTCGCTGGGTCAAATATAGATTTATTTTTTTACTCCTAAAAATTAGGGGGCTATTTTGTTTATCGGACTATAATTTTTTTGAGAAGCGCAATTTTGAGAGGGGTATATTTTTAAAAAAGCAATTTTTAACACCTTAAAAAAATAAATTCGTAATAATTTGGGGCTCTTTTTGAATTTTAAGGTTAAGGAATTATGAAAAAATGTTTATTTATTGGGTAATACTATTGTTTTTTGTTAGAATTCTATACAACAGATTCATTATTCTTTGAAAAAAGTATCTTCTGTTGAGAAATTGTTTTTCAAAATTCTCCATTTTATGTTTAAAACAGGGAATTTTATTGTTTATATTTGCCGATCATTTTTTAATGAAAATTAGTACGAATTTTTAAAATTATATACATGTCAACATTACGTTTCCAAGCTTTGCAAGAAGCTTCTACAAGAAAGCCGGTACATTTTGAAGAGATTGGTAGAAAATCAAATCTTTTTGGTTCAAATGTGTTTAATGAAAAAGCTATGAAGCAATATTTAACTTCAGATGCTTTAAAAGGAGTAAGAGATGCTATTCAGCATGGAACTAAAATCGAAAGAAAACTGGCAGATTATATTGCCATGGGAATGAAAGAATGGGCGTTGGCAAAAGGTGTTACACATTATACACATTGGTTTCAGCCTCTTACAGGAACAACTGCTGAAAAACATGATGCTTTTTTTGAAACTTCGTATGATGGCAGCGATCCTGTAGAAAAATTTGGAGGCGCACAATTGGTACAACAAGAGCCAGATGCTTCAAGTTTTCCGAACGGCGGAATCAGAAATACTTTTGAAGCTAGAGGTTATACAGCTTGGGATCCAACTTCGCCAGCTTTTATATATGGAACAACTTTATGTATTCCAACTGTATTTATTGCTTATACAGGAGAAGCTTTAGATAATAAGATACCTTTATTAAGAGCTTTATCTGCAATTGATGAAGCAGCTACTGAAGTTTGTAAATATTTTGATAAAAACGTAAAAAAAGTAACAGCAACTTTGGGCTGGGAGCAGGAGTATTTCTTGATTGATAAAGCTTTGGCAAATTCTCGTCCTGATTTAATGATGACTGGAAGAACTTTATTAGGACATACTTCGGCAAAAGGGCAGCAGTTAGATGATCATTATTTTGGTTCTATTCCAACTCGTGCTCTTACTTATATGAGAGATTTAGAACAGGAATGTATGCTTTTAGGAATTCCTGTAAAAACACGTCATAATGAGGTTGCACCAAATCAGTTTGAACTTGCGCCTATTTTTGAGGAAACAAATCTTGCCGTAGATCATAACTCTTTATTAATGGATGTTATGCAGAAGGTTGCAGAACGTCATGATTTTAAAGTTTTATTTCATGAAAAACCTTTTAAAGGAGTAAACGGTTCAGGAAAACACAATAACTGGTCGCTGGCAACAGATACAGGAGTTAATTTATTGAGTCCGAGTAAAACACCAATGAGCAATTTACAGTTTTTGACTTTCTTTATTAATACAATCAAAGCGGTTAATGATAATGAAACTTTGCTTCGTGCTTCTATAGCTACAGCAAGCAACGATCATAGATTAGGTGCAAATGAAGCACCGCCGGCAATTATGTCTGTATTTATTGGAGCGCAGTTAACAAAAGTATTGTCTGAATTAGAAAGTGTAACAACTGGAAAATTATCTCCAGAAGAAAAAACAGATCTAAAATTAAATGTAGTTGGTAAAATTCCAGACGTACTATTAGATAATACAGACAGAAATAGAACTTCGCCTTTTGCATTTACAGGAAATAAATGGGAGTTTAGAGCTGTTGGTTCAAATTCAAACTGTTCTAACGCAATGACAACGCTAAATGCTATTGTGGCAAAACAATTAATCGACTTTAAAAATGAAGTAGAAACTTTGATCGAGTCTAAAGACATGAAAAAAGACGATGCTATTTTTAATGTTTTAAGAGAATACATTAAACAGTCTAAAAAAATACTTTTTGAGGGCGATGGTTATAGCGAAGCATGGGAAAAAGAAGCAGGAAAAAGAGGTTTAAGTAATTTTAAAACTACTCCAGAGGCTATTAAAGCTAAAGTTTCTAAGCAAGCTTTGGACTTATTTTCTGAACTAGGTATTTTTAATCATGTTGAAGCTGAAGCGCGCTACGAAATAGAATTAGAAGAATACACTAAGAAAATTCAGATTGAAGGAAGAGTTTTAGGCGATATCGCTAGAAATCATGTTATTCCTACTGCAATACGTTATCAAAATACTTTGATTGAGAATGTAAAAGGTTTAAAAGAGATCTTTGGAAAAGAATTTGAAACGATTGCAAAAGAGCAGATTATTTTAATAAAAGAAATTTCAGGTCATATAGAAGGAATCAATTCTAAAGTATTGGCAATGACAAACGAAAGAAAGAAAGCAAATCAATTAACCGATGCACAAAAAATGGCAGAAGCTTATTGCGATAAGGTAAAACCTTATTTTGAAGACATTCGTAACCATTGTGATAAACTGGAGCTTTTGGTTGATGATGAAAGCTGGACATTAACCAAATACAGAGAATTGTTGTTTACTAAATAACTTTCATTAACATTAAGTTAAAGCCTGTCTGTAAAAAGACAGGCTTTTTTTGTGATTATGTTAATATAACTGTTTCTGGTTTGAAATATATCTTTTGTTTTGGCATAAATGTAAGGAAAATGTAAAAAGTGGCTTTTTTCTTATTAAGAAAAAAGCCAAATACAGCAGTTCGTCGTTATAGTTTCGCATTTCATCGAAAACAGATTAAGATCTTGTAAAATACGTATTTATACCTGTTTTGATTATCGAGAAGTTTTCTAATTTTGAATATGAAAATGAGAGACTTAGCAGAAAAACTATTCTCAAATGATGGTTAGAATCCCCCAGATTTTCTCCCCAAATTGCATATACCTACATAATAATTTGTATTAATAACCAATTAAATATATTTATTATGAAAAAAGTAATTTTAAGCATCTCCGCGATGCTATTTGCAGGTGTAGCGTTCGCTCAAGGTAATGTGAGTGATGTAGATCAGTTAGGTTTGTTAAATGGTGCATTGGTAATCCAAGTTGGATCATCAAACAATTCAGATGTTGATCAAATAGGTATTGCAAACGTTGCAATTGTTGGACAATACGGAGATGATAATGAGTCTAGTGTTGCACAATTAGGAGCAGGAAATGTTGCTGTAGTTACTCAAATTGGAGATGACAACAGTTCTACTATTGCTCAAGGAATCTGGGTTGGAAACTTAGCAGTTACTACTCAAATCGGAGCTTACAACAATTCTGATGTATTGCAAGTGGGTAATTTTAATGATGCTTACACTACTCAATTTGGAGCATTTAATAATTCAACAACATTGCAATTTGGAGATGACAACACTGCAGCAACTACTCAAGTAGGTTTCTTCAACAATGCCGCTACATTGCAATTAGGATGGGATAACTACTCTAGCATTGAACAATATGGAATTGGAAACTTTGCAGCAACTGCTCAATTTGGAAATGATCATATTAGTACAGTTACTCAAACTGGATTCCTAAACGGAAGTATAGTAATCCAATCTAACTAAATAGAACCAAGAAAAGGAAGAATTTGATTTATTAAGTTCTTCCTTTTTTTTATTAGAATTCTTTTTTACCATAATACCACAATTATGAAACGTTTTGCCACTTATATTTTCCTATTCATTACAGGAATTTTATTCTCTCAATCAATTGATGGGAATAGAAGTGATTACGTTTTAAATGAAATGAACAATCGCAATCAAAATCAAATAAATCAATACATTAAAAGCAGAAATATTGTAACGGTTTCACAAATTGGAAATTACAATCAAGCCAATTTAACCATCATCAGTAATAATGCAAATGTAACCGCTCAGCAAACAGGCAATACCAACTATATGAATGTTTATAAAAAAGCTGAGGAAATCAATCAATCCTACACGCAGACAGGCAACAATAATTATATAAGCGATTATTCCTTGTACACAAGAGGAGTCGCTTCAATGTCAATAAATCAGAACGGCAGTAATTTAACGGTTTTTAATTCAGGTTCAAATTCTATATCTAAAGATTTGATTATTAATCAATCTGGAAATTCAGGAACAATATACATATTCAATCGTTAGAATTATGAAAAAGTATTGGAACATAGGAATTGTTTTTTTTGCCCTTTTTTTTTCTGAATCAGGATTTTCGCAGGTAGTTTATAAAGAAGTAAAAGCTAAGATAGAAGTAAAAGAAATTGAAAATCTTCTTGCTATTACTGGAACTGTTGAGAATTTAAAATCTGAGTTCAAGAATATCTCGTATAAGTTGACAGTATTCAAAAAAAGCAAATCAGGTTCAAATAAATCAAATAACGGACAAGACGGCAGAGTCACATTAGAGCCCATTCAAAAAGTTGAGCTGTCAAAAACACAGGTCAATTTTACAAAGGAGGATGAGATCATAATACTGTTATTAATTTATGATGAAAATAATGCCATCATTGGCAAGGATAGAGTTGTTTTTGGAGAGAAAAATGAATCAGATTCCGGTAAAGCTATTCCACAAGACGGAATCGAAATGATTGGAATTGTTGCTAATGACACTAAAACAAAACTGGGAAATGACTTTTACGATTATTTTTATTCGCAATATTCGAAATTAAAGATCAATACCAGTAAAATCGTAACTGTTCAAGAGGAATTGACTTTTGGGCGTACAACAAAGATTACGATTTTAGTGGATGGCGAAATAATAGAAGAATTTATTTCACGTCCAGATGAAGATTTCTTAAAATATATGGCTGATTCAGCCGCTTCTAAAGTATTTAAATATTTTAAGGATCTTGAAAAACAAAGCAAAATTATAACTCAATACTAAAATTGAGGAACGTTTTGTGTCAAGAAGAGTTGTGTTTTTAATGTAGGAAATAAAATTTATCAATATGAAAACTTTAGCTTTACTAGTTTGTCTAGCAGGTTTTAGCGCAGTCTCAAATGCGCAGGATCTTGCTTATAAGCCTATTAATCCTGCTTTTAGCGGTGGTGATACTTTTAATTATCAATGGCTGCTTAGTTCTGCCCAAGCACAAAATGATTTTAAAGAAGATCCAACTACAGGATATAAACCACAGACTGATTTGGAACGTTTTAAAAGTACTTTAAATAATCAGCTGTTAAATAGGATTTCAAATTCGTTATTCGATGATCAATTTGGATCAGCAACAGGTTCCGGAACAGGAACGGGGACAGGCACAGGTACTGGAACAGGAACTGGCGGCGGACTAAAACCAGGAACATATGTCTTTGGAACATTGTCTGTAGATATATATAATTCTAATTTAGGAATGGTAGTAGATATTTTAGATATCGATACAGGCGAACAAACACAAGTAATTATACCAGCTCGATAGATTCTGGTTTCTTGTTTTTTTTTCTTATACGTCAATTAGGTTCATGTTTTACTGTAAATAACTTATTATGAATAAAAGTCCCCTTTTTATACTTTTAATAACTTGCCTATTCTCAGGATGTGGAGCTTATTTTAACCAGCCAGTAGGAGTTCAAAAGGCAGTATTTGGAGAAAATACTCCTGCAACTACCGCATTAGTCGATATGCCTAAACCTAAAGAACAAATTGTTGTTGGGGTTTACAAATTTAAAGATCAGACCGGGCAGTATAAAGCTACTGAGTTAGGAAGTACTTTTAGTACCGCGGTTACTCAAGGTGCAACTTCGATTTTAATTAAAGCGCTGGAAGACTCTAAGTGGTTTATACCTATAGAGCGTGAAAATCTGGGTAACCTTTTAAATGAACGAAATATTATCCGTTCGACACGTCAGGAATATGCCTCAAAAACAGAAGCGAATGAAGCCGTTTTAACGCCGCTTTTATTTGCGGGCGTTTTGCTTGAGGGTGGAATTATTTCTTATGATACTAATATTATTACAGGTGGTTTTGGTGCAAGATACTTTGGTGCGGGTGGTTCTACTCGTTACAGACAAGATCGTGTAACGGTATATTTAAGGTTAGTTTCAACTTCTAACGGAAAAATCTTAAATACGGTTTATGTTTCTAAAACTATTTTGTCTCAAAGTGTAGATGCGAGTTTATTTCGATATGTAAATCTAAACCGACTTTTAGAAGTAGAAACCGGTTTTACTCGAAACGAACCTATTCAATTAGCAGTAACAGAAGCAATCGAAAAAGCTGTTGAAGGCCTTATTGTAGACGGAATTAAAGATAAACTATGGGAAGTAAATGCTCCTCAGAATAAAATTGATGCTTTTGTTGCTGAATATGATAAAGAAAAAAGTGAAGCTGATTTAGCTCAATTATACAATAGAAATTTGAGTGAAAGAAGAGCCCGTTTTGGATTGGAAGCTTCTGGAGGAGTTGCCTTAATGCAGGGTGATTATGCAAATCCAGTTCCCAAACCACTGATTAGAGGTGCTGCAAAATTTTTCTTTACACCAACATTTGCTTTAAGTGCATCGTCAAATGCATTTTGGCTGGCAAACAAAAATAAACTCGATGCAGGGTATGTTTCCTTAGACCTTAATTTAGAATGTTTAATCTTACCTCGTGATGTATTTACCCCTTATATTTTTGCTGGAACCGGGGTTGAGTTCAATAAAAAATACGAAAATATAGCCAGTAAAGTTCAGTTTGGCGGCGGAGTCGAATATCTCGCAACAAATTATCTGGGAATAAAGGCCTTTGGCGAGTTTAATGTTCCCTTTAGTGACAATGTAGATTACTTAGTCAGCGGCGTTCGAGATGATTATTACTGGCGGTTTGGTTTAGGATTGACCTATTATTTCCCAAAAAGTTATAAGTACAAGAAGAAATAATAAAACCTCGTGATATTTCCAGGTTCTTTATAAAATGATTACAGGAGTAAATACAATGTAAGTTTAATAAAATTATGTCTCAAATGAAAATAGGATTAAAAATTTTGGCGTGCTTTATTCTTTTGATGTCTTGTAGTGAAGAACAAGTTGACGACACAGGAACAGCAGTAGTAAAAGGAAGAGTTGTTGACATTCGAACCTACGAAGGGATCGCAAATGCCCGTGTTTTATCGAGCCCAACAACAAGCACTGTATTCTCAGATAAAGATGGTTACTTTATTATGGAAAAAGTACCAGTAGGAAAATATTCTTTTCAAGCGCAGAAAGATGGATTTATAGCCAGATTTCAGCCCGCTACAGTTGAAAAAGACGTTCCGGTAGAAATTATTTTTGAGTTAGAAGTATCTACGGCAAATAATAAACCGCCTGAAATTCCTGCGCTTACAGCTCCTTTGGATAATGCTACTTCTCAGGCTTTAAGTTTAGATTTAACTTGGACTTCGACTGATCCAGAAAAAGATCCAATGACGTTTCAAGTTACCGTTAAAAACGGAACGACTGATGAAGTTAAAACGTATTCTGATCTTAAGGCTACAACTTTAAAAATTACAGGTTTAGATTATAGTACAAAATACTATTGGCAAGTATCGGCAAATGACGGAATCAATAAACCTACAAATAGTGCAATAACCTCTTTTACAACATTAGCATTTCCAAATCCGAGATATTTATATGTTAAAAAGGTAAAAAATAACAATGTCATTTATACCGCAGATGAAGCTGGAAATGAGCTTCAGTTGTCGCCATCATCAATTAATAGCTACAGGCCGAGAAAAAATTTGAGTATCAATCGTATTGCTTACATAAGTTCTGACGGTTCATTAAATCAAATTTTCACCATGAATCCTGATGGTACAGATGTGAAAAAAGTGACCAACTTTATTCCAATCGCTGGATTTAATATGGATCATGTTAATTATTGCTGGAGCACAAACGGAAGACAGATAATTTATCCTAATTTTGATCAGCTCCTTCGTATAGACTCAGATGGTTCAGGTTTAGTCCAGATATTCAAAACCCCTAATGGTAAGTTTATATCAGAGTGCGAATGGAGTCAGGACGGAAGTCAGATCGTACTAAAAGTAAATGATGCCTCAGGTTATAATGTCGAAATATATGCTATAAATATGGCTGGAGATGTCTTGTATCAAATACTTTCTGGCGAAAAAGGTGCAGCAAGCGGTCTTGGTATTACGATCGATAATAGTAAAGTAGTTTATACCAAAGATGTTTCTGGTTTCGAAAATTCAACTTACAGACGATTAGATTCTAGAATATTTATTTACACAGTAGCAACAAATACTTCGGCAGAATTAGACACTCAAAAAGAGAATGGTTTTAATGATTTAGACGTTAAATTCTCGCCAAACGAAGCAAAAGTCATCTTTGTTAATACGTCGAATGATGGATTATCTGCTAAAAACATTCAAACGGCAAGTATATCTGATAGTTCAACAAGGACAACTCTATTCCAAAACGCAGCGATGCCGGATTGGAAATAACTTAAAAGACCAATTTTTTCAAAATAGTTAATCAGGGGAAATCGGCAGAAATTATATTCTGCCGATTTTTTTGTGAATCATATAATCGAATAAGTCAAAGAATTAAAAAAAGGGATTATCTTTGCACCACATCAACACAAACTAATTTTCATGAGTTCAGATTCTAGCAAAAGATATGCACAAAGAGGTGTTTCGGCATCAAAAGAAGACGTACATAACGCTATAAAAAATATTGACAAAGGCTTGTTTCCACAGGCATTTTGTAAAATTGTACCAGATTACTTAACGCAAGATTCAGAGCATTGCTTGATTATGCATGCTGATGGAGCGGGTACAAAATCATCTTTGGCCTATATGTACTGGAAAGAAACTGGAGACATTTCAGTTTGGAAAGGCATTGCTCAAGATGCTTTAATCATGAATATTGACGATTTATTATGTGTTGGAGCTACAGATAATATTTTGCTTTCCTCTACCATTGGAAGAAACAAAAACTTAATTCCTGCTGAAGTTATTTCGGCAATTATAAACGGAACAGAAGAATTAATCAACGAATTAAAATCATTTGGAGTAACTATTCATTCAACTGGCGGTGAAACTGCAGATGTTGGTGATGTGGTGCGTACCATAATTGTCGATTCGACAGTTACGGCTCGTATGAAACGCAGCGATGTTGTAGATAATGCAAATATTAAAGCTGGTGATGTAATTGTTGGTTTAGCCTCTTTTGGGCAGGCAGCTTACGAAAAAGGATATAACGGCGGAATGGGAAGCAATGGTTTGACTTCTGCACGTCATGACGTTTTCGGGAAATATTTGGCTACAAAGTATCCAGAAAGTTACGATGCAGCAGTTCCAGAAGAATTAATTTATTCAGGGCAGGTAAATTTAACTGATGAAGTCGAAAACAGCCCAATAAATGCAGGTCAATTAGTACTTTCTCCAACGAGAACGTATGCGCCAATTATCAAGAAAATTTTAGATAAATATACACCAAACGACATTCACGGAATGGTGCATTGCAGCGGAGGTGCTCAAACTAAAATTTTACATTTCGTAAAAGATTTACACATTATAAAAGACAATTTATTTCCAGTCCCGCCATTGTTCAAGTTAATTCAAGAACAGTCAAAAACAGATTGGAAAGAAATGTATCAAGTTTTCAACTGCGGTCACCGTATGGAAATTTATGTTCCTGAGAATATTGCACAAGATATTATTGCCATTTCGAAATCATTTAATGTTGATGCGCAAATCGTAGGTAGAGTAGAAGCAGCTGATGCTAAAAAACTAACAATTACCAGCGAATACGGAACATTCGAATATTAAAATAATTCACCATATAAGTGGTATAAGTTCATTTTAGTTACTTTTTTAAGCGCTTTTAATATGAACTTATATCACTTATATGGTTTAAAAACACTTCAATATGTACGAATTGCTTTTTTGGAGATATTTAGACGAAATTTACCTAAACCATCATGAGGTTTACGAAGCTCTTGTTGAAAAAGAAGGAGTTATCGGCCTGGAGAAACTTCCTGTTGAGGTAATTATAAATCGCATTAATTCTGTTTTTTCAAAATGGGAAAGAATTGATGAAAACAGCTGGAAAAATAACGCAGGAAAAGGAGCTTTCCAAGTTATTACGACTCCGCAAAGCATCAAAATAGATTGTTATGGCACCGAAGGGAAAACCATGAATCAATTGGTTGATTTGATGCTGGAATTTAAATGTCCGCTTTACGATCCGCAAGTTCCGGAGCGTTATGATGAAATGAGTGAATAAGTTTCATTTATTGTAAAAAGGGAGATGAGAAAAGTACTCGTTTTTGTTTGTTGTATTCTTTTAAGTATTATTGCGGCTTCGCTTTTTGGTATTTTACACAATCAGTTCACATACACAATTTCTGATAAATTTTTTACACAAGTTTTGTTTGAAAGATTTGGTTTTGTAGAATATGGCAGAAATGCTCCAAGATTAACCGCTTCAATAATTGGCGTGTGGTCTGTTTGGTGGATTGGTTTATTTGCTGGACTTATCTTTGGTTTTGTTGGACTCTTTAGTTCTAATACAAAAGAAATGATAAGAAGTATTAAAGGTGCAATTATTATAATGTTGACTACAACAGTAATAATTGGTTTATTAGGATTATGTTACGGGTTTTTAGGTTTTTCGAATTTAGAGTCAAATTGTTGCTTTCCTCTTCAAATTATAAATGTAAAAAATCTAATTTCAGTTTCAGAAATGCATAGTTTTAGTTATGCAGGAGGAGTAATAGGTGCTGTGATTGCGGTTTTATGGCAAATCAAAAAAATAAAAAGCAACAATAAAGTTCGAATTAATTAAATCTCCTTGAAAATTTATAAAAAAGCAAACCATGACTGTTTCCAATTTTTCTTTTACAGATACTTTAATTTTAGAGGATGAGGTTGTTTTATTACGATCACTTCAAGAATCAGATGTCGAAAATTTATTAGAAATATCGATTAATGAACCTGAAACATGGAAATATTCGTTAATTGGTGCTGATGGTAAAGAAAATTTGATCAAATACATTCAGTCCGCTCTAAAAGCGAGAGAAAATCAAAAAGAATTTCCTTTTATAGTTTTTGATAAAAAAGCTCAAAAATTCGCAGGTTCAACACGTTTTTACGATATTAATCTCGAATATAAAACACTTCAATTAGGGTACACTTGGTATGGTTCTGCTTTTAGAGGAACAGGACTTAATAAACACTGCAAGTTTTTACTGCTTCAGTTTGCTTTTGAAACTTTAGGAATGGAACGTGTCGAATTTCGTGCTGATAATAATAACGAAAGAAGCGTGGCTGCAATGAAAAGTATTGGCTGTAAAGTCGAAGGCGTTTTGCGCAGTCATATGCCAACAGCAAACAGTGATGTTCGTCGTGATTCTATTGTTTTGAGTATTCTTAGAAACGAATGGTTTGATGAGGTAAAAGAAAACTTAAAACAAAAACTTTAATAAAAGAGCCAAAGGCTCGAACCATATTGTAGGGCTGGACTTCAGTCCAGTCTAAACAAAAACAAGAGATAGTATAAAGCTAGATTTCAATCCAGCAAAGATTTATTCTATATTGTTTCTAAGTCGCTTTTTGACAAGTGCTTATTTTGGAATTGCAGTTTTGGTACTTAATAAATCATACAATTTTTTGTTGTCATTTGATAATGTAGACCAACTCTGTATGGACGAATATTTGCATGAAATACTTGTACTACAATAACTAATCTCAATTGTTATATTTTCACCTGCACCACAAGTCAGGTGTGTAGTGGTAATAGCTGGATCCTTTATGATTTGATGTGTATATTTTGCTAAGCTGTCAAGTTCTTTATTAGTGAAATTTAATTTGTTTTGAACTTTTTTCTCTTTTCCATCCTTTTGCTTAATCCATTCTTCTGAATAAGCATCATCATAAGTTACATAAATAATTTTCTTTTTTGATTCAAAAATGATAGTACAGTAATCTTTTACTTTTATATCTGTATTCTCTTTTTTGTGAGAACAAGATTGAGATGTAATGAATACTATAATTGCTGAAACTAATAAGATATATTTTTTCATGAAATGTAATCTTTTTATATTTCAAAGATATTTAAAACCTTTTTAGAAGACCATATTTTATGTTTTTTAAAAACATATTTAGTTGTAATTTTCTAAACTAAAAACAAAGGCAAATTGTTTTAGTAATTACCTGATATGTTTTAGATAAAAATAGAATGATTAAAAAAATTCACCCAATGAATAGAATAAAGTGCAAAAGTCTTCTTTTCGGATTTTCATTTTTGCTGCTTGCTACCATTTCAAATGCACAGAAAAAAACAGTGGAAAAAAGAAATTTAATTCAATATGTCGATCCCATGATTGGAACGGCAAAAATGGGGCACACTTACCCAGGTGCAACAGTACCTTTTGGAAGCGTGCAATTAAGCCCCGAAACCGATACGATTGCCTACAGTTTAAACGGAAAATATAATGGCGAAGTTTATAAATACTGTGCCGGCTATCAGTATGAAGACAAAACGATTGTAGGTTTCAGTCATACTCATTTCAGCGGAACGGGTCATTCAGATTTAGGTGATTTTTTAATTATGCCAACAACGGGAAAATTACAATTAAATCCAGGTGTTGCGTCAAAACCTTTATCGGGCTATAGATCGGTATTTTCTCATTCGACAGAAAAAGCAGAACCAGCTTATTACAGTGTTTTTCTAGAAGATCATAAAATAAAAGCAGAACTTACGGCAACAACTCGCGTTGGAATGCATCAATACACATTTCCAAAATCCGATGAAGCACATATAATTCTGGATTTAACTTCTGGAATTTATAATTATGATAAAAAGAATGTCTGGACTTTTGTTCGTATAGAAAATGATACGTTAATAACGGGATATCGTCAGACAAATGGATGGGCGAGAACCAGAACGGTTTATTTTGCTATGTCTTTCAATAAACCAATTAAAAGTTACGGACAGGCAGCACAAGAAAAAAGTGTGTACAGAGGTTTTTGGGGAAGATTTGATCAAACGAAAAACTTTCCAGAAATGGCAGGTCAGAACCTAAAATTGTTTTTTGATTTTGATACGAATGAAGGTGAAAAAATCAAAATAAAGATGGCATTGTCGCCAGTGAGTTCTGCTGGGGCATTAGAAAACATGAAAAAGGAAGCACCTGATTGGGATTTTGAAAAAGTAAAAAGACAAAGTCAGGACGTTTGGAATAAAGAATTGAATAAGGTTCAGGTTGAAACCATTCAAAAAGAAGATTTGGTTAATTTTTATACCGCAATGTATCATGCATTTTTGGGACCAACCGAGTATATGGATTTGGATGGGAATTATAAAGGTTTAGATATGAATGTTCATAAAGCCGAAAACTTTACCAATTATACCAGTTATTCACTTTGGGATACTTATCGTGCTTTACATCCTTTATTTAATATTGTGCAGCCAAAAAGAAATGCAGATATGGTTAGTTCAATGCTGGCACATTCAGATCAAAGCGTTCATAAAATGCTTCCAATCTGGTCACATTATGCAAATGAAAATTGGTGTATGATTGGATATCATTCTGTTTCGGTTATAGCAGATGCGATTGTAAAAGGAAATATTAGTTTTGATGCTGAAAAAGCACTTCAAGCTTGTGTGAATACTGCAAAAGTGCCGTATTATGATGGTTTAGAATTTTACATGAACAAAGGATATGTTCCAGAAGACAAAAGTGGGGCTTCGGTTTCTAAAACTTTAGAATATGCTTATGATGACTGGGCAATTGCACAAGCTGCAAAGAAATTGGGTAAAACAGAAATTTACAATGAATTTATCAATAGATCGAAAAATTATAAAAACGTCTATGATGAAAAAACAGGTTTTATGCGTCCGAAATTAAACGATGGAACTTTTAAGAAAGAGTTTGATCCGCTTGACACACACGGCCAAGGTTTTATTGAAGGGAACTCTTGGAATTACAGCTTGTACGTACCGCAAGATCCTGCTGATATGATTAAATTAATGGGCGGAAATGAGAAGTTTAAAGTTCGTTTAGATTCGTTATTCAACATGCATCTTCCAGACAAATATTTTGAGAATACAGAAGACATTACAAGAGAAGGAATAATTGGGAATTATGTTCACGGAAATGAGCCTTCGCATCACGTTGTGTACTTGTACAATTGGACAGATTCTCCTTGGAAAGCTCAAGATAAAATTAGAATGATATTAAAAAAAATGTACAGAAATGGTGCTGATGGTTTAGGAGGAAATGATGATTTCGGACAAATGAGTGCTTGGTATATTTTTAGCAGTTTAGGGTTTTATCCAGTTGCTCCGGGTTCTGATGAATATGCGTTAGGAAGTCCCTTGCTGAAAAATGCTGTTTTAAATTTAGAAAACGGAAAAACTTTCGAACTAGAAACCGTAAACCAATCTGATAAAAATGTATTTGTGAGTAAAGTTCTGCTGAACGGAAAACAATTAGAAAGACCGTTTTTAAAACATGCGGATGTTATAAATGGTGGAAAGATTACATTTTATATGGCTAGTAAGCCTAATAAAAAGGGGTATTAGTCATGTCACCCTGAGCGAAGTCGAAGGGCTTTTATAACGAATAGGGCTTCGACTTCGCTCAGCCTGACAGAAAAGATCGCTCAGCCTGGCAAAATGATACTATTTTAATTTGTGAAATTTTGTGTAATTCGTGGCGGAACAACAAAAAAGTTCACGAAATTTGCATTTCAAATATTAGAAAAATCATTATGAAAATAAATTTAAAATCAGGAATTGATAAACTGCTTTTCGGGATGAAGCAGAATGATGTAACAGCAGCTTTAGGAAAACCTGATAAAAACTATAACGACGAAGATGATAATGTAATTTTTGTATATAATGCATACAAAATGAGATTAACATTTTATCAAGAAGAAGACTTGAAATTAGGTTATATAGTGGCTTCTAGTAATGATTTAGAAGTTTTTGGCTTCAAGTTAATCGGAAGAAAAATTGCTGATGTAAAGAAAGATTTTGCTGCAAAAGGAATAACAAAATACAACCAAGAAACTTTTGATACTTTTGAGAACTATTTCAACGAAGACAATTGGTTTATTCTTCAAACGGAATTTGATGAAGTAGTTAAATTTGAAATTGGTGCCATCATCAATGATAAAGATGAATTTGCTTGGAAATTTCCAGTGAAGAAATAATATATAGAAAACTTTGACAAAGTTTCTAGTAGAGAATAAAAAAAAACCGACAATCACTTGTCGGTTTTTTTTGTTTTCAGTCAAAAGGAAATTAACCTTTTAACCAAGCATTTTTAAGCTTTTCTTTTGAAGCATCAGTAGCTTTAAAAGTTTCAGATTCTTCGTAAGGCAGTTTTACAGTTCCTTTTATAGTTTCTTCTTTACCGCCGCGTTTAATTTTTAAAGTAATTGGATCGTTTTCTTTCCAATTTTCACTTTCTGTAATCAAATCATAAATGTTATCTAAATTATATGATTTGTTGTTTACAGCTAAAATTTTATCGCCGCCTTTCAGGTTCAAGTTTTTGAAAAATTCAAGAGATTCTGATTCAGGACGAACAGCAATTTCTTTTGTTGCTTTGTCGATAGTAATATTTGGAACTTGTCCTTTAATGAAAGCATTTCCAGGTTTTTTCTCTGTTGCTTTTGAAACACCAACTTTAGCTAAGTAAAAATCATAAGGAATTGGTGTTGTACCTGCTACATATTTGTTTAAAAATTCGCCTACTTCAGGATACGTTAATGAAGTGATTTTAGCGAATAATTCATTGTCGTTAAACGGTTTATCAATACCATATTCACTTGATAATTTATGCATTAAATCAAGAATTCCTCTTTCTCCATTGCTTTTTTCTCTAATAATAATGTCAATGCACATACCAATTAAAGCTCCTTTTTGGTACACATTTAAGTATTGATCTTTATAAGGCTGTTCTAGAACATTGGCACTCATTTTAGTAAAAGACATCGTATCGTCTAAACTTTTAGACTGCTCAATTTTGTCGGCAATACGAGTGTAAAATTCACCTTCATTAATTAAGCCTTGATTAATTTGAAAAAGATTTGCAAAATATTCTGTTACACCTTCGTACATCCATAAATGCTCAGACATTTTTGGGGCATTATAATCAAAATACTGGATCTCTTTTGAGTGAATGGTTAATGGAGTTACGATATGAAAAAACTCATGAGAAACCACATCTTTCATTGATTCTACCAGTTTTTCTTTAGGCATTGATTCTGGCAGTACTACTGTAGTAACCGTTGGATGTTCTAAAGCTCCAAAACCGTGTGCATCATCTTTTGCTAAGGTTGATAAATATAATAAAACTGTATATTTTTTATTTGCATTTACTTTTCCTAAAAAGTTTTTTTGCGCCGTCATCATTGTTTTCATTTCCGGCGTGATACTTTCGGCAGTAAATTTTCCAGTTGGCGAGTAAACAGCAATTAAAATATCCATACCATTTACATTAAACTCAGTATAATCTGGTTTAGAATACATAATTGGATTTTCGACTAAAACAGCATAACGTGGAGTTGTAAAAACATCGCTTGTTTTGCTTGGATCCTGATCTGTCATAGAAGTTGCTCCCCAAAATGTTTCAGGATGCGTGATAGTAACTTTATAAGGAATCTCTAATTTATCTTGAAAATACCCTACAAATCCGTGTGTATTTACTAGAAAATTAACTCCTGCATTGATGTTGGTACCTGCAGGCGAGAAAATATCGTCATTGCCAAAACCAGTTCCTTTTTCAGTATCGAAAGTATCATTAACTAAATACGTAATTTTTTTTAATGCTTTTGCATTCGAAATAGACCATGAATTATCGTCAAGTCTTTTAACAGTTAAAGCATTTCCTTTAGCATCAAAAGCTTTGAAATCTTCTGAATTTTTTCCATAATTATCAGTAGAATAAGTTCCTGGAACAGTTTTCGGAATGCTGTAAACAATTTCGTCTGTTTTGATTTGAGGAGGAGTTACCGTTACTAAAACTTTGTCGTCTTTTACATCTACAAGATTGATGTTAACATCTACAACATTGCTTTTTCCTGCTGAAGTACTTCCAGTTTTACAGCTCCAAAGCGTTATAGCAAGAGCTAAAGTGTAAAGTATTTTTTTCATTTGTTTAAGTTTAGTTATTCGTATTTGACTAAAAAAAGTAAAAATGTTACAATAAAATAAAAAATAAAAAAAAAACTCCTGACACTCAGGAGTTTTTTTTAGTCGAATTTGTTTTTTATATAATATTTGCCATCTAAATCTTCATCAAAATCATCAATTTTAACAGGTTTCGGTTTTGGTTTATTGGCAATGGCTTTCTTTTTCCACATCTCAAATTTTTCAAGAGGCATTTTCTTCTTCATGATTTCAAGAACTTCTTTTTCTGCCAACCCAAATTCTTTTTTTATGACTTCAAATGGATTTTTTTCTTCTAAGGCTAATGAAACAAGCTTCTCGGTTTGTTCCCAATTCAATTCTTTGCGGTTACTCTTTTTCATCTCGTGAAAATTAATTCAAAAATAGAGGTTAATGATTAATAGATTGATTTTCATTTTATGTATCAATATTAATAAAAAAAATAATTACTTGGTTCGATGAAGTATATTTTTTTTACTGTTTTTTTTCAGAATTAAAAGAGCGCAATTTTTGAAACGGAATTTTTAATAAATTTCTTAATTGATTGTTTTCTTCGGGCAGCATATGCGTGTCGACTCCGTAGATTAACTCTTCTTTAGGTAAAGTGGTAAAAGTTCCAAATAGTCGGTCCCAAACAGAGAAAATATTACCATAATTACTGTCAGTATATGGCAGTACATAATGATGATGCACTTTGTGCATATTCGGAGAAACTATAAAGTAGCTTAAGAAAACATCTAATTTGGTTGGTAACGAAATGTTAGCATGATTAAATTGAGTTGCAATTACAGATAATGTTTGATATAGAAAAACCATCCACATAGGGCTGCCAACTACAAGAACACCAAGAGTAGTAAATACAAATCGAATGACACTTTCTCCCGGATGATGTCTGTTTGCAGTTGTGGTATCGATCCAAGTGTCTGTGTGGTGTATAACATGAAAGCGCCACAAAAACTTTATTTTGTGTTCAATAAAATGCACTAAATAAGCACCTATTAAATCTAACAAAAGAAGCCCGATAATAGTATACAGCCAAATAGGAATTTCAGGCAGCCATTGTAGAATGCCAAAATGATTTTCGGTTGTCCAATTCGCTGTTTTTATTAGAATAAAAGCCAGTACAAAATTGACGATTATAGTGGTAAATGTCAGAAAGAAGTTGATTCCTGCATGCTGCCATTTATGATATTTCATTTGAAAGAGAGGAAATGTGTTCTCAATTACCCAAAAAAAGGTAATGCCGCCTACTAAAATTAAACTGCGATGTGATGAAGGAATGGTGCTGAAATAAGAAATAATTTCGTTCATAGCAAATTGGTTTTAATAGATATGAAGTGTTTTTCTTTATAAAAAAGAGGAAACCAAATAATTGAATATCTGATTTCCTCTTAGAATGTGTTTTTTTAGCTGTACTATTTTTAAGCTTTTTTGATCAAGCTGATTATGAAAAGTAATACCCAAGCTCCTCCTACAGCAACAATAATCTGCCATAAAAGTCCGCCGCCGCCAATGCCAAGTTTGCCGGCAATCCAGCCGCCAACAAAACCGCCAATAATTCCAACGATAATATTACCAAATAAACCAAAGCCTGCACCTTTCCAAATCTGACCCGCAAGCCAGCCGGAAATTGCTCCTATAAGTAAGAAATATAAAAATTCCATAGTTTTAAAATTTAATAGTTATACGAGTTAAATTATGCAGCGTCGTGATTTTGCAGTAACGATTTATAAATAAATCCAGCTACAATGGCACCTAAAATTGGAGCTGCCCAAAATAACCAAACTTGACTAAGAGGCTCTCCTCCAACAAAAATTGCTTGCGATAATGATCTTGCAGGATTTACCGATGTATTTGTAATAGGAATACTAATTAAGTGAATAAGAGTTAAAGCCAGACCAATTGCGATCCCAGCAAATCTTCCGTTTGCAAACTTATCTGTTGCACCTAAAATTACTAACAAGAAGAATAATGTTAGAACGAACTCAGCTATAAAAGCAGATTGCAGTGAATATCCATCAGGAGAGAATGCTCCATATCCGTTTGATGCAAAAGCACCTGCTTGTGTATTGTTAATTGCGTTTCCTGCTTTACCCGTCCAAATAATAAATAATGTTCCAGCAGCAGCAAGTGCACCAATACATTGCGAAATGATATAAGGTAAAAGATCTTTTGCAGGGAATCTTCCGCCAGCCCACAATCCAAACGATACCGCTGGATTAAAATGGCCTCCAGAAATATGCCCTACGGCATACTCCATTGTTAATACGGTTAAACCAAAAGCTAAAGCAACGCCCGCAAATCCAATTCCTAGATTTGGAATTCCCGCAGCAAAAAGAGCACTTCCGCAACCTCCAAAAACCAGCCAATAAGTTCCAAAAAATTCAGCAAATAATTTTTTCATAATTAAATAATTTTAGATTAATAGATTTGATTAATATTGGGTGTATTGATATGCCCAAAAAATCAAGACGATCTGTAAGGGCAAACGTACAAATAAAATCCATTTTGGTAAACCAAAACTCGCTTTTTTATTTTGATACATATACAAATTGGCAGGAAAAACTGCAATTAATAATGCAATAATTCCCCAAGCCGCAATATGTATCGAAAAAGAAAGTGTTAGAAGAATGCCTAATAGTATTTCGGCAGTTCCGCTTAAAATATTTATTACTTTGGGGTTTTTGAATACAGGAGGTATAATTTTAATATACATTCCAGGATTTCTAAAATGGTTTAGTCCTGCAAGTATATAAAGAATTGCCATCAAATATAAATGCCAAGATAAATTCATGATAGATAGTAGTTTATCACGAATTTATAAAAAAATTAACAATTATAACATTACAAGGCGCTTTTTTTTAGCGCTGAGTTATAAGCTTACTTATTACGTTTAAAGTTTACATTCATAATTATGATTGCCAAAATAATTAAAACAATTCCAATCCATTGCGAGAAAATTACTTTTTCATTCAATAAAACATAAGCCATCATTACAGAAACAGGTAATTCTAATGCAGAAACAATACTGCCTAATCCAATTCCCGTTAACGGAAAACCTAGATTCAATAACATAGGAGGGATAATAGTACCAAATAAAGCTAGAATGATTCCCCATTTAAAGAAAATATCAAGATTAAAAGAACCGGTCTGAGTAAAAAAAGCAAATGAAAATACTATTACGGCACCGCCTAAAAGCATATATAAGCTGCGCTGTGCAGATGAAATTTCTGTAGCGACACGATTAGCTGTAAACATTGTTGTAGTAAAAGAGGCTGCCGCTAGCACGCCCCAAAAAATTCCGCGCCAATCTAGTACAACATCATTGTGGATAATATTTGTGGCTAAAACAGTCCCAACTAGGACAATCAAAACAGCAATAACTTTTTGTTTCGAAGGCAGTTTTTTTTCTAAAATCATTTCAAGTAAAACACCCATCCAAACAGTTTGCATTAATAACACAATACCTATAGAAACTGGAATATATTTTACAGCCAGATAATAGAATAAACTTGTCATGCCTAACGATGTTCCAGCAAGCATTAAACTGAATATATTTTTTGATGAAGCTTTTACAACTTTTCCTTTATTTTTTGCTTTTTGAAAAGCATTTATGATCAAGATACCAAGTATACCAAGTATAAATTGAGAAGTTGTAACTTCGGCCGTTGTGTATCCTTCAGTATAAGCCATTTTTACGAAAGTAGCTAACATTCCGTAAGTTGTAGCTCCTAAAGCAACTAAAAATACTCCTTTTAATACATTGTTTTGTAACATCTTTATGATTTGTTTTGAAAAAATTAAGCGGGCAAAGGTAAGGTATTTTGTTTAGGAATTAGTAGAAAATATACGCAAACGTTATCATTGCGCCTGTTTTTAGTTTCTGTTTCAGTATTATTTTAAGGATTATGCAGAAGAATGTTTTTGATAGAAATAAAAAAAGTTCCCAAAGATTTGAACTTTTGGGAACTTTAATTGTTATTTCAAAAAAGGAATTTGAAAGTATTACTTTGTTGGTTGATTTTGATAAGTTTCAATTTCAAAAATTAAAGTTGCGTTAGGCGGAATTACGCCTCCAGCTCCTTTTTCACCATAAGCTAAGTTTGAAGGAAGAAAGAAAATTGCTTTTTCTCCATCTGTCATCATGTCTAGAGCTTCGATAAAACCTGGAATCATACCATCTTTTTTGCCAACTGTAAAAGGGAAAGCCTTGTATCCGCCTTGAGCATCTCTATTTGCATCGTATTTGCTATAAGCTTTTGCTACACTGCTCATACTGCTGTCAAAAAGACTCCCGTCTTCAAAATAACCTGCATAATGAAAGTAAATTGAAGAACCTTCAGCACCTTTTATGCCAGTTCCTTTTTGTGTAATTACATATTTTAAACCAGAAGCTGTTGTAGTTGCTTTAGCTTTAGTTGCTGCAAAATAAGCTGCTTTGTCTTTTATTACTTTTTGACTTTCGGCTTTTTTAGCTTCTTGTTTTTTAGCATCATCTGTAAGGACTTTTACAGCATCAAATTTTTTAGCAGCAGCACCTTTGCGAGTAATGGTAATTTTTGTCATAATATCGTCTTGAACGATCTTATTTACATTATCCATTCCAGATACAACATGCCCAAAAATAGTGTGTTTACCATTAAGCCATGGAGTTTCTTTATGCGTAATAAAAAACTGGCTGCCATTTGTTGCAGGTCCAGAATTGGCCATTGCAAGAACGCCTCCTTTTTCAAACTTTAGTTCTTCGACAAATTCATCTTTAAATGAATATCCAGGTCCTCCAGAACCATTTCCGTCTGGATCACCCCCTTGAATCATAAAATCATTAATAACTCGATGGAATTTTAAACCATCGTAAAATGGTTTTCCTTTAAGTCTCTCTACTTTTACATTAGGATTTTTTCCTTCTGCAAGAGAAATAAAATTAGCCACTGTAACAGGAGTTTTTACATATTCTAATGATAGAACGATGTCTCCTTTTGTTGTAGAAATAGTAGCAAAGATTCCCTCATCAGGGTTTGGTTTTGCAACAGGTTTAGCTGCAGGTTTTGCAGTCGATACAGCTGGCTTAGCAGCAGGTTTTGCGACTGGTTTTTTAGTAGTCTGCGCTTGAATATTTACAACCGCTAAACAAAATAAAAATAAAAGTTTAAACTTCATTGCATTTTAAATTTAAGTCAAGAAATATAATTACAGGTTTTATAATTATGGTTTTTCTAATAATTGAACTTCAAAAATAATATTTGCATTTGGGGGTATTACACCGCCGGCTCCAGTTTCTCCATATGCTAAATGAGCAGGAATAAAAAGAACTGCTTTATCTCCAAATGAAAGCTGCTCGATACCTTCGATAAAACCAGGAATCATGCCGTCTTTACGACCTGCTTGAAAAGGAATTGGCTGATAGCCTTTTGCTTCAGCTCTTGCTGCATCAAATTTTCCAAAAGCTTTGTTTACGTCTTCTATACTTGAATCAAATAAAGTTCCATCTTCTAAGAAACCTGCATAGTGAATGTATATTTGAGCTCCAGTAGCTGGTTTTTTACCAGTACCTTTTTCAGTGATAATGAATTCTAAACCAGAGTGTGTTTTTGTTGCTTTTGGTCTTAAAGAAGCGTAGTAATCTACTTTTTCTTTTTGAACTCCTGCAAACTTACTTTTCTCTTTTGAAGCTTCTGCAAAATAATCATGAAGTACTTTTTCTGCATCAAATTTTTTGGCAGCTTCTCCATTTCTAACGATACTAACAGAAACAATACTGTCACCTTGTACAACTTTGTTTACTACTTCCTGACCTTTGTCGACTACATGACCAAAAATAGTATGTTTTCCGTCTAACCAAGGAGTTTCAGTATGAGTAATAAAAAATTGACTGCTGTTTGTACCAGGTCCATTATTTGCCATTGCTAAAACACCAGCTTTGTCAAATCTTAAATCTGAAATTTCATCTTTAAATTTATAACCAGCATCTCCAGAACCAGTTCCTTCAGGATCTCCGGTTTGAATCATGAAATTTTCTATAACTCTATGAAATTTTAAACCATCATAAAAATGTTTCTTTTTTAAGTAATCTTTGGTTACAAACTCATTTTTGCCTTCGGCTAAGGTTACAAAGTTAGCTACTGTAACAGGCGCTTTTTTATAATCTAATTCAACAATTATATGTCCTTTGTTCGTTTCAATATCGGCATATAAACCATCAGGAAGGCTGCTGTTTTCATTTTTACAAGAGTAAAACGAAGCAGCGGTTAGTAGTAATACTAAAATACTTTTTTTCATTTTTAAAATGTTTTTTTATGGGTTTATTGTATCTTTTTTTGGTGTAGCTGCCGGAGCTGCTGTTGTACTTTTTACAGTTTGTTTTGGAGCTGCTGCAGTTTTTGAAACTGCTGCTGGATCAGGAACAAAATTACGAAGTGTAACGGTACAGATTAAAGGCTGGTTTGTTCCTATTTTTTTATTATCACCATGATAGCCGTAAGCAATATGCGATGGAAATAAAAAGGTAACAGTTTCATTTTTTTTCATGTACTTGATTCCGTCACGTAAGCCCATCATAATATCTTGTTTGTCTACATAATACGTCTGCGGGCCAAGATCTGCTTCTGAATAAATGATTTTACCATTAATGTCTTTTACTTCTAAATTAAAATAGGCAATATCTCCTTTTTTTGGTGTAGCTGTATCAGTATTATTTTTTTCATCATAAGAAAACCAATATCCTTTTCTGGTAGCATAGTACTTTACTTTTGGATTTGTTTTGATAATCTTTTTGATAACATCTTCTTCATTTGCAACCAGTTTTTTGTTTCTGTCGGCTGATTTTTTCATAAAAGTACCCGAAGCTCTCGAAATTGGTTTCCGAGCTTCTTCATGATGTTTACAGCTTGCCAGTAAAACAGTTAAAAGCAGTGTGTAAATACTAATTTTTAAGTAGTTCATACGGGGTTATATTTTTAGTTTACTTACTAAATCTTCAAACTTTTTAAGTGTTTCTTCCATTGTCGTTTCAGATCTTCCGCCTGCTGCGTTGCTGTGGCCTCCGCCGTTAAAATGGTCGCGTGCAAATTGGTTAACATCGAAACCTCCTTGTGAACGGAATGAAATTTTGATGATTTTTTCGTCTTTATTTTCTATAAAAATAGCTGTAAAAACGATACCTTTTATACTTAATCCGTAATTTACAATTCCTTCAGTATCACCTTTTACATAATTAAATGAATCTAATTCGTCCTGTGTAAGTGATGTATATGATGTTTGATGTTCTTCTAAAACTTTCATGTTTTGCAGTGCACGTCCTAATAATTGCAAACGACTGTACGAACTGTTGTCAAACAATAAAACAGGGATTTGAGTGTTCTCTACGCCTAAATCAATTAATTCTGCAATAATTCGGTGAGTGTTTCCTGTTGTTCCTGGAAAACGGAATGAACCGGAATCCGTCAAAATTCCTGTGTAAATGCAAGTTGCGATAGTTTTATCAATATCTTCTTTTTTGTTTAAAAAGGAAATAAAGTTATAAACCATTTCACAAGTAGATCCGTACGAAGTGTCAGAATACGTATAAGCTGCATAATCATCAGGTTTTTGATGATGATCAATCATAATGAAAGGTGCAGTTAATCGAGCTAAAGTGTGTTCCATTTCGCCTACACGATGCAGAGCATTGAAATCAAGCGTAAAAATTAATTCGGCTTCTTCTAATATTTTAGTACAGTTTTCAGTATCTTTTTCAAAGATTTTAACGGTTTCTGAGCCTGGCAGCCAAGCTAAAAAATCTGGAAAATCATTAGGCGCAATTACAGTTGGCTGATGGTTATTTTTGAGTAAAAAATGATATAAACCTAGTGTAGATCCCATAGCATCGCCATCTGGACCTCTATGCGGAATTATTACGATTTTCTTTGGAGCGGCAAGCAACAATTGTATTGCCTGAATATCTTGTATTTTCATAGTGTGCGAATTTACATTTTTTTAATGTAATGTTGAAATCATTTTATAGATTAACACACTTTTATTAGTTCTGTATTAGAGTCTTTGTTTTTGGTATTTGAAATTTAAAAATTGGAATTTAATCTTTGATATAATTTATGTTTCGCGCCCTTAACAATCTGTGATTTATAAATACCAATTGAACCTGAAGAAAAATAAGCAATTGAGCAGCCAAGTGCGATAAATATTCCAGGCTGAATGCCAAATAATTCCATTCCCATAATGGTACAGGCGATAGGAGTATGGGTTGCTCCCGAAAAGACAGATACAAATCCTATTCCTGCTAGAAGAGCGATAGGCATCGGGATAATTAAAGATAAGGCACTGCCTAGAGTGGCTCCTACAAAAAATAACGGGGTTACTTCGCCGCCTTTAAATCCTGCTCCTAAAGTGAATCCTGTGAATAAAATTTTAAGTAAAAAATCATACCATTGACTGGGGTTTGAAAACGAATCAACAATAACAGGAACCCCTAATCCAGAGAATTTAGTAAAACCAAGTCCTGCAATTGCAATGGCTAGAACCGTTCCTCCAATAACAGGACGAAGCGGGGGATATTTGATGTTTTTTGAAAAAAGTGAACTCCAAAAATGGGTACTTCTTGAAAAAAGTAAAGCTGCAAAACCTGAAAGAAGTCCAATTAGTAAAGTATAAAAGATGTTCAAAATACTTAGTTCTGGTATTACAGGAATGCTGTAATGGGTATGTTTAATTTCCCAAAATTCTACCGTAAAATAAGCGGCATACGCTACAAGAAATGATAATAGGATACTTTTAAAATTGATTTTACTGAAATATAAAACTTCTAACGCAAAAATAGCGCCTGCTAAAGGTGTCCCAAAAACAGAAGCAAAACCTGCACTGATGCCTAGAATTATTAAAATTCTGCGTTCAGAATTGTCTAATTTGAAAATTCTTGTGAATTGATCTGCGATAGCGCCTCCCATTTGTACTGCAGTTCCTTCACGGCCGGCTGAACCTCCAAATAAATGTGTGATTAAGGTTCCTAAAAGTACTAAAGGAGCCATTTTAAAAGGAATTACTTTTTTTGGTTTTTCATATTCCTCAAGCAATAAATTATTGCCTTTTATCACAGATTCTCCCCAATAATAGTAACTTAAACCAACTAATAAACCGCCAAATGGTAAAAGGAAGACAATCCAATCGTGCTGAATTCTATATTGCGTAACCCATTCTAAAGAAACAAGAAAAAATGCAGAAGCAGATCCTGAAAGTATACCTATTAAAGAACAGATAAGAATCCATTTAGGAATATCAAATAGTAGTTGTTTTGGGTTTTGAAAAGCCATCCAAAGATTAAAAATATTTTAGCCACGAATTTCACGAATTTTCACGAATTAAAAGGAAAATAATCATTTTAAATCCGTTAATCTGTGGCAGAAAAAAAATAATTAGTGAAAATTCGTGAAATTTGTCGCGAAAAACTATTTATTGTACAACAGCTGTAAATTCAATTTCAACTAAATATTCAGGAGCAACTAATTTACTTATTTCATAAAAACCAGTTGTTGGTTTTACATCTTTAAAGAAAGCAGAATGTGCTCTGGCAACATCTTCAAAAGTAGAAATATTAGTAGTAAAAATTCGAGTTCTAATAACGTCTTTCATCCCAACATTTAAATCTTCTAAAACCTTTTCTACACGTTCAAGAATGTTATAAGTTTGAGCATAAGCATCGTCTGCTTTAACATTTTCGCCGTCAACAATTGCAACAGTGCCAGAAACTTCAATGATATTGCCAATTCTTACAGCGCGGCAATATCCCATTTTGTCTTCCCATGGAGATCCAGTTAAGATATTTTCTCTTTTCATTTTGTGTGTTTTTTTGAATTGCTCTTTGAGTTTTTAAAAACAAATTCAGGTTAATTAATGTGCTGCAATTTATAAAATATGCTTGGTAAAAAGAGTTTTAATTATTTGAAATCCCATTGATAAATATTGTTTTTTGTGATATTTTAAAAGGAAAATTTACCTGTTGGATGTAATTTCTAAAAATTTATTTCAACACATAGAAGCATAGATTTTATATTTCGAAAAGAATACAAAAAGAAACATATTTCTCTCACATAGCTGTGCTATATGTATTTTAAATAAGTGAAACGCCTTTTTTTGATAAACTATAGTCTATGTTTCTATGTGTTAAATTAATTACGCACAAAGGGTTATAGTTTTTTAAATTTCATGATATTTGATGTTCTTCATAAATTCGAAGTTTATTTTGTGTGCTGGTAAGATGCTGCTGTAAAATTTCAATTTTGTTAAGTAAGTGATAAATAGCATCAATTCCTTCAAAATTAATTTTTAGATCGTAATGCATACGAATCATTTTTTCTATGGCAGGCAGTTGTTCAGGCTGTAAATATTCTTCATTTTCTTCGACAACAATTTCGACTAAGCCATAATTATGCAGTTCTTTTATAAAAGTATTTTCAATTTCGTTATACAAACAAAATTGTTTTATTAAGATTAAGCTTTTGTTATTCATGATTTCTTAGTTTAGCTAATTCTGCAAATAATTCTTTTTCTTTTTCAGATAATTTAGTTGGTAATTTTAGAGTATAGGTTATGTATAAATCACCAAACTGATTGTCTTTTTTGTAAACAGGAAATCCTTTTCCTTTAAGTTTTACTTTGGTTCCGGGTTGAGTTTCGGGAGCTACTTTTATTTTTACTTTTCCATCAAAAGTATTCACGTAAATTTCTCCGCCTAAAATAGCCGTGTACAAATCCAGATCAACATCGGCATATAAATTATTTCCTTCACGTTTGAAATCGGAGCTGTTATTGATTATAAAAGTGATGTATAAATCGCCATTTGGTCCGCCGTTTGCTCCGGGCGCTCCATGATTTGGAATTTTTATAATTTGTCCGTTTTCAACACCAGCCGGTATTGTAATTCGGATATTTTTACCGTTTACATTTAAGTTTTGTTTGTGAGTGGTGTAGGCAGATGCTAAATCAAGCTGTAATTCCGCATTAAAATCTTGTCCTCTATATTTTGCTTGAGCTCTTGAACCTCTTCCAGAACCGCCATACATTGAATTAAAGAAATCGGAAAAATCACTTTCAGAAAAATTGCCTCCGCCAAAATCGGTATAACTTTGATTTGCGCCTTGCTGCTGTCTCGAATATTGCTGCTGATTCGGGTCATAGCCTGCCTTTTCAAATTCATCGGCATGTTTCCAGTCTTTTCCGTACTTGTCGTATTTTTTACGATTTTCGGGATTACTTAAAACCTCATTCGCTTCATTTATCTCTTTGAATTTTTGTTCTGCTTCTTTATCATTCGGATTTAAATCGGGATGATATTTTCGCGCCAGTTTTCTATATGCCTTTTTGATATCGGCATCAGCAGCAGATTTGGTAATGCCTAATATTTTATAATAATCGATATAATCCATTTTTTAGAATTTTATAATATTAAAAGAATTAGCCGCTTGGGTTTTTATTTTGGAAGAAGTTATTTTTTTGAAATTTTAGAATAACTTTTTTAAAGTTTTGAAGTTAGTAATAAGTTGTTTACTATCAAAGAAATAATGTTAGTTTTTATTTGTGAAATGTAGGATTAATTTTGGTTATGAATGTTTTGTTGGATATTTATTCGATATTTTTGGCAGGTTTTTTGCTTCCAAAAAATAGCCTAATATATTGTTATAATAGTCTTAAAGTTGTCGCACCAAACTTATTTATATTATTTTTGTGATGCTTGACTTACGATTTTATAAAAATTTTAAAGCCGATTCGATAACACCTTTTCAATGAAGCATCTTTTATTTTTCATATTATTTTTTACAGCTGTAACAGTTTCAGCACAGACTGAATTTGGAGGCAAGATGAAACCGATTCCGGCACCTAAGTTTGGCGCAAAGAAAAAAGAACCAATTCCGCAAGTTAAAAATCCGCAGGCAGAAACAGCAGATGTACCTAGTATAAAAGCCCCAAATATTTTTGAAAATAAAAGTATAACGCCAACGTCTCAATTCCAGATCGGACAGGAAAAAAGCAAGTTCACGATGTCTACAGAAACAGATTTTGCCAATCCGGGTGATCAATACGTGGCAAAAATGGAAAAGGATATAAATAAAGCTTTAAAAGATGCAGGTCTGCGAGAAGGCCGAGGAATGCTTGTAAAGAAAAATATTTCTTTGGGAGATTTTAGAACCAAGTCGCAGTATTTTATCGTGAAACTGCGCGATTTTGGAGCCATTGACGGCGACTTAGTAAAAGTTTCTTCAAATGATAATGTAATTAGAAGTCAGATATTTTTAGATTCTAATTTTAAAGAAGTCAAAATAGACTTGGTAAACGGTTTCAACAAATTAGATTTTGAAGCTCTAAATATTGGTTCCTTAGGAGGAAATACTGCTGAAATTAGAGTATACGACGATAAAGGTCAATTAGTAACAAATGATTATTGGGATAATCTGGCCGCAGGTTTTAAGGCTTCGATTGTGGTTACGAAAGAGTAGCGCTGTAAGCGCTAGGTTCAAAGTGGCAAAGGTTCAAAGGGACAAAGTTTTATACTTCGTTTGCCTTTGAACCTTTACTGCTTTGAGACTTTGAACCTTTTCTTAAAACGGATCTGCCGTTACTCTAAACTTCATTTCGGCTTTTATAGTCACATCTTTTGTAAGCGTTTCTTTTAAGGTAACTTTAGTTCTAATTTTATATTTATCTGCCTTGATGTATTGATCTAATTTTTTATCAGTGCAAATTAAATCAATCGTGTTTGTTGTTGCATTTATATTATCCTGATATGCTAATTCTATTTCATCAGAATCTGTTGTTGAAATATATAAGTGAACAGATTTTAGGAAAGTAAAAGTTTTGTCTGAAGGATCAGTAATGGCTAATTTTAAAGACCTAAGTTTTACATCTTTTACTAAACTTGCTTTTGTTTTATTATTTTCAAATTCTGCCGAAGAATTGGTGGTTACCTCTGGAGTAATTATTTCTGAAGGAAGATTGATTGGCGATGTGCTGTTAATTTTAATAGAAGTTTCATTTGATATATTAAAACTTAGTAAGTCATCAACAGAATCGCAAGAAGTTAGTGACACGGCTAATAAAAGGGCAATTGCAATAAATTTTGATTTCATATTTAAAATTAGTTTGGGTTTTTCGGTAGATACGAAATATTTTGGTTTTTGGATTTTTTGTTTTTAGGTTCAAAGATGCAAAGGTTTAAAGGAACAAAGCAAATATTTTTTGCAAAATTATAAACCTCTGAACCTCTGTTACTCTGAACCTTTGAGCCTAAAAATTAGAACGTTGAAAAAAAATATTTATTTTTCAACGTTCCGATTTTTCAATTTCGAATATAAAAAGTATTTTTGCGCATGCAACACAACGTACTTATTTTAGATTTCGGATCGCAATATACTCAGCTTATTGCGCGTAGAGTTCGCGAATTAAATATATTCTGCGAAATTTTCCCATACAATCACTTTCCTAGTGATTTATCAGCTTATAAAGCAGTAATTTTAGGCGGAAGCCCATTTTCTGTTCGTGCAGAAGATGCTCCACATCCTGATTTATCTCAAATTAGAGGTAAACTTCCAATGCTTGCCGTTTGTTACGGAGCACAGTATTTAGCTCATTTCAGCGGTGGAGAAGTAGCAGCTTCAAACACTAGAGAATATGGTAGAGCTAATTTATCTTATATAAAAGAGAACGAAGTTTTCTTTGAGGGTGTTTCAGAAAACAGCCAAGTTTGGATGAGTCACAGTGATAGTATTAAAGCACTTCCAGCAAATGCCGTAAAATTAGCAAGCACACATGACGTAGAATTTGCTGCTTATAAAATTGAAGGCGAAACAACTTACGGAATTCAATATCATCCAGAAGTTTTCCATTCTACAGATGGATCAAAAATGCTGGAAAACTTTTTAGTAAAAATTGCCGAAGTTCCTCAAAATTTTACACCAAATGCTTTCGTAGAAGAAATGGTGGGAGAATTAAAAGAGAAATTAGGAAACGATAAAGTAGTTTTAGGATTATCAGGCGGAGTAGATTCTACAGTTGCTGCAGTTTTATTAAACCAAGCAATTGGTAAAAATCTGTACTGTATTTTCGTAAACAATGGACTTTTGCGTAAAAACGAATTCCAAAGCGTATTAGATCAATACAAAGGAATGGGATTGAATGTAAAAGGTGTTGATGCAGGAGATCGTTTTCTTTCTGAATTAGCAGGAATCAGCGATCCTGAAACGAAACGTAAAACTATCGGACGCATATTTATCGAAGTTTTTGATGATGAATCACATTTGATCGAAGACGTAAAATGGTTGGCACAAGGAACTATTTATCCAGATGTAATCGAATCGGTATCGGTAAAGGGACCATCTGCAACTATTAAATCGCACCATAACGTAGGTGGATTGCCAGATTATATGAAATTACAAATTGTAGAACCACTTAGAATGTTGTTTAAAGACGAAGTTCGTAGAGTTGGAGCTACTTTAGGTATAGATCCTGAATTATTAGGAAGACATCCTTTTCCAGGTCCAGGATTATCAATTAGAATTTTAGGAGATATTACTCCAGAGAAAGTACAAATTTTACAAGATGTAGATTCAGTATTTATCGAAGGATTAAAATCTTGGGGATTATACGATAAAGTTTGGCAGGCTGGAGCAATCTTGCTTCCTGTAAACAGTGTTGGTGTAATGGGCGATGAGCGTACTTATGAAAAAGTAGTAGCGCTTAGAGCTGTAGAATCGACAGATGGAATGACTGCTGACTGGGTTCATTTACCTTACGATTTCTTGATGAAAGTGTCAAATGACATTATAAATAAAGTAAAAGGCGTGAATCGCGTGGTTTACGATATAAGCTCAAAACCACCAGCAACAATTGAGTGGGAATAGTATTGTTTTTCAAATTAAGGCGTTACATTTGTAACGCCTTAATTTTTTAAACCTACTATTTATGAGAGAATTTTTAACGATTTCTCTTGTGTTTGTTTTGTCTTTTAACAAAATAACTGCACAAGACTCAATTATTGAGCACAAAATTCAAAAGGGAGAAACTGCTTATTTTATAGCCCAAAAGTATAAGGTTTCTGTAGATGAGATTTACAAACTCAACCCCGAATCGCAAAATGGAATTCAGGACAATCAGATTATTAAAATCCCTGTTCATTCTGCAGAAAAAGTAAAACAAGACCAGCAAATTACTCATATTGTTGGCGCAAAAGAAACCCTTTTTGGCTTATCAAAACAATACCATGTTTCTATAGAAGCTATTCAAAATGCAAATCCAATTCTTGTCAACGGACTTCAAATAGGTCAAGAATTAAGTATTCCAAATCCTTTAAATCTTTCTAAAACTGAGAATGTAAGTTCTTCAAAAGCTATACATTTGGTTGCGGCCAAAGAATCGCTGTTTAGTATTGCCAGACAATACAATGTCTCAGTTTCGGATTTAGAAAATCAAAATAAGGATTTATTGCAAAGCGGATTGCAGATTGGGCAGTCAATTGTAATTCCGAATAAGCGAAAAACTTTAGATGGAAGAGTTCGTGTTATCAATCAGGAAACTGTTTTTCATGTGGTTGAACCAAAGGAAACTAAGTTTTCGATTGCTAAAAAGTATGGAATTTCTATAGATCAATTAGAATCGCAAAATCCAGAAATTGTAAACGGATTAGTTGTTGGAAATAAGTTAGCCATTAATACAAAGGAAATTAAGCCAACAAATGAAAATGAGGAATTGATGCTTGCTTTGGCGGAAAAACAAGTCGTGGTTGAAAAAACTAAAGCTAAAACGGTAGAAATTACTGATTTGAAAGACAGACTTGTTATTCAAAAAGAGATGAATCAGAAGATTATTAAAATTAATGATTTAAAGGTTAATTTGAATGATATGAATGGTTCAAAAGAAAATTCAGTCGAAAAATTGCGATTGGTTTTGGAGGCTAATAAAAATGTTCAGGATGTTTTAATGGCTAAGCTGGATTCACTAGTAAATACGATGAATAGTGATTTGATCGAATTAAAACGAATGGATATTTTAAATGTTGATGAATCAAAACGTTTAGAAAAGCAATCTTATGCGAGTATTTCGCAAACAAGTGAATTATCGTCACAGTTAAAAAAAGAACTAGCTGAAAATCGAAAAGCTTATGCGGGTTTGATGAACAAAGTTGAGAAAATTGCTGTTGAAGAAAATCAGGAGTACAAAAAGAAAATCCGCGAAAGCGAAAAAAATAACAATGTATCATCTATACAGCAAAGACTTTCGGTCGAGGAAGTAAAACGTTACAAAATTGAGCAAGAAAAAGGAGATGCACAAAATCAGTTATTGATTGCAAAAATAGATTCTTTGGATACTCAGAAAAAAATAGAAGTAAAACGTCATATTAGTAAAGCAACTTATTATAGCATGGAAGCTAGAAAATTTGACGATAAACTGGCGCTGGTAAAACTGAAAAAGTATCAAGATGAAGCGGTTAAAAAATCAAATTTTGCAGGTGCTTCAAAAGTAGTTTCATTAGAAGAAATGAAGCGCGAATTGGAAGAAAACCCTCTTAAAAGCGACAAAACAGTAAAAGTTGAAGTTTATGATAATCTTCGAGAAGTTTCAAACGGCTATTACTTAGTTTTAGGTATATTTACAGACGCAATGCTGCGTGATAAGTTTATTATGAAACTCATTGATTCTGGCGATTTTAATGCTAGTTTTTTCTTTAATATAAACAGTCTTTCGTATTATGTTTATTCAGATAAGTTTAAAAACATGGAAGAAGTTTTGTATCAATGCAAGAAAAAAGAAGAAGATGAGTTATATAAGAACATTATTATTGCAAAATTGGAAGTTGATCTTAGATAATAACTGCAAGATTTAACAAGTGGCTTGAATCTTGTATAAAAGAAATTATTATCTTGTTAATTGAATTAGAAATTAAATTGTTTTAAGCCATATTATGAAGTATCTTTCGACCTTATTATTCCTTGTTTTTTTTGTAACCTGTTCTGCTTTTTCTCAGGAAAAGGTAGTAAAATATACTGTTTCGAGTGGAGAAACAATAAATCAGATTGCACAGAAATTTAAGGTTACACCTTTTGATATTTACGAATTAAATCCAGATGCAAGAAGAGGTTTAGTACCCAATTCCGTTTTATTAATTCCTACAACTGCTGTGAAAAATACGGTAAAAAGTACAGCTGCTGCGGTAAAAACGACCGAAAGTTCAAAAGAAATTATTCATGAAGTACAGCCAAAAGAGACGTTTTACAGCATCGAAAAAAAATATAATATTTCTGATGAAGCATTAAAAGCGGCAAATCCGTTTCTTGAAAAAACAGGCGTGCAAATTGGTCAGAAATTAGTAATTCCTGCAAAAGGATCTGCTTCAAAAACTGCAGCTGCCGCAGATAAAAAAATAAAAGAAAAAGTACAAGAAAAGTACGTATACCATGATGTTCAGCCAAAAGAAACTAAATATTCTATTGCAAAACAATATAAAACTACGGTTGAAGATTTAGAAAAAAGAAACCCAGATATCGTTTCAAATCTGCCAGTTGGATATAGATTGACGATTAAAGGAACAGCTCCTAAAACGGAAAGTACTGCTGCAAATGTTACTAAGCATGAAGAAGTTAAAAAACCTGCTGAAACTGCAAAAAAAGCAGTTAGCTACATGGATTATCAGGTAAAGCCAAAAGAAACTTTTTACAGCTTATCAAGAACGTTTCATTTATCGCAAGAAGAATTAACGGCACTTAATCCTGCACTTTCAGAAGGTGTAAAAGAAGGAATGGTTTTAAAAGTTCCAACAGGATATTTAGCGCCGGCCCCGATTATTGTGCAACAACAGCCAGTTGAAAAAATACTGGAAAATAAAACATCTGGTGGAGGAATACAAATTGTAGACAAAGTAAAATCTGAAACTGTTTCTGTAAATCCTGAAATAGTAGAACTTAGTAAAAAAAGAGGACAAGGAGACCGTAAAAAAGTGGTTTTACTGCTTCCGTTTAATTTGGCTAAATTACAAAGTGATACAACAGGAACTGCCGCTCGCTTGAAAACAGATAAATTTTTAAACATGACTCTTGATTTTTATTCAGGAGCAATGATGGCTATCGATTCTGCGAAAGTTTTAAAACTTCCAATTGATGTTTCGATCTATGATTCGCAGGAAACAAAAACAACATCAAATATTTCAAGTTTAATTCCAAAATTGCAAGATGCTGATGCTGTTGTGGGACCATTTTATCAAAATAATGCCGAATCTACTGCAAATACATTAAGATTGTATAATGTTCCAGTTATTTCGCCTTTATCAAAAGATGCTGCGAACCCAATCGAAAATTTATATCAAACTATACCGTCAAATGAGGTTGTTCGAAATACTGTTTTTGATTATATGCGCGCTAAAAATGGTAATATTGTTGCTGTTGTAGACAAGAAAAAAGAATCAGTAATCAGTTATATTAAACAAAATCAAAAAGGAGTTGTTTTTGCCGCTTTGACTGAGGCAGGAGGTTTAGACGCTGCAAATTTAAAAAGCTTGTTACTGCCAAACCGAATGAATTATGTGGTGATGGAAACAGCAAATACGGCAATGATAAAAACAACAATTAAAGCGTTATTGGATGCACAAAAAACGTGTCAAGTTCAATTGGTAATTTTAGAACCGAACAGCACGCTTGATACAGATGAGATTAGTTTTGACAATTTAGTAAAACTTAAATTAATGTATCCTTCAGTTACTCGTGACAGCGATGATCAGGCGGTTTCAATCTTTAAGAAAGAATATAGATTAAAAAATAAAATCTATCCAAATACATATGCAACAAGAGGTTTTGATGTAACTTTTGATACGATGATGCGTTTGGTTCAAGGAAAAACATATCAAGAAACAGCAGATTTAATGACTACACAACAAGTGGAGAATAAGTTTCAGTTTTATAAAAAGGAAGATGGCGGACATGCTAATAAAGGGGTCTACATTTTATATTATGACTCTGATTTAACTTTAAAAACTGCAAATTAATACTGGTATTAGTCCAATAATTAAATTTGAAAGTTCACTAATTATTTAATTTTGGATATAGAATAAAAAATCCGTGCTGCTTTTTTGCAGCACGGATTTTTTATTTGTGATTTTTTAAAAGAATCGTGATATAGACTGTCGTGAGAGATTAAAAATGGTATTTTTGCATATCAAAAATTAAAATAAATTGATGGTAAAAATAAACCACGAACAGTCATTTTTAATAGAGGATATATTATTTTCTTTTGCTTTGAAAGCTGAAGCAGCCGATGTTTTTGAAAAATGTAATACGATTATGACCGGAATTGGAAAGGTGAATGCTGCTTACGAATTGTCGAAAGTTTTGCAGCATAAGAAGCCTTCATTAATTGTTAATCTTGGATCTGCTGGAAGTAATTTTTTTAAGAAAGGTGATATTATCTGCTGTACGAAATTTATACAAAGAGATATGGATGTTCGAGGTTTAGGATACGATCTCTACGAAACTCCATTTTCTGGTCTGCCGACAGTTTTTGAATATGGTTTAAAAATGAATGGTTTACAGGAAGGAATCTGCGGAACTGGAGATAGTTTTGAAATGGGGCATTCTGAAGTCTTGTATAATGTTGTAGATATGGAAGCTTACGCGTTGGCGCTGATTGCAATGAAAGAAGGTATCCCGTTTTTATGTTTAAAATATATTTCGGATGGTGCGGATGATAATGCTGCCGAAGACTGGCTGGTTCAGGTTCATAAAGCGGCATTGGCTTATGGAAGTCTTTTTAAATTAGGATTAGATTAGTAATCTCTATAATAACAGCAGTTTAAAAAAAGAATATAAATAATTGTAAAACAATACTATGACATCAAAAGTAACTTATTTAGGTGATTTAAGAACAAAATCAATACATGTGCAATCTGGAAGTGAAATTATCTCAGATGCACCTTTAGATAATAACGGAAAAGGAGAAGCTTTTTCTCCAACAGATACTGTAGCAAATGCTTTGGCAAGCTGCATGATGACGATTATGGGAATTAAAGCTCGTGATATGGAAGTAAATTTAATCGATTCGACTGCTGAAGTAACTAAAATTATGAATGCAGAACCACGTCGTATTGGTGCAATCGAAATTGTTTTTGAAATGAATGGTGTTACCGATGAGAAAAACAGAACTATCCTAGAACGTGCAGCAATGACTTGTCCGGTTTTATTTAGCTTAAATCCTGAAATTGAAAAACGAGTTACTTTCAACTGGAAGTAATTTTTTATTTGCATAAAAAAAAAGCCATTCATTGTTGTGAATGGCTTTTTTGCTTTTGTATATTATTGTCCTTTTTCAGGTTTTAAATCTTCTAAAATTGGAGTAGTTATACTTTTAAGTTCTTTTTGAAGTGTCTCATTTTTTTGCTCAAAAATTACAATATTGTTTTTGCCTTTTTTAAGCCAGCATCCCGGAAGGTATAAAGTTTGCTGCGGTCCAACACTCCAATAGCGGCCAATGTTGATTCCGTTTACAAATACAATTCCTTTACCCCAATCACGCATGTCTAAAAAGGTATCTCCTGTTTTACTAAGTGTAAAAGTACCTTGGTATAAAGTAGGACGATTTATTTTGCCTGAATTTTTATAAGCTGTCAAATCTGGTTCTTGGCTCATAGGCAATTTGTACATTTCCCAATCGCCTGTAATAGTTTGACCATTAATAATTACAGGGCTTATAATTCCTTTGTTATTTTCGTTGATTTGAGAACCATAATTAATACGTCCCATGTTTTCAACAACAATATCTAAAGTAGCATTAAAAGGCACGTCGATTTCGCAATCGTATTTTTTATAGTATCGGTTTAATTCTGCTATTTTTTTTCCGTTAACATAAACAATCGCATAATCGCGCAATCCTTTTAACTCAAGTTTTCCGCTGATTGGCTGTGTAAACTTTTTACTGTACCAAACGTAGCCATCGCCTTGATTTAATTGTTCGAAGGTTTGTGGCGTATCTTCGTAAACTGGGCTTATTTTTGCTTTTAAATCGGCTAAATCAACTGTTTTTGTTAATGCTATTTTCGGAATTTCGATAATTGGCATTTTTTCAGGAATTGCAGGAGTTTCGTTTGTTTTAAGTAACTCTCTTAACATATTGTATTTAGGAGTTGCCCATCCTGCTTCACTTATAGGAGCATCATAATCATATGAGGTCATATCAGGTTGAATATCGTGTTCTTTGTCGTAATTAGCTCCAGAAGTGAATCCGAAATTAGTACCGCCATGAATCATATAATAGTTGAATGAAACCTTATTATCTAAGTATTTTTTAGTCTGACGAGCAGTTTGTTCAGGTTTTTGAGTAGGGAAAGGTTCTGCCCAATGATCTAACCAGCCTGGATAAAACTCGGCAACCATATAAGGCCCTTGACCATTATTAAATTTATTTACAACCTCTTTTAATTTTGCAATATCACTTTCACCATTTGCAGTTGGCAATGCGCCTGGCAATGCACCGCCTTCAAATAACCAGCTTCCGTCTGAAGTGAAAAAAGGAACTTCAAAACCAAGGTCTTTTAATTGCTGAAATACGGCTGCGCTGTATTTTTTATGTTCTTCTAAAGGAACATCTTTTCGCTGTGCAACATACGAACCAAATTCGTTTTCGCCCTGAACCATGATAATAGGGCCGCCTTTGGTAATTTGTAAATCTTTAACCTGATTGTATAATTGTGTGAAGTAAGCTTTTGTAGCTGCTAAATATGCCGCGTTGTTACCGCGAATAACCATATTAGGTACATTCTGCAAGAAAAAAGGGTAACCGCCAAATTCCCATTCAGCACATACGTACGGACCTGGACGAAGAATTACAAATAATCCTTCTTCTTGAGCTGTTTTTATATATTCTGCTAAGTTTTTATTTCCGGTCTTAAAATCCCATACACCAGGAGCAGTTTCGTGATAATTCCAAAATACATAAGTTGCAACGGCGTTTAGTCCCATGGCTTTCATCATTTTTAGACGATGACGCCAATATTGCTGTGGAATACGCGAGTAATGCATTTCACCTGAGTGAATTTGTATTGGTTTTCCATTCAATAAAAAATCTCCTCCGCTTATAGCGAAAGTTTGTTTTTGCTGTGCTGATACAGAAAACAGTGTAATAAAGGCAAATAGGAGGGTGTAGTAAACTTTTTTCATTTTTCAAAGTAATTAAAAATCTTTTTAATAAACAAAAGAGCGCTATAAAATTGCGCCCTCTTGCTCTACTAACTAACCAATAAAATTATTCCGCGAATTCTAATTTTTTTAATTTATTCCATCCGCCGCGTGTGAAATCAGGAATTTCGACTGGTGCAGAACCGTTATCAAGAGAAATTTCTGTTAAAGGTCCTAAGCAAGACCACTCCGCTAAATCGTATACATCCATATCTAAAGGAAGTCCTTTTTGAAGACAGTAAATTAAACGGTAATCCATAACGAAATCCATTCCGCCGTGGCCGCCTACTTTTTTAGCTTTTTCTTCGATATTTTTTACAATTGGGTGTTTGTATTTTTCCATTAATGCTTTTTTAACCTCTTCTGGAACAAATGAGTGAGCGTTTAATTTTTCATGATTTGGTTTTACGTCATCACTTAATGATTTACCATCTAAAGCGTATCCTTCTAATGGATATTTGTTTGCAAAACCTTTTGTACCGCTTAACTGATACATTCTGCTGTACGGACGAGGAGAAGTAACGTCGTGTTGAATTTGGATTGTTTTTCCGTTTTCAGTACGAATCATAGTCATGGTGTGATCACCGTTTCTAAAATCTTTAATTTCTTTTCCAGATTTTTCTTTGATGTAAGCAGGGTTTCCAACTGCTTTAGTGTCCATAGAAACTAAGAAATTCATTTTGTCTCCACGGTGAATATTTAATGCTTGACAAGCTGGCCCCATACCATGTGTTGCATAGATATCTCCACGGTGTTTGATGTTGTAATCCATTCTCCAGTTGTTCCAGTATTCTCCCCAAAATGGTTGTAAACCATGAATGTAAGAACCTTCAGCGTGAAGAATTTCTCCAAATAAACCTTGTTGTGCCATGTTTAAAGTGGTAAGCTCGAAGAAGTCATACACACAGTTTTCCAACTGCATACAGTGCTTACGCGTTTTTTCTGAAGTATCGATAAGATCCCAGATTTCTTTCATTGTCATTGCACCTGGAACTTCAATAGCAACGTGTTTTCCGTCTTTCATTGCTTGAACACCAATTTGTGCGTGGTGTTTCCAATCTGTAGCGATGTAAACTAAATCAACATTTGGTAACGCTGTTACTTTTCTCCATGCATTTTCATCTCCAAAAAATTCTTGTGCTTTAGGAAAACCAGCTTTGGTTAAAATTTCGTTAGACGATTGTGTGTTTTTTTCAAGCATATCGCAAAGTGCTACAATTTCGACACCCGGTATATGTGTCATACGTTCTACAGCTCCAGGACCACGCATTCCTAAACCAATAAAGGCTACACGAACAGTTGGAATTGGAGTAGTTGCTAATTGCAGTACATCTTGTTGTCCTTTTGCACGAGCCGGCGTTTTGGTTTTGATCATTTGTGCCGACGCGATTGTGCATCCAAACAAAAGACAGGCAGCTAACATGAATTTTAAAATACTAGTTTTCATAATTTGAATTAATTTGATTTGAAAATGATTGATAATCTAAATGCTGATTATCGGGAATTATTGTTTTTGTATTTGTGTTTTTTTAAGTCCGATTAGGGTAAAGCTTCAAAATTTATTTCTGGCTTTTTATTTGCTAAAGGTCTTGAAAAAATTGTTTTTGGCGTTGTGTAATTATTAAAAAAGCCCCCATTTTTTAAATAAAAAGAATTAGCGTCAAGTCCGCCTGCAAAATCCATTCGGTATTCTTTTGCACCCGTATTGTCGGTTGTAAAGCGCGCCGAATTAATTTCTAACCAAACTCCTTTTTCGTCGCAAATCCATTGATTGTTAAATAAGACTTTACGAGAAAAATCGCCTTGTTCTGGAACAAAATTCTCTAGAAATGAATGAAATCTTTTTAAATACGTATTGGTTTGCGGACGGTTAAAGCTCGCAATCAAAAGCCATTTTCCTTGTTCTGGTGCGTAAAAGTAGGCTGTATAAGTTGTTGTGTTGTTGTTTAGTGGAAATCCTTGTAATAAAAATTTATAAGTTGTTCCTGCTTTCCAGTTGTATTTTAGGTAACTCTGTCCTCCTGAACCTTCGTTTCCGAATTCGCCGGTATGTACATTTTCGCCTTTTTTTAGCATTTTTATTTTATGTGATTCAGGAATACTAGCTGGATCATCTGTTGTAAACGGACTCCAAACAGAGAATAAAACTCTTCTTTCGGAAGCTGAATTTACTTGAATTCCAAAATATCCTTCTCCAAAACCATTTGCCATAAAATAAGAACCAATTTTGTCTTCGTTTTCAGGAACAGTAAGTTCGTTGTAATACCATTTTGCATTCGTGTTTTCTGGAACTTGATAGTTTAAGTGCACAGATGGGCCGCGACGCCCCCAATGGTAGAAGTTTCCTTCGTTGTTAGGAACGAAAGCAATTTTTGCATCGTAATCATCACTTGAAATCGTTAAGCGATTAATTGACGGAAAACGATCACCTGTTTTGCTGATTCCTTTTATTTTTACGGCAACATATCCTTCTTGGTTTATTTTCCAAGTTCCCGCTGTAACTGCTTTTTTTGATGTTGTAAATTTTACTCTTTTAGCCTCATTGTTAATTGAAAATTCAAGTTCTGATTTTCCAAAAACTTGTACAGATTCTTCTATAGTAATTTGAAAATTTCCTGCTTTTGATACTCTAAAATAAGCGGTGAAATATTCATCAGAATTGGTCCAGTTTTCAATACCGTTATCTGTAATTGTATTGCTTTCGTCTACATGTTTAGAACTATAAGCATTACCGGCAAGTGGCAGCGAAATTTTGGTTTTTGGATTTTCTAAACTTGTTTTTTCGCTAAAAATGTCGTTGCTGGCTGTACAGGAAAAAGCGGCTAAAGCAAGGATTAAGCAGAATATGTTTTTCATAGATATAGGTAATTTAGGTTTTCTTTTTTTGAAGTTCCTCTCTAATGAACCAAATTAGAGAGGCTTCAAAAACAAAAACAATTCTAAACAATTATGGGTTTTGAGTCAGTGTTCCTGGATAAGCATTTATTTCTGACTGCGGAATATATTGTACTACTCTTGGGCTTGAAGCCGGCCAGTCAACCATTGGTAAATGCGGTCCTGGATAGTGACGTGTCATCGTTTGTCCGTTTCTATAAACATCATAACCTCGGTGTGCTTCAAAAGCTAGTTCTAATTGACGTTCTTCGTCTACACGCTGTACTGCATTTGTATTGTCTAATGATGTATAGCCGCCGCCAACGATTGATCTTGAACGGATAATGTTTAAGTTCGTCAATGCACTGTTATAATCTCCTTTTTTAACATAAGCTTCTGCCATATTCAAATACAATTCATCTAATTTTGAAATAGAAGGGGAGTACAAGTGAGAGTCATTATTTTGTAAAGAACATTTGGTGACATAATACATAGGATAAACTCTGTTTAACAACATCATATAATCTTTTTCACCTGTATATGTTTTTCCTTCATATACAATTGAATACTGATTTTCCGCTGCATTTACTACTGTTAAGTTATAATCTGTAGATCCAATTGTGATATAATACGAACCATTAGAATTTGTTTTAAGAGGCTGCTGCATATAGTTATAGCCAGTTTGCGTGCCGCTTGTATTTTTAATGTCGTAGATAAAACGGAATGCTTGAGTTTTGGTTCCAGCTTCGTCTGTATCGTATTGCGGGTCAATAAAAGCCCAGCGAGCATCTTTTTTCAATCCTGATTTTCTTAATAAATCCAAGTATTTTGCACTTGCGTACATTTCGCCCCATCCTTGACCTTGAATGTTAGCATACATACCGCCAATTCCATAATAATGATCATAACCTGAAAATTCTGAAGCTACTCGTTTAACGGCAAAAATAGTTTCGGTTTGTTCATCAGAATCCGGTGCATAAGTATTAGATTTCATAAAACTTTCACGGCTCAATAGTTTATACTTCCCACTATTGATTACTTTGTTAGCGTATTCGATTGATAGTGTTGCATAATCCTGATTAGGATTTTCATAGGTACCACTCATATATAAGTATACTCTTGAAAGCATTGCCTGTGCTGCTTCTTTTGTAGCATAAGCTGCAGATCTGTCAACAGTCATTAAAGATTCTGCTTTTTTAAGATCGCTGATCGCTTGTGCATAAGTATCTTTTACTGTTGATCTATCTGGTAATACAAGATTAATTACGTCTGCTGGCAACCCATTTACAATTGGCACGCCTAAATTAGTTTCCGGCGATTGCGAATAAGGTCTTCCATAAGTACGGCATAAGTAAAAATAGATCATGCCTCTTAAGTAATACGCTTCTCCAAGTTGTTGATCTACAGTCGCGCTTTCACCTTCTGTAATCATTTTAATTAAATCACTTGACTGTGAAACAATCTTATAACTGTTGTTCCAAAAAACAGATAATCTATCGTTGTCTGGAATATGTTGATACGAAATAAAAGAGTAGAATGAATCTGTAGATGTTCCTCTAATCATGATATTGTCACTTGGATATTCTCCAACTCTGTGCATAACATCAGACCAGCCTTTTAATTGTGCATAACAGCCGTTTAATAAAACTTCTACAGCTGCTACTTTATCTTCTTCGATTTTGTCTTTTGTATAGGAACCAAATGGCTCTCTGTCTAAATCACATGAGGACAGAAAACTAATTGCCATACATAATATAAATATTTTTTTCATGATTTTGTTTTAAAGAGTTACGTTAAGTCCTAGTACAATTTTGCGCGTTGAAGGATATACTTGTGTTGCTACACCTGTAATAGTATATTGTTGATTTGCTGAGTTGTAAGTAGGAGGGAGTTCAGGATCAACACCAGAATAATGACTGATGGTAAACAAGTTTTCTCCAGCTATATATAATCTTAAATTTGAAATATAAAGACGCTCAATCGGCATATTGTATCCAAAAGTGATGCTTCTCATTTTTAAGTAAGTACCTGTTTCTAAGAAACGAGATGATGCTTTGTTTGATTGGCTGTTGTTATCATAAAGTGCCTGTGGATGAGTCGCAATATCTCCTGGTTTTTCCCAACGGCTCCATCCGCTGTGAAGTTTCATTTGATTTCTGTCATTATAAGCACCATCTGAATCAAATTCTGCTCTCGCATAATTATAGATTTCACCACCAACTGAATAGCTGAAAATAGCAGCAAAATCAAATTTCTTGTAGTTTAAACTAGTAGAGAATCCTCCAAAAAAGTCTGGAGTATAGGCTCCAACTACTTTTCTGTATTTAGAAGCTTCACCATAATTGCTTGTTTTTACACGCTCACCCGCAGTATTTGTAGTATACCATTGTGGTTTTCCGTTTTCAGGATTAACGCCAGCCCATTCCGTTACGTACCAGCTGTCAACATCATTTCCTGGTTTTAAAAGTTTGTTTGCAGAACCTGCAGCACCACTTCCGTCACCTACAATGATTTCTTGTTTATCACCGTATAGTTTTGTTACCTTATTTTTATTAGTACCAATATTGGCATCTATCGACCAGTTTAAGTTTTCATTCTTGATGATGTCAACATTAACAGAAGCTTCAAAACCTCTATTGTTTACTGCGCCTACGTTTCTCCAAATACTGTTCACTCCAATTACACCTGGAAGCGGCACTTGGTACAATAAATCAGAAGTATTTTTATTGTAGTAGTCTAAAGTAATATTTACACGTTTAAAGAAGCTTACATCTACACCAACACCGCCTGTAAACGTTTTTTCCCAGCTTAAATCAGGATTAGCTAATTGTGAGATTAACGCTCCTGGACTTTCATTATAGCTGCTTTTTGAGAAAGAATATAAAGGCAGGTGAGGGTACAAACTATTAGGTCTGTTTCCTACTGAACCATAACTAGCTCTAAGTTTTAAATTATTGATGTAATCTGCGTGAAAGAATGCTTCATTATGAATGTTCCATCCACCGCTTATAGAATAAAAATTACCATATTGTGCATTTTTTCCAAAGTTTGATGCTCCATCACGACGGAAAGACACTTGTGCTAAATAGCGATTATCATACGAATAATTTACATTTGATAATAAAGACTGAACTGCCCATTGTGATCTTCCACCCGCTACTTTTTCAGGAACAGCTGCAGCGTCAGGAGCTACAATTCCAGGAGGAATTCCTGTTGCAATAGCTTGGCTGAATTTTTTGTTGTATTCATTCCATTCATAACCAGCAATAGCATTAAACGAATGGCTGCCAAATGATTTGTTGAATTTTAATAACTGATTAGTATATATTCTGTTATAAGTATCGAAGTTGTCTTCAATTCTTCCTTTTACAGCAATCCCATTTGCTGATCTTGGATCAGTATAATAACTTGCATTTGAATTACCAAATATGTAATTGTTTACAGATGAAAAAGTTAACCATTTTGTAAACTTAATGTCAAAATCAAGATTAGTTCGAACAGTGTATGTTTCAGATTCATTGCTGTTCCACTGTAAATCATATAAGTAATTTGATCCAGTTGTGTTTACCCAAGTTGGGTTTGGTGCATTTCCTACTAAAGTGCCATCTGCTAAATAAGGACTGTCCCAAGGCATATTTGCATATAAAGCGTATACATCATGTTGTTTGTCTAAAACAGATTCTCTAGTTAAATTTACTTGAGGTCTTAAAGTAAACCAACTGCTTGGTTTGTATTCAAACTTCATAAGACCGTTGTATTTTTTGTAGTCGTACCCTTTTATAGCCCCTGTTTCGTTGTAAAGACCTACAGAAACATAACTTTTAAAGGTTTCACCACCGCCGCTGAATGATAAGTTGTAATCTTCTGCAATACCTGTTTGAGTTGCATTATCCCACCAATCAAAGTTTTTGTTTCTTAATTCCGGTTTCCACCACCAAACATTTTGAAAAGTTTCTTTGTTTGCAAATGAATCATATAAATCATATAATTCGGAGCCATTCATAATTTTGAAATTTCCATTGTTTATAGAAGTCATGGCAGTTTTCGCAGAAAAATTAATGGTTGATTTTCCATTTTTTCCACTCTTAGTAGTAACTACAATTACCCCATTTGCTCCTTGTGATCCATAAACAGCCGTAGAAGCTGCATCTTTAAGAACCGTCAAGGTTTCAATATCAGCTGGATTTACATTTGCCGAAGTATTCCCCACAATAACTCCGTCAATTACCCATAAAGGGTCTGTACTTCCATTGACAGTTGTTCTACCTCTAATGATTACTTTAGCTGCTGCTCCTGGCTGTCCGCCACCTGTATTTACAAATACGCCGGTAGCTTTTCCTGCCAGCATATTTTCAACATTAGGTGTAGTTACATCTACAATTTTTTTATTGTCTAAAGTTTGCAAAGAACCTGTCAAACTTTCTTTTTTTACTTTGCTGTATCCTACAACAACAACTTCGTCCATTTGCTGGCCGGCTTCTTTCATAACAATTTTCAGAATACCGTTTCCAGCTGGAACTTCTTGATCCTGCATTCCCATAAAGGTAAAGACCAAAATAGCGCTGTCATTAGGAACTTCGATGGCAAAACTTCCATCCATATCAGTTTGCACTCCTTTTGTAGTGCCTTTTATATTAACATTTACTCCAGGAACAGGAATTCCTTTTTCATCTACAACTTTACCTTTTACAATTTTTTGAAATGCCAGGAAACTGGTTTCATTTGTCGAAATTTCTTTTGCAGGTGCTGCAGTTGTAATTTGAAAGCTTAAGGACAACAGAGATAATAATGTTGTTTTTAAAGTTTTTTCAAGTACAGTATGCAACCTGAAATTTTCAGGTTTTTTTGAGAATACCTTCTTCATACTCTTGATTTGGTTTTGGTTACTAAATGTGTTTTTTGTCTGGTTGTTTTTATTTTAATTATTTAAGTTTTCTAGTGTTTATTTTTTTTGGTTTTTGCTAACTAAAAAGATGCTTAAATAGATCAAAAAAAGGCGAAAAAAATCGCTTAAAAACTTTATTATTTGACGAAACTATCGATTATATTTTTATTAACCAAGAAAAAACACAAAAAATGTGCTCGAACACACGATATTTGTGTTCTCGAGCACATAAAATTGTGCAAACTGTTTTTTTTGACTTAAATAGATACGATATTTTTAAGAAAATTGCTTTCAAGGTGAGTTCTTCATTTTAGTCAGATTTTCAGTCTGAATATTTAATATTTAAAAAATGAAAAATAGTTGTTTGTATTTATGAGAATATCGCAATTATGAATCAAAAAGTCTAGTAATAAATTAAACTTTCTGGTAGTTCGAATTATGCATTTTTTTGCATAATTAGGGTTTTCTGATACAGGTAAAAAAGAATCTGAAACTGAGGTTAATTCAAAAATAAAAGTTTGAATGTCAACAGCTTTTTAGAAAGATAGAATAGGGCGTGTTTTCTAAATTTTAGAGTTTAAAAAATGACCTGATTTCTTTTCTATTTGGAGCTGAAACTTTACTAAAATCAGGCCTGATTTTTTGAATGTTTTTTGCCTGTTTTTTTAATCTGATAATTTGAAATAGAATAGTATATTTTAGATCGATTGATGCTAAAATAGATCGCTATGTGAAGTAATTAAAAAAGAATAAGGAACAAGAAAGATTGATTGAAAATTATGCACGGTAAAAATCAGCATTTTCAGAATTAATTATATCAATTGGCAATAAAGTTACTGCCGGAGTTTCTTTACGGAACAGAAAATGCTCTATAAGGTATATAATGCCTAAATAAACTTGTCTTTTTTGATTTTGATGAATTAGGAAATCAATTACTCCCTGATTCAAATTGGTTACGTTTTCATCAACTAAATCATAGCCTATCATGCGTATTCTTTTATCCTTAATTTTGTTGATAATCTTAGAAACTTGATACGCTTTAGAAGTAGTTATAAAAACGCCTGATAAGTCAGGATTTTCATTGATGAAGTTTTTTAGAGCAACTTCTAGATTTGGGTTTTTTAGTTTTAATGTAGTAATCTTATATTCTAAATTATTTTTCTGACTGAAAAAGGATCTGAATCCTCTTTCTTTTTCCTGCATATGAATAGCATTTTTGTAGGTTTCGTCAATATGTATAATGGCAATGTGTCCTTTATCAAGGATTGTGTTTAATAATTTTGCAGCTACACGACCGCTTCGGTACAAATCCTGTCCAACAAAATTTTTCACAGCAGCCGATTCGACCTGATTATTAAACGTATTTACAATAATATTTAAGGATTCGTATTTTTTTATTGCATCAAGTGTTTCTTTATGAAATAGCGGAGCCAGTAAAACTGCGTCGGGCGATTTCTCGATAATAGTTTCATTGATGCTCAAAAATGATTTTGTTTTTTCTGGATTAAAGTAAAAAGTCTCAATAAGTAAATTGTAGGCTTTAAATTCCTGTGCAGCTTCTTTAATTCCTTTTAGACAAGGAAGCCAATACGGATCTATTTTTGGGTCGGGAAGAAGAATGCAAATATGATAAACTTTATTGTTTTTTAAATTTCGGGCAATAAGATTTGGCTCGTAATTAATTACGTTTAATACTTCATTTACTTTTTCAAGAGCAAGCGGCGAAACTTTTCCGCGCTTGTGCAATACTCTGTCAACAGTTCCTTTTGAAACTCCTGCCATTTTAGCAATGTCCTTAATAGTATGTTTTCTATCCATAAAATTGTTGTATAAAAACGATACGTTTATTTGTCTATTAATTTAATAAGTGTATATAATTTTAATGCATAGAAAATAGATAATTCCAACTTTTTCAGCGTTTAAATTTATTTTCAATACATTAAATTATAACTAACCGAATGGTTTGTTTTATTTTAAATGCGGTAATGAAATTTTAAATTGATTTTGCGATTTCAACACTCAATTCAGTATTCTTTAAGTTTAACTCCTCACGTTTCATTCCTTTTAGAAGAATATTTTTTCCTAAAACCTCTTTTCCTATTTTGTTACCGCTGATTTCTACATTTTTACACGCCTCGATTCTAAAATTGTATTTTTCAGGATACCAAGGTGTAAATGCAAAACTTCTTTTAATAGTATTATTTTTAAAGCTTAATCCATCTACAGATACGGCATATAGAATAGGGTAGTCTGATGGATTAAAACTATTGTTTTCTATTTTTATGTTTTTATGAAAAGGCTGTGCAGCATTTGGCTGTGGAATTTCAGGGTAAATACTGATAATGGCTTCGCAGAATTGATAATAAGACGAATTACAAGGATATCTAAATTCATTGTTTTTGATGGTAATGTCTTTTACTGCACCGCTTTCGTACCAATAATTAGCGTCGCCTGCAATAAGAATTGCTGAACCGCTGGTTTCAAAAATATTATTTTCGATAATTACTTTTCCTGGAGTTGAGATTAGATAACCTCTAGCTCTATTACTGCCAACAAAACAGTTGGTAATTGTTGCATTAGGTGTCCAGCTTAGGTTTTCTAAAACAAAACCAGTATCAAGATCAGCTGGAATTTTTTCTTTAAATCTAATAATGAAATGATCCACATCTAAAGGCTCAAAACTCGAAACGGTGCCATAAGCTGTAGTTCCCATTTCTTTTTTCTGTATAAAACCTACTTTATCGCCTGTAACCGCCCATAATAATCCGTGCGACATATCTTGCCCAAATTTGCATTTTACAGCAAAGTCATCAACTTTTTGTATAACCGGTACATAAGTTCCATGAATATTAATAGGATCGTCCATTAAGCCTTGTGCATCGCAATTGTCAATTATGATTTCGCCTTTACATCCCATAAAATGTAATCCATCATCGTGACCGCTTAAATAGCGGTTTTTATGCGGGTTTGGAATCATGTTCACGTTTCGCATTTCTATATTTTCGCAATATTGAGACAAAATGCCTAAACCAGAAGTGTGATATACATTGATATTCTCTAATTTGGTGTTTTTACTATGAAATAAAAACATTCCAGCATGATCTCTTGTACCATGTCTTAATATAAGAAAGTTTCCAATTGCAGGAGTTTTTGTGAATTTTCCCTGCATGAGCACCAATCCAGGTTTGATTTCGCTGTATTTTACATTTTTTAGATCTCCTTTTACACAACCATTATCTCCTGTATTTGCAGGGATTATGTGGTTTTTATCAAATTCAATTAACCATGAACCTCCAGATAATGCCCAATTTTCATTGGCATTTTCGCCAACAAACGTTAATCCTTTTTCATGAATTTTATAAGGAGATTGCGTAATATCAATCTTCATAACGATATGATTTTCATCGGCTTCTACAACTTCAGCTTCAGAAGTTAGAGGAACATCCCAATCGATATTTACATTTTTGATCGTAATATTTTCAGCATTGTCTAAAGTAAAAGGCTGCATGTGTTCATGATAAACAAAATCTGATTGCTGTGCATTTATGGTTATGTTTTTTTTATCTTTTATAAGTATAGCTAGTTTTCTAACAGCTGCATCATAAGTATTACTTTCGTAGTAAGTTCTATAATAATTGGCATCTGGGTAAAAATCATATCGGCCTTTAGGGAAAATAATTTCTACGGGCTCGCTGCCTAATCCTTCAATAAGTTTGTTGACTTTTGAGGTTAGATTTTCTTTAGTGCCAGCCGTAATACCGTAGTCTTTTACATTTATTTTTTTGACTTTATTTTGTGCGGTACAAATGGTTATTATAGAGAAGAAGATGTATGTTAGAAAAAGTTTATGCATGTTTCTTTTACTTTATTTCAAAATCCGTGTTATTAAAAGTCTCAACTGTATCCTCAGTTTTTGTTAATATAATAACGGATTTATAGGTGCTATTTTTGGTTGTTAAATTTTTTGATAATTGGTGTCAGGTGATTTTTTGTATCATCATCTAAAATGCTTAAAGCTTGATCTGATTCTTGAGTTGAGAATTTTGACAATCCGTAAATTCCGGCAGCAATTACATTATAAGATTGATTTTTTGTGCTCTCAATCATCAGTGCTTTATAAGACGTATCTCCTGTTGAAGCTAATTTTACAATAGCGGCTGCTCTGGCGTTTGTTTTTAAATCATTTTTAGCAATGTCAAGTAATGTTTTAATGGCTGCATCTTTTGTTTCACGATCTCCTAAATCAATTCCTTTAATACATAATGTTCGCAAATCATCCTGTTGATCTTTTAAACCTGCTAATAATACAAGCTGCGAATCATGACTTTTATCTTTTGATGCAAATTTTATAGCTTCAATTCGGTTGTAGTAAGAAGGCACATTTTTATATTGGTACAGATAATCAGCAGCAGTTTTTTTATCTACATTAACTTCGCCAACTAAGATTTTATCTGGATCTAAATCTATAAATTCAGGTTTTGAAGGAAGGTCAAAACTGAAACTTTGTTCTCTTTTATTAATTAAAATATCCTTTCTTATTTTAGTTCCGTTTACGTAAAAATCAATTTTTAAAGGAAGTGTAAAGGTTTGCACAGCACTATCCTGAGATTGAGTGATAGTAATGATGATTTTTCCGTTAACGTATTTGTAATTAACATCCAGAATAGGACTTCCTGCATTAAAATACCATTGATTAAAATAAGGCAGCCAATCTTTTCCAGTTACTTCTTCCATAGACAAACGCAGCTGATGCGGTTCGCCAGATTTATAAGCATTTGTTGTTAAATAATGATTTAATCCTTTAAAAAATGCTTCGTCACCCATTTGGTTTTTCATGGCATACAAAATGATAGAACCTTTAGAATAGCTGATATTATCAAACATATCGTCTGCGTTTTTGTAATGAAAACGTGCTAAAATAGGACTGTTACCATTTTTCTGAGAACGCATATAATTTTGAAGTTTCTCATAACGGGATCTGTCTTCCGCATCTTGTCCGGCATCATGACCGTGCCAAAGTACTTCTCCAAAAGTGGCGAAAGATTCGTTCATTGTTAAGTTTGACCACGATTCAGCTGTTACATAATCTCCAAACCATTGATGAAAAAGTTCGTGAGCAATTGTACTTTCTTGATTATCATCTAATAATTCTCGTTCTGTTTTTTGTACATATTCGCCATGAACTGTCGCTGAAGTATTTTCCATAGCACCTCCAAAATAATCTTTCACAACAATTTGTGCATATTTTGCCCAAGGATATTCTACGCCAAGCATTTTACTGTAAAAATTCATCATATCTGGCGTTTTATAAAAAATCTGTTTGGCATAGGGCGCATATTTTGGCTCTAAATAATAGCTGACTTCTTTACCATTATACGAATCTTTATAGATTTTAAAATCTCCAACAGCCATCATAAACAAATAAGGTGCATTTGGCTGTTCCATTTTCCAAGTGTCCGTTCTTGTTCCGTCTTTATTTACTTTTTGTGAAGTTAATTTACCGTTTGACAAAGTGGTATATTTTGATGGAACTGTCATAGCAATTTCAGAAGTTGTTTTCTGATTTGGTTTGTCAATTGTCGGAAACCAGCAAGACGAAGCTTCAGTCTCGCCTTGAGTCCATATTTGTGTTGGTTTATCTCCCTTTCCGTCAGGATTAATAAAATACAATCCGTTTGAGTTTGTAATCGATTCGCCGTCTTTACTTTTCAGTTCTGCTGGTTTTGCCGTATAATCAATAAAAAGGGTATATTTTTCAGAACCTTTATATTTTCTGTCCAGTTTAATAAAAAGCTGTTCGCTGTCGTAAGTATATTTTAAAGGTGTTTTTTTCTTTCCTTCTACGATCGAAATTTCTTTAAAATCCATTCCTTTTGCATCCAAAGTAAGCGAATCTGTTGCATAGAAATGCGGTTTTAAAGTAAGCCATTCTTTTCCGTACAAATGTCTTTTTCCATAATCAAAAGACACTTCCAATTTTGTGTGTACCAGATCGTGAACTTTTAGTGGAGTTGCTCTGTAAATAGCTAACTGCTCCTTGTCTTTCTCAGTATTTTGAGCCTGAATGTTTTGGCAAGCCAAAGTAACTAAGCTTAAAACAGTATATTTTATAAAATTTTTATTCATTTTGTGTAAGTATATATTTTTTAAAGCTTTTCGATAATTCTAACTTCGCCGTCTTTTTCATCAGCTGTTAAAATATCCGATTGTTTTTGAGTATACATTTGTAAACTCCATTGAACAATTTTGTTTTCAGGATATAATTTGGCCTGATTTCGAATCCATTCTTCTGCTTTTTTTGTTGAAGAAGTTTTCTCAACAGCCCAAGCTGAAATAAGTTGATTTGCAGGTAAAAAATTCATAACAGTATTGTCAATCTTTGGATTAAAAGAAACGATTTTTTGCAACGATTCTTTAGCCTTTTCTGTATTACCCAAACTTGTATAACATTGATAATCCATCCAGTTTTCTAATCTTTCATCGATATTTTCGTCGTATGGTTTTCCAACACCTAAATTTTCTGGAAACAGTTTGGCATCAGCAATTAGCTGTAATGCTTTTTTGTATTGTTTACTTTTCATTTCGGCTAAAGCCTGCATCAATTTAGCTTCATGATACAATTGTCTTCCTGCAGTTGCACCTTCAAACGGAAGGATTTCTAACTTGGTCAAAAAGGCATCTGCTTCGCTGTATTTTTTATTAAGAAGTAAGGTTTTAGCATACAACATTCCCATTAAATAATTCTCTTTATGCTTTTTATAAAATGGTTCTGTTATGGCAAGTGCTTTGTCATATTGTTTTAAACTGATGTAATGTTCAGCTAATAACTTATTATATCTCCATCCTTGATTGTCTAGTTTTAAAGCTTGTTGTAAACTTGCTGTTAGGATTTCAGGATTATCTTTCATTAAAGATGCTTTTGCAGCATAAAAAGCCGGGTCAGCAGGTTTAGAACCACATTGATTGAAGAGTTCTTTTGCTTTTGAAAGATTATTGCGATTCCACTCAATTAAAGCCAAATGATATTTTAACTGCCATTGTTCATTTTTCTTAATAAGATCTTCGAGTATAACTGCAGTTTCATGACGAAATGGAAAACTAAGTCCGGGCTGAATTTTACTTAAATCAACGGCTTTGTTTTCTAAAAATGCTTTCCAATAAATAATTTCAGCACTTGGAGCCGCTGTCGAGAAAACCTTTAAAGCCTCGTCCTTGCGGCCCAGATGCTGGTACCAGATTCCTAATTCAAGATAAGTTTGCTCTGGCATTTCGTTTTTTATCAATGAAGTGAAATTCATTTTTGCAGTATCTGAATTTGCCCAAAGAAAATTTTCAAATCCTGCAAAATGATTTAACGGATCAACATTGTTTATTTTATTCAAGGTTGCATCAGCTTTATTTTTATTGTTTTGTAAACGATATATAACGGCTAAAAGCTGTAATCCTTCTAGATTGTTCTGATTATTGAGTAAACTTTTTTCAGCATATTCAGTGGCTTTTGTTAGATCATTTTCGATGAAATAAATTTGACTTAAAGCAGTATAAGCAGCGCTTCGATATTCGACACTAGCGGCAGCAATATCAAATCCATCTTTTGCATCGACATTATTTCCTAAATGCATATTTGCCAGTGCATAATAATAGTTTGCAGCAGGATCGTAAGTATTTATGGCTAAAGCTTTGGCAGCTGATTTGACTGCATCTTTGTATTGAAATTTGCGAATTTGCAATACTGCAAGATCAGAAAGAGCAGGAGCGTAGTTAGGATCCTTTTTCAGACATTCGTTCAGCATTTCTTCGGCTTTTATATAATCTTTAAAACTGATGTAGTTTTTGCCTTGCAGATATAATCCGTACATTGAATTGTTGTCAAAATCTTTTGGAACTTCTAAAGGACGATTTAGGTTTCCGTCTTCAGGTGCCGAATTCCAAACGAGTTTATTGCCTCCAATTGTCAATCTTAATTTGTTTTGATCAACTGCAACTTGAATAGAATCTTTGAATACTTGTAAAGTATTAACTGAAATATCTTTGGAATAGACTTTTTTTCCATTATCAAAAACTTCCAATTTTTCATTTAATTTTTGAAGTGGAGAGAAATAGATTTTCAGCCAGCCGTTTTCATTTTTTACGTTTACAGCGCCATAATTATTGGCTTTTACAAAACCTTTAGTCTGTTTTACAGGAAACCAATATTCTGTCCAAGAATCAGTTTGATACGGTGCAAAAGAACGTTGTTTAAAAGGAGTTAAATTACTGCCTTCGCTTGCTTGATTAAATAATCGGCCGCTTTGCACTTCTACATATTGACCATCAGTATCTGTAAGCAGTTTTTCCCAAATCATTCCCTGCTGTGACAATCCCCAAATCCAGATTTTTTTCCCCGGTTTATCATCATAATTGCCATATCTTCCCATTCCAAAATCTTCATCATGGTAATAACCGCCAAAGAAATCATTGTGTTTCCCAAAAACATGATACGATTTATAACCGCCAAAATCATTGTTTTTATAATACGATAAATCTTTGCCGTTTTTTTTATCAATTGGCCATTCGTTGTGTTCTCCATTATGACCAATGTAGCTTTGTCCTGGAAAAATAAATTGTAAATTTCCTGCGGCTTTAATTCCTGTATTCATCCAAGTATAATACGGCTGTTCAGATTCTGTCGAATTAAACCAAAACGAATTGGTTGTAAAATAAGCTTTGTCTTTAGGTAAGTTAATATCTAATTTCCATGAAGTGCGGGTTAGTAAATCCAAAACGCCTATAATACAACTTACACTGCCGTCTTCTCTAGTTATGGTGGTGTAATCTACAGGAGTTGCACAGTTTGGAGTGTGTCCGATAATACCATAATTTCCTTCAACACCTCCGCTTGTCCATGGACCGCGCATGGCAATGTCTCTAAACTTGATAACATGGTTGTTGTAAACAATATCTTTTCCAGTCGATTTTTCTATGGCAGACCACACTTTTCCGCCAATTTCAGGCAGAATTGTCAACTTAATATAATCGTTTTCAAGTTCGACAACTTTCCATTCCTTTTGCACAGCTTTATCTGTAAAACCATCGAAACGATAGTATGGATACACTTTTGTATCTGGTTTAGGAATTGGATCTGGATCTGAAAAAGGATAGGTTGTAAACACCTTTTTGTATTCCTTGATAGTTGGTTTATTTTGTGCGTTGACAAAGAGGCTTCCAAAAAGTAAAATCGATAAAAATGGTCTAAGTTTCATATGGAGAGCTGTTTTATTGTGGTTATTTTTGCCTGATAATTAGGTTGTTTTCTCGCATTTTTGTCATTTCGACGGAGGAGAAATCACACTAGGGAATCGACAAAGATTGACGATTTTCTATACGGAATTTCTTGTGTGATTCCTCGTTTCTCGGAATGACAAATAGTACGATATAATTGTTTATTACCGTTATTTATTTAACAATCAATAACCATCCTTTTCCTTTTGCTACTGGAATTTCATCCTTTGCAGTAAAAGTTTTTGCAGGCTGGAAATTGATAACTTCTGGAGCCGTAATTGTTGCTTTGGCAGGATTTATTCCTAGTTTTTTCCAATCGATGTTCAATTTTACATTTACATCACTATCAGCCCAGCTTGCAATAGAAATTAATGCTGTTCCGTTCTTTTTGTAAACAGTTGCTAGAACTTTATCATTACTTGTTTTTACTGGACAGTTTTCACTCCAATATCCAATCATCTCAGAACCTTTGATTCCAAAAGAATCCCATAATTTCCAAATATTTCTAGGATCAGCATTATTACTCCACGGAAGTCTGTTTGTCATTCCGTAAACCATTCCTCTCCAAGGATTTCCTCCATCTTGCAGCATTTCGCCCATTAATCCAAAAGGAATTCCGCTTACTTCAGTTAAGAAAAAGTCAGGTTGTCCTTTTTCGTAATCAAAGTATTCTCCAAACCATAGTTTATTGATGTACGGAAAGTGTTCCATGTATAAATTGGCACTATTGTTAAAACCATCGCTTTTGTTGTATTGATTCGCACTGTGTAAATCGATAATTCCTGGGTGACCGTCTTTGGTTAAAACTCTTTTAATACGTTTCATTGTGATTCTGTCAAAAGCAACATCGTCAAGATAAATTCCATCAATACCAACATTTTGTGTTAGCCAGTTCATTCCTTCTACATAGTAGTTATGCCAACGGTTCATGCCGCTGTTTACTATTGCCGCATCTTTAATTTCAGGCACAAACCAAGCTGCGATATAATCATCGCCTACGTGTTCTTGCAGCCAAGAAAATCCACCGCCTTTTCCTGGAGAATAAATTTCATGTCCTAAACTTTTTAAAGCAAAAGTCTCGTAAGCTTTATTCGAAACTTCTCTAACGGTATTGTAGATTTTTACTTTTAAACCTTTTTGATGCGCTTCATCAATATAGTTTTTCATCTTTTTAAATTCGATAAAAGGGTAGTTGATGTAAGGGTTGATAGCATTTGCGTGGTGAATATTGATTACCGTTACACCAGTTTTGGCAATTGAATCGATTGGACTGTATTTGTGATAAAATTTGTTATCCCATTGAAAATCCGTATTGATGGTGTGAAACGGAGTGATCAGTAAAGTAAAGTTGTAATACAAAACATCTCCTTTTTTCATGTTGCGAGCACCACTGTATGCGTTTACTAAAACCGATTTTTGGTTTGGTGTTATAGTGATTCCGCCTTTGTTTTCGTTACCCCAAGAAGCAGGTAATAATAATGGTTTTTGTAAATAGAAATTAGTGTTTAGCGGACGGCTGTATTTTTCATCTCTTAGAGAAAACTGCAATCCAGAATTTACATTTCCTATCCAAGCGCCATCTTGATTTTTATGGGCAACGTCCCATTTCCAGTCAAAAGATGCAGGACGATCACCACCTTTTTGACCAAGTCCCATCATATATTTTGCAGATGTTAGCTGCATTGGCAGTTGAAAATTAATGTCGTTGAATGAAGCATCTTCTAAAGCGGTAACCTTAACGGTATAATGTAAAAAACCATCAAATTCAATAGCAGCATTTACATCCATTTGAACTGATTTTGATGTAGATGTGCTTTCCCAAGATACGGTTCCGGCCTCTTTTTTAGTGAATTTTAAACCATTATTTTTCCATTGCAGTGATTCTTTTCCTGCTGCATCTATAAAATGGAATGTTATTGGAGCACTTAAAATATCATTTGGTTTTGTCGTGACAGTTGTCATTTCTGGCGTGAAAAAAGTCTGAATTTGAGTTGGAAAACCATTAGCTCCTAAAGCTAGTTTGCGACCTAATAAAGAAATTTCAGTATCTTTTACTACTAGTGGAGTATAAGGTGCAATTACGGTATTTTCTTGAGCTAATGTAGAATTTAACCATTTTAAACGCGTCATTTTTTCAGGACTGTCAATGCCTCCGTTTTTAGTAACTTCATTAGTTACTGTTATTTGAAGTGTGATTGCTGTAGATTTTCCGTCAGCGGTAACAGTTGCTTTTCCGGTATAATTTCCAGCGGCAGCAGTTTGTGGAACATCAATCCCGCACCACATTGCCTGAACTTTTCCTTTTGAAATAGAAACAGTATTGGTAAAAGGAGTGCCGTCATATTTTGTTCCGTCAGTATTGATACAGCTGATGTCTTTTCCTTCTATTGTCGCTCCATTTGTACTGACTAAATTCGTAAAAGATATTTTTACATTTTTTAAATCTGCAAGAGCGTATACTCCTAATTGAAAAGCTAAATATTCGCCTTTCTTTGCCGTATCAGAAAAATTGTTTTGTATACCTTTTTCAATCCAGCGTTGTGGTAAATCATTTTTCATTCGAATGGAGTGCAGTCTATCTTCTGGGAAGACAAGAAAAGTACTGCCGCTGTTTTTAGCAATAATAGCAGACGTTTCAGCAGCTGTTGCAATTACTTCCATTGGATAAAAGCTGTTAAAAGCATTTACACTTTGAATTTCTGTAATAGTACAATTGTCTTTTAGACCTGCTTTTATTTTAGAAATCCACTGCGCATCTGCTTTGTTTTCTGCTTTAGCATAAATTCCTTTTGGATAATTGGCTGTGCCTTCATCAATGTAAGGCATATAATAAACATAATAAGTTCCTTTACCAGAAATTGGTTCAAAGTAAATTGTTCCGTTTTCTCGGTTGATGTTTTCTGTTTTTACATTAAGAATTTCTTTACCAGCGGCATCTTGAACAATAATTTTTTTAAGTTCAGGTTTCTCATCTCTTCTGCGCCATTCTATAGTAGTTTTAGCGATATTTCCTGTTCCAGAAAAGTTAACAAGAACACGATGATTTCCTAGTAAATTAGGATTCCAGCTGTCGTTGCCGTCTGTATATTTTACTTGTGCAGTCAATGGAATACTGAAAATGAAAAGACACATAATCAATATGCTGCTTAGTATTTCGTTGTTTTTTAGGTTTAGTTTCATTGTGTTTTTATGTTCAAGTTAAAAAGTGTGCTTTATTATTTAGTAAACGGCTTTCCATCCGTTTTTTTTCCAATAGGCAATAATGGGTTTGTATGGCCCATATTTATGCTGCTCTTCAGAGAAATTGTCGCTAAAAGGACTGTGAGCATAATCAATAGGTTTTCCCATTTTATTAGGATAATCTAACGTTTTAGGATTTGGTCTTTCATGAATGGCATCATCATTTACATAGGCAGCAATATCGAGTGCTTCGGCATCTGTAAGATATGGTTTTCCTAAAGTTACTTTGTCATACGGCATATTACTTTTTAACCATTGTGCTTGTTTGATAACGCGGTGCATACTTGAGCCGGGCTGATAAGCATATTTTCCCCATAAAGGAGGGTAGGTGTAGCCTGATTTGTCTGCATTATAGATTCCTTCGCCATTATTTCCGTGGCAGCGTGCACAATTTTCAGCAAACAAAGCTTTTCCTCTTTCTGGACTTGCAGCAACATCTGGAAATTCAATTTCTAAGTTTTTCGCACCTTTAAATTGTCCGTCTTTTGGAACAAATTTGCTGATCCATTTAAAATAGGATAAAAAGGCAACCATTTCTTTTCCGTCAAGCGGAAGCGGTTTTCCTGAGTGTGGTCTCATTACACAATTGTTTACACGTTCAGCAAGTGTAAGAACTTTGTTTTCGCGTCCGCGATATTGCGGATAATTATCATGTGATGACATTAAATTGAAGGCATGAGGTTTTGTACCAGCATCTTGATGACAGTTGGTGCAATTCATTTTGTTGCCTAAATATTTTCCATTAATACCATTTGGACCAATATAATAAGCCGTTTTCAGCATCAATTCGCGGCCATAACGTACAGATTCTCCAAATTCATCATCTGGAATTTTAGAAGTATCAATGGTAATATAACCTTCATCATCAGCAGTCGTTTTGGCTGCCAAAGTCTGAGAGTTTGAAGTATTGCAAGAATTGAAAAGAATCATTGGCAATGCTGAAAAGAGACCAATAAGAATTATTTTTTTCATGACTAGAATTTTTAATTTAAAAGAAAAGGTTTCATGTTTTCTTCTGGAATAAATTGTACGCGATAAGGAGGTATTTCAGACTCTAAAGCCCAAAGTAATACTCCTTTTTTGTTGGTTAAAACCGTTATATGTCTTTTGGAACAGCAAACCAATATGAGATCTTTATTGATCATATAGGCGCTTCCCATTCTATCGTTGTAAATATCTTTTGGCAGGTTTACATGAAAATCGAGCTGTACTGCTTTGTTTTTTTCGTCTACTTTAATCGCAAAAACTGATGATTGCTTTTTGTCTACACCATTATCAAAAAACATTAAACTTCCGTCTTGGTTGATGTGTGCAGCGTGTGCCTGTGAGAAATCGCTATCCTTAGCCATTTTCATATTGCCGTTTCTTCCTAATTTCCAAATTACTTTTCCAGATTTAGAATCGACTTTCCAGATTTGTCCGTTGTTGTAAAAAGAGATTAAAAAATTACCATCTTTATCATAGTTTAGGCTGTTGGCGTGCATCCAGTCTTTTTTAGTTTTCAATAAAGCTTTGTCTTTCATTGGATCGAGATCATCAAAAACACTCCATTTCCAAATTTGTTTTCCTTTTTTGTCTAGAATCAGGATTCCATCACCATTTATAGTGTCTCTCTTTTTTCCACCAATTGCAGATAAGTCTGTTATTTTAGCATCAACAAATAAAGTAACAATCTCATTTGCTGATTTTTTTATGATTTCATGGTGGATAACTTGTTTTAGATCGCCTTGTCCTTTTTTAATATGCGTTAAAGTATCGCCCTGCAGGTTAATTTCTAGAATTTCACTGCCATAACTTGTAGGCTCATCATTGGTTCCTAGAATAGAAAGTATAGTTTGCTCTTTTGTGAAATGCGTTACTTTAAAACCAGTATTTTCTACTGTATGATACCATCTAATATTTCCTTTGTAATCAACAATAAATGCTGTTCCTGGAGTTTCTCTTTTAGCCATAAGCATAAACCCTTTTTTGAAGTTTTGCGGTAAAAGCTCTGGTTTTGGACTATTTGCTTTGAACTTTTTCTGCAGCCATTCCGGCAGTTTTCGTGATTTAAAATTGTATACTTTACTGCTGTCTTTTTCTTTTCCCTGCACTGTAATTAATTTAAAATTATAGTCAGTTTCAGGAATTATATTAAGAAGTACTAAAGAATGTGAAAGCCCTTTTTTTGAAATAGGAGAAATTATCTTGTTTTTAGTTCCATTTTTTGCAGTCCAATATTCGGCATATACCTGTACATCGTCATTCGTAGTAACATCGATTTGAATTTTCAATTCGTTGTTGCTATGAGTCCCAATATTGATATTTGTGATATAATTGCCTTGTTTTTTAGAACAGCTTGTCAATGCAAGTACTGCCAAAATAAAGCTCCATTTTAAAATTAGTTTTTTGATCATTATAAAGGCTTTTTTGAATGAAACAGAAAAGTGCTTTTGTATAAAAAATCAAGAATAGACAGCTGATTTAACTGCCTATTCCTGATTTAAAATTTATTTATTGCCTGTCAGCATTACTCAATTTTGGATTAAGATCAACTTGACTTTGCGGGTAAGTATAATATTTGTTTTGAGGCATTTTGATAAGTGCCGCTTCACCAACTCTAAGGTGATAAGCATTTACCAGAACATCATATTTGTTCATTCTGATTAAATCAGCACGACGTTTTCCTTCATAAAAAAGTTCCCATCCTCTTTCTTGTAAAATAGCATCTCTTAATGAAGCCTGAGTATGTTCTGACAGCACTAATAGTTTTGCATGTGATCTTCCTTTTACTTGATTAATAAGATCTATAGCTTCAGATGTTGGACCGCTGATCTCGTTTAAGGCTTCAGCTCTGCTCAATAATACATCTGCATAACGTAAAATATTCACACTATGACCATCATAATAGGTTGTGGTTTCATCATCAGCATATTTTCTGGTTGCTACATCCGGCATATAAAGTACGCCAGCAGGCGGCTGCGCACCCAAAGTTGGTGCTTGTTTGTGCAATAAACCATCTGATCCCATAAACTCTGGAAAGAAACATTTTTTTCTATCATCTTCATTACCAAATGTATTGAAGAAATCCCAGTTTACTGTATAATATTGCCATCTGTTTTGTACAACTGGGTGATCTGTAGGTCCAAAATGGTTCAATAATTCTGTTCCATTTACGTTAGCATCACTAAGAGAAGAAAAGATGTTTTCTGAGCACCATTTGTTGCTTTCTTTAAATAATCCTAAATATGATGGATAAAGACTGTACTGATTCAAGTTCATTACTTGCTGCGTAAGTGTTGCTACTTTTTGCCAATCATGACTGCGTAAGTATAACTTCGCTAATAAAGTAAGTGCGGCGCCTTTAGTAGCACGAGCTACATCATTAGTACCATAAATTGGATTATTTTGGTAATTTAAAGGCAATACATCTGCAGCTTCATTTAATTCTTTGATCAGGAAAGCATCTATTTCTTCTACTGATGACGGAGCTATTTGTTCTAAATAACCTGGATTTCTTAAGTTAGCTTCCGTAATTAAAATTACAGGTCCCCAAGCATCCGTTAAATCCATATATGAAGATGCTCTTAAAAATTTGGCTTCAGCAATAAATTGAGCCTTTTCGGCAGCAGTTATCCCAGACATTTTTGCAATGTTAAAAATCGCATTATTTGCATTGGCAATCAATTTATACATGGCATTCCAATCTTCTTGAAGCAATCCGTTACTAGAATTCCAAGTTCCTAATGATAATTGTCCCGGATCTCCACCAAATTGGCAATGACCTAAATCTGTAGCAATATCGGTGAGAGCAAAGTGTCTTGTTGCCCAGTATGAATAGTTATCGCCTACAGAAGGACCTTTTAGTCTGCCATAAACGGAATTGACTGCAGCAATAGCATCTGACTTTGTTTGATACCCATTGGTATTGGTCAAACTACTATATACCGTAGGTTCAAGATCCTGGTTACAGGAAAATTGTACTCCAGCCGCTAGTAATAGTAATAATATTGTATGTTTTTTCATTTTAATAAATTTAAATGTTACTAAAAAAGCTTTTTAGACTAGTGAATAGTCACTTTTATGCCTAAAATAAACGTTCTAGAAGCTGGGAAAGAGTTAAAATCAATTCCGCCACCAATGTTTTGCGCTGTAGAGCTGCTTGTATGTCCATTTATTTCAGGGTCGTTTCCAGAATAATTTGTAATGGTCAATAAATTCTGTCCTATAGCATACAATCTAATATTGTCTATAAATTTTACTTGTCTTAATGCACTTTCTGGAATGGAATATCCGATAGAAACATTTTTTAAACGAATGTAAGATGCATCTTCAACAAATTTTGAATTTACGTAACTGCCATAAGTACTTTTGTAGTAACCGTCTCTTGGAATATCTGTGTTTTCATTAGTTCCAGCTACCCAACGATTTAGAGCGTCTGTGCTTGTGCTGGATTCTCCTACCATTTTTGTCATATTATAAACAGAATAATCAAAAGCTCCTTGAAAAAAGATATTCATATCAAAATTTCCAAATCTAAAATCATTGTTGAAACCTGCAATATAATGTGGTGTAGAATTTCCTAAGTATGTTCTATCATCAGCAGTGATTTTTCCATCTCCCGTAAGATCTTCATATTTTGGATCTCCAGGTTTAGATAAAGGCTGTGGAGCATAAACTTCTCCAGTTTTGATTACGCCGGCATATTTAAATCCGTACAATACTCCCATTTCTTTTCCAGGCTCTAATCTTGTGAATTCTCTTCCAGAAACCGTTCCGCTTGGGTTAGACGTATTAGTACTAATAATTTTTACATTATCAGCTAGAGATATAACTTCTTGTTTATTGTAGGCAACGTTCAAGGAAGTTGTCCACAGAAATTTATCATTTCTATAGTTTGTAGTGGTGATTCCAAGTTCAATACCTTGGTTGTCAATAACTCCAGAGTTCATGGTTTGATTGTTAAAACCCCACCATCCGCCAACAGGAACTCTGATCAATGCATCAGTAGTTCTCTTTTTATATACATCAATCGTTGCCGTTATTTTACTGTCTAAAAATCCCATGTCTAAACCTATATTGGTTTGCGCTGTTTCTTCCCATTTTAAATTAGGATTTGGTAAGTTTTCAGGTTCATTAGCACCTACGAAACTATCAGGAGCAATTGTTGCGCCCCAAGATTTTAGTGTGTTCATGTATGCATAATCTCCAATACCATCATTTCCTGTAATACCGTAACTTACTCTTAATTTAAGTTCAGAAATCTTATCTAATTTTTGCATAAAAGGTTCGTTAGAGATTTTCCATGCAATAGCACCAGAAGGGAATGTTCCGTATTTATTATTTGGTCCAAAACGAGAAGAACCGTCTCGTCTCAGCGTAAAAGAAGCTAAGTATTTATCGTTAAAGGCATAGTTTAACCTTCCAAAATAAGAAGTTAATTTTGTCTCTAATTTTTGTGTTTCTGGTTTCAAATACACTTCAGCACCTTGTAAATTATAGTAAGTCAATACATCACTAGAAAATCCAGATCCAGAAGCTTTCATTCTTTCGTATGTATCTTTTTGATTAGAAGTACCAATCATTGCTGTTATAGCATGCTGTTCTTTAATATTAAACTTATAGGTTAAATATTGTTCCGTACTCCATCTAAAATAAGTTTTGTTTTCTTCAGAACCAGTTCCTTTCAAAGCAGCTCCTGCAGTTAAAGTTCTTGGTGTATATTTTCCTTGAATGTTTTCTTGCCATTCAGCACCCGCACCAAAATGATACGTTAGACCTTTGATGATTTCATAATCTAAAAACATATTACCATTAACCATTCTATTAATAACATGATCGGTTGGCTCTAATAAAAGGGCTAATGCATTATCCTTACCTAAGTATTTATTGTAAGTTCCGTCAGCATTATAAATAGGTAGATTAGGATAGGCTGTCTGAATTGAAAACATTGGCGATAGAATATTATCTCCAAAGTCACTATTGTTTCCTTCTGTCGCGGCACCATAAAAATTGGTACCCATGTTTAATTTGCTGTTAAATCTTTTTTCGCCTCCCATTCTTACACTGTATCTTTCGAAATCAGTATTTTCAATGGCTCCGGTTTGTTTGATGTAATTTCCAGAAAGAAAAAATTTAGATGTTTGATCGCTTCCGCTAAAAGTAAGAGATCTGTTTAGTACTTCACCTGGGCGTGTTGCTGCATCAAACCAATTCGTATTGGCCACAGGAAGACTCGCTGGAAAAAGAGGAGGTCTTCCGTTTTCAAGTTGAATTGCATTTTGAATATCAACAAATTGCTGACCAGTTAGTAATGTAGGTTTATTAATGATGTTTTGAAAACCATCAGAAATCTCTGCTTCAACCTGCATTTTACCTGATTTTCCTTTTTTAGTCGTAATCAAGATTACACCATTTGCTCCTCTTGAACCATAAATAGCAGTAGAAGAGGCATCTTTTAATATCTGAATGTTTTCAATATCGTTTGGACTGATAGAACCTCCTGAACTTGTAATGAAACCATCAACTACATACAACGGACCATTTGAATTGTTAATAGAATTTCCTCCTCTAATCACAACATTTGGAGTAGTTCCAGGAGCATAACTATTTTGCTGTACTTGTACTCCAGAGGCACGACCTTGAAGAGCTTGTCCAACATTGGCAATAGTTCCTCCTAAATTTAAATTGTCTTTTCCAACAGAGCTCACAGAACCAGTAAGGTCTTTTTTTCTGGCTTTTCCATATCCAATAACAACTTCCTCTAGTTTTTGACCAGCTTCCTTCATAACAATTTTTAGAGGTGCGCTTCCTATTGTTACCTCTTGGTCTTCCATACCAATGTATGTTATAATAAGTTTGGTTGCACTATCAGGAACTGTAATTGCAAAACTTCCGTCAACATCGGTTTGCACACCCGTTTTGGTGCCTTTTATGGTTACGTTTACACCTGTCAGGGGAAGTCCGTTTTGATCTGTTACTTTACCCTTTACCGTTTTTTCAAAAAACAACGAAGTATTGGTTTTAGAAAACACATTTACAGGAGTTGCTGCCGAAGCTTGAAATGTGAAAACTAACAACGAAAGAATCGTGAGTTTAATTTCTTTCCCGGATAAATTGTTAATCCGAAAGTCTCTAGGTTTTTTTTGGGTTAATAATTTCATACTCTTAATTGGTTTTTTGGTTAATAAAAATTTTGCTTTTTGTTTTGTAGGTTTTCTTTTCTTTTTATTTGATTTTAAATTTAGGTTTACTCTTTTTCTGAATTATAATTGAGTCGTTTTTCTGCTATAAATACACCCTTTACTTTTGACATGTTTTTGGAGTTTTTACCCGTTTTTGGTCATTTTTTTAAGAGCGAAAAATGCTTAAAAAACATTTTAATTAACTTATTTTTAAGATTATTATATAACGAAACTATCGATTATATTTTTACTAAACAAGAAAAAACATAAAAAATGTGCTCGAACACATAAAAAAAATGTTCTCGAGCACATAAAATTACATAAAACATTTTTTTTTACTTAAAAAGATGGAATATCTACAAATTAAGCAGCGATTAAAAAGATCAGTAAAATTGAGGGTTTTTTACTTGACAAGGCTCTTTGGGTGTATTGTTGGTGTTGTTTTATTAAAACTTTATGAAATTCGTAATGATAATGTGAGGTAAATAATAATTCATCAGGCTTTTCTTATTGCTTTAAAATAATTTTAGGCAATTTTATTTTTATTTCAGTTGTGTTTTTTTCTTGAATTTTAAACTACTTTAGTGATCTGAAAAAAAGAGAAAAATAGTGACCTTTTTTTGTGTCATTTTCGGCTTTTGAAAAAATAAAAAATTAACAAATTTTAAGAAATACAATTGTGAAAGAATATCAAGTAATTTTAGTAGAAAAACAAGAGCAAAATTCTGATAAAATTTTAGATTTTAAGACTTGGGAAAAAGCAAACTGTTTGACTGATTTTTGTTCTCCTTGGAAAAGTGATTCTATTTCTAAAATTGAATTTAGAGCTTGTTGGGATCTAGAGAATCTATTTTTTAATTTTAGAGTTTTTGATACTGATGTTTATATCGATAAAAAAGATGACAGTATTGATAGTATCGGAAATTCAGATAGAGTGGAGCTGTTTTTTAGAAAAAATGAGAAGCTAAGTCCTTATTATTGTCTGGAAATGGATACTGAAACAAGAACAATGGATTTTGAGGCTTACCCAGACAGGAAGTTTGATTTTAATTGGAATTGGCCAAAAGATAATTTACACTTAAAAGCATCAAAAGATGAAAAGTCTTTTACAGTTGAAGGTAAGATAAGTATAAAATCACTTGAAGAATTAGATTTAATTCAAAATAACATAATTGAAACCGGTGTATATAGAGCTAAATTTTCTAAAGTAGAAAATGGCGCATACGAGCCAACTTGGATTTCATGGGTAAATCCAAATACCGAAACGCCTAATTTTCATATCGCTTCTTCTTTTGGAAGATTTATTTTGATGAAATAGTTTTTTTTAGAGGCAAAGATTCAAAGAGACAAAGATTCAAAGAGACAAAGATTCAAAGAGACAAAGATTCAAAGAGACAAAGATTCAAAGAGACAGAGGTTCAAAGGTTTTAAAATAAAAAAAATTTAAGCTGCTAAATTTGCGAGCCATTTTTGGTTTACAGATTTAGCGGCTTAAATTTTTAGTGTTTATATGATTAAAAAAAACTTAGTGTCTTTGCGATAAAACGGGTTAAGCGTAAAATGAAGCATTTTCGACATTAATAATATCGATAGGCAGTAAAATAGTTTCAGGAATATCTTTTCTAAATAAAAAGTGTTCGACTAAAGTACTGACACCTAAATAAGCTTGTCTTTTTTGATTTTGGTGAATTAAAAAATGAACCAAACCTTTATTCAAGAAGTTTACATTCTTCTCAATTAAATCATAACCAATAATTGCGATTTTTTTATCTTTTGCAGAAGTTAATAGAGAAGCTATTTGATACGCTTTAGAAGTCGTGATAAAAATGCCGCTCAAATTAGGATTCTCCTCTAAAAAAGCGGTGAATTTAGTCTCGATGTTAGAATGTTTTAATTTTAAAGTCGTTAAAGTGAAATCAGAAAGATTTTTCTCTTCAAAATAATTTCTAAAACCTTGTTCCTTTTTCTGCATGTGAACTGCATTTTTAAGGCTTTCGTCAATATGTATAATTGCAATTTGACCTTTTGGTAAAATCAAATTCATTAAACTGGCAGCAACACGACCGCTTTTGTATAAATCTTGTCCAACAAAACCCTTTATCGAAGAAGATTCAACCTGGTTATTAAAAGTATTAACCATAATATTCAATTCGTCATACTGCTTAATAATTTCAAGAGTTTCTTTATGAAATAAAGGCGCTATTAAAACCGCATCAGGCGATTGATTGATGATTTTTTCATTAGTGCTTAAAAATGATTTAGTACTTTCAGGATTAAAATAGTGTGTTTCAATAATAACGCTGTAAGCTTTAAATTCAGTTTTTGCATCTTGAATGCCGTTTACACATGGCAGCCAGTACGGATCTATTTCTGGATCAGGCAGTAAAACACAAATACGATAAATCTTATTATTTTTTAAATTACGGGCAATTAAGTTAGGTTCATAGTTAATCACATTCAAAACCTCGTTTATTTTGTCCAGTGCTGTAGGAGAAACCTTCCCTCTGTTATGCAAGACTCTGTCAACAGTTCCTTTAGAAACTCCTGCCATTTTTGCAATATCCTTAATTGTGTACTTTTTATCCATATAAGCAAATATAGAAACTTTGATTTGATTATTTAAAATAGCACGTCATAATTATTTAGTGTGCTCGAGGACATTTTTAAAGTGTGTTCGAGCACATTTTTTTAATTTTACTTGTTTTATAAAAATATAATCGATAGTTTTGTGGAGTTAAAATTGAAAATCAAAAAAATATCCATAACCAAGAAATCATTATAAACTATTGTTGTATAATGATTTAATGACTCTTTTTAAATGAAAAAAATTACTTCATTAGCCCCAGGTCGGACATGTCTCTTTGGAGATCATCAAGATTATTTAGGATTGCCGGTTATTGCCTGTGCAATAGATCGAAATATAAAACTAACCGCAGAACAAAATAGCACCAATACTTTTGTTCTAAACATGATCGACATTGATGAAGTTAGAACCATTGATATTAACGCTGCTTTTGAGAAACTAGAGCCTCGTGATTATTTTGCTTCATCACTGCGCGTACTGCGCAGATATGGTTGTGTGCCAAACACAGGTTATACAATTACAATTACCGGCGATATTCCGATAAACTCTGGAACTTCAAGTTCATCAGCCTTATTAATGGCTTGGATTCGTTTTTTAATCGATGCCTTCGGAATTGATCATGAAGTGACTCCTGAATTCCTGTCGAAATTAGGATATGAATCTGAAGTTTTAGAACATGGAGAACCGGGCGGAATGATGGATCATTTTAGTATTGGAGTAGGGAACATCGTGTATATTAATACAAAACAACCTTTTTCTTATAGAATTATCGGAACAGGATTGAAAGGTTTGATTACAGGAGTTTCTGGTGTTCCTAAAGAAACAATTGGTTTGATTGGAGAAATAAAAGGAAATGCATTGATGTCTATAGGTATTGTTAAACAAAATTTCCCTGATTTTGATCTGCATGCCTCAAAAATAGAAGACTTTGATCGCTATCGAAATTGTCTGCCAGATCGTTTAATTCCGTTTTTTGAAGCCGCTCTTAAAAATTATCACTACACAAAAGAAGCTTTAAAAGAGTTTGAAAAACCAGTTTTAGATCTTAAAAAAATTGGAGAATTAATGAATCAGCATCACGAAGTTTTACGTGATTTATTAAAAATTACAGTTCCTAGAATTGATGCTATGATTAATGCTGCCTTGCGAGCAGGTGCTTACGGAGCCAAAATTGTAGGTTCTGGCGGCGGCGGAAGTATTGTAGTAATTGCAGATCCGCAAATTGAAAACGCTGTAATCGAAGCCATTTTAAACGCAGGAGCACAGGAAGCATATGCTGTAAATGTAGATCCAGGAGTAAGAACTATAGAAAATATCGAAATTTAAAAAATAAGTATGCACAACAATTTAGTTATTCTTGCGGGCGGAGCATCATCCCGTATGAAAAAAGAAGCAGTTTTAGACAATTTATCACCCGAAGAAATAGCACAAGCAAATGAAAGAAGCAAAGGTTTAATAGGTGTTGGTTCAAGCGGAAGACCTTTACTAGATTATCTTTTATTAAATGCAAAAAAAGCAGGTTATACAAATATCTATATTATTATTGGAGAGCAGGGAGAGCTGTTTAAAGAGTTTTACGGAAGTAAAAATGTAGATAATGATTTTCATGGACTCAATATTTCATTTGCAGTACAGTATATTCCTGAAGGAAGAATAAAACCATTTGGGACTGCTGATGCTTTGTTTCAAGCCGTAATGCAGTTTCCTGAATTAAATTTGCAAGAATACTCAGTTTGCAACAGTGATAATTTATATTCAGCAGAAGCCTTGCGAGCACTGCGCGAAACAAATAGTCCAAACGCATTTATCAGTTACGATCGTGATGCACTTGATTTTCCGCTTGAAAGAATTTCGCGTTTTGCAATTGCCAAACTAGATGAAAATAATCAATTATTGGATATTCTAGAGAAACCAACAGCGGCAGATTTAGAAAATTATAAAGACGTTGATGGAAAAATAAGAGTAAGTATGAATGCTTTTAAATTTAACGGAAGTACTTTGTATACGCATCTTAAAAATTGCCCTGTAAATCCAGAACGTGATGAAAAAGAGCTTCCTACAGTACTTTTGAACTCTGTAAAAGAAAACCCGGGAACAACATTAGGAATTCCATTTTCAGAACATGTTCCCGATTTAACCGCAAAAGAAGATATTGCAGAAGTAAAAGAATATCTTAAAAAGTATTATCCAGTTTTAGACTGGCAATAAAAATTAACAAAAAATTTATATCTAATTTAGGGCAGAATACAACATATTAGATTACTTTTGCAATGCAAAAAAAATGCATAAAAATGCATAAAATACGCATACCGATTGTGAGTGTTGGTACTAAATTTAGGTTGAAAATAAAAAAAACTATTAACTATCAACCCAAAAGTATTATGTCAAACATTGAAAGCGCCATACAAATAAACAAAAGGAGTGCAATTATTCCAATGGTCATTCTGACCGCTTTGTTTTTTATTCTCGGATTTGTAACGTGGTTAAACGGACCGCTAATTCCGTTTTTTGAATTAGCTTGCGAATTAACCTCTTCTCAAGCCTATTTTGTAACTTTTGCTTTCTATATTGCCTATTTTGTAATGGCAGTTCCATCCTCTTGGGTAATCGAAAAAGTAGGTTATAAAAATGGGATTTCACTAGGATTGCTTATCATTGCCGCTGGAGCATTTATGTTTTACCCAGCTGCAGAAAGCAGAACTTTTTTACTGTTTTTGATCGCTTTATTTATCATGGGAACAGGTTTGGCGATATTGCAAACCGCAGCTAACCCGTATGTAGTTGTAATAGGACCTAGAGAAAGTGCAGCCGCAAGAATCAGTGTTTTAGGAATTGCAAATAAGATGGCCGGTTTTGTTGCGCCAATTATATTAACAGCCTTAGTATTGTCAAACATGCAGGACTTTACTGCAGATAAAATTGCGCTGTTGGATTCCGCTTCAAAAGCAAACGCTTTAAATGCTTTAGCTTTGCAATTACAGACACCATATCTTTATATGGGTTTGATAATAGTTGTTCTTGCAATATTGGTAAAATTATCGCCGCTTCCTGAAATTGATCTTGATGAAGATGGAAATATAACAAATTTGAGTATTTTTAAGCAAATTAAAAACGCGTTCAAACGCCCACAATTAGTATTAGGAGTTGTAACTTTGATGCTTTATTTAGCAGCCGAAGTTTTAGCTGGAGATTCTATCGGAGGTTTCGGAAAACAATTGGGAGTTTATGGTGATGAAGGGAATTTTTATTTAAAATTAACTTCATTTACAATGTCGGCAATGGTTGTGGGATATATTTTAGGAATATCATTAATTCCAAAATACCTTTCTCAGGTAACTGCTTTAAAAGCGTCAGGAGTTTTAGGTATAATTTTGGTTTTAGCAATCGTTTTGATCTCGCCAAATATAATGGTACAATTGCCGGGAGTTCCAAATTTGCCAGTTGTAATACTTTTAGTAGCATTACTAGGTTTGGCAAATGCACTTTGCTGGCCTGCAATTTGGCCAATGGCGCTTGAAGATCTAGGCGGATATACTAAAATAGGAAGTGCCATTTTGATTATGGGTATCATTGGCGGTGCGATCTTTCCTTTGTTTTACGGTCTGATTACAGAAACTATAAACGCATCAAATATCGCAGATGGAACGCAGGCGGTTTCTAAAAGTGGAAACCAAATTGCTTATTTAATGCTGCTGCCATCTTATTTAATGATTCTTTTTTATGCAGTAAAAGGTCATAAATATAGAAGTTGGTAAATTAATGAGAAATTAAAATAAACTACTATATCATGTTAAAAAGTAAAATCGACAAAGCAACAGGTTTCGAAAAGCGATTCGAAAACATCAACACAGTTGTTTTTGAAAATTCGAACGAAGCTTCAAAAGCAGTTGCTCAAGAAATTGCAGCTTTAATTCAATCGAAACAAAAAGAAAATCAACCTTGTATTCTAGGTCTTGCAACAGGTTCTTCTCCAAAAGGACTATATGCAGAGTTAGTTCGATTGCATAAAGAGGAAGGCTTGAGTTTTAAAAACGTAATCAGTTTCAACTTAGATGAATATTACCCAATGGAGCCAAATTCTATCAACAGTTATGTTCGTTTTATGAAAGAATTACTTTTTGATCATGTCGATATTTTACCTGAGAACGCTCATGTTCCTGACGGACTTTTAACTAAAGAACAAATTGCTGACTATTGCCACGAATACGAAGCAAAAATTGAAGCTTTAGGCGGAATCGATTTACAGATTTTAGGAATTGGAGGAAACGGACACATTGGTTTTAACGAATCAGGTTCGCTTCAAAACTCTAAAACACGTTTAGTAGCTTTAGATCATATTACTAGAGTAGCAGCAAGCAAAGATTTTTTTGGATTAAATAATACACCAAGAACTGCAATTACACTTGGAGTTAAAAAAATCATGGAAGCTAAAAGAGTTATCTTATTAGCTTGGGGTGAAGGAAAAGCAAATATTGTAAAAAGATCAGTTGAAGACGAAGTTACAAATCGTGTTCCAGCTTCTTTCTTGCAAGAACACAATAATGCAGTTTTTATTTTAGATAAAGAAGCATCTTCAAAACTGACAAGAATCAACAAACCTTGGCTTGTTGAGAAAATTGAATGGACTGATAAATTAACAAGAAAAGCAGTTTTAGGATTGGCATTAGATCTTAAAAAACCAATTTTAATGCTTACTGATGCTGATTATATCGAGAACGGAATGAGCGATTTATTAGCTGATTCAGGTCCAGCATACGATACTAATATTAAGATTTTTAATAAATTACAAAATACAATTACAGGCTGGCCAGGCGGGAAACCAAATTCGGACGATTCAAATCGCCCAGAAAGAGCAGAGCCGGCTAAAAAACGTGTATTAATTTTCAGCCCGCATCCAGATGATGATATCATTAGTATGGGAGGAACTTTTATGCGTTTGCAAGAGCAAGGACATGAAGTGCACGTAGCGTATCAAACTTCTGGAAATATTGCTGTTGCTGATGATGAAGCGTTGCGTTTTGCAAGATTCGTAATTGATTACAATGAAAAATTCGGAATCAAAAGCGAAGAGGCTGATAACATCTACAAAAAAGCACAAACATTCTTAGAGAATAAAAAGAATAGTGAAATTGATATTCCTGAAGTACGTTACATTAAAGGATTGATCAGAAAAGGTGAGGCGAGAGCAACAAGTCATTTTGTTGGATTGCCAGACGAACAGATTCATTTTATGGAACTTCCGTTTTATGAAACAGGTACAATTGAGAAAAAACCAATTGGACAGGAAGATATTCAGTTAACAATGGATTTAATTGAAAAAATTAAACCGCACCAAATCTACGCAGCAGGAGATTTAGCAGATCCACACGGAACTCATAAAGTTTGCTTAGATGCTATTTTTGAAGCAGTAAAAGCTTTAAAACCAAAATCATTCATGGATGACTGTTGGTTATGGTTATACCGCGGAGCTTGGCAGGAATGGGGAATTGACGAGGTTGAAATGGCTGTGCCAATGAGTCCAGACCAAGTTTTAGCAAAGCGTCACGGAATCTTCAAGCACCAATCTCAAAAAGACGGTGTTGTTTTTCAAGGAACAGATGCAAGAGAGTTCTGGCAGAGAGCTGAAGACAGAAATGCAGAAACAGCAGCTTTGTACCACCAATTAGGTTTGGCAACTTACGCAGCTATGGAAGCATTTGTGAGATGGCATTACTAAGGAACTAAGGTTCTTAGATTCTAAGTTTTTATTCGCCACGAATTCACGAATTATACTCAACTTAATTCGTGAATTCGTGGCGAAATTTTTTTATCCCGATAGCGGTTGGGAGTAGTGAAATAGTAAAAAATAATAATAGCTTTGCATATAATTGAAGCAAGAAGAAAGATCAATTCTTTCTTCTTGCTTCTTTTTTCTTCTAAACTATGGAACAAGACAAAAAACAGCTCATAAAATTAGCGCATACCAAAATGCCTTTCGGAAAATACGAAGGCCGTTTTTTAATAGATTTACCTGAATATTATGTGGTTTGGTATCATAACAAAGGATTTCCTAAAGGAGAGCTAGGGCAGCAGCTTCAGTTGATCTATGAATTAAAACTAAATGGATTGGAAGAGTTAATTCGAAATATTAAGAAGCAGTATCCTAAGCCGAATTAAATAGTAAGAAAAATCTTTGGTAGTTTGATTTTTTTTATATAAGTTTGAAATACAGAATATTATAATTTTCAAAAACAAAATGATACCACAGAATTCAAGTCTGAATTCATAAATGTGTACAAGTCAGTGTTTTTAAATTATAATATTTTTTTTATGCTAAAATTTACCTCTGTCTCAACTATAACTTGGGGGTACAAGAAACAATTTCTAACATATTTTTTATTTTTATTTCAATACTTCTTTAAGAGCAGAATTATAATGTCTGTTTTTCTACTTTTTACTCAAATTTGTATTTCACAAGCGGTTAACGTTAATCAATTGCTGATGGATGGAGAAAAAGCTTTTGTCGAAAATGACTTTTTATTAGCAAAAGAAATCTATATAAAAGCAGTAAATCTTGACATGAAAAATAAACATTGTTGGTTCAATCTTGCAGTTTCAGAACTAAAATTAGAAGAAAAGGACAATGCCTGTGAGCATTTCTATCAAGCTTATTTGCTAAATGATGGAGAAGCATTAAAAGTAATTAAAGAAAACTGTCCTAATTTTAGAAATGGAGAGATAATGTCGATCGAAGATGTTGAAGAAAAACCTAAGTTTATTTATAAAGAGGAAGAATATTTGCTTTTTGAAAAGAATGGTATTAATCGAAGATATATCGATCTTTTAAGAAGAAAATTTAGAGGTTCTAAAATCTTGTGTGAGAACCTAAAAGGACAAATATATATTCAGTTTACAATAAGTAAAGATAATTTTTTAGATATAAAAGTTCTTAGAGTTTTTGAAGAGAAAAAAAGGGAAGTTGTTAGAAAGGAAATTGATTCTATTTTAAATAATATGGTTGTATATGTTTCAGCTAAAAATAATGGACTAAATGTTGATTTATGGGAAAAGTGGACGCTTCCAGTTACATTCTAAATTCAACTATTTTTACGAGATACTCATTTTTTTATGTATTGTAAGTCCCGATGGAACAATATATATAAAGTATTGATTTCTAAAACATGGATATCGCTAAGGTGATTTGTTTATAAGGAATTCAAAAAATTAGACTCCGCTTAACTATAGTTTTTGATAAAAAGCTATTTTCTTCTGATTCTTATCATAGTAGAGAAACCTGAAACTAACATTAAATTATAAAATTTAATGCTGGGTTTTCAAGTCATTAGATGTAAATTCTCATATAATCTTTTGAAAATGTTTTGTTTTATAAAAATTGATGTTAAAAAAGATATTTAAAATGCAAGAACTCTAAAAATCTAAAAACCTTACAGCTAAATTATCCAATTAAATTTGTACTTTTGCCAAGTTTTTTACACAACTACATACAAACAACAACAGAATGAATCAAACAAAATATATTTTTGTTACAGGAGGTGTGACTTCTTCATTAGGAAAAGGTATTATCGCGGCATCTTTAGCAAAATTGTTACAAGGAAGAGGATATCGTACAACAATTCAAAAATTTGACCCGTATATTAACGTGGATCCAGGTACTTTGAATCCGTATGAGCATGGAGAATGTTATGTAACTGATGATGGAGCTGAAACAGATTTAGATTTAGGTCACTACGAACGTTTCTTGAATGTTCCTACTTCTCAGGCAAATAACGTAACTACAGGAAGAGTTTATCTTTCAGTAATTGAAAAAGAAAGAAGAGGAGAGTTTTTAGGAAAAACGGTTCAAGTTGTTCCTCATATTACAAACGAAATCAAAGACAGAATGCAATTGCTGGGTAAATCTGGCGATTACGATATTGTTATTACTGAAATTGGTGGAACTGTAGGTGATATTGAATCTTTACCTTATATAGAATCTGTTCGTCAATTAGTTTGGGAATTAGGTGAAAATAACGGAATTGTTATTCATTTAACATTAGTTCCTTATTTGGCTGCTGCAGGTGAGTTGAAAACAAAACCAACACAGCACTCTGTAAAAACATTGATGGAAAGCGGTATTAAAGCTGATATTTTAGTATGTAGAACTGAGCACGAATTGTCTCAGGAATTACGTCAAAAACTAGCTTTATTTTGCAATGTTAAAAAAGAAGCAGTAATTCAATCGATCGATGCTTCAACGATATACGAAGTTCCAAATTTAATGCTTGAAGAAGGGTTAGATGTTGTGGCTTTGAAAAAATTAGATTTACCTAAAAAAGCATCTCCAGATCTTAAAAACTGGAATACTTTTTTACGCAGATTAAAAAATCCAAAACATACCGTTAATATTGGTTTGATTGGAAAATATGTAGAAATGCAGGATTGTTACAAATCTATTTTAGAGGCGTTTATTCATGCAGGAGCTGCAAATGAAACCAAAGTAAATGTAATTTCTATTCACTCAGAGCATATCAATGCTGATAATATCGAGGAGAAATTAGGAACTCTTGATGGAGTTTTAGTTGCTCCAGGATTTGGAGAAAGAGGTATTGAAGGAAAAATTGAAGCAGTTCGTTACGCACGTGAAAATAACATTCCGTTTTTCGGAATTTGTTTAGGAATGCAGATGTCTGTTATTGAGTATTCTAGAAATATTTTAGGTTATGCTGATGCCAACTCAACAGAGATGAACGAAAAAACGGCTCATCCAGTTGTGAATTTAATGGAAGAGCAGAAAACGGTTACAGACAAAGGCGGTACAATGCGTCTTGGAGCTTGGAAATGTGATATTAAACCAAATACTTTAGCACATAAAATATATGGTGAAACAACAATTTCAGAGCGTCACCGTCACCGTTATGAGTACAATAACAAATATGCAGATGAATTGCAAAAAGCAGGTTTGAAAGCTTCTGGAGTTAATCCTGATACAGGATTAGTAGAGATTGTAGAGCTTGAAAATCACCCATTCTTTATTGGTGTTCAATACCATCCAGAATACAAAAGTACAGTTGCAAACCCACATCCAATTTTTGTAAACTTTGTGGCAGCTGCAGTAAATGCGCATAAAAAATAATAATTAATATTCTAGAAGATGTAACTTTTGAGTTAAACTCATTACTAATTCAACGAATAACTTTTTTAAATTATAATGGAAGAAAAAAAATTAGACCTTAATTCAATCATTGGTTTTGTATTGATATTCGGAATTTTGATTTGGATAATGTATCAAAATCAGCCTTCTGAGAAAGAAATTGCTGCTGAAAAAGCCAAGAAAGAATTAGTTGCTAAACAAGAAGCTCAAGCTCAGGCTGATAAAGCAAAAACTGCTGTTGCATCAACTGCTGCTGCAACTCCTGGTGATACTGTACAATTAGCGCAATTGCAAAAAACATTAGGTGGTTTCGCATATTCTGCTACGCTTCCTTCTGCAAAAGAGTCTTTTACAACAATCGAAAACGAAAAGATTAAACTTAAAATCGCTAATAAGGGTGGTTATATAGTTGAAGCTACTCTTAAAGAATTCAAAAAATTTGAGAAAAATTCAGGACAATTAGTTGAATTAATTAAAGATAATAATGCTAGTTTAAATATTAAGTTACAAACGATTGATAATAGAACTTTAAATTCTAAAGATTTGTTTTTTGAACCAACTTTAGAAAAAATTGGTGCAGATCAGGTTTTGTCAATGCGTTTGAAAGCGGGAGCTAATGAATTCTTAGAGTATAAATATGTATTAAAACCAAACGATTATTTAGTTGGTTTTGATATCCGTTCTCAAGGATTAAATAGAGTTTTAAATTCTTCTAAGCCATTGGATTTAGAATGGGATTTAAAGACATATAGAAACGAAAAGAGTATTTCTTATGAAAACCGTTATGCTGAAATTTATTATGAGCATGAAGATGGTAAGATAAATTATGCAGGTTTAGGTAAACATGAAGAAGAAACTGTTGAAAAAGTAAGTTTTATAGCTTACAAACAACACTTTTTCACATCTATTTTGTTAACTGAAAAACCATTTGCAACTTCTAAATTAGAGTCTACTAATTTGGTAAATGATGAAAAAATCGATACTGTTTTTACTAAACAATTTAAAACCAATGTGCCTTTGGCGTTTTCTAATGGTGAAGTTGATTATAAAATGAGTTGGTATTTTGGACCAGCAGATTACAAAGTATTAAAATCGTACGATAAAAATTTTGAAAAAATTATTCCTTTAGGTTGGGGAATTTTCGGTTGGATTAATAGACTTATTTTTATTCCATTATTTGGATTCTTGAGTTCAACAGTTGGATTGTCTTTAGGAATTGCTATTATCATTTTTACAATAATTATTAAATTGGCTATGTCGCCAATTACTTATAAGTCATTCTTGTCGCAGGCTAAAATGAAAGTTTTACGTCCAGAGATTACAGAGTTGGGAGAAAAGTTCAAAAAAGACCCAATGAAGAAACAACAAGAAACAATGAAACTTTACAATAAAGCAGGGGTTAATCCAATGGCAGGATGTATTCCGGCATTGATTCAGCTTCCATTTATGTATGCATCATTCCAGTTCTTCCCATCAGCTTTTGAGTTGAGACAAAAAGGTTTCCTTTGGGCAGATGATTTATCATCTTTTGATGCAATTGCAAAGTTGCCTTTTCATATTCCATTGTATGGTGATCATATTAGTTTGTTCCCAATTTTGGCGGCAATTGCAATTTTCTTTTATATGAAAATGACTTCAGGAGATCAACAAATGGCAGCGCCTCAGCAGGAAGGTATGCCAGACATGGCAAAAATGATGAAAATCATGATTTATGTTTCGCCATTAATGATGTTAATTTTCTTCAATAGCTATGGTGCTGGTTTAAGTTTATACAACTTTATCTCTAACTTAATTACAATAGGAATTATGTTTGTAATTAAAAACTACATTGTTGACAGTGATAAAATTCACGCTCAAATTCAAGAAAACAAATTGAGAGAGCCAAAGAAACCAAGTAAGTTTCAACAGCGTCTTCAAGATGTAATGGAACAGCAAGAAGCTGCAAAAGCTCAAAATAAAAAGAAATAAGAAAATAAAAAAAATCTCGATTCAGTCGAGATTTTTTTATATCTATGCTATACTTTATGAACCTCATTTTCGTTAAAGTTTAAAATTGATTACAATATGATTTATAAAAAAATAATAGTAGGATTACTTTTCTTAAGCACCTGTTTTTTATCTGCACAAGATTTTAATAAAAATGATGTAAACGGTAAGAAAGATGGAGTTTGGAAAGGAGTTTATGAAGTTTCTAAACGTCCTCGTTATGAAGGAACATTCAGTCACGGAAAAGAGACTGGTGTTTTTAAATTTTTTGATGATACCAAAAAAGGCGATGTTATTGCAACACGTGACTTTACTGCAAATGATGGAAGTTCGTATACTACATTTTTTGATCAGAATAAAAATAAAGTAAGCGAAGGCAAAGAAGTGGGAAAAGCGCATGAAGGCGAATGGAAGTATTATCATAAAGCTTCTAAAATAGTTATGATGCTAGAAAACTACAAAAATGGGAAATTGGAAGGGATGAAATTTATTTATTATCCAGATTCTAAAATTGCCGAAGAAATGACCTATAAGAATGGGGGCAAAGATGGAGTTTATAAAAAATACGGGCAAAACGGAAAGCTTCTAGAGCAAACGACTTATAAAGATAATTTGTATAACGGAGATGCTGTTTTTTATGATTCTGATGGAGCAGTAGCTTCAAAAGGGAAGTTTGTAAATGGTAAAAAAGCCGGAATGTGGCAGTTCTATATTAACGGAAAGTTGTTGAAAGAAGTAAACATGAGTGATCCTAAAAGCAGTTATCAAGCAGACTCAAAACCAATAAAAGAATAAAGAATTTACTGCCCGCTAAAGGGCAGTTTTTTTTGCTGTGAGTTTTTTTTATAAAGAGTAAAAAGATAATTAGTGAAAATTCGTGAAATTCGTGGCAATCTTTTTTCTAAATTTGGTTTGTTAATACTTTGAGTAAATGGATTTAAACGAACTTATTGGAAGATTTTTATTATTGTTTTTTTCAATTCTGCTTTTGTATTTTTTCTCTAACAGAAAAGATAATGAAACCATAAATCCATTGATGGTTATAGTTGGTCTTTGTACCTTTTCACTTTGTTATTTGTTTACTAAAATAGAAATTGGTGTTGGAATAGGGTTTGGCTTGTTTGCTATTTTTTCTATTCTTAGGTTTAGAACACAGTCTTTTACTGTAAATGCTATAATTTTTCTTTTTGCCACTATTACACTTTCGATTTTAGATATTATGTATCCTTTTGAAAAAATTGAGATTCTTTTATTTTTCCAAATCATCATAATCGGTTTTTATATTGCAGCCTCGATGATAGTCAATAAAAAAGCGTCAAAATATTTGAATACAGTCGATATAAAAATTCCATTGATAAGTGATTTTTCTTTAGAAAACGGAAACATCAGAAAAGCAATTCAAGAAAAAATTAATCTTGAAGATTTTGACTTTAAAATTGTTTTGGTCAATACCGTTTCAAATGAAATTGATCTGCTGGTTTTTTATTGATTATTCATTAAACGGTCTAACTTGTTTGATATAAAGATCTCTGTTTTCTCCCACAATTTTAAATTCGATATCAACTGGATGATAGGTGTTTTTTCGCCAATAACGATACATTTTTTCTTCAATTTTACTGCTCACAAGAAAAAGTCGGCTCATTTCTTTTCGGCTCAGTAAAGGCTCGTTATTGTTTAAATTTGAAATTGAAGTATAATCAATATCAAAATCGTCATCATTAGTTCCAGAATTAAAATGATAAGCGACAAATTGTTCGCAGATTTCGCCTTTTTCGGGTTTTACAACAGAGTTTTCTCCTTTTTGAATATTGACCGTAATACCTGGAAAGTTCTCTCTAAAGATGTTTTTTGTAATGATAACGCCATTGGCTAATTCATCGGGAAAAGAACGGTGTACTAAAACTCCCATTGCAATATTATGCTGATCGATTCCAAAAAGTTCTCTTTCGTTATACGAAGCCTCGTTCCAAACGCTGGCCCATACTTGCTTAATGGCTTTTTCGAAAGTTTTAATGCTGTCGCCTAAAATTCCTGTTTTAGAATCGTATAATCCTGCACCATTAAAATCATCAAGATCTTCGGCATTAGTTGAGGAGCGAAATCTAAAGTTTTTGAATTGAGCATTTTTAAATGTTTCATTTAGTTTTGCGATTAATACAGGATCAACAGGCTCTTTTTTGATGGCATCCCTAATTTTTTTCAACTGTTTGTTGACCCAAACCGCTGAATCTTTCTTTGTGGAAGTTAAAAGTTCACTGATTAATGGCGAAATTGACTCTTTTTGAAGGTGTTTCGTATAAAAATAAAACGGAATTGCATGTGCATTTTCGGGTGTTCTAAATGGTATTTCTTTCGAAACAGCAATTAAATAAGCCATGTTTTGAGCTTTTGATCCAATATAATTTACTCCCTTTTTTGGGATTTTAGATAAATCAACGAGATCAGTAACGGTGTTGTCAATAGTAAGTTTCTTTTTTTTAGAATTTACCTTTTCGACTATTTTTTTATCTGTTTCTTTGATAAAAAAAGTATCAACCTCAATTTTTAATTCCACTTTTTTAGAAAGCAGTTTGTTGATGTTTGTATCTTTAAAAACCTTAGTATAAGCCATAATAGGGATTTTTCGGTTTTTTCCTAAAAGAACTAAATGGCTTAATGGTGTTTGCAGTTCATTTACAATAATTCCTCTTACATTAGGCAAAACATCTGGTGTACCATCTAAAATTACAATTTCGTTTGAATTTGGTTTTCGGCTTTCTAAATCCTTTATTTTGTATTGTTTTAGGATACCAATATTACTTCCAGAAACCACTTCTTGGTAGGTAAGTTCATTAAAAATATAATCTGATTTTACACAGGAGATTTTAAACTTATTCTGCTGAAACCATTCCATTTGCTCAGGATTGTTCAAATAGAATTTTAAATTTTTTCCAATAAAAGTTGAATTTGTCACAAGATTAAAGAAACGTTCTATAAGCGGGATCGGCATATGATCTGAAGCAGCGAGTTCAAAAATCCATTTATCCGTTCCTTTAATATGGTTTAAATTTCCGAGTAAAAAATCGCGGTCTTTTTGAGTATTGCTGTAGTTTTCATTATTAAAAACTTCTAAATCTTTATTGTAATGCAGATAATTTAGTGCGAAATCATAATGAAGCGGAATCAATGTACTGTTGAAATAATACATTTTCTGTTTTCTTAAATCATATATTACTTTTACAGATTCTATATTCGAAAATTTATCAGACAAAGGTTTTCCTCTAAATGCCTTAAAGGCTTCATAATCTGGCAGCGTTGATGAATGCTTTTGAGCATTTAAAAACATCAAAACAAAATAGAATAACAGAGTGTAAATGTATTTTTGCATTACGATTTATTGAATAATAAAAGTAATTAATTAATCTGTTGGGTGCAATTATTTCAAACGCATAGAAACATAGCTTTTGCTGTCAAAAATTAGGCGTTTCACTTTTTTTAAATGCACATAGCAGCGCTATGCGAAAGAAATGTGTTTCTTTTTGTCTTCTTTTTTAGATATAATATCTATGTTTCTATGTGTTAGATTATTTTTTATAATTACACCCAACTAGTTAAACAATAAGTTTTATCTACCGCAGGATTATATAAACCAATTAAAACTACTGCAATTATCTATAATTTGGCTTACCTTTGCACCCTTGTAAAATATAAACATTTTAAAATGAAACGAGTAGTTGTTGGTCTTTCAGGTGGAGTAGATTCTAGTGTTGCGGCTTATTTGTTACAGCAGCAAGGATACGAAGTTATTGGGCTTTTTATGAAAAATTGGCACGATGATTCAGTTACTATTTCTAACGAATGTCCTTGGTTAGAAGATAGTAATGATGCTTTATTAGTTGCTGAAAAACTTGGCATACCGTTTCAAACTGTTGATTTAAGCGAGCAATACAAAGAAAAAATCGTTGACTATATGTTCAATGAATATGAAAAAGGAAGAACTCCAAATCCTGATGTGCTTTGTAACCGCGAAATCAAATTTGATGTGTTTATGAAAATTGCATTAAGTCTTGGTGCAGATTATGTTGCAACTGGACATTATTGCCAAAAAAGTGAAATTGAAGTGGATGGAAAAATGTTATATCAATTAGTTGCCGGAAATGATGTTAACAAAGATCAATCTTACTTTTTATGTCAATTATCGCAAGAACAATTATCAAAAGCTTTGTTTCCAATTGGAGCTTTAACTAAACCAGAAGTTCGTGAAATTGCTGCTGAAATGGAATTGGTTACAGCCGAAAAGAAAGATTCGCAAGGATTATGCTTTATTGGGAAAGTACGTCTGCCAGAATTTTTACAGCAAAAATTACAGCCAAAAGAAGGTAAAATTGTTCAGATCGATAAAAACGATCCAATTTACAATATCGAAAAACCAGCTGGTTTATCAATTGAAGAGGAATTGAAGTTAGACGCTCAAAAACCGCAATATCTTCCAACAATGGGGAAAATAATGGGCAATCATCAAGGAGCGCATTATTTTACTAACGGACAACGAAAAGGTTTAAATGTTGGAGGTACCACAGATCCTTTGTTTGTTATTGCGACTGATGTTGATACTAATACTATTTATACAGGATTAACAAGCAATCATCCAGGTTTGTTTAAAAAAGCTTTATTTGTCGAAAAATCAGAGATACACTGGATCCGCACAGATTTGACTTTAAAAGTTGGTGAAACTATGGAAGTAATGGCTAGAATTCGTTACCGTCAGCCTTTGCAAAAAGCTATTTTACATCAGTTTGAAGATGGAATGTATGTTCGTTTTGAAGAGCCTCAATCTGCGATTACCGAAGGTCAGTTTGCAGCTTGGTATTTGGAAAATGAATTAGTTGGTTCGGGAGTAATTTCTTAGCTTTATACTTTTTTACGGGGTTTTCCTTTTAAAAAAGTATTTATGAGACATTGTTTTACTTTTCTTTTAGTATTTGTTTCTACTTTGACATTTGCTCAGGGGGAGGATGCATGGGTTTATTTTACTGGAAAACCAAACTCACAGGACTTTTTTAATAATCCATCGCAAACATTATCACAACGAGCTTTAGACCGTCGTACAAAACAAAATATTGCCTTAAATATTTCAGATGCTCCTATTGAAATAACCTATGTAAATCAGATTAAGGCAAGCACGGGGATTTCTGTAATGGCTCAGTCAAAATGGCTCAATGCAGTTCATATTAGAGGTACGCAAGCCAATATTACAACATTAAAATCCTTTGCTTTTATTGAAAAAATAGTTTTTGCTAATAAAGCCTTGAATACAACAGCAAAACCAGCAGCTGTTCATGCTGCGGCAAAAACAAAAGAAAAGCTTAATACTACAATCGATTACGCTTACGGGAATTCAGCAAATCAAATTCAAATGTTGAACGGACAGGTGCTGCATCAACAAAACTATACGGGTTCTGGTAAAGTAATTGCTGTTTTAGACGGAGGTTTCCCAGGAGTAAATACAGCGCAGCCTTTTAAGAGATTAAGAGATAATAATTTGATTTTAGGTGGTTATGACTATGTAAATAGAAGTGCTGATTTTTATTCTGGCAACAGTCATGGAACCTCAGTTTTATCTACAATGGGTGGTTATACGGAAAATTCTTTGGTGGGAACTGCGCCAGATGCTTTTTATTATTTGTTTATTACAGAAGATAATGCCAGTGAAAATCCTGTTGAAGAATCATATTGGGTTGAAGCGGCAGAGCAGGCAGATGCTTTTGGAGCTGATATTATTACAACCTCATTAGGATATTTTGGATATGACGAGCCTAGTTATAGTCATACCTACAGCGATATGAATGGCACAACAAATTTTATTTCAAGAGGTGCTGAAATAGCTTTTAGTAAGGGAATGATTGTAGTGGCTGCAGCGGGAAATGAAGGAACAACTGCAGAGCCACATATTGGCGGGCCCGCAGATGCGGTTTCGGTTATTACCATAGGTTCTGTTAATGCTTCAAAAGTGAAAGCTGGTTCAAGTTCGATCGGGCCAAGTTTTGATAATCGAATTAAGCCGGATGTCATGGCACAAGGTGTTGCAGCAGTTGTTTCTAATGCAGCAGGAAATATTGGAACGACAAACGGAACTTCTTTTGCTTGTCCAATAATGGCAGGAATGGCAGCTTGTTTATGGCAGGCCTTTCCATCAAAAACGAACAAAGAAATTAGACAAATGATCCTGCAGTCTGCAGATCGCTATACTAGTCCTGATAATAATTATGGGTACGGAATTCCAAATTTTGGCTCAACCTTAGGTGTAGAAACGTTTCAATCTGCTGCCGATTTTTTGGTTTATCCAAATCCAGTTCAAACCAATATTTCATTTTCTTTTGATAATCCTAAAGCATCAGTAGCGATTTATTCTATTTTGGGGCAAAAAGTGATAGAAAAAGAAATCACAAGTCAAAACCCATTACTTTCTGTAGAAACTCTAACCAGCGGACTTTACTTTTATACTTTTGATAGTGAAGGTTTGCATAAAACAGGAAAAATAATCAAACAATAACAGCCCAATCTGCATGAACAAAATTACCAAACTCTTCAATATAAAATATCCAATAATACAAGGCGGCATGATCTGGAACAGCGGTTACAAACTGGCTTCGGCTGTTAGTAATTCTGGCGGATTAGGTTTAATTGGAGCTGGATCAATGTATCCTGAAGTTTTAAGAGAACATATTCAAAAATGTAAAAAAGCCACAGACAAACCTTTTGGAGTTAATATTCCGATGTTATATCCTAATATTGAAGATATAATGAATATTGTGGTCGAAGAAGGCGTTAAAATCGTTTTTACTTCTGCTGGAAATCCTAAAACATGGACTTCATTTTTAAAAGAAAAAGGAATTACTGTAGTTCATGTAGTAAGCAGCAGTGTTTTTGCTTTAAAAGCCCAAGAGGCCGGTGTTGATGCTATTGTTGCTGAAGGTTTTGAAGCTGGAGGTCATAATGGACGTGAAGAAACGACAACGTTGACTTTGATTCCAATGGTGAAAGAAAAAGTGCAGATTCCTATTATCGCCGCCGGCGGAATTGCAACTGGAAGAGGAATGCTTGCGGCAATGATTTTGGGTGCCGATGGTGTTCAGGTTGGAAGTCGTTTTGCTGCTTCAATAGAATCTTCTGCTCACAATAATTTTAAGCAAACGATAGTTAATATAAAAGAGGGAGGAACTCAATTGACATTGAAAGAATTAGCTCCTGTTCGATTAGTGAAAAATAAATTCTATCAAGATGTTCAGGACTTGTATGAAAAATGTCCATCTAAAGAAGATTTAGTTCAGCTATTAGGCAGAGCGAGAGCTAAGAGAGGAATGTTTGAAGGAGATCTTGAAGAAGGCGAATTAGAGATTGGACAGGTTGCTGGATTAATTCACGAAATTTTGCCTGTAGAGCAAATTATTCAAGAAATGATAGCCGATTTTGAATCTGCACGCAAAGAAAAAGCTACATTTGAGTTTTAATTACCCGCAAGAAATTTATATGAATTCTATACGCATTTATTTAGTATTATTGTTTTTAGGTTTTGGATTGCATTATGCTCATGGTCAATCCTATCATTTTAAAACTTCGGGTTTTAGTGTGTTAGAAAAAACAGAAAAAGGAAAATGGGGCGAGTGGTCCAATCTTGACTTAGTAAATCTCTCGGTCATTTTAGACACAGACAAACACAGGATTGTTGTGTACTCACAAGAAATTCAGCTTTTTAAAATATTAGATTATATTGAACGCGAAGAAAATGATACTGACATTGTGTATTCCTTTATGTGCAAAGACAATGACGGAAAAGAATGTAAATTATCAATAATAACTCGTAAAAAGCAAGATTATCGCAAACAGCTTTACATCAATTATGACGATCATATTATTGTTTATAATATTTTTAATGTATAAAAAAACCTAACAAGTTCTTAATAAAACTTGTTAGGTTTGATAATAAAACCTTAGAGCCTTAGCATCTCAGAATCTCAGTACCTTATTAAGCATCAATATCCTTAATAAACTCATCATACTCTAGATAAAACATTTCCAGAGCATGCATGTTTTCGTTGAAGAAACCAAAAATAGTATCCCAATTATTGCGATTACTGAAACCAACTCCTGTTTTTTCGACCCAGATTCTGCTGATCGTTTTACCGCTTTCTAAAGTGTAATTTTTTTCAAAAACTAAATCTTTGATAAATTCTTCATCAAGAATATTTTTTAATGCTTCTAATTTTTCAAAATAAGCATTTCGTTTTTCATCACTTCGTTGTTCAATATCAATTAAAACCTGAGCTTTTTTATTGTCAACATAAAACTTAAAAGAGAAATCTTTTATCTTGGTATCATAAAGAACCCATTTTCTCGGGTATTTTTCGGCAAAAGCAACCCAAAATTCTCTTTTTATTCTTTGTGATTCTTCTTTACTGTACATTTTATTTTTATGGCTTTGCTTTAGAAAACTTGTAGAACCGCATTTTCTAGAGTATATTTATATTTTAATTTGAGATTCTGTTTAGATTTTATATATCAGAATTTTTATGAGATTATTTCTTGATAGATGAGGCAAATTTAGAAAGAATAATGAATTTATTTTTTATTAATTTAACGAAATATAGCGAGAAATAATCAGTAAAAAAATGAGATATAAAATCTAAACAGAATCTAATAATACAAAAATAAACTTTGAATATGGATTTTCAAGACTTTTTGAAATTTGTTCCTAATTTAATTCCGATTGAACTGCCGGCAGAATTAGCACACATGAAAATGGCTCCAAAAGAACGTCTTGAAGCTTTAAAAAATATTAATCTAGAGACAAAGAATCCTAGAATAGCAGCTGTTATGATGCTGTTGTATCCAAAGAAGGATAAAACGCATTTGGTTTTGATTGTTAGAAATGCCTATAATGGTGTACATTCATCACAAATTGCTTTTCCCGGTGGGAAATATGAAAACACAGATTTAGATTTTAGAGAAACCGCATTAAGAGAAACGCATGAAGAAATTGGTGTAGCTCCAGAAAAAATTGATGTAATTAAGGATTTTACACCAATGTATATTCCGCCAAGTAATTTTTTAGTGCATCCGTTTTTAGGAATTTCACATGAAGAATTATCATTTTACCCAGATATTCGCGAAGTCGCTGCAATTATAGAATTACCGTTATCCGTTTTTTTAAGCGACGAAATTATAATCGAAGCCACATTATCAACTTCTTATGCAAATGATGTTTTAGTTCCCGCATTTAATATTCAAAATCATATTGTCTGGGGAGCAACAGCAATGATTTTAAGTGAATTGAGAGATGTTTTAAAAACTGGTTTTGAAAATAAATCATGAAGTTTTTAATTTAACAATTTGATATTCATATTTATAGTAGTTTATTTTTGAAATTACCTAAAAGTACTGCTAAACGATTTATTTTTGTATGTTTGCGTCCTAACCTCAAAAACAGAAAATAAAGTTATGGGATTGTTTAAACGAAATCCTTTCGGACATATATTATTTATCAAGAAATGGTTAATCCGAATCTTGGGAGCTATGACGCACCGAAGATACAGAGGTTTTAATGAATTGCAGATTGAAGGATCTGAAATCATTAAAACATTACCAGATAATAATGTATTGTTTATTTCTAATCACCAAACTTATTTTGCCGATGTTGTAGCAATGTTTCATGTGTTTAACGCAAGTTTAAGCGGACGTCAAGACACTATTAAGAACATTGGTTATTTATGGCAGCCTAAAATGAATTTGTATTATGTTGCTGCCAAAGAGACAATGCAGGCTGGTTTACTGCCAAGAATTTTAGCTTATGTTGGGGCAATTACTGTTGAAAGAACTTGGCGCTCAAAAGGTGTCGATGTTACTGAAAAACGTGATGTTAACCCAAACGATACCGAAAATATTCGTATTGCGCTCGAGGACGGTTGGGTAATTACATTTCCGCAAGGAACAACAAAGTCATTTAAACCGGTTCGTAAAGGAACAGCGCATATTATAAAACAGCATAAACCTATTGTAGTTCCTATTGTTATTGATGGATTTCGCCGTTCATTTGATAAAAAAGGACTTCGTTTAAAAAAGAAAAATATTCTGCAGTCTTTTATCATAAAAGAACCGCTTGAGATTGATTATGAAAACGATACGATCGAACAAATTGTCGAAAAAGTTGAATATGCAATCGAGCAACATCCGTCATTTTTAAAAGTAATTCCTGCTGAAGAGATTAAAGTTGAGGAAGAACTTAATGAAATGAGAAGATGGAGTTATAAGGCTCCAGAAAATGGATACTAGATTTTAGCTTTTTTGTTTCAAGTTTCAGGTTTCAAGTTTAAAAAATAGCTTAGTCTCTTAATCCAGTTACTTAAAGAAAAAATTTTGAGCCTTTGTTTCTCTGTACCTTTGCTACTGTAAACTAAAGATCAATTTTCTTCAACTCCTTGTAGTTTGAATACAATCTTCGTAAAAGAGTTCCGTACAGTAATCTGTAGAAACACCAGAATAATCCAAAGAAACCAAGTATTACAAAAACTAAAATTCCAACCGTAAAAAGCATCGCTTTGCCATCTTGAGCAAGTTTTTCTTGGAAAAAAGCCATATCTGGATTGTAGACATATCCTATAAAAAAGCTGAAAATAGAAGAAACTACAATCATTCCTAAATTGTACCAAACGTAATATTGAACTGTTTTTCTGGTTCTTAAAATGGTACTCATTAAAGATTTGGTAGCAACTGTGGTCGAAATGGTTGTATAGTTTTTATAGAAAATGTATACAAAAATTAATCCCACTAAATAATTCATATAAGTCAAGTATTCAAGTGCAACCACAATTTCTGGATGATTTATTTTTTGTAAAACATCATCGGTATTGATAAATAAATTGGAGAAAGTCCAAAAAGAAATTTCCAAAATACTTATAATTAAAATCCACTTCACAATAGAAGATGATTTTTTATGAATCATTTTGTAGATTTCTTTTTCAGAAATTTGCTCAAAAGAATCCGAGTTCTTTTTCCAGTCTTTTTTTAGTAAATCCAGTTCTTTCATAATAATTTTTAAGGATTTAGTATTTTTTTAAGTTTCCCTTTAATTCTGTTCATTTTCACGCGCGCATTCACTTCGCTGATTCCTAGAGTTTCAGCTATTTCTTGATAGTCTTTATCTTCTAGATACATAAAGACCAATGCTTTTTCGATATCGTTTAGCTGATAAACAGCTTTGTACATTAATTTAATCTGCTCTTCTTCTTCATAGTTGTAGTCAACATCTTTTACAAAATGCTGATGACTTTCATAATCTACGGTAGATATAGTTCTTTTGGTTTTGCGATAGAGAGTAATTGCTGTATTTAAAGCAACGCGATAGGTCCAAGTCGAAAATTTACTGTCGCCTCTAAATTTTGGATACGCTTTCCAGAGCTGAATGGTGATTTCCTGAAACAAATCTTTGTGTGCATCTTCGCCGGCAGTATATAATCGACAAATTTTGTGGATTATATTCTGATTTGCCTGCAATTGCGCAACAAATGATTGTTCTAGGTTTTCGGTCATAAAAGTATTAGTAGTGTTGAAATCTATTTTGTTACAGATAAAATGTTTTTTTGTTGCAGATAAAATGACTTTTTAATTATACTCAATTCTTATTCCTGAGGTTTGCTCTCTTTTATCATAATAAGAGTTAATCTTACCCCAATTAAAATTTGTTTTTTCTCCAATATTATTATCTAGCCATAGATCAAACATTTTTTTTAGCTGTAACTCTTCTTTTTCATTCCAATTGTCCCAATCTTTTTCTTGAGGTTTTAATGTAAAACTAAAATTTACTGACTTTATTTTTTTCTTATAAAAAGATACTGCCACGAAAAAATAAAAATTATCAATATGTATGTTTCTAAAATAAATCCATTCATAGCTATTTCCCATATCTTCAGTATGGTCTACAGATTCAAAAGTAAGAACTTTTGAGTAAGAGTCTTTGCTCGTAATGATTTCATTAGTACTTAAATGGAAGTTACCATTATTTATATCTATTATTTTCATTTTTTCGCAGAAATTATTTTTGTAAAAGTTATAAAGTTCGTTTTTTATAATAATTGACCATCAAATCTACAAATTTGCTATAACTGTCCATTCCGTCTTTCTGATTGTTTGATTTTAGGAAATTATCGTAAAATATTCTGAAGCCATCTTCTATTGGTGTTTCATATTTTTTCCAGAAATCGTGACTTTCCTGATAATTTTTTAAAATCCCAGGATTTACTTGTTTCTTTAGAATAGTAAAGATTTTTTCGTTTTTATACTTCCAAATACTTAAGCAGTAATGTAATGTAAAGCTGTAACCAGCATATTGGTAATAAGGATTGTTGTTTTTAACAGATGCTAAAACACCAATAAAATTACATTCATTTTCACTGGCAAAACCAATCTGGTGCGCCATTTCGTGAGCTGTGGTTTGCGGAAAATTATACATTGGCAGCAAATCATTAATTTGAGCTTCGTTAGTAAAAGGATTTAAATAACCGCCGAAACCCATATAAGTTAATGGTGTACTGAAAAGTGATTTTTTAACGCTTAGAATTTCGTATTTAAAGTAAGGATGTTCTTGTGCGAGATTGTTATAACCGTTTAAAATCATTTTAAAAGATTCTTTTTGCGAATACGGAAAGACAATTTTTTCACTTTTGTTTTTAGTGATTTCATACTGAACTTCATTAGTTTTAGCTATTAGCCGTTTTGTAAAAGCTAAAAGATCTGCATCGGTATATTCTCTTTTGATTTCCATTTTTGCGAAAAGAGGCTCGCGATAGTAATTGAAGGCCCATAAAAGATGAAAGAAAAAATAAAAAATAGAGATTTTACCCAAAATCGTTAAAATATGATCTTTCCAATCTGATCTCCATGTTTTTCTTATTTTCCAAAACCAAACTATTGCGGAAAGTATTAGAACTGCATAAATGCAATCGCCTATAGAAAAGGGAATTTTTCCTAAAAGTGTTCTTGAGAAGTGCGAAATTCTAACAAATAAATTGTTGCTGTAAAAACCTTCGACATAATCTGAAAAATAAGGCAGAATTTTTAAAAGAATAATTTGCAAGAGTAAAAATAACGGCAGAATGTATTTTGATTTCACAGTTTAAATTTTGAATACGTAAATATAAATACAATATTGATTGATAAAAAAAACTTAACTGCGAATTCCGATAATTTTCATTACTTAATGTTTGCTAATTACGCAAGAGTCTTAAGTGTTATTGAAATTGTATTTTAATTCAATACAATTAGTGCTAATTCGTGAAATTCGTGGCGAAAAAAAGTATAAACTTTGTAACTTTGACAATCTTAATTGTTAAACATCAAACAAAATATAATGAGTCAGGAAATAAGAAATCTGGAACCAAAAGAACTTTGGAACAAATTTGCAGATTTAAATGCAGTTCCACGTCCATCAAAAAAAGAAGAGCGTGTAATCGAGTTTATGAAAAACTTTGGAAACAGCTTAGGTTTAGAAACTTTTGAAGACGAAATTAGAAACGTAATCATTAGAAAACCAGCAACTCCTGGAATGGAAAATCGAAAAGCAATCGTAATGCAGGGGCACCTTGATATGGTGCATCAAAAGAATGCAGATACTGTTTTTGATTTTGATAAACAGGGAATTGATATGTATGTAGATGGCGACTGGGTTCGTGCTCGCGGTACAACGCTTGGTGCAGATAATGGACTTGGAGTTGCTACAATTATGGCGGTTTTAGAAAGTAAAACAATTGCACATCCTGCAATTGAAGCATTGTTTACAATCGATGAAGAAACAGGCATGACAGGAGCATTAAACCTAAAAGGAGGAATTCTTCAAGGTCAAATTTTATTGAATTTGGATACTGAAGAAGACGACGAAATTGATATAGGATGCGCTGGAGGAATTGATGTTACAGCTACAAGAGCTTATCATGATGAAGAAGTTCCAGAAGGTTCTGTTGGATACTCAATAACTGTAAAAGGTTTAAACGGAGGTCATTCAGGAATGGATATTCATAAAGGATTAGGAAATGCTAATAAGATTATGAATCGTTTGTTGTTTGATGCTTTTGAAAACTTTGGTTTACAGATTGCAGAAATTAATGGAGGAAGTCTTCGAAATGCAATTCCAAGAGAAAGTGTTGCAAAAGTGATTATTTCTGAAATGTTTGATGAAGCATATCTTTTTGATATGCAGGAAATCATTAATGATATTAAAGCTGAATATAAAACAACTGAACCCAACTTATCTATAGAAATTGTTAAGACTGATCTGCCTGAAAAAGTAATGGATTTAGGTGTTCAGGAAGGGATTATTAGAGCGATTTATGCGGCTCATAACGGTGTTTATAGAATGAGCGCTGATATGGCTGATTTGGTTGAAACATCAAATAATATTGCTCGTGTAATCATAAAAGACGGTGAAATATTGGTAGGATGTTTAACGCGTTCTTCTGTTGAATCTTCTAAATTTGATTTGGCTAATTCTTTGCGTTCTGCTTTTGAATTAGTAGGATGTGAGGTAGAACTTTCCGGATCTTATCCTGGATGGACGCCAAACGTTAATTCGGAAATTTTAGAAGTTTTAAAAGAAATTTATGAAAAGCAAAATGGTGAAAAACCAAAAGTTGTAGCGTGTCACGCTGGTTTAGAATGTGGAATTTTAGGAACAAATTATCCTGAAATGGATATGATTTCTTTTGGACCGACAATTCATGGAGCACACTCGCCAGATGAAAGAGCTAGTATTTCATCTGCTCAAAAATATTGGAAATTTGTATTAGAGATTCTTTCTAATATTCCAGTTAAATAAGAGTAATTTAGTGTTCAGCTTTTTAGTGTTCAGTTTTCTGATAACTAAAAAGCTGAACACTTTTTAAATTCTGTACATTATAAGAATTACTCACTGAACACTTCTTTTTAATCTCTTTTAGGAGCATTTTTCTTTTCTCTCTTTTCTTCTTTCTTTTCTTTAGCCGTTTTTAGCGGTTCTTTTTTTGCTGTTTTTTTAGCATCTTGACCTTTTGCCATTAGATATTTATTTTAGTTGTTTTAATTGATTAATAGTAAATATAACTTTTTAAAATCCTAATGAGCATAAAAAAATCCCCAATTTAAAATTGAGGATTTCTGTATTTATGGTAAGAGTAAAATTTTAATTCCTTTTAAGCACTTTATATTGTTCGTAACAGCCGCTGATAGCATCTAAAATTTGAAGGTCATTTGCTGTTTGTATAAAAGCATCTGAATAGTTACAACGATGCATAATTTCAGGGATTTCATCCTTACTTATTCCTAAAAGTACAGCAATAGTTTCGCGGTCGTATTTTGTTTCTAGCAAGTTTCTAATAGTATCGTCTTTTTTCATGTCCTTCAGCTTCTTGAGTTCTTTTCCGTTTTTCCCAAAGAAATTATAGAGCATGTCAGCTGGATTGAAAATAGAACCTAATACTTTTCCGAAAGCATTAGGAGAATATTCGCCTGCTTCATAACCTTGCGTAAGACCAGAAATACTGTAACGGTAATTTTCTTTTGTAGGAATTAATTTTGAGTCGACCTCAAGATATCCTGTTAAAGTAAAAGGAGCGATAATAACTTCTTCAAGCGCGATTGCTTTTTCGGTAAGCTGAATACGGGTCACTTTGTTTTTTATCCAGTCATTTGTTACTCTAATTCTAAGAGATTGAAATCCTAGCAGCGAAAAGTGAATAGTGTCATTAGGCTGTACATCAATTTCAAAATACCCTTTAGCATCAGATTTTGCGCCGCGTACTTTGTTGGTATTGATGATGTTTACGTTTGGAAGAGGTTGTTTACTATCGTCGTTTATAATATAACCCGAAACTCTTTGCGGGGTTGTAGGCTCGATGTCCTGCGCAAAACTAACGGTAGAGAATAGCATGAAAAAGAAAACTGCGAAATATTTCATATCCTGATTTAAAGCACTAAAAGTAGTAAATAGAGATTAAATATTTCGCAGTCTTTGAATATAATTATAAGAAAATTAACAAAGACAGCAACGTTGCTTTTAGTATTTAAATAAAAAAGGATAATAAGATTAAATTACATTGTTTTGGATTACAAATTCATTTGTAGAGAATAAGATTCTGAACATAAAAAAATCCCAAATTCCAATTATATCTGGAATTTGGGATTTTGTATTTTAAGATATTAAATCATTAATCTCTTCTTGGTCTTCTTGGTCTTGGTGAATCACCAAAGCTTTCAGAACGTCTTGGAGCTCTATCAGAACCACCTTCATTTCTTTTGAAACCGCCTTCTCTTGGAGCTGAGTTTCTGTCGCTTCTAAATCCTCCGCCAGAGCCTTCACGTCTTGGTGCAGAGTTTCTATCGCTTCTAAATCCTCCGCCAGAACCTTCACGTCTTGGAGCAAAGTTTCCTTCTCTTCTTGGTCCAGAGCTTCTTCCACCGCCACGGTTATTGTGGTCACGTCTTCCGCCTCCGTCATTTTTAGAGATTTCAACATTAATACGACGTCCTTCTAATTGAACGTTGTTTAATACTTCCATTACTTTATCAGTATGCTCAGGATCAGTGTTAAAGAAAGAGAAACCTTCTTTTACATCTACCTTGAAAACGTCATCACGACCTAAGTCTAATGTTTCTTTCAAGTAATCTTTAAGCGACATCCAGTCGAAATTGTCTCTTGAGCCAATGTTTACAAAATAACGAACTGCTCCATTATTATTGAATTCTCTTGGCTCAGAATCGTTTCTTTCACGTCTTTCTCCTGAAGATTGAGATGAAATATCTCTGTTCTTTTTGTAGTAAGCAATAAAACGATTAAACTCTACTGAAACCATTTTCTTAATCAATTCTTCTTTAGATAAATCTTCAAGAACATTGTTGATTGCTGGTAAATAGTTGTCAATTTCGTGATCAACTTCAGTATCTTTAATTTTATTAGCTAAGTGTAATAATTGAATTTCGCAGATTTCAATTCCAGATGGAATTGTTTTTTCTTCGAATTTTTGTTTGATGATTCTTTCGATAGAAGAAATTTTACGTAACTCACTTTTTGTAACGATTACAATAGAAGTTCCTAATTTTCCAGCTCTACCAGTACGTCCTGAACGGTGGTTGTACGTTTCGATCTCATCAGGTAATTGGTAGTTTACAACGTGTGTTACGTTATCAACGTCAATACCACGTGCAGCAACGTCAGTGGCAACAAGCATCTGAATTTGTCTTCCACGGAAAGATTTCATTACACCATCACGCTGTGCTTGAGATAAATCTCCGTGCAATGCAGCCGCGCTGTATCCATCCTCGATAAGTTTTTCGGCAATAGCTTGAGTATCTCTTTTTGTACGACAGAAAACCACAGAGAAAATATCTGGGTTAGCATCTGCCAAACGTTTTAGAGCTTCGTAACGATCACGAGCATTAACTAAGTAAAATTCGTGAGAAACTGTAGACGAACCAGAGTTTTTAGCTCCAACAGTAATTTCTACAGGCTCGCTCATGAATTGTTTTGCAATTCTAGCAACTTCTTGCGGCATTGTTGCAGAGAACAACCATGTGCTTTTTTCGTCTGGAGTATCTGATAAAATAGATACGATATCTTCGTAGAATCCCATGTTTAACATTTCGTCAGCCTCATCAAGAACACAGTAATCTATGTTTTTAATGTTAACTAAACCTCTGTTAATCATGTCTTGCATTCTTCCTGGAGTAGCTACAATAATTTGTGCTCCTCTTTTTATTTCTCTTGCCTGCTCTGTAATACTAGCTCCTCCGTAAACTGCTACCACATTAATACCTTTTTCGTATTTAGAGTAGTTTTTAAGTTCGTTAGTAATCTGTAAACAAAGCTCGCGTGTTGGCGATAAAACTAATGCTTGTGTATTTCTGTTGTCGGCATCAATTTTTTGAATTAGCGGAAAACCGAAAGCTGCCGTTTTCCCTGTCCCTGTTTGAGCCAACGCAACCATATCCGTGTCTTTTTCCAATAATAGGGGAATCGCCTTTTCCTGTACCTCTGACGGATTTTCAAATCCTAGATCTAAAATCGCCTTCAGTAACGATTCATTCAATCCTAATTGTTCAAATTTATTCATATGTGTTTTTAAAATAGGGTGCAAAATTACTGTTAATTATTCAGATAAACTAATGCAATTTTAAGAATTATGTATTTGTTATGATTTGATTATCAAAAAGTTATGTTTAGTGTAAAATGATTTTTTGAAAGAAATCGAAAAAAAAACGTCTTGAAATATCAATTTTGTCCATTAAAATGTTGTATTTTAAACAATTATTTTGTTCTATTCAGGAAATCAATAAGTTGCTCGGTTGCCTTTGCACGATGACTGATTTTATTTTTAACTTCAGCTGATAGTTCAGCAAAAGTTTCATTATAATTTACGGGCTGAAAAATAGGATCATATCCAAAACCGTGATTTCCAGTTTTATTCAAAGTAATAGTTCCTTTAGCCAAGCCGGTAAAAAGATGCTGCGCACCATTTAAATTTAATGCAATAACGGTCTTGAACTGTGCACTGCGATCATCTTCGTTTTTTAGAGCATCCAAAAGTTTATTCATATTATCATCAGCATTTTTCTGTTCACCTGCATATCTTGCCGAATAAACGCCTGGTTCTCCGTTTAAAGCTTTTACTTCTAAGCCCGTATCATCTGCAAAACAGTCGTAACCGTATTTTTCAGTTACATAATTAGCCTTTAAAATCGCGTTGCCTTCAATTGTATCTGCCGTTTCCGGAATTTCTTCATGACAGCCAATATCTTCTAAGCTTAAAAGCTGAATAGATCCGTTAAGAATACTTTGAATTTCCCTTATTTTATTTACATTATTTGAAGCGAAAACGAGTTTCATGAGTGTTATATTTTAAAGTGAATTTTTCGATTAAAAAAATAAAAATGATTCCAAATGTATAAGCAATAATATCACTCCAAAGAAAACCTTGTCCTAAAACGTATTTTCCAAAAAGTGTTTTTCTGAGTGCTGTAATGCCTTCCCCTTGATAAAGCTGCAAGAACTCAATGCTATAACATAATAGTAAAGAGGAGATTATTATAAAAATGGTTTTTTTACGGATAAACAAGATTCGAACCAGAAAATAAATCATAATCGAATATAGAAAATCGCCAATCCATAACGGAATAACTGAAATTTTCCTTGAAAGAATTCCTAGAAGAATAGTGGTTAGAAATAAAATGAAATAGTGTATTCGGGTTTTGTTCAAGTTTAGTTTTTTGTTTGAAACAAAATTACAATTAATCTTTATAAGTTATTTCTCTTTGCTAAAGTTTTGAACTTTGACAAACGAGAAAATATAAAAAAAGAGTTGAAAACGTTTTTTACGAATTGCAAAACACAAACATTAAAATCCGTCTGCTTTATTTTATAAATTTATCTATTCGATAAACTATCTATAAAAAATAACCACATGAATTTAAAAACTTTTATTTTGTTTTTGGTTTTGCTTCTTATTGGAAATTACAGTAATGCTCAAAAAAACGATTCTTTTAATATAAAAAAACAGCTTGATTATTGCGAAGTGCAGGCTTCAAAAACTTTAAAAGTGATTCCGAATAATGGAACTTTGCCAAGAATGGTTCCAAATGGAAGTAAGGATTGGAGTTTTGTAAATTATAAAGACTGGACAAGCGGATTCTGGCCTGGCGAATTGTGGTATTTGTATGAAACAACAAAAGATAAGAAATGGGAAAAGGAAGCTGATAAATTTACACGCCTCTTAACACCTTTATCTGTAAGCAAAGCGGCAGATCATGATTTAGGGTTTCAGGTTTTTAATAGTTTCGGAAATGGATATCGATTGACTAAAAATCCTGCTTACAAAGAAATTATATTAAGAACAGCTGACACGCTGGCAACACTTTTTAATCCTAAAGTAGGTACAATTCAATCTTGGCCTCATAATAAAATGGGCGGGCACAATACGATCATCGATAATATGATGAACTTAGAAATGTTGTTTTGGGCTTCTAAAAACGGAGGTAATAAAATGTTATACAATATTGCTGTAAAACATGCCGAAACAACAATGAATAACCATTTTAGACCTGATTATACATCTTATCACGTTGTGATTTATGATTTTGAAACGGGTAAAAAAATCAAAGGGCAAACAGCTCAGGGTTATAGTAATGAAAGTATGTGGGCAAGAGGACAGGCATGGGCAATTTATGGGTTTACAATGGTTTATAGAGAAACAAAAGATTCTAAATTTTTAGATTTTGCTCATAAAATTACCCGTATTTATTTAGATAAATTGACAACAGAAGATTTAATTCCGTATTGGGATTTTAACGCGCCAAATATTCCAAATGAACCAAGAGATGCTTCGGCAGCGGCAATTGTATCTTCGGCACTTTTAGAATTGAGTTCATATACAAAAGACTCTGTTTTGAAAAAAGAATATTTGACTAAAGCTAAAAAAATGATTGTTTCGCTTTCAGATAATTACCAGAGCCGTGATGTGAATTCAGCCTTTTTATTGCACTCAACAGGACATAAACCAGCAGACAGCGAAGTAGATTGTTCGATAAATTACGCAGATTATTACTATCTTGAAGCGCTTTTAAGACTTCAAAAAATTAAATAAAATTGATTATGTTAAAGAAAATCACTCAAATCTCGCTTGCAGTTATAATGTTAGTAATGGTTGTAAGCTGTAAAAATGCAAAACAAAAACTTCAGGAGTTTGTAACATCTTATAATGCTGCGGCACCAGCTTTTAAAGCTGAAAATGTTACATTGACAACTGCTCGAGGATATATTAATGATGATAAAATTGAACTGCGATTTGAAACTAATTTAGAACAAAACGCTCCTAATAAATTAGCGGCAGGCATTGCGTTTGATAAATTGTTGAAGGAAATGATAAAGAAAAATCAAATACCAAAAGATCTAATAGAAGAAGGGATTCAATTTGACGCCTATTTTCTAGCTGACGATAACACGGTTTTTGTGAAACAGATTATAAATAAAGAAACTTTGCCAGAATTACTGAATTAAACTCTTTCTATGAGTTTTATAAAATAATTATTAAGTGCACTCAATAGTTATTTTGGTAAAGTTTGAGTTATAAAAAAAATGCCTCTTTAAATAATAAAGAGGCATTTCTATTTAATTTATTTTGGTAACATTTGTCAGGTTATCTGGGAAATACAACTCTGATAAATTAGTAAATTCATCACCACGCATAAATATATTAATATCTACATCAGCAAAAGAGGTTTTTCCTGCCGCTGCCAAAAGTTCGTTGGCAGAATGAAGTGTATTTTTATGAAAATGATAAACACGATCTGATTTATCAGTAACAACCAACCCTTTCATCAGCATTTTATTTTGTGTGGCAACTCCTGTAGGGCATTCATTATTATGACATCTTAAGGCTTGAATACAGCCTAATGAAAACATAAAGCCGCGCGCACTGTTACACATATCAGCACCTAAAGCTATGGCGTGCAGAATAGAATATCCAGAAATAATTTTTCCACTTCCTATAATACGTATTTTGTCACGAATATTTAATCCAATCAAAGTTTTGTTTACGAATATTAAGGCTGGCTCAAATGGCATTCCAACACCATCAGCAAATTCTAAAGGAGCTGCGCCAGTTCCTCCTTCGGCGCCATCAATAGTTATAAAATCAGGATAAATATCTTCAGCAATCATTTCGTGGCAGATTGCTTCAAATTCAGCCGTGTTACCAATACACAATTTAAAACCAATTGGTTTTCCGTTTGATAATTCACGTAGCTGTGCAATAAAACGAATCAAACCTTTAGAATCAGAAAATGCATGATGACCTGGAGGTGAAAGAATCATTGTGTGCGGCTCAACACCTCTAATTTTAGCAATTTGTTCTGTGTTTTTTCTTGCAGGAAGTACGCCTCCATGTCCTGGTTTTGCACCTTGAGAAAGTTTAATTTCGATCATTTTTACGTTTGGAAGATTTGCCTTTTCAGAGAAATTTTCTGGGCTGAAATTTCCTTCGGCATCACGACAGCCAAAATAGCCTGTACCAATTTGCCAAGTAATATCTCCGCCGCCTGCGAGATGAAATTCAGTTAATCCGCCTTCACCCGTGTTTTGATAAAAATTTCCTTTTTGTGCTCCAATATTTATAGCACGAACAGCATTTTCGCTCAGCGAGCCAAAACTCATTGCTGAAACATTAAATAAAGAAGCAGAGTAAGGTTGTTTACAGTCTTTTCCGCCTACTAAAACACGAGGTAACTCTTCGTTAACTTTAGCTGGAAAAATAGAATGTTTTATTCCCTCATAACTTTCAGTGTTTAAATTTTGCTGTGTTCCAAAAGGAGTGCTTGAATCAATATTTTTGGCTCTTTGATAAACTAATGAGCGTTGGTTTCTAGAGAAAGGTTTTCCGTCTGTAGATCTTTCAATAAAATATTGTTGAATTTCGGGTGCAATCATTTCAAATAAATATCTGAAATATCCCAAAACAGGAAAGTTTCTTAAAATGGCATGTTTTGTTTGAGTCGCATTATAAAGTCCAACAATCAATAATATTGGAAGAATTATAACAAGTAAAAAGCCTCGGTCAGTGTAATAATAAATTGCTGCAACAATTAGAAACAATAAGAATCCGTAGATAAAGAATTTTTTTCTCATGTTTTTAAAGTATTAATAGGGTAAAATTTTAATTAATTGAATCGTAATCTAACATAGACATGTTTAATGCCTTTTTTGTCAGACTCTCTTTCGTCGATTTCTAGAATATCAGTAAGTGATTTCAGCATTGGCGTAAGTTTAGAAAATCCGTAATTTCTAGGATCAAATTCAGGTTTCTTTTTTACAATTAGATTTCCAACATCACCTAAGAATGCCCAGCCGTCATCATCTTCAATGTCCTCGATAGTAGCTTCGATAAGTTCGATAGTTTGTTTATCAATTTTGTGCAATGCTTTTTCTGCAGGTTTTTCAACTAGTTTTTTAGTATCTGCAGCAATAACTGTTTTAGGTTTCTTTTTTTGAATGGCACCGTCTAAAACTTCGATGTAGATAAATCTGTCGCAGGCGGCAATAAAAGAACTTGGTGTTTTCTTTTCGCCTATACCAATTACTTTCATACCAGATTCTCGAAGACGCACCGCTAAACGGGTAAAGTCACTGTCGCTTGATACGATACAAAAACCATCAAGTTTCCCTGAATAAAGTAAATCCATTGCATCAATAATCAAGGCTGAATCTGATGAGTTTTTTCCAACCGTATAACTGTATTGTTGAATAGGAGTAATGGCGTGCTCCAATAATACAGATTTCCATCCGTTTGCATTTGGCTTTGTCCAATCAGCATAAATACGTTTTGTAGTTGGTGTGCCAAACTTTGCGATCTCTTCCATCATACCTTTTACATTGCTATAGGGTACATTATCTGCATCAATAAGAACAGCTAATTTTAGATCTTTTGAGTTGCTTAAAGCCATTATTTCAATATTAGAAAAATTAGTATTCTCAAAGTTAAAATTAAAATTGGGTTTTATGTGAATTTTAAGTCAAATAAGTGTTTTAGCACTTCTAAATTATTCTGGTTATAAATAAGTTTTTGTTTTATAAAATTAATTAAAGATAAATTTGTCTTTTATAATAAAATTAAATAATTTTGTATGGAATTAATTAATGAGATATGTTTTCAAAAGCGTGTGAGTATGGAATTAGAGCTTCTATTTTTATTGCAACTAAATCTTCTAAAGGAATAAGGGTTGGAATAAAAGATGTAGCAAAAGAAATTGATTCTCCGGAACCATTTACGGCTAAAATTATGCAGATTTTAACTAAAAGCGGAATAATTCATTCGGCTAAAGGAGTTGGTGGCGGATTTGAAGTTTCAAATGAAGCATTGAAAACAATAAAATTAATTCAGATTGTAGATGCCATTGATGGAGACAAAATTTATAAAGGATGCGGTATTGGTTTAAAAGAATGTTCTGAAGAGCATCCTTGTCCAGTTCATCATGATTTTAAAAAGATTAGAGGTTTACTTTTAGAGATGTTGACTAAAACTACTCTTGAACAGTTGGCGTTAGGAGTAAAATCAGGAGACTTTTTTTTGAAAACATTGAATATTAACGATTAACATTAAATAAATATCTAAAAAATGAATACAAAAACTAAAATTTCGCTATTGATCCTTATGGGATTTTTAACAATAACTTCTTGCGGTAAAAAAGAAACTGCACCAGTTGAAGAGCAAACAGAAACTTCAACAGAAGGAGAAGCTGCTCCTGTAACTTCAACGGCAGAAAATGTATTAGTTATTGAAGGAAATGACCAAATGCAGTTTAGCACAAATGAATTGAAAGCAGTTGCAGGAAAACCAATTACGCTTACTTTAAAACATGTTGGTAAAATCCCAAAAGAAGCAATGGGACATAATCTAGTTATTCTTCAAGAAGGTACAGATCAAGCGGCTTTTGCTTTGAAAGCTAATGATGCAAAAGCAACTGATTTTATTCCAGAATCTGAAAAAGCTTCAATTATTGCTCATACTAAATTATTAGGAGGAGGAGAAGAAGATACAATTGAGTTTACAATTGATAAAAAAGGATCATATCCATTTATCTGTTCTTTCCCTGGCCACATGGCTATGATGAAAGGCGTATTGATTGTTGAGTAAATAACCAAAACTCCGAATCCTTTAAACAAGGTTTGGAGTTTTTTTAAAAACAAATAAAAGATAAAAATGTCTTTTATTGAATTGAAAAGAAATGAAAAGAGAAAAAAAATTGTGGATAGTCTTTATTCTAGTAATGGCTATATCATTTTCTGTATTAGGTTATTACGGTTACGAAATTTATCAGCAGGCTCCGCCAGTTCCAAAAGAGATTGTTTCTGATGGCGGTAAAGTTATTTTTTCTGAAGAAGAAATTAAGGACGGACAAAATATCTGGCAGAGTATAGGCGGACAGGAAGTTGGTTCTATTTGGGGGCACGGTGCTTATGTTGCACCAGATTGGACGGCAGATTGGCTTCATCGTGAGGCAGTTTTTATACTGGATAAATTTGCCCAAAAAGACTTCAATAAAAAGTTTGATGAACTTGATGAAGAAAAACAATCAGCATTAAAAGTTCGTTTGCAAAAAGATGTGCGAACCAATCGATATGATCCAAATACAGGAGTTCTTACTATATCTGAAAACCGTGTTGCGGCGATTGAAGGTTTGAGTGAATATTATAAAGGTCTTTTTACCAATGATCCAAAATTTGATAAACTGAGAGAGGAATACGCAATTCCTAAAAACTCTATTAAAGATGAAGAGAAAATGCATAAAATGAATGCGTTTTTCTTTTGGGCAACATGGGCAACAGTTACAAATCGTCCTGATTCAGATATTTCGTATACGCACAATTGGCCGGCAGATGAATTAGTGGGCAATAAAGCTACTAAAGAACTTTTAGCTTGGTCTGGTGTCAGTATTATTTTGTTGATTTTAAGTGTTGGTATTTTAGTGTTTTATCATGCAAAATCGGGTGAAGAAGAAGAATTTCCACTTCCAAAAGAAGACCCGATTATTAAACAAGGTAAAACTCCATCAATGGGATTGGTTACAAAATATTTCTGGATCGTTAGTTTGTTAATGATTTTGCAAATGGTATTTGGGATAATAACAGCTCATTATGGCGTTGAAGGAAATGGTTTGTACGGAATTCCAATTGATCAAATTTTACCTTATGCAGTAACAAGAACTTGGCACACGCAATTGGCTATTTTCTGGATTGCAACAGCTTGGCTTGCAACTGGATTGTATATTGCTCCGGCAGTTTCGGGTAAAGATCCTAAATTTCAATGTTTTGGAGTAAACTTCTTATTTATTGCCTTATTGATAATTGTTTTGGGTTCAATGGCTGGACAATGGTTTGGCGTAATGCAGAAATTGAATTTAGTACAAAACTTTTGGTTTGGTCACCAAGGTTATGAATATGTTGATTTAGGACGTTTTTGGCAGATTTTCCTTTTAGTTGGATTGTTTTTGTGGCTTGCTTTAATGATTCGTCCATTAATACCAGTTTTAAAGAAAAAAACAGAAGAAAAAAACCTAATCATTTTATTCTTAGTTTCTTGTACTGCAATTGCCATGTTTTATGGAGCTGGTTTAATGTGGGGAAGACAAACAAATCTGGCTATTGCCGAATACTGGAGATGGTGGGTTGTTCACCTTTGGGTTGAAGGATTCTTTGAAGTGTTTGCAACGGTGGTTATTGCTTTCTTGTTTGTTCGATTAGGACTATTGAAAACTAAAACAGCAACATTGAATGTTCTGTTTGCAACGATTATTTTCATGTCAGGAGGTATTTTGGGAACTTTTCACCATTTGTACTTCTCAGGAACTCCAACAGCAATTATGGCATTAGGAGCTACTTTCAGTGCATTAGAGGTTGTGCCTTTAACCTTAATTGGATTTGAAGCGTATCAAAACTATAAAATTTCAAAATCAACACAATGGATTGCTGATTACAAATGGCCTATTTATTTTATGATTTCTGTGGCATTTTGGAATTTTCTCGGAGCTGGAATTTTCGGGTTTATTATCAATCCTCCGATAGCACTTTATTATGTACAAGGTTTAAATACTACGCCATTGCACGGACATACTGCTTTGTTTGGGGTTTATGGAATGCTGGGAATAGGTTTAGTATTATTTGTATTGAGAAGTTTATACAGAAATGTAAACTGGAATACTAAACTGCTTAAAATTACTTTTTGGAGCTTAAATATTGGTTTGTTTTTGATGGCAATATTGAGTTTGCTTCCAATAGGAGTTTGGCAGGCAATAGAAAGTATCGATCACGGAATGTGGTACGCCCGTTCTTCTGAATTAATGCAACAGCCGGCAATGATTACCTTAAAATGGCTTCGTGCAATAGGAGATTCTATATTCGGAATCGGATTTATAACAATGGCTTGGTTTGTATTTGACCTGACCTTAAAAAATAAAAACAAATAAAAATTAAAATTGATTATCATGGAAAATTTAAAAAATAAAACAATCGGATCTTTTGTAGCTCAGGATTTTAGAACAGCTGCAGTATTTTCAAAATATAGAATTGATTTTTGCTGTAAAGGAAACAGAACAGTAACTGAAGTATGCGAAAAACAAAAAATAGATTCTGATGCTTTGCTGCAAAGTGTTTATGAGGTTTTGCAATCAGAGAATAACGGTTCAATAGACTTTAATTCTTGGCCTTTAGATTTATTGGCAGATTATATAGAAAAAACACATCATCGTTATGTAGAAGAAAAATCGCAGACACTTCTTGCTTTTCTAGATAAATTATGCAAAGTACACGGAGCAAACCATCCTGAGTTATTTAGAATAAATGAGTTGTTTATTGGTTGTGCAGGAGAATTGTCGCAGCATATGAAAAAAGAGGAATTAGTTTTGTTTCCTTTTGTAAAGAGAATGGTAAAAACAAAAGAGTCTGATGGAGTTTTATCACAGCCTTCGTTTGGAACGGTTTCAAACCCAATTGCAATGATGATGCATGAACATGATAATGAGGGAGAACGTTTTAGAGAAATTGCGAGTCTGACAAATAACTACACACCTCCAGCAGATGCTTGTACAACGTATAGAGTAACTTTTGCAATGCTTAAGGAGTTTGAAGAAGATTTACATAAACATATTCATTTAGAGAATAATATCTTGTTTCCTAAAGCTGTTGCTCTAGAGAAAGAATTTGTTGAAGTAGAATAACGATTAAATTTTAATAGTCGAAAAACACCGATAAATGTCAAAGTATTGAGTATTATCGGTGTTTTTTATGACAACTATTTACTACTTTTAATATTCTTAAAATGGAATTATTTAAAATGTATTCTCAAAAAAACTGGATTATTTGCTGCTTTTTTAATTTCTTGATCGCTTGTGTTTTCGGGTTATCAATGAGGTATGTGTATCTTTTTCCTTTAGACTGTATAAATTATAGTTTTCTGCTTCATGCACACTCTCATGTGGCGATGCTGGGCTGGGTTTACATGATGGTTTATGTTTTAATTGTACACTTTTTTATTCCGAAAGAAAAAAGAGAGAAACCTATTTACAGTCGTCTGTTTTGGTGTACAGAAATTGCTGTTATCGGAATGATGGTTACTTTTCCTGTTCAGGGTTATGCATTGTTTTCGATCATTTTTTCAACTATGCATATTTTATTGAGTTATCTTTTTTGCAGATTGGTTTGGAAAGATAGTTTTAAAGACAAAACTCCTGCAGTCAGATTTTTAAAAACGGCTGTTTTATTTATGGTTTTGTCTACTTTTGGAGTTTGGTGTTTAGGTCCTGCGGTTAGTACGCTTGGTAAACAAAGTGCATTTTATCAAATAGCCATTCAGTTTTTTCTCCATTTTCAGTTTAACGGCTGGTTTTTGTTTGCCGTTTTAGCTTTGTTTTTAAAACAATTTCAACATGCAATTGAGGAACAAAAGGTTAAGATGTTTTACTCTCTTTTGGTCGTTTCGATCTTTTTAACAGTAGCATTTCCTATTCGATGGTTTGTGGAAAACAACATTTTAAATTGGATTAATATTCTTGGAGTGATACTGCAATTGTTCGCTTTTATTTACTTCTACAAAATGCTGAAACCTCAAATAATCGATTTTAAAACTAATTTGAATCGAACTGCAAAGTTGTTTTATAGTTTAGCTTTGTGTTCTTTATTTTTAAAAATCGGGATTCAATTATTGACGATTTTTCCGAATATTGCCGAAGTTTCACATCAAATTAGAAATTTTGTAATTGGCTTTATTCACTTAACAACTTTAGGAATTATAACCGGTTTTTTGTTTGGAATATTAGTCCAAAATAAGATGCTTTCAGGTAATTCTTCTTTAATGAAAAATGGAGCAAAGTGTTTTATTTTAGGATACATTGCTACAGAAGTTTTGTTGTTTTTTCAAGGCGGGCTTTTCTTTTTTGGAAAAGACACGATGGTGTTTTATTATCAAAGTATTTTGATATTTAGCTTGCTTCTTGTTTTGGGATTAGTTTTAATGATGATCTCAATAAGAAAAGATCATTCTTAAAACAAAAAAGTCCCAGAGGGACAATATATTTATAGAATGTTTGGCTGCGATATGTAAAAGCCCCAGCGGGACGACTTTATCTAAAGGCTTTATAAACAAAAAACAAGAGCCGATCCATTCCTAAAATCTACTCTTGTTTTTCTACTAATCAACCTATTTACTATTTCTAAATTTTTTCTGCTTCTTGATTTATTGTTGTTATGGTTTTATCATTGTTTACGCCCAAGCCTTCTTGCTGAAATATTAGTTCTCCATCTGGATTAAAAACGCTTATAATATTGGAATGCGAAAAATCTATAGGAGATATCTGCTTGTAATTAACAGCCAAAACTGCTGCAAACTCACGAGTATTTTCTTCTGATGAACGTAAAAATAGCCAGGGATCTTGATTCATTTTATTAGCAATTGCAAAATCTTTTAGTTTTTCGGGGGTATCAGTTTTGGGATCAATGCTCACCAAGATAAGTTTTACATGCTGTTTTGTGTTTTTATCAAGTTTAGATTCAATATCTCTCATATCTGCGACTAATCTTGGGCAGGCAGCTTTACAACTGGTGTAAATCATAACCATAACAAGAACGTTTCCTTTTAGACTTTTCAATTCAATATCTTTTCCGTCCTGAGTTGTCCATTTTGAGGGCAAATTGTAAATTGATAAATCACTAATCTCTTTGTTTACAGGTACTGAATCTTTTTTCTTGTCAGACTCTTTACAACTTTGCAAAGAGAATAAGAGAATAAATACAGCGATAATTGTTTTTTTCATTTGAAAGTAATTTAAGTTATCGTTTTGGGTTTGTATCGCTGGAACATCTAAAACCTAGATTTCGAGTAGAATACTGTGCTTTAAGACTTCCTCTAAAAGCGTAACGCATAAATGCCGCATAATCCATCAAATCTGTTGCATTTACAGAACCGCTTCCGCAGAATAAATTCTTGTCACTGCTTTTATCTTTTCTCGATTCTCCAGATAAAAAAATGCTGTTAAAATCTGACGTCCATTCCCAAACTAAACCATGCATATCGTAAACTCCCCAATAATTTTTGAAAGTCTTTCCAATTTGATTTTCGTATGTTCTCGATTTCTCATACCAAGATAAGATGTATTCGTTGAATTGTTTTTTAGTTCTGGCGTCGACTTTTTTTTCATCAGCCATAGCCACATATTCCCATTCATCCATTGTAGGTAATCGTTTTCCTTGGCATTCACAGTATTTTTTGGCCGCAAACCAAGAAACACTTGTTACCGGAGATTTAGAATTTGCACTTCCAAAATCAAAATCATTAGTCCAATACGACAAATAACTTTTGTCAGCAAAAATTCCTTTTATTTTAGATTTTGCATACGATGGATTTTTTTTGATGAAGTTTAAAAACTCACTATTTGTAACCGGATAAATATCCATGTAGAACGATTTTACAACTACAGGTTTTTTGGTGGTGGCTCCGTAAAGAGGGACAAACGAGCCCTCTTTTATCGGAACCATTCCAGATTCTTGAGCTTTTAATCCTGTAAGCATCAAGAAAAGAGTAAGAATGAAAATATTTTTTTTCATGCGAAAAATGTTGCTGTTATCTTAGCGCTTTTACCATTTCTGGTGTTATTTCGGTTTTGTTATTGCCCCAGCTGTTATAGATGTAAGTAAGAACATTTGCTATTTCATCATCAGATAAATTCTGAGCAGGCATTACATTGTTGTATTTTTTGCCATTAACAGTTACCTCACCCGTTAAACCATGTAGAATAGTATTGATAGAACGTTTTGAATCGGCATTTAAATAATCTGATTTTGCAAGAGGAGGGAAAGTTCCAGGAATTCCTTGTCCTTCAGATTGGTGACAAGCAAAACAAGTCGTTCCAAAAATTTCTTTTCCAATATTAATTTTTTCAGCAACAGTACGTTTTGGAATTGCTGTTTTTGCAGCTGAGCTTCCCGGCATTTTCTGAATAGTTCCGCCTTCAGGTAAATAAATACCTTCTTGAATAGTTCCTGAATAAATGTTTTTATTTTCTTTTCCTTCAACTTTCAGCATTCCTAAAGCTCCTTTATTAAAGGCTCTAAAAATAGAGTGGTCAACAAGAATAAAAGTTCCTGGAGTTTCGACTTTAAAATCAACAATAGCGGCACCGCCCGCAGGAATTAAGGTTGTTTGTACATTTTTATTGATTACACTTCCACCTTCAACATGAACACTGTCGAATATTTCACCAATAACGTGGAAAGAGGAAACTAAGTTTGGACCTCCATTACCAACATATAAACGAACAGTTTCACCTACTTTAGCAGTCAATTCGCCGCCATTTGTTAAAGCTCCCACTTTACCATTAAATACTACATAATCTGGAGTTTCTTTTACGGCTTTGTTCATATCGAATGCTTGTAATCCTTTTGCACCATATTCTCCTTGAGTATAAAAATCTCCTTGCATAACGTAGTATTCCTTATCAACTGGAGGAAGTCCGCCTTCTGGTTCTACTAGAATTAAACCATACATACCATTTGCAATATGCATTCCTACTGGAGCAGTAGCACAATGATAAACATATAAACCTGGATTAATTACTTTAAAACTAAACACCTTTTCATGACCAGGAGCCACAAGTGATGAGGTTGCACCTCCACCTGGACCAGTTACAGCATGCAAGTCGATATTATGAGGCAGTTTATTATCTGGATGATTTTTTAAGTGAAATTCGACTTCATCTCCAACACGTGTTCTAATAAAGCTTCCTGGTACAGATCCTCCAAAAGTCCAATACGTATATTTTACGCCATCGGTCATTGTACCTTCTTGTTCTTTAATTTCCATGTTAAGTTTTAGTTTCATGGCAGTCCTGTTTCCAACTGGTTTTGGAACCATAGGAGGTGCAGTAAGTTCTGCATTCATTTCTCCTTCGGTCATGATATCTGCATAGTTTTTGGCTTCCTCTTTTTTACAGCTTCCTAAAAAAAGAGCGATAAAGAGTAAGCTTAAAAAGAGACTCATTTTAATCTGAATGGTATGTTTCTTTTTCATAAGTAATTGGTTTTGTTTTCATTTTAAATTTTAATCAAAAATAAAAGACTATTTTGTCTTTTATTATGATAAAAGTCATAGAATGGTTACTAATATTTCGCTTAATTAATTGTAGAATTATCATTTTTTGGTAAAAATTATGATAATAATATACCCAGGTTACCACTTTAAATTTTGGTAAATGGATTTGATACAATATAACAATATTCTGGGTCTTGTACGCAAGTTCTGCATTATTTAAAAGCCATCTGCTTATACAGATGGCTTTATTTTTATGATGAAAATACCTGCTTTTTAAAAATATGATAAAATATTTTTCTTAGTAAAATCAGGCCTTCACAGAGGCCTGATTTTTTATTTTCAATATATCGCAAATATTGAAAATTCTCTAACCAAAAATAAGCTCAAAAATGATCATGCTTGATACATCCTGTATTAATAATCTCAAAAACTAATACAATGAGAAAATCAAACAAACCAATTTTTGAACTTAAATTAAAAATCAACTTAAAATTGAGGAAAAAGCATGTTCGTCGCATTCTTTATCTTATCAAATTTTTATCGCTTTTCATTTAGTGGGTTAAAAATGTTAGAAGAAATCCGTCCTGCCAGACGGATTTCTTGTTTTTATATTATATGTATAATTAAACAATTAAAAGGCATGCTTCGTAGAGCATGCCTTTTTGCTTCATTTTCTAACTTTTCAAAATGAAATTAATTTCCAAGACAATGTTGTTGAATTCTCAAATATTAATCATAAAAATACTTTGAGTATGTTAAATTTCATTTCCGCTGTGTGTCAGCAAATCAAAAATCATCTAAAAAACTTTTTCAATCTGATTAAGTTAAATTGGAAAATTATCCTTCGTACAATTTCTCAAACAATTATTTCTATTATTCTTGAGTATTTAATAAAGATAATTTTCTAATTATTGTTTTAAAATCACCTGTTCACATCAGGTGATTTTTATTTTATAAATTAAACAATATCACTGGTTTACATTGTCGATTTTCAAACTTTCCAAATCAAATTCATTTCATTTTTAAATGTTGTTGTATTCGTCATAATTCTAACTCGAAAATTATGACTTCTGTTAAATATGATTTTAATTCTTGCTACAATACGTACAATTTCTCACAGTTTGATTACGACGAAGATTCTGAAGACGAACAAGATGAAGATCTATTACTAAAATTGATACAATTTGATGATTATGTTGATTATGATGAACTGGATACATTTGACAAAACCGTAGAAGACATTCTTAGACACCTACTTATTGTATGCGGTCTAGAAAAAGCTTCTAAGCCTGCACCAATTGTATTGCCTGACCCTTTGAAATTGTTAATAACTCGTTCTAAAAAAGCAAGAAAAACCTTACCAGTTACGCCAAAATGTATTATTTTTAATAAAACAAATATGAGCAAGCATACTGATATTGAACTTGATACTGCACAGATTTTTAAATCTGTATACGACATGGGAAAGGTATTAAACACAGAAATAGCATGTCGAGAACACCTAGAAAAATTGCGTTGGAATGGAGAACCAATTTGTCCACATTGTGGAAGCCAGCGTGATAATCATTATCGAATCAAAAAGAGAGGATATGACAATGGTTATTACAAATGTAAAGATTGCAGATTACCTTTCAGTGTTACAAAAGGAACAATTTTTGAAAAATCAACAGTGCCATTACAAAAATGGTTCAGAGCTATTTTTAAATTCACAACAAATAAGAAAGGTATTAGTAGTTATGAATTAATGCGTGAATTAGGTGTTACACAAAAGACAGCTTGGTTTATGTTAAGTAGAATTCGAAATTCAGTTCGAATGAGAGACGATTTCGAATTTGATGGTATTACACAAGTTGACGAAACTTTTGTAGGAGGGAAAAATAAAAATCGTAGTAAAGGGAAAAAAATTGATAATACACAAGGTAGAAGTACAAAAACAAAAACTCCAGTTTTTGGTATGCTTAATAATGGAATTGTTTACACTGAAGTAGTTGAGAATACGAAAGGCAAAACGCTTAAACCTATAATCGATTCTAAAGTAAAGAAAGGTTCAATCATTGTAAGTGATGGATGGATGGGATATCAGGGATTACACAAACAATATAACCATAAAGTGATCCAACATAATTTAGGATTTTTCAAGAAAGGATCGTACCATACGAATGGAATTGAAGGATTTTGGGGGCTTTTAAAACGTGGTATTGTTGGAATATATCATCGTACAAGTGATAAACATTTACATCGTTATTGTGACGAATTTGCATATCGATATAATATTAGAACAATGAGTATAGGTGAACAATTTAATCTAACTTTGATTAATTCTGACGAGAGGTTAAGTTATAAAGAGTTGATAGCAAAGGTTTAATACATACATAAATAAAAAACTATGAAACCACTATCAAAACACATTCAAGAGAAATTTGACATTCAATCATTGAAAGAGGATTTAAAAGAAAAACTTGTTGATGAAGAATTAGATGCATTAACTCGAGTGGCACCTGCAAAAGATGATTCGAAAAGAGATTCAATCTCTTTGGTTGACAGAGCAGTTAGTGGGAAATAATATAAAATTTATTGTCTCAAAGCAAATTGAATCCTTTTTATTAGATCTTCTTTTGGCATTTGTACTATCCATCTTATAAAATCTGTTATCTCAAATGAAGCTTCGGTAGAATTAGATGCATCAATATAAGTTGAAAATTTTATGTCATTATCAATATATTTAACTTCGATTGAAAAATCTACTGTTTTGTACATTCCTGAATATTTGACTGCAAATTCCTTTGCAAGGCTATTACTCAAGGATAAATCAAATAAATTTTTCTTGTTGTATTCTTTAATATGATAGTCTACAGCATTTTTAATCGCATTATATATTTCATTCATTAGTTTCCTTTTAAAGTAAGGAATAAAGATACTTAAAAATTTATAGAGACGAAGTTTGAACATAATTATCGATGTTTAAATTGTATGTATAATATAACAATCCGTCATGAGTGAAATCAGAGATATTCTGTTCATAAGCTATCAAAACATTATTCACTTTCATTGTCCCAAGTCGACCTTTTTATTTATTTTTGTATTGTAAAAATATTCGTGCTTAATTACATTATTGCTAAATCCGAATTACCACTCTGAGGCTCAACGGCTTCTCGATTTAACAAGCAAATAATGTATGTGAGGTGCGCCGTCATGGCGTGGCTTTGCATCATTGCTTGTTTAAGGGTGTGGTAATCCTGGATTTAGTGTGGTGTAAATGTCCACGCTTATTTTTTGCATTAAACATTTATAAATCCAAATTACCACCTAATGAAAAAGCACTATCAAAAGTACTGCAGGCATTTGACGTACGTCATTATTTCCACTTCTACATTTCTGTTTACTACCAAGACGTTTAGTCAAGAAAAACTCACAATCACTCCTGAACTATCTAAACAGATTATTGACAAGTATCAAGTACAGACTTTCAAAATTTATCCCGTCGTAATTAAAGAGATTGATTACAAAACTTACGACACTACACAAGTTCTTACTGCAGAATACAAACGAGAATTAAAAAAGTTAGATCAGTACAAACCTGCATTCGATTTGTACAACAATACCTTGAAGGAGAATGAAGAAAAGAAAGAGGCAATAAAAACGATTCTACAAAATATTGATACATTTTTAGCTTCTGATGAAAAACATGACATCAAAGAAAAGCTATTGATAGATTCTCAAACACTTGCAGATCGATACAATATAAAAGTTATCGCAATTGATGAAAGAATGAAGTTAAATGATTTCATCAAGACTTCAAATAACAATCAGCAAACATCTACAAAAAACATTCTTATTTATGAAAAAGGTAAACGTTCTAGTAAAAACGATCTGAAAACTTTTCAAACCGAAATTCAAAAAATAAAGATCAAAGAACCTGAAAAAACGAATGATTACAGATGGTATCTCGAATCGCAAAAAGAATTATCTACAATTCAAAAAACTGAAACAGGCAAAGTACTGTCTGATAAAATATCAAAGAAATCAGTATATGTGTCTGGTGAAACTCCTGTTGAGTTAAATGTGCTATCGGGAGATTTTATTAAACTACCAGATTACTATATTCTCATTAATAATGAGGTCGAATATAAATTCGTTAAGAATGAATTGATTACTGAAAAGGATGATGATTATAGTACTTTAAGAGGTGATTTCGATCGATTTCCAATTATTAAAAACTCCATGACAAATGAATTGTTTTATGTTACGTCTAATCGATTTATTGGTCAATTAGAGATTGAAATAAATCGTGCAAATTTTCAAAATATTGGAAATACAGCTGAGTACAAGACATGGAGAACTAACTATTTGACTTTATTACAGTCTGCTCAAACAAATGTAAATGCTTGCAATGTAATTATCAAAAAGCATACTTATTTGAATAGATTAGGTCAAAAGAGATACGATTCTACTACATTCACGAAACAAGAAAAAACTAGTTTTAATCAAAATCTTGATTCTTTAAATGAGAAATTGAAGAAAATTGGAGACCTAGAAGATAAGCGTGATTTTCTAGCTTATTATAATGATAAAGCATCTAATGAAGAAGCTACGAAGTCTTATACTTTATCTAGTTTCTATAGTAGCACGAGTAGAAGTTATTAAAAAGAAAATCCCGCTCATCGAGCGGGATTTTAAAATATGTTTGGATTACTTTGAGTTAATCGTGATAACGTTATTAGTTATTAAATCTGTTAATTCGTTATGCTTACTATTCATGTCATTAAGAGTGCGAAATAATAATTTTACTTTTGAATTAGTTACGGTATTATTAAAATCTCCGCTGCCTGTTACAATTTGACTCATGTTCCTGTTTAATAATTGTAGATTTTGAGAGCTATTTCTTAAATAGGTTTTCAAGATATTGTCTAATGCAATAAACCTCATAGAGAAATATTTAAATTCTCTTTGTATCTCTTTTCTATTTAGATTACCATTTCTAATATCTTTCAGAAAAGCCTCATAGTCATTAGAAATGTTAGTAATTAAATTTATGTGATACTCTTTTACATATCTATTATTTGTTAACTTATTCTGAACAAAATAAGCCACAAAAACACCAATGCCTATATTCACAAAAATCGATATTGTGTTAATAATATCACTAATTTGATGAATATGAGTTACTAAAACAAAAAATGATGCAATTCCTAAAGCAAAACCAATTATTATTAGAAAGACTTCTTTCATTTCGCAGGAGACTTACGATCTATATTTCCGTCTCGTTTTCTTTTCCACTCTGGAAGAGTCTCTTTAAAAATAACTTCAATCCAATCGGGTTCTTGAGTTGATATAATTTTTAGCCTTTTAAATATTTCATCATAATTAAAATCATATACTAAATTTCCAAAACATTCATCAAGAAATGAAGATGCATAACCAGCAGTATTGTCTAAATCTAAAACAAGTATAGAATTAGATTCTAGAGCTTCTTGAAATTTAGGCTTTATGACATTTTCATAAAAATATTCACCACTATACTGTCCTTGATCTTTATAGCGAGGACCAGGATATTCAGTAAAATCCAAAACTTTATACTCTATTTCTTTCATTTTCAATTGTTTCTAAGTCTAACTCCCAGTAATAAAATGTTCCCGAAAATGCGTTATTTAACTTTAATGACTCATCTTTCCCAAAGTGCAAAGATACATCATTAGTTATTACTAATAAATCTTTTACCTTTCCGTTAACAAATGCTCTTTTAATTACAGGTAATCCTTTATTTCTATTGTATTGCTTTTTAAATCTGGAATTATATTTTCTATCAAAAAGGCCTTCTAATATTTCCGAATTTTCTTTTAATTTAAAAGTATCTTCAAGAACTGCTGCAAATTTTCTTCGAAGTGTCCCTAATACACCAAATCCATTGTCAGCGTAAGTGAAAATAATCTTTTTGTTCTCTTTATCAATGTTAACTCCCAATAACCAGTGTTTATTTTTATGATAAGCATGTTCAACAGAATTACAATTCATTTCCAATATCATACCGTAAATTGGGGGATAATGAGACGCTACTCCTGATAAAATTTGAACTGCATTTTTGATGCATTCTCCTATTTTTCTGCTCTCTGATTTTTCCGAGCCACTCATAAGAATTAGATTATCACCAGTAAACGTCTTTATCTTTTGTTGAAGCTTGCTAGATAAATTACTCATATGCTTTAAATAACCTGATTCTATAAAGACCTTGTTTGCTTTTACATCAACAGGCGTATTTCCACGAAGGTTAATTCCATATATATTTAACTCTACTATAGAAGATAGTAATATACATATTGATCCAATATCAATGTTCAATACATCTGATAAGTCTATGAAAATTGAATCTACATTTTGATTGTCTTTAGCAAACGATTTTAAATTTGCAATGTAATCTATAACTGTTTGTGGATTTTTTAATAGTTCAAAATTTCGATCAGCCTTTAGAATTATCTCATTTTTAGGTATAAAACTTTCTTTTTTAGTGATTGTATAAGTTGAATCATACTGGTCTCTTTTAGCAATCCTAAAAGCCCTATTTCGTTTAACTTTTCTTCGAAATAAACTTTTATTAATATTTCTAATTACATTTTTTTTATTTTTCTTTTTAGTCACATTACAAGTTTTAAAATGTAAGTTTTAATTGGTAAATATGTGACTTATTTTTTTAATAAACAAAGAGCTGATTGATTTTGAGCGTAATTAATCTAAAGCGAAAGGCGAGGACGTTGATTTAATATTATGTACAAATTACAGTAAATTTTTTCTATTCTAAAATTAACTGTAAGGAGATTGTACAGATTTGTAAGGCAAGAAAAACCGTCCCTTACTCGGACGGTTTTTCTTCTTCTGTAGACGCATCTTCATTAACGACCTCTTCTTGGTTGTCAATCTGACTCTCTATAACTGTTTGCTGATCTTCTTTTACAGGTGTAAAACTTTCTTGAATGTGATCTGAAAGTGTTTTCATGATATGTTTGTTTAAATATGTATAATAAAACAACTACCTCGGTTATATTTAAAATTTAAAGTGGTAACCTGGGTATATTATTATCAAAATTATATTAACTCAAAATGTTTATACTATTCAAAAAAAAGGCAGCTATTTGGGGATAAAAAACAGAAATAAAATACAGCAATAAAACTAAATCAGGCTGTTAAAAAAATTTAAAAAGAATGCTTTGTGTATCAAATATAAAAAAAATACTAAAAACTACGACATTGATAACTTTGGTTTTTGAGTTTTTTTTCTTGATTTGCAGAATTCAAATGGGAGTAAATTTATTTATGAATCAAGGCTTTTTTTTTAAATAAAAATAAATGACTGTCTGAATTTTAGAATAATAATGATTATTTTTGCTCGCTGATTAAGTTAAAAATATTACTACACTATATTATGGTAAAAGATTTATTCGAAAGAATTCAAGAAAATAAAGGGCCTTTAGGAAAATGGGCTTCTCAAGCAGAAGGTTATTATGTTTTCCCAAAGTTAGAAGGAGAGTTAGGTCCTAGAATGACATTTCACGGAAAAAATATCCTAAACTGGAGTTTAAATGATTATTTAGGTTTAGCAAATCACCCAGAAGTTCGTAAGGCAGATACTGATGCAGCAATTCAATTTGGAGCAGCTTATCCAATGGGAGCTCGTATGATGTCTGGACACACAACTTACCACGAGCAATTAGAAAATGAATTGGCTTCTTTTGTAATGAAAGAATCAGCTTATTTATTAAATTTTGGTTACCAAGGAATGGTTTCGATCATTGATGCATTGGTAACTAAAAATGATATCATTGTTTATGATGTTGATTCGCATGCTTGTATCATTGATGGAGTTCGTTTGCATATGGGTAAACGTTTTACTTATAAGCACAATGATCTTGAAAGTATGGAGAAAAACCTGCAGCGTGCTACAAAAATGGCAGAAGAAACTGGCGGTGGTATTTTATTTATTACTGAGGGTGTTTTTGGAATGCGCGGACAACAAGGTAAATTGAAAGAAATTGTTGCAATGAAGCAAAAATACAATTTCCGTTTATTAGTTGATGATGCACACGGTTTTGGTACTCTTGGTAAAACAGGTGCTGGAGCAGGTGAGGAGCAAGGAGTTCAAGACGATATTGATGTTTACTTCTCGACTTTTGCAAAATCAATGGCTAATATTGGTGCTTTTGTTGCAGCAGATAAAAAAGTTATTGATTATTTAAAATACAACTTACGTTCACAAATGTTTGCTAAAGCGCTACCAATGATCCAAACAATTGGTTCATTGAAACGTTTAGAATTATTGCGTAATTCATCTTCAATCAAAGATAAACTTTGGGAGAATGTAAATGCATTACAAAACGGACTTAAAGAAAAAGGATTTAATATTGGTGATACAAACACTTGTATTACACCAGTTTATTTAGAAGGAAGTATTCCAGAAGCAATGGTAATGGTAAACGATTTAAGAGAGAATTACGGTATTTTCCTTTCTATTGTTGTTTATCCAGTTATTCCAAAAGGAATTATTTTGTTAAGAATGATTCCAACAGCTTCACATACTTTAGCTGATATCGAAGAAACATTAACCGCATTTGAAGCGATTCGCGAAAAATTGGTTAACGGAACTTATAAAGAAATTGCAGAGCGTACAACTGTTGACGTTTCGTAATTATTTAAAAAATAATATTTCCTTTAATGGAAATTATGTAAAAAAATCCATTCTGTTATACGAATGGATTTTTTTTATTTGAAGTAACTTTAAATTTGTAATCAGAAAATAAAATTAATAATTATGAAAAAGCTACTTATACTAACGACTCTAATTTTGACTGTTTTAGTTTCTTGTAAAAAAACAACAGATACAGAACCGGTTCAAATTACTCCAAATGCTCCAAAAGAGGCTCAAATAGAAGAACCTGCAGGTGATCAATGTTATGCTTTAAGAGCAAATGGCAATGTGATTGAATTGAGTTTTAATGTAAACTCGCACCAAGAGGTAAACGGAAAATTAAGCTATAATATATCTGGAAAAGATAAAAATGAAGGAACTCTAATTGGAAATATGAATGGCGATACGCTTATCGCTGATTATACTTTTACTTCTGAAGGAGTTTCATCTGTGCGGGAAGTTGCATTTCTGCAAAAAGACGGATCGTTAATAGAGGGATTTGGAGATGTTGTTCAAGCTAACGATAAAGTAACTTTTAAGGATAAAACCAAATTGAAGTTTGATAAAAAAAACAGATTGACTAAGACAGATTGTAAAGTAGAATAGTAAAAATGTCATTGGTACAAAAAATCCATTCGTTTATTGCGAATGGATTCTTTATGTTTAAAACGAAATGCCTATTTCGATAGCTAAATTTTTTAAAGGTATTTCAAATATGTTTTTCTTTGGCAGTGAATTTTTGGATCAAAGTTTTTCCAAAGTAAATGAATCGCTGTATTCTCTGCTAATTCTGGAGTTCTAATACAATTCACAATTCCTTTTTCAGAGAAAGTTTTGTAATATTCATCAAAAATAATTGCAGTAACTCCTTTATTTTGATAATCTGGGTGAACACCGATAAGGTAAAAAACTACATCTTTACTTTTCTTTCTCGCTTTTAAAAGGTGAAGAAAACCAAATGGAAAAAGTTTTCCTTTTGCTTTTTGTAAAGCCTCAGTAAAACTTGGCATAACGATACTAAAAGCAACTAAGTTATCATCTTTATCAACTACAAATTTTATGTATTCAGGATTGATAAAACTGATGTATTTCTTTTTAAAATACTCCTTTTGAATATCTGAAATCGCAACAAACGAAGCTAGTTTGGCATATGATTCATTAAACAAATCAAACATTTTGTCGACATGCGGCATAATATCTTTTGTCTTAGTGAAATTAAGAGCTCTAAGTTCGTAGCGTTTTTTAATTAAAGCTTGTGCTTTAAGAAAAAATTCGGGTTTTACATTCGAAAAAGGAAATATGCTTTCGATGTATTCTTTTTCAACCTGAAAACCTAGTTTTTCAAAATGAGTTACATAGTACGGATTATTGTACCAAGTAATCATCGTTCCAACTTGATCAAAACCTTCCGTTAGAACGCCAACTTTGTCTAAATTAGAAAAGCCCATTGGACCTTCGGCATGTTCAAGGTTGTGTTTTCTTCCTAATTCATATACTTTTTCGAGCAATGCTTTTGTAACCTCTATATCATCAATTACATCAAACCATCCAAAACGAACTTTTCTTTTATGCTGATTATTTACTTCGGCCCAATTGATAATTGCAGTAATTCTTCCCACAATTTCATTGTTTTTATAAGCAAGATAAAAGTAAGCTTCGGCATTATCAAACGCAGGATTTTTGGTTTTATCAAAAGACTCTAGTTCGTCTGCAATAATAGGTGGTACCCAATATGGATTGTCCTTATATAGCGAAAATGGAAATTTGATATATTCGGTTAGTTCTTTTTTAGTTTTAGCTTCTTTAATTGTAATCATTAAGATGGTATTATAAAAAATCTCTTAGCGCAGAGAGTTTCGTTATTAAAATTTATTCGTATTTCGCTTTGCGTTTTCTTTCTCTCGCCTGATAATCTATCTCTTTTTCATTTTCTGGATTCTTTTTAGCTCTTTCACTGTTTTTAACCTCGATTTGTTTTTCTTTATACCAGCCGTCGTAACGCCAAGAAAAACCAACTCCGCCATATAAAACAGATGGAGTATTTTTAAAGTTAGTACTTATCGAAGCATCAATCTGCATATTTGGTGATAAAAGATAAGCTGCACCGCCGCGAACGATTGCATCACTGTAGAAATCACTTTTGTATCCTTGATTTTCAACAAATCCAGACCATTTTGCATTAAATCCGTGTGTTAAGGTCAATACGTAGCCATAACTAGGGTAATCAGTTCCAATATAATCTGCAATAATATTGGTTACAAAAACCCATCTTCCGCCTCCAAATAAGTTTTGTGTAACCAAAGCTACTTTTGGAGAAATCTCACCATCAGGAGAGAAATAATAAGGATTGTCGGCACCAATAAAATTTGCTCCTGCAAATATCGAAACTGCTGGTATTAATTCGCGCCATTTAAAACTGCGATTGGCTTTATAGCTGTAGATGTTTACTTCGTCTTTATAATTTTTGTAAGGATCGTAAATTAAATATTTAGCTCCTAAAACAGTTTGTTTAAAATTGTTTTTTTTGTAGCTGGTATACGGAGTATCAAAGTTTTCCATTTGATATTGTAAATCAACAATAAATTCTAATTGCTCTAAAAAAGCACCATATCTTATTGTAAAATCAGTACCAAAACCACTTGCGTCGTAGTTAAGTAAGTCATGTTTTTCTTTAATACCATAAACGCCAATTTCTGCTTGAATAACAGATTTTCCAACAGCATAAGCAGACATAGTTTCGCCCGGTCTGTTTGAGTTTATTACATCAGTGTATTGAGCAAAGAAAAATTGTGGTATTAAAAGAAGAGATGTAGAAAGTAAGTTTTTAATTTTCAACATAAATGTATTTTTTGATTAAAAAGCTATAACGCATTTCAAATGTACTATATTTTATTATTTATTTAAGATTGATATTTTAATTTTAAACAATGGATTTATTAATTTTGACAAAAATTATACAATTATGCAAGAAGCATCTTTTTCAGGTTTAATAAAAGCTATATTCTATATGATAGCGTTTTATTATATTTTTAAATTTTTAGCTAGAATCTTTTTGCCAGTATTGGTAAAAAAAGCAGTTGAAAAGGCAGGAGAAAATTTTCAGAGACAACAACAATATAGTCAAGATAATTCTTGGCAAAAAGCTCGTAATACTACAAATGATGAGATAATCATCAATACAGCTAATGCAAAAAATCCTCGCGAAACCAAAAAGGTTGGGGATTATGTTGATTACGAAGAAATAGATTAAGTTTGTATCCTAAAAAATAGGATTCATCATTTAACCAAACCTGCCAAAATTGAAAATAGTAAATAAGTTCTATCCGCATGCCCTTGTAATTCTGGGTTTTATTCTTGTATCATTAGTTTATTTTTATCCTGTTCTGCAAGGAAAACAGATTTTTCAGTCAGATATTGCTCAATATACCGGAATGGCAAAAGAGCAGAATGACTTCAGGGCAGCTGAACACACAGAACCTTATTGGACAAACTCTGCTTTTGGCGGAATGCCTACTTATCAGTTGGGAGCAAATTATCCTAATGATTTTATTGGTAAAATTGATGATGTTTTGCGTTTTTTACCACGTCCTGCAGATTATCTTTTTCTATATTTCTTTGGGTTTTATGGTTTGTTATTGGTTTTAAAAACAGATCCATTAAAAGCTTTTATCGGTGCACTTGCCTTTGGTTTTTCGACCTATTTAATTATAATTCTTGGAGTTGGTCATAATGCAAAAGCGCATGCAATTGCATATATGCCCCTAGTTATCGCTGGATTTATACTCGTTTTTCAAAAAAAATATATTTGGGGAGGTCTGCTCACCATGTTTGCGGTTGCATTAGAAGTTAATGCGAATCACTTTCAAATGACCTATTATTTATTGATTTTCTTATTGATACTTTCGGGTTATTTTGCTTTTACTTTTATAAAGAATAAAGAATACAAACCGCTTTTAATTGCAATAGGTACGCTGGCTGTAGCGGGAATTTTTGCTATTGGTGCTAATGCAGCTAATTTAATGGCTACCAGCGAATATGCTAAATTTAGTACTCGTAGTAACAGCGAATTAACTTTTAATCCTGACGGAACCAAAAAGACAAACGAAAATGCTTTAAGTAGAGAATATATTACAGAATATAGTTACGGAATCGCAGAAAGTTTTAATTTAATTGCTCCGAGACTTTTTGGAGGTTCAAACCATGAAAATGTTGGTATTGATAGCCGTATGTATTCGTTTATGCTAGAGCAGGGTGTGCCGGCAAGCCAAGCTGAAGATTTTGTATCGGGAATGCCTGCATATTGGGGAGACCAGCCTATTGTTGCCGCGCCAGCTTATATTGGAGTTGTTGTCTTTTTCTTGGCAGTTTTAGCATTATTTATTGATAATAGAAAAATAAAATACGTTTTTCTTTCAGGAGCATTGGTTTCATTAGTTCTTTCATGGGGAAAAAATGTCTCTTTTCTAACAGACTTTTTTATAGATTATGTTCCAATGTATGATAAGTTTAGAGCAGTATCTTCTATTCAAGTAATTTTAGAATTATGTTTCCCTGTACTTGCAGTAATGGGGTTACAATCTTTCTTTAAAGCTAAAGAAGAACCAAAACTACAGCAAAAAGCTTTAATTCAGACAGGTGTTTTTGGATTAGGAATCATTGCTATTTTGGTAATTGCTAAAAGTTCTTTTCACTTTACAGGAATGAATGATCAGTACTTTTTAGAAAGTTACGGACCTGCTTTTGTTGATGCTTTGAAGGAAGATAGAATGTCATTGTACTCTGCAGATTTACTTCGATCTGGATTTTTTATAGTTGTAACTTTTGGAGTTTTATGGTTATTTATTAAAAATAAATTTTCGCAGACTACAGCTTTAATAATTGTTGCTGTGTTGATGATTTTTGATTTGTTTTTTGTGGATAAAAAATATGTTTCAGCTAAAGATTTTGTGAGCCCTGTTCAAATTGCTGCTCCATTTCAAGAAACACCTTCAGATATTGAAATATTAAAGGATACTACACATTACAGAGTTTTTGAAATGAGCGGAAATATGTCAAGTGCGAGAGCTTCTTATTTTCATCATTCTATTGGTGGTTATCATGCTGCAAAACCAAGAAGAATACAACAGTTATTTGATTACCAAATTGCGAATAAAAATAAAAACATGAATTTGGAAATACTTAATATGTTAAATGTTAAGTATGTTATTCAAACAGATAAACAGGGTAAAGATATTCCAACTCAAAACCCTGATGCAAATGGAAACGCATGGTTTGTAAGTTCAGTAAAACTTGTAAATAAACCAGACGATGTAATGAAAGCTTTGAATTATATCGATACTAAAAAAGTTGCAGTATTCAATGTTCGTGAGCATGAAGGTAAATTTAGAAATGCCCGATTGAAAAAACAATGGGATACGACTGGAACGATTAAAGTGGTAAAATATAAACCAAACTATATTAAATACCAATCAGACAGTAAAGGCGATGCTTTGGCTGTTTTTTCTGAAATGTATTATAAAAATGGCTGGAATGCTTATGTTGACGGTCAATTGACAGACCATTTTCCTGTTGATTATGTTTTAAGAGCTATGGAAGTTCCTGGAGGAAAACATACTATTGAGTTTAAGTTTGAACCTCAGGTTGTAAAAACAGGAGGAGTCATTAACTTGGCTAGTTCAATAGGAATGGTGTTGCTTTTAATTGGCGGGATTTATTTTGAACGTAAGAAGTCTAGTGAACAGTCTAAGTAAATAGGTTTATCATTCTACTTTGAAATTCTTTTTTATAATTTTTATTTCACAAAGAATCTCAAAGATGCAGCAGAGTTTTACAAAGTTGATAATAACTTCTAAATATTTACACATTTAAACAATAAATAATTCTCCTTGGAACAAAAGAAGCTCTTAATTATCACGTACTATTTTCCACCAGCAGGAGGACCGGGAGTACAACGTTGGTTGAAATTTGTAAAATATCTTCCAGAATTTAATGTTCAACCTATTGTTTATGTTCCAGAGAACCCAACTTATCCAATTGTAGATGAAGGTTTGGTAAGTGAAATATCTGATAAAGTCATTGTATTAAAAAATAAAATTTGGGAGCCTTATCAATTGGCTTCTGTTTTTTCAAAAAATAAAACTAAGAAGATAAGCTCGGGAATTTTTCCACATAAAAAAAAGCAGACATTTTTAGATAAAACTTTTCTTTGGGTTCGTGGGAATCTTTTTATTCCTGATGCGCGTGTTTTTTGGGTAAAACCTTCCGTTTCTTATCTTGAAAAATATATTAGAGAGAATAATATTGATACGATCGTAACATCTGGACCGCCGCATAGTCTGCATTTAATTGGTTTAGAATTAAAAGAAAAACTAAACGTAAAATGGTTTGCAGATTTTCGTGATCCTTGGACAACCATTGGCTATCACAAATCTCTTCGGTTGTCAAATTATGCAGCAAAAAAACACAAAAATTTAGAACATAAAGTTCTTAATACGGCGGATACTATTATTGTAACGAGTAAAACTACAAAAACAGAATTTCAAGCTATTACCAATAAACCAATTGCAGTAATTACAAATGGTTACGATCTAGAAAAAGTAGAGAAAGAGCCACTAGATACGAAGTTTACTTTAGCACACATTGGATCATTTTTATCAGAGAGAAACCCAAAATTTTTATGGGAATGTCTTGTTGAACTAGTTAACGAAATTCCTGATTTTAAAAAGAATTTAGAAATTAAATTAATTGGTGCAGTAAGTCAGGAAGTTTTAGATTCTATTGAAGAATTTAAACTCAATGATTATTTAAATCTTTTAGGATATGTTTCGCATAATGAAGCAATCGGGCATCAAAAAAAATCGCAGGTTTTGCTTTTAATCGAAATAAATTCAGAGGATACAAAAAGTATTATACCAGGGAAATTGTTTGAATACATGGTCTCAAATCGACCAATAATTGCAATTGGTCCGCAAGGTTCTGATTTTGCCGATATCATTGCAGAAACCAATACAGGGGTATTTTTTGATTATTCTGAAAAAGTGAAACTAAAAAGTGTAATTTTGGACTTTTATAATCAGTTTTTGGAAGGGAAATTACAGTCTTATGGGGTTGGTTTACAGCAATATTCAAGAAAAAACCTTACCAAACAATTAGCACAGTTAATTAGTTAAAACAACAATTTCAAAATTAAAAGAGAGCAGAAAATCAAAAATCTAAACTCTACAATCTAAACTCTGCAATCAAAAAATGGGTATTGTCTTAAATCAGTCTTTCAAAAATACTATTATTACCTATATAGGTTTCGGAATTGGAGCCATTAATACACTTTATTTATATCCTGTTTTTTTAGGAGCAACCTTTTATGGTTTAACTAATTATGTGACATCTTGCGCAAATGTTATCATGCCTTTGTTTGCGATTGGAATGCAAAATACTTTGGTGAAATTTTATTCGCAGTATAAAACTGAAGAGGAAAAATCCCGTTTTTTATCCTTTACCGTTTTATTTCCTCTGTTATTAATAATTCCAATTTTACTGATTGGTCTATTTTTTTATGACGAGATTCTATTCTTTGTGTCTAAAAAGAATGCGATTGTAAAAAGTTATATCTGGTTAATACCATTTATAGGATTGTGTATGGCATACTTTGAAATTTTTTATGCCTGGTTAAGAGTAAATATGCATTCTGTTTTTGGAAACTTTGTAAAAGAAGTTGGATTGCGATTATTTTCATTGTTCCTATTAATAGGCGTTTATTATGATTGGCTTAGTGTAGAAGGTTTTGTGTACGCAACGGCAGGTTTGTATTTTTTGGCATTCTTGATAACCATGCTATATGCATTCAGCATTCAGAAACCAACTTTTCAGTTTACAATACCAGCAAATACAAAAGAAATATTAATATATACCTTTTATATTATTTTATCAGGAAGTGTAGCTAATTTGCTTTTAGATGGAGATAAAATGATGTTGAATCAGTATATGCAGATTGAGAATATTGCTTTCTATTCTGTAGCTACTTATATTGCTTTGGTGATTTCTGTGCCAAGTCGTGCGATGCATCAAATCGTTTATCCGATAACGGCAAAATTAATGCATGAAAATAAGTATGACGAATTGAATATACTTTATAAAAAGACTTCTATCAATTTACAAATGGTAGGCGGATTTGTAATGCTGTGTATTTTTGTCAACATTAATCAGCTTTATGAATTAGTACCTAAAGAATACAGCGGAGGAATTTCAGTTGTATTTATGATTGGTTTATCAAAATATTTTGATCTGATTTTAGGAAACAATAACGCCATTATTTTCAATACAAAATATTATCGAATGGTTTTGTATCTTGGTTTAATGCTGGTTGTTCTTACGGTCATTTTAAACATGATTTTTATTCCAATTTTTGGAATCTTTGGTTCTGCTTTTGCAACTTTATTATCAATTACCCTGTACAGTTTAGCAAAACTTCTTTTTGTGGTAAAGAAACTTCATTTGTACCCTTTTACAAAAGAGACAATTTCATCAATGGTATTAACTTTTGTGTTGTTTCTATTGTTTTATTTCTGGGAGTTTCCATTTTATCAATTGATTAGTATTGCTTTGAAATCAATTTTGGTAACCATTTTATATGTTTACCTGAATTATAGATTTAATATTTCGCCAGATATTAACAAAGTAATCGATACCATTTTAAAGAAAATCGGAATTAAAATTTAATACGATTTTATTGCGAAACAGTAAAGTAATTTAGAATTGAACCTATTTTGTTTTTATATTTGTTAGAAAGGACCAATTACAGCTAACATCATATGAAAAAGAAATTACTTTGTTTTTTAGCGATTTTCATTGTTTTATTTTCATCATTTGCTTTTACTCAAAAAGACAGCCTGCAGACATCAAAGAATGTCGCAGTTGAACTAAAACAAGTAAAATATCCTATAAATCCTTTTAAGGATACTTTATTCTTTGTTTATAACAAAGTGGGTTCTTTTTCTGCCGAAAACAGGGCGAAAGCGATTACCGAAAAAATTAGAAAACTTTATGAGGATTCACTTTTTGATTCAGATTCACTTGTAATTATTCCTTCAGATATTTCTCAAGACATAGTTTATAATGATGATTTTATTATTATGTCAATTCTTGACGTTGATGCAAAAGCTGAAAACCAGACACAAGAATTTATTGCAAAACGTAATTTGTCTTTAATAAAGAAAGCAATAATTTATCAAAATGAAAACTATTCGATGCTGCCAAAAAGACTTGGGTATACAGCCTTGTTGATTTTGATTATTGGCAGTATCTTGTATTTTGTTGGTAAACTTTTTAACCGAGTAAAACTCTATATTCTAAAAAACAGCGATAAGTATTTTAAAGGCTTTAATTACAATAATATTAAAATTTTATCGCCTCAAAAGCAGCAGGTGCTCGCAATGCAGCTGTATGGTTTTGTAAAAGGTCTTATTCTTGTTTTAATAGTTTACCTTTCACTTCCGTTGTTGTTTAGCATTTTTCCTGCTACAGAAGCTTACACGACAACATTGCTGCGTTGGATTCTTACGCCTGCAAAATCCGCTGTTATGGGATTTGTTGACTTTCTGCCAAGTTTAGTCACCATTATAGTTATTGTTGTTATTTTTAGATATACCATAAAAGTGATTAAGTTCTTTTTTGAAGAAATTAAGAAAGAGAATATTAAAATTGACGGTTTCTACAACGATTGGGCAATGCCGACATTTAATATTGTTAGATTTTTATTGCTTGCCTTTATGGTAGTAATTATTTTTCCGTATCTACCTGGTTCAGAATCGCCAATTTTCAAAGGAGTATCTGTATTTGTGGGGGTTTTATTTTCATTAGGTTCTTCAAATGCAATTGCCAATATGGTTGCAGGTTTAGTAATCACGTATATGCGTCCATTTAAAATAGGTGATTTTATAAAAATTGGAGATGTAAGCGGTGAAGTAATCGAAAAAACAGCTTTGGTTACCAGAATTAGAACGCCTAAATTTGAAGATATAACTATTCCTAACTCAACAGTTTTATCAAGTACGTCAACCAATTATTCATCAAATACAAAACAGGTTAATAATGGATTATTAATACATACAACAGTTACCATTGGATATGATGTTCCGTGGGCAGCTATTCATAAGGCTTTGATTGATGCTGCACTAAAAACGCAAATGATCGAACAGACTCCGCCGCCTTTTGTTTTGCAAACTAGTTTAGACGACTTTTATGTATCATATCAAATAAACGTTTATACAAAAGAACCTACAAAACAGCCTTTAATTTATTCTTCATTGCATCAAAATATTCAAGATTCTTTTAATGAAGCTGGAATCGAAATTATGTCGCCGCATTATAATGCTTTAAGAGACGGTAACATGACGACTATACCAGAAAATTATTTAAAAAGTGATTATAAACCTTCGTCATTTAACATTAGAAATAAAGATTAAGTTATCGTTAATGTATTGATATACTGTTTTAAAGAATCAATTTTAACAGTTGTTTATTTTGTAGTTTTAATTTTAAAATATAATTTTAGGTTAAATTTTTAACGTTCCATTTTATTGAAAAAAAACTAAATGGTTTACATAGAATATAAAAAGGCTCTGCTGATGTTTGTTTTTGAATGCAGTACTTAATTGGGAATTGTTGAGAATTTAGAAAATTTCGCATACAGACTAAACCAAAATGAAGGATTATGAAAAACAATCAGCTCAGTCCGGAACAAAGTGTACAGGTGTTTTCGAATATGATTTCAAACAAAGTTCATAACGGATTTGTATTAGAAGAGAGAAATGATGAATTACTTTTCGCTGTTCTTTCAAAGGGTGGAAAAGCAGTTAACCACGGTTTGAATTTTATTATTTTTTGTTTAACACTCGGATTATGGTCATTTGCTTGGCTGTATCTTACAATCGAGGCCTCAAAACAAAAAAAAGTACTAGTTGCCATCGATGAAGATGGTTTTCCTTTTGAAGAAAAATGTTTACTGGCGTAAACGTTCCTGATTTTAAAAAAACAAAGCCATAAATTAATATCATAAGTTGATATAATTTATGGCTTCGTTTTTTAAAGAGTAGAAAACTACAGTTTATCTTTCAAATAAATTCCAGTAACAGATTCTTTTACTTTAACAATTTCTTCAGGAGTTCCTGCAGCCAATAAATGACCGCCGTTTTCTCCGCCTTCAGGTCCCAAATCGATAATCCAGTCCGCACATTTAATTAAATCAAGATTATGTTCAATCACAATTATTGAATGTCCTTTTTCGATTAAAGCATCAAATGAAGCCATCAGCTTTTTAATGTCATGAAAATGAAGCCCAGTTGTAGGTTCATCAAAAACAAATAGAGCTTTATCTTTTGTTGCTCCTTTTACTAAAAATGAGGCCAATTTGATACGCTGTGCTTCACCACCGGAAAGAGTAGAGGATGATTGACCTAATTGTACATATCCTAAACCAACATCTTGTAAAGGCTGTAATTTTTGCGTGATTTTTGTCTGCTTGTTTTTTTCGAAAAAAGCAATAGCATCATCGATTGTCATAGTCAGAATATCGTTGATGTTTTTATCGTCAAAATTAATCTCTAAGATTTCTTTTTTAAATCGTTTTCCACCGCAGGTTTCGCAAGGCAGAGAAACATCAGCCATGAATACCATTTCAACGTTTATAGAACCTTCTCCTTTACAAGTTTCACAGCGGCCGCCGTCAACATTAAAAGAGAAATGTTTAGCCTGATAACCTCTTATTTTTGATAATTTTTCTTTAGCATACAAATCACGAATATCGTCATAAGCCTTTATGTACGTCACAGGGTTTGATCTGGAGCTTCTTCCAATCGGGTTTTGATCTACATATTCAATGTGTTTTATTTGTGAGAAAGAGCCTTTAATTTCGCTAAACTGTCCCGCTTTTTCAGCAGCATTTTCCAGTTTTTTCTGCATGGCAGGAAATAGTATTTTCTTAATCAAAGTACTTTTTCCACTTCCAGAAACTCCTGTAACAACAGTTAAAATATCTAGAGGAAAAGTGACATTGATATTCTTTAAGTTATTTTCTCTTGCACCAATAATATCAATATGGTTTTTGAATTTTCTTCTTCTCTGTGGAACTGAAATCTCTAAATCTCCATTCAAATACTTAGAAGTAAGCGAATCTGATTTTAGGATTTCTTCATAAGTTCCCTGAGCAACTAATTTTCCTCCAAAAGTTCCAGCTTCAGGACCGATATCAATAATCATATCAGCCGCTTTCATAATATCTTCATCGTGTTCTACGACAATTACAGTGTTGCCTAAATCACGCAAGGAAAGTAAAACCTTAATTAATCTTTCAGAATCTTTTGGGTGAAGTCCAATACTAGGTTCGTCTAGAATGTACATAGAACCAACCAAGCTGCTTCCTAACGAAGTAGCTAGATTAATGCGCTGCGATTCTCCTCCCGAAAGTGTCGAAGAGTTTCTGTTTAAGGTAAGATAATCCAAACCAACTTCGGTCAAAAACGATAAACGATTATTGATTTCGACCATCAAACGTTTCGCAATTTGCTGCTCGTAAGTATTTAAGTCGATATTTTTGAAAAAAGTAACTAAATGCTTTATTGGTAAATCAACTAAATCTGAAACTGTTTTTCCGTTGATTTTTACATATGAAGCTTCTTCACGAAGACGTTTTCCGCGACAAGCGTGACATTTCGTTTTTCCGCGGTAGCGCGACAGCATTACACGATTTTGTATCTTATAATTTTTCTCTTCAAGTTCTTTAAAAAAACTGTTTAGACCTTGAAAATATTGATTTCCTGTCCAAATTAAGTCTTTTTGACTATCAGAAAGTTCAAAATAAGGTTTGTGAATTGGGAAATCAAATTTATAAGCATGTTTCACTAATTCGTCTTTGTACCAGCTCATACTTTCGCCTCGCCAAGGATAAATAGCGCTTTCAAAAATAGACAGTGAAGTATTAGGAACAACCAAATCAGCATCAATGCCAATTATATTTCCGTAACCTTCACAAACTGGGCAGGCACCATACGGATTATTAAAGCTAAATAAGTGAACATTTGGCTCTAGAAAAGTAATGCCGTCTAATTCGAAATTATTAGAATAAGAAAAACGTTTATCTGAGCCCAATTCTTGAAGATAACAAATTCCTTTTCCTTCAAAAAAAGCAGTTTGAACAGCATCAGCAAGACGATTGTAAAACTCTTCCTCTTCCTTTACAACAATACGATCAATAATTAACAGGATGTCTTTATTGTCTAATTGATGAAGATTTTCTGTAGAAAATTCATCTAAACGCACCATTTCATTTTCGACCAAAATACGGGCAAAACCTTGTTGTAATAATACTTTAAGTTTATCTTCGAGCTGTCGTCCTTCTTCAAGATGAATAGGAGCAAGAAGCAGCCATTTACTATCGATTTCCAATGTTTTTACATCAGAAACCACATCAGAAACGGTGTTTTTTTTAACTTCTTGACCAGAAACAGGCGAATAAGTGCGTCCGATTCTAGCAAACAAAAGTTTAATATAATCGTAGATTTCTGTAGAAGTTCCTACAGTAGAACGAGCATTTGTGGTATTCACTTTTTGCTCAATTGCAATTGCCGGTGCAATACCTTTAATGTATTCTACTTTTGGTTTGTCTAAACGCCCCAAAAACTGACGTGCGTATGAAGATAAACTTTCTACATAACGACGTTGTCCTTCGGCATATAAAGTATCAAATGCTAAACTTGATTTTCCTGATCCTGAAAGACCTGTAATTACAACAAGTTTATTTCGCGGAATAGCAACATCTACATTTTTTAAATTATGTACTTGTGCTCCTTTTATTATAATATTTTGTTTTGGGTCGAGTGTAGAAAGATCGATTTGCATAAAAAATGTCAATTTTTACAAAAGTAATCAATTTTGAATTGAGTTTAGTTAAGGATATTGTTCCAAATTTTAACAGAATCACATTGTTAGCTCCAAATTTGAATATCAAAGTTTTTTGATTAAAAAGCGGCTAGTGTTTATGAAATATTCTATTTTAGAACAGTTTTAATAATTTCTAAAGTAATAGTTATGAATAAAGTAGTTCTATTAGTGCTCATTTGCAGTTTTTCATATGCGCAAGAAGCAAAGAGAAAATTGGTATGGGAAGAAAACTTCAATAAGAAAGAGATAAATGAAAAGTTTTGGAATTTTGAACTTGGAGACGGTTGTCCGAATTCGTGTGGTTTTGGTAATAATGAAAGGCAGATTTATACCAAAATAAATCATGAAATAAAAGACGGTATTTTGGTAATCGAAGCCAGAAAAGAGGGAAATAAATATACCTCGACAAAAATTACAACTAAAGGTAAGAAAGAGTTTAAATACGGCAGGATAGAAGCAAGGGTAAAACTAGCTGTTGGGCAAGGTATATGGCCTGCTTTCTGGATGCTTGGCGCTAATATTGACGAGGTGCAATGGCCAAAAAGCGGTGAAATTGATATTCTGGAGTATGTAGGCAGAGATCCTCACATGGTTTACACAACGCTTCATACGCAAGACAGTCACGGAAATACAATCAACACAAAAAGAACTGAATTTTTAAATATTGAAGAAGGTTATCATGTGTATGCTATTGAGTGGGATAAGGATAAAATTGAATTTTTTGTAGACAAAACTTTAGTATATACCTTTAATCCTTCTATAAAAAACGAAGATACCTGGCCTTTTGATAAACCATTTTATATTATTTTGAATTTGGCAGTTGGAGGAAATTTTGGAGGACCAGAAGTAGACGATGCCATTTTTCCGCAAAAGTTTTATATAGATTACGTAAGAGTATATCAATAAAAAACTAACCGCGAAATTTAGAAATAATGCAGATTTGAATAGTGTAAATGTTTAAATGTAAGTTATTTACGTTTATTTTTAAAAAGCGTTATACTTACTAAAATTTCCATTTTTTTTAATGATTTAAAACAAAATAGAACGATGTGTTAAAAAACTTAACGGTTAAATGTTAATTATTATTGCATTTGTTTGCTTTTTAAAATAATAATTTGTTAAATTTGGTCACAATATTAACATTATAAAAAAGATACGCCTATACAATAAAATTACTTTTTAGAAAATTTACTCCAAAATTATAGAACCTAAAAAAGTAAGTATTATGGCTGATCTGCATATTCCAGACGCTCTATTAGTGAAAAATTATGTCGAAGGCAACGAAAGTGCCCTTGCGACATTGATAAAAAGACACGAATCTAAGATATATGGTTTTATATATTCAAAGATTGCTGATAGAGATATTTCAAACGATATTTTTCAAGACACATTTATTAAAGTTATCAAAACTTTAAAAAGCAATTCATATAATGAAGAAGGTAAGTTTTTGCCTTGGGTTATGCGTATATCACACAACTTAATTGTGGATCATTTTCGTAAAACCAAAAAAATGCCAATGTATAGAGAAACCGAAGAGTTTTCGATTTTCTCAATCATGTCTGATGATTCGCTAAACATCGAAAGTAAAATGATTTTAGATCAAGTTGAAGTTGATTTAAAAAGGTTAATCGAAGAGCTGCCAGACGATCAAAAAGAAGTTTTGGTAATGAGAATGTATCAGGATATGAGTTTTAAAGAAATCTCGGAGTTAACAGATGTAAGTATTAATACTGCATTAGGAAGAATGCGTTATGCATTGATGAATTTGAGAAAAATTATCGATAAACATCAAATTATTTTGACCAGTTGATACTATTTTGAATATAAGTTCGTTATACTAGTATAAAACATTTTATTCGTATGGCGAAAATTTACTCAAAAAAAGCAGCAGCTGCTAAAGATTTAAAACCTAAAAAAGAAGTAATATCTTTTTTATTGAATTATTCACAAGCTTTAACTGTTGTGAAAATTGAGAATAAAAGTTTTGAAATTATAGCAAATTAAACAGCCCGCTTGCCCAGTCGGATGTTTATTTCGAAAAAACCAAATGGTCGTTTTGGTTGAAAGCTCACTATTTGTATTTAAATACAGATAGTGAGTTTTTTATTTTATTAAACTCACTAGTAATTGACCACATCAGTCTGATGATTTTAAATTTTAAATGGAAAAAAAGTAATCTCAGTCTTTTTTGCTTCACAAACAATATCAGATTTTTTGTATAGTTTTATTCTGTATTGTTAAATTTTCATATTTTAATCAGGTTTTCTTTATTTGTTCGAGATTTAATTTTAGTTTAGTTAAAAAGTATTATTTATTTCATTTATATTATTAAATCATGAAGTTTTTATTATTAAAGTGTAGAAACTCATTTTTAGATATAAATGTTAATATTTAAGAAAAACGTTTAACCCAAATCACCGATAATCTATGGAAAAAAATTACGCTTCGTTGTTTTGTTTGTTGTAATTCAGATAGATAATAGCAGAGATCATTATTGATTTCTACTATTTTTTTTGATGGAAAAAGAGTTTTTTGTTTTTTTAATATGCGTACCAGAGTATATTAAATAAAGTTTTAGCATCTTTTTTTGATGCTTATTCTTTTGATAAAAAGCCATTAAGTCTATTTAACAACCAACCAAAACTAACCAAAAATGAAAAGAAAACTAATCCTGTTATCAACTCTGCTATTGGTAACAATTGGAGCATTTGCTCAAAAAGATAAAATCAAAGAAGCGCAGTCCTTGTATGAGAAAGGAAAAAGTCAAGAAGCTTTGGCAATTTTAAATAAAACAGAATATCTTATACTCAATGCTTCTGATGAGGATAAATCTGATTATTACTTTTTAAAAGGAAATGTATTAAAAGATTTAGCTGGAAAAAACATTGACGCAGCCAGTAATTTTACATTGGCATCACAAGCTTATCAGGATGTATTTTTATACGAAAATGAATCAGGTAAATTTAAATTTACTATTAAAGCAAATTTGGCGCTAAAAGAGATGAAATCTAACTTGGTTAATGGAGCAATGACAGATTTTAATGCAGGCAAATTTAAAGAAAGCGCAGAGAAAAGTTATAAAGTTTATTTGTTTGATAAAAAAGATACGCTGAACTTATTTAATGCCGCATCTTCATCTGTAAATGCCAGAGATTTTGATTCAGCGATACGATATTATGAGCAGCTCAAAAAAATCAATTTTTCAGGAAAAGGAGTTTTGTACTACGCAACAAACAAGAAAACAAAAGAAGAAGATCTTTTTGTTTCGCCAAAAGCCCGAGAAGCCGCTATTCAGCAGGGAGTTTACGAAAAGCCAAGAACAGAATCGGTTCCTTCAAAAAAGATTGAGATTAATAATAATCTAGCTTATTCTTATCTAGAAAAGAAAGAGTATGCTAAAGCGGAAATGATTTATAATTATGTTCTAGAGCTGAATCCAAATTATATTGATGCTTATATAAATTTAGCTTACTTAAAGTTGCAGCAGAAAAAAGATTTAGCCGATGAAATTTCATCTTTAGGAACAACGCCTGCAGAAATGAAGAAATATGATAAATTGAGTGCTGTAAAAGATGATGTAACTCGCAGTGCGATTCCGTATTTAAAGAAAGTACTTGCTATTGAGCCAAAAAATTCAGAAGCTACAAAAACACTTTTGGGAGTTTACAGATCACTTGATATGACAAAAGAATATAATGCTTTAAAAGGTGGTATGTAAATTTTAAGGATTAAAGAATAAAGATAAAAAGGCACAAAGGTTTTAAACTTTGTGCCTTTTTCTATTTTGTCACTTTTGTCATTTCTTCAATAATAGATTTTTTTCCAACCGTTCTTGTGATAATATCTTTCTCTAAACTCCAGCCTCGTGCAGGCGAGTATTCGCGTCCATACCAAATAATCTGCAGGTGTAAATCATTCCATATTTCTTTAGGAAACAATCGTTTAGCATCTTTTTCGGTTTGAGTGACATTTTTTCCATTCGAAAGATTCCACCTGTACATCAATCTATGTATATGTGTATCTACAGGAAAAGCGGGAACTCCAAACGCCTGAGACATTACAACACTTGCTGTTTTATGACCAACAGCCGGTAATTCTTCTAATGCTTCAAAACTTTGCGGCACTTCGCCATTGTGTTTTTCAATTAAAATTTCAGACAAACCATGAATTCCTTTAGATTTCATTGGAGATAAACCGCATGGTCGAATAATTTCTTTAATTTCTTCTACAGACATTTTCACCATATCATATGGATTGTCAGCTTTTGCAAACAAAAGAGGAGTAATTTGATTAACGCGAACATCAGTACATTGCGCCGAAAGTAAAACAGCAATTAATAAAGTATAAGGATCTTTGTGATCAAGCGGTACAGGTATGGTAGGGTAGAGTTCTTTTAACGTATTTATAACAAATTGCACGCGAGCTTCTTTATTCATTTCTGTAAATTTAAAGTGTAAAAATAGCGATTTATAACTTATAAGTTATCTTTGTTTTAAATCTAAAATCAACAATCTGAAATCTAAAATAAAAAGATATGACAACATTAAAAGCCGGTGACAATGCACCAAATTTTTCAGGAATAGATCAAGACGGAAAATCGCATAAACTGGCAGATTATGCTGGAAAAAAATTAGTAGTTTTCTTTTATCCAAAAGCAAGTACGCCTGGTTGTACTGCTGAAGCTTGTGATCTGAGAGATAATTTTGAACGTTTTAAAGCTAATAATTATGAGCTCTTGGGCGTGAGTGCTGATAGTCAGAAAGCACAGTTGAAATTTAAAGATAAATATGAATTCCCTTTTCCATTATTAGCAGATGAAGACAAATCAGTAATCAATGCATTTGGAGTTTGGGGACCAAAAAAGTTCATGGGAAGAGAATATGACGGAATTCACAGAACAACCTTCGTAATTAATGAAAAAGGAATTATCGAAGAAGTAATCGAAAAAGTAAAAACAAAAGAACACGCAGCACAGATATTGAAGTAGTATTTTTGTTTTAAGTTTCATGTTCTTCCGAACTGAAAAAAAAATTACCGCAAAACACGCTAAGTTTTTTCTAGGTGTGGTTTTAAAAAACGCAAAGTTCACAAAGCTGAATCAACATCAAGCTTTGCGAGCTTTGCATTTTTATACGTAGATCTATATAAAAATCTTTGCGTGCTTTGCGGTAAATTAAAACCTGAAACAAAAAAAAAGTCCCAATTAGGGACTTTTAAATTAAGCATTTTGTTCTAATTCTGTTTGAGGATGATATCCAAACAAATGGTGTTCTTTTATAATTTCTGCAATACCCGGCGGAAGCATATGTTCCCATCCTTTTTTGCCTTGATTGATCATTTTTAAAATCTCGCGAGAAAAAACCTCTAAGTTGTGCGGGTCATAATCTGTAATATCAACCACTTTTCCATTGAACTTGAAGAACTTGTAAAGTTCTTTCATTCTTGGATGTACTTTTAAATTAGTTGAATTCATTAATTCTCCATTTTCATCCAGCATTGGATAAAGGAAAACTTTCATATCTCTGTAGAATAATTTTCCAAAAGCTTCTAGAATTCCACCGCTTAAGTGTCTGTAATACTTCTCGTCAAAAATATCGACAAGGTTATTTACACCCATTGCTAATCCCATACGAGCTTTAGTATAATTAGCAAAATATTCAACTACTTTATAGTATTCTTGGAAATTCGAAATCATTACTGTTTGACCAAGTGAGCAAAGTAATTCAGCTCTGTCCATAAAGTCACGTTCGTCGATTTCACCATCAGAACGTAAATTCGAAAGTGTAATTTCAAAAATAACTAATGTATTGTCTTTTTCAACCTTGTTTTCTTCAAGAAACATCTTCAATGATTTCTCGTACATGTCCATGTTTACCTTTGTAACTGGGCGAAAACTTCCTCTTAAAGCTAAAAGATTCTTTTTGTATAAAATGGCAGCCGGCAGAATGTTTTTCCCTTCAGGATTAAACATAACCGCATCAGTCATTCCGTTTTTCACCAATTGTAAACTCATCAAACGATTGTCAACATCAGCAAAACGAGGTCCAGAGAAATTGATCGTATCGATTTCTAATTGATCTTTGTCTAAGTGATCGTATAAATATCGAAGTAAACGTTTTGGATCATTATATTTGTAAAAAGCACCGTAAATTAAGTTTACACCTAAAATTCCTAGTGTTTCTTGTTGTAATCTAGCGTCAGTCTCTCTAAAACGAATGTGGAGAATAATTTCGTTATAAGCTTCGTCTGGTTCAATTTGGTATCTAATTCCTACCCAGCCGTGTCCTTTAAATTGTTTGGCAAAATCTATAGTTGCAACTGTATTGGCATAACTAAAGAAAAGTTTTGTGGGATGTTTTTCTCTGCTTAAACGCTCTTCGATGATTTGTCCTTCAAGAGTTAACATTTTTTTTAAACGTTCTTCGGTTACGTAACGGCCGTCAGTTTCAATTCCGTAAATAGCATCACTAAAATCTTTGTCATAGGCAGACATGGCTTTTGCAATAGTTCCTGAAGAACCTCCGGATCTGAAAAAATGTCTAACTGTCTCTTGTCCAGCGCCAATTTCTGCAAATGTTCCGTAAATGTTTTCGTTTAAATTAATGCGTAAAGCTTTGTCTTTTATAGAGGGAATCTGTTCGATGACCTTGTCACCTTTGAGTTTTATTTCTGTACCCATTTTATTTTAAATAGATTTGTTACAAAGTTAGTAAATTAGGCTTCTAATGAAAGAGAAATAATCCTATTTTTGTAAAAAAATTAAGTTCAATTGAAGGTCTATTTTTTAGGTACTGGTACTTCTCAAGGCATTCCGATTATCGGAGTGGATCATCCTGTTTGCAAAAGCACTGATGCTAAGGACAAAAGGCTCCGTGTGTCCATTTGGATTACTTGGAACGAGCACTCATTTGTAATCGATTGCGGTCCTGATTTCAGGCAGCAAATGCTTTCCTGTGGTTGCCGTAAACTCGATGCTATTTTATTTACTCACGAACATGCAGATCATACTGCAGGTTTAGACGACATTCGTCCGTTTAATTTTAGACAGGGTGAAATTCCTATTTACGGACATGAGCGTGTATTAGGTAATTTAAGACGCCGTTTTGATTATGTTTTCGAAACTGTGAATAAATATCCTGGCGCTCCAAGCGTAAAAACTATCGAAGTCGAAAATGACAAACCTTTTGCGGTTGGCGATAAAATGGCGATTCCAATAAATGTAATGCACGGAGATTTACAGGTTTTTGGATATAGAATCGATGATTTTGCCTATTTAACAGATGTAAAAACAATTGAAACAGCCGAAGTTGAAAAGCTTAAAGGTTTAAAGGTTTTAGTGGTTAATGCTTTGCGTGTTGAACCTCACGACACCCATTTTAATCTGCAAGAAGCGCTTGATTTTATTAATCTTGTAAAACCCGAAAAGGCTTATTTGACGCATATCAGCCATGTCTTAGGTTTTCACGAAGAAGTGCAGAAACAACTTCCAGAAAATGTTTTTCTGGCTTACGACAACTTAGAAATTACAATTTAATTATTCCATAAAATGAAAAAATCCTTAATGCTTTATCTTTTTATCCTTGCGATATTAATGAATGTTTTTACTTATATGTTTTATAGCAGCGAAGTAAAATTCGGGCAGGAAAGATATGATAAAACGACTAAAAAGCTAAGAGACAGTATTCAATTAGTAAAAACTCAATTGGCTGATGCAAATTATTTTTCTCTTGAACATAATGAAAATGCGCAAAACTACTTTGATAACAGTGCTTCTGGAGGAAAAGTAATTTTATTTGAAAAATTGATTCCAGTTGTAACTGAGAAATTATTGGATTTTAATGCAAACCCAAAAGGGAATCCGTATACAGGACAAGATCAAATAGGGCCAAACAAATTTATTATCAATAAAGTAAAAATTTTAAACCACCGTTGGATCATTGCTGATTATAGTAATGGGGAATTATGGGGAGAAGTCTTGTTAAAGTATTTTGTTGATAATGATGATAATATTACCTTTGAAGTAAACCAAACTTGGTTGTACCAAAAATAGGATTATGTTATCCTGTTTTTTTATCAATTTAAATTTAATAGGATTATGAAAAAGATATTTTTGTTTTTGATTATTGCAGGAACATTTTCTTGTTCAAAAAAAGTTTCTCAGGAAAATGCAACTGTGAAAGAACCGCAGGAGAAGAAATTAGTTGGAGGAGATTCTGATGTGCACGGATGTAAAGGTTCAGCCGGTTACACGTGGTCAACTCTGAAAAAAGAATGTATCCGAATTTTTGAAGGTACAAAACTATCGCATGCAGAAGAAACAGGTAAAAGTTATACAACTGCGGCATTTGTTATTTTTGATGGAAATAAAGCAGAGCTTTTTCTTGATACTCAAAAAGAATCTATCATTTTAGAAAGAAAATCCGAAGGTAATTCTTGGAAAAAAGACGATTTCGAGTTAATTCCGTGGAAAGGTTATGTTCTGAAAAAAGCAGGTAAAATTATTTATACTGGAGAATAGAAAGTAAAAAGTAAAAAAGTGAGATGTATTTTGGTATTACCATTTTACATCTCACTTTTTTATGTTCTATTTTTTAAGCAGAAAGCCAGTTCTTAAAATCGAAGAAATTCTGTGGCGCAACACCGTGACCAACAGGATATTCTTTGTAAGTAACTGGAATATTCAGCCTTTCTAAAATTGCTGGAGTTTTTCTAGCCCATTCAATCGGAATAACTTGATCTACAGTTCCGTGTGACGCGAATATTTTTAGGTTTTTAAAGTCGTTTTTCTCAAAACCTTCTTTGATGATTTCTTCATTAAAATAACCGCTCATCGCTACAACTCTCTGAATTTTTTCAGGATATGAAAGTGCCGTCGCATAGCTTAGAATTGAGCCTTGACTAAAACCAATCAAAGTCACATTATTAGCGTCAATAGGATAATTGGTAACTAATTCATCAATAAAATTGGCAATGATATCTCTTGATGTTTTTGCCTGTTCATTATCTGAGAATTTATTTTGGTCTGCGTCAAAATTGATTGCGTACCAAGCATAAGCTCCATATTGTAAATCATAAGGCGCTCTTGCTGAAATAATATAGTAATTATCAGGAAGTTCAGTTGCAAACGAAAATAAGTCGGCCTCGTTACTGCCGTAACCGTGTAATAAAAGTAAAAGAGGATTTTTGTCTAAAATAACTTTTGGTTCTCTTATTTTATATTCTAAAGATAGATTCATTTTTTTATTGTGAATTGTGAATTGTAAGTTGTGAAATGTGAGCCTCAGTCTCAGTTTCAAGTTTTCAACTTTGACAAAGTTCGAAACTTTGTCAAAGTTTTTCAAGTTTGGAATTTGGAATTAAAAATATTGGAATTTTACTAACCGATAGATTTAAACCATTTTTGAAAAAGTTCTCCCACTAGCGGAATTGGTTTTGTCTGCCCTTGTATCGCATTAAAAATACCAAAAGTCCAAAGAATTGAAATACAGATCCACATTGGAAAAGTGATAAAAAAACTGTCAAAATTGCTGATAATTGCTCCGAAAGAAATAAAAGTAAGTGATAAGCCTAAAGCCTGACGAATATGAAAAGAAGCAAAGCTGTTTTTGTTTTCAGAATTCATAGACATCGCGATTAAAACGCCAATAATTAAAATATAACTGGTAATAGCGATAGATTTTCCTTCTTCGATTGTATTGTTCATTGTATTATTTTGTAACAAGTTGTTTTTGATTTAAAATTCCGTACACAGAACCTTTGATTTCAGTTCCTAAAAAGGCAGAATTTTTAGATTTTGAAAGGATATTTTCTTTAGTAAAAGTCGATTTCCCTTCAGGAGTAAAGAAAGTAAAGTTTGCTTTAGAGCCTTCGGCAATTGTATTGCTTTCAAGTCCAAAAACAGCTCTTCCAGAAGTTAGTTTTGAAACTACAGTTTCTAAAGGTAAAACAGTCAATAAAGCTCCAAAAGCACTTTCTAAACCAATAGTTCCATTTTTTGCCGTGTCAAATTCCATTTTCTTGAATTCGATATCAATCGGATTGTGGTCAGAAGTAATCATATCGATAGTTCCGTCGGCAATTCCGTTAAGTAAAGCCTGTCTGTCTACTTCAGTGCGTAAAGGCGGAGTAACTTTAAAACGAGTATCAAAGCCATCCAGTTTTTCATCTGTTAAAACCAAATGATGTACAGATGCACTTGCAGTTACGTTTAAACCTTTTGCTTTAGCTTCTCTAATTAATTGAACTGACTTTGCTGTAGAAATGGTTGGAATATGAAGTTTTCCGCCTGTATATTCCAGCAAAAATAAGTTTCGAGATATTTGAAGTTCTTCAGCTAAATCAGGAATTCCTTTTAATCCTAAACGAGTCGAAACAATTCCTTCGTTTGCAACGCCATTTCCTTTTATGTTTGGGTCTTGCGAATAGGTAATTACCAAACCGTCAAAATCCTGAACGTATTGCAGCGCAATTTTTAGCAGATTGGCATTATCAATGCTTTTGTTGTAATCTCCAAAAGCAACGGCACCGGCTTTTTTCATGTCAAACAATTCTGCCATATCTTTTCCTTCGCTGGCTTTTGTTAAAGCTCCAATTGGGAAAATTTCTGTTGCAAAACCGTTCGCTTTATTTTTTACAAAATTTACTTGAGACTGATTGTCAATAATAGGGAAGGAGTTTGGCTGAAGAGCAATTGCAGTAAAACCGCTTTTTGCTGCAACGTTTAATCCGTTTGCGATGGTTTCTCGATCCTCATAACCTGGTTCTCCAAGTGAAACACTGCTGTCAAACCATCCTTGAGAAACATGAAGATTATCGAATTTTACCTCTGTTGCATTATCATTTGGAAGTGAAACGCCTATTTTTTCTATTAAACCATCTGCAATTAAAAGATCAACAGTCTGGTTATGAAACGGACTTTTTGAGTCGATAATTTTGGCGTTTTTGATGATTATTTTCATATGTAGAGAAATTTATTTTTTTATTTACAGATTCAGCTTTTGCCATTTCGACGAAGGAGAAATCGCATCCAATTTTTTGTGCAGTACGTTCGCCGCTTGTGTGATTAGTCCTTCGTCGAAATGACAAACACGCCAAAAAAATTACTTCACAAATTTTATAATCGCCATTTCTAATGCTAAAAATAACAGTGCAAAGATAACAAACCATTTCCAAATTTGGCTGTCTGTACGTTCAGTTTGTAAGGTATTAAAAATGGTCGAAATTGTATCTGCAGTTTTAAAGTTAGAAACGACATTTGTATTTACCTGACTTAAATCACTTTCTGATCGTTTGTAATTAAAACTTAAATTTTCAACCCATTCTTTTTTGTCAAGAATGCTGTAATTTCCAGCTGTTTCAGGAAAATCATTAAAAGTTAGTTTTACTTTGTTGTTTAGTATCTGCTGAATCGGAATGAAAGAATCGTCAGTTCCTTTTACTTCTAGAATTGCATCTTTACTTAATAAAACATCTACGAAATAAGGTTGATTGTTACCAATCGTCAAAGCATTTACTCCTGTTTTCTGATTGTTTTGTCCCATTTTATAAAATAACGGAACAATTAATGGTGATTGCTGAAAGTTTGAGTTTGTTGTATTTATTGGTGCCGAAAAAACGGTAATTCCTGAAACTTGATTTTGAATTGCTGTTACAAATGCAGTTTGATCTTCATAAGATAAAACGGCTGGATAAGGACTTGAAATATCAAATGAATTGTTTGTTTTTGGGTATTGAAAGTTTGTGATTTTATTCTCAAAAACTCCTGAAAACAAAGGATGATCAAAATTGATTTTGGTAATTAATTTATTTTGCGCTTTTAGCGTATTAAATTGAACTTTTCCAAAATTTCCTAAAAAGGAATTTAAATTTGAAATTGAACTTTTTTCAGAAGGAATTAGAACTAAATTTCCGCCTTTAGAAACAAAAGCTTTTAAAGTGGTTTGCAAAGCTTGCGGAATTTCAACTAATTCATTTAGTATGATTGTATTTTGCTTTTCTAAACTATTATAGTCGAGAGAACTAATTGCATAATTATTATAATTGAATTCGGCAGAAGTGTAAATCCTTGATAAGAAATTACTTTTTTCAGGTTCTCCGATGCTGATTACGTTAGTTTTTTTGTTTTTAGAGATACTGAAAAACAATTTGTTGTCATAGGTTAAACCATTGTCTTCAATAGAAGCATAACCATGAAAAGCTTCTTTTGGAATGGTAAAGTTGATTTTCTTTTTCTTCGCATCAAAATTGATAATTGTTTTAGCAATTAATTTGTTTTGATTGTATAAAGAAGTCGAAATAGGCTTAAAATCATCTCCATAACCTGATAAGTCAACTGTTATTTCGTAAAAATTTTCTAATGTCTGATTGATGTAAACGCTGTCGATAGAAACATTGTTTTTTTGTTCTGCTTCAGGAACTATGAAATAGGGTTTTTCTTCGGGATCAATATTTTTTACGTCATTTTCGGTCAAGCCTACAGCATCAGAAATAATTACAATATCTTTTTTATGTGCTGATTTATGTGCTTTTATTTTTGCCATAATCGACGAAAGTTCAAATGGAGTTGCGCTGTATTTTAAATTTTGTAAAGCACTTTTAGCCGATTTAATATCAGTATTCCAATAATTTTCGGTGTTTGTCAGCAATGAAAATTGTGCAGTTTCGGGCGTATTCTCTAGTAATTCCTGAACAGCTCGTTTTAGCAATTCTCCTTTTTTTCCTTTTGCCTGCATACTAAATGAATTGTCTAGGATAATATACATTTCGTTTGAGGCATTTTTACTGTCTTTGGCTTCAAAAAAAGGCTGTGCAAAGGCTGTAATAATACAGGTAAGTAATAATAAACGAGTTGCCAGTAATAATCGTTTTTTGATTTTCGAACTTTTTCGAGTTTGAATGGCAAGTTCTTTTAAGAAACGAACATTAGTAAAATAGGAGGTTTTAAAACGTCGTAATTGAAATAAATGAACCAAAATTGGAACGATCAATAAAAAAAGGAAGTATAGAATTTCGGGATGTTTAAAATGCATTCTGGCTTCGATTTACTTCACTACGTTTTGTTTTTCGCGAAGATGCTGGTCAAAAATACAAATTTTTTAATTGAACCATATAAGTTCATATAGAGATTATAAGTAAAAAGTATTTAAAGCATTTTAAAATGAACTTATATGACTTATATGGTGGAGATCCTTTTCGAAAAATGTAACTTTTCTGGTTTGATTTGTAATGTCGAAAAAGATATAATTGCGTATTTTAGCGTATTCAAAAAAATATGTATGAAAAAGATATATCTGGTATTATTTTCAGCTTTAGCATTTACAACTGCTAAGGCTCAAAATAAATTTAATTTATTAGTAGGAACTTATACGAATACCTGCCCAAGTAACGGAATTTACGTTTATGAATTTAATGCTGATTCGGGAGATTTTAAATTAAAAGGCTCTTCAGAAAATGTAGTCAGCCCAAGTTATTTGTCAGTCTCAGCAGATAATAAGTTTATTTATGCTGTAAATGAAAATGGTGAGCATAGTGCTGTAAGTGCTTTTGGTTATGATTCAGCTTTAGGGAAGGTTACTTTTTTGAATAAAAATGATGCTTTAGGAGCTGATCCATGCCATTTGATTAATGATGATAAAAATGTGATTATAGCAAATTATTCAGGTGGAAGCATCGCTGTTTTTAAGAAAAATGCTGACGGCAGTATTTCTGAGGCGCAGCAATTAGTTCAGCATCAAGGAAAAGGGCCAAATACAGCACGTCAGGAAAAAGCGCATGTGCATATGGTTTGTTTTTCGCCGGATAAAAAGTTTGTATTATCAAATGATTTAGGTTTGGATAAAGTTTTTATTTATAAATACAATCCAATTGCTAAAAACGAAATACTAACATTAAAAGGAAGTGTGGATGTAAAACCAGCAAGCGGCCCAAGACATTTGACTTTTAGTAAAGATGGTAAATTTGTTTATCTGGTTCAGGAATTAGACGGGACATTGACAACTTTTAGTTATGATAACAAAACTGGAAGTTTGAAAGTAATTGCTGAAACTAGTATTTTACCAAAAGGATTTAAAGGAAGTACAGGTGCTGCAGCGATAAAGATTTCGCCTGACGGGAATTTTTTATACGTTTCTGATCGTGTAGATGTTAATGCGATTTCAGTTTATAAAATTCTTAAAAATGGGAGTATAGAATTAGTAGAACAACAAAGTACTTTAGGAAAAGGGCCGAGAGATTTTGCCATTGATCCAACTGGAAATTACTTGTTAGTAGGACATCAGTACACTAATGATATTGTTATTTTTAAAAGAGATATCGCAACTGGAAAAATTACGGATACAGGAAGAAGAATCCAATTGTGTTCGCCTGTTGGGTTGGTTTTTACTAAAATATAGTTTTTTTAAAGGTTCAAAGTGACAAAGGTTCAGAGGTACAAAGCTTGAATCAATAAAAAAAGGTTTAAAAGAAAATTTAATTTTCTTTTAAACCTTTTTTTACTTTGCCCCTTTGTTCCTCTGAACCTTTGTCACTTACAAAGAAACTATTTATCCTTATCTTTTCTCTTCTTATCTCTCGTTTTCAACATATTTCGATTGACAGAACCGTGCGTTTTCTTTTTTGTTTTTGAAGGACCGCCAAGGTTGACTTTTTTATTCTTTTTAGATTTTTCGTGAAAAGCTCCGTCACCTTCAAGTTTTACTTTTTTCATTAAAAACTTAATTGGCTGCTTGTCTTTTTCTGGTTCAATTAGTTTCGATGAAATTTCGACTTCTTCAGGGAAATCAGTAATTTCAAGTTCTTGGTTCATTAAAACTTCGACTTCAATTTTAAATTCTTCTTCTCTAGGAGTTACAAAACTAATTGCGGTTCCAGTTGCATCAGCACGACCTGTACGACCAATTCTGTGCATATATAATTCTGGTAATTCTGGAAGTTCAAAGTTAATAACGTGAGAAATATCAGAAATATCTAAACCTCTCGCCATAATATCTGTAGTAATCAAACCACGAAGATTTCCTTCTTGAAATTCAGCCATTGTACTCAAACGGTAATTTTGAGATTTATTTGAGTGAATTACACCAAATTGTCCGTCAAAATCTTCTTCGATTCGAGTATGAAGCATATCCGAGATCTTTTTATTGTTTACAAAAACTAAAACACGATCCATGCTTTCATCAGTTTGAAGTAAATGTTTTAGAAGATTTACTTTTGTATTGAAATTTGGAACGTTATAAGTAATTTGAGTAATTTTTTCAAGTGGTGTTCCAGATGCTGCAAGCGTAACTTCTTCTGGAAAATCAAAATAATCATTCAAAATGTCATCTACTTCATCTGTCATTGTTGCAGAGAATAAGATGTTTTGACGTTTTGCTTTCATCATTGCCAAAAGAGCTGTCAATTGCGTACGAAAACCTAAATTAAGCATTTCGTCAAACTCATCAATTACTAATTTTTGAGTATCATCAAAACGAACAACCGCATCTAAAGCTAAATCCATTGTACGTCCAGGAGTTCCAACTAGAATATCAACACCTTCGTAAACGGCTTTTTTTTGTGTATTGATGTTTACACCTCCATAAATTCCAAGTGTTTTAACCGACATGTACTTGGTTAGTTTCTCAACTTCTTCAACAACTTGAACTACTAATTCACGAGTTGGTACAAGTACAACAATTTTTGGTGAATTGGTATTTGTAAATTTGTATAATTTTAAAAGAGGCAGTAAATAGGCAAATGTTTTACCAGTACCGGTTTGCGCAATTCCCATCATATCGCGTCCAGACATGATTACAGAGAAAGATTTTTCCTGAATAGGAGTTGGTGTAACAAATCCCAGTTCGTCGATTGCTTTTTGTAAAGATTTTGGAAGATTGAATTTTTCGAAAGTGCTCATTTGCATTAAATTTTGTGCAAATGTACATTAAAATGGCGGTTAGATCACTAAATTTTTCGAATCATCTAACTATTTGTTGCTATAATTGTTTGATTTTCAATTTTAAAACCCTTCAAAAACACCTAAACCAAATAAAGCAAAATCGTATTTTACAGGATCTTGAGCATCCATTTCTCGTAATTTTTGATCTAACTGAGCAAGTGCTTTACCATCATTTTGTTTTCGTTCTAAAATGCCTAGTTTTCTGGCAACATTTCCAGAATGAACGTCAAGCGGACATGATAATACGGATGGGGAAATGGTTTTCCAGATTCCTAAATCGACACCTTTTGTGTCTTGGCGGACCATCCAGCGTAAATACATATTGATACGTTTTGCTGCCGAATTGTTGAGCGGATCTGAAATATGTTTTTGAGTTCGCGGTAAATGATCGATTTCGAAAAAGATTTTTTTGAACTCGCTTATGCTTTTTTGTAAACTGTCTTTTTCCTGATTTTTAGCAAAAACAGCTTCAAGTCCGTTGTGGTTTTTGTAAATGTGCTGGAGACCTTTAATGAATCCTCCAAAATCTTTTCCGTTGAATGTGCGGTGCACAAAAGTTTCTAAATCGGCTAAATTATCTTCGGAATGTGACATGACAAAATCATAAGGCGTATTACCCATTAATTCCATCATTTTATGCGAATTTTTGATAATCATTTTGCGATTTCCCCATGCAATTGAAGCACTTAGAAAACCTGCAATCTCAATATCTTCTTTTTGAGTAAATAAATGTGGAATCTGAACGGGATCACTTTCAATAAAATCCTGATTGTTGTATTGAATGACTTTTTCGTCAAGAAATTCTTTAAGTTCTTTTTGGTTCATGTTGAAATGAAATATTCAAATAATTAGAAAACCTAATTACTAATCTGGCCGTCGACCATAATTAATTTTCTATCAGCCATATTAGCCAATTCTTCGTTGTGAGTTACAATTACAAAAGTCTGTCCAAATTCGTCACGAAGCTGAAAAAACAATTGATGTAGATTCTCTGCCGAATGTGTGTCGAGATTTCCAGAAGGTTCATCGGCAAAAATAACATCTGGTTTATTGATTAAAGCCCTTGCAACTGCAACACGCTGTTGTTCTCCGCCCGAAAGTTCGTTTGGTTTGTGGTTGATTCTGTGTGATAAACCAAGATATTCTAAGATTCTTTTAGCTTCCTTTTCCGTTTCGGCTTTTGGTTTGTTAGCCATAAAAGCAGGAATACAAACGTTTTCTAAAGCAGTAAATTCTGGTAATAGTTGATGAAACTGAAAAATAAACCCAAGATTCAAATTTCTAAAATCGGATAGTATTTTGTCCTTCTTGCTTTTCTTTTTGAAATATCTTGTATAATAAACAAGCATTAAAACTATTGGTAAAAATAAAGCGCCAATTGTAATTAATCGTACTATTTCGTCGAAGATTTTAGTTCTGAAAAACAATAAAAAAACAGCCAGAAGTATGATGTAAATTGAACTTGCCCAAGTGATGATTTTAAATGTTCTTTCTTCTTTTGAATTATCAGTTTCAACATCTTGCAGTTTCAAAACATTTTCGCCATTGATTGTTAATGATGAATCAGGATTGCTGTCTGGTTTATCTAAAGTTCCTAAAATTTGCAATAAAGTTGTTTTTCCTGCACCAGAAGCTCCAACGATCGAAACAATTTCGCCTTTTTTAATATGTAAATCAACTCCCTTTAAAACTTCAAGTTTATCGTAGAATTTATGTATGTTTTTTGCGTGTATCATGTAGTGAAACTGTTTTTACAAAGAAACAAAGAATCTATCGATATAAAAATGGGTTGTAACAGAATTTTATGAATAACATTTTTAACGCAGTAAATAGCTTGTTTGTGAGAAAAACAACATAAATTAGTGATGAAATTTTATACAGTATTTATGAAGGTTTTATTGAATATGAAATTAAAACTATTTCTGCTTACAGCGGCAATATTGATTGTTTTTATAAGTGTGAAAGTTTATGATAGAAATTCTTTTGTAGTGTATACGATTGATGCTAAAAAGCAGGATTTAAGATTGTTTTGGAAAAATGAAAATGGAGAAAAATTTAAAAGCATTCAGAATTTAAAAGACTGGATTGAAAAACAAAATTTGATTTTAGATTTTGCGATGAATGCGGGAATGTATAATAAAGAAAATTCGCCTCAAGGACTTTATATCGAGAAACAAAAAGTATTAACAGCATTAGATACAACAAACGATGTTGGAAATTTTTATTTAAAACCTAACGGAGTATTTTACATAACAACAGGAAATGTGCCGGTAATTTGTAAAACAGAACAGTTTCAAAATAATAGAAAAGTAAAGTATGCAACGCAATCTGGTCCTATGTTGATTATTGATGGAAAAATACATCCTGAATTTAAAGAGGGTTCTTCTAACTTGAATATTAGAAACGGAGTTGGAATTTTGCCAAATGGAAATGTAGTTTTTGTATTGTCTAAAAAAGAAATAAATTTTTATGATTTTGCAGCGTATTTTAAAAGCTTAGGATGCAGGAATGCGCTGTATTTAGATGGTTTTGTGTCGAGAGCTTATGTGCCTTCGGAAAAGTGGATTCAAACGGACGGAAATTTTGGTGTGCTATTTGCAGTGGTTAGAAAAAAATAAAGATGAATAGGATGGAAATAGAAGAAACAACAGTTGTAGAAGACAACAGAATGTCAAAATTAATAATTGGTTTAATTTTGGATGGAATTGGTATGATTTCATTTTCAATTCCATTAGTTGGCGAGTTTTCAGATGTTATTTGGGCGCCAATTGCTGCGCTTATTATGAGCAAAATGTATAAAGGACGTATTGGAAAAGTAGCTGGAGTTTTGACTTTTCTTGAAGAAATAATTCCGTTTACAGATATTATTCCTTCTTTTACACTTACTTGGATTTATACGTATTTCTTTTCGAAAGAACGAACAAAAATTTAGTCTTTAAACAAGAATCCTAGTCCCATGTTTTTAAGCATTTTCTTTTCGAAGTTCCAAAAGAATTTAAACTGCCCAAAAATGGTTCCAATAGCGACCAATAAAACTTGATAAATTGGAAAAATAATAATAAGACGAATTAAGGTAAACCAAACCCCAAAATCTTCTTTGGTAATGCCTAACCAAATGCAAAATGGCTTAGAGAGCCAAGCAGATGCCGATCCTGTAATGGCAAAAACTATAAGTATAATAATGGCTTGTAGATTTGAGGTAATTCCCCAACGTTTCTTTAATCTATTCATTGCTATTTGTAATGATTACAAATATACTATATTATCTTGATGGCACATAACCCCAAAGCTTTTGTTTGTAAGTATTTTGAAAATAAATCATATAATTGTAAATAAGGTAATTTACTTCGTAACCATAATGTATATCTCGTCGGTAATCGATCGTCATTTCGTATAAATTTGGATTGTAACGCTGTGGCTGCATAGCCCTATTGTTCCATTCGGTTACATATAAATAATTCTTATTTTCTAGGTAGGTTAAGGAATAATAATTTCGCGGATAAGCTCTAGAAGCAAGCCAAGTATTAAAGCCGTTATCTATTATTATAACTTCATATTCTAAAGAATCATTTGCAATTCTAACAGTATCATTTCCTTTCTTAATAGGATTATCAGTAACAGCAACATTTTTTGAAGCTGTAGAACACGCAGCTATAGTTAGAATAAAAGCGAATATGGAAATATATTTTTTCATGGTATTTGAAATTCTAATCTAAATTTACGAATAAATCAGCAGAAGAGCTTGTTATTTAACTTTTGTATAAGAGGTTCAGAAGTTTAAAATTGTAAAGGTTTAGAGTTTTTTTTATAAAAAAAGCTGTTTTACTTTTAGTAAAACAGCTTTTACAATTTATATTTTTAGCCTTAGTTTCTTTGCAATTTTGGGACTAAAGACTTATTTATTTTCCAAATAATTTTCCTAGTAAACCACCTAAGCCGCCGCTTTTGGTTAAAGCTGCAGCATCAGCAATATCAACTTTTCCGTCGTTATTTTGGTCTAAACCAAATTGCATTCCGTATTTAGAAATAGTATCCATGATATTTGAAGCCTGTCCGCTGTTTCCAGAAATAGAGCTGATAATATCTGTAATTTGAAAACTACTGTCGTTTGGATCTTTTGCTTTATTAACAAGCGAATTTAAAATTTGTGGAATCATGCTTGAAGCTACGCCAGAAGAATCTGCACTGCTTAAGCCGAATTTTTCGCCCAAGCTTCCAGTTAATTGCTGCGTGATTTGCTGTACTACAGGATTTGAACTGTCTATTGGAGAACTTCCGTTAAATAAACCTGCCAGCTGCTCACCACCGCCTTCAGCTGCAATTTTTTGTAAGCCTGCAAATATTGAAGTACTTGTTTCGCTTATTACTGCTTCATTGTGTTCGTTTGGGATAGCTGTATTGTTAACAACAGCATTACCTCCGTATTGCTGTACTAATTGTGTTAATTGTTCAAACATGATTTAAAGAGTTTAGATTAGAACTCAAATTTAATCAAAAAAAGAAAGGGATTTATTAAACGATGTTAATAAATCCCTTCTAAATAATTTAAATATAATTAATTAGCTCAATAAAGTAATAATTTGTGAAGCTAATTCAGTACCAATTCTGTCTTGTGCTTCTCCTGTTGCAGCACCTATGTGCGGCGTAAGAGAAATTTTAGAATGCATTAAAATTGCCATTTCTGGTTTTGGTTCGCTTTCGAAAACATCTAAACCAGCAAAAGCAACTTTTCCTGAATCTAAAGCTTTTACTAAAGCTACTTCATCGATAACCCCGCCGCGAGCACAGTTTACGATTCCAACTCCATCTTTCATAATTTCAAGTTCTTTTTCTCCAATGATATAACCATTTTGAGCAGGAACGTGTAAGGTAATGAAATCAGCTTCTTTAAATAAAGATTCTAATGATTGAGAAACGATTGTAGTTGTGATAGATTGTCCGTCAAAAAACTCAACTTTTACATCTACTTGCGGGATAAAGCTGTCGGCCGCGATAACTTTCATACCTAAACCAAGCGCCATTTTTGCAGTAGCTTGACCAATACGTCCAATACCAACAATACCAAGAGTTTTACCTCTTAATTCAGTTCCGTTTGCGTAAGCTTTTTTCAAACCGTCAAAGTTTGAATCTCCTTCAAGAGGCATATTTCTGTTAGAATCATGTAAAAAACGAACACCAGAAAATAAGTGTCCAAATACCAGTTCAGCAACAGATTCTGATGATGAAGCTGGAGTATTAATTACATGAATTCCTTTGCTTTTTGCATAGTCAACATCGATATTGTCCATACCAACTCCACCGCGTCCAATAATTTTTAGTCCAGGACAAGCGTCAATAATATCTTTACGAACTTTAGTTGCAGAACGAACTAAAACTACTTCAACATTGTTTTCGTTTACAAAATTTGCTACTTGTTCTTGTGCTACTTTTGTAGTTATAACTTCAAAACCACCTTTTTCTAAGGCTAGAATTCCACTTTTAGAAATTCCGTCGTTAGCTAATACTTTCATTGCGTGTTGTGTGTTTATTTGGTTAATCGTTAAATTGTTTAATCGATAAACCAGCTATTTGATTTTTCTTTTTTGATATTTTAAAGGAAGTATTTTTTGACGATTAAACAGTTAAACAAATTAACGATTAACCGAAAAAAATTAAACTTTAGCTTCTAATGCTTTCATTACATCAACTAAAACTTGAACGCTTTCAATTGGCATAGCATTGTAAATTGAAGCTCTGTAACCGCCAACAGAACGATGTCCTGGTAATCCAGAAATTCCTGCTTCTTTCCATAAAGCATCAAACGCTGCAGTATGATCAGCATTGTTCAGTAAGAAAGTTACATTCATTTTTGAACGATCTTCTACAGCAGCTGCCCCTTTAAATAATGGGTTTCTGTCTATTTCAGCATAAAGTAAATCAGCTTTTGCGTCATTCAGTTTTTCAACAGCAGCTATTCCGCCTTTTTCTTTAATCCATTGTAAAGTTAATAACGAAACATATACTGCAAAAACAGGGGGAGTATTGTACATACTTTCTGCTTTAATATGTTTAGCATAATCTAACATACTAGGAATTGTTCTTCCGTTTTTTTCTAAAATTTCTTCTTTAATTACTACCAATGTAGTTCCTGCAGGTCCCATGTTTTTTTGAGCTCCAGCATAAATTAAATCAAATTTTGAGAAATCTAATTGGCGTGAAAAAATATCAGAACTCATATCGCAGACAACAGGAACGTTAGTTGCTGGAAAGTCTTTCATTTGAGTTCCAAAAATGGTATTATTACTTGTGCAGTGAAAATAATCTGCATCAGATGGTATCTCGTATCCTTTTGGAATATGGTTGTAATTTTCTTCTTTTGAAGATCCTACGATAACAGTTTCTCCAAAAAACTTAGCTTCTTTAATAGCTGCCGCTGCCCAAGTTCCTGAATCTAAATAAGCCGCTTTTCCATTTTCTTTCATCAAGTTGTAAGGAGCCATTAAGAATGCTGTACTTGCACCACCTTGTAAAAATAAGGCTTGATATCCTTTTCCTTGAAGTCCTAATAATTCTAAAGCAAGCGAACGAGCTTCATCCATTACAGCAACGAAATCTTTGCTTCGGTGTGAAATTTCAAGAATCGATAATCCTGAATCATTAAAATTTAAAACTGCTTTTGATGCCTTCTCAAAAACTTCCTGAGGTAAAATACTTGGTCCTGCGCTGTAGTTGTGTTTTTTCATGGTTGTTGTTAATAGTCGAAATTTTAAAGACGCAAATTTCGGCAATAGGAGCTGAAAAAGCGATAAATTATTCGAAATATTTGAACATTTTATTACTTTGTTGTTAACAAAAACGTTATAGTATCAACGTTATCTGCATAATCCCACAATTGCGGATTTTGAGTTTGACCAAATGCAGTACTGTTTTTAATCAAATTATTGCTTACGATACATTGTATTTGCTCTTCGTCTGCTTCAATACGAGTTTGTAAACTTTCAAGATCTTCATAATATTCATAAAAAACGCTCGAAATAGGTGAGGCATAACTAGAATCTTCTTTAAGAGTCAAAAAGCCATTGTCAAGCAATTTAAAATTACTCATTAAAAAAACCGCTTTGTTGTAATCGTAATTATTAGCGTATTTTTCATAATGAATAACATCCTGATATTTAAAAACAGCTTGAAAAAACGCATCAAATGAATAGCCTTTTGGTACAAAAAGTTTAGAAACATTTCGGCATCCTAAACCAAAATATCTAAAAATATCTTCGCCAAGAGCTTCTAATTCTTCATGAGTTTCTTTTCCGTTTAGTATCGCAGCCGAATTTCTGTTTTTTCTGATGATTGAAGGCTTATCTTTAAAATAATATTCAAAATATCGTGCTGTATTGTTGCTTCCTGTAGCGATAACAGCATCAAAATTTTCTAATTTTCCTTCAACAAAAGTGATCTTATCTTTTAAATTTTCATCAACAGCAATTAAGTACTTTGCCAAAAACGGCAATAAATGCTGGTCATTAGAAGATGTTTTTATTAAGGCTCTGTTTCCAGTTATTATAACAGATAAAAAATCATGAAAACCAACTAACGGGATATTTCCGGCTAGAATTAAGGCAACAGTTTTTTCTTTTTTATCGCTTTGAGCAAACTCAGACGAATAATTAGAAAGCCATTTATCAATGTTTTCTTCCGTTAAAGCATCTGCCCATGATTTTATGGCAAAGAAAACCTGCTCAGGAGTATACCAGCCATTGTGAGATTGTGATAAAGCTATTAGTTTTTCAAAATCATCAAAAAAAGCTTCATTGTATAAAACGTCAGATTTTTTTGCGGATTCCTTTTCAGAAAACTGACTTAAAAATTTTCCTAATTCAACAAAAACACTTTTTTTTGTTTCTAATGTCATAATGTTTGTTTATGAAAGGTTTTGATTGTAATTTTGCACAAAAATAAGCTATATTAAGTTATAAGGCAAAGCCGAATAAAATGTTTGACATTTTTAATGGGAATCTGATAACTTTTAACTCGTAATCAAGAATAAAATGGCAATAATTATAACAGACGAATGTATTAATTGTGGGGCTTGCGAACCAGAATGCCCAAATACAGCAATTTATGAAGGAGCTGATGATTGGAGATACAAAGACGGAACTAGTCTTTCAGGAAAAGTAATTTTACCAGACGGAACTGAAGTTGATGCAGAAGATGCACAAACTCCAATTTCTGACGAAATCTATTATATTGTTCCAGGAAAATGTACAGAATGTAAAGGTTTTCATGATGAACCTCAATGTGCTGCTGTATGTCCTGTTGATTGTTGTGTACCAGATGATAATCATGTAGAAGATGAAGAAACCTTGTTAAACAGACAAGCGTTTTTACATGGAGATGAATAATCTTTCTGAATAAATGATAAAAAAAAATCCTGAATATTATATTCAGGATTTTTTTTGCTCAAAATTTAAGGTTTTGTAAAAAGGCTATTTTGTTGGTTTTTAGTATTTTGATTTTTATTTTTTTGAAATTGTAAGAATAAAATTAATACTTTAGTTGAAAATTTAAGATTGCCTATGAGGAAAATTATACTTCTATGTATTGTGTTATTCGGTACTAGTATTTCTGCACAAAACGAGGAGCATTCTATAGTTGTAAAAGATATAGAAACGCAGTTACCTATTGAAAATGCAACGACTGTTGTTTTGAAAACCAAACAGATTTTGTTAACGAATAAAGATGGTAAAGCTGTTTTTGTGTTAAGCGGAGGATCTAATATACAGGTTTCTGAAACTAATTACGAGAGTTTAACTATTCGATGGGCCTCCTTAAAAGAAAGTAATTTTGTAGTTTATCTAAGCAGCAAGAATAATAAACTAGATGAAGTTGTTTTGTCTAAACAATCACCTCAAAAAGTACTTCAAAAAATAGTTTCTAATTCTATACATATGTTAGCCGCATCTTATAGGCTGAAAGTATATGTGAAAGAGTTTTTTATGCTCGACAACCAGTATTCTTATTATAATGACGGGCTTGTTAATTTTCAATTCGCTGGAAATCAGAAAAAAGCAGAAACAACGCTTTTGGTAGAACAAAACAGATCTTACGGGATATTAGATACAGATGTAAGTGCAGATTTAAAAGGTTACAATTTGAATAATATCATGGAAAATTATTCGAACTTAAAATATTTTGAACCGCTTTTAAGTTCAAAAGCAAAAAAGGAATACGATTTTATTATAAAAGGTCATTCTAAGAATAAAGATTACTACGTAATGACAGTTACACCTTTGGAGAAAGCAAAAGAAGCAATTGATAGTTTTGAAATTATTTACGATCCAGAAAAGAAACTTATTTTAGAGTTTACAATTGATGCAACTCCGAAAAATATTGACAAATTAGAAGAAAAGACGACTATAAATTCAAAGAATATTACAAGATCATTTGTAAAAGTAGATTATAGGTTTGATGGTAAGAATTATTATTTGTTGAGCTCAAACGAAGAAATAGCTTATAATCTTATTTTAAAAGATGCAGTTAAAAAGATTCAAGTGCGTAATAGCTTTACAACAACAAGTTTTAATAAACAAAATTTTACTTATAAGGAAAGTGATGTTTTTAAAGAGAAATCGCTTTTTAATAAAAAGAATAAAATCCTGACCAATTACTGGGATATTTCAGGATTAACTGCAACAGATGAAGAAAAGGCAATTGTAAGTTCCTTAGAGTTTAAAATGTAGTTTTGATTAAAATAACAAAAAAATCCTGAAGTTTATTCAGGATTTTTTTTGTGTAAAAATATTTTAAGAAGCATAATTTCTCGAGTTTTTAAAAAAAATTAGCTGCTGAATAAAAGTAATTTTATTAATAAACATTTTTACTTCGCTTAAGAGCTATTAAATCTTATATTTGCAAAATTTTAAAGTCAAAAAATATCATTTTGGCATAAAGAGAAAGAAAAACTTAAAATTATAATCCATTAAGTGATACTGCTTAGTGGCTTGACTCTAGAAATTTGGAGTCTACTAAAAATAAATAGAAACAACAGATGAAAGCAGGAATTGTAGGATTACCAAATGTTGGAAAATCAACATTATTTAATTGTTTATCTAATGCAAAAGCGCAAAGTGCTAACTTTCCGTTTTGTACAATCGAACCTAATATTGGTGTTGTAAACGTTCCAGATCCAAGAATCAATAAATTGGAAGAATTGGTAAAACCAGAACGTGTACAAATGGCAACGGTAGATATCGTAGATATTGCAGGTTTGGTAAAAGGTGCAAGTAAAGGTGAAGGTCTTGGAAATCAGTTTTTAGGAAACATTAGAGAGTGTAATGCAATTATTCACGTTTTGCGTTGTTTTGATAATGACAATATTGTACACGTTGACGGAAATGTAAATCCAATTCGTGACAAAGAAACTATCGATATCGAGTTGCAGTTGAAAGACTTAGAAACGATCGAAAAACGTTTAGAAAAAGTAAAACGTGCTGCAAAAACTGGAAACAAAGAAGCTCAAACTGAAGAAGCTTTATTAAATAGAATTAGAGAAGCGTTATTGCAAGCAAAATCTGCAAGAACAATTATTCCTCAAAATAATGATGAAGAAGTTCTTATGGAAGCTTTTCAATTAATTACTGCAAAACCAGTTTTATACGTTTGTAATGTTGACGAAAGTTCAGCAGTAAACGGAAATAAATATGTTGATCAAGTTCGCGAATTAGTAAAAGACGAAGAAGCTGAAGTTATTATTCTTTCAGTAGGAGCAGAGGCTGATATTACAGAATTAGAAAGCTACGAAGAGCGTCAAGTTTTTCTAGAAGATATGGGATTAACTGAGCCGGGAGCGTCAGTTTTAATTCGTGCAGCTTACAAATTATTAAAGCAGCAAACTTACTTTACCGCTGGTGTAAAAGAAGTTCGTGCTTGGACAATCAATATTGGAGCAACAGCGCCTCAAGCTGCTGGAGTTATCCACACTGATTTTGAAAAAGGGTTCATCCGTGCAGAAGTGATTTCATACGAAGATTACGTTCAATACGGTTCTGAAGCAAAAGCAAAAGAAGCTGGAAAATTTAAAGTTGAAGGAAAAGAATATGTTGTAAAAGATGGTGATGTAATGCACTTCCGTTTCAACGTTTAATTTGTTTTTAGAAGAAAGAACAAAGAATAAAGACTAAAACTGCTGGAGAGATTCAGCAGTTTTTTTATACCTAAAAGTTAATATTCACAAAGTGTGTCATTTCGACGAAGGAGAAATCTTCGCAAGTAGCTCCGCTAGAAAATCGCCAATCTTTGTCGAGTTTCTAGCGGAGATTTCTCCTTCGTCGAAATGACAAACTGTACTTTTGCGTTGTAGTTTTTTAAAAAAAAACCCGTTCAAATCCGCGCTTTCGCGAAAGCGAATCAGTAAAATCCGTGTGCCATTTCGCAAACGAATTAGCAACTTGAAAAAATTTGGCTCAAAAATTGGTTAGAGAAAAATTAACCAATTACTAATCTAAAACCAACCAATCAAAATGCTAAAAAAAACTTTCAAATTTCTAGGCTGGACACTTTTCGGGATTTTCACTTTTCTGGCTTTGTACATTTCATCAGTTTTAATTATTTCGAAAATCACAGTGAATTCAGATGTTGCAAAAGTTGAAGAACAAAATGCGATTCCAATTTACATTCTTTCAAACGGCGTTCATACCGATATTGTCGTTCCGATAAAAAATGAAATCAAAGATTGGCGAAATGAAATTCAATTTAATCAGACCCAATCAAAAGATTCAATAATGAATTTTATCGCTTTTGGCTGGGGCGACAAAGGTTTTTATCTCGACACACCAGAATGGTCTGACTTAAAGGCAAGCACAGCATTGAAGGCTGCGTTTGGAGTGAGTTCATCTGCAGTACATACTACCTTTTATAAGCAACTGCAAGAAGGAGAAGACTGCAAACGTATTTTGATTTCAAAAGAAAATTATCAAAACTTGGTTACTTATATTTCTGAAAGTTTCGATAATCCAACAAAACCAGAATGGATTGAAGGTCACAGCTACGGAAGAAAAGATGCCTTTTATGAAGCAAAAGGAAGTTACAGTCTTTTTTACACTTGTAATACTTGGGCAAACTGTGCTTTAAAAGCCGCAAATCAAAAAGCGAGTTTATGGACAGTTTATGATAAAGGGATTTTTTGTCATTATAAATAATTGGAGATATGAAAAAGCTGATTTTATTTTTAACGATAGTTTCAATGAGTATTTCTTGTAAAAAAGCAGATTTGGCGGCAGAATCTGGAGGTTTAGCATTTTGTTTTGAGAATCCTCAACCCATTAATGATTCTGAGCTAAATAGTTTTCCTTCTAAATTTAAAGGATTATATATGACTTCAGATTCTACTTTCTTGAGAATTGATGAAGATAGAATTTTTAAAGAATATTATTTTAAATTCAGGATTCACAGACAAAAACTAGATTCTTTAAAATCTGAATTTGACCTTGTTGATGGAAAATTAATTTCTAAGGACACAAAATATAAATTTGATGTATTTAAAAAAGGAGATTCAATTGAATTGTCTAGAAAAGAGACAGATACGTTGTTTAGGTTGTCGTATAATCAGAAACTAAAACGTATCAATGGGCAGCTGGTTTTAAGTACAAGAGATTCTGTTTTTTGGAAAATAAAAATGATGTCTCTAGAAAAGAATGTTCTTAAAATTAAGAGTATCTACTTACCAGATGACTTAAAGAAATTGGATTCCGTTACTTCTATAAAAGCAAAAATGATAGATTCGCTTTCTTATTTAATAAAACCAACAAGAAAAGATTTTAAAAATATTCTGAAAATTAAAAATTTAGGTTACAATCAGGAATATAAAAAAGTTTCAAACTGAGATATGGAAAAAATATAAAATTCTATCACAATACAAGAATTGATTTTTTTTATAAATGCTTAAATTTGAGAGAATCTCAAAGAATATGCAGATGAAAAATCAAAATGTATTTTCAAAATCCTGGTATTTATTAAAAACGACATTTTTAGAATTTAATGATGACAATGCTATAAAGTTAAGTGCAGCATTATCGTATTATACCATTTTTGCATTACCTCCTTTATTGATAATTATAATTACTATTTGTGGCGTTTTTTTTGGACAAGAAGCAGTTACAGGGCAATTGTATGGTCAAATCAATAGGTTGGTTGGGAATAATGCTGCAGTACAAATTCAGGAAGCAATTAAAAATGTTCAATTATCAGACAGCAACTTATTTGTAACGATTTTTGGGGTTATAATGCTGTTAATTGGAGCTTCGGGAGTTTTTGCCGAAATTCAGAGTTCGATAAATTACATTTGGGGATTACGGGCAAAGCCCAATAAAGGTTTAAAAAAGTTTATTCAAAACAGAATAATGTCATTTTCAATGATTGTAACTGTTGGATTTTTAATGCTTGTAAGTTTAATGCTCAATGCGACACTTGACGTTTTAAATGCTCGATTAAAGCTGTATTTACCTGATACTACTGTCTATCTGTTTTATATTATAAATTTAGTAATTGTTTTAGCGAGTATTACATTGCTTTTTGCAATTATATTCCGAACTTTACCTGACGGAGTTATCAAATGGAAAGATGCTTTTATTGGCGCTTCCTGCACCGCAGTTTTATTTATGATAGGTAAATTTGCGATTGGGCTTTATTTAGGAAATTCAACAATTGCCAGCGTATATGGTGCAGCTGGTTCCGTAATTATAATATTGGTTTGGGTGTATTATTCCGCCATTATTTTATACTTTGGAGCTGAATTTACCAAGGTTTATGCGAAAACTTTTGGCGGCAGTATTTCACCAAATGAGTACTCTGTAGAAATACAAAAAGAGATTTTTGAAATTGAAAACGTCTAAAAAAACATGTAAGTTATATAAGTTCATTTAGAATTCTTTGTCTTCAATTTAAGAAGTCAAATTTAAATTTACTTAAGTAACTTAGATGGTTTCAAAAAAAATAAAAATACCACAATATGAAAATAATAGCTTTTGGAGGAAGTAACAGTACACAGTCGATCAATAAACATTTAGCAGCTTACGCGGCAAGTTTGTTTGAAAATGCTGATGTAGAAGTTTTAGATTTAAATGATTTTGCAATGCCGTTGTTTAGCGTTGATTTAGAGAAACAGGTTGGTCAGCATGAACTTGCAAAAGCTTTTTTGGCTAAAATAGAAAGCGCAGATCTTTTAGTTGTTTCTTTGGCAGAGAATAATGGAAATTATTCCGCAGCATTTAAAAATCTTTTTGATTGGTGTTCAAGAATAATGAAAGAAATTTTTCAGCAAAAGCCAATGTTGTTATTAGCAACTTCACCCGGAGCGCGTGGCGGAGCATCAGTTTTAGAAATTGCAAATAATGCTTTACCAAGATATGGAGCGCAAATAAAAGCTACATTTTCATTACCGGTATTTAATGCTAATTTTGATTTAGCAGAAAATAAAATATCAAATGCTGAGTTAGATAAAGAACTTAAAGATATTATCAAATCAAGTTTTTAATCAATGCCGCAAAAAAAGATTGCTTTTATATTCCTGCTGTTGAACAGTATTTTTTTGAATTACACTTTTGCACAAAAAATTAGCGAAGTTGACAAAATTGTTGCAAAATATCCAAGCAAATTTGCATCAACAGAAAAACTAGCAGAAAAAATTGAAACAGACTTCAATTCTGATTATGATAAAGCGAGAGCAATTTACAGCTGGATGGCTTTTAATATAAAGTACGATTACAATGCTTTTTTAAATCCGCCCAAAACACAAGGTTTTTCATACTCAACAGAAGCAGAAAAGCAACGCAAAATTAAAGCGTTGAATGATAAAATGCTTCAAAAAGCTTTTACTTCTAGAATAGCAGTTTGTGAAGGATTTACGGCTTTGTATCAACATTTAGCTGAATTGGTTGGTCTTAAATCTGAAATAATTCGAGGAGATTCTAAAACCAGATTGGCTGATATTGGAAGAAAAATAACTTCTTCAAACCATGCTTGGAATACTGTTTTGATCGATAAAAAGTGGCGCTTAGTTGATGTTACTTGGGGGCAAGGGTATTATGACAGTAATAAAGGAAAAATGGTTAACGATTTTACATCTGTTTATTTTGATACCGATCCAGATTATTTTTTCGCCAAGCATTTTCCTGATTCAGGTTCTTATTTGGGAAATAAATTAAGTAAAGAAGATTTTCTTAACGGGCCTTTAATTTATAATAAAACAATAGAAGAAGATTATAAAATTAAATCACCAGATTCTGGAATTATTGGAGCTAAGTTTGGAGATAAAATGACTTTTGAAATCAAAAACATTTCAAAAGCAGATCAGGTTTTTTATCTCAATAAAAAGAATCAGCCCGTTAAAATTCAAAACTCAAAAGAAAAACGCGGCAGTTTAGAATTTCAAATCACTTACGATAAAAACATAGGAGATTATATTACCATTTATGCAAATACAAGCAGTATTGTTTCTTTTAAAATAATTAAAAAATAAATCCTGAAAAGGTTTGTTTAGCTGGGTTTTCTTCTTTTATCGAATTGCCGTATCTTAGCCATTCAGGACTTGAATTAATACGCTATGGAAACAACTTTTTTGAAATCGATCTTAGACAATGATTTCTATAAATTTACGATGCAGCACACTGTAATAAAACTTTTTCCAAAGGCAAGAGTTCGTTATGGTTTTATAAATAGGGGAAAACATATTTTTCCGCCTGGATTTGCAGATTTACTTCGAAAATCGGTTGATGCAATGGCCGATTTGCGATTGACTAAAGAGGAAAAACAGTATTTATCTCATCATTGTCCTTATTTAGATCCTACCTATTTCGACTTTTTGCATGGTTATATTTATGATCCTTCAGAAGTTCAAATTAGTCAGGAAGGATCGGATATAAAAGTTACGGTAGAAGGTTATTGGTATCGTACTATTTTATGGGAAGTACCTTTGATGGCGTTAATTTCGGAGCTTTTTTATAAATCCAATCATTTAATTCGCTTAAACGACGAGGCAATAAAAGAGCTTACCAAGAACAAGATTGACAATTATAACAAGCTTGGAGTTTCGATTTTAGAATTTGGTACACGACGTCGTCATTCTTATGATGTGCATGTTTTGGTAAATGATACGCTTCGAACGTTTGGTTCAGAAAGTTTTATAGGAACCAGCAATGTACATTTTGCGATGGTTAATAATATCAGGCCTTTAGGAACTCATGCTCATGAATGGTTTATGTTTCATGCAGCGCAATATGGGTTTAAAATGGCTAATTTTATGAGTCTAGAACACTGGACGCAAGTTTATGGAGGGGATTTAGGAATTGCCTTGACAGACACTTATACTACTGAAATTTTCTTTAGCCAATTCGATAAAAAATACTCTAAACTTTTTGATGGAGTTCGTCATGACAGCGACGACCCGATTGAATTTGCACAAAAAGTAATTTCGCATTACGCTAAAATGGGAATTGATCCGCAATCAAAAGTCATTGTTTTCTCGGATTCTCTAAATTATGATAAAGTAAAAAGTATAACAGATTTTTGTAAAGGCAAAATCAAGATGTCGTTTGGAATAGGAACCAATTTTACCAATGATGTAGGTTTGCCATCGATGAATATGGTTATAAAATTAACCGAAGTAAAACTTGAAAACAGACATTGGGAAGGTGTTGTAAAACTTTCTGATGAAAAAAACAAAAATACGGGAACGCCCGAAATGATTGCTTTGGCGAAAGAAGTACTCGGAATCAAATAGTATTTTTTTGCCGAAAAAGCAGTTTTTCCATAAATTTGGCCCCTGTTTTATTTTAAAATCAATTTAAATAGATTTTAAACTGTTATTATTCATAACAAAAAGAAAATACGCTTTTATTTTTTGTTAAGAAATGGTACATTAGCAAAAAATCCTAAATTCATATATGCTAGAGCAAAATCAATATACCGAAGATAATATTCGTTCGCTTGATTGGAAAGAACATATCCGTATGCGTCCCGGAATGTATATCGGAAAATTGGGAGACGGTTCTTCTCCTGATGATGGTATTTATATTCTTTTAAAAGAGGTTTTAGACAACTGTATCGATGAGTTCGTAATGGGCTCTGGAAAGACTATTGAAGTGACTATCAAAGATAAAACGGTTTCAGTTCGTGATTACGGACGTGGAATTCCGTTAGGAAAAGTAGTCGATGTAGTTTCGAAAATGAATACAGGTGGAAAGTACGATTCTAAGGCTTTTCAAAAATCAGTTGGTTTGAACGGTGTTGGAACAAAAGCGGTAAATGCACTTTCCAATTATTTTCGTGTAGAATCTGTTCGTGATGATAAACAAAAAGCGGCGGAGTTTTCTGCTGGAAATTTAGTTTCAGAAGAAGATGTAATTGAAACTACAAAACGTAAAGGAACAAAAGTAACTTTTACGCCAGACGAAACGATTTTCAAAAACTATAAATTCCGTTTAGAATATGTAATTAAAATGGTCAAAAACTATTGTTATTTGAACAATGGTTTGACTATTATTTTCAATGGAGAAAAATATTACTCAGAAAACGGACTTCGTGATTTATTAGAAGAAACAATCAGCGAAGATGATTTAGAATACCCAATTATCCACTTAAAAGAACATGATATCGAGGTTGCGTTAACACACAGTAAAACGCAGTACAGCGAAGAATATCACTCTTTTGTCAATGGACAGAATACAACACAAGGAGGAACGCACTTAGCAGCCTACCGTGAAGCTGTTGTAAAAACGATTCGTGAGTTTTACAATAAGAATTTCGAAGCATCAGACGTTCGTAAATCGATTGTAAGTGCGATTAGTATTAAAGTAATGGAACCTGTTTTTGAGTCTCAGACCAAAACAAAATTGGGTTCTACAGATATGGGTTCTGATGATGGAACACCAGCAGTTTCTGTTCGTACTTTCGTAAACGATTTTATCAAAACCAAGTTAGATAATTATCTGCATAAAAATCCAACAACTGCGGAGGCTTTATTGCGTAAAATTCTACAAGCTGAACGTGAGCGTAAAGAATTATCAGGAATTAGAAAACTAGCGACAGATCGTGCTAAAAAAGCCAATCTTCACAATAAAAAATTAAGAGACTGCCGCGCGCATCTTCCAGATACTAAAAACCCAAGAAACTTAGAAAGCACGCTTTTTATTACCGAGGGAGATTCGGCTTCTGGATCGATTACAAAGTCACGTGACGTAAATACGCAAGCAGTTTTCAGTTTGCGTGGTAAGCCTCTGAATTCATACGGAATGACGAAGAAAATTGTATATGAAAACGAAGAATTCAATTTATTGCAAGCTGCATTAGATATTGAAGACGGATTAGAAAAACTGCGTTACAACAACATCGTAATCGCAACCGATGCCGATGTCGATGGAATGCACATTCGTTTGCTTCTAATTACTTTCTTTTTACAGTTTTTCCCAGAGTTAATCAAAGAAGGGCATTTGTACATTTTGCAAACACCGCTTTTCAGGGTTAGAAACAAAAAAGAAACGATTTATTGTTATTCTGAAGATGAAAGAAAAGACGCGATTGAAAAACTAAAACCAAAACCAGAAATCACCCGATTTAAAGGTTTAGGAGAGATTTCGCCAGATGAGTTCAAAAACTTTATTGGTGACACTATCCGCCTTGATCCAGTTATGATGGATAAACATACTTCAATTGAACAATTGTTATCTTTCTATATGGGTAAAAATACACCGGATAGACAAGAGTTTATTATCAAGAATTTGAAAGTGGAGATTGATGAGCTTGAGGAGGTTTAAGAATTTTTAGGATAATAAATAGTGTCAGACGGTCTGCAAAACAAAGTTATTTATCAGCAAGTTGCCGAGCTATTGCAAAATGCCCGTCAACAGGTTTTACGTACTGTAAATTCAACAATGACAATTACCTATTTTGAAATAGGAAGAATTATTGTTGAAGAAGAGCAAAATGGAAAAGATAGAGCTGAATATGGAAAACAGCTCTTGCAAAGTCTTTCTCAACAGTTGACAAAAGAGTTTGGTAAAGGTTTTTCAGTTGATAATTTAAGTAATATGAGAAAGTTTTATTTGACTTTCTCAATTTCCGAGTCACTGACTCGGATTTTGCAAATTCAAAAAACGCAGTCACCGACTACGAAATTGAATAGGGTAGATTATCAGACATTATCTTCATTCTTTAAATTGACATTTACCCATTATGTCTTTTTAATGAGAATTGATGATGAAAAGGAAAGACGTTTTTATAAAATCGAATCTGAAAAAAATAATTGGAGCGTTCGAGAACTAAAACGTCAATATGATACGGCACTTTATACACGATTAGCTTTAAGCAGAGATAAAGAAGGAATTTTGAAGCTTTCAGAGAAAGGTCAGATTATCGAGAAACCTAAAGATATCATTAAAGATCCTTATATTCTGGAGTTTTTAGGATTACCAGAATTGAATCAATATTCTGAATCGGAGTTAGAAGAAGAAATTATCAGTAAACTAGAGCAGTTTTTGCTAGAATTGGGTCATGGTTTTACTTTTGTTGCAAGACAGGAAAGAATTACTTTTGATGATAAACATTTTAGAATTGATTTAGTTTTTTACAATAGAATACTGCGGTGTTTTGTGCTTATAGATTTGAAAATAGGCGAATTAAAACATCAAGATTTAGGTCAGATGCAAATGTATGTCAATTATTACGATAGAGAAATGCGATTGGAAGATGAAAATAAAACTATCGGAATTGTACTTTGTCAGACCAAAAGTGAAGCTGTAGTAAAATATACTTTACCAGAAAATAATGAGCAAATATTTGCCAGTAAATATAAGACCGTTTTACCAAGTGTTGAAGCTTTAAAAGAACTACTCGAAAACAAATAGAATTATAATTAGAATATAATTAAATGAAAGACGAAGAAGACGATAACATAATTCCAAACGACGACGAGAATAATCAAGATGAAAACCCGATTGATGACAATCAGGATGGAGATGACGATGAGATTATCGATGTAGATGCTAAGCATTTCGAAGGACAGCATTTTTATGAAAATCAGGAAGAAGAAGGAGAGGACGTTATTACCAAAGTAACGGGAATGTACAAAGACTGGTTTTTGGATTATGCTTCGTATGTAATTCTGGAACGTGCAGTTCCTGCTATCGAGGACGGATTTAAACCAGTTCAGCGTCGTATTATGCACTCTTTAAAAGAGTTGGATGATGGTCGTTATAATAAAGTTGCCAATGTTGTTGGTCACACCATGCAGTATCACCCACACGGAGATGCGAGTATTGGTGACGCCATGGTGCAAATTGGTCAAAAAGATTTATTGATTGATTGCCAGGGAAACTGGGGAAATATTTTAACAGGTGATGGAGCAGCAGCTTCGCGTTATATTGAGGCACGTTTATCAAAATTTGCTTTGGAGGTTTTATACTCTCCAAAAATTACAGATTGGGGAGTTTCGTATGATGGTCGTCGTGCAGAACCAAACAATCTTCCAGTAAAATTCCCATTGCTTTTAGCGCAGGGAGCTGAAGGTATTGCGGTTGGGCTTTCTACAAAAGTACTGCCTCATAACTTCAATGAATTAATTGATGCATCTATCAAAATTCTAAAAGGAAAACCTTTTACATTATATCCTGATTTCATGACACAAGGTATTGCCGACGTGTCGAATTATAATGACGGACTTCGCGGCGGACGTGTGCGTGTGCGTGCTAAAATTTCGCAATTAGACAAAAATACATTGGTGATTACGCAAATTCCGTTTTCAACCAATACATCTAGTTTGATTGACAGTATTTTGAAAGCCAATGATAAAGGTAAAATCAAAATAAAGAAAATTGAAGATAACACTGCAGCTGATGTTGAGATTTTAATTCATCTTTTCCCGGGCGTTTCGCCAGATAAAACAATTGATGCATTATTTGCTTTTACAGCCTGCGAAACTTCTGTAGCACCTTTAGGATGTGTTATTGAAGATAATAAGCCGTTGTTTATTGGAGTTTCTGAAATGTTGAAAATTTCAACACACAGAACAGTTGATTTGCTTCGTCAGGAGTTAGAAATTCAATTAGAAGAATTAAAAAATAAGTGGCATTTCTCTACTTTAGAAAAAATCTTCATTCGTGAAGAAATGTATATTGACTTTAAATTATACGGAGACAGAGAATCACTTTATAAATATTTATACGATCGTTTTGAGCCTTTCAAAAAATCATTTGTCAGAGAAATTACTGATGAAGATTTACAGCGTTTGACTCAAATTCCAATGATTCGTATTACACGTTTCGATTCTGATAAAGCCGATGAATTGATTTCAAGGTTAGAAGAAGAGATGAAAGAAGTAGAGCATAATCTGGAGCATTTAACAGATTTTGCAATTGCTTACTTTACTAAATTAAAAGAGAAATACGGAAAGGGCAGAGAACGTCAAACAGAACTTCGTGTTTTTGATAATGTTGAAGCTACAAAGGTAGTTTTACGTAACACAAAACTATACGTAAACCGTGAAGAAGGTTTCGTAGGAACGAGTTTAAAGAAAGACGAATACGTAGGTGACTGTTCTGATATTGACGATGTCATTGTGTTTTTACGAGACGGAACATTGATGATTACAAAAGTAGATGCCAAAACTTTTATCGGAAAAGATATTATACATGCTGCCGTTTTTGATAAGAGTGATAAACGTACTATTTACAATATGATGTATCGTGATGGAAAATCAGGTCCGTCGTATATCAAACGTTTCAATGTTTCGGGTGTGACGCGTGATAAAGCGTACGATTTAACAAACGGAACAAATGGTTCGCAAGTTGTGTATTTTTCACATAACCCGAACGGAGAAGCTGAGGTTGTAACTATTTTATTGCGTCAAATAGGAACTATTAAAAAACTGAAATTCGATATTGATTTTGCTAAATTGGCAATTAAAGGACGTGGTTCTAAAGGAAATTTAGTGACCAAATATCCAATCAAAAAAATTGAATTAAAGGAAAAAGGGATTTCGACTTTACTGCCAAGAAAAGTTTGGTTTGATGATACTGTTAAACGTTTGAATGTTGATGCTAGAGGAGAATTGCTTGGAGAATTTAAACCAAGTGATAAAATTTTAGTAATCAGTCAGACAGGAAAATTAAAAGTTATTATTCCAGAATTATCTACTCATTTTGAGGAAGATATGATTGTGTTGGAAAAATGGAAACCTAAAAAACCAATTTCGGCGATTTATTACGATGGAGAAAAAGAACGTTATTTCTTAAAACGTTTCTTGGTAGAAAACGAAGGTAAAGAAGAAAGTTTTATTACAGATCATCCAAATTCGCAGTTAGAAATTGTATCAACGGATTATCGTCCTGTAGCGCAATTAGTTTTTGCAAAAGTAAAAGGAGTTCAAAAAGAAGATCTGCATATTGATGTTGAAGATTTTATTGCCGTAAAAGGTTTTAAAGCTTTAGGAAATCAATTAACGGCAGATAAACTAAAACAAGTTAATTTGTTGGATCCGCTTCCTTTTGAAGAACCAGTAGAAGAAGTTCCAGAAAAACCAGAATTGCCAGAAGATGATTCAGTCGAAACAGAATTAGAAGATGATGGCCAGATTGGTTTGATTTTAGAATAAAAAAACAAAAAACGCTAAGATTGATTTCTTAGCGTTTTTTTATATAAAATTGTCGAAGTCTAATTTTAAAGAGAAACGACTTCTTCCTTAATCCATTTTACTTCGTTGTTTTCGATGCTGACAGAAATTGTATCTCCGTCTTGCACTTCACCAGAAATTATTTTTTTTGCTAAAGGTCTTCTTAAATGTGTTCTAATAATACTTTTAATTGGTCTCGCTCCATATTTGGCATTGTAACCATTTTCAGCAAGATAAAGTTTCGCTTCTATCGGAATTTCAACTCTAATATTGATGTTTTTCAGCAAATCCATGAACTCTTTCTTAAGATGAATTTCAAATATTTTCAACGCATTTTCTTTGCTGATAGGCGCAAAAGGTACAATTTCTGTTAAACGTCCCAAAAATTCAGGTCTGAAATAATTTGCCATAATTTCCATTAAAGAACTTGAAGTCGGAATTTCACCATTATTGAAAGTCGTGACAATATGATCTGCACCAATATTCGAGGTAAAAAGAATAATTGCATTCGAGAAATCGCCTTCCTTTCCTAATCGGTCATGGAGTTTTCCTTCATCCATAATTTGAAGAAAAACATCAAAAACTGAAGGATGTGCTTTTTCAATTTCATCAAATAAAACAATGGAATAAGGTTTTTGTCTGATCTTGTTTACTAACAAGCCGCCCTCTTCATAACCAACATATCCAGGAGGTGCACCATAGAGCAGTGCTGCAGAATGTTCTTCTTTAAATTCAGACATATCAAATCGGATAATTGCATTTTCATCTTGAAAAAGGAATTCGGCTAAAGATTTGGCTAATTCTGTTTTTCCTGTTCCGGTTGGACCTAGAAAGAAGAATGATGCAATAGGCTGTCCAGCTTTACTCAATCCTGATCTTGATTCTAAAATTGAACCTGCAACGGTCGAAATACAATGATCCTGACCAATAACTCTTTGGTTTAAGACTTCTTCAATGGTGCTTAGTTTTTGCTTTTCTTCTTCATTTAGTTTGCCTGCGGGAATACCCGTTTTTTGGGCAATGACTAAAGAAAGATCAAATGCTTCAATGTGGCTTCTTTTGTCCAGAGCTCTTATTTCAAGAGTGTTTAAAAGAAGTGTTGTTTGACTAATTAAAGCTGCAGAAGATTCTAATTGTTTTGTTTCATTTTCTTCTTCAGTAATCAATAAAAAGGCGTTTTTTTGTAATATGTCTGCTAAAAACCAGTGACATTCTTTAATTAATTGTTCTTCAGATAAATTGGCATCATTGTTTTTTAAAACAGCTAATTTGTTTTGAAGTGCTCCTTTTTCTTTTAAAAAAGTCTCACCTGAAGTTTTTAAAACCGACATTGTATGATCAATCAAATTAATTGCTGACTCTGGAAGACTTTTTTCTTTTAAATATCTTCTAGATAATCGTATTGATTCTGAAATGGTTTCGCTGTCAATCTGAATTTTATGATGTTCCTGATAAATTTTGATTGATTCACGAATCATTCGAAATAATGTTTCATCATTTGCCTCATCTAGTTTGACAATTTCAAACATACCAGCAAGACCTTGTTCTTTTTCTATTCTTTTTGAAAACTCATCTATCGTCGAGGTTGCAATAATGTTTAAACCTTTTGCCATCTCACTTTTTAAAATGTTGGACACTCCTGAGTCGCCGCCATTTTTATCCAATAAAGTATGAATTTCTTCAATAATAAGAATGGACTTAGGAAACTGCTGTAATTCGTGAATGCAGTTTTTTAAGCGATCCTCAATTTCACCTTTGTATGATGCACCAGCAATTAACGAAGATAAATCTAATTCAAACAGCTGTGTTTTGATTAATATATCAGGAACTTGGTTATCAGTTATATTTTGAATTAAGGTGTCAATTAGAATTGATTTTCCAATACCTCGATCTCCAATTAATAAAACATTTGGCTTGGAGAAGCGGCATAAAATTTCTTTAATGGTATTTAATTCTGATTCACGCCCGATGGCTAAAACTTTATTGTTTCTCTTTTCAGTATTTTTATGAATACAATATTTACTTAAAAAGCCTTTTTTAATTTCTTGTTTCGAGAATGCAGTGTTTTGCGGAATTGTTTCTATTTCTTCCAGCAATTCATTTCGTGATATAGGATAAGTTTTCATTTGATCAAACGAAAAAGCCACACCAGGAGAACTAATAGCTGTAATTATGGCATAAAGACTAATTTCCTCTTCATTCAATGCTATTCTTATTGATTCAGCTTCTTTAATAATTTCGTCAATTAAATCACTAGGTTCTGCATCAAGAACATTTGTTGTTTTTGGTTCTTCTTCTATTCGTACTTCTGCCCATTCGTCAAGATAATATACATCTTTATTCATATTTTCAAGACGTTTCAAAAGTGATAAATCACGAGTTAGAATGGCTTTGAGTAAATGAGGTGCTGAGTAATATTTATTTAAATTGGCTTTAGCAATTTTTTTAGCAATTTCGAGTGCACTTAATAGTTCTGTGCTGAAAACATTTTTTTCTTCTTCCATACCAAAATTAATCTTTAGACCATATCAGATACTTTTTTACTTTGTAACTGATATTTATTCCTTTAATGCAATTTGTCTGTTTATCTTTGTTAAGACGTATTGATTCTATCTTTATTTTTTTTCCTTTTAATGAAGCACATAATTGAGAAAAAGTCAATAAATCTTTATCATTTTTTACGACTGGAACATCCAGATCATCGCATAAAAAATCAGCAAAATCATCTTTTACTTTGCTTCCTTCTGCAACTTTGTTTAATAGGATTTCAAATTGATCTTCAGATATTTTAGGCGCCTTTTTAATTGGTGTAATACTGTCTTTTTGAGTTTTGTTTTTTGGTGCTACAGGAACATATTGCAGCATATCGTCTAGAGGATCTTTCTTTACAGAGCCTCTTGGCAGGCTGAAAGATTCGGCATTTTTTTCATACACATAAGAAGTTACATCCAGTGGATTTGTTTTCTTAATTACTTTAGGATGCACATAAATTACTTTTTTGGCAACCTTGCTGAAATCTCCATTAATAACAAGAGTGATGGTTTTTTCTCCCGGAGTTAAAAAAGTATATACAGGATTAGAAGATGTCTCAATGACTCCTCTTCCTTCACCAAAAACCCATTCCCATGTTTTTGCATTTTCTGAGATAGAATTAAAATAAGTTGCCTGCCCAACTGTAATTACTTTTGAAGTTATAATTTTTGGAGTTCCCAGTTTGTCTAATAAGTATTTATCTGTAAGAACAAGCTCTTTGGTGTGAGTGCATTCTCCATTAATGGTAAGAGTTACAACGTATTTACCCGGCTTTTTATAAGTATGAAAAGTATGTCTTCGGGTATCTGTATTAGAGCCGTCTCCAAAATCCCATTTCCAGGATTTAGCATTGGGTGTTCTGTCATAAAATTCAACAGGTTCTTCACTTTGCGAATGATCAGAGAATATGTAATACTTGACATCATTGCAGTCTACATGTTTAAAAAATTGTATTAGAAAAGATACAATTGCGATAAGAAGAATAATACTAAAAAAAAGTATGATTCTGCTGTCTATTTTTTTAGTGTTCATTTTTAGGCTTGTATGATAAGATTGGCAAAAATAACTTTATTTATTTAATACTATGTGTAAAATCTTATAAAAATTAAAAATAAAATTCTATATTTGTAAATATATACCTATTCTAATGCCATTTGTTAGAAATGAGAAATACCACTTCTATCTCATTTTTTAACTGTGAAGAATCTAATTCAGGCATTTCAATTTCTAATTATTAATACTAAAAAATGAAACAGTTATTTGTTCTGTTGCTTGTTGCTATATGCTTTGGATGTACTGGAAAAAAATATATTTCTCAAATCCCTTTTAAATATGATTACTCACTAGAGTTACTTAAAAAGGAAACCGAAATGGAAGAAACTAGTTTAAAAAATAAAACCGTTGTTAATGATAATTCTGAAAATCTAAGTGATGAAGTTTTATATCTAAAAGAGAAATACTCAATTGTATTGGCAGTTATGCCTAATAGGATTACCAACTATAAACTCTATTCTTATTTTGATCCATGGCTTAATACGCCATATAAGGAAAAGAGTTTTTCTAAAAAAGGAATAGACTGCTCTTATTTTCTTCAATCTCTATATAGTGATGTTTATAAAGTTACACTGCCTAAAGATCCAGCAGGAATGTGGAAATCAAAGTCTATTCAGATTTTTACTGGACGTACATTTTTGGTCGAAGGCGATCTGGTTTTTTTTAGATACGATAAAGATCATCCTATTTCAGATGTGGCTTTGTATCTGCACAATGACAGAATTTTGGCTTGTACAGATAAAGGTTTAGGGATTTACAATTTTAATGATGAATATTTTCAATTGCGATATATAGGAGCAGGGCGAATAAATGAAGATACAAGAAAAAAATAATAAAGATCTTGAAAATATAGTACAGGAAATAGAAAGCATTTCTTATGATATTCGAGCAGAAATTATTGCTAACGAACTAATAGAAAAAGAGGTTATTTCTGCTGATGAAATTACCATTTCAAATCAAGGACAGTTTTCAAGAGCTTACAGAAAAGATGTTTTAGGTGCTGTAATTCAGGACGATAATTATATTAGGCATGATTATGTTACAATGCTTTTATCTCGTGACAGCATGTATGATTCTTTGCCAGAGGGATTTGTACATAGTTTGTCTGAAAACAAAACAGACAAGTCTGTTCGCCAGATGATAAAGGAGCATAAGCATCAGAAAAAACAGGAAAACGAAGCGCGCAGTTTTTTTGATCCTTTTGAAAATGAAATTTTTCATTATCGTACAAAAATTGAAAGTGTTGAGAAAAGCCTTTTATATAAACTAAATGGTAGTAAACCTCTTGATTTTTTCTATGACTTTTGGGGATTATCAAAAAATTATCCTGCCGTTTTGGTCTCAAAGTTCATACAATTGCTGCCTTATGCTTATAAAATTGTAGGTGATATTGATCTGTCCTGTCGCTGTCTGGAGAATATTATCGAAGAAAAAGTAGAATATATAAGTACAAGTTCAAAAGAATACAGCGAAGAAAATGAACAGATTAATTTGGGAGAAAATAGGTTAGGAGTCGATTTTATCTGTGGGAATAAATACATGGATTATTCGATGAACGTAACAATAAAAATTGGTCCAATTATGAATAATTCCTTTGAGAGTTATATACACAACGGATCAATAAAAAGATTTATAGATTGTTTTTATGAGCATTTCTTCCCGATGGAAGTAGAACCAAAAACAGTTTTGATAATGAATCAGGAAACAGAAGAATTTAATTTTAATAAACAGCCTGTGTTAGGGTATACAACACGAATTTAAAAATGGTTAAAAAACATTTATTAGCACTTATTGATGTAAAACTCATCGTCTTTATAGTAGTTGTAATAGCACTTTGTGCTATACTGACATTACTGTTTAGTGATAAAGTAAAAGAATTCGCAGCACAGTATAAAAGAAAGTTTTACATCTATGTTTTTTCTTTTGCACTTGTTTATGCTTTAGTCGCATTTTTAGGATATAATAAACTATTCAATGAACTCTCAGACGAGTTTATGTTTTACCAAATAGCTACTTTATTGTTTGGGATTTTACATGTATGGCTGTATCGCTCGTATTTTAAAGAGTTTAACGCCAGAAGTGTAGCAGTAGAGCTTTTGTTTGCATTATTGGTGGTGCTTTATTCAAGCGTTTTATTTGCGATCATTTATACAGCATTAAACGGGATCGAAATGACATTTATAATGTGTTCCCATTTTATCTTATTTTTTGTTCCTACTGGAGTTTATATTGTTTTTGAATTTATGATGCAGATACCTGCAAGAGAATATGTTACATGGAAAATTCCCGAAAGAAAAAATCCTTTCCCAGAAATTGAAAATGTTCAAATGAAGGATTTATTACTGATAACATTATTAATCCAGAAAAAAGAAAACGACACAAAATATACCTCAATAAGATCAAAAGGACCAGTACGAATTGACTTTGGAGCTTTGTTCTACCATACTGTTTCAGGTTATAATGAACACAATGCCGAAAGTAAAATTGATTTAAAGCAAGGGGGAGAAAATTGCAGCTGGGTATTCTTTTTACAGCCAAAATGGTATCAAGCCGCAAAATATGTAGATGCCAAATACACTTTAGGAATGAATGGTATTACTGAGAACTCAGTTATTATTTGTAAAAGACAAAGAGTGAAAGAAATTACTCAAACAAAAAAAGAAGGAAAAGGTCAAGATTTTATGTTTGAACCTAAGATTGAAAATAAAGAAAAAGAGGTTGAAGTTTAATGTTGCTGAGAAAATATGTATTACGAAGACAAACCTGAAGAATCCCCATATGATAAATTCCGTACTTATAAAATCAAAAAAGGAGATACACTTGCAAGCGTAGCTAGAGATCTTGGTGTTGAGGCCGATGAGCTTAGGTGGTATCATAATATGTATTGTGAGATTCAGGATTTAATAGAAGCTGATTTTAAAAGCTATTCTGAGTTTTTGATTCTGGCTCCAGGAAAATATATTGAAGATCGAAAAGAAAAAGAAGAGAAAAAGGGGCAAAAAGTAACCTTATCGAGTAATCATATATTGCCTTTTGTTGCAGACAGAATTAATAAGGATTATAAAGTTCAGTACACAACTGTCTTTGGGGATCAAGTTGATACTATAGAAATGGAAGTTAGCGTAAAATGGCTAGCAACGGATAAAAACAGTTTTCATTTGTTTGAGATAAATAGAGATGCTATTAAGGTAAATAATGAAGTGTCAGATACCGTAATGGATGAATTGGCGGCAAAAACTGCGAAAGTGCTTTATCCATTAAAAATTGTGGTTGACGACACGGGTAAATGGATTGCTGTTTACAATTATGATGAAATAGATAATCGATGGAAGGATACTAAAGAAGAAGTTCTAGATTATTTTGAAGGTGAGGTTGCAGAAAATTATATTGAACATACAGAATATGCTTTAGAAAATTCTGAAACATTATTTGATTCTCTTGCTTCAGATTATTTTTTAAGGGCTTTTTTTAACGGCATTTACGTTGGTTATACATCAAATTATTCGTTTCAAAACGAAGTCTTTTTTCCATTAGAGAAAGATGAAGAATCGAAGTTTGCAGTAGAGCAAAAGATAGATTCGATTTTAGATGAATCAAATTTGGTAAAAGTAGAACAAAAAGGAGATTATGTAGATTCTGGAGGAGAAGCCAGTTTTGGATTTGACCCGTGGAAAGGAAAATTCAACGCTTCATATTTTCTTGATGAACATAGTTATTGTATCGAAAAGATAAATTTAGAATGCAATATCGAGTATGATGAACCAATAAAAGTGATCATACAAATTGAATCTTTAAAGAATGAAGAAACTCAAAATTAAAGAGTTAAAACAGAGTAGTTAAGTAAATGTAATATTTATAAATGGTAAGGCAATGAGTGAGAAACATATAGTAGTTCAGGGAGCTTCACTAAAATGTAAATTTAGCGTAGAACCAAAAAAAGATATATTAAAAGTAAAATCGCAGGATAAGCATTATGCTAATGATAAAGATGCAGAGAAAAAACTCATTGCTACTGACAAAGAAATTGGACAGACATTAGAGAAGAACACGTTTGGGAAATGCAAAATGCAGCCAAATGGAAGCGGTGATTATCTGCCATGTCAGGCCACAATTACCAAGTGGAGTGCATTTTATGAAAAAGTAACCTTAAGCAATCAGGGAAAAATTCTGCTTGAAGATAGTAAAGGAACCTGCCCAATTGGAGGACCAGATTGTATAGAAATAGATAAGCACGGCCAGAAAGCAGAAGCGAGCAAACAGAATGCGAAAAAGGCTAAACCGCAAGTAAATAACCAGTTAAATCTGCTGGTTAATACATCAAAATTTAAGGAGAGTTTAGAAGAGAGTGATTCTATTTGCAAATAAAATAAAATAGTATGTCAGATTTTAAAATAATTGGAAATCCGGATCCTGTTGTAGGTAAGGAAGAATTCTACTCAGTAAATACTTTTTTACCGAGTATTCTGCCTTTTCAAAATTCAACTTCTAGTAATAGTTTTGAACAGCCTGTAAAATGGGAAATATATATTCTCGAAAACGGAAGATGGCGCAAGACAAAAGAAAATGATAAAACAGGAAAAAGAATCTCTTACACCTTTCTTCAAAAAAGTTTAGAAAGAAAAGGAATCCGTATTCTAGCAAGAAGAGGAGAAGATGTGGCGCGCCTTAATATAACTTCACATCCCGCCGAAAAACCAAAAATTGAAAGCATTGAACTGCTTGATAAAAACGGACAAAAACCAGCAAAACCGCTTTCATACGGACAGACTCTAAAAGCAAGGGTTCACTGTCTTCATATGGAAAAACACAAAGTATCTGTAACCTTGTGGGAAGATGATGCTGCTGGTGCCGGACATAACAAAGCAAATGAAAAGAATCTAATACAAACCCTTTCAGGAGTTGTTAAAAACGGTAAAGCAGATGTTGACTTTTTGCTGAGACCAAGTTTTGCTAAAATAGCCAAGCAAAACGGACCGGAAGAAGGTAAAATTCATGAGTACTATGTTACCGTTGATTTTAACAAAAATAAAATTGCAAGTAACAATGTAAACGTAAATGATGTTGAAGCTCCCGTAGCTCCCTTTAAGGCAAAGACAACACCAAAAGAAGCTGAAAAGCCAACGATTCCTTCCAAGAAAGATTCTCCAAAGCAAGATGCAGCGGGTACTAAAAAAGAAAAGGGGCGAATCAATTCAGTGAATCTTACTGACACAGCTGGCAATAAGATTAAAGGAACATTTAAAGAAAAACAGATTAAAGTCTGGATCAACTCGACGGGATTAAAGGGAAAGGATATTAGCTTAAAACTATATGATGAAGATGTAGCTAGCAACGATTTACTGTTTCAGCAGGAATTTACGCTAAAATCTGATTTGCATGCGATTGTTGTACCTCTAGATACAATTCCTCGAAGCCTTGGAGGAAACTTTTGGACTGAAGGTGCAGAACAGGAGCTGTTTGCAGAAGTTAAAGTATTGCAGACAAATGATCTAAAAAAGAGTGAAGTTGTAGATGTAGATGCTAAAGTTTTTAAACCGGATCCTGTTGAACAAACTAATAAGGTTGCGAAGGTTGGTGGAGAGCAGAAAAAAGAGAAATTTGAAAAAGTTATAGGACTAGGAAAAGAAGCTATTTTATATATAACTAGTGAAATTGCCACCGAAATAAAAGTAGATAGGAATAGGAGAATAGAGTCATATCCTGATTATGGTGGTTTTAATGGGATGAATGAATATAAAGAAGCAGGGAAAATTTATTGCAAAAAATTACCAAATGGTAAAAGTGCATTTCCTTTATATAAAATGTATGTTTATAGAGGAAATAAAACAGGAGAAGCTATAAAAAAACTTAAGCAAGATATAAAATACAAATCTTATGAAAATGCAGAGTCTACTATTTTAACAGTTGCAAGACATACACAATCAAATAATAAGAATTATGTAAGTAAAGGTCCTATTCCTCCTAATAATTTAAATAGTTTATATAGAATAAGATATATGCAAGCTTGGAATCATTCCGGAAAAGAGAGTTTTAGATATAGGTTTGTTGATGATAATGTTTCTAATTTGAGACCTTTAGAAAATTTAAGATTAGAGGTTTCGAGTGGCGCAATGACATTAAAAGGTAGAAGTTCAATTTCTATAGATCCATGGAAATCTAAAGACTTAATAGGTTGTTTAGGAATAAGAAATTCTGATGGAACAAATCATTCTAGTTGCGGAAGTGAAATGGGAGACTTAAGTGCATCAAATTATAAATTTATTTATCACGCTTTAAATAATTACTTAGAAAGTGTTATTCCTGAACTTACAGGAGTATATGGAAGACGAGGGTATTCCAGTAATGAGCGAATTGTAGTAAAAGAGTCTAAATATAAGGAAGAAATAAAAGTTTTTGCTTTGATAGATAATTTACCAGAATTAAACAAAGATGACAAATTATTTAATTTGGAAGATGCTAGAAGAGCTTTAAGATTGATCTATGATAATTATGGTGAAGAAATTGCTAAAAATGTAGAAATGATGTACAGATGGGAATGTTCTCATTTTAAATCAGGACAGTATAAACATTGTGGAGGACCAGGGATGGAAGCAGCAAACAATAATCATCCAACTTATGGTTGGGATGGTGAAGTGTATAATAAATTTCCACAATACACTCCAATTGGGATATGGGAAGAATTTGAAAATGAAGGAATGAGTGGAAGAGGAGGGAATACACAAGTAACTGATTCCAAAAAAAGATATATTAAGTTTCCATCTGTAGAAGCGGGAATGGTTTATGTTGCAGAGTTTTTGGTTAGACATAATGGAAATGTAGGGAGGTGGCATACAAGAGATGTAAGTAGACAATCTAATTATGTGACAATTATTAATACAACAATTCCGAGAATTGTTAATAGTTTTTAGAAATATGAGAAAAATCAATATCGTTTTATATTTATTCATTTTGCTATCGATAATAGCATGTTCAAAAAAAAAGGAATCTAATGAAAATAAAATTTCTTTAACTTCCACCAGACAAGAGTCAGACTGTGAAAAAATTCTTTTTAAGCTTTTTTATACCAGTGATTTTGAAAAAAAAGAAAAGTATGAGGTTAGGATTGATGATATCAGAAATGATACTATTATAATAAAAGCTTTTACCAGAAACAATTTATCAGATAATCCTAAAACTCAAGAAATCGTAGAAAGTGTTGTCGGTTGGTTTATCATTCCTCCAAAAAGGGACGCGCTATATTTATCATTAAATGCTTTAGATCCTATTGAACCTAATTTTAAAAAAATAAAAACTAAACAAGATCATTTTAGTGATTTTTTAAATTGTAATAATCAAAAACAAACAAATGAGATGAAAAATGAAATAAAATTCACTGATTTATTTAATGAAGGTACTAATATTAATTTTGCCCCGAAGGATTTAAATAAGGATACTCCAGAAATTAAAGATTTCAAGAAAAAGCTTGAAATATATTTTGATGAGATTTCTTTACCAGAAGATTTCGATAGTGAAAATTTATCATACTTAGTAAATAATGAAACTTTTTTTGATTTACAATATTATACAAACAGTGCTTGGCTACAGTATTTTATTACTAAATACAAAATAGATGTTACTCTCCTAAATGATTTAATGAGTCAAGCAATAAAGCAAGAGGATTATGATGCTGTTAAAACATTAATAAATAATCATTATGTTGTTTCGGAAATAGATTTACAAATTTCTTCTGAGACTAGACAAGAATCGGAAAATAAAATTAAAGAAAATAAACAAGATGGTTATGAAAGTTATGTTGTTTCAAATTCTAAAATTGATGAAATAATAAATTTGCTTCATAAAAAGTTTAGTTTAAATAAAATAAGTGATTCTGATGGTTTTACAAATTTGAGAAAAGAGAAAAATACATCTTCTGAAATTCTTCAAAAAATTGCTACAGGAACTAAAATTGAAATTTTAGATAATTCGGGAGATTGGTGGTTAGTGCAAACGAAAGAAGGGAAAAAAGGATATGTATATAAAACTAAGATAAAAGCGGAATAATATAATAGCATATATGCTCCTTGACATATTGAAAAGAAAAGCCCCAGCTAGCAAAAGTTGTAGACTTTTGTTAGCTGGGGGAATTAAAAATTATAAAAAATAATTATGAGATGTTTACTATTTATACTGATAACTTTAGTTGCAAGCTGTAATAATAAAAGCGAAAATACATCAAGTGGTAAAAATGAAGTTATTGTTGATGGGCAGGAAAAAAATGAGACTATTCCCTATAAAGAATTTGGGAAATCATCAATTTTAAATATTGAGTTTCCAAAAGAATGGGAAATCAATACCTATGAAGATACGGTTAAAAAAATTAAGAAAGAAGATTTAGATTTTCAAAATAAGTTTGCTGCACTTGATTACTTTAAAGATAAGGGAGGTAAGAATGTGATCGACAAAACTTTTTTTTATAATTATATAAAAAATGATAGTCTTTTAAAATTAAGTAAAATTGAATCGTTTAGTCTCTTAGATTCAATAATAATTAATCAAAAGAAATTATTTTATATTAAGACTTCTTCATCAATTGATAGTCAAGATTATGAAATGCCATTAGTAGTTAGTAAAATTGATTTAGTAATGTTTAATAAAAATGAATTTAATAAATCAGTTAATCTTTTTCTAGAAGTAGATTATCCTTATTCTACAAAGCAAAATATTGGTTATCTGGATAATAATGGTATTGTCTATTATAAGAAATTTAAAATAGATGAAGATAAAACCTATTATTTAGGAATGTCTAAAATAAATCTTAATGAGTATTTCAAATAATTAAAATATGAAAAATAAACTTCCATTTGCTATTTTTTTTGCAATTGTTTTATTTGGTTTTTCTTGTAAAAAAAATCATTCTCTTACGAAAGAGAATGATTTCAGTCAGAAACAGAATTCGGAGATTTTTTTTGGAGATTCAATAATAGGTTTGGGTGAGGAAAAATATTTTAAGGCAATCACTAAACAGAATGGTTCTTCGATACTAGAAAAGCAAAACAATCTATATAAAAGCCGATTTTCATCTTTCGAAAATTCCAATTTAATCAACGGAAAATATCAGTTTGTAAAACAAATTTTAAAAAACAAAAATGATTATAGAATAATTCTATATACTTTATTAAATGATAAAAAGAAGGATTCCATTGAATTTTATAGAAGTACAGTTGATAAACAAATTCCAAATTACACTTGCCTTTCGTATTTGGATGTAAAAAACAATAAAATTTGGCAACTAAAGTATTTTGCAACGGATAATGAAATCATTTTGTACATGAATAACGATGTAAAAAAAGATGGTAGCATAAAAAGGGATTCTCTTTATTTTCTTGATGAATCAAAAGAGGCGAAAATGGATACATATAAACTATTTTGGTAATAATCTCTAAAAGTTAATTATGATAAAGATTCTAAATCGACAAGAAATAATTATACAATAAAAGAGTGTTATTTTTTTAATGAACATTAAGCTCCTTGAAATATTGAAAAGAAAAGCCCCAGCTAGCAAGAATGGGAAAAAGCAATATCTAGCATTTTGAAAAATAAATGAATCCAATGAAAAATATAATTCTAAAAAAGGCTTTTCTTTTTAATACACAACAACGACAACAAAACTTTAAATAATTTATTTAAAAAAACTCTAAGTTTTTAAGATTTAGTTTCTAATTTAAATAAAAAAAGGAAATCCTAGAATAATTTCCTTTCTCATAATACCACTTAAAATAATCCAAAAACAAATAAACACGAATTATTAGCCGATGCTAATAATTACCTAAAAACCTCATGTAATTCAATTGCATGAGGCATTTTGCTATGGAATGAACTTAAAAAAGTATAAAGAATAAATCATGATAGAAAAATTAAATCATTTCCCAGTAAACTGGATAGATGGAATGAAAATCAATAAAAGTCATTTTTTGGCGATGCAGGACAATGTTTCTGAATTGGTCAATGATGCAGTCGGAATTCATACTACGCCTATTAGCTATGGATTGTTAGATTCAGGAAATCACAGTAAAGAATCGACCAAGATTACTTTAGGAATCGACAATCACAAACTTTTGCGTGTACGTGTAGAAGAATGCCATGCTATTACGCCAAACGGTTCCAGAATTGAAATCAGTAAAGCAAACACGGATGCATTAGATCTCCAAGTTCCGTATCCAGAAGATACTTACGAAATAAAAGAAGGAGAACAATTAGAGTTGCTTGCTTGTATTTCAGTTAATTCCAGAAAAAGAATTCCGTTTGGGGAACCCGATCCAGATGAGGTTCCGCCAAGATATCCATTTACACAGCCGGAATACAAGCTCCACTTAATTAAAGCAGAAGAATTCCGTTCAGGAATAGGTTATGGAGGTTTTTATCTGGCAATCGGAAAAATTTTGATTGGCGATACTACAGTTTTGGATGAAAATTATATTCCAGCCTCGGTTACCGTAAGCTGTCATTCAAAACTAACCGATATGCAGGCAGAAATTGCAAGATCATTTGGTCAGATTGAGATTTATTCGGTTCAAATTTCTCAGAAAATTAACCGATTCCAGCAGACAGGTGTTCTGGCTCAAACCGTGATGCAATTGTCGGACAACACGAGTTATTTCTTGGGGAATTGTTTAACACAGTTTCGCTGGTTTTCATTGCATCAGCATCCCGCTTCTATGTTGAGTACGGTTGTTTCGTTTGCCCGAGTGATGAAGAATTTTATCGATTCTAAAGCCGGAGCAGGTAAAGAAGAGCTGCTAAACTATTTCGCCGAATGGTGTGATTTATCTCAAGGAGATTTAGAGGTGCTTTTTACCACCTTGATAAATACAAATTATGATCATGTTCATATCGATAAAACAGCAACATTGACAATTAATTTTCTTTTCAAGATAGAAAAACTGTTCGACACCTTAAGTAAACTGGACTACATCGGAAAGAAAAAAGAAAGCATCGAATTGTTTGTTGCCGAAACAGAGAAAAAAGACATTGTTCACAATCCGAAAAGACATGGTTTTTTCATGAAAGACTAATTAAAAAAGTAAATATAAATTATGGAAGTACTTAATAAAAAAGAACGTCAGAAAGCTTTCTACGCATTTTTAGCTGCATTTATTATCACGTTTATTATAATGTTTTCAGCCTTTGCCTTTAATCTTTATCTGCCCACAGCAGAAAATAAAATATTGAAAGCCGAAAACGAAATGATGAAAAGAGAATATGATTATCAGACCAATTTTTCAATCAAAATTGACAGCGTCAGAATGACAATTGATTCGATCAATTCACCTAAAGTAGACAATGATTTTCAACAGCGTTTGGCAAATGTGATGGTAGCCAATATTTATCAAAAAATCCCAAAAGATTCAACAGATAATAAGAAACTGTACAATAATATCATTTTGGCTTACAAAAATATTATTGATTATAAAAAGCAAATAAGGAGTCTTACGCACAATGCACATTTGATAGACAGTTTAAATCAGTCTGCCAAAACATATAAAGAAGAACTGGAAAAAGTAAGCAGAGATTTAGATGTCTGCCGCCAGATTTATCAGAATCAATAATTAGTAAAGTAAAAAAATAGTAACCATTTAAAATTAGGAATTATGTTATCAAATTATGGAATTGGAGGAAATGAAGTGAAACTGGATGCAGATGAAGCGATCATTGCAATCCCTCAAAACAGAACACTTGTAGCTCAAAAATTAACAGTAGACGCTCCTATAAAACCAGAACTGGTAGAAGGAATAACGAACGTTGAAAAAGCTTTTGAACATTTTAAGCCAGAAGTAAAAGTAAACTTTGAAAATGCTGATGGTGCTACAAAAGTGGAAGCTTTAAAATTTAAAAGTTTAGGAGATTTTGGTGTAAAAGGGATTACAGCACAAAGTAATTTTTTATCTGATCTTGAAACAGAAAAAGATCAATATCAAAAAATCATTCGTCAATTAAAATCAAACAAGATTTTAAAAGCAGCTCTTGAAGATGGAGAGGCTAAAAAAGCTTTATTAGAAAGTCTTGGCTCATTGATTAATGAATTAAAAGAAAATAAATAATTAAAAGATAAAGAAATATGTCAACTAAGCAAGTACATCAAAATAGTGAAGATACAGCGGTTTTAGAACGCAAAGCTTCAGGGAGTTCTATAGAAAAAAATGTAGAAAAGTTAGCCAAATACGGCGGATTTGATTTATTGGAAATGGCCATTGAAGGCGTGCAAAACCTAAATCCTGACAGAAAAGCGAGAAGAAAAATTTTTCTTGGAGAAGTAAACAAAACCAAAGAAAGAGAAACTCTAAAAAAGACTTTAGAGCTATGGTCATCAGTTTTAAGCAATAATGAAGCTTTGACCGATATGGTGGCGCAATGTGAGGATAAATGTAAAGAATCTGAAGCGTTGTTAAAAAAGAACTTAGTAAAAGCGGTTGAAGATACCAGAGAAATCGAAGCGGCTTATAGAACTGTTGCTTTGTTTTTCAAAAATACAGAAACTGATAAAGTTAAAAACATAACAATAGTAAATGCTGATATTGAGCAGCTAAAAGATTTAGACAATACCCGTTTTATAGATGCCATTCATTCAGAATTAGTAGATAATTACGATCGTTTGGATCTTAAAAATAATTATGGGATTCTGGTTATTCCCGGCTATTTAGGTTCTAATAAAGTAATCGAAAAATGGGCAAAAATAGCGCATGAAAACAAAGTAATGCTGGTTACAGATTTTGAACATCTTGACGAACCAGATGATGTAATGGAAATGTTTGATGCTGCTTCATTAACAGGTGGAGATGTATACCGTTCTAACGTTATCATGACTTGTAACTGGCTGGTAGGACGCGGCAGATTTGACCAGATTGGAGAAAATGAAGATTTGCATATTGCACCTTCTGCAGCTTTGGCCGGAAAAATCTATAAAACACTAATGTCTCAGGTTACTGCAGGTAAAAAGTTTGGGGGAATTAATGAAGTAGACGGAGTTAAGTTTGATCTTAAGAAAAGCGAAATTGCCAATCTTGAAAATCTTGGTTTGGTACCAATGGTAAACGAGTATGGAAAAGTAATGGCTTTTTCTGCAAAAACATTATTCAGCGGAGATAATTTAGGTCTTCAAACCTATTCTGTAGTGCGTGTATTTGATTATGTAACAAAAGTATTGATGGATTTCCTTAATCGTCGTGCGTTTGAAAACTTTACAGCCAAAACGCGTAAAGAGATTATGAATCAAATTGTGGCTTTCCTTGATGGAATTACCGGACCAGACAAATTAATTGAAAACTTTGAGATCAGAAGATTTGAACAAGACCCGATTCAGAAAGACAGAATTTATATGGACATTCACATGAAACCATATTTTCCGGCTAAAAATTTCCTTATAAAAATGGACGGTCATAAGGGAGATGACGGAACAGAATGGGATACAGATTACGAACAAAAGTAATCCCTAAATAAAGAAAAAAGGAAACACAGCTTGTGTTTCCTTTTTAATCAAAACATTGATCTTTTGAATTATAAAATCAAATATATGAAAGCACTTCAAATTTTATTTTTGACTGTCTTACTTTCTATTCCATATTTAGTTTCGGCACAAAAAATAAATCCTATAGACACCTTAAATTGCCCAATTTCGCAAAATGAGTTATTGCTTAAAGGGAAAAACTTTGCAAGTGCGCCTCCAATTTTACTGCGTGTTTTTAATGAAAATTTCGAATATTCGGTTTTGCAATTTGGAAAACGAGAGAATAAAATTTATCTCTATTTTAAAATTTTCACAGATAATGTTTGTATAAAACAGAAACAACCATTGGAATTGTATTTTAAAACAGGAGAAATGTATGTGCTGAAAAATTCCTATTCTGTTAATTGTGATGGTACAGCAATAATAGAATTAAGAAGAAGAGATTTTAAGAAATTAATGAATAACAACATTAATTCAATCAAATTTTTTACGCTAAAAAAAGATTATGAGTTTAGTCCAAACAGCAAAGACAATCAAAACATTAAAGAGTATTTGAATGGTTTGAAATTGTATAAAATAAAAAAGCGTTAATCTTTTTTAATTAATAATCCTCGAAAATTTAAAAAATATGTCAATTCCTGAATTAAATCTTTCATTAGGCTTAACAGATAATAAAGGTTCCGTTTTTTACGCCGGAGATGGGGAAGGAGAGGTTGTAGTAAGAACAGATTCAGCTTTAAAACAGCATACTATCAGTATCGTAATTTCTGAAAAGCAGATTGGAACTATAAATTTAAAAACCAATTTAGGAGAGTCAAAAGTTCCTGCTGAAATCGAAATTCCAACCTATCAAATGATAGTTACAGATGATAAAACAGAAGAAAAAGAAATTTATAAGGTAACTCGAGATACCTATTTTTTTAAAGAGCAAAAAACAAAAAAAGGTCTGTGGAGTTTCTTAGGACTCAAATTTTTAGAAACAAAGAATTTTCTATTCGAAAATATTGCTTTTGAACCTTTAAGAGAAGCTGTTGAAACTTATGATGTTTCAAAATACAGAAAATTAAGCCATGACGAGTTAACATATACCTTTCAAAACGAAGAGCAGCATATTCAGGTTTTTGCTGGTGATGTTAACCATCTTAAAATGCAAAAAGGAACAAGTTATTTTGTAATCGTTGATGAAAACAAAGGACAGCGTTTTATTGGAGACATTTTGTATCGTGAAAAATTTTTGAAGCTTACACCCAAAGTAAAACTTCATATTATAAAACGAAAAACGGTTTCTAAAGCTGTAGAAACTAATAAACAAGGACAAACAGAAAAGCTGATTTACATTTAAAAAGAACACAAAGATGAAAGGAGCTTTTTACAAACTGCCCATTGATTTTAATGCAATCGTTCAAAAAAAAGAACTTGAAAAAACATCAATAGAACATTCGATAGCGCAACAGATAATATTATTAGCCACAACCACTTTTGGAGAATGCAAATTTGACGAAACTTTTGGGTCGCGAATCTGGGAAATTGATTTTGATTTATTGATGAATGAAAATGAATTGAAAGAAATCATTTCAAAAACAATGAAACAATCATTGCTTTTGCATGAAAATAGAATTAAGGTAGTAGAACTTGTAGTAGAATTGACAGAAAAATTCTTTTTTGTTGATAATGTGCGAAGAACTAAAAAAAAAGTTGACATAATTATTACAGCAACTATCAAAAGTACCAATAGAAATTTTGATTTCCGAGGCTATTTTTTTGTTGGTCCACTGTCTTATCAATAATTTCTTTGTAAGAAAACCTCATTATGAGCTTTGTAATCTGCAGTTTTAAATTTGTAATATTAATTTTAAATATTTATAATTAAAAGTAAGAAATAATTTATATATTTACAATATGAATAAATAAATTAATAACTAAAAATTTTTATTATGTCGTTTTTAACATCATTGACAGTTGCAGGAAAAGATTACAAAGTGCTTAACGTAAGTTATGATTTAGCTCAGGAAACAGATGCTTCTGGGCGTCCTTCTACGGTAACACGTGGAGGAAGAATCATGATCGAAGTAGAATCAACAGGAAGCACTGAATTGTTTGAATGGATGACTAACAATTTCGAAAGAAAAGACGGGTCGGTAAAATTCATTAAACGTGATTCAAATGCTACTCTGAAAGAGTTGAAATTTACAGAAGCTTACATGGTTAAGTACAAAGAAAACTTTGATCATAACAGTGAGAATCCGTTAACGGAGACTTTTATGATTTCTGCTCGTAAAATTTCGATGGGCGGAGGCGAGTTTGATAATGCTTGGGTATAATACTTAAAGACTTTATCAAACTTGATTAAGCTTGAAAACTATTAAAGGAAGTCTTTTTAAAGGACTTCCTTTTTTATTATCTAAGCGACCAATCAGGTCAAATTTTTTCAATCAAAAATTAAAAAATATAAACATGAGTTTTTTAGCCAAATTAGAATTAGACAATGAGATTTTTAATGTTTTAGAGTTTGATGTTCATTTTACTCAAAATGTAGACAATAATGGAAAACCTGCTAATAAAACAAAAGGCGGGCAAATAAAGCTGGTGGTAGAAAGCACTCAAACTGATTTGTTTTCAGATTGGATGGTATCTCAGACCAGTGTAAAAGATGGTAAAGTAATTTTTTACAGAAGAGATGCCATGAGCACCATGAAAAATGTGACTTTTAAAAAAGCATATTGTATATCATTTCGTAAAAGTTTTAAAAGTGAAGGAACAGTTCCTATGATCACCGAAATTTTACTTTCATCAAATGAAGTGAAAATAGGCAATACACTTTTCGAGAATAACTGGAAAAATATATAACCCTTTAAAAGCAAATCAAAATGGCATTACAGACAGTTACCACCATTAAAGTTGGCGGAATCAGCATTTCGAATTTCAGCAGTTTAGAAATTATCCAGACTATTCACGACCATCACAGTTTTTCATTTGAAGTAAGGCAGGATTTATTGGTAGAAGAATTAAGAAGCGTTATGCCTTTTTCACAACAGCTGTACGGTGAAAAAATAAGCATTGAGATAAAACCTATAGACGGACTGGAAGACTTTATGATAGGGGCAGATCCCAACGATTATGTCTTGCAGTTTTATGGTGTGGTAACCGAAGTCCAGCTGCAGAAATCCCGTATTAAGGATATGGAAGAAACTATTCTGATAAAAGGAAGCAGCTCTACCATAGTTTTAGAAAACGGACCCGAATGCAATTCTTTTATCGGCATGCCTTTGGCCGATATTGTAAATAAAGTAAAAGAAGGTTCTGACATTGATATGGATGTAAGGCCTTTTTATAAAGATAATCTGCCGTATACAGTGCAGTACAATGAAAGTAATTTCAGCTTTTTAAACCGTTTGGCCAAAAGAAACGGGCAGTGGTTTTATTATAACGGACGCACTACCGTTTTCGGCACTCCCGGAGGAGTGGGCGGACAGCCAGAATTAGTCTATGGCGTAAACATGCAGGATTTTAATTATACTATGAAATTAATACCTGCCATGTTTAAAACCATAGAAAATGACAACCGAGAGGGAGAATACAGAACCGACGAAACCTTAGAATACCGAAAAGAAACCGACGGATTTCAACAGAACTTTTTAAATAAAGGCAACAAAGTTTTTAATAAAGAAACCGTAATACAGCTTAACCAGAACCCTGTTGGCGGATACGCGAGAACAACTTCAGAAGAATACACCAAAAATAAAATGCGTGCCGTTTTAAGTCGATTGATGGAGGTTACAGCATCAAGCGAAGTTCCCGGCATTACTATAGGAAACAAAGTAAGAATTAGCGGTGTCGATATGCAGCTCGAGAGCGCTTATAGAGTTACCCATATCAGACATATATGTGATGATGGTGGAGGCTACGAAAACCAATTCACTGCCATAAATTTCAACAATTCGGTATTTTCAGCAGAAACAGACCCAGATTTAGTGCCATACTGCCAGAGCCAGACCGCTGTGGTAACAGCAAACGCAGACCCTGACGGACTCAGCGCTGTACAGGTGCAGATGCCATGGCAGGAAGCCAAAGGACAAACTACTCCTTATATACCATTAATGCAAAACTACGGAGGCGATGCCAGAGGCTCTCACATTATCCCCGAAATAGGCGATACGGTTTTTGTAGATTTTCAGGGCAATAATGCCGAACTGCCTATTGTAGTAGGAACTATGACCAGCAGAAAAGAGAAAAGCGGTTATAGTACGCCGAATAATGATATAAAGGCAGTAATGCATAGTCGAAGCGGAAACAGAATTATTACTGATGATGATACAGGCGACATAACAATAGAAAGCCAAAAAGGCGAAACAATTGCCGTGATTCATGGAGACGGAAACATTAGGTTTAAAGCTCCTAAAAATATAGAATTTGAGGCAGGTGAGGATATTGTTATGACGGCAGGAAGAGATATAACATCTAGTGCGGGACAGGATATTTCAGAGACTGCAGGAGTAAATCATACAAGTAAAGCAGGCGGAATTATGACACAAAGCGCTGTTGGAGATTATAATCTTACTGCATTTGATATAAATGAATCTGCCGTAGGAAAAAGAAATTCCCATGCTGAGATTATACAAGAACAGGCAGGTGCTATTCAAAAACACGCAACAGATGATAATATTAATGTACAGGGACAGAAAAAAATAAGTACCAATTCGGGTGAAAATTCTAATTTCTTTTAAATATGAGTGAAGGAAGAAAAATAACCCGTATTATTTTAGGCGAATCTAATTGGACTTCTAAAGGCGATATGAACATAATTGCCACAAAAGGCGATGTTACTTTTTCAGCAGCCAAAAAAGTTAATTTTCATGGTGTTGAAGAAGGTGTTCACGTTGGTGATTATGACTGGCAAGAAGAAAATGATAAGTTTTTTGCAACAGGATGGTATACTTATGATTATGAAGGCGAGAAATATTTGAAGAGAGATTCCAGAGGACCGAAAGCTTCTTTAGACGAGACCATTTATTTTCATTTAAATGTTAGTAATAAAGTACCAACAGGTACCGAAATTGTTTTCCAACTGTGGGATTTTGATATGTTCTTGTTTCATGATTGTTTTAATCCTGATGATGATAAGTTTAATGGAAAAAAAGTTTTTGTAAAAGGAAAAGTTAGGGAAGTAAATGGAAAAAAAAGAATAACGATTGAATTGCTTCTTGATCCTGCATGGAGTGATGATATTGCAGCAGAAAAAGGAATGCTGACCGATGGCTGTTTAGATTTTTATTGGAAGTGGAATTATAACGGCATCGAATGGAATTCTGAAAGATTTTTGTTAAGAGTTTATTTTTCTGAAAAAACACTAATAATAAAACCCGCTTACAGAGATTATGGTTTCCCTGAAATACGAACTGCAGATGGTAATATTGTTGTTTTCTCGGCAGGAATTGGATTAATTAATGAATCAAATAAACTTTTAGAAAGTGAGCTTCAAGAGATAAAAAACAAACTAAAAAGTGAGTTTTATGGAAGTGTTGGTGAAGTAGTGCAAAAATACAGAGACAAAGTACAGCATACTATTGCAGTTCAACAGCTTGAAAAAGGTTATCTAGCAAATAATTTAGGTAAAATAGAATTTAGCCGAAGGATATATACAAAACCAGTTTTTGATAACAGCGGAGACCTCTACACCATTACTAAAGCTGCTAATTTTGGTTACAGAAAAGAAGGCAAACTAGTTACTACAAAAGGAATAAGCCAGTTGGATTATTTTAAAGACGTTGGTCTTTTTAACAAAGTGGCCAATGCCTCGAGAGATTTGGTAAGTATTTTTGGTTTTTCTGATGTACTTAAATATGCTATGGATGAACATCCGGAAACAATAATGATAGGTTTTGCGCCTGCAGATTTTTTAATGGCAGTAGTTGCACCAGAACTGTTAGAGTCAATAAAAGAATCTTGGGATATTCCAGTTCATGATTTGGCCGAAAAAGCTAAGGATAAAGGGATTAAAGGGATTAATGAATTTTTGCAAAGTAGTGGAGGAAAAGAAAAACGTTATGCATTTAAAATGTTTAAAATAAATCAAACGACTTTGAATAAATTATTTCGAGGTGATTTTAAAAATTTAGAAGATATGATAGCTTTTTATTCCAAAAATCAATCAGAGTCTCAACTATATGATGTTTTTTATTATAAAAAAAATGATGAAGTTGATAAAACGACTAAAATAATAATCGATTGTATTTTTATAAATTAATTATGATGAAATATTTTATATATATGTGTGTTGTAACGCTCCTTATAAGTTCTTGCAAAAAAAAGGAATCATATTTTTTAAGGGAAGTTGTTTCTAACGAACAAGTCTTATTGGCATTAGATTCTAAAAGGTCACCATTAAAAGATAGTTTGCTGATAAGCTTGCCAAATGAATACCAAATAACAATTAATAATTTGAATTTAAAATATTTAGATATTGATTATTTTATAAATAAGAAGTATTTAAGTATGGTATCTGAATATATTGTATATGATAAAGCTAGTAATAAGCCAATATTTGATTTTAAACCATACTTAATGTCTAAGAACACCTTTTCGATTGTTATTAGAGAGAGAAATCATTTAATTTCAAAAAATGATGCTCAAGAATTATTAACAAAGTATAATAAAAGAAAATCTTTGAGCAATTTAAAAAATGGAGATACTATATACTTAATTTCCTATGATAAATTTAGAAAAGATAATATTAAAATTTTAAAGGAATTAAGAAGAGTTGATGATAAAATTAGAATTACTACAAGTTGTAAAGGAGAAGAGTTTTTTAATTCGCATGATTTTAAAATACATTGGTAATAAAAATTAAAAAATAAAGAGCTTTTGAATATATATTAAGCTATGAAGCACATCTATTTGTATTTTTTTACATGTTTTTTGATGTTATCATGTAAGAAAAAAAATCCTATCGAAGTAAAACAGATTAGTACTAATGAAAAAGTAACTATTGAAGGTAGTTACATTGAGGAAAAAACTTTGAAAAGGTGTTTTTTATTAAGTATTCCTGTTGAATTTGAAATTACAATAAATTCAAGCATTAATTCTATTTCTTGGATTTATTATATAGATAGAAGAGTTTTAGATAAAGATTATTTTGATTTTGAGGTTTATAATAAAATAGATAAAACAAAACAAATTTTTAAAATTGTACCAAAAGATTCTACTGATACTATATTTCCGATAAATCAAAAAATAAATTTATTAATCAAAAATAAAAGACATCTATTGTCTGAACAAGAAACAAAGGAATTATTGAAAAAGTATCATATTTTCAAGTCCATAGACAATTTAAAATCAGGTGATATTATAGAATTAGTATCATGTGATAAATTTAGAGAAGATAATAATGAGCCAATTAATGATTACGAAAAATCGGGAGACAAAATTTATTTTCTTGCGAGAATTCGTGGTCAGGAAAACTTTCGACTTCGTCAGAGAGTAGAATGGTACGATGTAAACATGTAGTTTCAATTAATTCTTTATAAGTAAGTTTAAAGGTAAAACCTTATTTAAATGAAAAGTAAAGAAACAAAAATTAAATAACGATGAAATTCTATAATTTAAAAAAAGAAGTATTGTGTTAAAAATAATTATTTTTTTATACCATAGCAATCATAGTATAGGTTGGGTTGGTATAATTGTTTCACTTTTTATAGCTTTTATTTTGAGGGGAATTGCTAAAGATGAGGAGAATAAATTAATAAATGAGGGTGAAGAAGCTCGAACTAGACTTAGAAAAATTGGGAAAAGAATACATGTTAGTTATAATGAGCTTGAGATAAAAACAAACTGTTGGGTAGAGGAGGTTGAGGTGGGGACTGGTAGAAATTCGCATAATGAATATGTAGATGTGAATCTTAATGTGTTAACTCTTACAAAGGTATTTGATAATGTTCATTTTAGAGAAGAGTATAGAATAGATATGGAACCTGAGATACTTCGAATGAAACTAGCAATACAAAAAGAATTAAGTTTTTATTATGATCCAAATAATGTTAAAGATAATTTTTTAGATTTTGAATTTCTTTTTGATAATTAGAGAATAATGCCACGCCCCGATAGCCCTGCTACCGTACGAATCCTTTCGTGTGGCTATATGCTGAAAGTCGCATATAGATTAGAAATATATAGTAACACAAAAAGAAAGTAGAAAAAAAGTTTATTGTATTTGCTGTTTTAAGCGCAACGTGCCACACACGAAGGGATTCGTTTGAGAGCGAGTGCCTTTTTAAAGAAAAGAAAAATAAAGACAGAAGTTTTCAATTTTCTTTCATCAATAATTATAGATAATTATTATGTCCTCGCTCGTATAACACCCTGATGGCGCTGATATATCTAAACTTTACAATAGCGCGGATTTGTAATCCGTGCCCACAACAGTTTGACATAATAGATGTTACTAAAACAAAGTACAAACCAATCTTTGCGGGCACGGATTGCAAATCCGCGCTATCGGGATGCTGTGGTTTATCCGAGTATTAGTAAACCTATTGAAAAAGTATGGGATGATATTGTTGAGTATGACGTTGAAAAAGCTAAAGATAAAGGCATTCAAGGTATTTATGAGTTAGCACGTTCTGAAATGTTTAATACAGATAAATATGGAGATTATAAGTGTTTAGAAATTGACCAAAAAATATTAGATAAATTATTAAAGGGTGAAATTAAAACTTTAAAAGAGTTGACTGATTTAAAAGAAAAAAATTATATAGAAAGTAATTACGACAAAAGTCAATTTATATTCACCTTATTGCATTACACAAAAGAAGATGAAAACACCCATAAATATTTAACATACATAGATACTATTTTTATAAGCTAATAAACAGAACCATGAAAACAAGACATAGATTTTTACTTTTAATTCTCTTGTCATTATTTATCTCTTGCCAAACTAAAGAACCTATAGAAGTTAAACAAATAGATTCAAAAGAAATGGTAACACTTATACCAAGTTTGAAAAATCCTTCAATGACAGACAGCGTAGTTTTAAGTATTCCTACTGAATTTAGAATTATTATAAATTCTTCTAATGTGGGCTACATAGTTTGGCGTTATCGTGCAAATGGAAAAGTTATTCTAGATGACATTACTGATTATCAGGTTTGTAATAAAAAAAACAAATTAAAACTAATTTATAATTTAAATTTTGATGAAATCCCTAAGGACGAGTTTATCGATATAATTATTAAAGAAAGAAATCGCCTAATTTCTAAAGATGAAGCTAATAATCTACTTAAAAAGTATAAAATTAATAAGTCAATTGATTATTTAAAAATTGGTGACACTGTAAAATTGGTAACGTATGATAAATTTAGAATTGAAAACAAGGATATAATAAATAGTTTAAAAAAAGTCCAAGATTCAATTGATTTTAAGGCAATGAGAGGTAAGGATGAGAATTTTTATACTTCAAAAAAAATAAACTGGTAAAAGGCTACATAAAATTTATCGTGCTACTAAACAGAATTAAAAACATCAACTTTGCAAAATATAGTAACATATTTTGCAAAATAAATTAAAGACTAAAAAATATGAAATTTATAATTGCATTCGTGTTTTTAACACAACAGTTCGTTTTCTCTCAAGAAAAAAATATTAATTTCTTCCCCTTAAATCGTGAATTTGTTCATGTTAGTATTAATTCTATAACCTTTAAGGTCAATGTTCTTGGTAGCAAATACAAGAATCGCTATGATCTTGCCCGAGATACAATATTAAAAAGTGGAAATTACATAATTACAGACGGTGATTTTTTTTCAAAATTTTCAGTAAATAAAGTTGGCAAAGTTGATGGAAAATTAGATCAAAAATTTATGGAAAATGGTAAAATATATACGATTAAACACATAGTTAGTAATGGTTTTATAAGTAAATCTACACTCTATGATTCAACAGATAATATGATTAATGACAGTGATATTTATTATTGTGAAGATACAATAGAGATAATAACAATTTCCGCAAATGGCGATAAAACAATAACAATTGAAACTCCTGACAAAACCGAGATTAGAAAATATGATAGAAATGGTACTTTTTTAGATGAAGAAATATGGAATAAAGCTGGAATAGGTGGTCCTGGTAAATAGATTACTAAAAAGAAATTTTAAGAACTTTAATTTAAAATTTGGAGATAGAATTAAGTTGATCCCTTTAATCAATTAATAAAGGAAATAAAAAAACTTGAAAAATTAAACTATGTTAATAATTCTTTAAAGTCACTTTGAATTAAGGATAAGTTCAAACCCTGATGGCGCTGATATATCTAAACTTTACGATAGCGCGGATTTGTAATCCGTGCCCACAACAGTTTGACATAATAGATGTTACTAAAACAAAGTACAAACCAATCTTTGCGGGCACGGATTGCAAATCCGCGCTATCGGGTAATGCGTAGTGATATGCAAAATTATATAGATACATAGTTGTAAAACCGAAAAAAAAATGAAACGAAACTTAATATTTTTTATTCTAATGGTAATATTCAATATTTCTTGTACATCTATTAATTATCCAAATCATCCAAAATGGCTTTGTAATAACAAAATTGCCTGTAAAAGACATCCTATTTTGTTAGAACCTATAAAACCAGAATTTACTAGAAATTATAATAATTATAGTAATTATATATATGAAGATTTTCCGAATGAAGATATAAAATATGGCAATATATATAATCAAGATGTGTTTGATGAAGGAGGAGAACGTTTTGGAAAAATAGTTAACAGCTACAAACAAGGCAAATGGCTAAGTGGCGATGCTGATTTTGATAAAGATGGAAATGTCTACGCTAAAGGAAGAATATGGAGAGAAGAATATTTTAAAAACGGATTAAGAGATAGTGTTTTCAGACAGTTCAATAATGATGGTAAAGTTATCTACGAAACCAATTTTAAAAAAGGAACCGGTCTCTGGAAAGAATTTCACAGCAATGGTGTATTGTATTTTGAAATATACACCAAAGACGGCTATTTTACAGACACATTGAGACTGCATGACGACAAAGGAAAAATTATAGGAAAGAGGCTTTATATAAAAGATTCATTGGTGTATGATGAAGGTCTTCCTTGTTTTCCTTATCGACCTCAAAGTGTTAAGAGTGATGGTTTAAATATGAAATCAGATTAGAATTATGCAGGTTTATATTGAAAATTGCATGAAAATTCCATGCAGATTTTATAAGGCAAGTTCTAGTAAAAAAGCACCCCGCTCCCGCACGAATCCTTTCGTGTGGCGGTATGTTGGTAAAGTCTAGTTTTTAATAAAAGAGGAATGATTAAAAAGCTTATTTAATTTCCAAATGAAAGAATAAGTTTTTTCTTGTAATTGTTTTTGACTGCAAATAAAACATGCAAAATATTAACAAAATCCATAAATGAAAATAAAATTTATCATAATTGCATTTCTTTTATGCAGCTGTACACATAATAAATTTTCAGGCTATGTCTATGATTTTGATACTGGAAAACCTATTCAAAATGTTGTTGTAAACATCAATGATAACAGTACAAAGACTGACAGCATTGGTTATTTTGAGATAGAAGTAAACTCAAATTCTAATTGTACTATAAATTTAAAACGGCAGGGTTATGTTATTAAGACTGTGTTTCGAAAACCAGATTTTCGGGAGAAAAGTAAAAATAGTAAGCCGAAAAAAAATCCCATTTATATGTTTAAGAGCGATAGTGACCTCTAAATAAAATCATTCAGTAATTCTAAACAAGTTTAAAGAAGTTAAGCAATGAGACAAGAACGAATAAAAGACAGAGTATTAAAAAGAGCAGCAAGATCATGGGGATTTTCAGATGTTGAAATGGAGACATCGTTTGATCCTGTAGTGTCTATGATGCTAAATGCATTATCATATGAACTTGAAAAAGTAGCTCATGAACTGGAAGATTCAAAAACTCGTATTGTAGAAAGAGTTTTAGAAATTATGTTTCCAGAAGTTGTTTCGGGAGCAAAACCTGCAAGGGCGGTTGTGCATGCATTTCCAACTGAGAATAATAGAAAAACTTCTCTGCAAAATCAAATGCTTGTAAAGCGAAGGATTCATAATATTTACAATCCTCTCGAACCTATAATAAAGGAAATAGTACTCTCGCCAACACTCGAAGTAAAACTTGCGCCTTGTAACATTGCTTATATAGCTTACGAGAGAAATATGTTTAAAATTTCGAATCTTTTTTATAAAGATGCTGTTAAAGATTATAAGCATACATTGCCGGCAGGAGAAATCGTTTTAGGTATTGAGTTAAATGATGAGAATGTAGAATTGGAAGATTTAATGCTTTACATAGACATTAAAAATACCCATCAAAAAGAAATGTTTCATTATTACTTAAAACAGGTAAAATGTTTTTATGACGATATTGAAATTAAAGTTGAAGAAGGGTATAATGTACCTTTAAACAGCTTAGATATTGATAATATAATAAATCGTAATTATTCGCATCTCAATGAGATCATGCAGGAAATTAACGAATATTATTTTGATAATTTCTATACGTTAAAAGGAGGATTAAAGTATAAAAAAATTTCAGAGTATTCAAGTGAGTGTAAATATTTGGAAGAAATTACAAACAATGGATCAAAGCCAATCATTTGGATAAAGCTGGTTTTTCCAGAGTCATTGGTTCCTCAAATAATAGAGAATGTTTCTTTTACAGCAAATTGTTTTCCAGTAATGAATAAAAAGCGCCATTCTTTAAGTATGGGCTTAGGTAATTTTCTTTCATATGTGGCTTTAGAAACAGGAAATAATATTTATCTCGATATCGAATCAGTAATAGACCCTCTTAATAATCATTACGAAATAAAAGAGTTTAAGGAAGGAGTTATAGAAGAAGGAAATGCTGTTTTGAGAATAGGCGGTGTTTCTAGATTTGATTCGAGAACTGCTTCGGAACTGCTTCAAAATCTGCTTGATCTGCTTAAAGATGAAACATCTTCATTTTCAGGCTTAGGAAAAGATTTTATGACCAGCTCATTGTCACAAATCAGTCAGCTTCTGGCATCTGTTGAACAACAGGCTAAAGAAAGTAGTTTTTTGAAGAATAATGATCCATATTTAATGATCAAGCCTAAGATTGAAAAAAATATGGAAAATTCGTTCCAAATTAACTATTGGTCAACCTGTGCAGAAGAAGGAAATGATGTTAAAACAGGAACAGTTTTAGAATCTTCAGATTTGACTTTTGTAAGTAATAGTATAACTCTAATGACCAATACAGCCGGCGGTTTAAATAAACAAAGCAATAAAGACAGAATTCTAGCGTATAGAAATGCCTTACTGACTCGCGGCAGAATCGTAACTTTTGCTGATATTAAAGCTTTTGGATTTAGTCATTTTAAAAGTTCGATTTTAGATATAAAAATCGAAAAAGGCACACGAAAAGAAATTTCTGTAAAAGCAGGTTTTAGCCGAACAGTTGATATCTATATTAAAACAAATCCTGAAGAGAAACAACATTTGTCGGATTCTGAGTGGAGCTATTTATGCGAAAGTTTCATGAAGAATCTAAAAAACAGATCTTCAAATGTGTTTCCTTATCGAATGTTTGTTGATTAAATGTAAAACGGCCAAAAAGATGATTTTTGGCCGTTTTTGTTGTGAAAATTATTTTGGTTTTACTGGTATTTCTTATCTGTGAGTGTTTTCATAAAAGCAACTAAAGCTTTTTCTTCCTTTACAGTTAGGTTCAATTTATCAAAAGGAAGCGTTTGATTTTCGACTTCGTAGCCTAAACCTTGCCCGCCGCCTTTATTGTAAAAAGAAACTACTTCTTCCAGCGTTTTAAAAACTCCGTTGTGCATATATGGAGCTGTAACTGCTGCATTTCGTACAGTTGGAGTTTTAAAGGCACCAACTAATTGCGGCATTTTATTATACAAATAGCGACCTTTATCCGGGCTTAATGTTTTTCCTGAAGCCTCATTTGGAGTTCCAATAACTTCATGCTCCGTTTTAGAATAACTAGGCGGAACTGTTCCGTTAAATAATGGCGTAAAATGACAAGTTGCGCATTTTGCTTTTCCCATAAAAAGGTTCATTCCTTCTATTTCTTCATTGTTAAGGATGTTTTTATTTCCTCTCATGTATTCATCAAATCGAGAATCAAAAGCATTTAAAGAACGCACATAACTCGCAATAGCATTTTGAATCTGCCAAGCTTCAGGTTTTGAGGTTTTTGGATACGCTTTTTTAAATAGTTTTACATATTCATTATCCAATTGAATCTTCGCATGAATATTCTCCATAGAACCGTGCATCTCATCTTTATTTTGAATAACATCTACGCTTTGCTTTTCTAAATCTAATTGGCGCATATCCCAGAATTGAGCATTTTGTAAAGAAGCATAGGTTAGAGTAGGAGTGTTTCGGGCTAAATTCGAACCCGTCAAAGAAACGTTTGTTTTTAAGCCGTCTGTAAAAGCTTTTTCAGGATGATGACATGAGGCGCAGCTTCGATCATTGTTTTTAGAAAGACCTTTGTCATAAAATAATTTTTCTCCTAAAACAGCTTTTTCTTGCGTAAAATTATATTCGTCAGAAAGCACAAAAGCGTTGACATCAAATGCATCTTTATCAAATAAAGTTTCAATAGTTGGGTTTAATGGACTGCTCTTTTTTACATTTTTAATATTTTCTTCTTTCTGAAAAGCTTTAATTTTTTTTGAAATCGGATTTAGATATTCCGTTATAAAAAAGGCCCGATTAAAAGCATTGAAATTATTGTTTTCAGTACAGTACTTCTGTGCTTTTAAAGTTAATTTCTTTAGTTTTGATAATGATGAGTTACCAGCATTAATTTTTTCAAGTGATTTTGGAATTACAATCAAACTTTCGGCGGCTTCAGGAATTGAAGATTGTAAAATGGGACTGTCAAAACCTGTAATTCCAAGTGTAATAACTCTAAAAACATTTTGTTGAATGGCGTCAAGGGCATAATCGTTACTGATTGTAATAACTTCAAAAGTGCTTTTCAGCTGTTTAATATTGGACTGAAAAATATTCAGTTCTTTGATTAAATCAGAATTGTTTTCAGCATCATATTCTGGATAAATCATTTCTTCGATAACCTGAAAACCATGTGGTTCAAATGATCTGTTTTCTTCAAGTTCCATTTCGTCTAAGGCTGGACCATTCATAAATCTCGCTGTCTCGGGTGCAAAGTATTCAATTGCCCATTCGACTTTTTTATAAGCCAGACGTGATTTTTTAAACTGTTCAACAATTTCTTTTTGTGATGAGGTACTTGTTATCAGCTTCTGAAATTTTACAATTTCATTGTTTAACTTGGTTAAGTCAACTAATAAATCTTGTTTTATGGTCGTTTTTGAAACTTCATTTTTTTGACATGAAAAGAAAAAACAAAGTGTCAAAAGTAGAAAAGTAAAGTGCTTTAATTTCATAATAGTATTGTAATAGAAACAACCCTTATCTAGAAAATAAGGGTTGTTGATAGATTTTGGCTGTATTTATTATCGTTGTACGTTTCTAATAATAACAGTTTGTCCGCCCTCTTTGTTAGTTTGAGTTCCAGAACCATCAGCGTTTTTAAACGCATCGCTCTGCCAAGTGTGAGGGTGAATATTTACAGTAAAAGTATCAGGAACACCAATGATATCAGATATATCTTCCATTGCTCCAAATTCCCAGCTTCCAAATCTCATTTCACCAGTTTGGTTGTAAAGAGCGTTCCAAGCCGTATCTGTTCTTTTGTGGTTCATGTTCAACCAAGGTTTGTTTTGTTTTGTAGCGATATTGTATTGCCAGATGTACGAATCGTGTTTAGCATCAGCATAATAGCTGTCACCATCTTCTTGAATGTAAACGAAGTTTTCAGTTACACATAAATTATCTGGGTTGATGATTCCCGTTCCTGGAGTACTGTCACCTTCAACAGCCAATTCTAAAGTTCCTTTAAGCGGATCTGCAGCGTCCATTTTTAGTTTATAAACTCTTCCCCACATTGTATATCCGTCAACAGGAGCATTGTTTGTTGCTTGACCAGTTGCTGTAAAATAAACTTCTCTGTTGTTGCTTGCACTTCCTTTTCTGTAATCTACATCTTCAACTCTTGAAAAACGAATTGCTTTTAAGTCATTAACGGTTGTATTAATTACAGCACCAGTTAAGTTTTTAGCATTCGGAATTTCAACAAACTGAACAGGATAAGAGTTGTTTAGTTTCATTGTAGTTTCTACTTGATTCCCGTCTGTTCTTTTTAAAGCATATAATTTACCATTACTTAAATCTCCAACAGTAGAACTCATATACATAATCAATTGTCCTGCACTTACGTGTGAAGTTGCGTACGATTGATCTTCTCCAATTAGGATAACAGTTTTCCCTGGATAAGCTTCTTTTGGAAGCGGAACTGCATTTTCCATACTTGCTTTTCCTAAAGCTGGTAAAACTCTATCCGTTCTGCTTTTGTCTGATGATTGTCCTAACGGGTTAATTCCATGAACCATACTTTCTTGTCCGCTTTCTCCAGCAGTTAAAAAGATAGGACCAAATCCGTGAATTTCTGGTGTTGCTAAAGTTGCAGAGCATAAACGTGTTAAACCACCAACTCCGTCAACAAGATAATCTCCTTTTACAGGTTTAAAAGTTTTGTCTAAGTAAACTCTTGAAACTGATTGAAGGATTTCGTGATTTGTAATCATAATATAACCTTCTCCAGTTGGATTTTTCATCAATCCAGCACCATCAGGCTGCGCACCGTAAACAAATTTAGGAGAATCTGGAAGAACGTCAGAACTTGCAATTAAAGTACTTATTTTAAGGTTTTCAAAACCTGTCATCGGAAATACAAAAGCAGGAACTTTTGAGTGTGAAGTAAAGTCGATAGCAGCGTTTACATCTTTTGATGAATCTTTGTCATCATTTTGACAGCTAATTACAGAAAGTCCTGTAATTCCAAGCAATGCAACTGATTTTAAAAAATTAGTTTTCATATTTGTTTTTGTTTTTTTTGATTGAGGCAAAGCTATCCTCGAAAAACAAAATATATGTTATGTTAATTTTTTCTTATTGCTAACAAATAATAAGTCAAAGATTACTAAATAGTAAATTTTTGAGCCTAATGTAAATTTTAGAGTAATAATAAAATCTTAAAATTATTTAAAAAGCTGATTTAAAGAAATTTGTTTTTTCTCTTTTAATTTTTTTACAATTTTCAAAAAAGCAATTGCGGTGATGTAAGCATCGCCCAAAGCCGTATGTCTGTCTTTTTTTGAAATATCAAATTTATCTGCAAGATCGTCTAAAGTATAATGATCTTTACGCTCAAACAAATGGGATTTAATTAGCGTTTTCTTGTATAAATGCGCCGTATCTAAAGTTTTATTAGTTAACTGTGGCAGATTGTTTCTTTCTAATGCTTTGTTAATCATTGTTATATCAAAAATAGTATGATGTGCAACAATAATAGAGTCTCCTAAAAAAGTTAAAAACTGCTGCAAAGCTTCTAGTTCACTTGGACGTTGTAAAACAAAATCTCTTAATATTCCGTGAATTTGGGCAGTCGATTTATCGTAATGATCTTGCTGAAGATAAATTTCAAGTGTTTCCTGAACAGAAATTATATTGTTTTGCAGCACTAAAGCGCCAATGCATAAAATTCGATCATTTTCATAGTCGAATCCTGTTGTTTCGGTATCCAGAACTACAAATCGCGTTTCTTCGATAGTAATGCTTTCATCGAAGAGTTCGTCGTTTTTTTTCCAAAAATTAAATAAACCCATCGTTATACTAAATTTGAGATATTAAATCGTATTGAGATAAGTTCTTGAAGTTCTTTTATAGTTTTAAAAGTACGTTTCAGTTTAATTTTTTCCATTTTCGATAAAGATTCCAAGGCAATAAATTGACCTGAATCGTGGTGCAAAAGCCCTTGTTTGGTTCTAAATTTTAATAAAGCTTTAAAGGAGTAAGAACAGGATAAATAAAGTTCTTTGTTAGTAGGTTCTAATTCTGCGAGTTTTTCAAAACGCTCTGCTGTATTGCTGATAGATTTAACAGAATGTGATAAAATTAATACTCGTGCAGCATCTGTTAAAGGCATTAAAGCTCGTCTTTTAATATCGAAATTATCTTTGTTTGCGCCGTCTTGCTCTACAAGAAATTGTCTAAAAAAGCCTGTTGGAGATGGATTTTGCAATGCACCGCTTACTAAATGAACATAAAATATTGGATTGGCTTTTAGATCTTCAAAAATAAAATCGGAGAGCTGATTTGCAATTTCGGCATCACCATACGTCAAACTATAATCAAAGAAAATAAACGACAGTAAAACCTCGTTTTTCCCTGGATTTGTAATCCAATGATGTACTTGAGCTTTCCATTCATCCAGACTCATGCACCATTTAGGGTTCGAAGCCATCATTTCGGCAGGACAGTAATCATAACCAATATCAAATAAACCTTTGTTGACCAATGCAGCAAATTTTAAAAAGTAAATTTTAGTTTCATCTTTAAAAACATCTGAAACATTTTCATATACAATGGCATTGTCTTGATCTGTATGCAGCATTTGTTCTCCTCGTCCTTGACTTCCTAGAGCCAGCCATGAAAATTTTACAGGGGGCGGACTGCTCATTTTTTCGATGCAAATTTCGATTACACGTGTTGTGCAGGCTTCATTGAGTTCTGTTATGATTTTAGAAATCAATGTCATTGGAATATTTTGATCTAAATACCCTTGAAGAAGCTGCATAATACGATTTCGGATTGGTTTTATTTCCTTCGTTTTTTTAGCTCTTTTCAAAGCTTTAATCAAAACTGCCGGGTTATTTCCAAGAGCAACCATTACATCGTGTTTCGATAAAATTCCAACTGCTTTTGTATTTACAGTTCCATCTTTGGTAAGACATAAATGACTGATATTACTTTTCATCATCGCCATTTGAGCCTCAGTAACTGTCATTTTTTTCGGATATGTAATTACTGGCTTTGTCATGATTGTTTCGGCAGTAGTCATGATCGAATAATCTCCAGTAACAATTTTATTGCGAAGATCTTTATCTGTCAAAATACCAATTGGCAGCATTTCGTCGACAATCAATATGGCACCTACTTTTTTAGTATTCATGATTTTTGCGATATCCTTTACTGTTGTAGATGGACTGCAAGTGACAATTTTTTTAGAATATTTTATTGGTGCTAAGTCAAATGAATCATTATTTGAATGGCGGTTTTCATTTAATAAATCATCATCGCCGTATAGTTTGTCTTTATGAATATCTGAATAGGGATTTCTGGTGTTCGAAGCATAACTTTCGATCAGGAAATTACCAATATTTCTATTTTCAAGGGCATAAGGTTTAAAAACGGCTATAGGAATTGCATATAGAATGGTTTCTTCGTGTGCCACGGCTTCCATAATATAATTTTCCTGTGCTAAAAGCGGACGTAATCCAAAAATATCACCTTCGTCACACATATCTAAAACAGTGCTTTTTTGACTTTTTTTGAGTGCAACTGCTCCTTTGTGAACGACATAGAAGGAATCGTGAGTTTTTTCATTTTCGGCAAAAATAACAGCATCTTTATCTTTATAAACAATAGAGATTTGTTCCGAAAGCTTTTCGAGATCCATTGGATGCAAAAAATTAAAAGGAGGGAAGTTCTTTAAAAAGTCGGCAACTCTTTGTGAAATGGTATTTTTCATACATCAGATTTGAAATCTAATGTACTATATAAAATAGAAATGTAAAAGGAACACCTGATTATTATTTTGGTTTGATTGTAAATATGCAGAGGTACAAAGGGGTAAAGGTGAAGAGGTGAGGAATGTTTTTAAAGCGACCATAAAAAAAGTCCCAAGAAATGGGACTTTGATTTTATGTTTATGCTTGTCTTTTACGGATTCTCATATTAATAAATTCAACAGCCAGTGAAAATGAGATAGCAAAATACAAATAGCCTTTTGGTACGGCACCAATATGTTCACCCGCAAGAGCAGCGTTTGATAAGTGCATACTTTCGGTAATCAGCATAAATCCAATTAAGATTAGAAAAGAAAGTCCTAATATTTGAATGGATGGGTTTTTATTTACGAAGTTTCCAACAGGAACAGCAAATAACATCATTACAGCAACAGAAATAATAACTGCAGTTATCATAATGGTCAGTGCGCCATGTACACCATTTGTCATTCCAACAGCAGTCAAAATGGAGTCAACCGAAAAAATTAAATCGATCAATAAAATCTGAACAATAACATTCGAAAATGACTTTTTTGCAGCAGTTTTAATTGTTTGTTCTTCCTCGCCTTTATGGTCAACTTTTTCGCTGATTTCTTTGGTGCTTTTATAAATTAAAAATAAACCTCCAAGGAATAAAATAACGGCTTGTCCAGTAAAATCACCTTCAAACCAGCCCCAATGAATGCTGAATATTGTCGCTTTCATGGCAATTAAATAGGAGATTCCCATCAATAAAGCAATTCGCATGAACATAGCTAGAAATAAACCTATTCGGGTTGCTTTTTTGCGATCTTCTTCAGGCAGTTTGCCCGTAACAATCGATATAAAAATGATGTTATCGATTCCTAAAACAATTTCAAGAAAAGTTAGAGTCAATAAAGCAATCCAAGCATCAGGATTTAAGAATACTTCCATATCAAACGAGTTTATTTATATTATTTAGTCAATTTTAAAAACCGTACCGCGTTGTTTTTCCTCAGAACCAACCATACCAAATTCAAAAGTATAAGAATCTTTTGTAGTGGTTAGAATTTTCATGCTGATTGCTTTTTCTTCGGCCATATTTTTTGGATGCTTTTTTTGCAGTACATATTCGCAGTCGCTCACCCAGCGAATAGTTGAAGTATCGGTTTTTCCTTCAAAAGTTTCGATTTCAATATTGTCTTTGCGTTCAAAAACCGTAGTTTTTTTTACGCCGTTTACTTCAAACTCAAATTTGAATTTTCCGGTTTTAAAATCTTTACAACTGCGCTCAGCATTATAACAGGATACCAGTGCTAATACTGGAAGTAAGAATAGTATTTTTTTCATTTTAAGTAAGTTATTTTTTGATAAGAATGGAAATAAAGAGAGAAAGTATGACTGTAATTATAAAGATGAAAATGTTTCTAGACCAATTAGATTTTGATTGCTCCTCTTTTAAATCAGTTTTGCAAAATTTAAAAATGATCCAATACAAAAATCCACCTATGTCTGATAAAAGAACATACCTCATTTCAATTTATTTAATTCATCATCGGTAAAGTTCTTAATTTCTTTCTCTTTGGCAAACTTTTCGGCATTGTAATTTCCTGATTTATTCTTTGGAATCGATAAGCTGTCCCAAGAACTGTTTTTTAGTTGTTTAGCATAAAAAATAATCTGCCCAACATGATAAGGATAATGTGCAAGTTGTCTATTTATAGCTTCGATAACGGTATGACCTTCATTTCGAATATAAATAATATCCGAAAGCTGTTCTGGTTTTAGACTGTTCAGAGCATTTTCTAGACATTTCCAGCCTTTGTTCCAAGTTTCTAAAACCTCTTGTTTTGACTGTAAATCATTTTCAAATTCTGAATCACGATTTCGCCATTCTTTTTCGCCATCAGAAGTTAAAAAGTCTGTCCATCGCGAAAGCATATTTCCCGAAATATGTTTTACAATCGCGGCAATACTGTTGGTGTCTTCGTTTGTTTCAACAAAAAGCTGTTCAGGCTCAAGTTGGTTGATCGCTTTTTCGCCAAGAGTTTTGTAATACAAAAATTGTTTCTTAGCACTTTCTAGATAAGATTCATTTGCTTCCATAATCATTTTATTTCATTAGGAATGTATACGAATTAAGATTTAATCGCTTTTGTAAGTAAAATAAAATTAGTGTAAATTAATGAAATTCGTGGCTTTTTTCGAAGCTATATCTTTATACAATTTTAATATCGTATTTATCTAAAAGGCCAACAATTCCTTGAGTTGAGAATTGTGCTTTTCGCATGGCATTAAATTCAGGATCAATTTTGTAATTGTAAGCTGTTCTAAAATCAACTGCAGCCAGTTGTGTTTCATTAAAAATAGCGCCGTCTAGATTACAATTGTCAAAAACTGAACTGGTTAAATTAGTTCCCACAAAAGTTACTTCTCTTAGAGATGAATTAATGAACTTTGTTTTTGGCATTTTTTTATTAGCAAATGAAGCATAATCTAAAGTGCATTCCTCAAAATGGACTTGAAATAAAAAATCGTCACATTCATTAAAAGCAATTCCTAAAAGTTTGCAGTTTCTGAAAGTTACATTTTTTAAACTTGTTCCTGCTAAACTTGTCATAGATAAGTTGCAGTCAATAAATTCACAGTCTAAAAAAGTATTAGAATTAAAATTACTATTCGAAAAATCACAATTTTTAAACACACAATCTTCAAATTCACGATTGTTTATTTTTTTATCGATGTAAACAACTTTTTCGAATGTTTTTTGAATGTGAATTAGACTTTCCATTTTGTGTTGGATAAATATTAAATGACAAATGAATACTTAATAGGTTCGGAGCTGTTAAGAATTGTTTACTTGACTAAAATTAGTCATTAAATATACCTTTCATAATTGTTTTCAATCCGTAGAAAATTAAAAACATAGAAGCTAAGCAAGCCGTAATTCCAATTCCTAAAACTAAATAATGCCAATTGGTATGTTGATTCATAAAAGCATTGTAAATCAATGAAGGCCCAAGAAACATTAATGGCAGAGCACCAGTTAAATATTTAATTCCTTTTCCTAATAGTTGCTTATTTGTTGCCATTTGTGTGTGTTTTTGTTTCAAGTTTGAAAACTTGATGAAGTTTGCGGTTAAAGGTACCACAAAGAAAACGGTTTACTTATGATAATTATCAACAGCATTTCTAACGCTGCCATATTTTTTTAGTAATTCAGATGCTTCATCATATGAAACTGGGATTTCACCCATAATCATTTTAACTCCTCGATCTACAAGTTTTACATTACTTAACTGCATATCGACCATTTTGTTGCCTCTTACTTTTCCAAGTTGAATCATCGCTGCTGTCGAAATCATGTTTAGAACCAGTTTTTGTGCTGTTCCTGCTTTCATTCGCGAACTTCCAGTAATAAATTCAGGGCCAACCACAACTTCAATAGGAAACTTTGCGGTTAATGCAAGCGGACTTCCAGCATTGTTAGTAATACAGCCCGTTATAATATTGTTTTGGTTGCAGGCTTCTAATCCTCCAATAACATAAGGAGTTGTTCCAGAAGCAGCAATTCCAATCACGACATCATTTTGATTGATATTATAAGACTTTAAATCAATCCAAGCTTGTGTAGGATTGTCTTCTGCATTTTCAACTGCTCGTCTTATAGCGGTATCACCGCCGGCAATTATACCATTTACTAAATCAAAAGGAACACCAAAAGTAGGAGGACATTCCGATGCATCAACAACACCTAAACGACCTGAAGTTCCCGCTCCAATATAAAATAATCTGCCGCCAAGTTTTAATTTTGCAACTATTTGTGGTATCAAAGCTTCTATTTGAGGTAAAGCTTTTTCTACTGCGTAAGGAACAGTTTTATCTTCTTGGTTGATATTTGATAACAATTCATGAACAGACATTTTTTCTAAATGTTCATATTGTGATGAGAGTTCAGTTATTTTTGTAAATGTCATTTGAGTGTTATTTAGACCAGTCAAAATTAATATTTTTTTATTTTAATAAAGAAAATTACAACACAAAGTCTCAAAGAAATGTAATCTTTTTTTGTGCTCTATTTTTTATCAATAAAGACTGTTTGTCAGAAGTTTTGTTACGCGAATGCTAAAAGCAATATTGTTGAATAGTTAAGATTAATGAGGAAACTAGACTTATTATCTGGAATATCTAGGATTTTGGCTCGCAATCAGCTTCTTTTTTAATGAAAAGTCAAACAGGGAGGGGCTTTAATTTTTTGTCAGTTATTTAAAATTTCATAAACACTAAAAACATTTGGCAGTATTATTTTTTGAAACTTAAGAATAAAAAGCAAGTAAGAAAAAGCATCATTTTGAATAATAAAAATGATATTCAGCCACTAAAAAGGAAACGAAATTTTATGAAATTACAAGAAAAATGCTAGTAAAATTCCAAGTACAATCATTGAAACTTTTGCGATATTAAATTTATGTCCTTCGCTGCTTTCAAAAATGATTGTGGATGAAATGTGAAATAGAATACCTATTACTACTGCGGTAATTTCAGTATAATATTCATTTAAAATTGGCAGATATTCAGAAGCAACAGTTCCTAAGGGTGTCATTACGGCAAAAGTAAGCATAAAGGCAAAAATTGCTTTTTTGTCTAAATCGGCATTGATAAAAAATGTGGTTAAAATTACTGCAATTGGCAAATGATGAATCGCAATTCCTAAAGCCAAATCATGATGATGACTTACAGGAAAACCCTCTAAAAAGGCATGAATGCAAAGACTTATGAAAAGCAGCCACGGAATTTGCGACATCTTTGCATGACCATGAACGTGCCCGTGTTCTGCACCTTTTGAGAAAAATTCAAGCACAATTTGAAATAAAATCCCAAGCATAATAAAAATCCCAATATTATGATTGTGTGATTCATATACTTCGGGCAAAAGATGCATTACCGTTAAAGATAACAAAAATGAACCGCTGAACGCCAGCAGTAACTTTAAATTGGTTTTGTTTTTTGGTTTTAAAAACAAAGCCACTATATATCCTAAAAGTACAGAGAATAAGGGTAGTAAATAGTTCATTTCGTTTCGTGTAATCGTTGATTTGTTTAATCGGTTAATTGTTTTTGTTTAGCGATTAAACGGTTAAACAATTAAACGATTCCCCAATTTACTTAAAAATCATGATTAATCGTTCGCTTTCGGTTTTATGGAATTTTTTGAGTTTGTAATCTCCAAAAATATCTAATAGAAAAATTCCTGCTTCATCCATTAAATCTTGAAAGTCTTTCAAAGTTAATGCTTTTACTTTTTCTGTAAAATGATATTTCCTGCCTTGATCTTCAAAGTCAATTTCTTTGAAAATGTGACCGTCTTCAACATATCTTTTTATGTGAAAATCAATTCCGTCAACCGTTTTTACTTCTTCTGGAACTAGAGTTTCAATAACTTGGTTTACGTTCATAAAATCAATTACAGCAAAACCATATTCAGATAAGCTTTCTTTGATAGCTTTCAGGGTAGTCAAATTATCGTCGTCACTTTCAAAATAACCAAAACTGGTAAAAAGATTAAAAATGGCATCAAATTTTTCTTCAAAAGGTTCACGCATATCATGCACTTTAAAGTGCAGTGATTCGTTACTGTTTTTATTAGCTTCTGCAATGCTGTTTTCAGATAAATCAGCACCTAATACATTATAACCAAGTTGGTTTAAGTATATAGAATGTCTTCCTTTTCCGCAGGCTAAATCAAGTACCTTTGCTTTTTCAGGAAGATTAAGATAATGTGTAAGATTATCCATAAAAACCTGAGCTTCTCGGTAATTTCGATCTTTATAAAGAATGTGATAATACGGAGTATCAAACCATGAAGAGAACCAGTTTTCTGTATTACGATCCTGATTTGGTGTTGATGAGTTTGGTGCTTCAGACATTTATTCTATTTCATTTAATTTAAAGTACCGCAAATTTAGTGTATTTTTGCCGAAAAATAACTATTCCGCAGTGATACCTTATGCATTGTGATGGATATTAAAGGTACAGAGGTGCAAAGATACTCAGGTTCGCGGGTGTTGAATGCACAGATGTAGAGATGCACTGCAGTGCATCTAAAATAATTCAAAAATAAAGATGGAAGAAAATTTTAGAATGATTGCCAAATGTTTTTTTGGCTTTGAAGAAATATTAGAACAAGAATTACGTACGCTTGGTGCTCAGGATGTCGAAAAAGGAGTGCGAATGGTAAGTTTTAAGGGAGATAAAGGTTTTATGTATAAAGCCAATTTGTCGCTTAGAACAGCGCTAAAAGTACTTAAACCAATTTACTCTTTTAGAGCTAACAATGAGCAGGCATTATACAAAGGAATTTCAGGTGTAAACTGGTCGAAATTGTTAAATGCCAATCAAACTTTTGTAATTGATGCAACCGTGCATTCTACTTATTTTAATCATTCTGAGTTTGTTTCTCAAAAATGTAAAGATGCTATTGTTGATCAGTTTAGAGAAAGAACGGGACAAAGACCAAGTATTGATAAACAATATCCAGATTTACGAATTAATGTGCATATCGACAAAGATCAGGTTTCGGTAGCTTTAGATACTTCTGGAAATTCGCTGCATCAGCGCGGTTATAGAACGGCTACAAATATTGCGCCTATAAACGAAGTTTTAGCGGCAGGAGTTCTTTTACTTTCGGGCTGGGAAGGACAAAGCCACTTTTTAGATCCAATGTGCGGATCTGGAACTTTTTTAGCAGAAGCGGCAATGATCGCCTGCAATATTCCAGCAAATATTAATCGTAAAGAATTTGCTTTTGAAAAATGGAAAGACTGGGATAACGATTTGTTTGATCAGATTGTAAATAGTTTGATGAAAAAAACGAAAGAATTCCATTATACTATAAAAGGTTTTGACAAAGCGCCAAGTGCGGTAAGTAAAGCAAAAGACAACATCAGAAATGCTAATCTGGAAGATTATGTAACCATTTCTGAAGACAATTTTTTCGATTCTGAAAAAGAAGTAGAAGGAAAATTACATATTGTATTTAATCCGCCCTACGATGAGCGTTTAGATATTCATATGGAGAAATTCTATGCTAGTATTGGTGATACTCTAAAGAAAAATTATCCGGGAACAAATGCTTGGTTTATTACTGCAAACCTGGAAGCTTTAAAATTTGTCGGGTTAAAGCCGTCAAGAAAAATCAAACTTTTTAACGGAAGTCTTGAAGCTCGTTTGGTAAAATACGAAATGTACGAAGGCAGTAAGAGAACGAAATTTCAAGTTACGGAGTAGAAGGTTTAAAGTTACAAAGGTTCAGAGGGGCAAAGGTATTTAAACTTTGTCGCGACAAATTTTTGTAATGTTGAGTTTATAAAAAAAAAACAAGTAGAATTATAGTTGCAAAGTGGTAAGACTTTATAAACGCAAAGAGAAATTCTTTGTGCCTCCGAACCTTTGCTGCTTTGAACCTTAAAAAAGAAAAAAATGACAAAACTACAAATAAGAGCTTTTTTATATCAATTAGGATGTTTTGCAATTCTGTTTATTTTAGGCAGATTTTTAATTGCAACTTATACTGGACTGACAGGATTATGGATTCCGATAACGGCATTTATTGTGGCTACTTTAATTTCTCCAAAATTTCAGGCTGCAAGAACAAAGGATGGAGAGAAGCTTTTTATGAAATGGATTTTTATAAAAGGAATTAAAGAAATTGGATAACTCTTTAAATTTTTAAAGAAGAAATTAAACTTATTGAAATAGTAAGCTGGATTTCGATTACACATATGTAAAAAGCCCCGAATTTTTAAATTCGGGGCTTTTTTATATTAAGATTTTCTATTTTTTAGAAGTTTCTTTTTTGATTTCTGGAAGAACTACTTTCTTCTTGTAAATTGGAATAAAATAAGAAACAGTATAGTTGAATCCTACTCCAAAACTTCCGTCATAAGTTCTATTAAAGCCCGGAATATAAAGATTGTCAAAGCCAGAAGGTTTGTTATTCATAACTAAAAGTTTAAGCTGAACACCAAAACCAACAAATACATTATTAAAAACTTTAGCTTTAATACCGCCCGCAACCTCAATCCAGCCAGCGCTTAATCCATTATATTTTTGATTTGCCGTAATGTAGGGCTGTTCTCCCCAATACGGATTTGGATTGTAAATTTTATAGCTGTTTAAGTCTTGACTAAATGAGCTGAAACCAGCACGCATACCAATTGTTATAAGGTTTTCCATATCCAACCAGTTTTGATACATATTGTAATCAAATCCTGCTTTAATATAAGTTCCTTTTGCGGTAGAATTTAGTCGGTCATCATCAGTTGTTTTGTTTTCAAAACCCAATTCAGCGGCTAAATAATACGTTTTGGTTAAACGATAATCCCCTACAAACTCAATTCCTTTATAATCTTTATCATAAAGCCCTCTTGTTAGTTTGTATAAATCTACTCCAACACGCAAACCATAACGATCTGTTTTTGTTGGGATACTATCTGTTTTTGTTTCCTGAACAGCTGGTTTTGCTGTTTTTTTTGGTTTTTCCTGAACGATTTCTTTTGTTGCAGCTGGTGTTTCTTGAGAATGTCCTAAAAACATTGAAAACACTAAGCAAAAACTAAAAATATATTTTAACATGTGTTTCATTTTCTGTTTGAATGTTAGGAGTTAGTATATCAATACTCTGCATCCATTGACCGTCGTTAGCAGGATCAGTTCGAATTATTCCGGCAGTGTTTGAATTATCGCTTGGGTTCAATGTAAAATTAGTTTTAAAACCACAAGCTCTAGACACATAAATGTTTTGTGTTGTATAATTAAATGTCAATACATCTGTATTTACTGCTGCAGGATTAGTGTTTATGGCATTAAATATAAAACTGTAAGCAGTGGTGGTGCCATCTGTTTTTAATGGAATTGAAATAGTGCTTCCATTTGCTAGATATTTACTTGTGTCAGTACCTTTAGCATTAAAAATAATCCCATTTGGATCACCGCCGCCAATACCAACAACTTTTAGGTTTGTTACATTTTTTACAACAGACGGATCTGAAATATTATAAAAAGTAATAACAAGTCGTGGAGTTGTAGGTGTATTTCCATCGCAAATGTCATCTTTTTCACAGCTGGACAGTCCAAACGTAAAAAGAAGTAAAAGTGAGACTATTTTTTTCATTTATAATTTTATAATTATCGAAGTTCTAAAAGTACAACATTTTCAACATGATGTGTTTGTGGGAACATATCAACAGGTCGAACGCGGGTAACTTTGTATTTTTCGTCCATCAATGCTAAATCACGAGCTTGTGTTGCCGAGTTACAGCTTACATAAACTACTTTTTTAGGAGCAATTTTTAAAATCTGATCGATTACGGCTGCGTGCATACCATCTCTTGGCGGGTCTGTAATAATAACATCCGGTTTACCATGCTGCGCAATGAATTCTTCGTTGAATACCACTTTCATGTCTCCAACAAAAAACTCGCAATTTGTAATATTATTGCGCTCTGCATTTGCTTTTGCATCTAAAATTGCTTCAGGAACACTTTCTACACCAATTACTTTTTTTGCTTTTTTAGAAACAAATTGAGCAATAGTTCCTGTTCCAGTGTACAAATCATAAACCGTTTCATTTCCTGATAATCCAGCAAAGTCACGTGTGATTTTGTACAATTCGTAAGCTTGATCAGAATTTGTTTGATAGAATGATTTAGCATTGATGCTGAATTTCAAACCTTCCATTTCTTCCAAGATATAATCTCTTCCTTTATAAAGTTTAATATCTTGATCGTAAATAGTGTCGTTTTGTTTCGCATTTACCACATATTGTAAAGAAGTAATTTGCGGGAATTTCTCGTATAAATGATCTAAAATAAGTTCACGATTAGCTTTGTCATTTTCGAAAAACTGAATCAAAACCATAATTTCGCCTGTTGAAGCAGTACGAATCATTACCGTTCTTAATAAGCCAGAATGTTCTCTTGGGTTAAAGAACGCTAAATTATGTTCATTTGCAAAAGCTCTGATTTCATTTCTAATAGCATTAGAAGGATCTTCTTGTAAGTGACATTTTTGAATGTCTAGAATTTTATCCCACATTTTCGGAATATGAAATCCTAAAGCATTTCTGTTTCCTAGATCTTCTTTGCTTTCAATTTCTTTTTCTGTTAACCAACGGCTGTTAGAAAATGAAAATTCCATTTTATTTCTATAGAAAAACTGCTTTTCAGAACCTAAAATAGTTTCAAATTCAGGAAGTTCAACTTTTCCAATACGCTGTAAATGATTTTTTACTTCATTTTGCTTGTAATACAACTGCTGGCTGTATTTCATATTTTGCCATTTACAGCCGCCGCAAACACCAAAATGATCGCAGATAGGCTCAATACGATGTTCTGATAATTCGTGAAACTTTACGGCTTTACCTTCGTAATAGGCTTTTCTTTTTTTGAATGTCTGTACATCAACTACATCACCCGGAACTACATTCGGAATAAAGATTACTTTTCCGTCAGGTGCTTTTGCTACTGACACTCCTTTTGCTCCAGCATCAAGAACCTGGATTTGATGAAAGACAACTTTGTCTGTATTTTTTCTTCCCATAGCGCAAAAATAAGCGTTTGAAAACTTTTATAAATTTAAATTTCAAAAAAAATTATCAAATTGTTGAATTTATTAGTTTAATTGAGTTTAAAAGTTAACTTTGTTTTTAACATTAGTCTCAAATGTATCAAGTATAACCTATTGTTTGTCGTGTTTTATGAAGTTGTATCACAATCTTTCACAAATCAGCTTTTTGAAAAAAAGTTATGCATTTAAATTCTTATTTGTTGCATTTATAGGAATACATATTCCGCTTATAGGGATTTTATTTTTTGTGCTTTTTTTTGAACATACCGTCTCACCAACTTCAATTTTACTTTTTTCTCTAATTATGACCCTGCTGGCAACGGTAGTCACGCTTTTGATATTAAAACAACTAATCAAACCAATTTCGATTGCTTCGAGATCTTTGGATGATTATAGAAATAACAGACAGCTTTCGGTATTGCCAACAGAATATACTGATGAAGCAGGGCTTTTGATGTGTAATATTCAAGAATCAATTTATGAGGCCGAAAGTTTTATAAACGAAAAGCAGGATTTAATTTATATGCTTTCGCACGATTTGAAAAATTTTGCAGGAAATCCGCAAGGTTTAGCAGAACTTATTTTAAGCGAAAATCCATCAGAGTCCTTTAAACATTTAGCAGGTTTAATTTGCGAATCGACTAATTTGCAATTTCGATACATCGAGAATTTTATAAAATTATTAAAAGAACAAGATCAGGTCGTAAAAATAAATCCAGAATTTAAGACTATTTTAATCTCAAACATTCTGCCTTTTATTAACGAGCAGGTTGAACAACGTTTAATTGATAAAAAAGTAAACTTAAAAGTAAATGTTGAAATTGACGAGGTAAAACTTAAAATCGACGAAGGTTTACTAGTTCAAGTTTTAGTTAATTTAATCAGTAATGCTGTTAAGTTTTCTTATTTCGACAGCGAAATAAAACTTAGAGTTTTTAAAGAGAATTCAAATGTAATTATTACGGTTACCGATGAAGGAATTGGTTTTGATAAAAATCAGATTGATGAATTGTTTAAAAAATTCACAAAAATGAGTCGTTTAGGAACTGCAAATGAATCATCAACGGGAATTGGATTGTATTTATGTAAAAAAATTGTCGAGAAAAATAAAGGAAAACTAACTGCTTTAAGTGAAGGCAGAAATAAAGGTGCCGAATTTAAAATTGAATTTGAAATCTAAAGAATTAAGGTTGCTAATAATTAATTTTTTAATCTTAGCAACCTTAAATAATTGTCTTTTATTGGTGAGTTGTAAAATCGTAAATTAAGGTTGGTTTTCCATCTTTACATTCTATACTCTTAGGAGGAGGCATCATTATACAATCGTAATAAACTCCCCATTTTACGTCGAATTTTCCTCTCTCTTCAATGTATTTATCAATTTTTTTCTGAAACACTGTGAGATCTATTTTTTTATTGTAAATAAGGTATCCTGAACAAGTAGAAGCGCCAAACTTCGTAAATGACCATTCATCAGGATTGGTGCAAGCCTTTGAGTCGATTTGAGAATAGTCTATAATTTCTTGATACATTATATCAAGTCTGGCTTGCTCTTCTTCTTGTGTTGTTTCATCTTTGCTGCAAGAAGCGATCGTAAAACAAATTGCAAATAATAAAAAAGGTAATTTTTTCATGATTTATGGTTTATGGATTAGTTTTTTATAACTAGATGCAATAAGTCATAAATGGTTGCGTGTTTTTGAGAGAAAAAACTTAAAAAAAATTACCAGAGCTGATGAACAGACGGTTTTATCAAATCGTTGTAAATTTTATTCATTGCCGAAATTTGTTCAGATGTTAATTGAGGAGTATCATAAACAGATAAATTCGAAAGAATATGTTCTTTTTTTGAAGCTCCGGGAATAATACAGCTTATTTCGTTAAAACTCAAAATCCATTGCAAAGCGATAGGAGCAAGGTTTGGCGTATCAGGAAATAAGGCTTTTAGTTTTTCGACTGCTTTTAAACCTAATTCGTAATCAATACCAGAAAAAGTTTCGCCTTTATCAAAGGCATCTCCGTTACGATTAAAATTACGATGGTCCTGAGTGTCAAAAGTTGTTTTTGAATCAAATTTACCTGTTAAAAGACCGCTTGCGAGCGGAACACGCGCAATGATACCGATATCTTTCTTCTTCGCTTCAGAGAAAAATAACTGCGATGGACGCTGGCGGAATAAATTAAAGATGATTTGAACTGTAGTTACATTTGAGTATTCTATTGCTTTTAAAGCTTCTTCGACTTTTTCGACACTTACGCCAAGATTCAAAATTTTGCCTTGCTCTTTTAAGCGATCAAAAAGTTCAAAAATTTCAGGACGGTAATAAACTTCTGTAGGCGGACAATGAAGTTGTATTAAATCTAAAGTTTCTAATCCAGTTCTTCTTAAACTGTCTTCAACAAATTTCTGAAGTACTTTTGGCTGGTAGCCTTCATTTACATGCGGATTAATATTGCGTCCGCATTTTGTTGCTACGTAGATGCGTTCAGAGCGTGAACGAACAACACGGCCAACGGCAGTTTCGCTTAATCCGTTTTCATAAACATCGGCAGTATCAATAAAATTTACGCCATTGTCAATAGCAGTGTTTATAAGTTCGTCGGCAGTTTTATCATTAAATCCTGATCCCCATTTTCCTCCAACCTGCCAAGTTCCAAGTGAGATTTCAGATATGTTGAAGTTTGTTTTGCCTAGTTTTCTGTAGTTCATTTTTTTTGAGGTGCTGAGTTATTATGTTTTTTTGATTGAAAAAGATTTCGATTTAATTTTCTTTTTGTAAAAATTACTGTTTACTAATTCATCGCTTAAGTTTTCTTTTTTCTCTTCATCAGTCAGGTCAAAAGGTCTGTAGATTAATGCTAATTGTTTGAATTTTATTTTATCATCGAAATAAACATCGTTTTTGGTAATGTATTTAGTATCGAAATTGAATTTTAATGTTGAAAAGGGTTTGCAAATTAAGATATTGTCAGGTGTTAATTTTGCCTTTTTTGTCATTATAGCAGGAGGCGATTCTTCGATAATAAATGCATTATTAGGAAAAGTTTCGATCAGGTAAAAATAATTGAAGCTGTTTGTATTGTTGTTTCCAACTGTTTCTACAGGAAGAGGTAAAATTATGGTCTCTTTAGAGTTGTTTTTCAATTCACAGAAAAGAATAAACTCTTTCGAGCCGTTTCGAAAATACTTTTTGGTGTTTAAAATTTTAATTTCTTGTGCATTTATAGTAATGCTGTAAAGAGATAGGAGTGCAAAGGCTAATTTTTTCATTTTTAAAACAGCAAAGGAGTAAGATTTTTTTAAGGTCCAAAGCTTCCTTAGATTCTGAGTTTTTAAACTTTGAACCTTTGCAGCTTCGAACCTTTGTTCCTCTTTTAATCAAATAAATCAGATGACAGATAACGATCACCGCGATCACAAATAACGGCGACTATAACACCAGATTCTAGCTGCTCTGCAATTTTTAAAGCTACAGCAACAGATCCTCCGCTGCTCATTCCTGCAAAAACACCTTCTTCCAGAGCTAATCTCTTTGTCATTGCTCTGGCTTCCTCTTCACTTACATCGACAACAGTGTCGACTTTTGAAGCATCAAAAATTTTGGGCAGATATTCTTGCGGCCATTTACGAATTCCTGGAATTTGCGATCCGTCGCTTGGTTGTGCGCCTACAATTTGAATAGCAGGATTTTTTTCTTTTAAATAAGTAGATGTTCCTATGATCGTACCAGTTGTTCCCATTGCTGAAACAAAATGTGTAACAGTTCCGTCAGTATCATTCCAGATTTCTGGACCAGTAGTTTTATAATGTGCTTTCCAGTTATCGTCGTTCGCAAACTGATTCAGCATTAAATAGCCGCCTTGTGCGACTTTTTTATCTGCATAATCTCTCGAACCAATAATTCCTTCGCTTGCTGGCGTTAAAATAACCGTAGCGCCATAAGCACGCATAGTTTGCGTTCTTTCTTTTGTAGAATCCTCTGGTAAAACCAATTCGATTTCTATTTGAAACAATTGCGCAATCATTGCCAATGCAATTCCAGTATTGCCGCTTGTCGCTTCAATTAGTTTGTCGCCTTTTTTAATATCGCCTCTTTCAAGAGCAGAAGCAATCATGTTATAGGCAGCTCTGTCTTTTACACTTCCACCCGGATTGTTTCCTTCAAGTTTAAGTAAAAGTTTTACGTTTTTATTTTTAACCAAATTGACAGTTTCCATTAATGGAGTGTTTCCAATAAGGTTTAACAATTTCTGTGGACCCATTTTATCTTTTTTCTTTTATTTTAACGTCGGTTGTAGTAGTGTTCAAGACAATAGAATCTGCAGGAATAGATTTCGTTACCCATGCATTTCCGCCAATAACACTATTTTCGCCTATGATAGTTCCTCCTCCTAATATTGTGGCATTGGCATAAATGCACACATTTGCTTCTACGGTTGGATGTCTTTTCGCATTTTTCATTTCCTTGCTCACGCTCAAAGCTCCTAAAGTAACTCCTTGGTAAATTTTAACGTGTTTTTTAATAACAGAGGTTTCTCCAATAACAATTCCTGTTGCGTGATCAATAAAAAACGGCGATGCAATGCTGGCTCCCGCATGTATGTCAGTTCCTGTAATTCGATGTGCGTATTCGCTCATTAATCTTGAGAACAGCAATAAGTCTAGATGATATAATTCGTGACTTAATCTATAAATAGCAATAGCATAAAAACCAGGATAGCCCAAGTAAACTTCGTCTAAGCTGTTTGATGCCGGATCATTCTCTAAAATATATGCCGCATCCTGATTTAATTTTTCTAAAACTCCAGGAAGTTTTTCAAGAAATTTATCCCAAATCGACTCGCATAAGTTTTCAGGTTTTTGACAAGCTAAAACAGCAATTTCTTTAAAGCGTATTTCGAGTTCATTTATACTTTCGTCTAATGCGGCATTCGAATCAAAAAGGGTATAGAACAGCTTTTCAGTAAAATCTTCGGTTTTGGTTTTGATACCGTAGTTTATTGTAGAATGGCTTTTTAAAGCTTTAATGTTTTGTATGATAGTATCTTTTGTCACAATTATAAAATTGAATGGATATTTTAAAACGTTAAAAGTAAGGTGTTTTTTGTAAATACAGGCACGAATTAACTAAAGAAATTTTGTGCTTCGGGTTGTATTTGTGATAAATGAAAGTTTGCTGAAATGTAAAATATAATATGATTCTTAAGAAGTTAATTGTGTAAATTAGCCTATAAAATTTACAAAAATGAAAAACAATTCAACGTTTAAGAGTGCAATTTCAAATATAGATTTCCCTATAAGTGAGAAAATTTATGGAAAATCAATTCACGACCCAATACTGGGGTTAATTGTCAAAGATCATCCTTCTTTTTGTGATGACGATTGTATAGCTGTCGAGGAGTTGAATCAATACCGCCAGAAATATATTTCTAATTATTTGTCTACCGAAATAGGAGCACTTTCAGATCTTGAAAAAAATGTTATTTCTTCATTAAAGGAAGATAAATCAATAGTAAGTATTGTTGAAGATGAAGTTGAGACGAGGAGTATTGGACAGAAGATTGCGGATCAAGTGGCAGATTTTGGCGGAAGCTGGACTTTTATAATTTCGTTTCTGGCTTTTATAATTATTTGGATTGGCTCGAATGTTTATATTTTGGTCAACAAAGGGTTTGATCCATATCCGTTTATTTTACTGAATTTGATTTTATCCTGTATTGCAGCTTTGCAAGCGCCGGTGATTATGATGAGTCAAAATCGTCAAGAAGAGAAGGATCGAAATCGTGCCAAAAAAGACTATATGATTAACTTAAAATCGGAATTAGAAATTAGAATGATTCACGATAAAATAGATCATTTAATTATGCATCAGCAGCAAGAATTAATTGAAATTCAGAAGGTGCAAATTGAGATGATGAATGATATTTTGAACAAAATAAAGAAGTAAAAAAACGACCAAAATTATCAAAGATAAAAGTGTTTGTAAAAGTAACCAGCCAGCATAAAAATGATATTCAGGCTTGCTGCTTTCCAAATTATATTTTTATAATTTCTCGATTTATCTACAAAATATAAAACGACTAAAAGCAAAAATAAAAGGGTAGTGTAAACTGCCGGATACATATTAAAAGCCGCTAAAAATTCACCTTGAAAAAGTAAGAATAATGATCGCTGAAAACCGCAGCCTAAACACTCAATTCCAAAGAGCGTTTTGAACATGCAGGGGATCATATATTTTTCTAAAGACACGGTGATTTTTTTTTACAATTTTACGAAAAAAATATAAGATAACATTTCAAGAGGAGGGAACTGTTATTTTAAAGTTTGCTACTTTTGAATTCTTAAACTTTAAAATATGAAAACGTTTAAAATTTTAATTATGATTCTTGCCATTTCGGTTGCGTTATATGAGCAGGTTTCGGAAGAAAAAAATATCTATATAACGGTAATTGCAATTGCAGTTTTCATGTATGGAATGATGCAGCTGAGTGCAAAAACACCAAGTAAAAACCAAGATAAAGACGAGAAGGATGTTGACTAAAGGAGATAAGGTTTCTGTCTTAGACGAAGCCATAAACGGAACGGTCGTTTCAGTGAAAAACAACGAAGTTTTGATTGAAACTGAGGACGGATTTATGATGACATTTTTTGTCAACGAATTGCTTAAAATTCAAGAAATCAGTAATTTAATGAATTCTATTAAAAGAATTGATTTAGATGAAATTTCAAAAGAAAAAACAGAGCCAAAACCACGTAGTTTTGTCAAAGAACGCAAAGATAAACGCGAAATTTCGGCTCCAGAATTTGATTTGCATATTGAAAAACTGGTTCCAAATAAACGTGGAATGTCGAATTATGACATCTTAACTTTGCAGACAGAAACGGCAAAAAGACACATTGAATTTGCGATCAAAAACCGCATTCCAAAAATTGTTTTTATTCACGGTGTCGGCGAAGGAATTTTAAAAGCGGAACTGGATTTTTTATTGGGTCGTTATGATGGTATAGATTTTCAAGACGCCAATTATCAAAAATATGGACTAGGTGCGACCGAAGTTTATTTTAGACAAAACAATAAATAAACAGGTTTTTAAATCTTAAATAAGCTGTTTTAAAAGCATAAAAAAACGTCCGTTTTTCATTCTGAATTTTGATTAAAATCAGTCTTGAAAAACGGACGTTTTTTGTAGGAATAAAAAAAAGAAGCAAGGACCGTTTTTGAACGTTGTCCTTGCTTCTTTTTTATTTTATTTTTTGCTTTTTTACTTGGTGATTTTTCCTAGAAGAAAACTAGTTCCAAGTCTAAATTTACTGTTTCCTTTTACTAGTGAAACGTTTGCAAGAACAACGGTATGAATAAAGTTTGGACCTGATTTTTCTGTTGTAACTTGTACTTCAGCTTTTAAATCTGTGCTTGTATTTTCACCCACCCAAGTTTCATTTACAGCAGGTAACGCAGGAGTTGTTGTTTGACAAAAATACTCTTTAGAAATACTTCCAGTTCCGCTTAAAAAAGTTCTGTAAAAAAGCTTATTTGTGGTTGCTCCAATTGCTCCTGTTCTTGGCTTTCCTGGAGGGGTCTCTACATTATCAAGTAAGCTTTGATCAAAGTTTTCGATTGTTAAAGTAAAGGATGTATTGTAATTGTAAATCATTAAGTTTGCAGTACAATTAAATGCTTCACCGCTCGCGGCATTTTGAAACGTTAAATTAGCTGGAGTAACTGTAGTTTTATAATCTCCAAACGGAAATTCGGCTTCAACTTGATCTCCCGCGGGTTTTGCAAAAGTGATGTTTTGAAATACAATATTGTGGTTATAACCAGTAATTCTTGTTGCTCCGTTTACGTCTGGGTCATTAGCTATTTGTGTAGTTGTAATTACAATTTTCCCGCTTTTTCCTAACCATTCTTCAGTAACATTTGGAGTTCTTGGCGGTATAGCGCCGCAAATATTTGTAGTTTCTACTTTACCGTCATAAGCTCTGTATACAACACGATATAGATTATTGTCTATGTCGTAGGTGTAAATTTTAGGATCGTTTACAATTCCGTTTGTCTGCGGTAATTGAAGCAATAATGATTCCTGCGTTTTAAGTTTGTAAATTAAAGTATTAGTTGCAGGATCGCAACTTGCAGCTGTAACATTATCAAAATCGATTGTATCTACTGTAAGGTCGCCATCGTCACAGCCGTTTAACAAAAACGCCAATAATACAAGGCTTGCATATTTTTTCATCGTAAATTTTATTTGGGTCAAAAATAGTGAAAAATTTGGCAAATGATATTTAAGATTAGACAATTGATATTTCATAACTTTGCAGCAATGAAAAAAGTATACCTCGATAACGCCTCAACAACTGCGATGCGTCCTGAAGTTATTCAGGAAATGACTAAAGTTATGACTGAAGATTTTGGTAATCCATCATCGACACATAGTTTTGGGCGAAATGCTAAAACAGTTTTAGAACTTTCTAGAAAAAGTATTGCTAAACATTTAAATTGTTCAGCTCAGGAGATTATTTTTACTTCGGGAGGAACTGAGGCTGATAACTGGATTTTAAGATCGGCAGTAGAAGATCTTAAGATTGAACGAATTATTACTTCAAAAATAGAACATCATGCCGTTTTGCATGCAGTAATGGCGTTAGAAGAAGAATATGGTGTTCAGGTTGAGTATGTAAAGATAAATACTGATGGAAGTCTTGATTTGACGCATTTGTCTAATTTGCTAAGCGACGAGAGAAAAACAATCGTTAGTTTAATGCATGTAAACAACGAAACAGGCACTATTTTAGACTTGGATAGAGTTGGGGTTATTTGCAAGCAATATAACGCCTTATTTCATTCAGATACGGTTCAATCAATTGGGAAAACCGAGATTGATCTGCAAAAAACTCCGGTAGATTTTATTTTAGCCAGTGCGCACAAATTTCACGGGCCTAAAGGCGTTGGTTTTGCTTTTGTTCGAAAAAATTCTGGATTACAGCCTTTGTTTTTTGGAGGCGAACAAGAAAAAGGGCTTCGCGCAGGTACCGAAGCGGTACATCAAATTGCTGGAATGGCAAAAGCTTTGTCTGTTTCTTATGAAAACTTAACTGAGGAACGCGAATACATTTCTGAGCTTAAGAAATATATTATTGAGCAGTTAGAAACTCATTTTTCTGGTTTTAAAATTAATGGGAGAAAAGATGATTTTTATAATATCATCAATATCACGCTTCCGTTTTCTTCAGATAAAACGTCGATGCTTTTGTTTAGTTTGGATATGAAAGGAATCGCCGTTTCTAGGGGAAGCGCCTGCCAATCTGGAAGTATAAAACCTTCGCATGTTTTAAAAGAAATGCTTTCAGAAGATGATTTGCAATTGCCAAATCTTAGAATTTCATTCAGTCATTACAACACAAAAGAAGATATTGATTGGCTGATTGAGTCCTTAAAGGAAATTGACAATTGATAATTGATAATTAACAATTGTCAATTATCAATTACTTTCTAATTACTTTTACCTGTGAATCGTTTGTTAGTTTTATAATTGTTGAAGGTTTTCCAGCAACTTTATCGTGATATAAATTAACCACATAATCAACTCCATTGATGATTGCAGGGTTGATATCTTTAAAAGCGATTGGAGTAGGCTGCCCTGAGATATTTGCTGATGTAGAAACCAGTGGTTTTTTCATTCGCTCTAGTAATTTAAAACAAAAAGGTTCTTTTACTAATCGAACTCCAAGCGAATTATCTGTGGCGATGATATTGGCAGCAACATTTCTAGGTTCATCTAAAATTAAAGTTGTTGGTTTTTCAGATAAATCTAAAATTTGCCAAGCTACTTCTGGAATGTTTTTAAAAACATTGTACATCATTTTTTCACCATTCATTAAAACAATCATGCTTTGTGTTTCGGCACGTTGTTTTAGCTTGTATATTTTAGCAACAGCTTCAGGATTTGTAGCATCGCAGCCAATTCCCCAAACAGTATCAGTTGGGTAAAGTATAATGCCGCCTTCTTTGATTACTTCGTATGCTTTTAGTATTTCTTCGTTCATTTTGTAAAATGTAATGGGCTATTGAGATTGCAAAGGTAGCAATAAAAAAAAATAATAAATTACGATTTTATTTCCTTGGTTTGCTCGAATATTCGATAGATTATGCTTTATTTTTTCTCTTAGCTAAAGACATTAAAGGCAGTTCGATGTATTTAAAAGTCAGCTGACAAATCAGTATTAAAGGAAAAACAGACACAGTAATAATCGACCAAAATTCAATGTCAGTTAATGTTTTTGCCTTTTCAAAACCAACTATGTAATGAAATATAACAAACAGTAAAATACCATGAAGTAAATATAGACTGTAGGTAATCTGACCAAATTTACGCGAAAAAGCACTCGATAAAATTCCGAAAAAATTGTTTCCAGATGCGATAATCAAAAATACAATAGACGCTGCTATCAGCGGATAAGGTTTTCTGCCGCTGTTGAAAAAATAGACTGAAACTGCTAATAATAACAGTGCTAATAGGGTGTACTTTTTCTGTTTTAAAATCGTATTAAACTTTTTTGTGTTTATTAATAATGCAACACAAATTCCGCCAATAAAAGGCATAAAATGTCTTAATGACGATTTGTTTATTAGCATAATTACTGCGGCTGTAATGGTAAAGCCGATTAACGCTTTGTAGTTGATTTTTATTTTAAAGAACAATGCAATAAGAGGTAGTAAATAGTAAAAAATCCATTCGTAAGGCAATGTCCAAGTAATTCCGGCATTTAGAATAAAAGTATCTTCTAAACCATTTAGGTTTGAATTTTTCTTGCTGACGTTAAAAAATATCCAGGAAAGAATGCTTTTTAAGTTTTCTAAAAACGGGACTCTAATAGTAAAATTAGTCAAGCACGCTGCCAGAATAAAAATGATAATTACAGAGAAGAAATACATTGGAAAAAGCCTAAAAAATCTTGATTTAAGATAGTTTGACCAGTCAATCTCTCCTGTTTTATTCGTGAGTAATTTGGTTGTAAATAAAAAAGCAGTAATTATAAAAAAGAAAACAACAGTAGTTTCTCCAAATTGATTGAATAAATTAGATTCTGGATCTTCCCAATTTTCAGTTTTTAAATATATCTGCCATATGTAACTGTGGTGCAAGAAAACAAAAAAGGCTAAATAACCTCGCAGTCCATCAATTTCGGGATAACTAACATCAGTTAACTTTATTTTTACTAATCGATTAATTGCTAAAACAGATAATACTAAAGCAATTAAGGAAGCAATTATAATCAGAGAAATGGTAAAATTCATTTTGTTTTTGCATATTGAACAACACCAAAGTTTGACAATGGCTAGGTGGTATTTTTATTCTGGTGCAAACATACAGAATGATTAATTAAAATTGAACGAATTATACCGTGTTTTTTTTATCTATTTAAGAGGTATAAATTGGTTAATAAAAGCATAAAATAAATGGGCAGCACAGTATGAGATCGTCAAAGACATTCAGTTTTTAATAATGAAAGGCTTTAAAATGTAAAAGATTTACTTGAGATTTTTAAAAATTACATTCTCGCACCATCCTTCGATAGTATATTGATGCAAGATAGAATCTGGGATTTTTTCGTATTCGTTTTTAAAAAAATCAGCAGAAATTACAGGATTTTTTTCATCTATAATAAGGATGTTATTAGGATTATAAAAGTCGTAATTTTTGATATCAGAGTTTGTAGTAATTAATTTTTTATCTAAACCTAAACTTTCAAAAACTCTAAAAGTTAATCCAATTTGACCAATTCTGTTAATATCTAAAAGTACTTTTGAGGGGCTGATATAGTCGTTTACTTCAGATAATGGCATATGTTTGTTGATGTAAGTAATGGTATTATCAACTGGTTTACGTTTTTTATCGTAAACAATAAATTTGAATTTTATTGTTTTAGATTTTAACTCATCAGCGATTCGAACTAAAATTGGCAGTCTTTTATCGATTGAGCTAATATTGAAAGCATCATATTCAAAATAGGTGTTGCTGTTTAAAGAAACGTTGTTATTGTAGATCCAATTTGGAGCAAATTTTAGATTAAATTTCGCACAGTCGTCTTTTTCGAATGAAAAAACGTCATCAAAACAATGCAGAACTCGTTTAATTTTTGGGCAGCGATAAATATTGTCGTTAAAAAAGCCAATAGATTTTTTAGTATATTTTTTAAATTCCAGAATACTTTTAGGATCTATAAAATCACCTTTTATAGTTAAAATAACATCTTGAATTTCCTTGTTTTCCTCTAAACGGTTTAAAATTTCTTTACCAAAATGCTGGTGTTTTAGGTTTGGTTTGTTTAAAGCCTTTAAAATAAAATTGTAAGCCTTGTGTAATACAGTTGGGTATTTGTATTTGAAGGTATTAAAATCGATATGCTTAACTATATGTCCTTGTTTTTCTAGCGTTGAAGCAATATGTTTATTGAGTCCCCAATTGTCAAGACTTATTAGTGTAATACGCATTATCGATATTTTTTTTTTATTAGATGGTAAAACTAACTAAATTTGCTGAAACATTTTTTATGATCTTAAGATTAAATCGAGGGTATGAAAAATTCGAAAATGAGATTGTCGAATTTATTCAGTTTTTTGACACCAAAGGAGAAGACTTCGTTATTGGTCAGCGTAATCAGATAAAACTTTTTGATTTTAACAATCAGAAAATTAATATCAAATCGTTTAAGGTTCCACATCTTATTAATAAAATCGCTTATAAATATTTCCGAAAATCAAAAGCAAAACGTTCTTACGAATTTGCCAATAAATTATTAGAATTAGGCGTAGGAACACCAAAACCAATTGCATATGCTGAGTTTTCGTCGATTATAGGTTTAGAGAAAAGTTTTTATATCAGCGAACAGCTTCAATGCGATCTGACTTATAGAGAGCTGGTTGAAATTCCTGATTTCCCGGATCGCGAAAATATTCTAAGACAATTTACCAGATTTAGTTTTGATCTTCATGAAAAAGGAATTGAGTTTTTAGATCATTCGCCTGGAAATACTTTGATTAAAAAGAATGCTGAGGGGAATTATGATTTTTTTTTAGTGGATTTAAATAGAATGGAATTTCATACCACAATGACTTTTGAAATGCGCATGAAAAATTTATGCCGTTTAACTCCTCTTAAAGAAATGGTTGCGGTAATGAGTAATGAATATGCTAAATTATACTCGGAATCTGAAGAAAGAATTTTTGAGTTATTGTGGAAAGATACTTCTGATTTTCAGGAGAAGTTTTACAGAAAAAAGCGCTTAAAAAAGAAACTTAAATTTTGGAAGAAGTAAGTTCTCGCAGTTTTTTGTAACGAATAAAAACACTATAAGCATTTAGGTAACAAATGGTAATTCCATTGATGCCGTCGAGAAAACCAAGACGAATTAAAAATTGGTATAAAAAAGTATATAAAGGGTGAAAAATCATTAAAAGATAAGATGATTTTTGCCCTTTTTTTAGTTTTTCATTCGCTTTCAAAATTCCATAATGATACATTTTCAGCTTATAATCTTGATATGAAGTATAAGAAAAGTGAATGATTTTGTTTTTTAAAATTGAAGTTTTTCCATTTACGATTAACTTTTCATGAACCATTCTTTCGGAATTGTATCTGCAATCAGATTTTTTAAAAAGCCTGAAAATCTTATCGGTCTGCCAGCCGCTGAAGTTTAACGGCTTATTCTTAAATATAAATGTTCGATATATCAAATAAGCACTTGCAGTATTATTGCTGTTTATTGTCGAGATAATTTCAGTTTTTAATTCTGAAGTCAATCGTTCATCGGCATCGATAAATAAAACCCATGAATTTCTAGCTTGATCTAAAGCAAAATTACGTTGAGCAGTATAGTTTGTAAAATGATTCTGAATCAATTTTACATTTAGAAATGATTGGACTATATCAACCGTTTTATCGGTACTATATGAATCGATTACGATAATTTCATCAGCAAAATCAATATCTTCGAGCAGAGATTTTATATATCGTTCTTCGTTAAGTGTAATTATTAGAACCGATAATTTTTGCTCGTTATTAATTTGCATAATGGTATCCTCCTGAGTGTTCTCAGTTTTTGTACTCTTGAAAATAAGTTTCTAATTTTTCAAGCATTAAAGGCAAAGGATATTCAGCATAATACTCAAAAGTATGCTCTTTTATGTATTGTTCTGTGTGCTGCTCGTAAATTTCAGGTTTTAAATCTTTTAAATGAATAGAAGCATTTTTTGCCTCATTCTCAAATAGCTGCCAAGTTTCTTTTCTAACAGAAGGTGTGAATATAGAAAATGTTGGAATTTCAAGTGCTTTTGCCATGTTTACTGCACCGCCTTCATTGCCTATAAGCATTTCGCATTGAGAAAGAAGTGCTAAAAAAGAACGTAGTTCAGTACAGTATAAATCAAAAGCAATGTGTTTTTTTGTTTCCTCGCTGCAATAATTATAGACTTCCTGAGCAAGATCTTTTTGATCTGGAACATAATTAAAGATAATTGAAGCATTGGTTTTGGCTACAGTAAAATCAATGATTTTTGCCATTCCTTCAAGCGGATAAGTTTTGTAAACCTCGCTTCCTAGAATTCCAAACATGATTAAGGGCTTGCTGGTGTCAATGTTATGACTTTTTAAAAGATTTTTGGCATCATTAATTTCAGATTCTTTTAAAAAGATTTTTGGTTTAACATCTGTGATTTTCTCAGATATAAAAGGCTTTAAAAGTAATAATCGGTTTTCGATGGCTAGACCATGTTCAGATTTTACAGCATCAAAACGCTCGTAGCTGTGATTGTAAAAAACATTTGAATACCATTTATGATAAGAAACTTTATATTTTGCTCCAGAGAAGAGCGTAATTAAATTTGTTTCTAATTTGCTGTAAACATCAATTACGGCATCGTATTTTTTTCTTCGAATTTGAAAGATAAATTTAAATAAGGAAGGAATCGACTTTCTTACCTTATTTGTTAAAACAATGATATTGTCAATATTAGGATTCTCTTTTAGAACATCAACAGAATTTGGATAACACATATAATCTATTGTGGAATCTGGGTATTTTGTTTTAAGATTATTACAAAGAATAGAGCTCGTTAATACGTCTCCAATCCTTTTCTGTTGGATTATAAGTATTTTCATGTGGTATTATGAATTCGCTTTGGAGCTGCTAAATTACAAACTATTTTATGAAGTCTACAAGCTATTCGAGAATTAGGGTAAACTAATCAAAAAAGTTATACTTTTGCGATTCAATTAAATTCAACTTTCAATGAAAATTAGTGGCTTGGTTATTACTTTTAACGAGGAAAAAAATATTGGTAAATGTATAGATGCCTTATTAAAAGTTTGTGATGAAGTAATAATAGTAGATTCGTTTAGTAAAGATCGTACAGTTGAAATTGCTCAGGAAAAAGGAGCGAAAGTTATTCAACAAGTTTTTTTAGGAGACGGACCACAGCGTACACATGGGCTTCCGTATTGTAAAAATGATTGGATTTTAAATCTTGATGCTGATGAATTTTTGGATAAAGATGCTGAAGAATTTGTTCTGAAAGGAAAATACTTAGAAGGGGGTTATGATGCGTTTAGTTTTAGAGTAAAAAATTTCTTAGCCAATAAACTGATTAATTTTTCAGGATGGTATCCAGATCATAAAGTCCGTTTTTTTAATAAACAAACAGCGTATCCTTCAGATTCTAAAGTGCATCAGAAAATCGTTGCTCAAAATGAGAAAAAAGTTGCTGTACATATTTTGCACTACGGATGGGATTCTTTTGATCAGATTATTGCTAAAAAGAACCAATATTCTGGATGGCACGCACAGCAATTATATGATCAGGGAAAAAGAATTGGCGCTTTTAAACCTGTTCTTAACGGAACAGTAGCTTTTGTTCGCTGTTATTTCTTTAAAAAAGGAATCTTTAATGGCCTTGACGGATTGTCAATCGCAATGATTCAGGCTTTTTTCTCTTATATGAAATATGCTAAGCTTATAAAGCTTCAAAAAGCAAAAAAAATACAGTAGATATTAAATCTTACTGGTTATTCAGCTAAAAGGTTTTGAAGACAATTTTAGAACACATGAAACTTTAGGATTTATTAAGGTTCATGTGTTCTTTATAAAGATGAATTAACAGAATGATTAAATATCATTATTTATATGGTAGAATTTCTCTGGATTCAATGCAAACTTAATTCTGTTGAACAAGATTAAAGGAGTTTTTTCCATTTTTCGTTTGATACTATCTATAAAATAAGCGAAATCTTTCTTTTTATTTACCCAAGAATCTTCCCACCAATGAATGCATATGGTGTTTTCGGTAATACAATCTGAAGTGAATTTTTCAAGCCATGAAAATGGATAAAAATATTCTGTAGGAAGCAGAAGCACCTTCTTAAGATGTTGTTTTTTATATTTACTTAAACCATATTTGTACAAAACGTTGGTTACAATTGGAGGGCCTCCCATTGCATTAAAGTGTAATCTTTGTTTGCGCTCAGTTGCTTTAATGCAATCTAATATAAAAGAATTATTTTTTTTAGATCCAATTACTGCTGAGTTTAACGGATATTTGTTTTCTAAATTTGTTTGAAAACCTACGAAAGAATCTTCATTAAGTAATTCTTTAAAATTTTTCACAATTTCAATATCTGTATCTAAATATATGCCGCCTTCGGTGTAGATGGAATATAATCTCATATAATCAGAAATAAATGACCATTTTTTTTGCTTATATAATATTCTTAAGAAAGGCAGTTTATCAAAAGGAGTATTTGATTCATCCCATTTTTTTATTTCATAATCAGGAAGTTTGCTACTCCATGATTCGATGCATTTTTTTATGACATCGTTGTACTCACCTCGACCATACCAACAAAAGTGTATTTTTTTTGGAATCATTATTTATAATTTAATTAATAATATTTCTACTGTAATAGCGTGGTATTGTTTTTATGTTTTGCAGGAAATTGTAAAACATACAGGAGGGAGATGGTAATATTTTGATTTAATAGAGGATTAGATACTAAGTTTATTATCAATCACTCGTTCATTAAAATTTTGAATATAGGCTTTCAAAAAAGTTGAAATTTCTAGGGTTTTAAATGTGTTTTGATTTTGTAAATTGATTTTTAAGAGAGGGTCTTTTTTCCAATTATATAATCCGATTACTTGATTGTTTGCAAAGGCTAGATAGTAGTCGTCTTGAACACAATGATAAATGCCCTGTAAATAAAATACAGCAAAATTTTGGTTGCTTTTAAAGCTCTTTCCAAAACAAATTAAATCGGTTTTTATGCCTAGATAATCTATTATGCTTGGCATAATATCGATTTGCTGGAAGTTTTTTTCGTCTACACCAGAAAAAGTTGGATTGCCTGGATCAAAAAATAAAATAGGAATATGAAATTTGCCAATGTTGGTTTTGTCTATATCTAACTCTCCGCTAGAGGAAGTATGATCTGCAGAAATTACAAACAAGGTATTGTTGTACCATTTTTGTTTTTTGGCATTTTCAAAAAAAAGTTTCAGGGCGTAATCGGTATATGCAATACTTTCATGGACAACTGTTGTTCCTTTTGGGAATTTATCTTTATATCTTTCAGGTATCTTATACGGATTATGAGAAGAAATTGTAAAGATAGAACTAAAGAAAGGTTCTTTGAAAGTAGATAGTTTTTTAGCAAAGAACTGTAAAAATTCTTCATCAAAAATCCCCCATTTTCCATCAAAAGCTTCTGGCCCGATATATTCATCCTTGCCATAATATTTTTCAAATCCTGCGGCTTTTGCATATTGATCAAAATTCTGGCTTCCGTTGAAAGCTCCGTGAAAAAAAGAAGTTGTATATCCTTCTTTTCTTAGAATTTTAGGCAAACTATTCGTTTTGTTCAAAGAATAACTGGAAACAATAAAAGAGTTATTCATTAAACTGGGTATGCTAGAAATGATTGATGGAACGGCATCAATAGAGACTTTTCCATTTGCAAATCCATTTTTAAAATAATAAGATTTTGTTATCAGAGAGTCCAGAAAAGGAGTTTGCTTTTTGCTGATATTTTCATGCCCAAAACTTTCCAGAATGATGATTACAACATTTTTTTTGATTGCTGTTTCTTTGCTTTTAAAAGACAAGATTGGTTTGTAGATAGAATCAAGATTTATTTTATTAAAATAATTAACTTTCTCAATATCTCCTTTTTGGGATATGGTTTTTAATATACAAAATGGAGTATTTAAAATAAGCGGAGCGTTATTGAGAGAACTATATTTGGCTGCATCCACAATTCGTAGCGGTTTCTTCTGGAATCCTCCGCGACCAACAATTAATAGTAAAAAAACAGAGGTGAGAAAGTAAAAAGATTGCTTTAAGAATTTTTCTTTTGTGAAACTTTTAATTTCATTTTTGTTTTTAAAATTTGGTATCGATTTCCAGAAAAAGACACTTAAGATAATAAACAGTAAAAGGATATACCAAAATTCTTTTATAAAAGAAAAAAGCAAGCCTAATGCTTCTTTCTCCATTCCTTTGGCAGTAATCATACTAAATGTGCTTCGTCTTCCTGTAAATCGAAAATATATAACATCTATGAGATTTGCTGCGATGAACAAAAGATTGACTGAAAAGAAAGATATTTTTAATACAGTTTGATAGGTTTGGCGATACTTAAAGTTTCCTGGAATTGCGTGTGCGATTAGGAAAACAAATGTTATATATGAAATAGAAGAGAGATCAAATAAAAGACTTCCTATAATATTTTGAACCGTAATATGATCAAAGTACTTAGAATTTAATGCATAAAAAAAGATATTACAAATTTGATAAATTAAAAAAATCAAGAAGTATCTGTAAAGAAATAATTTTAAGTTGGAAGTGTAATTTTTCATTAATAGGCATGTAAATAAATGGTCTTCTAAATTTTATAGAAGATTTTTAAAAACAGCAAAATTAATATAATTTTCTTACTTTATATTGCTTGTAGGATTTTTATTTTTAAAAAAAAATATATTTGGACAAAAAAGGGCGGTAAAGACCGCCCTAATATCTCAAAATTTTATACTATCTATACAGCAACATCGTATTCACGAAGTGCATTGTTTAATGAAGTTTTTAGATCTGTAGAAGGTTTACGAGTACCAATGATTAAAGCACATGGAACTTGAAATTCGCCGGCAGCAAACTTTTTAGTATAACTTCCAGGAATGACTACTGAACGTGCAGGAACAAAACCTTTCATTTCAACAGGCTCATCACCAGTAACGTCGATAATTTTTGTTGAAGCAGTTAAACACACATTAGCACCAAGAACAGCTTCTTTACCTACGTGAACTCCTTCGACAACAATACAACGAGAACCAATAAAAGCACCGTCTTCGATAATAACTGGTGCAGCTTGCAACGGCTCAAGAACACCGCCAATACCAACACCACCGCTTAAGTGAACGTTTTTACCAATTTGAGCACAGCTTCCAACAGTTGCCCAAGTATCTACCATAGTTCCTTCGTCTACATAAGCACCAATGTTTACGTAACTTGGCATTAAGATTACACCGCTCGAAATATAAGCTCCGTAACGTGCAACAGCATTTGGTACTACACGAATTCCTTTTTCAGCATAATTTCTTTTTAGTAACATTTTGTCGTGGTATTCAAAAATACCAGACTCCCATGTTTCCATTTTTTGAATTGGGAAATACATTACAACAGCTTTTTTTACCCATTCGTTTACCTGCCATTTATCGCCAACTGGTTCAGCAACACGTAATTTTCCAGCGTCAACTAATTCGATAACTTCTCTAATAGCATCAGTTGTTGTAGTTTCTTGTAATAAAGCTCTGTTTTCCCAAGCTTGTTCAATTATAGTCTGTAAAGAATTCATAGTGTTTAATTTTTGGCAAAGATAAGGTATTTGAGTAAATGCAAAAAAGAGAAAGCCTTTTGAAGATGTTATATATTTAACTTTTTGTTTGTATTTTGATAAATAATAAAAAAGCAATAAGATAAAAATTGAAATTAAGAGCCGCTAAAAGTTTTTTTAATATCAAAATATGACAAAAATCAGATTTTGCTTTTTTTCTTCTGTCTAATTTCGCGACATAATTCCAGAGCAATTTTGTAAGGAAATTAAGCGTACAATCCAAAACAAATAATATAAGCAGAAAAATGATGAATCAAGAAAATCAACTTCAAAATCGAATTCCAGTTATAGATAAAGAGGTTACGTGGGATAAAACACAAGTAATTATGAGTAAAACAAATGCGTTTGGTATTATCGAATATGCCAATGAAGTTTTTGTTGATGTTTCTGGTTATGAAGATTACGAATTAATGGGACAGCCGCATAATATTATTCGTCACCCAGATATGCCAAAAGTCATTTTTAAAGTCTTATGGGAAAATCTTAAAGCGGGAAAAAACTTTCATGCAATTGTAAAAAATTTAGCGAGATCTGGACGTTATTATTGGGTTATTACCGATTTTGAGATTGCAAAAGATGAAAACGGAGTCATTATGAATTATTTTGGAAGAAGACAAGCCGTTCCGCAAGAAGTTATTTCTCTGCATATTGAACCATTGTATAAAAAACTGCTGCAAATAGAAGCTGCAAGTGGTGTTGAATACAGTGAGAAATATTTAATTGGATTTCTAGAAGAAAAAAAGAGAACTTATGTAGAGTATATAAAAGAGTTGATATACGAGCATGAAAAAACACAGTCTAAGTTTGCGAATTACGAAGAGAAAGAAAAAGAAGACGAGGAGGAAGAGGAAGAAAGAGGCTTTTTTAGAAGACTGTTTAATAGATAGATATATTTTTTTAGTTTTAAATATTTTTGGTGAGGTCCGTTCTGAGTTTTTCAGAACGGATTTTTTTTATTGCTAAATAATTTTGATTGAAAGGTTAAAGTTAATAAAGGTCTGTAAAAGTTTATATTTGCACTTATAAAGTGTTTCTCTTTTTAATTATGGTTTTAAAATTTAGATAAAATGCCTAGAATCCTCTCATTAGATTACGGACAAAAACGTACAGGAATTGCTGTTACTGACGAAATGCAGATTATCGCATCAGGGTTAACTACGATTCCAACTCATACTTTAATTGATTTTCTAAAAGATTATTTCGCTAAAGAAAAAGTAGAAGCAGTTTTAATAGGCGAGCCAAAACAAATGAACGGCGAACCATCTCAAAGTGCATCAATAATTAAAGGTTTTGTGACTCATTTTTCAAATATTTTTCCAGAAATGAAGGTAATTCGTGTTGATGAACGATTTACTTCAAAAATGGCATTTCAGACCATGATCGACAGTGGATTGAGTAAAAAGCAAAGGCAGAATAAAGGTTTAATTGATGAGATTTCGGCAACAATTATACTTCAGGATTATCTTTCTTCAAAGCGTTTTTAGGTTTATTTCTGATTAATTTTACATTTTTGGAAAAATTTATAATTTTCTAACTTTTATCATGTAAAAATTAGTTTTTTTTTGCGATTGAAAAAGGTACCTTTGCACTTTAAAAACAAATTACTGTTATGCCTGACAATACAATACGTTCCAATAGTGAAGTAGTGCTTATTGGAGCTGGAATTATGAGTGCAACTCTTGGATTAATTTTAAAAGAGCTGCAACCAGATATTAAAATTGAAATTTATGAAAGATTAGATGTGGCTGCTGCCGAAAGTTCCGATGCTTGGAACAATGCAGGAACCGGACACTCTGCTTTTTGTGAATTAAATTATACCCCAGAAAAGGCTGACGGAAGTATTGATCCAAAAAAAGCAATTAGTATTGCTGAATCTTTTGAAATTTCCCGCCAGTTTTGGTCTTATTTGATACAACAAAATAAAGTACCTTCTCCAGAAAATTTTATAAAAAGCGTTCCTCATATGAGTTTTGTTTGGGGAGATAAAAATGTAGAATACCTTAAAAAGAGATTTAAAGCACTTCAAAGCAATCCTATTTTTTCTGAAATGACATTCAGTACTGATTTTAATCAGTTAAAAGAATGGATGCCTTTAGTAATGGAAGGCAGAGCGGCTGATGAAAAATTAGCAGCTACTCACATGGAAATTGGTACCGATGTTAATTTTGGTGCGCTGACAAGAAGCATGTTTAATTATCTTGAAAAATTAGACGGTGTTACTTTATACTTTAACCACGAGGTTAAAAAATTAAAACAACGTGAGGATAAATCTTGGAGAATTAAAATCACAGATTTGTCTACTGGTCAAAAACGAAAAGCATATACTAAATTTGTATTTATTGGAGCTGGTGGAGGTTCATTGCCTTTATTAGAAAAAGCAAATGTTCCAGAAGGAGCAGGTTACGGAGGATTTCCAGTAAGCGGACAATGGTTAAAATGTACAAATCCAGACGTTATTGCAAAACACCAGGCTAAAGTTTATGGAAAAGCAAGCGTGGGAGCACCGCCAATGTCAGTTCCACATATCGATACACGTGTAATCGATGGTGAAAAAGCATTGTTGTTCGGTCCTTTTGCAGGATTCTCAACACGATTCTTGAAAAATGGTTCGTATTTAGATCTTCCATTATCGATAAAAGCAAACAACTTAATTCCTATGCTTTCTGCAGGATATCATAATATACCTTTAACAAAATACTTAATAGAGCAGGTTCGTCAATCTCCAAAAGATAGAATGAAAACACTTCGTGAATATTTACCAAGCGCTCGTTCTAAAGATTGGAAATTAGAAAAAGCAGGACAACGTGTTCAGGTTATTAAGAAAGGCGAAGATGGAGGCGGAGTTCTAGAATTTGGTACAGAAGTTATTAGTACGCACGACGGAAGTTTAGCTGTTTTATTAGGAGCTTCTCCTGGAGCGTCTACTGCAGTTGCTATTATGATTGATTTGATTGGAAGATGTTTTACAAATCAAATTAAAACACCAGAATGGGAGGCAAAAATGAAAGAAATGATTCCTTCTTATGGAAAAACGCTTAATGATAAACCAGAGCTTTTAGCAGAACTTAGAAAAGAAACTGCCGAAGTTTTGAAATTGAATAATTAAAGTCAATTTTTATATAAAAAACAACAAATCCAGATGAATTAATCTGGATTTGTTGTTTTTAATTCCTTTGTAATTTTCAGGATTTTTTCTGCAAGATTACTCATCCATATCAATTGCTCAATAACCATTTGGGCTTCCTGCATTTTTGCTTGACGCGTTTCTTTATCGAGTTCATCATCAGCAGCAAGACGAGAAAAATTTCTACGTTTAAGCTCTTCAAACTGCAATGTGACATCTTCTTTGTCAAAAAAAGTATCCGTAATAACAGCCTCATTTCTTAAAATTGAGATAGAATGTTCTAAGTTTGAAAGAATAGTTTTTATGATGTAATTGAATGATTCTGAAGCCGATGTTGTTTGATGTGACTGTATATAAGTCGATAAAGAAGCTAAAGCTGATAAAAAAGAATGATTTAGAACCACTAGTTTGTTTACCAAAGGCATAGTTTTTTGCTTAGATTTCGGCTCTTGCATCATCCTTTGAAAAGAAGTCATTAAATTACCAGTCTCAACAAATGCATTCTTTCTGGCTAATTTATAAGAAGTAGGAACTTCACCTTTTTTATTATAGAAATCAGCAATTTCTTTTAGATAATTTCTGTTTGCTCTAATCGAATTCTCAATATGAATAGGTGTATTTAAAAATTCCCAAGCCGGCCATAAAAATTGATTGGCTATAAAGGCCAAAGTAGCACCAGCAAGCGAATCAAGTATTCTAAATTGAATTACTTCAACAACATTTGGCGTCAAAATTCCATAAATAAACACAACGTACATCGTAACAAAAGTGGCGCTTATTTTGTAGTTGATTTGAGTAAACGAAATCCCGAGAAGCATACAAACAATCGAGAAAATACTCAGAACAACATGATTTTGAATAAGTGATACGATTCCAAATGCCAAAAGCCCTCCTAAAATAGTTCCGAAAATTCTATTATAAGATCGTTCTTTAGTTAAGCCATACCCAGGACGCATAATTACAACTATAGTTAGCAGAATCCAGTAATTATTTTGAAGATGTAATAATTGACCAAGGATAAAACCACACAAAATAGTTACCGTTAAGCGAATCGAGTGTCTGAATATTGATGACGAATAGCTTAAGTTTTCAATTAAAGTTCGCAGCGGATAATATTGCGGCGTTAAGAATTTTTCTAATTCTTTGTCTTTATCTTTTAATTTATAAGACTGCATTGCCAGTGATAAAGCACGTTGAATAGTTTTAATTTTTCCAACCTGATTTTTGGCATATTTCAGCATATTAGTAAGCATTAATACGCCTTCGGCAGCTTCTTCTTTGCCCAAACTCTTTTCATAATCAAAAATCGCAAACTCAAGAGCATCAAGTTCATTTTTTAAATCATTTTTGTCAACATAAACAGCAATATGTTGTACGTTTTTAGAAAGTTTCTTTAAAGTTGATGCCAGCTTATACGCTACATTTTGATAAGTACGTAAAACTTCAGGGTGTTTATTGAACTTTTCATGAATCTTATTATGGTCAAAAGAAGTATACAAAGCAAGTTCTTGAATTTCTACTAAGGTTATAAAAACCAACAGCATTTTTCTATTTTGGCTTGTTGTTCCTGACGCATTTTGATTTCCAATCAGCATTTTTCTTAAATCCTCATGAATCAAATTAAGATCAACTTGTATCGCGAGCTGTTTTTCGATTATCTTTTCACGATTTGCCTCGGGATTCCATAAATCACCTCTAAGTTTTAAGTATTTAGACGTTAGCTTTATACCTTCTGCAATTTGCAGTTCAATATATTTATAAGGTTGTACAAAGTGAAAAACTAGTGAAACAATTAAGTATAAAATTCCGCCAACAAAAATAAAACCTGAATATTGAAAAGCTTCCCAGCCCTCATGTAAATGACCAAAGGATAATGAAATCGATAATAAAGCAGAAAACGAAACTAATGTTGCTCTCTGACCGTATACTGAAATCATGGAGCATATAAACAATAAAAATCCTAAAAAGGGATAAAACAAATAAGGATGCGGATAAGCAAGATTTACTAATAAATTAACGCCCGAAACAATAAAGGAAGCAACAATAAGACCTTTTATTTTGTGACTTAAAGAGCTCGGAATATCACTGGGATAAGTATAAAATGCACCTAATGCAATTGTGAAACCTATTTCGAAATGTCCTAAAAAATTTAAAATTAAGACGGGTACAACTGAGGCGATGGTTACTTTTGACGCATTTAAAAAAGAAGTACTATTTGTGAATTTCGAGATACGTTCAAACATAAAGTGAGGTTTACTAGCAAAGGTAAGAATTGTACGAACTATTTTGGCATAATTATAGCTGAGTTTTTAGAAGCATGCAAAATATATCATAAATATAGGTTTAAAATTATTCATTGACTATTTTTTACTATTTTTGCCAGCTGAAATATAAGAACCCAATATAGGGTTTTTGTTAGATAAAACATTAAACAAAAACAAATGATTTTACCAATTGTAGGATATGGCGACCCAGTTTTAAGAAAAGTGGGAACAGCAATTACGCCAGATTATCCAAACTTAAAAGAGACTTTAGCAAACATGTATGAAACCATGTATAATGCATATGGAGTTGGGCTTGCTGCACCGCAAGTTGGCCTGCCAATTCGTGTGTTTGTTATTGATACAACTCCTTTTAGTGACGATGAGGATTTATCATCAAATGAGCAGAAAGATTTGAAAGGTTTTAAAAAGGCTTTTATCAATGCAAAAATCATTAAAGAAGAAGGTGAAGAGTGGAGTTTTAATGAAGGATGTTTAAGTATTCCGGATGTTCGCGAAGACGTTTATAGAAAACCAACAGTTACAATCGAATATTGTGAAGAGGATTTTGTAATGAAAACAGAAGTTTTTGATGGTTTAATCGCCAGAGTTATTCAGCATGAATACGATCATATCGAAGGTGTTTTATTTACAGATAAAATATCATCTTTGAAAAAACGTTTGATTCAGAAAAAATTGAAAAATATTACTGAAGGCAAAACATTTCAAGAATATAGAATGAAATTTGCTGCTGCTAAAAAAGGAAGATAAATGTTCTGAATAATTTAGGACATAAAAAAATATAATAAAATTCTTAATACTAATTTTAATAAACATGAATTTAGACAAAATTTTAGCCATTTCTGGGAAACCAGGTTTATATGTATTGAAAGTGCAGACTCGTACAGGTTTTGTGGCAGAATCATTATTAGACGGAAAAAAAATTACTGTAAACTTAAAAAGTAATGTAAGTTTATTATCAGAAATTTCAATTTATACATACGAAGGAGAAAAACCATTGACTGAAGTAATGCAAAAAATTGCTGCTAAAGAAAACAAAGGTCAAGCTATTTCGCACAAAGAAGATAACGCAAAATTAAGCGCTTATTTTAAAGAAATTTTACCAGAATATGATGAAGAAAGAGTTTATCTTTCTGATATTAAAAAAGTATTAAACTGGTACAATACACTTCAAGCTAAAGGTTTAGTTACTGATTTAGCGCCAGCTGCAGCAGAAGCTCCAGAAGAAACTCCAGCAGTAGAAGAGAAAGTAAAAAAAGCTCCAGCTGCTAAAAAAGCAAAAGCTCAGAAAGAAGAATAATAGTTTTTCTGAATTTAAATATATTAATCCTGTTGAGATGTTTTCTTGACAGGATTTTTTACTTTTACAATCACTTGGCCGAAACATAAAAACAAGAAAAAATGAGCAAAGAACTTCAATTAAAAGCTTTTGAAAGATTATTAGTTATAATGGATGAACTTCGTGAGCAATGCCCATGGGATAAAAAACAAACATTGCAAACGCTGAGACATTTAACGATTGAAGAAACTTACGAGTTGGGTGATGCTATTTTAGATAATGATTTGAATGAAGTAAAAAAAGAACTGGGTGATTTACTGCTGCACATTGTTTTTTATGCAAAAATAGGTTCAGAAACAAATGATTTTGATATTGCTGATGTGTGCAATGAAATTTGTGATAAATTAATTCATCGTCATCCACATATATACAGTGATACAGTTGTGAAAGATGAAGAAGAAGTAAAACAAAATTGGGAAAAGCTTAAACTAAAAGAAGGTAAAAAATCAGTTTTAGAAGGCGTGCCAAGAAGTCTTCCTGCGTTAGTAAAAGCAAGCCGTATTCAAGATAAAGTAAAAGGTGTTGGTTTTGATTGGGAAGAACCACATCAAGTTTGGGATAAAGTTCAAGAAGAATTAGAAGAACTTCAAGTAGAAGTTAAATCCGGTGATCAAGATAAAATTGAAGCCGAATTTGGAGATGTTCTATTCTCAATGATAAATTATGCCCGCTTTTTAAATGTTAATCCAGAAGATGCTCTAGAACGCACTAATAAAAAATTCATCAAGCGCTTTCAATATTTAGAAAGTAAAGCGGGTGAATTAGGAAAACCTTTAATGGATATGACTTTAGCAGAAATGGATGTTTTTTGGAATGAAGCAAAAAAGCAATAAATTATTCTGCCATTTTTTTTAAGGCTTTAATATTTTTAAGCATAATTTTTTTTCCAACAAGCTCGATTAAGTCTAGTTTATTAAAATCAGATAATAAACGGATGCAGCTTTCAGTTGCTGTACCAATTATTCCAGCCAATTCCTCTCTTGTAAGTTGTACTTTTAGGGTTTTGTCTGTGTTTTCGCCAAAACCTTCATGTAATTGAAGTAAAGTTTCTGCTAAACGCTGTTTTACTGTTTTTTGAACTAAAGCAATTTTATCATTTTCAGATTCTTTTAAATCTTCGCAGACAGACTGCATTAAATTCAAAGAGAATTGATTGTTTGTATTAAAGAAATGTATGATTTCGTTTTTAGGAATAAAGCAAACCTCCATATCTGCAACCGCTTTTGCAGTTAAGTTTGCAGGTTCGTTGCTGATCATTGAGCGTTGTCCTAATAATTCACCAGATTTTACCAGTTTTACAATCTGATCTTTTCCGTTAGCGCTTAATTTAGAAAGTTTTCCAACACCATCTTTAACACAAAATACACCATTGGTAACTTCGCCTTCTTCAAAAATAGCTTCGCCTTTTTTAATTGTATAGATAGTTTTGCTGCTAGCCAATTTTACAACTTCATCTTTACTGAGGGCTTTTAGAGAAGAAAGTTGTCTTACGATACATTGATCACATTTACTCATGGCAAAAAAATTTAGTGCAAAATTAACCAATATTGACGTTTAATACTAGTAATATCGTTTAAAATATCTATAAAAAAGAGGATGATGCAATTTGGCAGTTTTATTTTCATTAAATTAGAATTCTATTTCATTTTAATATGATAATTGTCATAGTAAAAAGGGGGACTTATTTTGAATATTTGTTGCATTAAAAAAAACAAATTATGATTGAGCAGAGTTGTTTTCATTGCGGACTAACTATTCCTAAAAATGAAGAAATCAATTTTGATGAAAAAAAGTTTTGCTGCACCGGTTGTAAAACGGTTTACGAAATTTTCAGTTTTCATGATTTGACCTGTTATTACGATTTTCAAAAATCACCAGGAGCAACGCCGCAAGATATTCAGGGAAAATATGACTTTTTAGATAATGAAGCAATCCTTTCAAAAGTTTTAGAATTTCAGGAAGGAAATACCTCAATAGTTTCATTAAGTATTCCGCACATTCATTGCAGTTCATGCATCTGGATTCTAGAAAATCTTAACCGTCTTGAAACGGGAATAAGTACTTCGCAGGTTAATTTTCCTGAGAAAAAAGTTCGAATTACCTTCAATTCAGAAACAGTTTCATTAAAGTCAATAGTTTATTTATTAAGCTCAATAGGTTATGAACCTTATATAAGTTTAGAAAATTACGAAACAGGAAAAAATAATGTCGACAGAAGTTTAACGTATAAACTAGGTGTAGCCTTTTTTTGCTTCGGAAATATAATGCTTCTTTCGTTTCCTGAGTATTTTGAAATAAAAGAATTTTGGCTGGATAATTATAAACCCTTTTTTAGAATCTTAATTTTTGTTCTGGCGCTGCCAAGTTTCTTGTATTCTGCAAGTGGTTATTATGTTTCAGCTTATAAAAGCATAAAATCAAAAATGCTTAATATAGATATTCCAATTGCTTTAGGAATCATCGTAATGTTCATTCGCAGTACTTTTGATATGGTAATGAATTACGGTCCTGGCTTTTTTGATAGTCTAACAGGGTTAGTATTTTTTATGCTGCTTGGAAAAATGTTTCAAATTAAAACGTATAGTTTTTTAAGTTTTGAACGCGATTTTAAATCTTATTTTCCTATTGCAGTTACTCGCATAAATCCAGATTTATCTGAAGAAAGCGTTCCTATTTATGATGTTTTAAAAGGAAATCGCTTGTTGATACGAAATCAAGAATTAATTCCCGTTGATGGAATTTTAATAAGCGAAAAAGCTGAAATTGACTATAGTTTTGTAACTGGAGAAGCTGATCCTATTATTAAGAAATCTGGAGATAAAGTATTTGCAGGTGGAAAACAGATTGGAAAAGTCATTGAAATGGAAGTATTGCAATCTGTTTCACAAAGTTATTTAACGCAACTATGGAGTAATGAGATATTTCAGAAAAAAGTACTTCAAAAACATAAAACAATTACCGATGCCATAAGCCGTTATTTTACTCCTATTTTATTATTGATTGCCTTTTCTGGCTTCGGATATTGGATTTTTATAGATGCAACTACAGCATTTAATGTTTTTACAGCGGTTTTAATTGTTGCCTGTCCTTGTGCACTTGCGTTAACTGCACCATTTACTTTTGGTAATATACTGCGTATAATGGGGAAACAAAAAATGTACTTGAAAAATGCATTAGTTATTGAGCAGCTGGCAAAAGTTGATACTATAGTTTTTGATAAAACAGGAACTATTACGACGAATAAAAAATCTAATATTTTATATGAAGGAAAAGAAATTTCGAAAGAAAATTATATCCTGATAAAAAATGTTCTTCGCGGTTCAAACCATCCGTTAAGCCGTATGTTGTATGATTTTTTGCCTGATGAGGATCGGGTTAAAATTGACGAATTTACGGAGATAACAGGTAAGGGAATTTTGGCAGAAGTTAATAATCGAACAATAAAAATCGGATCAGCTTCTTTTGTAGGAAATCCAGGTTTAAATACATCAGAAATAGAACGAACCGCACTGCATATTAAGATTGACGACTTGTATTACGGACAGTTTGTGTTTCAGAATAAGTATAGGGAAGGTTTGGAGAAACTTTTTGCAACACTAAGCAGAGATTATAATATTAAAGTCCTTTCAGGAGATAATGATGGAGAAAGAGCTAATCTAGAAGCTATTTTACCTAAAAACACAGAATTGGTTTTTAATCAAAAGCCCGAACAAAAGCTTGATTTTATTAAAAAACTGCAAGATTCAGGAAAGAACGTGATGATGGTTGGTGATGGATTAAATGATGCCGGCGCATTGGCACAGAGTAACGTAGGAGTGTCAGTTTCTGAAAATGTCAATGTTTTTTCTCCAGCTTGCGATGCTATTTTGGATGCAGGAGAGTTTTATCGATTAGATTATTTTTTAAAACTGTCGCATAAATCTATATTAATAATCAAAATGAGTTTTGGATTGTCATTGTTGTACAACGTAGTCGGACTCTCGTTTGCTGTAACAGGAAATTTACTACCTTTAGTAGCGGCCATTATTATGCCATTGAGCACAATTACAATTGTCAGCTTTGTAACGATCATGTCTAACTATTTCAGCAAGAGTAGTTTAGAATGATTTTAAATAATTCAAAGAGTAAATTTTATAAATTTAACATTATTCTTTGATTATGATAATTATCATATTTTACACGCAGGTAACCTATTAATTTTGTTAACATAAATTTACGGTATGAGTGTTATTTATCTATTAATTTCAGTGAGTATTTTCGTAGCAATATGTTTTTTTATTGCTTTTATCGCAGCTGTCAAATCAGGACAATATGATGACGATTATACGCCTTCGGTCAGAATTCTTTTTGACGACGAAACCAAAATTACTTCCCAAAATAATAATTCACCAATAGAAGAAAAACAAGTATAATTATGGAAATGGAACAGTTTTATTACGACAACAAAATTGTAAAAAAATTCATTTACGCCACCATCCTTTTTGGAGTAGTGGGTATGTTAGTGGGACTGACCTTAGCGGTCATGTACCTTTTTCCCAATTTGACAGATGGGATATCGTGGTTAAGTTATGGTCGTTTGAGACCGTTGCACACCAATGCCGTTATTTTTGCATTTGTTGGAAATGCCTTTTTTGCCGGAATGTATTATTCTATGCAGAGATTGCTTAAAGCCAGAATGTTTAGTGACTTTTTAAGTAATTTGCATTTTTGGGGCTGGCAGTTAATTATTGTTGCGGCAGCGATTACATTACCATTAGGGTATACTTCTTCAAAAGAATATGCTGAATTGGAATGGCCTATAGATATTGCGATTGCACTTATTTGGGTGGTAATGGGAATTAACATGATAGGTACAATGCTGCGACGCAGAGAACGTCACTTATATGTAGCAATTTGGTTCTATCTTGCTACGTTTGTAACTGTTGCAGTTCTTCATATTTTTAACAATATTGAAATTCCAGTTTCAGCATTAAAAAGTTATTCTGTTTATGCTGGTGTACAAGATGCCTTAGTACAGTGGTGGTACGGTCACAATGCAGTTGCATTTTTCTTGACAACTCCATTTTTAGGATTAATGTATTATTTCGTGCCTAAAGTAGCAAATCGTCCAGTATACTCTTATAGATTGTCGATTATTCATTTTTGGTCTTTAATCTTTATTTACATCTGGGCAGGACCTCACCACTTATTATACTCAGCATTACCTAACTGGGCTCAAAATTTAGGTGTTGCATTCTCAGTAATGTTAATTGCTCCATCATGGGGAGGTATGATCAACGGATTGTTAACATTAAGAGGTGCTTGGGATAAAGTTCGTGAAGAACCAGTTTTAAAATTCTTTGTAGTAGCTATTACAGGTTATGGTATGGCGACTTTTGAAGGGCCGATGTTATCTCTTAAAAATGTAAATGCTATTGCGCATTATACTGACTGGATCGTTGCTCACGTACACGTTGGTGCATTAGCTTGGAACGGATTTATGTCTTTTGGTATCATTTATTGGTTGATTCCTCGAATGACAAAATCGGATTTATTCTCTAAAAAATTAGCAAATTTCCATTTCTGGATTGGTACATTAGGTATTATAGTATATACAATTCCATTATATGTAGCAGGTTTTCAACAAGCTTCAATGTGGAAACAATTTAATCCAGATGGTACATTAACGTATGGAAACTTTCTTGAAACAGTAACTGCAATTATGCCAATGTATTGGATGAGAGCAATTGGAGGAAGTTTGTATCTGATAGGTATGTTGACTTTGGTTTACAATATCATTATGACTGTAAAAGCTGGTCAGACAATTGAAGATGAATTGGCTCAAGCTCCAGCCTTGCAAAAAATCAGCAGCGGCAGACTTAATGGAGAAAAATTCCATTCATGGTTAGAAAGAAAACCAATTCAATTAACCATTTTGGCTACAATTGCAATTCTAATTGGAGGTATTATTCAAATTGTACCAACCATTATGGTAAAATCTAATATACCAACAATTTCAAGTGTAAAACCATATACACCATTAGAACTTGAAGGACGTGATTTGTATATCAGAGAAGGTTGTGTCGGTTGTCACTCACAATCAGTTCGACCATTTAGAAGTGAAGTTGAACGTTATGGAGTACAAGCAAAAGCAGGAGAGTTTGTTTATGATCATCCATTCTTATGGGGATCAAAACGTACAGGTCCAGATTTGTTAAGAGTAGGTGGTAAATATAATGATAACTGGCACTTTAATCATATGTGGAATCCACAAAGTACATCGGCAGGATCGATAATGCCAGGTTACAAGTGGTTGTTTGATAATGAGCCAATGGATATTTCATTAACTCAGAAGAAAATGAAAGCAATGATTTCACTTGGTGTACCATACACAGAAGAGGAAGTTGCAAATGCACAAAGAACTTTAAGAGAACAGGCGGTTAAAATTGAAAAAAGTTTAGAAAGCGATCCTGATTTTGTAAAAAGTTATGAAGACAGCAGGAAAAAAGCAGAAGCTAAAGGTGAGAAATTTATTCCAATGAATGAAAGAGAAATCGTTGCTTTGATTGCTTACATTCAAAGACTTGGTACTGATATTAAAGTAAAAGAAACTTCTAAATAACAGCATTATGTTTGAACAAATAAAACACAATATGGAAACGATATCGGGTATAGAAATTTACCCGATTCTTTCTCTCTTGATTTTCTTTTTCTTTTTCGTAGGATTAGGCTTTTGGGTATTCTCTTATAAAAAAGATAAAATTCAAGAAATGAGCCAAATACCTTTAGAGGATAATTTAATTTCAAAAGATAGATAAAATGAAAAAGTTTTTCCCAGTATATGTTAGAGTACCGTTGATTTTTTTCATCGTTTTTGCTTTGATGGAGTATTTTATAGATTCAGGTGATAAACCGGCATTTATTAAATATCCAATGGTATCTGTCTTTTTGTTTGTATTTCTATTTATTTTGATTGCAATCGAAATTACGCTTAGTGCAGTAAATCGTATCATGTATCAATTAATGTCTCCTGAAGAAAAAGCAAAAGCAGAGTATGAAAGCAGTTTGAGTCTTAAGGAAAGTACTTGGTACAAAGACTTAATGCATAAACTTACGAAGACAGTGCCAATGTCTAAAGAAGCAGATTTATTACTAGATCATGATTATGATGGTATTAAAGAACTTGATAATAATTTACCGCCATGGTGGGTTTATTTATTCTATATCTGTATCATTTTTGGAGTACTTTATGTAGTTCGTTATGATGTTTTAGGAGCTGATGATCAAGAGATGGAGCTTAAAAAAGAAATGGCTCAGGCAAAAATTGATGTCGAAGAATATATGAAAACTGCTCCAGATTTGATGGATGAAAAAACAGTCGTATTGCTTACAGATGCACCTAGTTTAGATGCCGGAAAAGAGATATTTACAACAAATTGTGCAGCTTGTCATAGAGCAGATGGTGGAGGGCAGATTGGTCCAAACTTAACAGATAATCATTGGATTTTAGGAGGAGGAATAAAAGAAATATTCCATACGATTACAAATGGAGGTCGTGACGGTAAAGGAATGATCGCTTGGAAAGGAACTCTTAAACCAAAAGAAATTCAAAAGGTTGCCAGCTACATTTTATCATTGCAGGGAAGTAATCCAAAAGACCCAAAAGAAGCTGAAGGCGAAGTATGGGCAGGAGAAGGTGCTCCTCAAGCAGATACTGCAGCAAACACACCAAAAGATACCACAGAAGTTAAAAAATAATTTAGAATATCATGTCAAATTTACCAGACGAAGCTTTTAGAGATACCATTGGAACTATAGATGAAGGCGGTAACAGGAAATTTATATTCCCTAAGAAACCGTCTGGTAAATTTTATAACTACAGAAAAATAGTCAGTTACATTTTACTGACTATTTTAATTGTTAATCCGTTTATCAAAGTAAACGGAAACCAATTTATGATGTTCAACATACTTGAACGTCGTTTTAATATTTTCGGATTTCCCTTTTGGCCCCAGGATTTCTACCTTTTCGTTATTTCAATACTTGTCGGTGTTGTATTTGTTATTTTGTTTACAGTAGTTTTTGGACGAATTTTTTGTGGATGGATATGTCCGCAGACTATTTTTTTAGAAATGGTATTTCGCCGAATCGAGTATTGGATTGACGGAGATCGTGGTGCACAGTCTCGTTTAGCAAAGCAAGAGTGGAATGCAGAAAAAATTAGAAAAAGAGTTGTTAAATGGACCATTTTCTTTTTAATCTCTTTTGGTATAGCAAATATATTTCTTGCTTATTTAGTTGGCTCCGACGCTTTATTTTTAATGGTTGAACAAGGACCTGTTAAACAAGCAAGCAATTTTATAGCACTTCTTATTTTTACAGGAGTTTTTTATTTCGTTTTTGTATGGTTTCGTGAACAGGTTTGTATTATTGCCTGTCCTTACGGACGATTACAAGGTGTTTTATTAGATAATAAATCAATAAATGTTGCGTATGATTTCGTACGAGGCGAAAAAGAAAATGGAAGAGCCAAATTCAATAAAAAAGAAGATAGAGCATTAACAGGAAAAGGTGATTGCATTGATTGTCTTCAATGTGTTCATGTATGCCCAATGGGTATTGATATTAGAAACGGAACTCAGCTTGAATGCACAAATTGTACGGCTTGTATAGATGAGTGTGATCATATTATGGAAAGTGTAGGATTGCCTAAAGGACTTATTCGTTATGCTTCTGAAGATGAAATTGCTAAAAAAGAGCCTTTTAAGTTCACAGCAAGAATGAAAGGCTATACTGCTGTACTGTTTATTTTATTGAGTATTTTTGTTGGAATGTTATTTTTAAGAACAAATGTTCAAGCAGTTGTTTTACGTTTACCGGGACAGCTTTTTCAACATAAAGGAGATAAAATCAGCAATGTTTATACCTACAAGATTGTTAACAAAACAATGAAAGATTACAATGATATTCATTTTGAGTTAATCGATCAAAAAGGAGAAATTAGAAACGTAGGAAAACAACATTTTAAAGTTCCAAAAGAAGGAATTTCGCAAGGAACGTTATTTATTGAAATAAATGAAGTATTGTTAGAAAGTGACAAAACCAAAGTAAAAATTGGGGTCTATAATGGTACCGAATTACTTGAAACAACGAATACAAATTTCTTAGGACCAAGAAGTTTTAACTAAATAAAGACAAGTATCATGAAAATTAATTGGGGAACTGGAATTGTCATTGCATTTGCATTGTTTATGACATTTATATTATACTTTGTTTTCGAAGTACAATCAAATAGTAAATATGATAATGATTTGGTTGTAGAAGAGTATTACAAGCATGACACTCATTTTCAGGAAGAAATGGCAAGAATTCAAAATGCACATGATTTGCAGCATAAGCCATCTATTAAATATAGTCAAGATGGTCTACAAGTTACCTTTCCTACGAACTTTGAAAGCAGTAAAGTAAAAGGGAATGTCTTATTGTATAGACCTTCAAATAAAAAATTTGATTTTGATACTCAACTTGCTTTAACAAATTCTTCATTACTAATTCCGCAGAAAAAATTAATAAAAGGACGTTGGGATGTTAATATGGAGTGGCAATACGAAGGGAAAAAATACCTGACAAAAGAAGTTATCTACGTAAATTAATCATAAAATGTTATTTTCTGCTCTAATATTTGGCCTTATAAGCAGTCTGCATTGTGTTGGAATGTGCGGACCAATAGCGATGATGCTTCCAGTAGATCATAACAATGAAACTAAGAAGGCAGCGCAGATTATAACTTATCATTTAGGACGATTATCTGCTTACGCTACAATTGGATTGGTTTTTGGATTGTTAGGGAGAGGTTTTTTTCTTGCCGGAATGCAGCAAAATATGTCAATTTTTATTGGTGTTGCAATGATTTTAATCGTTCTAATTCCAGAAAAAGTATTTGCTAAATACAATTTTTCGAAACCAGTATATAAAATTATTTCAAATATAAAATCAAGCCTGGGAAGCCAGTTTAAAAAGAAAAGTTACAAGTCTCTTTTTACAATTGGTTTATTAAATGGCTTTTTACCATGCGGAATGGTTTATGTTGCCTTGTTTGGTGCAATTGCCATGCAGAGCGCAGGACTTGGTGTGTTGTATATGCTGCTGTATGGATTAGGAACTATTCCTTTAATGACAGTTGTAGTTTATATTAATTCATTACTAAAATTACCCTTTAGAAATAAAATTCAAAAAGCAATTCCTTATGTTGCAGTAATAATTGGAGCATTGTTTATTTTGAGAGGTTTAGGATTAGGAATTCCTTATTTATCTCCTTCTAATATGAATTTGTTTGTTCAGGCAACTCCAAATTGTCATTAAAACTTTCTACTATCAAATTTCCTTTAAGTTTGATGTTTTTTAAACCGTCATTGAGAATAAATTAGTCTCGGGAGATTTTCTTTTCAAATGTAAATCAAAAGCCATACAGATATTACGAACAAATGGTCTTCCAGCTTCAGTAATTTTTAGTTTATTTTCTTCAATTACAATTAATTTGTCTTTCTCAATTTCTTCAAGATCTAATAATACAGATGGTAATTCTTTAAAGTAAAGTGATTCGTTACTCCATGAAGTTTCAAGATCGCAAGTAAGGTTTAAAATGTGTTTTCTAATAATTAAATCTTCATCGTTTAAAATATGCCCTTTTACGATTGGCAGTTGATCTTCCCTTAAAATTCGGTAATATTCTTCAAGACTTTTTGTGTTTTGAGCAAAACTATACCAGCTGTCGCTGATAGATGAAACTCCTAAGCCTATCATAAGCTGCGTTTTAGATGCACTGTATCCCATAAAGTTTCGATGCATTTTTTTATTATGCGCGGCGTGAAATAAACTGTCAGAAGACAAAGCAAAATGATCCATACCTATTTCATGATAACCATTGGCAGAAAGCAATTGTTTTCCAGTTTCGTATAGTTGTCTTTTCTCTGCGTCTTTAGGCAGGTTTTCTTCATTAAAGCCGCGTTGTCCGTTTCCTTTTATCCAAGGCACATGAGCATAGCTGTAAAACGCCAAACGGTCGGGTTTTAATGAATTTGTTTTCTCGACTGTGTCAATTACATCATCAACAGTTTGAAATGGCAGACCAAAGATAATATCGTGTCCTATAGATTTATAACCAATTTCTTTTGCCCAAAAAGTAACTTTTGCGACATTATGAAAAGGCTGTATACGATGTATTGCTTTTTGTACTTTTTCGGCATAATCCTGAACACCAAAACTAACTCGACGGAAGCCTAAATCATATAGTTTTTTTAATTGCTCGTAGGTAGTATTATTAGGATGTCCTTCAAAGCTAAATTCATAATTGTCGGCTTTGTCGGCTAATTTAAAAATGCCATTAATTAAATATTCTAAATTTTCTGTAGAAAAAAAGGTTGGAGTACCGCCGCCTAAATGAATTTCTTTTATAAAAGGTTTTTCAGGAAGCAATTCACAGTATAATCTCCACTCTTTTAAAATTGCACTTATGTATATCTCCTCAACAGAATGATTTTTTGTAATTCTTTTGTTGCAGCCGCAAAAGGTACACATGCTTTCGCAGAATGGCAGATGCAGGTATAAACTAATTCCGTTTTGTGAATTACTCTCTGAGAAGGATTTTTGAAAAGAAGACTTCCATTGTTCTACAGTAAAGGCAGATTCGTTCCAATAAGGAACAGTTGGGTAACTTGTGTATCTAGGGCCTGGTACATTGTACTTCTGGGTTAGTGAAATTTTCATAAGACAAATTTATTTTCCCCCAAAGTTAGTTATTGATAAGAAGATGTAAAATGACAAATGTCATGTATCGATCAAAAAAAGGGAGACTCATAATGAGCCTCCCTTTACTGAATTAAATAACTAACATTAAATAGAATCCTGAATGATTTTAAGCCATTTTTTTGCAAACATATGATCTTGGTATACGCTTATCTGTTTGATGCGGTCATCGTCAAAATCATAGAATGGAATTGTAATCTTTTTAGAAGTTTCTTTATCCTGAAATTCAAAATCAATTTTAACAATGGTTTCCGAATTGCCTTCGGTGGTTAAAACTAATTTGCATGATGATACACTTTTTAAGTCAACAAAAATCGATTCTTGTTGGTTAGGATTGAAGTTCATTAAAATAAACTTTCGGTTTTTTTGATCTATTGTAAGTGTTTTGTTGTTTTGTGATTCCGTTAAATCAAAATCTTCGGGATGATTTGGGTTGAACTTCTTTTTTATGTCTAGAATTTTTGATTTGTTTGCTGCGCTCGATCGTGCAGAAAAATATACTGGTACGGCAACTATGATCGCAATCACAATGCCTATTATTGTAATACTTGTGTCCATTTTTTTTAAATTTTGATAAATACATGAAATTATAAACGGTTTTCCTGAAAGAAAACGGTTTACGAGTGTTAGAAGAAAAAAAATCTTCCTTAAAATTTCATAGTTATACTACCAAAAAAAGTGGAAAGGGTAGAGCATTATTAAGATTTTCTTGCTCTGAGTAGAAAATTGATTGACAAAGTTTGAAGCTGGCTTTTCAATTCTATAGTGTGGAATAGCCAGTAATAAAGAATCAAACCTCTTTATTACACCAGAATTGGTGTGTTTAATATTCGCCGCCAATTGATAACCCGCCTGCGGTTGAATAAATGCAGATGAATCTGGTGTTTCTTTACCGAAATTGGTATCCGTTTTTTGAGTTTCGATTTTTTGCACCACAGAGCTTTCTGCTTGAGCAGCAAAAAGTCCAATAATCAAGAGTGATATAAAAAATACAATTTTACGAATCCAATTCATGCGGGCGAAATTAGTTCATAAAATACAATAAAAGAAATTTAGAGTGCTAATTACTTCTTAAAAAATGGTTTATTAAATTATCCTCAATTTATTTTGATTAAATTGAGGATAATAAAACATTATTGCTGTATTTTAAAATAATAGTCAGCAGAGTGTTTTCCACCGCCATAAAACAAGAAAAATATGCAAAGTAACAATACAACGATTGCTAAAGCTAAGCTTTCAGAATGCATGTGTCCCATGAAATTGATAAGAACTGCTCCAAATAGTATTGGTAATTGAGCGGCGATTGCCCAGCGGGTAAGCAGCCCAAAAAAGATCATTATACCTCCAATCATATGTGCGGGGGCAATATAATGTAAAAGAAACATTCCGCCTCCAAATTGATCGATTGGAGAAATCAAATCATGCAGATATTGAACGTTCGTTACAAAAGAAACTCCTTTCATAAATAAGAAAACCCCCAATATTACACGTACTAAATCTACTGGTAAATAAGTGTGCGAGTTTGCCCACTTATTCAAGCTTTTTACATTTTCCATGATACAACGAGATTAAAAATTATATACTAAGTTACTAATTTTTAGTGATATATTTAATTTAAGTATCTGGAAATAAGTTTTTTGATATTATTTTAACACGTTTAAAAAGTAGTGCATAATTTAAACTTGAATTACTCCTAAGTTAAATGGCTTTTGAATAGGAGCGTGGTTTGCCGCTTCAATTCCCATTGAAATCCATTTACGAGTGTCCAGCGGATCGATTATAGCATCTGTCCATAATCTAGATGCAGCATAATAAGGAGAAGTCTGTTCGTTGTAACGTGCTTTTATTTTATTAAAAAGTTCAGTTTCTTTTTCTTCGTCAATAATTTCTCCTTTCGCTTTAAGTGAAGAAGCTTCAATTTGCGCTAAAACTTTTGCTGCCTGAGTCCCACCCATAACAGCAAGTTCAGCACTCGGCCATGCAAAAATTAATCTTGGATCATAAGCTTTACCGCACATGGCATAGTTTCCTGCTCCATAAGAGTTTCCTACAATTACGGTGAATTTAGGTACAACCGAATTGCTTACGGCATTGACCATTTTGGCACCATCTTTTATAATTCCGCCATGTTCAGACTTTGATCCTACCATAAAACCAGTGACATCTTGCAGAAATACTAAAGGAATTTTCTTTTGATTGCAATTGGCAATAAATCGGGTTGCTTTGTCGGCACTGTCAGAATAAATAACACCGCCAAATTGCATTTCGCCTTTTTTTGTTTTAACTACTTTTCGTTGATTAGCAACAATTCCTACAGCCCAGCCGTCAATTCTTGCATATCCAGTAATTAATGATTGACCATAACCATCTTTATAAGCTTCAAATTCTGAATTGTCAACCAAACGATTGATTATTTCCATCATATCATACTGCTCATTTCGGGCTTTTGGCAAAATTCCGTAGATATCAGCAGGTTCTAATGCTGGTTTTTCGGCTTTGATTCGACTATAACCTGCTTTATCAAAATCACCAATTTTATCGACTATATTTTTAATTTTGTCTAGAGCATCTTTATCATCCTTAGCCTTATAATCAGTCACGCCTGAAATCTCGCAATGTGTTGTTGCACCTCCCAAAGTTTCATTATCTATTGTTTCTCCAATAGCTGCTTTTACTAAATAACTTCCAGCAAGGAAAATACTACCGGTTTTATCTACAATTAAGGCTTCGTCGCTCATAATTGGAAGATAAGCCCCGCCAGCAACACAACTGCCCATTACAGCGGCAATTTGCGTAATACCCATACTGCTCATTTGAGCGTTGTTTCTAAAGATTCGCCCAAAATGTTCTTTGTCTGGAAAAATTTCATCTTGAAGCGGCAGATAAACACCTGCACTGTCAACTAAATAAATAATGGGAAGTTTGTTTTCGATCGCAATTTCCTGCGCTCGCAGATTTTTTTTGGCAGTTATAGGAAACCAAGCTCCTGCTTTTACAGTAGCATCATTTGCAACAACAATACATTGTTTGCCTTTTACATAACCAATTTTAACAACCACACCGCCAGAAGGACATCCGCCATGTTCTTTGTACATTCCTTCGCCTGCAAAACCGCCAACTTCAATACTATTTGAGTTTTCATCCAATAAATAAGCGATTCGTTCACGAGCTGTCATTTTTCCTTCTGAATGTAATTTCTCAATGCGTTTTTCACCGCCGCCCAATTTTACTTTGGCAAATTTTTGTTTTAATTCAGAAAGGAGTAATTTATTATGATCTTCGTTTTTATTGAAGTTTAAATCCATGATATAGTATTGATTTTGTAAAATAGTGTTGGCTAATTTACAAAATCAATTGAAATAAATAGAGTATTTCGAATTTGTCTGAACTTTAATTTTAGAGGATTTTATTTCCTTAAATAAAAAAGCAGAAGCGGTTGGCTTCTGCTTTTTCTATAGCTATGTAAATTGTGTTATTTTTTAGGATTGCAAGCCATTCTTTTTAATGTTGCCCATTGTTTTAAAGCATCACGTGCTTCAACAGCTGGATAGCCCAACATTGTTTTTCCTGCAGGAACATCGCCTATAACACCAGATCCAGCACCAATAACAGCACCGTCGCCAATTGTCGTGTGATCTTTTATAGAAGCGCTTCCACCAATAATAACTCCGTTTCCTAAAGTTACTGATCCAGCCAAACCGCTGTTTCCGGCCATAATACAAAATTTTCCTAATTTACTGTTATGTCCAATTTGAACTAAATTATCAATTTTACAGCCGTCGCCTAAAATTGTCGAGCTGAATTTTCCACGGTCAACGCAAGAGTTTGCTCCAATTTCAACGCCGTTTCCTATAATTACGTTTCCAATTTGTGGAATTTTGACTAAACCTTTTTCAGAACATGGGCGAAATCCAAAACCGTCTGCTCCAATTGTAGCATTTGGGTGAATGATGCAATCGTTACCAATATGGCAGCGCTCACGAACTACTGATCCTGACCAAACAACAGTGTTTTTCCCGATAGTGCATTCGTCTAAAATTGTCACATTTGGATATAAAGTTGCATTTGCTCCAATTTCAACTTTTGGACCAATATAACATCCTGCACCAATCCTAGCGCCTTCGCCAATTATTGCAGTCTCATCGACAGTTGCAGTTTTATGAATATTTGTATGAAATATTGGGGCAGGAGGGGCGAAAAGATTTAGAATTTGTGACATAGCTAAATCTGCGTTTTTCACTTTAATAAAAGCACGATTTTCTCCCGGCTCGATCGAAATATCTTCATTAACAACTGCAATTGAAGCATTTGATGCTGACCAATATTTTTCATATTTTTTGTTTCCTATAAACGAAATTTCAGAAGTGGTGGCTTTTTCTAATTGCTCGGTTGCGGTTACGCTTTGTGAAGTTGTGCCGTAGATTACACCATTAATTACTTCATTAATTTCTTGAATAGAATAGGATTTCATTGATAAGTTTAATTGACTAAGGGTTTATTTTTTGCCAAATAAAATGAAATAGATTTTAATTACCTAATAAAATTTTCAAGTTTTTTGATAAAAGTTTATAATAATAGTTTAAATATTACAAAATTAACATTTTACCTATTAATTTAGTGAATGTATTCTAATTTTGTGTAGTGCCTTTTCTTGTATTATAGATGTTTAAGCAATTAAATATTGTAAAAAATACGGTTATAAAAGAGAATCATTTTATTGATAGGTAGTGACTTACATTTTTAATGTTAATTAATATTTTAAATTTGTGTAAAAAAAAGCGATTCCTTTTTTGAGTAAAGGAATCGCTTTTTGTTAGTCTTTAATTTTAGAGAGTGAAATTGCATTAATGCAATATCTCAAGCCGCTTGGTTGTGGTCCGTCTGGAAAAACATGTCCTAAATGTGCATCACATACATTGCATACAACTTCAACGCGAATCATTCCGTATGACTTATCAGCATGATAAGCAATTGCATTTTCTTTTATTGGCTGTGTAAAAGAGGGCCAGCCTGTTCCTGATTCGAATTTTTCAGAAGCATCAAAAAGTAAAGTACTGCAGCATTTACACTCATAAATTCCAGGATCAAATAAACTGCAAAGCTCAGAGCTAAAAGATCTCTCAGTTCCTTTTAAACGTGTTACTTGAAACTCTTCAGGAGTTAAAAGCTGTTTCCATTCATCTTCAGTTTTTTCAACTCTTTTTTCAGGAGCTGGATTCCCTTTATTTGTAAAATGAATTACATCTGCCCATTTTATCATAATTTTTTTCTTTAAAGTTTACTATAAACTAACTACTAAAGACTAAGCAATGACCACTTTTGACTATTCCTCTTCTTTTTGTCCCATCATCATTAAAAATGCTTTCAGGAACGGGTCAATATTTCCGTTCATTACGCCATCTACATCGCTTGTTTCATAACCAGTACGAACATCTTTTACTAATTTATATGGCTGCATTACATAATTACGTATTTGCGAACCCCATTCAATTTTCATTTTTCCGGCTTCAATATCAGCACGTTGTGCTTGTTGTTTTTTTAATTCAATTTCGTACAACTGAGAACGAAGCATTTGCATAGCACGTTGTCTATTATCTTGCTGAGATCTTGTTTCAGAACACTGAATCTGGATTCCGGTTGGCTTGTGAACCAATTGAACTTTTGTTTCTACTTTATTTACGTTTTGTCCTCCAGCACCACTCGAACGAGAAGTAGTAATTTCGATATCAGCAGGATTAATGTCAATTTCGATACTGTCGTCAACCAGCGGATAAACATACACAGAAGCAAATGAGGTGTGACGTTTTGCATTACTGTCAAAAGGTGAAATTCTAACTAAGCGATGTACGCCGTTTTCTCCTTTTAAATAGCCAAATGAATAATCGCCTTCAAATTCTAAAGTAACCGTTTTGATTCCGGCAACATCACCAGCTTGAAAGTTCAGCTCTTTTATTTTATAACCATAACTTTCTCCCCACATCATATACATACGCATTAGCATTCCTGCCCAATCGCAGCTTTCAGTTCCGCCTGCACCAGCAGTAATTTGAAGAACAGCACTTAAACTGTCACCTTCATCAGAAAGCATGTTTTTGAATTCGATGTTTTCTATATGAGATTGTGTAACGTTATATTGTTCATCAAGTTCGTCAGCAGAAAGTTCTCCTTCTTTATAAAAATCATACGCCAGCTGCAATTCTTCTGTAAGTGAAACAGCTTTGTCATAATCTTCAATCCATTTTTTCTTGTTTCGAAGATTTTTTACAATACTTTCGGCTTCCTTGGGATTATTCCAGAAATCAGGAGCGAAAGTTTTTTCTTCTTCGTTTGCAATTTCGATTAGCTTGGCATCGACGTCAAAGATACCTCCTCAACGCACCAAGGCGCTCCACAATACCTTTTACTTGTTCGGCTGTTGTCATAAATTAATAAGTGTTTTTGTTTGTTTTTTACCGCTATTACGTTTCTATAGAAAAAAATACAACGTAATTTCGTTGTACAAAAATAAGATATAGTTTTTAGAATTTACACTAAATCATCAGGGATAATATCAGGAAATACTATTTGTCTAAAAAAGATTGATTAATACTAATTAGGAGGATATATTTTTGATTTAGTTGAAAAGCGTTTAAAAAATAACAACTTATTTTTTGAATTATTAAGGCATGATTTATATGTTTTTTATAAATATTACGTTAATTTGGTTCTATAGTTACGCAGCAAGTTAAAATTTATTAAAACTTGCGATCAAAAACTAACAGTAATATGTAATTTTGCTGTCCAAAAAAAAGATATAGTTTTATATGGAAATAAATTTAATTAGCGATACCATAACTAAACCTACACAGGAGATGCTGCAGTATATGTTTAACGCTCATGTTGGCGATGATGTATACAAACAAGATCCTACGGTTATAGAATTAGAAACAAGAGTAGCTGAGTTTTTTGGTATGGAAGCTGGACTTTTTTTTCCGTCAGGAACTATGGCAAACCAAACAGCAATAAAACTGCATACGCAGCCGGGTGAGCAATTAATTGCTGATAAATATGCACACGTTTATCATTATGAAGGAGGAGGAGTTTCTTTTAACAGCGGAGTTTCCTGCTGTTTATTAGACGGACATCGCGGTATGATAAATGCCAAGCAGGTTGCGGCAGCTATCAATGATCCTGAATTTTATCATAGTCCTTTAACAAGTTTGGTTTGTGTAGAAAACACGACTAACAAAGGTGGTGGTGCTTGTTATGAATTGGAAGATCTAAGAGAAATAAAAAGAGTCTGTGATGCAAATAATTTAAAATTCCATTTAGATGGCGCTAGAATCTGGAATGCATTAGTAGCAAAAAGACAAAATCCGAAAGAATTTGGGGCGATTTTCGACACTATATCAGTTTGTTTGTCAAAAGGATTAGGAGCGCCAATTGGTTCTGTTTTGCTTGGAAGTAAAGCTGATATTCATAGAGCGTTGAGAATCAGGAAGATATTAGGCGGAGGAATGCGTCAAGTTGGTTATTTGGCAGCTGCAGGATTATATGCTTTGGCAAATAATATTGAACGTCTGGCAGAAGATCATAGAAGAGCAAAAGAAATTGGAGCTATTTTGAGTACAAAATCATGGGTTGCCTCAGTAGAACCGGTAGAAACTAATATTTTGATTTTTTCTTTAGCTGAAGGATACAGCGATCAGCTTTTAATAGAAAAATTAAAACAGAAAAATATTATAATAAGTTCGCTTGGACATAATAAACTCCGAATTGTAACGCATTTGGATTATAAAGAGGTTATGCATAGTTATGTAGTGGAAATGCTTTCGAAGATTTAGGAAAGAAGGCTCAAAGTTACATAGTAGCAAAGGGACAAAGGTTAATAAAAAAGACGCTTAATTAAGCGTCTTTTTTGTTTTAGGTCATAAGAAACCTTTGTCACTATGTAACTTTGAACCTTTGTCTCTTACTTAAAAAGATTATCCATTCCAGGAATCATTGGCATATCCATTTTTGCAACAGCATCTAATTCTCTTTCGTTAACGCTTGTTGCTTTTTCAATTGCCTTATTTAAAGTTACAATTAAGTAATCTTCAAGCTGTTCTTTGTCTTCTAATAGAGAATCGTCTATAGAGATTGTTTTTATTTTTCTATTGGCAGTTAATGTTACTTTCAATAATCCGTCAGCGCTTTGTTCGTCAATTAAAACAGTATCTAGGCGTTTCTTTGTATCTTCAATTTTTTGCTGGGTTTCTTTAAGTTTTCCCATCATTCCCATTAAATCCATTTTTTGTTGATTTTTAAATTATTTCATACAAAATTAGTATATTGCTTTATGATTACAATAGAATATTTTATGAAAAAATTAATTCCCGTTCTATTCTGATTGTAGTATTTTTGCCTTTCCGTATTTAAAAACTAATGCTTAATTAAATAATGCAAAACGATATATTGGCTCCAAAGGCTAAAGAAATTCCAAAAACATTAAAGAAACATAAAGAATCTAGGATAGATAATTATTTTTGGCTGAACGATCGAGAGAATCCAGAAGTTATTGATTATTTGAATAAAGAGAATGAGTTTTATCAAAAAATGACCGCTCATACAAAGGATTTACAAGAATCATTGTATGAGGAAATGAAAGCGAGAATTAAAGAAGATGATTCATCAGTTCCTTATTTCTACAACGGATATTTTTATATTACACGATTTGAAACCGGTCAGGATTATCCAATATTTGCTAGAAAAAAAGGCAGTCTTTCTGCAGATGAAGAAATTTTATTCAACTGTAATGAATTAGCAAAGGGTCATGCTTATTTCAAATTAGGAGGTTTAAGTATAAGTCCAGATAATAAATTTGTCACTTTTGGAGTTGACATTGTTGGAAGAAGGATTTACACGATTCAGATTAAAAATCTTGAAACTGGAGAAATATTGTCAGATAAAATCGAAAATGCAACAGGAGGATCTGTTTGGGCAAATGATAATAAGACTATTTTTTACACCAGACAAGATGAAGTTACTTTAAGAGCTGATAAAATTTTTAGACATAAACTAAATACAGATTCTAAAAATGATGTTTTGGTTTATGATGAAGTTGATGATACTTTTAATGTTTCGGTAAGTAAAGAAAAGTCAAGAAAATATATTGTAATAAGTTCAGGAAGTACTTTAACAACTGAATATAGAATTTTGAATTCAGATAATCCTGACGGTGAATTTGAGGTTTTTCAGCCTCGTGTTCGTGGTTTAGAGTATAGTATTTCGCACTACGAAGATTCTTTTTATATCTTAACGAATAAAGATAAGGCGACTAATTTTAAATTAATGAAAACGCCTGAAAATAAGACAGGAAAGAAAAATTGGGTAGATCTTATTCCGCATCGTGAAGATGTTTTGTTAGAAGATATTGAGATTTTTAAAAACTTTTTGGTTGTAGAAGAGCGCTCAAACGGTTTAAATCACATTCGAATCATGCCTTGGGGTGAAGATAAAGATTATTACCTGCCATTTGGCAGTGAAACTTATAACGCCTATACTACAACAAATATTGATTTTGATACAGATGTTTTGCGATACAGCTATCAATCGCTTGCTACACCGTCGTCTGTTATTGATTTTAATATGAAAACCAAAACCAAAGAGATTTTAAAAGAACAACAGGTTTTAGGAGGAAAGTTTGATAAAGAAAATTATACCGAAGAACGTGTTTGGGCAACGGCTAGAGATGGTGTTAAAGTGCCAATTTCGATGATTTATAGAAAAGGATTGAAGAAAAACGGAAAAAATCCGTTGTTGTTATACTCTTATGGTTCTTACGGAATTACAATGGATACTTATTTTTCTTCGACAAGACTTTCTTTGTTAGATCGCGGTTTTGTTTATGCGATCGCACATATTAGAGGAGGAGAAGACTTAGGAAGACAATGGTATGAAGATGGAAAACTGTTAAAAAAGAAAAATACCTTTACAGATTTCATCGATTGCTCTAAATTTGTAATTAACGAAAATTATACATCTCCAGAACATTTGTATGCTGAAGGAGGATCTGCAGGAGGACTTTTAATGGGAGTTGTAGTTAATGAAGCTCCAGAATTATACAATGGAGTTATTGCTCAAGTGCCTTTTGTAGATGTTATTACAACGATGCTGGACGACAGCATACCGCTTACAACCGGAGAATATGACGAATGGGGTAACCCAAATAATAAAAAGTATTACGATTATATGTTATCGTACTCACCGTATGATAATGTAAAAGCGCAAAACTATCCTAATATGTATGTATCAACAGGATTGCACGATTCGCAGGTACAATATTGGGAGCCAGCTAAATGGGTGGCTAAATTGAGAGATTTAAAAACAAATAATAATTTTTTGTTTTTAGATACCAATATGGATGCTGGACATGGCGGGGCTTCGGGACGTTTTGAGGCTTTGAGAGACTTAGCAAAGGAATTTAGTTTTTTATTAGATTTAGAAAAAATTAAAAGCTAATTAAAAATTTTTTGTTAAATTTGCAACCTATCGAGGTTATTTTAAAATACCATCTCGATTAACTATTTTTTTATGAAAGAAGAAATAAACGCTTATAATAATGTTTTAGAATTAATAGGTAACACCCCGCTTATTAAGCTAAATAAAGTCACCGAAGAGTTAGAAGGAAATTTCTACGCAAAGGTAGAAGCTTTTAATCCAGGTCATTCCTCAAAAGATAGAATAGCGTTATATATTATCGAAGAAGCCGAGAAAAAGGGAATTTTATCACCAGGTGATACTATTATCGAAACTACATCAGGTAACACAGGTTTTAGTTTGGCAATGGTAAGCATTATAAAAGGTTACAATTGTATTTTGGCCGTAAGTTCAAAATCATCCAAAGATAAAATTGACATGCTGCGAAGTCTAGGTGCCAAAGTATATGTTTGCCCTGCTCACGTTTCTGCAGATGATGAAAGATCGTATTACAATGTAGCTAAACGACTTCACGAGGAAACAAAAGGATCAGTTTATATCAATCAATATTTTAATCAATTAAATATTGATGCCCACTACAACACTACTGGCCCTGAAATTTGGGAACAAACAAAAGGAAAAATTACACATCTTATTGCTTGCAGCGGAACCGGAGGAACAATTTCTGGAACAGCGAAATTTTTAAAAGAGCAAAATCCGAATATTAGAATTTTAGGTGTTGATGCTTTTGGATCAGTATTGAAGAAATATCACGAAACAAAAGAGTTTGATAATAAAGAGATTTATCCATACCGAATTGAAGGTTTAGGAAAGAATTTAATTCCATCAGCTACAGATTTTGATATTATTGATAAATTCATGAAAGTGACCGATGAGGAGAGTGCGCACTCAGCTAGAGAAATCACTCGAAAAGAAGGGTTGTTTGTAGGTTATACTTCTGGAGCAGTAATGCAGGCTATTAAACAATATGCAGAAGAAGGAGAGTTTACAAAAGACAGTAATATTATAGCAATTTTCCCAGATCATGGTTCACGCTATATGAGTAAAGTATTTAGCGATGACTGGATGAATGAACAAGGTTTCTTTGACAGCGTTAATGAAGAAGAAGCTCAAAAAATTGAATTTGTAAAGTAGGTTAGACCTCTTTTTTAGATATTAGAACTCCATTCGTATTTGCGAATGGAGTTTTTTTATGGAACGATTTTAAGTCGATAATACGGTTGGGTATAATTATTGGTTTTTTGAATTATGAATATATTTGTTTCAAATGAGAATACCGTATTTATACGTAAGAAATTTTTATTTTAATTATGAGATGTTTAAAATTTTAATATAATATTATATGGTATAAATAATTCTAATTGTTGACTAAAAATCATCAATTTTGGTTATTTGAACGATTATTTATGTTAGTTGTCGGATAAATTTCAGCTCAAAAACATAATAATCTAGTTTAGCAGTGTTAAAATGACACAATGTTTTTTTAATCCCTAAATCTACATATCATGAAAAAATTACTACTCTCATTTTTGTTTGTAAGTTATTTGAATGCGACTGCTCAAAATCCAATTCAGGAGTTTAGTTTCAATGAGACTTTAAATAATACAGCAAATACGACTTCTTTTATCGGAACAAATAATTTTGTTGCTGATAGAGCGGGAGTTGCTGCAAATGCACAAAGACTAAATGGCAAGGCTATGGAAGCTGTTATTGATAATCTGCCAATGGCAAATAACGCAAGAACAGTAAGTATTTGGGTTAAGTTTAATGATATTACTACGGCAAATTATATTTGGGGTTACGGTACAGCTTACAATGCGCAGTATTGCGGATTATTACAGCAAGGTACCTCATCGTCAAATTCAGATTTAAGTTTAGCAGGCTGGGGTGCAACTAACGATGTTATTGTTTCAACCACTTTAAGCAAAGACACATGGTATCAATATACTATTACGTATGATGGTACAGTTTCTAAAATTTATAGAAACGGAGAATTGTTGAAATCGTTAAGCGGTATAACACGTTCAACAAAAGGAAATATTTTTAGATTAGGAGAAGTAAATACGACAGTTGGAATTAACGCTGATATCGACGATTTAAAGATCTATGATACAGCTTTGACAGATCAACAGGTTACGGAACTTTATAATAGCTCTAAAGCAGTTGTTACTATAGCAGCAGCGGCGGTAGCAAAGCCGGCAGTTTTAAAGTCTAAAATAAATACAAATACAAAATCTGCAGCATCAGGTTCTATAATAACGAACAGTGATGTAAATGCAGGAACAAAAAATATTGAAGTGTTTTCGCAAGGGCAGAAGGTACTTGGAAATACTAGTTCATTAAATGTTAATGATCTTCCAGAGGGAACTTATCTGCTGAAAATAACAAATTCACCAGCCAAGAAAATTACTTCAAAATAAGGCATTACGTTATTTTTATAATAGTTAGTTAGTTAGTTAGTTTTTTATATTTTTAGTAGCACTCAGGTTTTGGAATAGTAAAAAAGCCTTCTGAATTTTCAGAAGGCTTTTTGCTTTATAGTATTAACGCTTTTTTTGCTGTCCTGGAGCATAAGCTTTTGCGCTCTTGCTGCCAGACATTTTCTTTGCTTGTCCAGGCGGTACTTTTTTTGGACCGCTGCTGTAAGTGTGCGTATGAGTTGAGCAGCTTATAGCGCTGATGATTACAAATAAAATAACCATTACGATTATAATATATTTAGTGTATTTAGATGTTTGCATTTTTCGTCTATCTGTGAATGGGGAATAAATATAAATTCTACTTTACTTCACTATCGTTATAACAAAAGTAGAGTGGTTAAAGTTTTTTTTTTAGCTTATAACGCTTATTACTATAAATAAGATAACTAAAATTATTACAGCGAATTTTGTGTATTTTGAGGTTTGCATTGTTCTTTATTTTTAAATTAATTTTGTCTTGAGAAAAACAAATATAATAGTTTTTTTGATTATGGGGTTCTTTTTAGGTATTTTGGGATACCTGTACAACATAGAATTGTCAATACTATCAGAATGGGAACGATGTAATCCATAAAGACTTAACAATTTCTAACGTCTTTATCATTGTATTTAAATCTAGAGTGAGGGTTTGCGTGTGTTTTCTCTTCGTCTTATTTTTAAATAACAAAATAGTGCCGGCAGTATTACAATCATAAATAATGGAGTAACCCAATATTGACGCATTTCATATGAAAATGGACTATTAATTGTATTATTCTCTCTTCTATACAGGATTTTTTCCTTTACCGTTTTAATTCTCCAAATCGGAATCTGGCTTGTATTTAAGCTTCCACTTTCAATAATATTTATTGGTATTGCGATTCCGCTTTTTAGTTTATCAGATTTGCAATACCCATAAAATACCCAAGAAGTTTTATTGCTGCCGCTATTTGACGGTGGTATTTTTTCATTTACTACCAGTATGTCTTTAGAGTAATTTTCATCAGGATTCAACGATGCATAAAAGATTTTAGTTTTTGAGAAATCATTTATTGCTTCTATTCCAATTATAGATAATCCCAAAAATATAAGAATTAAACAAAGTGTTTTCATTAGCTAATAATATTTTATTGGTGTTGTTTTATCTGTTTGCAAGAATTTAATATATGATTTTTTCTTTGGCTTTTGTTTCTCTAGCAGATTACTATGAATTGGACTACTAGTAATATAATGCGTATTTTGTGATTATATTTGATTTTAAAGTTTAAAATTATGGTTTATACTTTTTGTTCCAATAAGAATATCTGTCAAAACGGACTTTTAGGAAATCGGCTAATTCTAATGTATCTAGGTCTAGTATTTGAGATTCTGTATAATCTAGATCATAATCAATATCAATTATATCAAACTCCATTTGTTCTTCATTTATGTATCTCGAATAATTGTTGAAACACAATCTTTTTCCATTTAAAAAATTTTCGATAGGAGGATTTGATTCGTTTTTCTTTTCTATTTCTTCGATAATGATTTCGGATTTAAAGGGAGGTAATTGTATTTTTTTTTCAAATGTTCCGTCCAGGTTTAAAATTACAGCATTATTAGGATAAGGATAAGTTTTACTATTTTTAAATATTGCAACTATATATTGTAAATTAGAAAGAGGGAATCCTTCTACACTTCCATTTTTATCAGAAATACTTATTTTTTTTTCTTTATACTCCCAATACATCCCATGTCTTTTGCCTTTTAAAAATTCTTCTCTAATACTGTTTTCAATTTTCTCGTAATGAAATGTATTTGGATTTAAAATATCAATAGGAATATAAATACCAGTTTCATTAAATTTTTTCCAATTTTTGATCATAGTTTTAGTTTATTATCTTTTGTGGGAGTATAATTGTTTAGTTGGAATGATTACTTTTTTTTAATAATTTAGATAAAGAATATTGCATTGCTCTTTCCCAAATAGGATTTTTAATAAAAAAGGGATGATTTCCATTGTATTTTTGATAGTGTTTTTTGTATGTTTCTTGTAAATTATTGTCTGTTGCATAAATATCTATAAGTTTTAAAGAATAACTGCGTAGAACATCATCAAATATTGTTTCCAATAAAATACAGCTGCCTATTTCTTCACTATAAACAAAAACTTCTCCATCTTCAAGTTCTCTTCCCTCCATACTTTTTACCCAAGATTGATCATCACAATCAATGTCATTAAAAAATCGAATGCTTACAAACTCGTAGCCACTACTATGAGAGTTTGCAATATCATTTATAAAATCAGGATAATTCTCTAATCGAAGTTGTACAAAAAATGATGAAAGAACTAAATTCTCAGGAATGAAATCAATATCTAATTTATAGATTATGCCATTTTTTTTAGTTCTGTTTTTTAAAACGTACTTCATGATTATTTGAAATAAAAAGTTTGAATTTTTCCACCCTAGTTTTTCTAAGTGTTCTTCTGTAATGCTCTGCAAATATCTCTGACGGTACATTATTTATATACAAATCTACTTTAAGAAAACGGAAATTTCATGTAGTCTAGAACTTTAAATGTAAGATACTTTTAAAATATGAATGTAATATGCAGTGAAAAAAATGTAAAAGATTAATTTCTGGAGCAATAAGAAGTTGAAATTTAAAGATTACTATGATTGACTTATTACAATGAAAAACAAGATTAGAAAATTTTGACTGACGATTATTTACGAACTGACTTTCGATAATAAATAAAAAAAACTCCAGATTTCTCCAGAGTTCAATTTTGTAATATAAAAAGAGAATATTATTCCTCTTTCATAGTATGATAAACGTTCATTACGTCATCATCTTCTTCGATTTTTTCGATTAATTTTTCAACGTCAGCGATTTGAGCTTCTGTTAATTCTTTAGTGATTTGTGGAATACGCTCAAAACCTGATGATAAAATTTCAAGTCCTCTGTTTTCTAATTCTTTTTGCAAAGCACCAAAACTTCCAAAAGGAGCGTAGATTAAGATTCCGTCTTCATCTTCAAAAACCTCTTCAGCACCAAAATCAATTAATTCAAGCTCTAATTCTTCAGCATCAAGACCATTATTTGCAATTCTAAAGTTACAAGTATGGTCAAACATAAACTCAACAGAACCTTGAGTTCCCATTGTTCCGTTGCATTTGTTAAAATAACTGCGAATATTAGCAACCGTTCTGTTATTGTTATCAGATGCAGTTTCAATCAAGATTGCAATTCCGTGAGGCGCATATCCTTCAAATAAAATTTCCTTATAGTTAGCAGTATCTTTATTACTTGCATTTTTTATCGCGCGCTCCACATTGTCTTTCGGCATGTTTGCGGCTTTTGCATTTTGTATAACAGCTCTTAATCTAGAATTGGCATCAGGGTTTGGACCACCTTCTTTAACTGCCATAACGATATCTTTACCAATTCTGGTAAATGTTTTAGCCATTGCTGACCAACGTTTCATTTTTCTTCCTTTTCTAAATTCGAACGCTCTTCCCATTTCTAATTTTTAGTTTTGTGATGCAAAAATACGGTTATTCCTTAATTTTTCCAAAATCAAAATTTAAGTTTTTTTTGATTTGTTTTGAGGTTAAGGTTTCAAGTTTCAGGTTTTAGGTTTCAAGTTGGTACAATATTGCGTAAACTTTAGCACGCTATGTGTAAAATCTGAAACTTGAAACAAAAAAACTTGAAACAAAAACTTTTATTTCGAAGAATTAAAGTCATTTATAATATTGACCGCTTCATTTAAGTATGGGTTTATTTTTAAATGATCGATTTGGTACTGATTTATTGTTTTGTCATTAGGATAAGCACTCAATAAATACTGGTTTACTGTGGAGTTGTAAACGTCCAGCGGATTATTTTCGTCATTAAAAGTATTGATTTCTTTCCACAAAGAATTTACTATTTTTTTCTGATTAAAGACAGCGTCGATGGTCATTGGTACCTCCGCTTTTGGAGTGTTTACCAATTGATCTATTTTAAGATTGATCTTTTTAATATCATTAAAATAAAAATTATCTGCCAGTCTCGTTTTACTGTTTTTTGCCAGTTTATCAATTAAAGTTCGTTTTACGTACGGGCGGTATTTTAGCGTTGAGGTAATGCTGTCATTTTTAATCGCAGTTGGAAAATCGCTTTCTTTTTGATAAACATCTTCATAAAACTCAGGAAGAACCACATCTGGAGTTACACCTATGTATTGATGACTTTTTCCAGTTACTCGGTAAAATTTATTAATCGTAATTTTTAGAAAATCAGTGTTTTTTGTTTCGTCAAGCGAAAGGATTGTCTGCATAGTAGCTTTACCAAGAGTACTGCTGCCTAATAAGAGAGCACGATTATAATCTTGCATAATAGAGGAGAAAAACTCGCTGGCTGATGCTGTATTGCTATTAACAAGTATCACAATAGGACCTTTGTAAATAACACCTTTAAAAGGATCATTTATAATAGATTTTTCTTTAGTATGATCAATAACAATCGAAAGTGGACCATAATCAACAAACATTCCTGCCAGTTTTATGGCTTCTTCCATAGAACCGCCGCCATTATCTATTAAATCTATAACAAGACCTTTGATATTGTCTCTTTCTAATTTTATAATTTCTCTGGCTACATCATCAGCACAGCCTTTTCTGCTGTTTCCGTCCAGATCAGCATAAAAACTAGGGATTTTAATGTATCCAATTTTACTGTCTTTACCAATTATAAAGCTAAAAACCGAGTTTTCTTCATCTTTCATTACTTGCTTTTCAATGTAAACCTCAAAACTTTTACCTGAATTTCTTTTAAGAGTTATGGTTAAGCTTTTATTCGCTTCAGATAAAATCATGGTCGAAATAGATTCTAGTGAAGCGCAAGAAACCTGAAGTGTTTCTTTTTGATTGGAAACAGAAACAATTTGATCGCCTTTTTTTATCTGACCAGTTTGATATGCAGGGCCATTTGGGTCAAGTTCTTGTACAATAATTTCATTTTTTTCATTAAGATTTACCGTCATTCCCAATGATAAATGCTCTTTCGACAACGACGCAACAAAGCTCGATTTAGAATCATCGCTAAAATAAGCAGTATGCGGATCAAAATAAGTGCAGAAAAAATTATAAAGATTCTCGTTTTGATTTGTTTTGGTTTCTAGCAGCGTATTAATACGACAGATTTCATTTGATAAAATCAATTTTCTAGATTTTGCTTCTATAGATTTAAAATTGACTTTAATAGAATCTAAATTATCGCTTGTCTCTGCAATATCATCCAGAATTTGATAACGTATTTTTTTTCGCCATACTTTCTCTAAATCTTCTTTTTTCAAATAAAATGGAAATGATTTTTTATAAAATCTAATCGTATCTTTTTTGCTGTAATCAAAAGGTGCGGCTTGAATTTTTTCAAGGATATTTTTTGTTCTTTCTAATCCGGAAATGTATTTTGATGTAATGTCAGTCAAAAAACTGCAGTCGTTTTCTAGAATTAAATTATCTAAGTTTAAACGATATTTTGCTGCCATTTCATCGTATTCGCTCTTAAAAAAGATGTTTCTAGAAGGATCTAATTCATTAATTAGATTATCGAAAACAAAAACCGATAAACTGTCATCGACTGGTTTTGGGCGTAGATGTTCTGATTGGATTATTGCATTTATTTTGTTTAGTATTTCGCAGGTGTTGGCACTATTTTGACTAAATAGAACGTTGGCAGTTAACATCAATACTAATACTATTTTTTTCATAAATCGAAGATCTTCGTTTAGACTAAAATTACGTTTATTTTTTCATAAAAATTACGTTTTTTCTAAAAAATCTTACACGCGAGTAAATGTTTTTACAGCCTTAAATGCATTTGAGAATAATACGGATTAAATCATTTTTTCTTGTAAATACTTTAATTTTTGGCCCAAAAAAAATGCATTACAATTTGTAATGCATTTTCTAAATATTTTAGGAACATATTATTTCTTGTAAAAAGGCAGTTTTACCACTTTTGCAGGAACATCATTTTTTCTAATTCTAATAAAAACATCACTGTCAACAGCGCTGTTTGCAACAGTAACATATCCTAAACCAATACCTTTGTTCATAGACGGAGACATTGTTCCAGAAGTTACAATACCAATTACCTCACCTTGAGCATCAACGATTTCATAATCGTGTCTTGGCACTGCACGTTCCTGCATTTCAAAAGCTACTAATTTTTTTGTAACACCAGCTTCTTTTTGTTTTTTCAAACTTTCAGAATTGGTAAAATCTTTAGTAAACTTTGTAATCCATCCTAAACCAGCTTCAAGAGGAGAAGTTGTGTCGTTTATATCGTTTCCGTACAAACAAAATCCCATTTCTAAACGTAAAGTATCACGAGCAGCAAGACCAATAGGTTTGATTCCGTAAGCCGCACCAGCTTCAAAAACTTTGTTCCAGATTGCTTCAGCATCTGCATTTTTGCAATAAATTTCAAATCCGCCAGAACCAGTATATCCAGTAGCAGAAATAATTACATCACTAAACCCTGCAAAATCACCAACTTCAAAATGGTAATAAGGAATTGCAGCTAAATCTAATGACGATAATGGCTGCATTGCCTCAACCGCTTTTGGCCCTTGAATTGCCAACAAAGAATAATCGTCAGAAAGGTTTTTCATATCAACACCTAAATCATTGTGAGATGAAATCCAGTTCCAGTCTTTTTCAATATTCGAAGCATTTACAACAAGTAAATACTCTTCTTCTTTCATTTTATATACAATCAAATCATCTACAATTCCGCCTTCATTATTTGGCAGACAAGAATATTGCGCTCTTCCAATTGTCAAAGTCGAAGCATCGTTTGAAGTTACTTTTTGAATCAAAGCCAAAGCATTTGGACCAGTAAGTAAAAATTCGCCCATATGCGAAACGTCAAAAACACCTACACTGTTTCGAACAGTTTCATGTTCAGCATTTACACCTTCGTATGTAATAGGCATATTGTAACCCGCAAAAGGCAGCATTTTTGCTCCCAAACTCTCATGTATGTGCGTAAGCGCAGTATTTTTCATTGTGTTGTTTTATAAAATTGAATCGCAAATTTATTTAAAAAATATCAAATTTGAACGGTATAAATTATAAATTTCGCAATGATTAGGAGCTATTTACTGCTATCCGCTATATCTTTTACTTTTTAAAGAAAAAAGTAAAAGGATGCCGCTTCAAACGAAGTTCACTGAACTCCAATAAAAAATAAAAATATAGTGAAGTAATCAGGACTAGGGCTGACCGTTTAAAAGAAACATTCGTGCATTCGATTTTTTATGTAACTTTAATCAAGAAACATAAAAGAATCCTTTATCCAAAGTTTTCATAATCAGCTATGTTTGTTCAAACAAGTGAAACGCCTTTATTCGCAAAGAAAAGCTATGATTCTATGTGTTTAAAATAAAAAAGCATCAAATGAAATCTCCATATTTAATCACAAAAGAAGAAGTTTTAAGAGTCTACAAACCCGTAAATCCTCATACACATAAAGGACTTCAAGGTCATGCAGTTATTATTGCAGGAAGTTACGGAAAAATTGGAGCCGCCGTTTTAGCCTCAAAAGCTTGTTTAAAATCAGGATGCGGACTCGTAACGACTTTTATCCCAAAATGCGGTTATCAGATTCTTCAAATCTCAATTCCAGAGGTGATGACAGTTACAGATGAAAACACAAATTTCATTACTAACATTCATTTGCCGTTAATTCCGCAGGCGGTTGGAATTGGACCAGGAATAGGGAAGGAACTCGGAACACAAAAAGCCTTATTTGAATTTTTAAGAATCAACAAAGCGCCTTTAGTTATCGATGCAGACGCATTGAATATTTTAGCCGAAAATTTATCTTGGCTTGAATTAGTTCCAGAAGATACCATCCTGACTCCGCATCCAAAAGAATTAGAGCGTTTGATTGGAAAGTGGAATTCAGAAGCAGAGAAATTTCAAAAAACGATTGCTTTTTCAGAAAAATACAAAGTTATTGTGGTCATGAAAGGAGCACCAACTTACATTATCAATAGAACTTCAGTCTACGAAAACACGAGCGGAAATGCTGCTCTTGCAACCGCAGGAAGCGGCGACGTCTTAACAGGAATTCTAACAAGTCTTCTTGCACAAGGCTATGAACCCAAATATGCGTCAAAACTAGGCGTTTACCTGCACGGATTAACAGCCGATTTAGCTTTGCCAAAAACGGGTTATGAGTCTTTTACGGCTTCTACAATTATTAAATATCTTGGAAAAGCTTTTCTTGAATTAGAAAATGTGTCAATTTGATAATTAGATAATTTTGTTTGTCTATATATACAGTTTGTCATTCTTCATGATGACAAAATTGAGGATGAATAATCTGCGTATATCAGCTTAAATCTTTTTAAATCTGCGTGAAATAATTTACGGTTTAATAAAAAATCTAAAATCTACCCTCTACGATCTAAAATCAAAAAAACGTAAGTTTGTAATGTCAAAGATTAGAAACTTAGCAACTCAGTACCTTAGCATCTTTGAATCTTTAAAAAATGAAAAACAACTTCGATCTTAGAACGGTAAATGTTACTCGTTATATTACACCTTTGCGTGAAGGCGGTTCTTTACCCGCTTTGGCAGAAGCCGATGACGATTTTAAATACGTCTTAAAATTTAAAGGAGCCGGACACGGTGTAAAAGCACTTATAGCCGAATTAGTAGGCGGACAAATTGCAAAAGCCTTAAAACTACAATTACCAGAATTAGTTTTCGCAAACCTAGACGAAGCTTTTGGAAGAACCGAAGGCGATGAGGAAATTCAGGATTTACTGCAAGGAAGTCAGGGATTAAACCTCGCACTTCATTTTTTATCAGGTGCTATTACTTTTGATCCAGTTGTAACAACTGTAGATGCTAAATTGGCTTCGCAGATTGTGTGGCTTGATGCTTATATTACAAACGTCGACAGAACTTTTAAAAATACCAATATGCTGATTTGGCATAAAGAACTATGGCTGATTGATCATGGTGCGTGTTTGTATTTTCATCATTCTTGGAACAATTGGGAACAGCATGCCAAAAGTCCGTTTGCATTGATAAAAGACCACGTTTTACTGCCGCAGGCTTCACTTTTAAAAGAAGTTGATGCCGAATTTAAAGCACTTTTAACAACAGAAATTTTAGAAGATATTGTAAATACAATTCCGCTCGAATGGCTGCAATGGGAAGATACCGACGAAACGTCCGAAGGTTTAAGAAATGTGTATTTACAGTTTTTAAAAACCAGATTAGAAAATTCAGAAACCTTTGTAAATCAGGCTCAAAATGCAAGATAATCACTTATATGAGTATGCCGTGATTCGAGTTGTACCAAGGGTAGAACGCGAAGAATTTCTGAATATCGGAATTATTTTGTTTTGTAAAAAAGCCAAATTTATCAAAGTTCTTTTTCATCTCAATAAAGAAAAAATACAAGCACTTTCTGATGATTTTGATATCGAACAATTAGAATGCAATTTGACCTCACTAGAAAAAATCACAAACGGAGCCAGAGACGGCGGTCCAATTGCGGAATTTGATATTCCCGAGCGTTTTCGCTGGTTAACCGCAATTAGAAGTTCAGCGATCCAAACTTCAAGACCTCATCCGGGTTTGTGTCAGGATTTGGAGAAAACGATTCAGCGTTTGTTTGAAGAGTTGGTTCTTTAAGGAAGGTTCAAAGGTACAGAGGAGCAAAGGGACAAAGGTTTTATTTAATGCATTTATTCCTCAATCTTGTCATTTAGACAAAGGAGAAATCTTCGTGAGAAGCTCGACAAAGATTGGATTTCTGTTGCGGAGTTACTTGCGAAGATTTCTCGTACCTCGAAATGATAAACGGTATGGAAACTTTATCAAAAAACCTTTGTAAGTTTACTCGCGATAGCGATCGGGATTTCGAGATAAAAAAAACTTGTGAACTTTGCGTAAACCCTTGTGAACTTTTGCGGTTAAACCAAATACAGGATCAGATTAAAAATCTAATATTCCAAAAAGGCATTCAGTAGAAAAATCAAGAATTATATTTTCCTTTTCTTGATTTTCAATCACCAATAAATCATAAGGTTCTAAAGAGTAACGCTTTTCATTAATTGTAATAACGGTTGTCTGTAAAGAAAATACAATTACTATTTCAGCATTACAATTCTGATTACGATTTGTTATTTCCAGTTTATGATGCGATATTTTTTCAGAAATCATCCAATTAAAATCAATCCCTTTTGTATAAGAAGTCACTTCATCATCCGAATTAAATTCCATGATTTCGTATTTCTCGTATGCTTTTTTTTCTTTGTTTACCTCAACATCCAAGCAGTTATCCAGCATAACCAAGTATCGGTGATAGCCCTTAAATTTGGTGAATTCTGAAGGAAAGTCCTCTATGGTAGCGCTGCTTATTCTGAATACAAAATCTCTATCGGCATAATTTGCGGTTTTTGGATGTATCATGTATTCATAGGTCAATCCGCCGCTCCAAATTGAGGCTTTACTATCTTTTTTATACAAAAGGAGTATATTCATTTTTTATTATTTCACGGGATTAGTTTAAGTTCTTCATTAAAAAAAGGTTCAAAGTTACAAAGAGGTAATGGTTTTTTGTAGAGGCGTACAGCAGTTCGCTAGGATATAATTTAAAAATCTTACAATACGCCAAGTTCGGAAGATCTATTGGTAAAGAAAAGTTAGAGATTTTGTCTCCTTATTTCCAGCTGACTTTTTTTAATCTTTAAATAGTTGTTTAATCAGTTGTTTTATAATTTCTGCTTTTTTTAAAGAAAATGCTTATTATTGTTTAGTATTTTTTAAGTTTGCCATAAATTATAATAGCCCAATTAATTAAAATATTTCACTTTTAAAACCTACCAAATATGAAATTAAATTTTTTTTCATTGTTATCATTAACTATCATTTTACTTAATTTATCTGCGTGCTCATCAGAGGATTCTCCAAAATCAGATCAACCGGAAACAATTGATCCGGCAACACAAAATTTGGTTTCTATTACGTTTCCTACTAGTACTAATATGGCGTATATGACTGATAAGCAAGAATTCAAATATGACGATAAAAGGCGTATTAACTTAATAGGAAGTTATTATGCTATAACATATGTCAATGATGACTTGATTGAAACCACAAATTTAGGAGATAATGTGTCTAATGCCGACATTAAAAATAAGACATCTATTATATTAAAGAATAAAAATATTGCATTGGTTATTAGTAATACTGTTTTCAAAAGAACAACTGGAGAAGTTTATAGTATCGAAAGAGATTCAACTGTGTATACTTATGACAATGAATATATAGCTAAAATTGTTAAATATCACAAAATGTCTGTTGATGGTGACGGAAAATATCGTCTTGATAAACAAACTGATTTTATAGTTACTAATGGTAATATTACACAAGTTAAAACCCTTGAGTATGGAGATGTTGTAATCAGTAATTATAAATACGATTCTGAACCAAATATCCTTTTGGGAGATATGGCTTATGAAACACCATTGTTTAAGGTTGATGGGTATGAAATTTTAACTCACGATAAACTTGGAAAAAGAAATAAAAATAATGTAATTTCAATGGAAAATGTCTTTACTGAAACTCCATTTCAAAAATCTTATAAAACTGTTAATTTCAAAAGAAATTTAGATAAATCAGGAAGAATAAGCGAAATTATAATTTCTGGAAGTTGTGTCACAAGTAATCCACTAAATTCTGCAACAAATTTTGTCGACGAAAAAGTTATTTTCGAGTACAAATAAATTTCAGCTTATTTAGGGAAAGTTATATATAAACTAGTAAAGAAGCCAAGTTACAAAGTAATAAAAAAACTTTGCAACTTGGCTTCTTTGCGATATATGAAAAATCCAGTGAATTTCTGGTGAAACTTTCTTAAAGCTTTTTTTCTAAATAAATAAACTCCAAAGGCTTTTCAGAAACCGTAACGTGAATACCACTTTCAGGAAAAGCTTCTCTTTCGCCCGTATCAACATAACCGTGGCGTTTGTACCAAGCGATTAGTTCTTCGCGAACCGAAATAACTGTCATAATAATGCTGGATAAACCAAGAGTTTTAGCGTGAATTTCGGCTTCAGCCAAAAGCTTTTTTCCAATTCCGCTATTTTGAAGTTCTGGCGAAACCGTCAGCATTCCTAGATATAGTTGATGTCCTTTTTCGACCAATAAAACCGAACCAATAATTTTATCATTCTCGGTAAATTTCAGAATCGTATTTTTAGAATCCTGTAAAATTTGGGTCATTTCTTCTTCATCAGTTCTTTTTCCTTCCAGTAAATGCGCTTCGGTCGTCCAGCCTTTTTTTGAAGATTCGCCTCTGTAGGCTGAGTTAATTAATGTTACTAATGCGGAAATGTCTTGTAGTAATGCTTTGGTAATCATGATATATAATAATTTCTTTCCAATTAATATTTTGGAGTATTCATTTTTGTTTTTTGAAGTAGTTGATCTTCTTTTTCAATCAATTTTTTAAATGGAGATTTGTCTGGCAAATGTTGCTTTTGATATTGTTCAATAAGCGGAATCGTTAAAATAATTTTCAAGGCATTATGATAATTATTTATTTCGGTTTGTTTTTTATTGATAGTATCTATTAAATTTTCCAGATCAGCTTTTTGTGATATATATTTATCGTTACTTTTCTTAATTAAGTTTATAATTTTCTGTTTCATTATACTATCCCTTATGCCAGTTATATGGCTTTCTGCAGAATTGTAATAATCATCGGATTTTTTATTATAATTATAAAAAATATTTGTTGTATCTCTTGGATTCAACTCACTTAACTCTTTTTCTAAAGATTTCAATTCAGGAGATTTATCTACAAGTTCCTGATACAAGTCTTCGACTAAATCATGGCCTTTTCTAAATCTTCCTATATCGATACTTTTTTCCTGAAATGCTTTTGGTTCTTCATTACTTGTGCGGTGGGTTTCATTTTCTCGACAAGAGAACAAGAGAATTAATAAAAAGAAAGCAAGTTTTTTTAGCATAGTTTTATTTTTAAAGTTTTAATAATCATAATGAAATTTGCCTTCTGTTTTAGCAGGAAAAACAAAATTACAATATTGAAGATTGGCTTTAGCCAAAATACAAACGTTTTTTGATTGAAGCCATTTTTGTATTAATTTTTAACAACTTTATCTCTTGATTTGTATTATAATGTATATTTGAATTTAGCAAATCAATAATGCAGACGAGAGAAAAACTCAGTCTAATTTTTTTAAGATATTCAATGAAAAATAAAATACTATTCCTTGTTTCTTTGCTGTTTTTTGGAGCAGCAATTAGTTCTGTGTCAGCTTTTAGTGTTAAATCTTTGGCGGAAGATAATTTTAAGAAAGAGTTAAAAGTTCTGTCATTAAATACTTGGCACGAAGGAACTACAGTAAAAGGAGGATTTGACGCGATTGTAGACGTAATTCTTCAATCTGATGCAGATATTGTTTTATTGAGTGAAATACGCAATTATAAAGAAGTATTGTTTACACCGCATATTTTAGAAGCTTTAAAAGCCAAAGGCAAGATTTTTTATGGCTCGAGCCTTAAAACGGACGCCGTTGTTTTGTCTAAATTTCCTATCGAATCTACGACATCGATTAGTTCAGAATCCTTAATAAAATGTATGATTAGGTTAAACAAGAAAACCAGTGTTGCGGTATATGCCGCACATTTAGATTACACACATTATGCTTGTTATTTACCAAGAGGTTACGATGGAGTGGATTGGAAAAAATTACCAGAACCCATTTTAGATACGGAAAAAATTCTGAAACAAAATATCGATTCGCAGCGTGACGAAGAAATAGCGCTTTTTGTAAAAGATGCTCAAATAGAACGTCAAAAAGGAAATCTAGTGCTTTTAGGAGGCGATTTTAACGAACCTTCGCATTTAGATTGGACAGCAGCAACAAAAGATTTGTTTGATCATAACGGCGTTATTGTACCGTGGCATAATAGTGTGACGCTTAAAAATAATGGTTTTCTAGACGCTTACCGAGTAAAATACCCTGACCCTGTTAAAAATCCAGGATTTACTTGGCCGGCTTATAATACTGATGTAGAATTGTCAAAACTATTATGGGCAAAAGACGCCGACGAAAGAGATCGTATTGACTTTATCTATTTTTATCCAAATAAAAAGTTGTCGCTGACAGATACTGTAATTGTTGGACCTGTAGCAAGTGTTGTAAAAGGAAAAGGAATGGAAACTCCCGACGGAGATACATTTTTGAAACCAAATGGTATTTGGCCTTCAGATCATAAAGGGGTTTTGGCTGCTTTTTTGATTGCGGATTAAGTACTAACGTTACACGAAGTCTCTTGACTTGGTAAACATTGGTTCTGAAAAGCGTATCTTACAAAAACAACTTTGTTTTTTACCGAAATTTATTTTCGTTTAAGAATTTTAAATATCTTTGAATTATGAGTACAGCAATAAAACCAAAACATATCGGCAGAAATATAAGCCGTATTAGGGAGCTTAAAGATATGAAACAGGATGCACTGGCATTTGCTTTAGGAATAACCCAACAGACCATTTCGAATATTGAAAACAGCGAAACGGTTGATGAACAAAGATTAGTTGAGATCGCAAACGCTCTTGGTGTTTCTGTTGAGGCAATTAAAAACTTTTCGGATGAAGCGGTTTTTAATATTATTGGAAATACTTTTCAAGATCATAGTGCAATTGCTTCAGGTGATTACAATTGCAATTGTACTTTTAATCCTTTAGATAAAGTTGTAGAACTTTACGAACGTTTGGTGCAAGCTGAAAAAGATAAAGTTGAGTATTTAGAGAAGTTATTGAACGGGAAATAGACGTTTTGAAGATATATTAAATTGAAAAGAGACCTTTTAGGAGGTCTCTTTTTTTATTTGTGTTCATAAGCGATAGGCTCGTAAACATTTAATCGAAAAACTGCTCAAAGTCATCTTTTCTCATCTGGTTGTCTAAAATTATCCATCTTTTAAAAGCTGAAAAATTTGCACCACGACTTAAATGCTCTATAATTTTTAATTGTGAATAATCTTTTACGGATTGTGTGGTTGCTTTATAATATTCGCATAGCCATTTTTGAAAGTCACTTATTTCTTCTAATAATTTATTACGAAGATTAGCTGATTCAATTGTTTTTAGTTTAGTTGTTCCATTGTAAACAGCATTTAAAAGTTCCTTTGTTTCAAGGATCTTTGGAGTTTGCTCCATTGCTTCAATAATAACTTTTTCGCAAGGGAATGGATTCATAAAATATCTTAGTTTCTTATCAACATTGTGTGTTGAATCAGTACAGTTTAAAATATTTACAAAATTATCCAATTTGATGTTGTTACAATGTGAACAAGACCAAAATAAGTTATTCCAATCAAATTTCAAATCTTTATCACCTTTGTGTGGTATAAAATGCTCAATATTTATTGATAAAGGCTCTTTGTTTTCACAGATATAACATTTGTTTTTGAAATCATTTTTAATTTTTTCTAAAACATCAGCACATTTGTAATCACCGGATGCTTTTGCTTTTTCTATGGCTAAGCAATCGGGTGCTGGTTGCGATTTTTCAAAATACACCATTCGATTACTTATTTAATTCTTTTAATTCAATTTGTTGAAGCTTTACTAATAATTCATTAGAAAGATATTTCGGACTATGTGCAAAATAATTACGTAGTTCTTTTAACTGAATTTCTTCTTCTGTTTTTCTGTCGGTTTTTTCAATTAATATTTCAAATGTTTTAATTTTCTCTTTTAATTCAGCAGAATATTTATCAGCTCTAAAATAACTTTCAATTAAGGCATCATATGAGTAGCTAGACAAATCTGTTGTAACTGTTTTAGTTTCTAAATCGCAAATTGTAGCATTTGATAAAGAAGATAAAACAAAAGGAGAATGTGTAGTTACAATAAATTGAAGTTTTGGAAAAAAGTCAACGAGGAATGGTAGAATTTTTTTTTGTAAATCAACATGTAGATGAGTCTCAATTTCATCTATAATTATGATACCTTCAAGATCATAAGATTTAACTTGGTGTGCTTCCATTCTCAAAAGTAGTTCTGTAACAATACTTATAATTGCGGAATATCCGTCTGATAGGTTATTAAAGTTAAAAGGTGCACTTTTGTCAGTTACAATTTCAAAGTTGTAAGATTTTCTATCAAATTTTAGTTCAAGATTACTCACGTCAAAAATTTGTTTTAATCTATTTTCTAGTCTTTCAAACCATTTATCAATTTTTTCAACTATATCCATCTCATTATCATCTCTTGCAAAAGAGCGATCTGCCTTAAGATTTACAATATATTGAATGAAGTTTGTATTTGCTTTTTCACTTAATTGATATTTCTTTTTTAAATTTATTTTATTAATTCCTTTTGGTATAGTCAGATTTATATGTCTTTTAGCGTCAAAAAAAGCCAATAAAAATTCTCCTTTTTCACTCTTTTCGAAAATATTTCTTTCGCTTCCGGAAAATTTTATTTTAGTACCGCCAAAGTTTTCGAACCAATTTTGAATTCCTTTTATTGATTGTTCAATACTTAACCTTCCCTCAGGGCTTAGATTAGAAGTTAATAAGCTTTGTTCAAGTCGCTTTCGTTGATCTATTTGACTTGCAATATGATTAAAACTACCATCATCAATTCTTGCTAAAAATTTATTTATCTCAATTAATAAACTTGTTTTTCCACTTCCATTTTTTCCAGTCAATATTAAATGTTGACGAGTATCGCTAGAAAGTGGGATTTCGAAATCTTTGATATTTCTAGAATTTTCAATATAGATGCTTGTAATGAAATTTTCAGTCATAATATTTTATCTCTTAGTCTTTTGATGTTTTGGTAATAAGTTTACAGCTAACATTTCAATATTAATAAATTATATTAGCCAAAGTTAACTTACTTTTTTGTTTCCAAATATATGTATTTTTTCTTGCCAATTTTTACGGATTTCCGTACTTAATATTTTTATTTATTCAAAATAATTAATGATAATACAATAAAAAAGCGAGCAAAAATATTTTACTCGCTTTAATCATTTATTATAAGTTTGTTACCCCAAGAAAGCCTTCAACTCCTCATAAGTCCCAATCTTCACACTAACTTTTTCCTCATTAATAACACTCTCAATTTGAGCAGGAATAGGAAGTGTAATTCCTAAAGCAGGTTCAACAACATCTAAGAATTTAATAGGGTGTGCTGTTTCTAAGAAAATCCCAATGGCGTTAGGGTGTTTTTCTAATTCTTTTTTCAAACCTAAATAACCAACAGCACCATGCGGTTCTGCGATATAACCGTCTGTTTTGTAGATTTTCTTTAGAGCTTCAAGCGTTTCTTCATCAGTATAACTATAAGAAGAGAAGTCTTTTTCGAAAGCTTTTAAGTCATTATTGTACAATTCCTGAATTCTAATAAAGTTACTTGGGTTTCCAACGTCCATTGCGTTAGAGATTGTTGCTTTAGAAGGTTTTGGATCGTATTTTCCGTTTTCTAAAAATCTTGGTACCGTGTCGTTTACGTTTGTAGACGCTACAAAATGCTCAATTGGCAAACCTAATTTCTTTGCCATAATTCCGGCGCAGATATTTCCAAAGTTTCCGCTTGGGCAAGAGAAAACTAAAGGTTTGTTTTGGCTTTTCAAAGCTTTGTAAGCAAAGAAGAAATAAAACATTTGCGGTAACCAGCGTGCAATATTAATAGAGTTTGCTGAGGTAAGGTTTTTATGCGCTAAAGTTTCGTCTAAAAACGCTTTTTTTACCATATCCTGACAATCGTCAAAAACACCGTCAACTTCAAGAGCTTTAATATTTTGCCCTAAAGTAGTCAATTGTTTTTCCTGAATGTCGCTCACTTTTCCTGACGGATATAAAATGACAACATCAACGCCGTCAACGCCTAAAAATCCGCTGGCAACGGCTCCTCCTGTATCTCCAGAAGTGGCTACTAAAACGGTGTTTTTAGCGTCTTTTTTGTCTTTATTAAAATAGCCCAAACAACGTGACATAAAACGAGCTCCAACGTCTTTAAACGCCATTGTTGGGCCGTGAAATAATTCTAACGAATAGATTCCGTCTTCGACTTTCACAACCGGAAAATCAAAAACTAAAGTTTCGGCAATGATTTCTTTTAATTTGTCTGCAGGTATTTCGTCGCCAACGAATTGTTTAATCGCTTCAAAAGCAATTTCTTCGTGACTTAAACTTTCGATTTTATCAAAAAATGATGCATCTAAAGCGGTGATATTTTCTGGGAAATATAATCCTTTATCACTCGCTAATCCTTGTATAACAGCTTCCTGAAAAGAAACTTTTGGGGCATTGTGGTTTAAACTGTAGTATTTCATTGGTTGTTTTTTTATTTAACCGCAAAGAGCGCAAAGAATTGGTTTCTTTTGAAAACGCAGAGAGCGCAAAGCTTTGTGGTACTATTCTTTATTTCAATAAATTATATTTTCAATTATGTTTTAGTTCTGTCAGGCTGAGCGGTCCCGAGGCTTCGGGAGAAGCCTCGAGCAAGGTACGGCACGTCCAGTTTGTCATTTCGAGGAACGAGAAATCGCACTCGTAACTCCGTACAGAAATTCGCCAATCTTTGTCGACAAACTAGTGTGATTTCTCCTCCGTCGAAATGACAAACTGCACGGTTATGTATCGTGTCTATACTTTGTGCGGCTTCGACTTCGTTCAGCCTGACAAACGTTGTGTTTTCCCTTTTTATTTGAATTATTGCACAAACCAATTCGAGCAAATTCGTGAAATTGGTGTTATATAATTCTTACGCCATCAGGATTAATCTTCGAAACGTGAATTTCATACGGTAAACTCATTTTTTCGTAAACGTCGCTCATGGCTTTTGCGATTTTTTCAGCGGTTTCTTTTCCTCTGCTTAAAGCGAAAATAGATGGGCCAGAACCTGAAATACCAGAACCTAAAGCGCCGTTTTCGTAAGCCGTTTGTTTGATTTGATCGAATCCCGGAATTAAAACACTTCTTAAAGGCTCAACGATTTCGTCATGAAGCGATCTTCCAATCAAATCGTAATCTTTGGTGTAAAGACCTGCAACAAGTCCGCCTACATTTCCCCATTGCATAATGGCGCTTTTCAGTGAAACGTTTTGTTTTAAAACCGAACGAGCATCAGACGTTTTCAGCTCAATTTGTGGGTGAACCACCGTTGCGTACAATTCTTCAGGACTGTCAATTCTAATAATATCAAGCGGCGCATAACTTCTTACCAAAGTAAATCCGCCTAAAAGGGCAGGAGCAACGTTATCTGCATGCGCATTTCCGCTGGCTAATTTTTCGCCCTGCATCGCAAACTGAACTAAATCTTTGCGAGAATAAGGTCTTCCTAATAATTCATTAATTCCAAAAACCGCTCCGGCCGAACTTGCAGCACTGCTTCCAATTCCGCTTCCCGCTTTTATGTGTTTGTAAATTTCGATTTCAAATCCAAAATCCAAATCGCCTAAAGTTTCAAGCATGGCCAAAGCCGCAACTCCGGAAACGTTTTTCTCGGTTTCCAAAGGCAGATCAGCACCCACAATTTTAGTGATTCGAACTCCTTTTTGATCGACTTTTCGAACAATCATTTCATCGCCCGCATTGTCTAAGCAAAGTCCAAGTACATCAAATCCGCACGAAAGATTTGCGATAGTTGCTGGGCAAAATAGTTTTATTTCCATTTCTTTTTAAAGGTTCAGAGTGGCAAAGGCTCAAAGGTTCAGAGGCTTTACTACTTATTGTTTTTTAAGGTTCATAGTGGCAAAGGTTCATAGGTTCAAAGGTTTTTAACTTTGTCCCTTTGCACCTTTGAGCCTTTGTACCTGTTTAGATATTACCTATTCGAATTACATCCGCAAAAATTCCTGAAGCGGTAACAGCCGCTCCGGCTCCGGCTCCTTTTATCAATAAAGGCTGATCTACATAGCGATCTGTGTAAAACAATACAATATTGTCTTTTCCTTCTAAGTTGTAAAAAGGGTGATCTTTCGGGATGAATTGCAGACCAACGCTTGCTTTTCCGTTTTCGAATTGTGCAACGTATTTCAATCTTGAATCTTTGGCTAAAGCTTCGTTGTAAATACCTTCAAAATGAGAAGCGTGTTTGATTAACGAAGCAAAAAAGTCTTCGTTGTTTGTTGTCGCTAAACAATCTGCTGGCAAGAACGATTCGTTTGCAATCGCGTCAATATCCATTTCGTAACCGCTTTCACGAATAAGAATCAGGATTTTACGTGCTACGTCGATTCCGCTTAAGTCAATTTTTGGATCTGGTTCTGTAAATCCTTGAACTCCGGCTTCTTTTACCACATCGTGGAAAGAATTGTTTTTATCGAAATTATTGAAAATGAAGTTCAAACTTCCAGATAAAACTGCCTGAATTTTATGCACTTTATCGCCAGAAGCAATTAAGTTTTTTACCGTGTCTATAATTGGTAATCCCGCACCAACATTTGTTTCAAATAAAAACGGAGCGTTGTATTGGCGAGATAAGCTTTTTAGTTTTTTATAATTATCATAAGCAGATGAACACGCAATTTTGTTGCAAGTTACAACCGCAATACTTTGTTTTAAGAATTGCTCGTACAATTCAGAAACGCTTGCATTTGCTGTAATGTCAACAAAAATACTATTACGTAAATTCATTTCTTTTGCGCGCAGGATAAATTCTGCTGCATTAACTGGTTCGCCTTTGTCTAAAGCCGATTTCCAGTCTTTTAATGAAATTCCGTCTTCGTCAAAAAGCATTTTTCTAGAGTTTGACAAAGCGATTACACGGACATTAATTTTTAAATTGTCTTTTAAAAATTTTCTTTGATTGTGAATTTGCTCAATGAATTTTTCGCCCACATTTCCAACTCCCATTACAAATAAGTTGAGCTGTTTTGTGTTTTCTTCAAAGAAATTTTCGTGTAAAGTATTCAATGCTTTTTTAACGTCTCTTTCGTTAATTACAGTCGAAATGTTTCTTTCAGAAGCACCTTGAGCAATGGCACGAATGTTTACGTTGTTTTTTCCTAAAGTACTGAACATTCTTCCGCTTAAACCTTGGTGGTTTTTCATGTTTTCACCTACCAAAGCAATAATGCAAAGGTCTTTTTCGAGGATACACGGATCAATTTTGTTTTGAAGAATTTCAATTTCAAAAGCTCTATTAATCGCAGCTTCGGCATTATCAGCATCCGAATTTAAAATTCCAATACAGATAGAATGCTCAGAAGAAGCCTGAGTAATAAATATAACATTGATTTTTTCCTGAGATAAAACTTCAAATAAACGTTTTGAAGAACCTGAAACTCCAATCATTCCTGGACCTTCAAGTGTTACAAGCGAAATATTATCGATATGACTGATTCCTTTTACAACAGTATCTTTTGAGGAAACATGACTGGAAATTAAAGTTCCTTCGGCTTCTGGTTCAAAAGTATTTTTGATTAAAATGGGAATGTTTTTTCTTAAAACCGGCTGAATTGTTGGTGGATATAACACTTTGGCTCCAAAATGCGATAATTCCATCGCTTCCTGATACGAAATGTCGGCAATAGGTCTTGCTTGCTTAACAATTTTTGGATTTGCAGTAAACATTCCGTTTACATCAGTCCAAATTTCTAATTGTTCCGCTTCAAGAGCACCTGCAACAATTGCAGCTGTATAATCAGACCCGCCGCGGCCTAAAGTAGTAGTAATTCCGTCAGGAGTTTGTGCTATAAAACCAGGTAAAATATTGATTTGCGCTTGATTTTGTGCAAAATATTCTTGAATCAAATTGTTTGATGCTTCAAAATTTACAACCGCTTTACCAAAATTGTTATTTGTTTTGATCAATTCGCGGCTGTCTTTATAAACTGCATTTTTGTCAATTTGCTGATAAGCCTGAGCGATGATAAAAGACGAAAGTAATTCGCCAAAACTCAAAATAGTATCAGCAGTTCTTGGAGATAATTCTCCTAATAAAAAACAACCGTCTAGTAAAGTTTCCAGATGATTTATAATTCTTTTTACGTGGCTCAACAAACTGCTTTGCTCGCTTACAGGTATAAGTTCTTTTAGCGTTTCAAGATGTTTTTTCTCTATTTCGGCAACAATATCTCTAAAGCTTTCATCGCTCGCTGCCGCTTTTGCAGCTGCTGATTGCAATAAATCGGTCACTTTGCTAAGCGCAGAAACTACAACAACTAATTGATCTGTTTTTGATTTTTGATTAACAATTTCGAGAACGAGTTTTATATTTTGAGCATTGGCTACCGAAGTTCCGCCAAATTTTAATACTTTCATTTTGATGTTTTTTTCTTTTATGCAAATATTTTATCTATCCAATAACTCTCTTCTTTCAAGAAAAAAGTATAGGTAACCTAGGATTATATGTAAAAATGTATACCCCTAAGGGGTAGTAGTTGTTGTAGTAGAAATAATGGTAGCAGCAATTGCAACTCTAGTTTGAGTTGTTATTGTAGAATGATATTTTGTGCTGTTACTTTTCATTTTGATTTTTCAAAAGTACTGTTTTTTAGATGTAATTAAAACTCCTTGAGCCTTTTTACGAATATTTTAATAATTCAAATCTCAAAATTTCAATATTGAGTATTTGTTAAAATTAGATAACCTAAATTGAGGTTTTGATATTATTAAGAACGCATTTTGCAATAAAAACCTATTGCAATGAGTTGATTTTTAATGAAAAAATAATCAAAAAGCAGTAAAAGACTCCGTTTTTAGCATTGAGAAAAAAATAAAAGTGAAGAATGACTTGCATTGAAATTTTAATTATTGTGATAAAATGTTGCATTTTAATATTGATTTGTTGAATTTTGACATCTTAAATTGAAAAACATCATGAGAGAAATCCATTATATAAGTACAGAAACATTAAGTTTAGAAGCTTTACAAGAAATCATCGTTCTAGATAAAAAACTAGAATTGTCTGAAGAGGCAAAAGTAAACGTGCAAAAATGCCGTGATTATCTAGATAAAAAGATGGCTTCACATTCAGAACCAATTTACGGAATCAATACAGGTTTTGGGTCGCTTTGCAATGTGAAAATTTCTAACGAAAATTTATCTCAGCTTCAGGAGAATCTTGTTAAGTCGCATGCTTGCGGAACTGGCGAAGAAGTTCCTGCAGCAGTTGTAAAATTGATGCTTTTACTTAAGATTCAGTCTTTAAGTTACGGACATTCTGGCGTACAGCTTGTTACATTAGAGCGTTTGGTTGATTTTTATAATAATGATATTCTACCGGTTATTTATACACAAGGTTCATTAGGAGCTTCTGGAGATTTGGCGCCATTGGCACATTTATCTTTACCGTTATTAGGCGAAGGTGAAGTGTTTTTTGAAGGTAAAAGAATGGCTTCTGCCGAAGTTTTAAAACATTTTAACTGGGAACCAATTGTGCTTCAGTCAAAAGAAGGTTTGGCTTTGCTAAACGGAACGCAGTTTATGAGCGCTTATGGAGCTCACATTTTATTAAAAGCCTATAAATATTCGTATTTGGCAGATTTAATCGGAACAATTTCATTGGAAGGTTTTGATGGAAGAATTGAGCCGTTTAATGAATTGATACATTATATACGTCCGCATAAAGGACAGATTGTAACGGCAAAACGCATTACTGAATTTTTGGACGGAAGCGAAATTATTGCTCAAGAGAAAAAACACGTTCAGGACCCGTATTCTTTCCGTTGTATGCCTCAGGTTCATGGCGCATCAAAAGATGCAATTGATTATGTTAGAAAAGTATTTAAAACAGAGATTAACTCGGTTACAGATAATCCAAATATATTTATTGAAGCGGATCAGATTATTTCTGGCGGAAATTTCCACGGACAGCCTTTAGCGTTAGCGTTAGATTTTATGGCAATTGCTTTGGCTGAATTAGGAAGTATTTCTGAAAGAAGAACCTATCAATTGATTTCAGGATTGCGCAATCTTCCAGCTTTTTTAGTTGATAATCCAGGATTGAATTCTGGTTTTATGATTCCGCAATATACAGCAGCAAGTATTGCAAGTCAGAACAAACAACTAGCAACTCCGTCAAGTATAGATAGTATTGTTTCGAGTAATGGACAAGAAGATCACGTGAGTATGGGAGCAAACGGAGCTACTAAAGCTTTGCGTGTTATGGATAATTTAGAGCGAATTTTGGCAATCGAATTGTTAAATGCTTCACAAGCAATTGCCTATAGAGAGCCTTTGAAATCCAGCGATTTTATAGAGATGTTTTTGAATAGTTATAGAGAAGTAGTGCCTTTGGTAAAAGAGGATAGAATCTTACATTATGATATTGAAAAGACCATTTCGTTCCTTGATAGTTTCCAAATTGAAAACGATTTGTTAACAATGGCTTAACATTGTAAAATATTATTGAAGTAATTTTGCACTATCAAAAATATAAAAATGTCAATAAACAGTATTTTCCAATTTTTAGTGCCGAAAGACAAGAAATTCTTTCCACTTTTTGAAGAGGCTTCAAGCAATTTAATTGAATTAGCATCTAACTTACACGAAGCTGTAAACCTTCCATTGAAAGAAAGAGAAGTTCTTTTTCAAAAAATTGATGAATTAGAGCAAAAAGGTGAAGATATTACGCGTCAAACCAATCTTGAATTGAGTAGAAATTTTATTACTCCATTTGATAGAGAGGATATTCATACCCTTATTACTTCTATTGATAACGTTGCTGATTACCTTCATGGAGCAGCAAGCCGTATGAAATTGTATCAAGTTGATAAGATTACAAAATCGATCAGAAAGATGACAGAAATCAACCTTGAAGCTTGTCAAAATATTGACAGTGCAGTAAAAGAGTTGAGAAACTTAAAGAATTTTAAAGTTATCAAAGATTCTTGTGCTAGAATTAACAAGCTGGAAAACAAGTCTGATAATGTATATAACAAAGCAGTTTTTGAAATTTTTGAAAACGAAACAGATGCTAAAAATATTATTAAATATAAAGAAGTGTTATCTGTTTTAGAATCAGCAACAGACAAGTGTAAGAGTGTTGCGAACATACTAGAATCTATTTCTGTAAAACATTCTTAATTCAATTTTTCATTCTGAAGTTATAATTTTATGACGCTACTTATATTAATTATAGTATTAGCTTTAATATTTGATTACATCAATGGTTTTCATGATGCGGCAAATGCTATAGCGACTGTTGTTGCTACAAAGGTTTTAACGCCTTTTCAGGCCGTTCTTTGGGCAGCATTTTTTAACTTTCTGGCTTATTGGGTTTTCGGATTTGGTGTTGCGGATACTGTTGCTAAAACAGCGCACACAATGGAAATTAACCTAGTGGTAATTCTTGCCGGTGTTATTGCGGCAATTTGTTGGAACTTACTAACTTGGTGGCTAGGAATTCCTTCAAGTTCTTCACATACTTTAATTGGAGGTTTTGCTGGAGCGGCTGTTGCACATGCAATTGCAGTTCATGGTTTCTCTGGTTATATTGGTGAAGACGGAACAACACATTATTGGTATGAAATTGTAAGCTGGTACAAAGCAGGAAAAGATGGTGCAATGCCTTCGGGAGTTCTTATTATCATTGCATTTATTGTTTTAGCGCCTTTATTAGGAGCTTTGGCTTCGTATTTAATTTCGATCTGGCTTTTAAATGCTTCTCGTAAAAGTATTGGTCCAAAAATCTTTACTGTAGCTTTAATGCTTGCAACGATTTGGTTTGTGTATGCTCAGATGGTTTCTTATGAAGAAATTTTAGAGCATGGAAAACCTCGCTTTGATTCTCATTTTTGGAGTGTAGTTTTTGATTCTCATAATATTAAATGGTTTTTAGTTGCTTTTATTATCTTAACAGTAAGCGCATTCTGTTTAGTATTCAGTAGTCTGAATCTTCATCAGGCTGATGCTGCTTTGAAAAAAATGCAATTGTTATCTTCTGCGGCTTTTAGTTTAGGTCACGGAGGAAATGATTCTCAAAAAGTAATGGGTATTATCGCGGCTGCGGTTGCGGTTTACATTAATACAAATCCAGGAGTTCATATGGATGCTTGGTTAGATGTTGTTTTACCAAATGATGATACTGGTGTTAAAGGTGTAATGCCGGGATGGATTCCGTTAGCGTGTTATTCTGCAATTGCAGCTGGAACTTTAAGCGGTGGATGGAAAATTGTGAAAACAATGGGTTCTAAAATCACGAAAGTAAGTTCATTTGAAGGTGTTGCGGCAGAAACTGCTGGTGCATTAACGCTTTATTTTACAGAGCATTTAAAAATTCCTGTAAGTACAACGCATACTATTACTGGATCTATCATTGGGGTTGGACTAACTAAGCGTGTATCTGCAGTAAGATGGGGAGTTACGGTAAGTTTAATTTGGGCTTGGGTATTAACTATTCCAATTTCAGCTTTATTAGCAGGTTTAGTTTATTTTGTACTAAGCATATTTATTTCGTAAAATGAGTATTATGAAATGTGAGTTATAAATTGCATTTTGTTTAAATATTTAAAAAGCCGATTTCAATTTGAAATCGGCTTTTTTTTGTTTTAAAACTTTTGAAGATTTTTACGATTGTGTTTTCGTTTATAATGCGTTTGTTTTAATTTCTTTTGGTCTTGCGAAACAATACTAATAGTACCGTCTATTTCTAGCATAGCGAGCTTTATATCTGTTAAATGTTCTAAACCATGTTCACGTGCTGCTTCTTTTAATTCGTCGTGTGAAATGTCTAATTTGCTTAAGGCTTTAAAATCAAGTTTTCCGTTGTGAATAAGAATTTCGGGTTTGTCCAAAAGTAAATTGTTTAGTGATTTATAACGATGCGTGAGTTTTTTTATCGTAAAGTTGATTACAAACAAAACCAAGGCAGCGATTAAACCGCCGAGAAGACTAGTATCTGGGCCGACCATTGCATTCTGAACGGAATTACTGATCAGCAGAATTAAAATTATATCGGCTGTATTTAATTGCGAAAGTTCTTTTTTACCAAAAATGCGGAGTGCTATTGTCATGAAAAAATAGACGGCAACACTTCTGATTATTATATCTAAATAAGGGAATTGCATCATTTTTATTCTTTTGTTTTATTAAAGTTAAATAAAAGAGCTTTGTCAAAGTTCGAAACTTTGACAAAGCTCTTAAATAATTAATTGTTTTCTTAACCAGCGCATTTTACCCAGATATCTCTAGTGTCAATGATTTTCCAAACATTATCTTTTTTTTCTAAGTACACTGATCTTCCATATGGTAATTCTTTGGAATAGCAATCAATTTCCATGTAGGCTTTTTTGTTGTCTTCAGAAAATATAGGAATTGATAATATTATGTAATCATTCGCTTTATCTATTTCTGATGCCGGAATTGTTTTTAGTTTTTTGGATGTCTTTTCTGGTAATGTATACTTTAAAAAGCAGTTGTTTTGTTCTACAAAATTTATTGAATCTTTGATTTTGAATATTTTTTTTCCTTCTATATTGGCATTCAATAACATTTCAATATATATTTCTGTATTCTCTAGAATTCGTGGTAAACGTGGAGGGAGCTTTATAATTACTGGTTCTTTAGTTGATTTTGCATTTATACCTTCAGTATTGATTTTAAGTTTTTTAAAACTGCTGCAAACACTGTAAGAATCTTTAGAATTTTCAATAAAATTTTGATGTAGAAGCGTTTCTACTATTTTTTCAGTTTCAATCTTTCTAATTTTTTCATTATTGGTGCAATCATTTTTATTGCAACCAAATATAATTAAGATTAGAAAGATTGTGAATTTCTTCATTAATAAATTACTTAAAGATTTTTTAATTATAGTTTGAAGTTTTTCTCAATAGCTTTAATCATTTCTCCTGCAACATCTTTGTTTGTTGCTCCTTCGATTCCTTCAAGACCTGGAGAAGAGTTTACTTCTAGTAATAAAGGTCCTTTAGAGGAACGAATAATATCGACTCCAGCCACTTTTAAATCCATTGCTTTTGCGGCTTTTATAGCGATCTTTTTTTCTTCGGCTGTTACTTTTATTACAGATGCAGTTCCGCCAAGGTGAATATTGGCTCTAAACTCGCCCGGCATAGCTTCACGCTGAATGGCGGCAACTACTTTTCCGTCAATCACAAAGCAGCGAATGTCTTTTCCGTTTGCTTCTTTAATGAATTCCTGAACTAGAATATTAGCATTTAAACTTTTAAAAGCATTGATAACACTTTCTGCTGCTTTTTTAGTTTCGGCTAAAACAACTCCTTTTCCTTGCGTTCCTTCTAATAATTTGACAATTAAAGGTGAACCGCCAACCATTTTGATTAAGTTGTCTGTGTCAAGCGGAGAATTGGCAAAACCAGTTGTTGGAATGTCAATTCCGCTGTTTAAAAGCAATTGCAGTGAATATAATTTGTCGCGAGATTGTGTTATAGCTGTTGCTGAGTTTAAACAGAAAACTTTCAAAGCTTCAAATTGACGTGTTAAAGCACAGCCATAAAAAGTAATGCTCGGTCTAATTCTCGGAATAATAGCATCAAACTGGTTTAATATTTTTCCGCCTCTATAATGAATTTCTGGAGTTTTAGCGTCCAGTTTCATGTAGCATTCTTTGATGTTTAAAAAATGCATTTCATGACCGCGCATTTCTCCTGCTTCCATGATTCTTTTATTGCTGTACAATTCAGGATTGCTGGCTAGAAGTCCAATTCGTAAACCTGAACTGGCTTTTTCTGAATTTTGATATAATTCTTTAAGAGATTCTGGAGTTGGCTGTCCAAGAAGGTATTTTTCTTCTGGATCGACCAATACACGACCACTCATGGCTTCACGGCCCAAAAGCATTCTAAAACCCATAGAGTCACGATTGGTCAACGTCATTTCGATTGGCCATTTTGAGTCGCCAATTTTAATGCTGGTTTGAATTACGTAACGATGTTCTCTAAAGCCGCTTGAGCTTTTTACAATTCTTTTGTCAACCAGCGGTGCTTCACAATGAATGATGGTTTTGATGTTATTTTGAATTGGATTAATGTCAAATTTTACCCAATTGGCATCATTTTTTATAAAAGGAGCTATGTTTATGGCGTGCATTGCTGATGTTTTGGCACCAGAATCAACCCGAGCCTTGATTGTCGGGATTCCTAGTTCTGGAAATGAGCACCATTCTTCGCTGCCTAAAATGACTTTGTGTTGAAGCATACGTTGTTTTTTATTATAGAATTTAATATCCAAAAATAGCTATTTGCTTTTACTAAAGATAGTAAATTATCCAAAAAAAATACCCGTTATGTTATGAAAACGTAACGGGTATATTATTTCTGTTATAAATTTAAATCATTTTATTGATTTGTAGGTTCTTCAGCTTTGTGAATTTCTACCGAAAGCTCTTGTGAGTCATCTTTTAAATCCATCATGATTTCATCGCCAGAATGAATTTTTGAAGTGATGATTTCTTCGGCTAATAAATCTTCAACATATTTCTGAATTGCTCTTTTCAATGGTCTTGCACCAAATTGTCTGTCAAAGCCTTTTTCAGCAATAAACGCTTTTGCTTTGTCAGTTAAGCTTAGTTTGTAACCTAATTCAGCAATACGAGAATATAGTTTTTTAAGTTCAATTTCGATGATTAAATCGATATCAGCTTTTTCTAATGCGTTGAATACAATTACGTCGTCAATTCTGTTTAAGAATTCAGGAGCAAAAGTTTTCTTCAAAGCATTTTCGATAATGCTTTTTGAGTTTTCATCGGCTTGAGCCACTTTCGCAGCAGTTCCGAATCCTACGCCTTGTCCAAAATCTTTTAATTGACGTGCACCAACGTTAGATGTCATGATAATGATCGTGTTTTTAAAGTCGATTTTGCGACCTAAACTATCTGTTAAATATCCATCATCTAAAACCTGAAGCATCATATTAAACACATCTGGATGTGCTTTTTCGATCTCATCTAAAAGAACAACACAATATGGTTTTCTGCGAACTTTTTCAGTCAATTGCCCGCCTTCTTCGTAACCTACGTATCCTGGAGGCGCTCCAACTAAACGAGAAATAGCAAATTTCTCCATGTATTCGCTCATGTCGATACGAATTAATGCATCTTCAGAATCGAATAATTCTTTTGCTAATACTTTTGCTAATTGCGTTTTACCAACACCAGTCTGACCTAAGAAAATAAATGAACCAATTGGTTTGTTAGGATCTTTAAGTCCGGCTCTGTTACGTTGAATAGAACGTGCAATTTTTAGAACAGCCTCATTTTGACCAATTACTTTGTTCTGAATCAATTCAGGTAATTGAGCTAATTTGTTGCTTTCTGTTTGTGCAATTCTGTTTACAGGAATACCTGTCATCATTGATACAACATCGGCCACGTTATCTTCTGTAACTTCAATTCTGTTGTTTTTAGAATCTTCTTCCCATTGTTCTTGGGCAGCAGCTAGATCTTTTTCGATGCGTTTTTCATCGTCGCGAAGTTTGGCAGCTTCTTCATATTTTTGTTTTTTAACTACCATGTTTTTCATTTCACGAACTTCTTCTAACTGGCGTTCTAAATCAAGAATTTGTTTTGGAACGTCAATATTAGTGATGTGAACGCGAGATCCAGCTTCGTCAAGAGCATCGATAGCTTTGTCTGGTAAGAAACGCTCAGACATATATCTGTTTGTTAATTTAACACAGGCTTCAATTGCTTCTTGGGTGTAAGTCACGTTGTGATGATCTTCGTATTTGTCTTTTACGTTATTTAAAATTGCAATTGTTTCTTCAACAGAAGTTGGTTCAACAATTACTTTTTGGAAACGTCTTTCTAAAGCTCCGTCTTTCTCAATATATTGTCTGTACTCGTCTAGAGTAGTAGCACCAATACATTGAATTTCTCCTCTTGCTAATGCAGGTTTAAACATGTTTGAAGCATCAAGAGAACCTGTTGCTCCGCCGGCACCTACAATAGTGTGAATTTCATCAATAAAAAGAATAATATCGTCGTTTTTTTCAAGCTCGTTCATCACGGCTTTCATTCTTTCTTCAAACTGTCCTCTGTATTTTGTTCCAGCAACTAAACTTGCTAAATCAAGCGTTACAACACGTTTGTGGAAAAGGATACGAGATACTTTCTTTTGAATAATACGCAAAGCAAGTCCTTCTGCAATAGCAGATTTACCAACTCCAGGTTCTCCAATAAGAAGTGGATTGTTCTTTTTTCTACGGCTTAGAATTTGTGAAACACGTTCAATTTCTTTTTCGCGTCCAACAACTGGATCTAGTTTTCCTTCTTCCGCCATTTCTGTTAAATCTCTCCCAAAATTATCCAAAACAGGAGTTTTAGATTTTTTGTTTGACTTATTGGCTGGATTATTGAAACTACTTTCTTTTAGACTGTCATCTTGTCCTGAATCGTCATTGTACGATTCGTTTCTTGGCAAGTTTTCTAAGAATTCTTCTTCGTTTGGCGTCATGTTTAAATATTGTTCTTTAGCTATATCATAATCTATTTTTAGTTTATTCAACAGCTTGGTTGTTGGATCGTTTTCGTTTCGTAAGATGCATAAAAGCAAGTGAGCTGTGCTGATTGATGAGCTTTGGAATACTTTAGCTTCAAGAAAAGTGGTCTTCAGGGCTCTTTCGGCCTGTCGGGTAAGATGAAGATTTTTCTTTTCGGCATTTACTTCCACGCTGTGGTTAGCTGGACTCAGTATTTCTACTTTCCTGCGTAAATGATCTAAATCGACTGCTAGGTTATTAAGTATATGAATAGCTTTTCCGTTACCATCTCTTAAAATGCCCAGCATTAGATGTTCAGTACCAATAAAGTCGTGTCCTAAACGAAGGGCCTCTTCTTTACTGTATGTAATAACATCTTTTACTCTTGGTGAAAAATTATCATCCATAATATATAATTGGTATTGTAAATTTAGTGAATTACTGTTTGAAAAACAAAAACCGTACCCATCGAGAACTCCTGTCAGCTAATTGACAAAAAAAATAATAAAAAAACAGTTAAAAAACGCTTAATTTATTAACTAAAAGGCAAAATAAAGTTGTTAATAAATCATTGAAATAAGTGTAAGTAAATAGCTGAAAAAATTCCAAAAAAACGTATCTTGGCACGCTTTGAAACTAATATAATTATTTAAACATAACAACTTATGTCTGAAGGAGAAAAGTTAATTCCTATTAACATTGAAGATGAAATGAAATCAGCTTACATCGATTATTCGATGTCAGTAATTGTATCGAGAGCGCTTCCGGATGTTAGAGATGGCTTGAAACCAGTACATCGAAGAGTTCTTTACGGAATGTATGATTTAGGTGTGACTTCGAGATCTGCCCATAAAAAATCTGCGAGAATTGTAGGAGAGGTTCTGGGTAAGTATCACCCGCACGGAGATACTTCGGTATATGATGCAATGGTGCGTATGGCTCAAGAATGGAGTATGCGTTATTTATTAGTGGATGGTCAAGGTAACTTTGGATCTGTAGATGGAGACAGCCCTGCAGCAATGCGTTATACTGAGGCCAGAATGCGCAAGATTTCTGAAGAAATTATGGCAGATATCGAAAAAGAAACCGTTGATTTTCAATTAAACTTTGACGATACATTATATGAGCCAAAAGTAATGCCTACAAGAGTTCCTACTTTATTAGTAAACGGAGCTACAGGTATTGCAGTAGGTATGGCAACTAACATGCCGCCGCATAACTTAACTGAAGTTATCAATGGTACACTAGCGTACTTAGATAATAATGATATTGAAGTAGACGAATTAATGACACATATTAAAGCTCCAGATTTTCCAACTGGTGGTGTAATATATGGTTATGAAGGAGTTCGTGAAGCTTTTAAAACAGGTAGAGGACGTATTGTAATGCGTGCTAAAGTTGGTTTTGAAGAAGTTGACGGAAGAGAGTCTATTATTGTAACTGAAATACCTTATCAAGTTAACAAAGCCGAGATGATCAAACGTACGGCTGATTTAGTAAACGAGAAAAAGATTGAAGGTATTGCAAATATCCGTGACGAGTCTGATAGAAATGGTATGCGTATCGTTTACATTTTGAAACGTGATGCTACACCAAACGTAGTTTTAAATACCTTATATAAATATACATCATTACAATCTTCTTTCAGTGTAAATAATATTGCATTGGTTAAAGGGCGTCCTCAATTGTTGAATCTAAAAGATATGATTCACTACTTTATTGAGCACCGACATGATGTAGTAGTTAGAAGAACGCAGTTTGAGTTACGCAAAGCAGAAGAAAGAGCTCATATTTTAGAAGGTTTAATTATTGCTTCGGATAATATTGATGAAGTAATTGCAATTATTAGAGGTTCTAAAAATACTGAAGAAGCTCGTGATAAATTAATCGAAAGATTTAGTTTGTCAGATATTCAAGCTCGTGCTATTGTAGAGATGCGTTTACGTCAGTTAACAGGTCTGGAGCAAGATAAATTAAGAGCTGAGTTTGAAGAATTAATGAAATTAATCGAGCATTTGAAAGCTTTATTAGCTGATGTTAATTTAAGAACGAATTTGATTAAAGAAGAATTGGAGGAAATTCGCGATAAATATGGCGATGATCGTCGTTCTCAAATTGAATATTCAGGTGGAGACGTAAGTATCGAGGATTTAATTGCTGACGAAAATGTAGTCATTACAATTTCTCACGCTGGTTATATTAAACGTACAAATCTTACTGAATACAAAACTCAAAATAGAGGTGGAGTTGGGCAAAAAAGCGCAGGAACAAGAGATCAAGATTTCCTTGAGCATATGTTCGTTGCAACAAACCACCAATATATGATGTTCTTTACGCAAAAAGGAAAATGTTTCTGGATGCGTGTTTACGAAATTCCAGAAGGAAGTAAAACAGCTAAAGGAAGAGCAATTCAGAATTTAGTGAATATCGAAAGCGATGATAAAGTAAAAGCTTTCATTTGTACACAAGACTTAAAAGATAAAGATTATATCAATACTCATAATCTTGTAATGGTTACTAAACAAGGACAGGTTAAGAAAACTTCTTTAGAGAAATATTCTAAACCTCGTGCAAATGGTGTTGCCGCTATTACAATTAAAGAAGGAGATGAGTTACTTGAAGCGAAATTAACTGATGGAGAAAGCCAAATTATTTTAGCAGTAAAATCAGGTAAACTAGTTCGTTTCGAAGAAACAAAAACACGTCCGATGGGAAGAACGGCTTCAGGAGTTCGTGGAATTACTTTAAAAGATGAAACTGATGAAGTAATTGGTATGGTTACTGTTGCTAAAAATGATGTAAATGATTCGCAAATTCTTGTTGTAACTGAAAATGGATACGGAAAACGTACCAAATTAGTAGACGAAGATGGTGAAGACGTTTATAGAATTACAAACCGTGGAGGTAAAGGGGTTAAAACTCTTAATATCACTGAGAAAACAGGAAAACTTATCTCAATTAGTGCTGTAACAGATGCGGATGATTTAATGATTATTAATAAATCTGGATTGACGATTAGAATGGCTATTGAGGATTTACGTGTTATGGGACGTGCAACTCAAGGTGTGAGATTGATTAACCTTAAAGGAAAAGATTCTATCGCTGCTGTTACAAAAGTAATGAAAGATGATGTTGAAGAAGTTGTTGTAGACGAAGATGGCAACGTTATTGAGAGTGCAATCGAAAGAGTTAAGCCAGATTTAGAAGTTCTTGAAGACGACGGTGTTGTAGAAGATGACGATGATGATGACTCTGAAGAAGAAATTGAAGACGAAGATGATTCAGATGAAGAAGAATCAGAAGAATAATTATAAACCACTAAAATAAAATTAAATATACAAATTGAACATTATGAAAAGTAAATATGTAATACTTGCATCAGCTCTACTGATTTCAGTAGCTACTTTTGCTCAAAAAGATCAAATTAAAAATGCTGAGAAGGCATTAAAAGGCGGTGATGCTCAAGGAGCGATCACTATATTAAAAGATGCTCAAAACTTGATCGCTAATGCTAAAGATGTTGAGCAGGCTCAGTACTATTTTGTACAAGGGAATGCTTTTTTAGAGTTAGCAAACAAAAAAGTTGAAGAAAGTAAAAACTTATCTGCAGCTGCTGACAGTTATAAAAAATTAATTGAAGTTGAAAAAGCATCTGGAAAACAAAAGTATTCAACTCAGGCTGCAGCATCAATTACGGAAATTAAAGGTAAATTGATTAATTCTGCAATTGCTGATACTCAATCGAACAAAAGTGCTGAAGGGGCTAAAAAATTATATGAAGCGTATTTGTTAGATAAAAACGATACTATCAATTTGTATTATGCAGCTTCGACAGCAGTAAATGCTCAAGATTTTGATACTGCACTTCCAATGTATGAAGAGTTGAAAAAATTAAACTATTCAGGAAAAGGAACTATGTATACTGCAATAAATAAAGCAAGCGGTAGTGATGATGGTTTTAACAATGCAAAAGAAAGAGATTTAGCTGTAAAATTAGGAACTCACGAAAAACCTAAAACAGAAACTATTCCTTCAAAAAGAGGTGAAATTTATAAAAACTTAGCGTTGATTTTAGTTCAAAAAGGACGTACTGAAGATGCTAAGAAAGCGATTTCTGATGCTAGAAAAACAAACCCAGAAGATACTTCTTTGATTTTGACAGAAGCCAACTTATATTTAGAAACTAAAGATTTCGATATGTATAAAAAATTGGTTGGTGAAGCATTAGAAAAAGAACCAAACAATGCTGATTTAGTTTTTAATTTAGGAGTATTAAGCGCAAATGCAAAGAATGCTGCTGATGCTGAGAAATATTACTTAAAAGCTATCGAAATCAATCCTAGTTATACTAATGCATATCTTAACCTTGCTGCATTAAAATTAGAAGCTGAAAGACCAATTATTGATGAAATGAATAAATTGGGAACTTCTGCAAAAGATATGAAACGTTACGATGTTTTAAAAGCGCAAAGAGAGCAAGTTTTCAAAGGAGTAATTCCTTACCTTAAAAAAGCAAACGAGTTAGATCCTAAAAACGAAGATGTTTCTAAAACATTATTAGGAGTTTACAAAGCGTTAGAAATGACTGCTGAAGCAAAAGCTTTAAAAGCTACAATGAACTAATAGCTTTTACCTGTTATATAAAAAAAAACATCAGCCGCGGCTGATGTTTTTTTTATGCTTTGTTTTCAGCTTAATTTACAAGTGCGGCTGAAAGAGTGATTGTTGTGTTTAAGAGTTTAGAAATCGGACAGATTTCTTTTGCTTTTGCGGCTGTTTTTTCAAATTCTTCTACAGAAATTCCAGGAACTTTTCCTTTTAAATCCAAATGAATTAAAGTAATTGAACCATCTTCAAAAGTTACTGTTGCTTCTGTAGATAAATCATCAGCGGTAAAACCAGCTTCGTTAAGTAAAAAACTTAATTGCATCGTAAAACAGCCTGAATGAGCTGCAGCGACTAATTCTTCAGGATTTGTACCAACGCCATCTGCAAATCTTGTCTTAAAAGAGAGTTGTGCTTTGTCTAAAGTTGTGCTTTGTGTACTTATAGTTCCTTTTCCTTCCATACCGGTTCCTTGCCAGTTGGCATTTGCTTTTCTTGTAAATTTCATTTTCTGTCGTTATTAGAATTAATACTAGTGTGGTTACTTTGTTGATTATCAAATATAAACAATATTTTTTAGAACGGTTTTACGAAATTTGATGATAATGTTAAATCTCGGGTTGAAATGAGATTAAGGTTGGGACGAATTTTACCGCAAAGCACGCTAAGATTTTTGTTTTACATTGCGGTTAGAAAAACACAAAGTTCGCAAAGCTTTGTATTGAATAAGCTTTGCGAACTTTGTGTGTTTATAACAAGTTTGCATATAAAAATTTAGCGTGCTTTGCGGTCAAAAAAAACGTTTTAACATAAAAAAGGTGCAACGAATAAATCATTACACCTTTTTTTATTGTTTAAACTTAAAACGTTATTCTTGACCTAAGTTTCTTAATTGTTTCAATTTATCTTTCCAAACATCAAGGCTTTCTTTGTGGATCGCTATATTTTTGCGAACTTCAAGAACAATTGAATTCTCTTTTTTGGCGTTTTTAGTATTGGCAAAAAACTGAATATTATTTTCTAATTGGAAAATTTCATTTTGAACTTCCTCAATTTTACGCATCAAGAAAATCTTTTCATTGTCTAATTTGCGCGTATCATTACTGTCGCTCAATGAATCAATTCGATTAGAAAAACGAATCATTTCAGTTTCTTTTTTGCTTAAACTTAATTTTTCAAAAAGAGCATCAAGGATTTTATTGAATTTTCCTTCAATATGACGTCTTGAAAATGGAACTTTTCCGTAACCTTTCCAGATTTCAATATGTTTTTTAATCGCATCTAAATCAGTTTTGTGATCTCCTGTCAACTGATAAGTACGAAGAATATCTAAGTAGGCTTTTTTGTTGTCAAAAGCAGCAACTTCGTCACCGTTTTCTTCTGATTTATGTTCTTTTAGTTTGTCAAAATAATGATTGCAGGCATCCTTAAATTCTTTCCAGATTTTGTCTGAATATTTTTTAGGAACGTGACCAATCTGTTTCCATTCTTCTTGAATTTGTTTCATGATTGGAGTAGTTGTGTTAAAGTCAACGCTTTCCTGTAATTCTTTAGCTTTAGCAACAAGAGCCATTTTCTTGTTCAAATTGTCGTTTTGATCTTTTTTAATGTCTTTATAAAACGAATTTTTAAATGCATTAAAGTTTCTTACGGCAGTTTTGAATGCAGCCCAAGTTTCTTCATTTACTTCAGATGGTACTTTTCCTGCTGCGAAAAACTCATTTCTAAGTGTTTCAACTTTTTGAATTTGAACCAGCCATTGCGAGTGCGAATTTACTTTCTCTGTTCCTAAAACTTCAATCTTAGCAATGATTTCTTTTTTTGCTTCAAGATTGTTGTGTTCGTTTGCACGCTGACTTTCAAACAAAAGTTCTCTTTTGTCATGAATCTTTTTTGTCAGTTCACTAAACTTGTTCCAGATTGTATCACGGTGTTCTTTAGAAACAGGACCAATATCTTCCTTCCAAAGTCTATGTAAATCTTGTAATTCACGGAAAGCTTTGCTTATATCGCTTTCATTTACAAGTTCTTCAACTCTTGCAATAATTTTTTGTTTTTGCTCTAAATTGTGTTTAAAGTCTAAATCTCTGGCTTCACGATCTAAATGCAGATAATCATAAAAATTTTCTACATGAAAATGGTAGTTGTTCCAAACGTGATTGTATTTATCTTTAGGAATTGCTCCGGCATTTTTCCATCTTTCTCTTAGATCATTAAAGTGTTTAAGAGTGTCTTTTATGTTTTCCTGCGGATTTATCAACTCTTTTAACTCTTCTACAATCGCAAGACGATTGTCTAAGTTTGATTTTAAGTTGCTTTGTAAATGTTTAAAGTGAGCATTTCTTTTCTCTCTAAAAACATTATAATATTCATCAAATTTAGATTTCAAAGGAGAATGATATTCAAACTCTTCGTTTGGATCTTCTTTTGAAGCATTAAATTCTTCTTTTTTCTCTTCTATAAGATGATTGTATTGTAGTAAAAATGATTTCTTTATTTCTTCAATATGGTCTTTTACAGACATTATTTTGTCTATGTTTACCAATTTCTTTAACTCGTCAACAAGGGCGTCCAATGTAAAAGTGTGATAATCCTTCATAGGAATATCATGACGCTCTTTCAGCGTTTCATCTTCACTTTCTTCAGCATTAGAATTTGTGATGGCATCCAGCGCATTTTGATGATCTGTCTCTTCAGTTTCTACATTTTTTTCTTCTTCAACTTCAGTATTCGAAATTGAATTTTCAGATACTGTTTCAGAAACGGGTGTTTCTATAGTATCGTTTTGTGTAGAATCAGTAGTATCGATTTCTAATTTTCCGTCTGCTTCTTGCAGGTTATCATTCTTTTCTTCTAACATTTTAAATGTATAAGGTTTTTACTTTAACAGTGCGAAAGATAGTAAAGGTGTTTCTAAATACAAAATAAATCGTTTGTTTATACGCTATTTTACGATGAAATTCTTATTTAATGAAGATGTTTAGAAATATGATATCTGTTTTTTAGATTTTTTTTTGAAGTAAATTTAAATTGAGAATAGATATTCTTTTAAGAAAAAAGCTTTGAAATTTGCACTTCTATTGAGGAATATTGCTTTTGTTAGTTGAATGGAGAAAGGAGCGACTGTTAAACAATCTTCTAAAGAAAGAGCTTAAAACAAGATTAGCATTCCGACTTCGATACCAAAGTTGTAGGTTTTGTAACCGCCAAATGCAATACTTGGATGAATATACGCCATATCATTTTTAGTAATTTTTCTGCCAAATTCTATAAAAGCATTATTAGGAAAGCCTTTATTTATGGCATTGTATCTAAAAGCGGCGTCGGCAGCAATCCAGTTTTTACCCATAATGTACATAAAGTAGTTTTCGAATGCTGTGGTATTAATGTCATTTCTATTACTGGATCCTGCAAAACTGCTTTGATTTTCTAATGAAGTAATCCATAGAAGTTTATTCGGAATTAGATATTTTCCAAAAAATACTGCAGGAGCAAATATCCATTTTCCAGATCCTAAAGCAGGATCGGCCGCTGAATTTGAAAGTATTCGTGCACGAAAAGCAATTCCGCCATTTTTTTGTTCTAAGTAAGGAATATAGCTTACGCCAACACCAATATCTCCAATCCCGGTTTTATTGATAGAAGAAGTATTGGCGGAAACTAATGGAAGATCAACTCTTAAATTCCAAGCTTTGTTTGCAATTGGATGTAAGAATCGAAGTTCAGTTGTATTAAACGAGCCATTGTCTGTATCTAAATATTCATTAAAAAGTAAAATTGTTTTTAGATAGTAATGATAACGGGCTTCTGAATAAAGGTTTGATGAATTTATGTCGATATCACTAGAGTCCTGTGCCTCTGCAGAAAATGTAATCAAAAAGCATATAAAAAAAAATAGCGGCGATTTTTTCATAACTACTTATTAATGAGTAGTCTAATTTATAAAAAAATACTTTACTATTTTTATTTTATGTGCATATTACTTGTTCCATATTTTCCAAGCTTTTTCTGCCTGAAAAATAAGCATATCGTATCCATTTTTTATTACAGCTCCTCTTTCTTTCGCATTTTTTAAGAATTGAGTTTCTGCCGGATTGTAAATTAAGTCATAAGCAATATGCTTGTCTGTAAAAAACTCGTACGGAAGATCTGGACAAGCTTCTATGTTTGGACTTGTGCCTACTGGTGTACAATTGATGATGATTTTGAAATTATCAAAAGTAGTAGCGTTGATTAAATTATAATCAATGATATTTTCTTTTGCTTCTCTTGAAACAAAAATGTACGGAATATCAAGTTCATCTAGAGCAAAGGCAACGCCTTTTGATGCGCCGCCTGTGCCTAGAATAAGTGCTTTTTTATGATGTGGTTCTAATAAAGGTTTTAACGATTTTTTAAAACCATAATAATCAGTATTGTATCCTTTTAGTTTGCCTTTTTTAGTGAATTTAATTGTGTTTACAGCGCCAATTAGAGCTGCTTTTTTTGAAAGTTTATCTAAAAAGGGAATGACTTGCTCTTTGTAAGGAATTGTTACATTTAGTCCTTTTAAATCAGGATTATTCTTGATTAATCCTTTGAAATGGTCAATTTCAGAAATATCAAAATTTTCATAGGTGTTACCGGCAAAAACTTCATCGTTGAATTTCTCTGTGAAATAACCTTTTGAAAATGAGTAACTAATATTACGACCTAGTAAGCCAAAACGTCTTTTTAAAATACCAATCATTATTGTTTTCTGTGTTTTTCGATATAATTTCTAACTGTTTTTTTTGTCCAAACTACTGGAAATAAATCTTCGATTAAAATATAATTATCGAAGTTTAAGCGTAATCCATTACTTAAATGAAATTTTGCTTTTGTGTTATCCTGAATCATAAAGTACAATCCTGCCAAACGATATTCGATTTCATTTTCTTCTGGAAAATATTCAGAAGCTTGTAATAAGGTTTGTATTGCGCTGTCAAATTCTCCTAAAAACTGAAGAATATCAACCCAAAATAACCAGGTATCTAAAGCATGATCTCCAAATTCGACTGCTTTTCTATAACCAAATTCAGCTTCTTCAAAAAAGTTCATTTGTTTGTTTATAGTTGCATAGCGCTTCCAGTATAAGCGATTTTGATTGTCGATAGCTAAAGCTTTATTGACAAAAAACAACGCTTTTTGAAAGTTCTTTTGGCGAACATAAAAATCTGTAATCGCAATCCATCCTTTATCTAAAAGTGGATCTTCGTGTACAGTTTGATTGTAATATTGTAACGCTTTTATCGAATTTCCAAGTTTTTCGTAGCATTTTCCAATACGTAATAAGGCATAAGAAGTTGCGTCGTCTAATTCGATTGTACGATTATAGCTTTCTATCGCTTCATTGTATTTTTTTAGACGTTCATAAGCTTTGGCTTTTTCCATAAATGCACCTAAAAACTCATCGTCGATTAAGGTTGCATAATCAAAAGCGCGAATTGCATTTTCGTATTCTTTTACTCCGTAATGCAAGCGCCCAAGCTGATGCCAAGCAATTTCGCTGTACGGATTTTTGTTAATGTACTCATTAAGATAGAGAATGGCTTCTTGATTTTGATCTAAAAATTCAAAACAATAAACCACATTGTATAAGGCAGATTGATCTTCTAAGTCTTCTTCAAGACATTTGATAAAGCTGTCTTTTGCCATTTCGAGGTTATCCATAAAAAGATATTCCATTCCAATTAAGTTATACACGTCAGCGTAGTCATCTGTATATTGCAGCGCTATTTTAAGTAATTCTACCGCTTTTTCGTGTTGATCTCTTTTTGAACAAATATTGGCTTTCTGGATATAAATTTCCTCGTTGTTAGGTTCAATCGCATATAACTCGTTTAAAAGCTTTTCAGCGATTTCAAGTTTGTCGTCATAAACCAGCATTTCTACTTGTACTAATTTTAAGCCTGTAGATTTTGGATGTTGGTCTAATGCAAGTTTTAAGGCCTTTTTTGCTAAATTAGCCTTGCCTATGTCTAAATAATGAAGAATGATTTCTTCAAATTCTTCAGAATCAAAAAAGAGTACTTTGTTAGTTTTTAACATCGACTCAAATTTGGATAGGGATAGGTTATAATCTTCTTCTTCGTTGCTTAATTGCATACTTTGTTTTATTTGAAATTAGCCTGTTATAAAATTAGGCAACCATATTATTGATGTGGGAAAGGAAAATTAATTGTTGTGAACAATTTAATTAACAATATGGACAGAATTCCGTTTCTGTTTTTAGTCATAATCTTCTGATAACAAAAAGATTATTTGATTATTATATTTAGTAACTGAGATGTCAAGCAAGTTCCATTTGCTGTTGAAATAAGGCTTAATTTTTAGTTTGTTCCTTTTTCAATATTTCATCCATAACACTTAAAATTATGGCACAGCCTTCCTTTATTTCTTCTTCTGAAATAGTTAATGGCGGTGTTATTCTTATAGCGCATCCTTCAAAGAGCAGCCAGAATAAAATTAGTCCTTTGTCTTGACAGTTTAAAATGACCTGATTGGTTATTTCGGCCGTTTCAGTCATAGCGGCAAGCATTAATCCCTTTCCTCTTACTTCTTTTATCAAAGGATGTACCAAAAGCGATCTAAAGAGTTTTTCTTTCTCTAAAGTTTGCTGCATTAAATTTGTTTCAGTTAATTCCTGCAAAGTAGCAAGACAGGCTGACGCAATGACAGGATGACCTCCAAAAGTAGTAATATGTCCAAGTTTTGGATTTTCGGTTAGAAGATCCATTTTTTCTGCTGAAGCTGTAAAAGCTCCCACAGGCATTCCGCCTCCCATGCCTTTTCCCATTACTACAATATCGGGAATAACGTCGTAGTTTTGAAAGCCAAAAAGTTTTCCGGTTCTTCCAAATCCAGGTTGAATTTCATCTACAATAAACATTGCACCAACTTCATCACAACGCTTGCGTACCTTTTGCAGAAAATTATTCTCAGGCTGAATAAAACCAGCTCCGCCTTGAATAGTTTCTAATAAAATTGCCGCTGTTCTAGTTGTGATTTTTTCTAAATCAGCTTCGTTATTAAAAGTAATAAAATCTACATCAGGAAGTAAAGGGCGAAAAGCTTGTTTGCGCTCTTCAAATCCCATAACGCTCATAGAGCCCATTGTGTTTCCGTGATATGCGTTGTGACAAGAAATAAGCTGGCTTCGTCCAGTTACTCTTTTGGCTAGTTTTAAGGCACCTTCAATTGCTTCTGTACCTGAATTTACTAAATAGGTTTTATTTAAAGATTCAGGAAGCAGAGAAGCCATTAATTTGCAATATTGAACAGCAGGACTTTGCGAGTATTCTCCGTAAACCATTACGTGAGAATATTTGTCTAATTGGTCTTTTATGGCTTGATTGACTCTTGGGTGTTGATGTCCTAATGTACAAGCCGAAACCCCGGCAACAAAGTCTAAATATTTTTTATTACTAGTATCGTAAATATAGGAACCAATGGCATGCGAAACTTCCATTCCTAATGGATATGGAGATGTTTGTGCTTGGTATTTTATAAAATCTGGATTCATTTTTTAAAGGTTCAAAGTAACAAAGGTACTAAGGTTTAAAAGTCTTAAAGCTAATTGTATGTAATCTTTAAAATTAGAGCCTAAATACATTTGATGATTTGTTATATTTTTTCAATAGACTCAATATCTAATACATCACTCAATCGGCTTAAACTTCTTTTGGATAAACGTCTAAATGCTAATTCAATAAAAATAAACCGAATCATTAGGATTTGAACTGTCGTGGCTGTAATTAATATAACAACCAAATTCGGTTCTTGACTAAATAATTGAGCGATAAGACCTGCAATTGGCAGACATAAAATGATGCTTAACAAAATTTGAAAAGTTTTGTTTATCTCTATGCTTACAGTTCCGTTTTTGTTACTAATCTCTCCATTTAAAACACAGAATGCACCTTTTCCAATTTCAGATGAAATTATTCGAAAGCTATTGTTGTTAATAATTCCAAGAAAAGATTTATCTGTAATTTTCGAGCTTAAGCTCTCAGAAATTTGTGTTTTTCTCTTTAAACGTTCAAGAGATTCTACTGGTTCTCCAATTGTTTTGAAGCTGTAATTACTTGTTGGAAATATTTTCATTTTTGTGAACGCTGTGTAAACTTAGAATTTGAGAGCTATCACTTGCTGCTTTTTTTATTTTCTTTGGCAACAGGTTTAGCAGCGGATTTCTTTTTGTCGTAATCTCGTGTCTCTTTCCTGACTTTCATTGGGACATTCTCTTTAGCTTCCTCGTCCTTTCCTTGTTTTACAAGTTTGTCATTCATTTCATTATCCTCGGCAGTAAAAATATCATCTTTTGATTTTATCCTTTCGTCGCCGCGCCAAACGAAACCTCTCAATTTACGTGCATTTTCAGGTAAATCTTCTTCAGGATAAATATCGCCGTCGACCTTGTTAAAGAATGTAATAGTTTCTACCGCGTTATTTTCTAGAATCAAATTAATTTTACTGCTTACATTTTTATTGATCCCAATTAATTCATTGGCGTCATTCCTCATAAAATAGACAACTTCGGTGTTTTTAATAACATCTACATCATGAAGTTTGCCCTCTCTGAATTTTCCAAATAAATTAAGGCCCTTGACTTGATTGTAGCCCGTTCCTAATGTATCTTTTGAGATAAGGAAAGTATTATTGAGGACTTTTAAAGAATCTAGTTTTTTAGTATTATTATCGCCAATTAGGTGCATAATATCACCAGTAATCTGACTGCCTCCATTCCATAAAATTGGATTTCCAATAAGTTTGGTTAAAGCCGTTTTAGAATTAGAATGTATCGAATCACATTTACCACTCATGTCTGTTTTGAAAAAACGTACATTTTTAAAAGCCCTTAAAATACGTTCGCCTTCTTTTCCTGTAACCATCAGTTTTTGACCATGAATATATACAGAGTCATTTTCTACAAAGTTAACCGCAACAGCTCTTTTGGTTACAAACATGGAGTCTTTTAGTTTGTAAACTTCGGCATAATGGCCTTTTACAATACCTCGATTTATAGAATCGGTTATTTTTACATTTCGAGTTGCCGATGCAAATTCGGTATTTCGGTTATAATACAAACTATCACCTTCTATAAGTCGATCATCATATTTTATATACGATTTTCGCAAAAAATGGGCGAGGTTTTTTTTGGTATCATAAAACCCTTTTTCTGTATAAATATAGTTGGCTTTACTAGTTATGGTTGATGGTCCAAGTAAATAGGTGTGTCCCGAATTACTGTAATAATCTAAATGGTTTGATTTTACAACATATTTTGGGTTTGTAAGTGTAACTGCAGTTAAAAACTGAAATTTTTTCTCTGAAACAAAGTACTTTCCTGATTTACTAACTAACGTATTGTCTTTGTTGATGATAGTTCCTTTAGTGTTATAAAAAACTTCTTGAACATTTCGATCAAAATTGATTGCATCTGTTTGTAAAGTTGCATCTGGCGAAGTCATTACAGCGTTTCCTGTTGCAAATGCTTTTTTGATATTTCCGCTGTACTCTGCATATTTACTGTTTAGAAACAAGGTGTCACCTTGAACCAACTGTACATTTCCGAAGGCTTTTAAGTAGTTTTCTTTTTGAAAAAAGTAGGCTTTGTTGCAAGTAAGAACAACACCATCATGATTTACCTTTACATTTCCAGTTAGTAAAATTCCATCAGGTACCAAAACTTGATCAACATCTAAGAAATCAGAATGCTCTATGTTAATTTTTTTTGGCGTCTGAGCAGTTTTTGAAGCTTGTGCAGAAATGAATTGTATGCTTAATAAAAGCAGACAAGATATAAAAAAGAGTAATTTCTTCAAGTGATTAAATTTTTGTCAAATTTATGAAAAAGGTTACAACCTTATATTGTTATTAGCATTAATTTATAAATGTTTATTTTTAGGTTCAGAGTCGCAAAGGTTCAAAGTTTTTCCAATTTTAAAACCTCTGTCACTTTGAGCCTTTGAACCTTCATTTGAATTTATCAACAAAACGTTTAACTCTCACGTTGTAGTGATGCATTTTTGAAGTTAAAAAGTGTAAATCAAAAATTTGTGTTCTTTGAGTTGTAGAAAATAAACTAAATTTAGGAATTAGTTCATGGATTAGAATTTAAGTTTCTGGTTCAAGAAAGTATGTCTTAGATTTAAAAATATGATAAAAAGTAAATTATTTGCTGTTGGAACAGCCGTAACAATTTTGTTTTCGGGCTGTAAAACAAAAGATTTAAAAATGAGTGAAGTAAAAGAAGAAAATTCAAAAGAACATAAAGTTGTAGTGTATCAGGTTTTTACCCGATTGTTTGGTAATATAAATAAAACCAATAAACCTTGGGGAACAATTGAAGAGAATGGAGTAGGGAAGTTTAATGATTTTACTGATAAAGCACTTCATGAAATTAAAGATTTAGGCGTTACTTATATTTGGTATACCGGTGTTCCGCATCATGCTTTGGTAGGTGATTATACAGCATACGGAATTTCAAATGATGATCCCGAGGTAGTAAAAGGTCGTGCAGGATCGCCTTATGCGGTTAAGGATTATTATAATGTAAATCCAGATTTGGCAGTAAATCCAGCAAATAGATTACAGGAATTTGACAACTTAATTACTCGAACGCATAAAGCGGGTCTAAAATTGATTATTGATATTGTTCCCAATCATATTGCGAGAAAATATGAAGGAAAAAATAACCCTGAAGGAGTAAGAGATTTTGGCGCCGATGACGATGCAAATGTTGAATATAAAAGAGATAACAACTTTTACTACATTCCAAAAGCACATTTTGAAATTCCTGATGGAGATATTCCGTTAAACGGAGAAAAAAATCCTATGGTTGATGGTTTTTTTGATGAGAATCCTGCAAAATGGACAGGAAATGGTTCGCGTAAAGTAAAACCAGATCAAAACGATTGGTATGAAACTGTAAAAGTAAACTATGGAGTGCGTCCAGACGGAACTAAAGATTTTCCTGAACTTCCTGCTGGCTTTGACCAAAAATCCTATCAAGAGCATTTTGCATTTTGGCAGGATAAAGATGTTCCAGATTCTTGGAAAAAGTTCAAGGATATTGCACTTTATTGGACAGCAAAAGGAGTTGATGGTTTCCGTTATGATATGGCCGAAATGGTACCTTACGAATTTTGGAGTTATATGAACTCTTCAATCAAAATGAATAATCCGAATGCTTTTTTATTGGCAGAAGTTTATAATCCAAATGAATATAGGAATTATATTCGTTTAGGAAAAATGGATTATTTGTATGATAAAGTAGAAACATATGATAAACTGAAAGATATTATTCGAGGGAAATCTTCTCCAGATGGATTATCAGATATTCAAAAAGGAATGGCAGATATTGAGCATCATATGCTTCATTTTTTAGACAATCATGATGAGCAGCGTTTGGCAAGTCCTGAGTTTGCAGGAACTCCAGAAAAAGGAAAACCTTTAATGGTGGTTTCGACAACTTTAAGCACATCGCCTACGATGATTTATTTTGGACAAGAAGTAGGAGAGGCTGGCAATGAAGATGCTGGTTTTGGAAAACGTTCCAGAACATCAATTTTCGATTATATCGGAGTTCCAAATCATCAAAAATGGATGAATGACGGAAAGTTTGATGGCGGACAATTATCCGATTCTGAAAAAACTTTACGTGACTTTTATAAACGATTATTGAACTTCTCGCTAAAAAGTTCAGCTTTAATGGGAAGTTTTCAGGAAATACAATCAGTAAACCGTCAAAGTACAGTTAATTATGATGAGTTTATTTATTCGTTTGTTCGCTGGTCTGAAAATCAAAAACTGGTTGTTATTGCTAATTTTTCTTCAGAAAAAACTAGTGAATTCGAATTGAAAATTCCCGCGGATGTCATTGTAAAATGGAATTTAAAAGAGGGAGAGTATAAACTTACAAATCAATTGTATCAGCAAAATTCTGTATTGCTAAAAGTGGAAAATGGAGTAGGCAAGGCTAAAATTAAAATTCTGCCTTCTGAATCATTTATTTTTGAGCTGCAATAATATAAAAAAAGCTTGTTTGAAGTGATTATTTGATTCTTTAAACAAGCTTTTTAGATATCTATTAAAAGGGAAAGGATTTCTGTAATCGAAAATTGAGCACCGCAGACAAACTCATCTGATGCACCATAATAAATAGTCAGTCTTTCTTCATTGGGATCTAAAATATGACCATTTGTAAATACAACATTTCCAAAAAATCCGCTTAATTCGTAATTTGTTTTAGGAAACATAATTGGGTCTTCCGTTCTGGCAAGAACTTTTGTTGGGTCTTCAAGATCCATTAAAAAAGCACCTAAACAATATTGATGATTTTCATTGGCTCCATGATAAATTTCTAACCAGCCTTTTGTGGTTTTTATAGGTGAAGCTCCGGCGCCAACTCTTTTACTGTCCCAATATTCGTTTCTAGTTTTGATAATGCAATGATGATTTCCCCAGTGAATACCATCTGGAGATGAAGCTATCCAGATATAATTGCCTCCGATGTCTACGCTGCTGGGACGGTGTAATGCGTAAAATAAGCCGTTTATTTTTTCATCAAAAATAGCACAATCTTTATTGTGAGGAGGTAATATCATGCCGTGCTTTTTAAATTTTTGCCAATCTACAGTAGTTCGTAAGCCAACACCAACACCATTTTCTGATACAGCAGTAAAAGTCAGATAATAAACTCCATCAATCAAGACAACGCGGCAATCTTCGATTCCAAACGTTTCCAGTATGCCTTCTCCAACCAGTGATGGGTAATTTTCTGGCTCATAAAAAGTGTGGCCATCTTCACTGCATAATAAGCGAAGATGTGAAAGTGTGGTTAAATAATCAGCACCTTTATAGTTTATTACTCTTGCGTCTGTTGCTATTAATTCGGGATCGTCTTTTTTAATCTTAATGATTTCAATAGTACCGTTATTGGTTAATATTGGAAAAGAGATACTGTTTTCGATTTGTTTTGGTCGCTCAGCAACTCTTACAAGGAGCCAAGTTTTATTTTGAAATTGAAATACTCCAGGATTTAAAAGACAGGTAATTTCCAATCCTTCTTTGCTTGGAGTTAAATCGGAAGGCGACAACAATGGATTTTCTGTAAAACGAATGGCTATATCTTTCATACATTGTATTTCTTTGGTAAATAAAAAAAGCTGATACAAATTTTGTATCAGCTTTTTTGTGTTATACTTTTTTTACTTTTTTCAAAGCTTCAATATAATTTTCGTTTACTTTTTCCCAGTTTATATGTTCGTAAAAAGCATCGATATAACTTCCTTTTCTATTTTGATAATCCAAATAATAGGCATGTTCCCATAAGTCAATACCTAAAATTGGTGTTCCAGGAATTAATGCATTTTTCATTAATGGATTATCTTGATCTTCAGTTGTGGTAATTTGTAATTTTCCATATCTGTCAACAACGAGCCAAACCCATCCAGAACCAAATTGTTTTTCGGCCTGTCCTTTAAACTGATTGGTTAAGTTGTTAAAAGACCCAAACTCTTTATTAATAGATCCTGCTAGAGTATCTTTTGGAGTTTGTTCTTTTTGAGTTAAGATATTGAAATAAAGAGTATGATTGTAATATCCTCCTGCATTCTGACGAAGCTTTGCGTTGCTTAAATCTAATTTTTTTAGAATGTCTGCAATTGGCATATTTTCGTACTCAGTAGACACAATTTCTTTGTTGAAATTATTTGTGTACGTTAGATAGTGCTTAGAATAATGTGTTTCTAAAGTCAATGATCTTATTGCAGGAGATAATCCATCGTATCCAAAAGGAAGTTTTGTCATTTCAAATGAGCCTGGATCTGCCTTTACATCATTTGGCGACCCGATCATTATTTTTTCTTCTTTAGTAGGAAGAGGAACCTCGACAACTTCAGTTAGTTTATTATCGTTACAAGAAAATAATAGTAAAAATGAAGGCAAAATGCTGAAAAGGACAATGTTTTTCTTCATAATGTTAATTTATTTTGATGTTAATGAATTGATGATCTCGATATAACACTCTTTAGCTTCATCAACAGAAATATGACTAATCTGCATCCAAGCATTGGTTTTGAAAGCATCTCGTAAATCAAAATTCTCAGATTGATTATACACAGCAGTTCCAAAAGTTGCTTGTTTGTAATAGGCATAAAGTCTTAGCTGCACATCTTGCGGCAGTGAGGCTTGAGTCATTTTTAGAGCAGTTTCAACAGCCTCTGAAAAACGAGTATCTAAATCTTTTTTTGTCATTTAAGCTTTTGTAGCGATAATAGTTTTTCCGCCAATTGCTTTTTGGTCCAGAACCACATTAATTGGCGTGCCTAAAGGTAAAAATAAATCTACTCTCGAACCAAATTTTATAAACCCGGCATCAGTACCTTGAATAACCTGCATTCCTTCTTGAGCGTAATTTACAATTCTGCGTGCCAAAGCACCTGCAATTTGTCTATATAGTATTTGTCCGAAAGTGTCATTTTCGATTACCACAGTTGTTCTTTCATTTTCTTCACTAGCTTTTGGGTGCCATGCAACCAAAAATTTTCCAGGGTGGTATTTGCTGAATTTAATGATTCCGTCCATTGCGTAACGTGTAACGTGAACATTTATTGGCGACATAAAGATAGAAACTTGTAAACGTTTATCTTTAAAATACTCTCCTTCATAAACTTCTTCAATAACTACCACTTTTCCATCAACAGGAGCAAGAATATGATCGCTGTTTCTAACCGCAATTCTTTTTGGGTTTCTGAAAAATTGTAAGATGATAATTAAAATTAATAATGCTGCTATTTGAACAAGCATTCTCAGCCAATTGATATCTATAAATCTATCAGCAATTACAAGTACGGCAACAGTAAAAACTGTTCCTAATAAAATAGATGGGGCTCCTTCTTTATGAAACATAATATAAAATTTGATAAAATAAAAATATAATTGGTGCTACAAATATAACACTATCTAATCGATCTAAGATACCGCCGTGTCCCGGCATGATAGAACCGCTGTCTTTTACGCCTGCAATTCTTTTAAATTTTGATTCAATCAAATCACCAATAGTGCCAAAAACACTTACAATTAAAGCGATTATAGTCCATATTAAAATAGATTTACTACTAAAAGCAGGATTGGGCTGAATGTATAATTTTGAAATCAAAAAACCTGCAAAAGCAGCAAATACAGCTCCGCCTAGAAATCCTTCAATTGTTTTTTTAGGAGAAACACGCTCAAAAAGTTTGTGTTTTCCCATAGATTTTCCAACTAAATAAGCAAAAGTGTCATTAGTCCAAATTAAGATGAATAAGCCAAGAATAATTTTTGGGTTATAATCATTAGTTCCGAAGGAAATTTTGACAATAAAAATAAAAGGAAGTGTAATGTAGCCTAATAAATATAAGTATTTAGATGAGATGCTTACTTTTTGAACGGAGTCATAAAATAAGAATAGAATACATTTAATTGAAACGACAATTGTAACAGCAAGAAGTACTAAATCTAACTGCTGTATATTGAGTTCTAAGTTTAAATTTGACTTGAATAAATTGTTTAAGTAAGCGGCTGTTTGTTTACCGTAATGGCTCACAAGTACTATGGCGCTGTAAAGCAAGGTTCCAAATAAAATTGAAAAGACTTTATTGAGATTTACTAAATTAGAAAACTCATAAATCGTAATAATTAGAAAAATGCCAAAAAGGAGGATAAAGCTTTCAGTCGAAAACAAGATTGAAGTTAATAACAGAGCAATATAAACAGCACCAGAAATGGTTCTCTTGAGTGTTTCATTCATCTTAAAGATCTTCTAAGAGCAGTAAATACAAATTCTTGGCAACACTTCCGTATTGCGTAAAATCTTCTTCTTTTGCTTTTTCGAAATATTTTATTGTGGTAATATTAGTTGGAATATCTCTATCGTATTTACGTTTAATGGCTGTTAAACCATCACTTTTCATAGGTAGAATTTGACTTGTAGTGGCAATGATTACAATATTTGCCGGTAACTCGTTTGGTTTGTTTTGTCTAATTTGTTTTGATGAAAATAAAATAGAACCTTCATCGGCTATAAGATTTTCACACACCGCTAAAAGAAATTTTGGTTTAGTTGGTGCAGTATAAAATAATTTATTTTCATCTAATAAATTAAATAGAGCTGGTTCGTAGCATAATACTTCACTTTCAAACCAATCATTTTCTTCAAGGATGTTTTCAAACTGTTCAGCAAGTTCTTGGTTGTTTTCGCAATACAAGAATTTTCCGCCATTTTTTTTGAAATTGAAAATGAATTGTTCGTCAAGAGACAAATGACTATTTTGGACTGGATTTCCTCCATATTCACTTTCATGTTCTTCGTCAGAAGCGGATTCACTGGACCCAAATATTTTTTTGAAAAAATTCATTTTTATATGAAATGCTTTACATGTTAATTGAAAACGTTCAAAGATAAAAAAATCTTAATTCAAAAGGCTATTTTGAATTAAGATTTTAAAAAATATTACATATTTCCTGATTAATTTACGAAACCACTTCTTCTAAATTTTTATCAAAAGTACGTTTTCCGAAAATTGCTTCTAAGTCGTCTTTAAAGATAACTTCTTTTTCTATTAAGATATCAGCAAGCTGATTTAACTTGTCTTTATTTTCTTCAAGAATCTCAATTGCTCTTTGGTATTGACCTTCAATTAATTCTGAAATTTCTTTGTCAATAATTTTAGCAGTTTCGTCAGAATATGGTTTTGAGAAATTGTATTCACTTTGTCCGCTTGAATCATAATAAGTAACATTTCCAATTTTATCATTCAAACCGTAAATGGTTACCATAGCACGAGCTTGACGTGTTACTTTTTCTAAATCGCTTAATGCACCAGTAGAAATTCTGTCGAAAGTTACTTTTTCAGCAGCTCTTCCTCCCATAGTAGCGCACATTTCGTCTAACATTTGATCTGTTCTTACGATTTGTCTTTCCTCTGGTAAGTACCACGCAGCTCCTAAACTTTGCCCGCGAGGTACAATAGTTACTTTAATAAGTGGTGCAGCGTGTTCCAGCATCCAGCTTACAGTAGCGTGACCAGCTTCGTGAATAGCAATTGCTCTCTTTTCGTCTGGAGTAATAATTTTGTTTTTCTTTTCTAAACCGCCAATGATTCTATCTACAGCATCAAGGAAATCTTGTCTGTCAACTGCGGTTTTGTTGTTACGAGCTGCAATTAAAGCGGCTTCGTTACAAACGTTTGCAATATCAGCACCTGAGAATCCTGGAGTTTGTTTTGCTAAGAAATCTAAATCAAGACCTTCAACTTTTTTGATTGGTGCTAAATGCACTGCAAAAATTTCTGCTCTTTCGCGAATGTCTGGTAAGTCTACAAAAATTTGTCTGTCAAAACGACCTGCACGCATTAAAGCTTTGTCAAGAACATCGGCTCTATTGGTTGCTGCAAGAACAATTACGTTAGAGTTTGTACCAAAACCATCCATTTCAGTCAATAATTGGTTCAAAGTGTTTTCTCTTTCGTCATTTCCGCCAGACATATTGCTTTTTCCTCTTGCTCTACCTACAGCATCAATCTCATCAATAAAGATAATAGCAGGAGATTTTTCTTTAGCTTGTTTGAATAAGTCACGTACACGCGATGCACCAACTCCAACAAACATTTCTACGAAATCAGAACCTGATAATGAGAAAAATGGAACTTGCGCTTCGCCGGCAACAGCTTTAGCTAATAATGTTTTACCGGTTCCCGGAGGTCCTACAAGTAAAGCTCCTTTAGGAATTTTACCTCCAAGATTAGTATATTTTTCGGGGTTTTTCAGGAATTCTACAATCTCTTGAATTTCTTCTTTTGCACCTTCTAAACCAGCAACATCTTTAAATGTAGTTTTGATATCTGTTTTCTCATCAAAAAGTTTAGCTTTCGATTTTCCAATGTTAAAAATTTGTCCGCCGCCGCCTCCAGCACCGCCTGACATTTTACGCATAATAAAAATCCATACACCAATAATGATGATGATTGGAAGCAGACTGATTAAAATGTCGCTCCAATTGTTTTTTTGCAAGAAATTGAAATCTTTCAGTTTGCCTTCGCCAACTGCTTTTTCAAGTTTTGTTTGAAAGATTTGATCGTTACCAATTTCTAAAGTATAGTGTGGACCTTTGTTTGGCCTTTCAAAAATATCTTTAGAAACTTTTTTATTTGCAGCATCTTTAAGAGCTGCTTGAGTTAAGTAAACTTCGGCCTCAGCTTTGTTATAAACGATAACTTTTTCAATTTGACCTTTCTCTAATAAAGTATTGAATTTAGATGAAGTTAATTGAGCTGGTTCGCTCATACTTGATCCACCGGTTGCAAAACTTATAAATAAAAAAACTAGAAGTATTGCGGTGTATATTAACCAAGGACTTATTTTAAATTTACTCGGATTTGGATTATTATCTTTAGCCATTAGAAAAAATTTTCTTTAGTATTTGTTTTCGATTGTAGTTATTTTGGCATCACCCCAAAGACTCTCGATATTGTAGTATTCACGAATGTGCTTCTGGAAAACATGTACCACGATGTGCACATAATCCATCAGAACCCATTCTGCATTATCGGTTCCTTCTACGTGCCAAGGTTTGTCTTTTAAATCTTTAGAAACTGTTTTTTGAATTGAGTTGACAATGGCGTTAACTTGGGTATTTGAGGTTCCGTTGCAAATTACAAAATAGTCGCAAACTGCCGTATCTATATCTCTTAAGTCAAGAATATCGATGTCATTTCCTTTTACTTCTTCAATCCCTTTGATTATGTTCGCCAATAGAACATCATTATTAATAGTCTTTTTCGCCATGAATTATTTTATATGAATTTGTAAAGTTACCAAATTTTGTGATTATTTTTGATGCTTAACAAAATATTAAATTAAGTTATTTAAATTACTTAGATGAAACTAATCAAACTCGATGCCATAGATTCTACAAATGATTTCTTAAAATCATTGTCAAGTCAAGATGAACTGGAAAATTTTATGGTCGTAACTGCTGAAAATCAAACAAAAGGCAAAGGACAAATGGGTGCGAAGTGGGAGTCTGAGCTAGGTAAAAACTTAATTATGAGTGTTTTGGTAAAGGATTTTGTGTTTGATTATGAACAGGTTTTTAATTTAAGCATTGTTGTTTCTTTAAGTGTTTTAGAAGTCTTAAAAGAATTAAATATTCCTGAATTATCTATAAAATGGCCAAACGACATTATGTCATATAATAAAAAAATAGGTGGCATACTTATTGAAAATACCTTAAAAAGCGATGGCAGAATCGTGTCAGTTGTCGGATTAGGATTAAATGTCAATCAAACTAATTATGATGAATTGCCAAACGCTTCTTCGCTTGCCGTTATTTCGGGCAATACTTTCGATAAAGAATCTTTAGTAGTTTTGATCGTTGAAAAAATGAAGCAAAAAATAGATTTATGGCAGTCGTCAGCTTCATTTTTCTGGGACGATTATTTTAATTTCTTATTTCGAAAAGGAATTCCAATGCCTTTTAAAGACCTTAATCCAAAAACATCTGGATATAATTTTATGGGAATTATTCAAGGAGTATCTTCGGTTGGTAAATTGCAGGTTTTGTTAGAAGATGATTCAGTTTCCGAATTTGATATTAAGGAGATACAGATGCTTTATTGATAGGGGTAAAGGTTCAGAGGTTTTTTATCTGCTAAATCTTTATTTTGTTTTTAAACCTCTACTACTTTTGTATTTTTTGGTGCTATTTTTCTATTCCAATACATGATGTAAATTGTTCCTAAAATAGAGGGTGCCATCCAAGTAATAATGTTTCCTAACCCAATTCCTGCGACAATAAAAGCTGTTATAGAGGCAATTAATGCGCCAATCATTTTGCCAATATGTTTTGACAGCCATTTTTTCTTTATTGCTGAAACATTTTTGAAGAAAATAAAATCCTTTACAGTCATATAGAATCCAAAAGAGCCAAAGAAAGTAAATAAAATACCATTTTCAATAGAGTTCAGTTGGCAGTACAATCCAATAGAAATCATTAGCATAGAAAAGAATAACATACTTCCCGAAATTAGTTTGTCTGTAAAATCAGCTTTTTGTTTGTGTTTAAAAGTTAACGCTCTATTTCCAGAAATAACCAGATAAATGGTAAATAAACCGATTAAGAATAAAAAGATATTTTGATGTTTTGGCATCCAGCAAATAGGAATAGAGATAAGTGAACTAGTAATCATTCCGATAGAGAAAAGCTTTCCCATTCTTTTGTGTAATACGCCGCCTTTTTTAACGATGATGCTTCCAATTCCAGTAATTAACCCAATTCCGCCAAAAAAAGCGTGAATGTAAATTAAGATCTTAATAGTTGATTCCATTTTGTGGTTTGTTAGTTTTGATGGATCAAACTTCGGGCAATAATTTATTTTGTAATAATTTATAGTACTGAATTGTATTTTTTTGAGGATGAGTTGGGGAGGGTGCAGTGAAGATGCTAAGGCACAAAGTTTAATTTTTTTAATGTCATTGTGTTTTCGCAGTAAACCAAAAAAAAGCCCGATTGTTAAATCAGGCATTTATGTTTTATGTAAGTCGGGAACTAATAATCAGCGATTATAATTTCGTCATATTAGTTGCTAAAGTTTCAATAAACTTGCTGATAGGACCTTTGATCATCATTCCCATCATGGCGTTAAATTCACCATCAAATACTAATTGAACAGCACTTTCTGAATCAGAAACACTATCAATATTTGAAACTAAAGTAAACGGAAGTTTATCGCTTGCAGCACCCAAAACAATTTTGTTTGGAGCTGTTTTTTCTTTCATTTTAAGTTTGATTTCCGGCATACCTTTCAATCCAAAAATAAAAGCGTCTTCACCAATTACTTCAAATTTAGCAATATTATCCGGCATTAATTTTTCGAAATTCTTAACATCAGTCAATAAATCAAATAGATCCTGAGCTGATTTCTGAACTGTAACTTTTGGACTTTCTAAGTTCATATTTTTTTGTTTTTGTTATTTGTTTTTTACTGCAAATGTTTTTTACCGCAAAGGACACAAGGTTTTTTATCTTACTTTGATTTTATTTAAGTTCGCATAGCTGGAATTAAAAAAGAGCGAAGCGATTTTTTAGAAAATCTAAAATCTAAAATCTAAAATCTAAAATCTAAAATCTAAAATCTAAAATCTAAAATCTAAAATCTAAAATCTAAAATCTAAAATCTAAAATCTAAAATCTATTCAGGTTGTCCCCAAGTCGATGGACTTTCGTTCCACTCAAGTAAAGTTGATTGTTGATCTTCGGTAATGTATTGTTTTTGAACAGCTAAATCAAGCAGATTTTCGTAGTTGCTTAATGTATACAAATCGATATTAGCGTTTTTGAAGTTTTCTTCGGCAACATTAAAGCCATAAGTAAAAATCGCTGCCATACCTTTAATGTTTGCACCTTCATTGCGTAAAGCTTCAACAGCCATCAAACTGCTGTTTCCAGTACTGATTAAATCTTCAACAACAACAACATTTTGTCCTTTTTGTAAAAAACCTTCAACTTGGTTTTGTCTTCCGTGCTTTTTTGCTTCTGGACGCACGTATACAAACGGCAGTCCAAGACTTTCAGCTACCAGAATACCAACTCCAATCGCTCCAGTAGCAACACCGGCAATTACGTCAGGTTTTCCAAATTGTTTTTCAATGTTTTTCGCAAACTCATCACGAACGTAATTTCGGATGCTTGGAAATGAAAGAATTAACCTATTATCGCAGTAAATAGGAGATTTCCAACCAGAAGCCCATGTAAAAGGATTTTCGGGATTCAATTTAATTGCATTTATTTGCAAAAGCAATTCGGCTGTTTTTTCGGCAGTATCTTTATTAAAAATCATAGTACAAATGTATAAAGTTTTTGTGAACGACAAACCACTTTTTTTGACAAATGAAATCTCAAGAGAGACTGATTTTCAATTATTCTTGTTAGAGAGTATTGATATTGAACATCTTATTGTCAAAATGTTTCAAAATAAAATTCAAAAGGCTTATTTGTATCATCCTGACGAAAAGGAGATTATGAAGACTCTTAAAGCCAAAATTCCTGTAAATAAAGCTGGAGGCGGTTTTGTCTACAATAAAAAAGGAGAGGTTTTATTTATCTTTAGAAATGGAAAATGGGACTTACCAAAAGGCGGCATCGAGAAAGGCGAAGAAATCGAAGCAACTGCAATGCGCGAAGTTGAAGAAGAAACGGGCGTAAACCAACTTCGAATAACAAATAAACTGCAAAAGACATATCATATCTTTAAACGCAACGGAAAGTATAAACTTAAAATCACGCATTGGTTCGAAATGCATTCTGATTTTGAAGGAACTCCACAAGGTCAGCTTGAAGAAGGAATCGAAAAAGTGGCGTGGCTGAATCCTGAACAAATCAAAGAAGCTTTAAAAAACTCTTACGAGAATATTAAATTATTATTTGAAGAAGAGAAAAAGGTTAAAACAGATTAATTTTTTTTCTGATATAAAACTATTTTTTTTGTAGTAATAAGCTGAATATTAGAGTGTAGAAATTAAATTTAATTTGTATTTTCGTTTACATGTAAATTAACTCATTAAATGTAAATTCTATGTCATTTCAAGCGTATTTAAAGACAATTAAAGAAAAAACGGGCAATGGTCCAGCTGAATTTAGAGTTTTGGCAGAACAAAAAAGCTTTACATTAGACGGGAAACTTAAACCCGAAGTAAAAGCCGGCGAAATTGTAAACTGGCTTAAAGAAGATTTTGATTTAGGACAAGGACATTCAATGGCAATTTACGCTTTGCTAAAAGGTATTAAAGACGAAAACAGCAAATAATGATTTTAAGGATCTGGGCGTGCCACCAATTACAAAAAGACCCAATGAACTTTGCGTTCATTGGGTCTTTTTACAAATGCTGTCGTCCCGATAGCTATCGGGAGCGCTGCTTCGGCAGCTGGCTTCTATCCCTCACGCAGAGTTGCGTTTTTCTTTTTAAAGTCTTTACAACTTATCGTTGCGGGCGCAAAGTCACAGACATTTTCGCAGCGTGCGACACTTTTCGGAGCTGGGAATTTCTAACGATAACAAAATCATCATTAGTTAGTTTTTTGTAAACCATATTTATATCTCTAATATCATTGAGAAAGAGTTTGCTTGTCATTTCAACGAAGGAGAAATCGCACTAGAAGCTCGACAAAGATTTGCGATTTTCGTTGTAGACTCACGAGTGCGATTTCTCCTTCGTCGAAATGACAAACTTTATGTAAAAACTTTGACAAAGTTCTACGCACAAAGCTTTGCGATCTTATCGCAAGCCTAACGCAATCAAAGAAAAAATATTAGTGCACTTTGCGGTAAAAAAATCTGTGCTATCATAAAAAAAAACTACAAAACACGATAAACAGGATACTGCAAATACGCCTTTTCATAATAAACAGAATGTTTGTAAATCCAGTTTAACTGTGCATCAGGGCTTTTCGCAAATTCGGCATCGTTTTGTTTTTTAGTTTCTAATTCAACCTTTAAAGCTGGATTATCTTTTAGAAGTTTTGCAGCTGTATCTTCAAAAATATATTCTGAATAATGTTCTTTTTGCTGTAAAATAGGATCGAAGAAATTCCAGTTAAAGAACGAATCAACGCCTTCGGGTTCAAAAGCTTCTACAAGATATTTTACGCCTTTTTGGTTTGTTGGAACCAAGTAATCCCCTTTGGCGAAAGCCATTTTTACAATTTTAGAAGTTATTGCGGTATTGTAGTGTAAATAATGTCCTTCGTAAGCGTTTGGAACCGTTTTAAAATCGGCAATTTTATAGCTTTCAACCTCGATAATCGTATCGTTTTTAAGCTGAGAATAAGAGATATTGTTATTCTTTAAAAGATCAATAATATTCCAATATCCACGCGGAATAATATAAGCTGTTGGAATCACGACTTCTTTCACCGACTTGAATTCTTTGATATAGGGAACGTCTTTTTTATATGGTTTATTTTGGTCATAATACAAACGGTTTCCTGTTGTGGCTTCGCTTTTTTTGTATCCTGCTTCATAGCCTAAAAACGAAAATGTAGTCGCTTTTGTGCTATCCAATTCCCATTTTAAAGTATAAGATTTTTTGGGTTGATATTGCTCTAAATTTTTTACTCTTAAATTTTTTATTTTTTGATAATTCGCATCAGTAAAATCCAAAGTCGATTTTGTGTATTCGTAGGTCATTTTTACACGTTCGGCATATTTTTTCAGCATATGTGTTTCAACCACAAAACCAATTGTATTAAATAGAGATGTATATCCTGTTGTATATCTCGGATTATCTACAAATTGCCCAAAACCTTTGTCTGGTGTGTCTTTAAAAGAATCTACGTATGGCGTTGTTTCAATTTTCTTTTTCTGTAAATCTTTCACTAAAGCGGGCATCATTTCGGTATTCATAAAATCGCCCAAAACAGTTCCTAACTTATTATGCTGTGTCATAATATAGGTTAATTTGTATTGATAATCAGATCCGTTGCTTACGTGATTATCGATAAAAACATCTGGATTTATTTTTTGGAAAATCTCGACAAAACTTTTCGTATTTCGAGTGTCAGATTTCATTAAATCGCGATTCAAATCATAGTTTCTGGCATTTCCTCTAAAACCATAAATTTCTGGTCCATCTTGATTGGCTCTTGTTGTTGAATTTCGGTTTAAAGCGCCGCCAATATTGTAAACAGGAATAGTAACTAAAACTGTGTTTTTTGGTGCGTTTAGTTTTCCAATTGCTAAATCTCTGTAAAATTGCATTGTGGCATCGATTCCGTCAGGTTCACCAGCATGAATGCCGTTATTGATAAAAAGAACAGCTTTGTTTTTCTGAATTTTATCAAAATCAAATTCCTTGTCAGGATTATAAACAATCATGTGCAAAGGTTCTCCAGAATCCGTCAAACCCATTTCTTTCATTTGAATCGTTGGAAAATCAGCAGCCAATAGTTTGTAATAGGCAATAGTTTCTTGATAAGAAGCGGTTTGATTTCCGTTTCCTTTCTCAAAAAAGGTATCGTATTTTTTATTGTTTTGAGCGAAAAGGGTTATTGTAAAAAGTAAAATGGGAAGCGTAAAAAGTCTCATGGTTAGGTTTTTAATAGGAATCAAATATAAAGGTTTTTTGTTTCAGGTTTCAGGTTTCAGGTTGAAAATAGGAGTAGAGCAACTTTGAGATTTTACCGCAAAGCACGCAAAGTTATTTTAATTTCGAGGGTTTTGTAAAAACACAAAGTTCGCAAAGCTTTGTGAATATAACTTTGTGAACTTTGCGAAAAAACTTTGCGTGCTTTGCGGTAAAAAAAAACACAAAGCATTTCGAACTTGAAACCTGAAACAAACAAAAACTTGAAACAATTTTTTTTCCCTACTTTTGCAAAATGAATAAAAAACACCATTCCAACAATATACTTTCGAATTTAGGTATTGAAAGCCTAAACGAAATGCAGGAAATGGCGCAAGATGCCATTTTGAACGAAAACAATGTTTTGCTGCTTTCTCCAACAGGATCAGGAAAAACATTGGCTTTTTTGCTTCCTGTTTTAGAATTATTACAGCCTGAGATACTTTCAGTTCAATGTTTAATTTTAGTGCCTTCGCGCGAACTAGGGCTGCAGATTGAACAGGTTTGGAAAAAAATGGGAACGCAGTACAAAGTAAACATTTGTTACGGAGGTCACTCGATTGATACTGAAATTAAAAATTTGAGTAATCCGCCGGCTGTTTTAATTGGAACTCCAGGAAGAATTGCAGATCATATTGACAGAGATACTTTTAGAACAGATAAGGTTCAGACTTTAATTTTGGACGAGTTTGATAAATCGCTTCAATTAGGGTTTCATGAGCAGATGTCTTTTATAATTGGAAGATTACCTAAAGTGAATAAAAGAGTTTTGGTTTCGGCAACGTCTGATATTGAGATTCCAAAATATACAAGAGTGGTTAACCCAACTGTTTTGGATTTTATTCCTGAAGAAGAGGAAAAGACTAATCTTTCTATGAAAATGATTTTGTCACCTTCAAAAGACAAATTAGAAAGTTTGTTTAATTTGATTTGTTCTTTAAAATCGCAATCGGCTATTATATTTTGTAATCACCGTGATGCTGCAGAACGTATCAGCGACACTTTGAACGAAAAAGGGATTTACGCTACGTATTATCATGGCGGAATGGATCAGGATGAGCGTGAACGTGCTTTGATTCAGTTTAGAAACGGAAGTGTAAGTTATCTTGTCACAACTGATCTTGCTGCGCGTGGATTGGATATTCCCGAAATGAAACATGTTATTCATTATCACTTGCCTTTAAAGGAAGACGAATTTACACATCGTAACGGACGTACAGCACGTATGCAGGCAACAGGAACGGCGTATATTATTGTTCATGAAAGTGAAAAACAATTGGATTATATCGATTATGATATGGAAATCCTTGATGTGAAAAATACGACAGCTCTGCCAAAACCACCAGAATTTCAAACAATTTACATTAGCGGAGGTAAGAAAACAAAATTGAATAAGTTTGATATCGTTGGTTTCTTTTCTCAGAAAGGGAAATTAGAAAAAGGGGATTTGGGACTTATCGAAGTAAAAGATTTTGTTTCGTTTGCGGCAGTAAAATTTGGAAAAGTAAAAGAACTGCTTAAGAACATTAAAGATGAAAAAATGAAGGGGAAAAAGTTTAAAATTGAGGTGGCTCGAAATGTGGTAAAGAAAGAGGAGGAGAAGAACAATAAATATTAAATGGTATAAAATTGAGGGTAATTTACCAGTTTTGATTTTATGTAATTGGATATCAGGTTTTTAATTTTTATGTATTTGAGGTTTGTGATTTTATGTTAAAAAAATAATGATTTGATAGGTGTTTTTTCATTATTTCTGTGTTTTTTTGTTGCAGTAAAAAATATAAATCCCAAATTTATTATGAAAAGAACTATTACCATTGCCGTTTTGTTCTTTAGTTTTGTGTCGTTTGCACAAATTAAAGTTCTTGAAACAGTTCCTGTTGAAAAATTAGGAAAAGTAAATAACAATTACATTCAGAAAATTGGAGATGAATACACAGTGTATTACACTAGTATTCAAAACGATGATGAAGACGCATCAAGTTTAAGAAAATTTACGTTTAAAAATGTTGACAACGATTATGTAAATCTTTATAACATTATTGTAAATGGTTTTACAGCAACTCCGTTGTATGATATAAAATTAGAATTACCAAACAATTATATTTGGTTGCACTACACAGGAAACGTTGTTCCAGACAAAGCTACAGTTCAGTTTATGGTTTCAAGCAAAGATAAAGATGCTGCAACAAACAATGTTTCTGAACCGTTGATCAAAGAGCAAATCAATAAATTATTTCAAAGATAATTTTTAGTTTCAGGTTTCAGGTTTAATTTGTTTCAAGTTACTTCCAGAACCATAAAATAAAAAAGGCTGTTCAAAATTTTGAACAGCCTTTTTTTGGTTTCAAGTTTCAAGTTTTAAGTTCAGGTTTCATGAGTCAAGCAAAAAACTTTGCTGCTTTGTGCCTTTGCAACTATGAACCTAAAAAAAGATTATATCTTTTTGACATATTGTGTAATAATAACAATTTGTTGTCCATCTACTTTTCCTTCAATATATTCGGCATTTTCATGGTCAAGACGAATGTTTCTTACTGCGGTTCCTTGTTTAGCAACCATACTTGATCCTTTTACTTTAAGATCTTTGATTAAAACTACCGAATCTCCGTGTTGTAAAACTACGCCATTGCTGTCACGGTGAACCAATTTGTTTTCGTCGTCTTCGCCTTCGCCTGTAGCTTGTGCCCACGCCAGTGTATCTTCGTCTAAATACATCATGTCAAGTAATTCCTGCGGCCATCCTGCAGCGCGCATACGGCTTAACATTCTCCAAGCCACAACTTGTACAGCTACATTTTCATTCCACATACTGTCGTTAAGGCATCTCCAGTGATTTAAATCGACGTTGTCAGGATTTTCAATTTGGTCAATACAGGTAGTACAAGCTAAAATACTTTCGTCAAGACCGCCTTTTTGAGTTGGTAATACTTGATATACTTTTAGGTTTTCTTCAGCGCCGCAAAGTTCGCATTTAGATCCACTTCGTTTGTTTAATTCTCTTTCGATACTCATTACTTATTGTTTATTTTAAAAATGCGAAATTACTTATAATATAGTTTCATTGCAAGTTTATATTTTACACAGTTTTTTTGGGGTAGACTAATTACAATTTTCAATACATAATAAGTCGCAATCGTATGTTTTGGTTTTAAAATCTTTTTGGGTTACTTCTGTTTTTTCAGAATACCCAACAATGTTTGGATATTCGAATGGCATTACTATTTTATTTCCTAATGATAAGATGCCATATTTATTATTTATTTGCGCAATCACTTTGTTACAAGATATGTATAATTGCTCATAAAGAATTGGAATTATTACCTTATTATTCTTGTCAACAAGCCCATATTTAGAATTTAGTTTGACAACAAATAGATTATCATTTTGAGAAACGTCTTCATACATAAATGGAAATAAGAGATTGGAAAAATCGTCATTCAAAACTAATGTCTCTTTATCACCTTTTTTTATTCGTGTGAATTGTCTGCTGTACATATCAAATTTCTCAAAACCGAAATTGGTATTTAATTTTTTAGTTCTGAAATTATAAAAATGCTTTAAATTATTGATTGTTAAAACTGCAAAATCTGCAGTTATTATCTCGATATTTTGATATTTAATTGGAATTATTTCTTTTTCACTTAAATCAATCATACCGTAAAGATCTCCTTCTTTAACTATTAAAAAAATTTCTTTTTTAGGGTTTTCAATCAAGCGCTTGTATTCGATATTGTCATATTTTGCTTGAATAAGAACATTGTTTTCACTGTCTATTATGCCTTGTTTTTTGTTTTTATAGAAAACATAGAAAGTTTTTTTATCTGAGATATAGTCTCCATAGATTTCAAAACTTTTATCTAAAACTAAAGAATCTGAAATGATTTTATTATTTAAAAAATAGTTTGTTTTGTTGTTTTTAGAAAGAACCAGAACGCCGTTTTTCTTTTTTATCTCCTCATAATCAATTGGAATTGTTTCCTTTCCTAAATAATTGAATACACCTTTTTTGCCGTCTTTTTTTACAATAAATTCTTGGTTATAAGACTGAGAGAATTCGATATTATCAAATTCAACAGGAAGTATTTCTCCTTTGGTTATACTAAATACTCCTTTTTTTTGATTTTTGGTGACTGCCCAGAATTCATTGTAAATTCTTTCTGTTTTATTAAAATTAATAGGAATCAATATCTTACCATAATTAGAAACAACACCCCATAGTCCTTTTTTTTTAATAAAGATAAAATCTGATTTTTTCTTCTGATAAAGACTGTCTATATCTGAAATTACTATTTTTCCATCTTGATCTGTTAATTGAAATGTTTCTCCTTTTTTACTTATTAAAACTTGACTTTGTGATGCGGTTAATGAGATTTCTGAACTAACTTGAGAATAAGAACTATTTATAAATAAAATTGTAAATAAAACCGAAATGTATAATTTCATTGTTTAAGTTTAATTTGATGATGACTTAGATATTGGAGCTAAAATTATTTTTTAACTCTAACCGCTTCTGGAACGAGCATTTCATATTCGCCGCCATTACGCAGTACATCACGAACAATACTTGAACTTATATACGATGTGCTTGCAGCAGTTAATAAAAAGACAGTTTCAATTTTAGAAAGTTTTCTATTGGTGTGCGCAATGGCTTTTTCGAATTCGAAATCGGCAGGGTTACGCAAACCTCTTAATATGAAATCAGCTTTTTGTTTTTTGGCGAGATCTATTGTCAGACCTTCATAAGTGATAACCGAAACTTTTGGTTCGTTTTTGAAAGTTTCTTCTATAAAACGTTTTCTTTCTTCTAATGAAAACATGTATTTTTTTTCGGCGTTTACACCAATTGCAATTACGATTTCATCAAATAAAGAAATTCCTCTTTTGATAATATCTTCGTGACCTAAAGTAATTGGGTCAAATGATCCTGGGAATAGGGCTTTTCGCATTTTTTTTTAAGGTTCTAAGGTTCTGAGATTCTAAGGTTCTGAGTTTTTAGGTTAAAAGGTTCTTTGGAAGACTTCGACTTTGCTCAGTGTGGTAATATTGTGTTTAAAAACGAAAGTGCTAAGATCATAGAACCTTAGCACCTTAGTATCTTAGCGTCTTTAAGAAAGAGCCAGTTCAATTGCATTTGTAAACAAATCTTCGAGAGAAATCCCGGCTGCTCTTGCTTGCTGCGGAATCAAACTTTCGGTTGTTAAACCTGGAATTGTATTCATTTCCAGCATATACGGTTCGTTGTCTACAATGATAAATTCACTTCTTGAGAATCCTTTCATTTTTAGAACTTCGTAAGCGCGTTTGGCAACATCACTTACTTTTTGTGTTAATTCATCAGAGATTCTGGCTGGTGTGATTTCTTGTGATTTTCCTTCGTATTTCGCTTCATAATCGAAGAAGTCATTGTCAGATACGATTTCGGTAATTGGTAATACTTTAATTTCGCCTTTGTAATTGATTACGCCGACAGAAACTTCGGTTCCATCAAGGAAACTTTCAATAATGATTTCGTTGTCTTCTTTGTAAGCAACTTCAATGGCAATTGGAAGTTCAGCTTCTGTTTTTACTTTTGAAATTCCAAAACTAGATCCAGCTTTGTTTGGTTTTACAAAACATGGCAAACCTACTTTTTTAACGATTTCGGCAGTATTAATAACATCACCTTTGTTTAAGTAATATGAGATTGCTGTTTTGATTCCGTAAGGTTTTAAAACAGATAATAAATCTCTTTTATTGAATGTTAAAGCTGATTGATAGTAATCGCAAGAAGATTGCGGAATTCCTAATAATTCAAAATAAGCCTGCATTAATCCATCTTCTCCTGGAGTTCCGTGTATTGCATTGAAAACACAGTCAAAAGTAATTTTCTGATCGTTTATAGTTACAGAAAAGTCGTTTTTATCGATTGCGTATTCTGCTTCTTTTTCGTCTACATATACCCATTTTTCTTTAAAAATATGAATACGGAATCCGTTGTATTTTGTTTTGTCAAGATATTGATATACAACGTTTCCGCTGATAAGCGAGATTTTGTATTCGCTTGAATATCCGCCCATGATGATGGCAATGTTTTTCATTCTATGATGTTTATTTGTTTAATCTTTTTATTTGTTTAATTTTTTATTCGTTTAACTGTTTGTTTGTCACGAATTTCTCAAATTTTCACGAATTGTTTTTTTATTCGTTTTGTTTGTCAGGCTGAGCGGAGTCGAAGCATCGTTTGCTGAATCACTTTGCGGGGGCTTCGACTTCGCTCAGCCTGACAATATTGTGGTTGCGTTATTAAAATAAAGAACAAAAATCTTCTTTTGAAACCAAGTGCCCTAGCCCTGATGGAAGCGGCATCCTTTTGTGCCGGTGTTCGGCATAAAAGATACAGCGGACAGCAGGAAACAGCTCCTTATCATAAAGCATATTAAAAGCTTTCTTGTTTAAAACAAAATTATCATTTTTTTTGAAACGAAATAGCTTTATCTTTGCCACTAATAAAAATAAATTTATGAGTTTACGTAAGTATTTAACAAGCCGAGTATTTTTTATTCAAGTATTAAGTGCGGCTGCTATTATTGCCGTTTTAGGTTATTTGTTTATGCATTGGCTGACTTTTACCACAGATCATGGTCATGAAATCGCGGTTCCAAATTTAGCTAAACTGACAGAGGAGCAGGTAGAGCAAAAACTGGATGAACTGGATTTAGATTATGTGCTTTTGGATAGTGTTGATTATCGTAGTGAATTTCCAAAATATAGTGTTGTTGAGCAAGATCCATTGCCGGGAACAAAAGTAAAAGTGGGAAGAAAAATATATATTAAAATTAATTCATCAGGATTCTCGTCTGTTAGAATTCCTGATTTAATTGAAAAAACGTATCGTGAAGCGGTTCCAACTTTAAAAGCTTTAGGGCTTGAACCGGGAACAATTACTTATATTCCGAATCTTGGAAAAGATATGGTTTTGGAGATGCGTTATAAAGGAAGAAATTTAAAAGTAGGAGATCGTGTGTTGAAGGCTTCAAAAATCGATTTGGTTTTAGGAGACGGAAAAGCAACTTATGAAGATGAAGGTCAGGCTGCAGACAGTACAGCTGCACCAACTACTGAAACCCCACAAGATGAACAATAATATTGAAAATTTAGATCTAGAAGACGAATTATTCGAGCATTTTAGATTTGAAGTCCCTAAAGGTCAGGCGCTTTTGCGTATTGACAAATATTTAATGAATTTGATTCAGAATGCAACGCGAAATAAAATTCAGAACGCTGCAACAGAAGGGAATATCTTTGTAAATGATATTCCAGTAAAATCAAATTATAAAGTAAAACCATTTGATGTTGTAACGGTTATGTTATCGCATCCGCCGTTTGAAAACCATATTCTGCCAGAAGATATTCCGTTGAATATTGTGTATGAAGATGATGCTCTTTTATTGATTAATAAAGAGCCTGGCATGGTTGTGCATCCAGGTCATGGTAATTATACAGGAACGCTGGTTAATGCTTTGGCACATCATTTTGATAATCTGCCAATGAACAGCAGTGAACGTCCAGGGCTGGTGCATAGAATTGATAAAGATACATCAGGACTTTTGGTTGTGGCTAAAACGGAGGCGGCAATGACTCATTTAGCAAAACAATTTGAAGCTAAAACTTCTGAACGTGAATATATTGCTCTTGTTTGGGGAAATGTTACAGAAGAAGAGAGAACAATTGAAGGAAACTTAGCAAGGCATTTAAAAGACCGTATGCAAATGGCGGTTTTTGCTGATCCAGAAATTGGAAAACCTGCAATTACGCATTATAAAGTTTTGGAGCGTTTTGGATATGTTACTTTGATTTCTTGTAAATTAGAAACAGGAAGGACGCATCAAATTCGTGCACATATGAAACACATTGGACATCCGTTGTTTAATGATGAGCGTTATGGCGGACATTTGATTTTGAAGGGAACTACTTTTACAAAATACAAACAGTTTATAGAGAATTGTTTTAAAGCATTGCCGCGTCAGGCTCTGCATGCTAAAACGCTTGGTTTTGTACATCCAAATACAGGTGAAATGATGCGTTTTGATACGGAACTGCCACAGGATTTTAAGGACTGTATTGAAAAATGGCGTAATTATGTCAAATCGCATAATACAGAAGACGAAGAGAATTAAATTAGATAATTTGTCAATTAGAAAATTAGATAATTTGTTATATTGAAAAAGCTCCTGATGGAGCTTTTTTGTTTTAACTGTAACTGTTTTTTACAGTGTTTTGATACTTAAATCGGTTATTTTGACTTCTCCGTTGGTTATGAAACCTAGTTTTCCTTTTTGACTTAGATTGCTTTTTTCTAAGGAACATTCTAAAGAGGTTTGATTGTTTACGGAAAAGAGTAATTGATTATTTTGAACTTTTATTTTTATGGTGTACCATTTGTTATTCTCTAATTTCATTGGTTTGGTAAATAGACTTTTTCCGCCTCGTTTGCCATATTCATCACTATTTTTGTCGTAAACTCCTTTTCCAATAACAATATTTTGATCGATTTGATACAGGTAGGTTCTGATGTAGTTTTCTTTGTCAGAGTTTAGCATAATTTCAAACAAAGATCCTTTGGTTAAGTTTGCTTTAAAATCAATTTCGTAGTTTTTGGAAAGCTGTTTTTTGGATAGTATAACACCCCAATGCTGTAGATTCCCATTTCCTATCAAGGTATCTTTTTTCAGAAACCATTCTTTTGAATCGCTGTTCCAATCTGATTTTAGTTTTGAAACTTCAGCGAGCTTGTACTCTTTTCTAACTGTAGAAATTGAAGTGGAGCAGGAGGTAAGCAGAAGTATTGCAAATACAGTTGTATAATAGCTAAATCTCATTTTTTGTTTAATTTAATTCTGAATGGTATTTTATTTTACCAATAGAACCTGTTGGTGCTGGCAAAAGCTCAAAAACAGAAGTAGGAGCAAGTCCAGATTCAATTCGATGCGAAACATATAACACAGTAACATTAGTTTCCTGCTTGATTGTGTTGATCAGCTGAATTACTAAATCTACATTTTCGTCGTCTAAACCTTCTACAGGTTCGTCTAGAATTAATAATGGCGGATGTTTTAAAACGGCGCGAACAATTAATGCCACTCGCTGTTGTCCGATAGAAAGATCTATAAAACGTTTTTTTCTTAAATGTTTCATTTCGATAACTTCAAGCCATTGCGAAACAATTTGTTTTTGATGTGTTGTTGGCTCAATGTAAAGTCCAATAGAATCAAAGAATCCAGAAAGAATCATTTCTTCAAGTGTATGGCTTTTTTGAAATAAATCAGTCATTGAAGTTGCAAAGATTCCAATTTGCTTTTTGATGTCCCAAACGCTTTCGCCGCTTCCTTTTTTTCTTCCAAATAAAAACAAATCCTGACCAAATCCTTTTGGGTTATCGCCTGTGATTAAAGATAGAATAGTACTTTTTCCTGATCCATTAGGACCGATTAACTGCCAAAATTCACCTTGCTTTATTGTCCAAGAAATAGTGTCAAGAATTTTTCTTTCGTCGTAGCTTACAGAAACATTTTCCAGTTTAATTAATACATTTTCGTGAAAAGTATGCGATTCAATCGCTCTAGGAATTGCAGCTGTATTTAGGGTTTTAAAATGATTTTCGGTTTTTGAAATTGGATGAAGTTCAAATGTATTGTCGTTAATCTGTGCTTTATTTGGAACAAAATCAAGAACATCAACGGTACGATTTAGAAGTTGAATAATAGCAATTTCATTTGTTAAGCTTTTTAAAGATTCTGCCAAAACTACACGAGAAGCCTGATCTAAATGATCAAACGGATTATCGAAAATGATAAAATCAGGTTTTTGATTGATACAGTATTTTAAAAATTCTTTTTTACGTTCGCCTGATGAAAACGTACGAAGCTGTCTGTGCGATTCTGGTAATGCTTCGACACTATCGTATTGATATTCTTTTTCAATGAATTTTTCAATTGCAATGTCTGAGAACAAAATCCCTTTTTGATTGTTAAAAACGGCTAATTCTCCTTTTGCTTCGCTTGAAAGCAAACTGTCTATAAAAGCTTTTTTATTTACTTGATTTGATAAAAGTATATCCCAATGCTGCATTTCTGTATTTTAAAAAATTGTTGGTTGTGTTGTGTTTTGAGTCTTTTTGCTGTTCCCGAAAGTTATTGGAAGCGACAAAAACTATTTATTTTGGTTTTTTACTGTCATTTCACGATCATTTCTAGACCATTCGCTCCATGATCCGACATAAAGCTTTGGAATTTCTATTCCGGCATAATCCATCGCTAATAATGTGTGACAAGCTGTAACACCTGATCCGCAATGTACAATTATATTTTCGGATGGTTTGTCTTTTAAAATTGCTGCATATTTTTCTGCTAAAACTATTGACGATTTAAAAAGACCATTTTCATCTAGGTTTTCGCTAAACGGAACATTTATGGCACCGGGAATGTGTCCGGCAATTAAATCTAACGGTTCTGTAAGTCCATCAAAGCGATTTTTATCTCTTACATCAATTACAATATTTTTGCTGTTGTTTCGGGCTTTCTCAACCTCTTCAATATCAGCTAGTTTTAGTTTCCATTCAGAAATGGGATAATTTTCTACCGCTTCAAAAGATCCGATTTCAGAACTTACAGGAAAGCCTGCTTTTATGGCTTCTTGTAAACCTCCATTTAAAATCTGAACGTGTTCGTGACCAATTGCTTTTAACATCCACCAAAATCTAGAAGCGGCGTTTGAGCCGTTTTTGTCATCATAAATGACAATATGCGATGTTGGTGAAATTCCTAATTTAGAAAGAACTTCAGAAAATTTAGAGAAAGAAGGCAATGGATGTCTGCCGCCGTTTGCAGGATTCTCGATCGTTGCTAAATCTTTGTTTAAATCAACGTAACGAGCATCTTGTAAATGTTGGGTTTTGAAATTTTCTTCGGCATTAATTCCTGCTCTGGCGTCAATCAATATGATTTCAGATAAATTGCTCAGATTTAATAATTCTTCAGCATTTATAATTGGAGAAAGTTTCACTGCCATTTTGGATAAATTTATTTTTTAGAGCTTCCTAACCAGAGTAAGCTGTTTGTAATTAATTTAGTTTGAGTTTCATTTTCAAAAGTATACGAAAGCGTTTTGTTAGTTCCGTTTTCATAATCTATATCGTTATGTCCCATATTGATATAGATCATTTTGTAGTTTTTATTTGTCCAGACAACAGGATAATAACCGTTATGCCAAATTTCGTTGGCTTTTGGTCCTGTTCCTAACGGAAAACTGCTTTCATCAATTGCGACAAGAATTTTTATGTCTTTATTTTTTCTTAAATCGTTACTCCATCTGTACCATTCATTTGGTGCTGATTTGAATGTTTTAGGAATGTCTTTAGTTATGGGATGCTGATTCTCAATTCTTAAAACTGCCGTTGTAGGTTTCCATGTATTACTTCCGTATTCACCAGAACCTAAAAAAGTATTGTGATACCAATTCCAGTTTTGTGGATAATCTGAATCATTTAAGGCAAAGGCAGAAAAGTGAAAACCTATAAAACCTCCACCGCCTTTCATGTATTTTTCGAAGGCTTTTCGCTGTTCTTGAGTTTCAGGTCTGGTATCTAAAAATAAAACGACTTGATAATTGGCTAAAAATTTTGCGTTCAAGTTATTCCAATTATCAGTTGAATCATAAACAAAATGATTTTCTTGGGCTATTTTAGGAAATCGTTTATTGGCTTCATGAACAAAACTAATATGTGCTTGATCATTTTTTGCAGTGTAAAAAGCAATAACCTTAAATTTAAGTTTTTCTTTTTTTTGTTGTGAAAATCCTGTAAAGCAAACTAAAAAAAGCATCATAAGGATATTTTTTTTAGTTGTAAAATATTTTGTGTTATTGAAAATAAGCATTTCTAAGGCAGCTTAACTTGGAATTTTCTCAATTAGAATTTCGTTTTCTGCACTATCAAAATATGTGCACGTCATTTCTATAATATCAACTCTCCATTTTGCTATTCCGCATTGACCCGAATGGTTACAAAAAGTAATATAATCTGTTTCGCCATGTTGATGTTTTACTAAAAATTCTATAAAAAGCTCTTTATTAACTGTTGGAGCAATTGCAATTGGGCTGTATTTTTCATCAGAAGTAACAGTATAATTGTTTACTCCGTAATATTCGACATGACCATCGTGTACAAATGTGTCATAGCCTTTTACGCCTAGAATAATCAGGTCTTGTATATAATTAGGAAAGTCGGCACCGCTTTGTACTTTGGCGTGAGCCTCTTTGATTTGCTCTATAGTAAACATATGTTTTGTTTTTAATTAATTACTTTTTCAAAAATACGATTATTGATTTTATTAACGAATCAAATTAAGTAATGTATCATTAATAAGGTTGAGAAATTGTAAAAGTATAAAATTACTGTTAAGCATTTTGAAATACAAAGAACAGTGTCATAAAGTTATCAGAAAACTGGTATTCTAGGTTGTTTTGTAGTTTTTGAAGCCATTTATCGATTATTTATTGTGTTTTTATCGATTAAATGATTCTGATTATGAAAATAATGTATTTAAACGAGTAATGTGGTACTTGGAGGGACTTCTTTTATTAACAGGAAAAATGTCTTTAAATTAGTGTAAGAATGTTGTCAGCTAAAATTGGTATTATGAAAAAAACAATACTTATACTCTTGCTTTCCGTCTCTGCATTTGCTCAGGAAATTAACACATTTGATTTTGCTGTTATAAACTCTACTTTGATATCTGCTAATATTGATCTTGATAAAGGAAGGAGCGTTGTTGCAGCTAATAAAGATCAATACTCAGCGTATTTTCAATATGCTCTTGCGATGTGTCAGGAAGATATTATTTTTGGTGCTGGGATTGATAAATCTGAGATCGACAGGACTTATATTGGTTATATTGGTAAAATATGCGATAAATTTAGAGCTACAATCGGGATAGGTTATGTTGATTCTCGAAGCGGTTATCAAGGAACATTTACAGGATTTAGTATTTCGTATCATTTTGGAGAGAATACTTATGTGGGAGGAAATTTAGAAAATGTACATTCTGTAAGTATGGATTATGAAACGGATGAAAGTTTTGATTATTATCAAAAAATGGTTCCGAAGGTTTTTGCTAGTTACGAGTTTGTCCCAAATTTTATTGTTTTCGGACAATTAAGCAGCAGGGTTAATGATATTGCCTTGAAATATCAGGTTAGCAGATTCTCGGCCGGCGGATTTTATTCTGGACATGGTGTTGAGGGAATTTTTGGGACTGTAAATATTGGCCGATTTGCTATTTCTTGCAGTACTACTTTTGACAGGGTAAATTTTGGATTGAAGTTTGAATAGCTTTGATTTAAAAGAAAATAAAAAATCCGAAAAGTGATCGCTTTTCGGATTTTAATGTTTTATATGCAGTCAGATTTAATTTTATAATCCAACAAAATCATCGCTTTTAGGAAAAATACTTAATGCTTGTATTGCAATTTCCGGTGTTGGAGAAGCTAACTTTCTTAGTTTAGTATCCATCCATGCACCATCAACGGTAATAACGGCACAAAGTGTATCGTCTTCACGTCTAAATTCATGAATGATAGACCAGCGAGAAGCATCGGCTTTCATTTTTGACGTTTTAGTATGAATGAATATTTTATCTGAGAGTTTTAATTCTTTTCTAAAAACACATTCTTCTCTAAACAAAACAGGACCAAATCCTTGTGTCTGCATTACTCTTAAAGTTAATCCTAATTCTTCAAGAATTTCTATACGATGCTGTGCGCCAAAATCATAATAGGCGCTATGACGAACGTGAAAGTTTGGGTCTAGATCTGACCAGCGAAAAGATATTTCTTTTGTAAATGATGCCATTTTGTAATTGTAATTTTAATGAGAAATCGAAATTACGAATAAAAAAGGAAAAGTGTTATGAATATACAGATTATTATGCACGCATATTAAGTAGGTTGACTCTAAATTTTTATCATTACAGTTCCGCTTATGATATCATGAACAGCTCTTTTTTTATTGCTTGAAAAGATGGTGATGAAAGAAAGCCATCCTAAGAGAAGTTTGAAAAAATAACGAATGATGGCTTGAAAAAGATTAATCGATTGGGTTTCATCTGAATTTTTGCGAACACGAATTCTTTTAATATTGTTACCAATAGTTCCTCCAAAAGTGGTCATAATTGGTTCGTACAAAAATATTAGGATCAATAAAACGGCTCTTAACCAATCAGGAACATTCTTGAAATTGGATAAAATATCAGAAATAAGAATCATGCAGGCAATAATTAAAACAGAGTCAATAAGAATCGATTGAATTCTTTCGAGCATAAAAGGGTATTTTTCTTCCATATTTTTTTAGCAAATTACAAAAACAAGTTTTCCATTTCTGTTCTTTATTATTTAAATTAACAACTTGGTTTCTTTTAGGTGTTTAAAAATAATTTTATCAACCTCAGATATTATATTTAAATCAGTAAAGTTTAACCATTTAATTTCGGCAATTTCACTGCTTTCTTTCGGCGTTCCTATATAATCCGCTTTGTAGCATGTCATTTTTACAATAATTCCTTTCACATCTCCATCTGATTGCGCTTTGAAAGTCCCTATATTCAATAGATTCAGGAATTATGTCAACACTTAATTCTTCTTGGATTTCTCTAATTAGAGTTTGTTCATCGGTTTAATTATTTTCTCTTTTTCCGCCTGGAATATAATATTTGTTTTTTCCTTTTGATCTTGTGCTTAAAATTTGACCGTTTTCAATTTTTATTAATGCAATTTTATCAATTTCGATCATCATTGTTTTTAATTGTAATTTTTTTTACTTTGTTTTTTGTTCTTCTATAGAGCTTATTATTTTTCAAATGTAAGATGTTTTCGTATTAATTACTTATAGCATTAATCATTTTTGAATGTGTTTTAATTGTGGATGTTCTAAATTGATTTTGACAGGATTGAGTTTTAAAAGTTTTTATGTAAATAGATTTGCGACAGGGTTTTATTTAGGAGATTTGGAAAGAAAGAAACAAGAAGTCTCCTAAATAATGACATGAATTATTTAATTATGCCACGTGTGTCAGGTTTAAAAAATGCCATGTTGTCAGCCGATTATTGTTGTGCCAATAATAAAACTGACAATTTTATTTAGTTTTTTATATTGGCACAAAGATTGACTTATGCCACCTGAGTTATAAAATTTAAATCAAAAATTAAATATATAAAAAATGGGTAAAATAATCGGAATTGACTTAGGTACGACGAACTCTTGTGTTTCTGTAATGGAAGGTAACGAAGCAGTTGTTATTCCTAACGCAGAAGGAAAAAGAACAACTCCATCTATCATCGCTTTTGTTGAAGGTGGCGAAATTAAAGTAGGTGATCCTGCAAAAAGACAAGCAGTAACGAATCCTACAAAAACGATTGCTTCTATTAAACGTTTTATGGGACACACTTTTGCTGAAACTCAAGAAGAGGCAAAAAGAGTTCCTTACAGTGTTGTAAAAGGTGACAACAATACTCCACGTGTGGATATTGACGGTCGTTTATACACTGCTCAAGAATTGTCTGCAATGACACTTCAAAAAATGAAAAAAACTGCTGAAGACTATTTAGGTCAAACTGTAACTGAAGCGGTTATTACTGTTCCTGCTTACTTTAACGATGCACAACGTCAAGCTACTAAAGAAGCTGGTGAAATTGCTGGTCTTAAAGTTATGCGTATCATCAACGAGCCAACTGCTGCTGCACTTGCTTACGGATTAGATAAAAAAGGAACTGATCAAAAAATTGCTGTTTACGATTTAGGTGGAGGTACTTTTGATATCTCTGTTCTTGAATTAGGAGACGGTGTATTTGAAGTATTATCTACAAACGGTGATACTCACTTAGGTGGTGATGATTTTGACCAAGTTATTATTGACTGGTTAGCTGACGAATTCAAAACTGAAGAAGGTATTGATTTACGTTTAGATCCAATGTCATTACAACGTTTGAAAGAAGCTGCTGAGAAAGCTAAGATTGAATTATCATCTTCTGCTGAAACAGAAATCAACTTACCTTACGTAACTGCTACTGCTTCTGGACCAAAACACTTAGTGAAAAAATTATCTAGAGCTAAATTTGAGCAATTATCTGATACTTTAGTAAAACGTTCTATGGAGCCAGTTGCTAAAGCATTAAAAGATGCAGGTTTATCTACATCTGATATCGACGAAGTAATCCTTGTTGGAGGTTCTACTCGTATGCCAAGAATCGCTGACGAAGTGGAGAAATTCTTCGGTAAAAAAGCTTCTAAAGGTGTTAACCCTGATGAGGTTGTTGCTATTGGAGCTGCTATTCAAGGTGGAGTTTTATCTGGAGATGTAAAAGATGTATTGTTACTTGACGTAACACCTCTTTCTTTAGGTATCGAAACTATGGGTGGTGTATTGACTAAATTAATCGAGTCTAACACAACTATCCCAACTAAAAAATCTCAAGTATTCTCTACTGCTGCTGATTCTCAACCATCTGTTGAAATTCACGTATTACAAGGAGAAAGAGCAATGGCTGCTGATAACAAAACTATCGGTCGTTTCCACTTAGATGGTATCCCGCCAGCACCAAGAGGAGTTCCTCAAATCGAGGTTACTTTTGATATTGATGCTAATGGTATCATTAAAGTTTCTGCAACTGACAAAGGAACTGGAAAATCTCACGATATCCGTATCGAGGCTTCTTCTGGATTAACAGCTGAAGAAATCGAAAAAATGAAAAAAGATGCTGAAGCTAACGCTGATGCTGACAGAATTGCAAAAGAAAGAGCTGAGAAATTGAACGAAGCTGATAGTACTATTTTCCAAACTGAAAGTCAATTGAAAGAATTGGGAGATAAAATTACAGATGAGCACAAAACAGCTATCGAATATGCTTTAACTGAATTGAGAATGGCTCACCAATCTCAAGATCTTGACGCAATCCAAAAAGGATTAGACAATGTTAATGCAGCTTGGAAAACAGCTACAGAAGCAATGTACGCTCAAGGTGATGCAGGACAACAAGCTGCTCCACAACAAGAGCAATCTCAAGGAGACAACGTTGAAGACGTTGAATTCGAAGAGGTAAAATAATTTACTACGTAGAGACGCATAATTATGTGTCTTTGCAATTGAATATGAAAACCGAGTCAGAAATGGCTCGGTTTTTTTTATGGATATAATTCACATTTAAGTAGTGGAAACAATAATAAAGAATGCTTTTTAAAAGCAATGCCCTTTGTTAAATCTTTCTGAGCAAAATGATAAATGTCATTTCTCATTCGGATTCTTTTTCGTAATATTACTATTGTAAATTTTTTTGAATGAGAAAGATCAAATACAAGAAAGGGAGAAAGCTGCAACATATTACTTTAGAGTATACAGGCTCGCATAAAGAGCATGAAACCGAGATGCAGCTTTTTGTATATAACGATACAGATGTTGTTGAATATGATAAATTTACTGTTTTGGCTCTAAATTCTTGTTTTGATTACACTAAAAATAACTGGCTCAATATTCACGGTTTAAATGACATTGGTTTGCTTAAAACTATTGGAGCACATTTTAAATTGGACGATTATTTATTGGCAGATATTTTAAACACCACTAAAAGAACCAAATTAGAAGAACAGCCTAATATTTTATTTTTCAATATAAAATCACTTTTGCCTTCTGAATATTCAGATAATATAAGTGTTGAACAGCTGAGTTTTATATTGAAAGATGGAATTTTGATTTCTTTTCAAGAAAAACGAAGCGATTTTTTTACCCATATTCGAGAGCGCCTTCGAACGCATTCTGGAATTGTAAGAACTAAAAAAGTTGATTATCTGCTTTATTTGTTATTAGATGCTGTAATCGAAAATTTCTACATTACAATTGAAGATGAGGAAGATAAAATAGAAGAATTGATCAATTTGACTAAAAAAGGCGCAGATCCCGTTATTTTAGAAAAGATTGAAAATCACCGTGATAATTTTAATTTTTTAAAGCGTTCAATTGTTCCTCTTCGAGATTCGCTTTATTACTTAAAAACGATTAAAGATGATGACACCAACAGTTTGATACAAAAGGAAACTTTTAATTTTTTTATCAGACTGCATCAAAAAAGTTTAGAGCTTTTAGAGCAAATAGAATCAGATATGAGTTCACTCGAAAGTGCTTCTAACTTTTATTTTTCGGAACAGAGCCGAAAAATGAACGAGATCATGAAAACCCTTACTATAATTTCAGCCATATTTATACCTCTTACTTTTATTGTGGGAGTTTACGGTATGAACTTTGAAAACATGCCGGAACTTAAATATCGTTATGGTTATCATAGTGTAATGGTGGCAATGGTTTTACTGGTAATAGCCTTGATTGTTTACTTCAAGAAAAGGCGTTGGTTTTAACCTTATAAACATTAAAACAGAATTCAAATAGATACGTTAAGTTTCAAAATATAAATTATGAGTAAAGCAATATATATAGCAACGAGCGATCACAATAGCGGAAAATCGATTATTACACTCGGTTTGATGAGTATTTTGATTGGAAAAACAGCCAAAGTAGGGTATTTTAGACCTATTGTAGAGGATTTTGTCGATGGTGAATTAGATAACCATATTGAAACCGTTTTATCGCATTTTAACCTCGATATTAAGTTTGAAGATGCTTATGCCATCACAAAAAGTAAGCTGATTAAGAAAAAGAATAAAGGAAAAATAGGAGAGGTTTTAGATTTAATTATCGAAAAATATAAAAAACTCGAAGAACGTTTTGATTTTGTTTTGGTTGAAGGAACAAGCTTTACCGGCGAAGGAACTTCAATCGAATTAGACCTGAATGTTTTAATTGCCAAAAACTTAGGAATTCCAACAATAATTATTGGTTCAGGAGTAGGAAAAACGTTGGAAGAATTGGTTGACAGCTTGTATTTAGTTTACGATTCATTCAAAGTAAAAGAGGTTGAGGTTTTGTCTGTTTTTGCCAATAAAGTACAACCCGAAAATATTGAATTAGTAACTAAAAGTCTTCAAAAAAGTTTACCAGAGAATGTTTTAGTCAATACAATTCCGCTAATTTCAAGTTTGAACAATCCAACGATGCAGGAAATTGTTAATGAACTTGATGCTAAAGTTTTGTTTGGAGGAAACTATTTAAACAATGAAATTGGTCACTTTAGTGTTGGAGCTATGCAATTGCATAACTATTTAGTTCATTTGCATGATAATGCGCTTGTAATTACGCCAGGAGATCGTTCTGATATTATTTTAGGAGCTTTACAAGCTAATGAATCAGCAAATTATCCAACAATATCGGGGATTATATTAACTGGAAACATCGTTCCAGAAGAAAGCATTTTAAAGCTTATAGAAGGACTTTCGGCTATTGTTCCAATTATTGCGGTTGACGGCGGAACGTACCATATTACAAACAGAATTGGTGCCATTAAGTCTGAAATCTATGCTAATAACACGCATAAAATTGAAACGTCGATAACTACATTTGAAAAATATGTTAATAACGAAGCTTTATCTGAAAGATTAATCACTTTTGAAGCAGAAGGCATGACGCCAAAAATGTTTCAATACAACATGGTTAAAAGAGCCAGACAGCATCGTAAACATATCGTTCTGCCTGAAGGGAATGACGAGAGAATTATTATTGCAGCTTCGAGACTTTTGGCGATGGATGTTGTTGATATTTCGATTATTGGAGAAAGAAAACAAATTGAAAATAAAATTGCAGAATTAGGAATTGCATTTGATTTTTCTAAAGTAAATATCATCAATCCAAAAGAATCTGAATTGTATGAAGACTATGCTAATACCTATTATGAGCTTAGAAAAGCAAAGAATGTAAGTATTACAATGGCGAGAGATTTAATGGAAGACGTTTCGTATTTTGGAACAATGATGGTTTATAAAGGCCACGCAGACGGAATGGTTTCAGGTGCGGCACATACTACTCAGCATACCATTCTGCCAGCTTTACAATTCATTAAAACTAAGCCAAATTCATCAGTAGTTTCATCCGTATTTTTTATGTGTTTAGAAGACCGTGTTTCTGTTTTTGGAGATTGTGCCATCAATCCAAATCCGACCGCAGAACAATTGGCAGAAATCGCAATTTCATCTGCCGAATCAAGTTCAGCTTTTGGAATTGAACCAAAAATTGCAATGCTTTCTTATTCTTCTGGATCATCAGGAAAAGGGGATGAAGTAGATAAAGTAAGAGCAGCAACCGAAATTGTAAAACAAAAACGTCCTGATTTAAAAATTGAAGGTCCAATTCAGTATGACGCTGCAGTTGACCGCGCTGTTGGTAAAAGTAAAATGCCAGATTCTGAAGTAGCAGGACAGGCGAGCGTACTAATTTTTCCAGATTTGAACACGGGAAATAATACCTATAAAGCAGTACAAAGAGAAACAGGAGCTTTGGCAATTGGCCCAATGCTGCAAGGATTAAATAAACCTGTAAACGATTTAAGCCGCGGTTGTACAGTTGATGATATTATTAATACGGTCGTAATTACAGCAATTCAGGCGCAGGGAATGTAAATTCAATTAAAAATTGAGAATTAAAAAATAAATAATAAACTAAGAGCCTTAGAATCTTAGCTTCTTAGAACCTTAGCAACTTAAAAAGAATGAAAATACTAATAATAAACTCAGGAAGTTCATCAATAAAATATCAATTAATGGTTATGCCGGCAAACGAAGTGATTTGCAGTGGTATGATTGACAGAATTGGTCTAGAAACATCAAATATTACTTTTAAAACAGCTTCAAATTCGCGTGAAGAAATATTGCCGATTCCAACTCATAAAGTAGGATTGCAAAAAGTGGCAGATATGCTTTTGGATGCTGACAAAGGAGTAATTAAAACAACTTCAGAAATTGCAGCTGTAGGACATAGAGTTGTGCACGGAGGAAGTTATTTCTCTGATACAACAATTATTACAGAAGAAGTAAAAGAAAAGATTAAAGAACTTTCAGAATTGGCTCCGCTTCATAATCCAGCGCATTTGGTAGGAATAAATGTTGCAGAAGAGATATTTGCTGAAGCTAAACAAGTTGCAGTTTTTGATACTGCATTTCATCAAACAATTCCAGTTCAAGCTTATAAATATGCAATACCAAATTATCTTTTAACTGAGAATAAAGTCCGCGTATATGGATTCCATGGAACAAGTCATAAATACGTATCTGAAAAGGCAATAGACTACTTAGAAAATAAATCTAAAATTATCACAATCCATTTAGGAAACGGATGTAGTATGACAGCTGTAAAAGACGGAAAAAGTATTGATACAACAATGGGATTTTCGCCTGCAAATGGCTTAATAATGGGTACAAGAGCAGGAGATATTGATCAATCTGTAATATTTTATATGGTCAAAAATTTGGGTTATACGCCAGATGAAGTAAATTCTATTTTGTTGAAACAAAGCGGAATGCTAGGCCTTACAGGTTACAGTGATTTGCGTGATATTGAATCTGAGGCTGAAAAAGGAAATAAAGATTGTCAGCTGGCTTTATTGATGAACGCTTATAGAATTAGAAAAACTATTGGGGCGTATGCAGCTTCATTAAACGGATTGGATGCCATAATTTTTACAGCTGGAATTGGTGAGAACTCATCGTATATGCGAAAGTTAGTTTGTACCGATATGGAATATTTTGGAATTGAAATTGATGATGACAAAAATCAAATTCGTTCGAAAGAAATTAGAGAAATCAACAAATCAAGTTCAAGAGCAAAGATACTTGTGGTTCCAACTGATGAAGAATATGAAATTGCAAATCAGGTTTATCAACTGCTGAATAACTAAAGATTTTGAATTAAAGATTATAAGAAAGCTCCTTGATCAGGAGCTTTTTTTTATGGCTTCATATTAAATATTTGTCAGTATCTTTGAGGTATAAATCCGAATATTTTGAAATCGAAACTTTTTAAATTACTATTCTTCTTTTTCATTGCTTTTCAAATTCAAGCACAAGAATTACTTCCTTTCGTCGAAAATTATAATAAATCAGATTATCAAGGTGATAATCAAATCTGGAACGTTGCTCAAGGTAAAGATAAGGCGATGTATTTTGCTAACAATCATTATCTATTACGTTACGATGGTGTCATTTGGGAAAAGTATTCTTTGCCAAATAAAACGATAATTCGCTCGATTTTGATTGAAGGTGATCGAATTTATTCAGGATCGTATAAAGAATTTGGATATTGGTATAGAAAAAATGGTAAAATGCATTATGTTTCTATTACCAAAAACCTTCATTTATTTGATGAGAAAGACAACGAAGAAATCTGGAAAATATTCAGGTTTAACGGATCGTTGTATTTTCAATCTTTCAACGATGTTTTTATTTATAACGGAAAACATATTCAAAGAATTAAATTTCCTTTTTTAGTTTCCTATTGCTTTGTAGTAGATAAGAGTCTTTATGTTGCTTCTGTCGAGAAAGGTCTTTTTAGAATGAATGGAACAAAAATAGCAATTCCAAAAGGCTGGGAAATTTTGAAAAATACCGTTGTGCATGCGATCGAAAAATATAACGGCAAAATTTATATTTTTACACAAAAGCGAGGAATTTTTGTTGCTGAAAAAGAAGGACTCAGAGCTTGGAATAATCCATTGAATGAAACATTAAAGTCTAACGGAATTAATGTTGCCAAGTTTATTAAAAACAATAAATTGGTGGTTGGCACCGGTAATAAAGGTGTGTTTATCTACGATTTTAATACTAATACATTTAAAAATATTGACCGAAACAATGTTTTGATGAATAACTCGGTGTTAAGCATTGGTTTTGACAAAGAAGAAGATTTGTGGCTGGGTTTAGATAACGGAATTGCTCATGTTGAGGTAAATTCTCCAATTTCGTTTTTTTACGACAATTCTGGAATCTTGGGCTCTGTTTACTCCGTTGCCACTATTGATAAAGGATATTTAATTGCTTCAAATCATGGTATTTTTGAGTTTGATTCTGGAAACTTCAAAATGATGCCCAATACACAGGGGCAGGGATGGAATATCACCAAAATTGGAAGTAAATATGTTATAGGTCATAATGATGGTACATTTTGTTATGAAAATGGTGGTTTGACAAAGATTAATAATGTAAATGGAGGTTGGAACTTATCAAAAAGTATTATTAATGATACTTATTTTCAATCAACTTACAGCGGAATTTTATTATATAACAATGCTTCGGATCTTACTCAAAGCAAAAAAATCGACGGATTATCAAAACCTATAAAATATGTTGCCCAGAATAAAAAAAATGAAATTTGGGCGGCAGATAATTATCGCGGTTTATATAGAGTTTTCTTAGATGATAATTTCAAGACTAAGAAAGTTGAGAACATTACACAGCTAAGTAAAATCAAAAATGATTTTGGAGTTAAGATTTTTGAATTTAGAGGCGAGATCCTTTTTCTAATTAATAACGTTTGGTATACGTTTAATTCGATCACAAATAGATTAGAAGAGAATGAATTATTCAATACCAATTTTAAAAATATCTCTGATGTAGTTGCCATAGATAAGAATCATTTTATTGTTCTTCAAGAAGGTGTTCTTTATCATATTTATGCAAATGAAAATAAATTTGTTTGGAATATTATTCAAGAGAAATACTATAAAGGAAAATTGATTAATGAAAATCTAAGAATTTTTAGAAGTAATAATCATTATTTACTGAATCTTGATGATGGATTTATTTCTCTTCAATTAGAATATGAAAATAAGCAGAACAAAGGCGTAAGAATTGAAGCTTATAATAATGGTGAACTTCTTCCGGACGAAAGTAAAATAAAGCACAATACGGAACTTAGAATAAATGTGATTTCTGGAATTTATGGAGCCAGTAAGCCAAATTTGTTTTATCAAATTAACAATGACAAAAAATACATCCCAATCTCAAATGGTGCTATTGTTTTAAACAACTTAAGCAGCGGATCGCATTCTGTAGCGATTTTTAAACACGACGGAGCTAGTTATGATAAAGTTTCGAGTTTTGAGTTTAAAGTTTCGCAGCCTTGGTATTTTTCATTTTGGATGGTGCTGCTTTATTTACTTGTTGTGGCGGCAGTTTTATTTTTCTATTATAAGTGGAACAAGCTTCGTTATACACAAAAATTAAAATTACAGGCAGAAGAGTTAAAACATCAGCGTGAGATTCTTGAAATGGAACTTAAGAAAGAGAATGAGCTGAATATTCAAGAATTTGAGAAACATATTCTAGAGCTTGAATTACAGACAAAATCATCTGAAGTTGCAGGTAAATCTTTGTCGATTGCTAAACAAAGCGAAATGATTGAAAATATTCAAGGTATTCTTGAAACAGAAAAAGATTTTAATAAGCTGAAAAGCGAAATCAAAAAGGCAATAAAAATAAATGAGGTTAATAAACACGAATGGGAGACTTTTGAAACAAATTTGAATCAGATCCACAATGAGTTTATTATTAACCTTTCTAAAAAGTATCCTCATCTAACTCCAAAAGATATAAAACTTTGTGTGTATCTTAAAATGAACCTTTCTTCGAAGGAAATAGCTCCTTTAATGAATATTTCTTTTAGAGGTGTTGAACTGCACAGATATCGTCTAAGAAAGAAATTAAGTCTTACGCAAGAAGAAAACCTGTCAAAGTTCTTATTAAGTCTGTAAGATTTGGTTTTAAATTTTGTATAATTTATATTTTTCTATCTCATTTTTTATATAATTCTAATACATCAATACTACATCATAACGTTGTGTTAATGGATTTTATTTAACATTTATGTGGTTGATAATCATGTGTATAGTTTTAAATTTTAACACAATGATGTAGTTATGTTGTAGTGGTATCTGATGTACTACAACGTTGTAATTGTTTAATTTGGCTCTACTAACTTAAACGATTACATACTGTATGAAAAATTTTATTTTTAGCTTTTTAGCGCTCTTATTGTTGCCATCTTATATGATGGGACAAGCGCAAGCAATTAAAGGAAAAGTAGTAGACAGCAGCGGAATGGGAATTCCTGGAGCAATAATCGCTTCATCTGATGCTCGTGCTACTGCTGATGCAGATTTCGACGGAAACTTTACTATTAATGCAAAACCAGGAGATATATTAAAAGTCTCTATGTTGGGTTTTAATTCAGTTTCTGTACCGGCAACTGCCGCACCAATGACAATTACCTTAAAAGAAGCAGAAGATACTGCATTAAAAGAAGTAGTTGTAATTGGATACGGTACAAGAAAAAAGATTGATAACACATCTGCTGTAAGTTCAATCAAATCTGAGGAAATTACCAAAATGAAGGTAATAAATGCTTCTCAGGCTATCCAAGGTAAAGCAGCTGGTGTACAAGTATCTACTTCAGATGCACCAGGAAGTACTCCTTCAGTATTGATCAGAGGGGCTGGTACAGCATTAGGAGGAAGAAATCCTCTGTATGTAGTAGATGGTATGCCTACTGAGAACATCAACAACATTAATACTAATGATATTACATCTTATGAGATCTTGAAAGATGCTTCTTCATTAGCTATTTATGGAACTAGAGGTGCAAATGGTGTAATTATGATTACAACCAAAGCAGGTAAAGGAAAAATGACTGTAGATGTTGAAAGCTTTGCAGGAGTTAGAACGCCGCTAAAAACGGTAAAAATGGCAAATGCTGACGAGTACGTTCGTTATAGTAATGCTGCTTATATCAAAGATTTTCCTCAAGGCAGATTTTCTGCAAACCAGCCTTACAACACAGATTGGCTTGATGCGATTACAAGAACTGGGTCTTACACTCAAAATAATATTGCAATCTCAGGGTCTTCAGAAAATGTGAAATACTTTTTTAGTGTTGGAAATTATGAAGAAAAAGGAATTTTAAACGGCTCTGATTACGGACGTACAACTATCAGAAATAATAACGAGTTTAAACTTTCTGAAAAAGTTAAAATTAGCCAAAACTTAAGTGTTAGTACGATAAAAAATACACCAATGCCTTTAAGCGCATTTACTAATGCTTATAGACAATCTCCACTTGTTCCTGTGCGTTATGCTGATGGGAAATATGGTGTGCCATTTGTTTCTAATGGAGTTGTAGCTGAAACAGGTGCTTCTTTCAATAATGTTGGAAATCCAGTTGCTCAATTAGATTATACAAACGAGCAGCAGCAAACTGTTATGTTGCAAGGTGGATTAAAATTAGATTATGACATTATTAAATCTTTAAAATTTACTTCACAATTCAACGGGGAATTTTATACTTACAAACAGTATAATTATGTAGACAATCAAGCTCTTTGGTTATCTGCAGATCCTACTCGTGTAGCATCAAAATATCCTGGTGATTTGAATGTGAACACTTTGACAAGAAATAGAGACCAATATTTTAATTGGAACTTATCTAACTATTTAACGTATAATAAAGTTTTTGCTGAAATTCATGACGTTGAAGTTACAGCGGGTATCGAGGCGAATGTGCAAGGTACTAGAGAAAAGTTAACTATTGACAGAAAGAATGTAAATGCAAACTCGAATTATTGGTCTTTAAAAGATGTTAATGTAGCAGGTACTGTTACAGGTTTGAAAGATGAAGCTTTAAATCAAAGAAGATTGGCCTCTTATTTTGCTCGTTTCCAATATAAATTGTTAGACAGATATTTACTTACAGGTACCGTAAGACGTGATGGATCTTCGCAATTTGCTGAAGACAAACGTTGGGGAACATTTCCATCTGTTGGTTTAGGATGGGTAGTTTCAAAAGAAAGTTTTTTAAGTAATGTTGAGCAAATTAATTTATTAAAAATTAGAGGTTCTTGGGGTAGATTAGGAAATCAAAATGTACCTCTTAATACTCAATTATTAACTTCTGGATTAGATTACTCAGGTTTGGGTTCTGGTACTACAATTAATTCGCAAGTAGATCCAAATTTATCTTGGGAAATTGTTGAAGAACTTTCAGGAGGTTTTGATTTTGAAGTATTAAACAATAGATTAAAAGGGTCATTTGACGTGTATGATAAAAACACAACAAATACAATTTTGAATGTTAAACCATATTCAACTTCTGGAATTACAGTTGCTACACCAGCGCATGTTGGGGAAGTATCTAACAAAGGTTACGAAATCTCTTTACGTTGGGATGATAGAATAAACGATAATTTAAGTTACTGGGTAGGAGGGAATTTTTCTCATAATAAAAATGAACTTACCAGCCTTAAAAATGTTCAGTTAAATCCAATTATTGGAGGAAGTTTAGGAAATGGTCAAAATACCAAAATTCTTGATAATACTTCAGTAGGACAACCATTAGGTAGTTTCTTTATGTATGAGTATGCAGGAGTTGATCAAGCAAATGGTCAAATGTTGTACTACAAAGCAGATGGTTCTAAAGTTGCGCAATCAGGCTTAGATGAGCTTAAAGACAAAAAATATGTAGGTTCTCTTTTACCAACTTCTAATTATGGAGTTACGTTAGGATTGAATTACAAAAACATTGATTTTTCTGTTGACGGTTACGGAACTGGAGGAGCAAAAGTATATAATGGAAAAAAAGCACAAAGATTTGGAGGAGAAAATGTAGAAGCTTCTATGGCTAATGGTTTTTGGACACCTACAAATACAACATCTTCAATTCCGGCACCTTCTAATTTAACTCCTTTTGCTTCAACTTATTACTTGGAGTCTGCAGACTTTTTTAGAATCAATAACATTACTTTAGGATACAAACTTCCTCTTAAAGAAGATAAATTTATTAACTATTGCCGAATTTATGTAAATGCGATTAACCCATTTATTACACAAAAATTCTCTGGATTTTCACCAGATGTTGTGTCTGATGGTAAGTTAGTTGAAGGTACTCAAGGGGTTGAGCTAGATGCTTACCCATCATTGAGATCATTTGTTATGGGAGTTAATTTAAAATTTTAATATTATGAAAAGATTATATATATCAATGTTTGTTCTTTCTGGATTACTATTATCCGGATGTTCAAATGACTTTTTGGATGTAGATCCAACAGAAGCTATTCCTGCAGATCCTGCTTTGGTTAATAGTGATGAAGGAGCTAAAGGCTTTGTAACTGCAATTTACAATCAATTTTTAGGATGGGAAATGTCATCTTTTGGATGGAATGCTGTTTCAAGTATTATTAGTGATGATGCTGATAAAGGTTCTGACCCAGGAGATGCAGGTGGAGACAAAGATATTGTTGATGCTTTGACTTATAACGCTTCAACTCCATCATTTCAATCCACTTGGAACGCGAATTATGCTGGAATTAACAGATGTAATCAAGCATTAGCAATGTTTCCTAAACTAGATAAGGCATCACCGGATTTAAAAGCAAGATTAGTTGGAGAAACAAAATTCATGAGAGCATTCATGTATTTTACTTTAGTAAAAGGATATGGAGGAGTTCCAATTATTGATCATTTAGCTACAGTTCCTGTATCTGAAGAAGACAGAAAAATGCAATTGACACGTAAGTCAGTAGCAGAAGTTTATGCTTTTATAGAGCAAGATTTAAATGATGCTATCGAAGCTTTGCCTTTAAAATCAGCTTATACTGGAGCAGATGTTGTTAGAGCTTCTAAAGGAGCAGCATACGCTTTACTAGCAAAAGTAAATCTGTATCAAAAAAATTGGCAAAAAGTAATTGACAATTGTGATAAAGTAACGGGTTATTCTTTAGTTCCTGATTATTCCTTACAATTTAAAAAAGAAGGAGAATTTGGTCCAGAATCTATTTTCGAAATAAATGGAGTAGGTTCTACTTCAAGCCCTGGATTTGGAATTGGAAATTATACTGTTTCTCAAGCACCTCGTGGAGCTGGAGGCTGGGGTTGGGGATTCAATACACCAACTGAAGGTTTAGCAAATGCATATGAAACAGGAGATGTTAGACGTGCGGCTACAATTATTTTCAGAGGATCAGTTTTGTATGACGGTAGAGAAGTGGCGTCAACTGTTGCAAATGAAAGATATAATTATAAAGCATATTCATCATCTTTTTACAATCAGGAATTTACAGATACAAATCTTAGATATTTAAGATATGCCGAAGTTATATTAATGAAAGCTGAAGCATTAAACGAATTAGGACAAACTTCAGAGGCTATTCCCTTAGTAAATCAAATTCGTAAAAGAGCAGGTTTAGGAGATACTCCTTTTACTTCTCAATCAGATATCAGAAAAGCAATCTATAAAGAAAGAAGATTAGAATTTGCTTTTGAGCACGACAGATGGTTTGATATAGTTAGAACAGGACAAGCCGAAGCGGCTATGGCAGCAGATGGCAAAACTTTTATTGTTGGAAAACATGAATTATGGCCTATACCAACTTCATTCTTAAGAGAAGCAAATGGACTTTCTCAACAAAATCCGGGTGGTTATTAATTAACATCTTAAAATCACTTCCTCTAAAAGTTTAGAGGAAGTGATTATTTATTCAATATTTTAAATTTTTATAATGATTAGAATTTCAGTTTTATTTTTAGCTTTTACTTTTTTTGGATGCGGATCCTCTGCTGTTAAATCTAAAGGAAATACAGAAGAAAAAACTTCTAGTGTTAATCTGACAGATGAACAGCTTATTGAAATTGTTCAAAAACAAACCTTTAAGTATTTCTGGGATTATGCAGAGCCAAATTCTGGATTAGCAAGAGAGCGTTATCATCCTGACGGAAATTATCCAGAGAATGATTCAAACATTGTTACAACAGGAGGTTCTGGTTTTGGTTTAATGGCACTTGTGTCAGGAATGTCTCAAGGTTATATTACAAAAGCACAAGGAGTAGAAAGACTGAACAAAATTGCTGACTTTTTAGGCAAAGCAGATCGTTTTCACGGAGCATGGTCACATTGGATTGACGGAAATACAGGAAAAGTAAAACCTTTTGGAACCAAGGATAATGGCGGCGACTTAGTCGAAACTTCATTTTTGGTTGCGGGAATGATTACCGTTCGTGAATATCTTAAAACAGGTTCTGAAAAAGAAAAAGCGGTTGCTGCAAAATATGATGCACTTTGGAAAGGTGTGGACTGGCAATGGTATACCAACAATAAAAATGTGCTGTACTGGCACTGGTCACCTAACTACGACTGGCAGATGAATTTTCCCCTTGAAGGATATAACGAATGTTTAATTACATACGTTTTGGCAGCAGCATCGCCAACGCATACTATCGATGCAAAAGCGTATCATGAAGGCTGGGCTAGAAGCGGCGGAATTGTTACTTCAAAAACAAAATACAATATTCCTTTAATTCTAAAGCATAATGGAGCGGAAGAATTTGGAGGGCCATTATTTTGGGCGCATTATTCTTATGTAGGTTTAGATCCGAATCAGTTAACCGATAAATATGCAAACTACTGGGATTTAAATGTAAATCAGGTTAAAATAGATTATGAATATTGTGTTGAGAATCCTAAAAAATATGGCAGTTATGGTGCTGATTATTGGGGATTAACAGCTTCTTATTCTAGAAATCCTGACGGATCAATAGGGTATAATGCACATTTTCCAACTAATGATGTGGGGGTTATATCACCAACAGCAGCAATAAGTTCAATTGTATACACATCAAAAGAGTCTATTGCTTTAATGAGAAACCTTTATCAAAACCATAAAAAAGAAACTTGGGGAGAAGCTGGTTTTTATGATGCATTAAGTTTAGAAAACAATTGGGTGGCAAAACGATATCTAGCTATAGATCAAGGTCCAGAAGTAGTAATGCTTGAAAATTATCGTACAGGACTATTATGGAAATTATTTATGAACGCTCCAGAAGTAAAACAAGGCTTAACAAAACTTGGATTTAAATCCGAAAAATACGGAATTTAAGATTTAGCATTTATGAAATATAAAGCAGGCTTATTGTTATTACTTTTTTCTCTAGTTGGTTTTGCACAAAGCGAGACAACAGGAAAAATAAAAACGGTTGTGGTAACCAATTATGAATTGGGATATGTTTTGCATAAGCCGGTAAATACAAAAGAGAAAAAGCCATTAATAGTTTTTATTTCAGGAGATGGAGAAAAAGGAACTGACCTTGAAAAAGTCAAAATTAATGGGCCTTTAAAATATCTAAAAAACCATCAGCTGGATGCTTATGTTTTGGCGCCGCAATGTAAAGAAGACGAAAATTGGGATATAGAATCAATTTATCAGCTGATTATAAAAATTCAGAAAGAAAACAAAATTGATTCAGAACGAATATATGTTACTGGTTTAAGCTCAGGAGGCTGGGCTTCATGGAATTTGGCTTTTGCACATCCTGATCTATTTGCTGCAAATGTACCTGTCGCTGGTTTTGTAGATTTAATTCAGTTAGAAAAAGCTTGTGAAATAGCCAACATTCCAACCAGAATTTACCACGGTTTATTAGATGATGTGGTCAATGTAAATTATGCGATTACGATTTACAAAGAATTAAAAAAATGTAATGCAAAAGATATAAAGCTGACCATTTTTGATGATGCAAATCACGACAGCTGGACAAGAGTTTATGACAATCCAGAAATTTATGACTGGATGTTTAAGCAGAAAAAAACGAATACGAACAAATAAATATAATAGAATGAAAAACAAATTAGTCTTACTATTTTTAGGATGTGCTGTTTTGGGTTATGCCCAAAAAAAGAATACTAAAAATACAGTAAAAATTAAACCAAAGTCAGAGTTTGTTGCTGAACTATTGTCAAAAATGACATTAGACGAAAAATTAGGTCAGCTTAATTTACCAACTTCTGGAGATATTACAACAGGACAAGCAAATAGTTCTGATGTGGCTAAAAAAATTGCTGAAGGTAAAGTTGGAGGTTTATTCAATATTAAATCTGTTCAAAAAATTAAAGAAGTACAAAGAATTGCAGTTGAAGAAAGCCGATTGAAAATTCCGTTGATTTTTGGTATGGATGTTATTCACGGTTACGAAACAACATTTCCAATTCCGTTAGGACTATCTTGTACTTGGGATATGGGATTAATCGAAAGAAGTGCACAAATTGCTGCGCAAGAAGCTAGTGCAGACGGTATCAACTGGACATTCTCACCAATGGTTGATGTTTCTCGTGACCCGCGTTGGGGAAGAGTTTCTGAAGGTTCAGGTGAAGATCCATATTTAGGAAGTGAAATTGCAAAAGCAATGGTCAATGGATACCAACAACATGATCTTTCTAAAAACAATTCAATTATGGCATGTGTAAAGCACTTCGCTTTATATGGTGCGCCAGAAGGTGGTCGTGATTACAATACTGTAGACATGAGTCATATTAGAATGTTCAACGATTATTTTCCTCCTTACAAAGCTGCTGTTGATGCGGGTGTAGGTTCTGTTATGGCTTCTTTTAACGAAGTTGACGGAATTCCTGCAACTGGAAATAAATGGTTAATGACAGATGTTTTAAGAAAACAATGGGGCTTTAAAGGTTTTGTAGTAACTGATTTTACAGGAATTCCTGAAATGATCGAGCACGGAATGGGAGATTTACAAGCAGTTTCTGCTCAATCTCTAAATGCTGGTGTTGAAATGGATATGGTTGGAGAAGGTTTTTTAACTACTTTGAAAAAATCTTTAGACGAGAAAAAAGTTACAATGGCGACAATCGACAATGCTGTTAAACTTATTCTTGAAGCAAAATACGATTTAGGATTATTTAGTGATCCCTATAAGTATTGTGACGAAAAAAGAGCAAAAACAGAAATCTTTACTTTAAGCAGCAGAAAAGAAGCAAGATCAATCTCTGCACAATCATTGGTTTTATTAAAAAATCAAAACCAAGTATTGCCTCTTAAAAAATCTGGAACTATTGCTTTGATTGGGCCATTGGCAGATGCTAAAGAAAATATGCCAGGAACTTGGAGTGTAGCGACAAAAATGGAGAATGCTATCTCATTATTAGCAGGAATCAAAGAAGTAGCAGGAAAATCAACTAAAGTATTATACGCAAAAGGAAGCAACTTAGATTACGATGAAACTTTTGAAACTAACGCAACAATGTTTGGAAAAACATTGCACCGTGATTCTCGTTCAAAAGAAGAATTATTGGCAGAAGCTTTAAAAGTAGCAAACCAATCAGATGTAATTGTTGCTGCTCTTGGAGAATCTGCAGAAATGAGTGGAGAATCTAGCAGCCGTACGAATTTAGAAATTCCACAAGCGCAAAAAGATTTATTAAACGCATTATTAAAAACAGGAAAACCAGTTGTTTTAGTATTATTCGACGGTCGTCCGTTAGTTATTAAAGAAGAAAACGAAACTGTTCCAGCTATTTTAAATGTTTGGTTCGCAGGTTCAGAAGCAGGTTATGCAATTGCTGACGTTTTATTTGGAGATGTAAATCCTTCAGGAAAATTGACTTCAACTTTCCCAAGAAGCGTTGGACAATTGCCAATTTATTATGCACATAAAAATACAGGAAGACCACTTTCTAACACAGAAGGAAAATTTGAAAAATTCAGATCTAACTATATCGATGAAAGAAACGAGCCATTATTTCCGTTTGGTTTTGGTTTAAGCTATACGACTTTTGATTATTCAAACTTGAAAATTTCATCTGATAAAATGAATTTCAACGGAAAATTAAAAGTTACAGTTGATGTAGCAAATACTGGAAATTATGACGGAAAAGAAACAGTTCAATTATACATTAGAGATTTAGTTGGTTCAGTAACAAGACCGGTTAGAGAATTGAAAGGTTTCCAAAAAATTGCACTTAAAAAAGGTGAAAAACAAACCGTGACTTTTGATATCACAGTTGAAGATTTAAAATTTTATAATTCTGATTTACAATTTGTAGCAGAACCTGGACAGTTTGATATTTTCGTTGGAGGAAGTTCAACTGCCGACAAGAAAGTTAGTTTTGAGTTAACTAAATAGTTGGTTTATTGGTTAGTTAAAAGCCCTTCGTTTGGTTGACGGAGGGCTTTTTTTCTAAAAAGACGTTTTATTCAATTATAATTTCAAAAAAAAATGAATACTAGTAAAATATTTCAAGCACTTCTTTTTTTCGTAGTAATAATAGCTTTCCATTCTTGCAGTGTGCAGAATAATGGTATTGTGGCGCATCGCGGTGCATGGAAAAAGAATAATCTCCCAGAGAATTCTATCGCCGCTTTAAGACATGCTATCGATTTGAAAAATGCAGGTTCTGAATTTGATGTTTGGCGAACTGCCGATGATTCCCTTGTAATCAATCACGATGCACATTATAACAAGTTACTTATTGAAGAAACAAATTATGCAGATTTGATAAAGTTCAAACTTTCAAACGGAGAGAAACTGCCAACATTACACGAGTATATTTCAGAAGGGATTAAAAATAACAAACACACTCTTTTAGTCTGTGAAATAAAACCATCAGAGATAAGTAAAGAACGAGGAAAAAAGACGGCTTTGAAAGTAGTTGAAACCATCAAAGAGCTGAAAGCTGATAAAATCACCTGTTACATTAGTTTTGATTATGAAATATTAAAACAAATTAGAGCAGTTGATCACAAAACCGTTTTACAATATTTAGAAGGAAATAAATCACCAAAAGAAGTAAAAGCAGACAATATTAATGGCGTTGATTATCATTATTCAGTCTTCAAAAAACATCCAGAATGGATTAAAGAAGCCAAAGAAAACAATATTATTCTGAATGCCTGGACCGTTAACGAAGCTTCTGATATGGATTGGATTATCGAGAGTAAGTTTAACTATATAACGACAAATGAGCCTGAACTTTTGGCACAAAGAATAAAAGAGAAAAAATAGTTTTCAAATTTCAAATTTCAAAAAATGAAAAATAGATATACACTACATTCAAAAGTGCTTTCGTTGCTTTTAATGGTTTGTAGTTCCATTGCTTTGGCACAAAACACTACTATTCCCGGTAAAACAGAATGGTTTGACCCAAATAAACCTGCAACAACCTATTGCAATCCTATAAACATTGGATACAACTATACAACCGAAAATCATAATGGAATTCCAATATCTCGACGTTCAAGTGCAGATCCTGTTATTATTACCTTTAAAGGCGAATACTATTTGTTTGCCACAAATCAGGCAGGCTTTTTCTGGAGTAAAGATATGTCTGATTGGAAATTTGTCTACGGAAGTTTTCAAAGAAAACCAGCAGATGACGACCAGTGTGCGCCGGCAGCTTGGGTTGTAAACGATACCTTATTTTATGTAGGCTCTACTTGGAAAAAAGATCATCCAATCTGGAAAACCGATGATCCAAAATTAGGTCAATGGCTGCGACATGTTGACAAAGCAATGCTGCCAACATGGGATCCTGCCATTTTTCAAGACGATGATAAAAAAGTATATATGTATTACGGTTCAAGCGGAAAATTGCCGCTTGTTGGCGTAGAAGTAGATTATGATACATGGCTTCCAAAAGGAAATCAAGCTGATTATGCAGAATTGTACAAAGCTACCGAAGTTGAAGATATTCAAAAAGTGTACGGTCAAGTAAAAGAAGTTGCAATTTTGGATCCTGCAAATCATGGATGGGAACGTTTTGGACCAAACAATGATATGGAACCAGCGCCTTGGGGAAATTTTATTGAAGGCGCTTGGATGACAAAACACAACGGAAAATATTATATGCAATATGGTGCACCAGCAACAGAATTTAAAGGTTATGCAAACGGAGTTCATGTAGGAGATAATCCGTTAGGACCTTTTACTTATCAAAAACACAATCCAATGTCATACAAACCAGGCGGATTTGTAATTGGTGCAGGTCACGGAAATACATTTGCAGATAATTATGGGAATTATTGGAATACGGGAACGTGTAAAATATCTATTAAAGACCGTTTCGAGCGTCGTATCGATATGTTTCCAGCAGGATTTGATAAAGATGATGTAATGTATTCAATAACTTCTTATGGAGATTTTCCAATTGTGCTTCCAACAAGTCAGCGCGATCAAACAAAAGGAGCCTCATCAGGATGGATGCTGCTTTCGTACAAAAAGCCGGTAACCGTTTCTTCATCTGAAGAATGTATGGAAGTGGAAACACACAGAATGGATAACGGAGGTAAAAAAGTATACGAAAAGTTCTGTTACGGCCCTGAGAATCTAACCGATGAAAATATTCAAACCTACTGGTCAGCCAAAACAAGTGATTCTGGCGAATGGCTGCAGATGGATTTGGGAAGACCAATGGAGATCAAGGCTTTGCAGATCAATTATGCAGATCATAAAGCAACACAATACAATAAGGCAATGGATATTTATTATCAATATAAAATCTTTATGTCTGATGATGCTCAAAATTGGACATTAGTTGTCGATAAATCTAAAAATGCAAAAGACGTTCCCCATGATTATGTTGAGCTTACAAAGTCAATAAAAGCCAGATACATCAAGATGGTTAATATTCATAATGCATCAGGTTTATTTGCAGTTTCAGATTTCAGAGTTTTTGGAAATGGATTGCAGGCAAAACCAAAAGCTGTTTCCTCTTTTAAAGTAGATAGAAAAGCAGCGGATTCACGTAATGCAATGATTTCATGGAAAAAACAAACAGATGCAGTTGGATATAATATTTACTACGGAATTGCTCCTGATAAATTATACAACAGCATCATGGTTTACGGTGAAAATACATATGACTTTAGAGGTTTAGATAAAGGCACAAAGTACTATTTTACAATTGAAGCTTTTAATGAAAACGGAATAGGAGATAAAGCTAAACTTATCGAAGTAAAGTAATCTTAATCTAATAAAATAAGGGAACTCCGATTGCAAACGAAACAGGTTTGCGATTGGAGTTTTTTTTTGAGAAAGGTTTAGGGAAAAACTCGAACAGTTTTAAACGAATTTTGTTCCTTTGTGATCTAAGCTAAAAAAAAACTCAAACAAAAGACCAAAACGCTATAAAAACTATGAAAAAAACGATTCTTTTAACTGCTTTAGTTTTAAACGGATTGACATTATTTGCCCAATCAAATGACGAGAAAAATATCAAATTATTCTATAAAAAAGCTTTAACCGAAGCAAAATGTTATTCTTGGTTAGAATATCTGTCTAATGATATTGGAGCGCGATTATCTGGTTCTGCAACTGCAGAAGAAGCAGTTCAATATACCAAAAGACAATTAGAAAGTCTTGGACTTGATAAAGTATACTTACAGGAAGTTATGGTGCCTCACTGGGTGCGCGGCGAAAAAGAAACTGCTTTTATCCTTGACGGAAAAGTAAAAACAGCCGTTCCAATTTGTGCTTTAGGAGGATCTGTGGCAACAGCAAAAACTGGACTTACTGCAGAAATTATAGAAGTGCAGGGTATTAAAGAATTAAGTGAATTAGGAGCTGATAAAGTAAAAGGGAAAATTGTTTTTTACAACAGACCAATGAATCCTGAAAATATCGAAACATTTACTTCATATGGAGCTTGTGTAGATCAAAGATATGCTGGCGCAAAAGAAGCAGCTAAATTAGGAGCTGTAGGAACCATTGTTCGCTCGATGAATTTACGTTTAGACGATTTCCCGCACACAGGAGCGCAAAGCTATGGCGATTTGAAAAAAGAAGAATATATTCCAACAGCGGCGATTAGTACAAATGGTGCCGAATTGTTGAGCAAATCTTTAAAAAGAAATCCAGCTTTAAAATTCTATTTTAAACAATCATGCGAAACTTTACCAGATGCATTATCTTATAATGTTATTGGAGAATTAACAGGAACAGTAACTCCAGAAAACATTATGGTTGTGGGCGGACACTTAGATTCTTGGGATTTAGCAGACGGTTCTCATGATGACGGAGCAGGAGTAGTACAAAGTATGGAAGTCCTTCGTATACTTAAAAACTTAAATTATAAGCCAAAAAATACAATTCGTGTTGTATTGTTCATGAATGAAGAAAATGGCGGAAGAGGCGGAGCGAAATATGAAGAAGTTTCAAAACAGAAAAAAGAAAACCACATTTTTGCACTAGAAAGTGATTCAGGAGGATTTTCTCCAAGAGGATTTTCTATAGAAGCGGATGATGTTAATTTGAAAAAAATCCAAGGATACAAAGATCTTTTTGAGCCTTATTTAGTACACAGTTTTACAATTGGTCACGCAGGTTCAGATATTGGACACTTAACATCTAAAGCCATCGTTAAAGCAGGGTTAAAACCAGATTCACAACGTTACTTTGATTATCATCATGCTGCAAATGATAAATTTGATGCTATCAATAAAAGAGAATTAGAACTTGGAGCGGCAACAATGACTTCTTTGATGTATTTATTAGATCAAAACGGAATTGAATTACCGAAAGCGAATTAAGATTTAAAATCGATAATATATAAAATAGACTGTCATTTTTGCCAGTCTATTTTTTTTGATATAAATATTGTGCTTTTCTGAAGCTGAGATAATTTTGCTTTTTATAATCAAAAAAAATCAAAATTTCATCACAATCAAATAATACAAAAAGGTTATTGGAATATTAGAAAGCAGCATTAAAATCTTGAATACAATGTCTTTTCGATATTCTGGTAAATGAATAAATCGATCTGTTAGATTCACTAACATTATAATATTTACGATTATCGCAGAAGACGCAAACGGCCATGCAATAACTAATACATTCGGGCTCTCATTCGAAATAATATAAAGTACAAACAAGATCGTACTAATAATAAAAGTGCCAACAGCTAATTCAGTCGATTGCTTTTCTTCAAAAGGTTTTTGATGAGTCGTTTTCATAAATTAAATTTTAAAGGATTGCTGAATAGTATAAATTGGTTTTAAAAGCATTTTTGAAAAATCAAGATAATGGAACGGCAGTGCTCGTTTTCCTCTTTTGTACTGCTTTATAAAGTACTGTAGTTTGTTTGGGTAAAACACCGTTCCAGAAAGTATAACCATAAATAAATACAAACTTCGTTTCCCGTTTCCAAAAAGATAATACTGCATTCCAATTTCTTCATATACAGAAATACCCGTATTTGTCAAGACATGAATAATGTCATGATCTTCCAGTTTTTCTTGTATGTCGAAATGGTTCTTGTAAAGAAAATTTCCCAATCCACGACCTAGACTTCCTTCTGGATAATCTATTAATTGCGTTTTATCAATTTCCCAAGGTTCATTCTTTTTAAAATATTTTTGATATGGTTTTTTACTGCATTCATAAAGTTTTTCAATTAGATAATCTCTCATAAATATATTTTTAAAAGTTCTTTGAAATTCAAAGTAAAATAATAAATAAAAAAGCCAATTGTTTTTTCGAATTAGCTTTTGCTGTTTTTAATAATTATCAACGACAGTTTTTAGTAAGCTAGAATCTGAAAGGTCAGAAGGAGCAACTACTTTTTCTTGAAGCGGAATTTCATTACCATATCGTTCTTTTAATATTTTTTGAACTCTGACATCAGTTAAATTAAAATCTTTTAGCTCTCTTAATTTCGAAAGCTCAATGCCCACAGCATTTTTATAAATTTTCCAAATCAGTTCAGAGCAATAAATCTTATTATCTGTCCATTCAAAATAAGAATCATATTCTTTGCCGTCAAATTGCTGACTGTAGTCTTTCATTTTTTGAAGAACAGCAGAAGTTAAAACAGCATTGTCTTTTAATCTTTTTACCACATATTTATTGTCTTTTCCATGCTGAATCCAATCCTCAAATGGAGTTAGTTTTACAGGTTGAACTGCTTCAAAAACAAACCATTTTCCGTTTATATCGTAGATAATACCGCAATGCGAGAATTTTGAGTTTGTGGCAATTCGCACTGCTTCACATTGAGGTGACTGTGATGTTTGAAAAATAATATCACCATCTTGAATTTTACTGACAGATTTATTCTCTGTTTTGGCTTTAGAAGAAAATGGATTATTCGGAAAAACAGACATGGCTACAGTTAAAGCAAGACCAAAGCTTAGTAGAAATGTGATACCGAGAAATAGATATTTTTGTTTTTTCATGGTTTTATAATTGAAAGCTAAAAGTACTTTTTTAGATGTTATATCTAATTTGTTTTGATAAAAAATTAACACAACTAAAAAGAACTTTGAATTACAAAGTAAATAATAAAAAAAATAGTTACCAAATAAATGATAACTATTTTTTGATTCTTTTCTTACAAGATATTAGATTCTAAAAATACCGCCAACAGCAATAATTCTTTGAAAAAAGAAAAAGTCTTGCGAAGCCTTATCTTCATTACTTACCGTAGTTCTAATGTCCTGCATATTGATGTAACCGCCTTTTAACTCTCCTTGGATATAGAAGTGTTTGAAAAAAGTAACATTGATACCTGCTTTTGCAGAAACACCGTAACCAGAAATATGAAAATCATCATGACGATCTTTTCCTAGTAAAGTTGTATTTGTTTTAGGATATAAAAGTCCAGCACCTAAACCTTCAGTTAAGTTAATTTGCACCTTATCTATATTTGGCAGACCAAACCATTTAGAAACATCATCAAATCTTGAAACTTCAGTATTAACGTAGTTTAAACCATCAGTATGTTCATAAATTAAGAAAGGAGTTCCAGTGCTTCCCGGAGGCATACCACCTTCTTGTGCGCTGCCTATAGACATATCTACAGGTCTGTTATTGTAAGCTCCATTGTAAATTGAGCCAGCTTGATCTGCAGGTAAATCTATGTATCCGTTAACGTTTGCAATTTGATTCTGCGACATCACATATTTCATGTGGTCAACGCCAATTGTTACGCTGTAGTGATCACTAAAAAAGTAACCCAATCTCAAGTTTGTCTGAGGAATAGTCATGTTTACGGGATTAACGTAATCAACATGCCAGCCTTTAGGTTTATCATGAGCCTTCATGTTTTCAACCGTAAAGTTGTAATCTTTACCTCTGAAATTTACATCAGAGTTAGAGTAACTTTCTCTGTTTCCGCCCCACATTACAAAGAATTTCCCTTTATTATGAGCTGCGTATTTTTGTACCGGAATTTCCTCTTGGGCAAATGTGCTTAAAGAAACACAAATCAAGAAGAAAAATAGAAATTTTGTTTTCAAAGAACTTAGTATTATAAATTTAGAATGAGTTAACTGTTTTTCTGATAGCAACTAATTTTGTCATTAAACCTTCAAAATAGTCTAAATGAAGCATATTAGCACCATCACTTTTTGCATTTGCAGGATCAAAGTGAGTTTCAATAAAAATGCCATCAACACCTACGGCAATACCAGCTTTGGCAACCGTTTCGATCATATCAGGTCTTCCGCCCGTAACTCCTGCAGTTTGATTAGGTTGTTGCAATGAATGTGTAACGTCTAGAACCGTAGTTGCATATTGCTGCATAGTAGGGATTCCTCTATAATCAACAATCATGTCTTGGTAGCCAAACATAGTACCGCGATCAGTAACCATAACATTTTCGTTGTTACAATCTAATACCTTTTGTACTGCATGTTTCATACTTTCAGGACTCATAAATTGTCCTTTTTTCAAGTTTACTGTTCTTCCTGTATTTGCAGCTGCTACAACTAAATCAGTTTGGCGAACTAAGAATGCTGGAATTTGTAAAACATCAACGTATTGCGCTGCCATGTCAGCATCTTCATTAGTATGAATGTCTGTAACTGTTGGAACGTGAAAAGTTTCGGAAACTTTTCTTAAAATTTTTAAAGCTTTTTCGTCTCCAATTCCAGAAAAACTGTCAATTCTAGAACGGTTTGCTTTTTTAAAAGATCCTTTAAATACATAAGGAATTTGAAGATTGTCGGTAATACCAACTAATTTTTCAGCAATTCTAAGAGCCATTTCCTCTCCTTCAATAGCGCAAGGGCCCGCCAATAAAAAGAAATTTCCGCTGTCAGTATGCTTAATTTGTGGAATATGTTGTAAGTTCATAAAATTATTTTTTTGCAATGCAAAGGTAGTCATGATTTATGAATAGCAGATGAAGATTTAAGATTATTTTAAGAACCCGAATAACCGGCTAAGAGCTTAGCAGAATTAAACGAATTTCAAAAAAAACTTTTGAATAATTATATGCTTTTTCCATGGCAATATTAAAGCATGAAAAGAAACTAATAAATGACATTTATCATGTTCTAAAGTTTTGCAGTTAGCACATGTTTTCCAAGATTATGAACAATTTTAGTTAGAAAATATTCCTGCTATTTTTTACTACGGAATATTATGTTATATCATGTTTCTTTTTGCTTTCCATCTTTTAACTACAAATTGAATTACAATAATTAAAATTAGAGTAAAAAGTAGAAAGAAACAGGCGGCTGCTATTCCTGCGAGCGGTGTACCACATCTCACAGGATTTGGTTCATATTGTTTTCTAAGATTATAATCTGCAATATTAAAAGCTGCAAAAGAGAATACAATTTGTAATATAAAATTTATCCAAGAAACAATTTTGAATTTTAAAGAAACAGGTTTATAGATAGAAAATGTTCCCAGTATTAATTGAGAAAGTACTGGAAAAATAATGAGAAGTAAAGGTAATATATTGAGCATTTTACTTTTACTCCTTTTTTAAAGTCAATCCCAGCGGAACCATCAAAATACCTTTTTCGTAAATGTTCAAATACAGTGTTATAGGTTTTTTTTGCCCTTCCCAGGTCAATTCGTAGACATTTAAAAATCCAGCACCCATATCGCTTCTTTTGGTAGGAAACGGGCAGCAGGTTTCTAAGCGTTTATAAGTGATTTTTTCACCATTTGGACCAGCTAAAGCATTTAAAAAACGAATTTCGTTTGTAGCTTCATCTTTTGTGTTTCTAAAAAAAATATTTACAGGATAATCAGGATCATAACCATACTTTTTGTCTTTACTGAATAAGGAAATAACAAAAGTATTGTTTTTGCCAAGTACCAAATCAGGGGCATTATCATCTACATTTTTTAATGTTGATTTTGTACTGATACAAGATGATACAGTAATTAGTAAAATAATGAAAAGAGCTGTTTTTTTCATGGTTTGATCTATTTTGGTCGTACAAATGTAAAAGGTTTTTTTTGCTGAATAACTTCATTTAAAGAAGAAATGAGTATTTGTATCAAAATACTATTCTACGTTCTTCGGATTCAGTTTTAATATACCAATTACAATCAGATATTGTGCCACAAGATAAGTGAGCATGATAAAAAAGGAACTTTTTTCTATTGGGTTGTAAAATTTGTTAATTGCCAAAATGCTGTCAGAAATAACAAAAACAACCGCACCAGAAAAAACTAGTTTGTTGCCTGGTTCATTCCAATTTAAAAGTCCATTGTAAGCAAACAAAAGCATAATCGAAATTACACTGGCATAAACTATTACAGGTATTTTTAGATCGCCCAAAGAAGGCAATAATACAGATAACATTCCAATTAAATAACAAGCAATTAGTATGGTGCCGATTCCTATCGCGATGCTGTTCTTTTTTAAATTTCTTTTAGTCTGACGATTAAAAAGAATACAATAAACAATGTGAGAAATTAAAAAAGAAACTAATCCGAGAATAAAATAAATTTCGGATATATCTGAAAAAAGCAATATTACATCACCAATCCACGAGAAAATTAAGGCAGTTAAAAGAATGTTTTTAGTTGGAAAATTTTTATAAAAATAAACCCCAAAAATTAAAATCGGTATCAATATCGGCTTTAAAAAAAAGTTTAAATTTTCATATCCTAAAAATAGAATAAGCAGATAAACAGTGCTAAATGCAATATAGATTTTAAATAAAGTAGAATTTTTCATTTTGTGGTTAATGTATTTAGGGGTTGGTTTTGGATCGTTTTAAAATCAATTGTTATAAAGTATATCGATATTAAAAAGGATAAACTTAGGTAACCTAGAATGATATAATTACTTAGATAAAAAACTTGATTTAAACCAAACCAATCACCATAATAAGTAATAATTGCTACTGCGACGGCTAAGCGTAAACCTTCCCAAAAAACAGCGTACTTACTTTTGTCCATTAATTCACTGTAACTGTAAATAGTTATTAAAATGAAAAAACCATAGATAAAAATGTTTGGAAGTCCAATTTTAGCAATATTATCAAACAAATAACTCACAAACAAAAGTGTTACTAAAAGTTGTGCAACTGACCAGTAAATTAGTTTTTGAGAGTTTTGTGTACCGTATTTCTCAAAATCAAAAACATTTTCGATTTTATTTACAGGATATTTTTCCTCAAAATTCTCTGGACGCCATCCAGTTGGTTTGAACCAAATGGTAAGTTTGTCTTTCCAATTTTCTGCGCGCCATGCATCCTTAATTAGTAACGTTAGATGCTGAAAGTTTATTTTTATTGGATTCCACGTGTTAGCAGGTCTTGTGATTCCAAAAACTGGCGGTACATCATCTAATTCAGCTTGAAAAGTGCCAAAAAGCTTATCCCAAAAAATAAATATCTGCGAATGGTTTTTATCTAAATATTCTGGGTTTATGGCATGATGTACTCTATGATGCGATGGTGTAACGAGAATATGTTCAATAATTCCCATTTTTTTGATGTGTTTAGTATGGTACCAAAACTGCAGGAATAAATGAAGCGGAAGTGTAATAGCAATTACTGAAGCGGGAACTCCTAACAATGCGGCAGGAATTAATAAAAATGTAAACAAGTTAGCTAAACTTGCAATAGGCTGGCGCAATGCACAGGCAAGATTAAACTCTTCGCTGCTGTGATGAATAGCGTGTTTGTTCCAGAAAAGATTAATTTGATGTGCCCAGCGATGGCTCCAATAACCATAAAAGTCGATAACAAAAAAGGCTATGATATAAGAGAGAACAGTAGCTTCTTGATGAAAAAGAGCAATTTTAGAAACCATCCATTCATAAGAAATAAAAGTCAGGCTCAGCCCTAAAACATCTTTTACAGAATTAGTTATACCAGAACTAATACTAGACACGCTGTCTATCAAAGGTGCAGTATCGTTCTTTTTGTAAATGCCGTATATTTTTTCAATTACTATTAAAGCTAAAAAAACAGGCATCGCAATAATCAATATTTTTCCGTATTCTTCCATAAAAAAACATTCTATTTTATTTCAAATATAAAATAAAATAGAATGTTTTTTAAATTATTTGCAATTAAACAATTTCAGCGCTCAATCCAGCTTCTAAAAGTTGTGTGCATTGCGGTTTTAATTTGTCAATTGGCCCTGTTTTTACGGTGCATTTTCCGTTATAATGTACAATTAGAGAACATTGTTCGGCCTGCTCTGCCGTGTGACTGCAAACTCGCATTAAAGTATCAATTACATGATCAAAAGTGTTTACATCGTCATTGTAGACAATAATTTCGTTATTGAAATTAACTGCTTCCTTTTCACGGACTCTTTCTCTTACTTTTTCTTTAGTACTCATTGTTTTTAGGTTTTTGTACTGTTGCAATTACTAATTTACGTATTTTAATGAAACCCAGTTGTTTCTTTGAAATTTTTTAACATATGTCAGCCCTTTTTCAGTGCATGAAACATCGATAAACGGAACATCTTCTTCATAAAAGCCGCTGAACAAAATAATGCCTTTAGGGTTTAAACTATCTACATAAGCCTGCATGTCGTTTAAAAGAATATTTCTGTTGATGTTAGCGATAATCAAATCATATTTTTTGCCTGCTAATAAAGCCGCATCACCTTCGTAAACACTAATATGTTTACAATTGTTGCGTTCAGCATTTTCGATTGAATTCAAATAACACCAATTGTCAATGTCAATAGCATCAATAGGTTCAGCACCTTTCATTTCAGCAAGAATCGCTAAAATTGCAGTTCCGCAGCCCATGTCAAGAGTTTTTAAGCCTTTTACATCCATTTCAAGTAAATGCTGGATCATCATGTGCGTCGTTTCATGATGACCTGTACCAAAACTCATTTTTGGCTCAATCACAATATCAAATTCGGCATCAGTTTTTTCGTGAAAAGGAGCGCGAACATGGCATTTTCCGTCAACATCTATCGCTTCAAAATTCTTTTCCCATTCTTCATTCCAATTTACCTGATCGATTTCTTCAATTGTATATTCAATTTTAAACTCTTCAGATTGTAAAATATAAATATCATCTAGAATATTCTCATTCCATAAATCTTTCTTCACAAAAGCCGAAATTCCGTTGTCCGTTTCTGTAAAACTTTCAAATGCTTTTTCACCTAATTCAGCTACTAAAATTTCTGATCCAAGCTCTTTTGGTTCAATCGTAAAATGATACCCTAAATATATATTTGACATAAATAAATTTTTTGCAAAGGTAAGAATACAAAGCAGAATTTGTTCATAAATAAATCATATTCTTTGAATTATTAATGTTAATTTTGAGTTTTATTATGTAAGTTTTTTAGTACCATGAAAAATATTGTTTTTATCTTACTTTTTGTTGTTTTATGCTCTGGCAGCTGCAAAAAAGAGCACGAAGTAATTCGTTCATTTTGTTATTGGAAAACAGATCTATTTTTTTGGGAAGAGGATGATTCTCTAATTAAAAAATTAGATGTAAAACATATGTACGTTCGTTTTTTTGATGTCGATTACAATCCATATTCAAAAGAACCTCTGCCAGTGGCAACAATTGGTGATATCGTACTTCAAAAAAGCAATCCCGAAATTACGCCAAGTATTTTTATTACCAATGAAGTTGTTCTGAAATCAGATAAAAAGCAGCTGGATAGTTTAGCGGTTAGAATTGCAAAAAGAGTAGAACAGATTGGTAAAAGAATGAATGACAGAAAAGCAGAAAATATTGCTTCAAGCATTGTTTATCCAAAAGATTATTACAAACAAGAAAATTTCAAACGGTTAAATTATGATTCGGTAAAATCTATTGAAGCGGCGAAACTAAAAGTTGATTTTAAAGAAATTTTGATTGATTGTGATTGGACTGAAAAATCGCAGAAAAACTATTTCTATTTGTTAAAACAGATTAAAAACCAGTTTCCGTCAGCAAAAATAGCGTCAACCATAAGGCTTTGGCAGTACAAATATGCATCAAAAGCTGGAATTCCGCCAGTAGACAAAGGTTTATTGATGTGTTATAATATGACAAAACCAGATGATCAGCAGACTAAAAATTCGATTGGAACAAGCGAAGAATTAGCACAATACATTACGCACAGCGAATATAAACTCAAATTAGATATTGCACTTCCATTATACAGCTGGGCTGTGGCATTTAGAGGAAATCAGTTTAAAGGAATTTTATCAGATTACGATCAATTAATAAAAGATACAATCAAATTAAAGAAAGTATCAGATACTAAATATATTTTGCAAGATGATGTGTTAGCGGGGCAGACTTATTTGCGAAATGGCGATGAAATAAGAATTGAAAAAATTTCAGATAACGAACTTGAAAAAATGATTTCAATAGTAAAAAATAAAATACAGATTGACAGTCAAATCAAAGTGACTTTTTTCTCATTTGATAAAAAATACATAAACGATTATGGAACCCAAAATATATCTAAATATTATGAGAGTTTTTAGCAGTTTACTTTTCGTTTTAAGTTTTCAGGTTTCTTTTGCCTGCGGTTGGAGCATATCGCCGGAAACTAGTCGTTTAGCTTTGTTTAAAGCACAGCGCGAAGGGTTTTTTAAGCTTACGCCGTTTTATTATTCAGCAGATAATTATTATTCTGTGAATACAATTTCGGATGCTGATAAGCAATTAAATTGTTTCGAGTGGAAGAAAAAGTTAGGAAATCAAATTACTACTGATGATGTCTATTCTATTTTATATGAAACAGATTCAGAACAGTTTGAAACTGCCTATGAAAATAAAACACTCGATAAAGTATTTGCAAAAAATACCTTTATAAAAACTTTATTGTTACCAAAAAACAAAGCTTTTTTGAGTTATATACTATTTGCTAAAAAACTGGAATATAATAGTAATACTGATGTAAAATGGGAATCCTGGGGAAAGATTGGTTATGAGAATCAGAATCATCAGCTTGCAGATTTAGATAATTTTGAAAAGAGAATTAAAACAGCAAAAGATGTTTTTTTAAAACAACGTTATGCCTTTTTAATTTTAAGATATAGTTTTTATAGTCAGGATAAAAATGAAGTAATTAAACTATATGATACTTATTTCGCTGCTAATAAGAATACGATTTTAGAGCCCTGGGCTTTGTATTATAAAGCTTTATGTATTGATGATTTGGTTTTGCAGAATTATTTATTGAGTAAAGTTTTTAATAGCTGCGAGGAAAAATCATTTGCAGTTTTACAGCATTATAACAGGAAACTTACTGCCGAAACTTTGGCTTTGGCACAAAATGATGAAGAACGAAGTGTTATTCTTGCTATCGAAAGTCTTAGAAATCCAGCTCCTGATTTAAAATCGATTAAAGAAATGTATGAGCTGAGTCCAAACAGCTTGTTTTTGAGTTTTTTAATTGGAAGAGAAGTTAACAAACTCGAAGATTGGATTTTTACACCGCAATATACTAACAATGGAACTCCGTCTGTAACTTTTAGTAATACAAATTGGTATGAAGATTACGCTAAAGCAAAAGCAGAGAATTTTAATAAAGATATTTTATACTTGCGAGAATTAGAATATTTCTTGATTTCGATTCGTGAACAAACTTCAGGAGAACAAAAAGATTATATTACAGCTGCGATTGCTCAGCTTTGTTTTATTGACGATCAAATCGATGAAGGGAAAAAGTACACCAATATGATTTCTGACAAGGCCAATGCTTCGATACAAATGCAGAAAAATATTCAGCTGGCTTTAGTTTCGTTAAAACAAGATGATTTGAATAATGTAAAGATTCAAAATCAGCTTTATAATTATTTCAATTCAGTCGAAAATCTAGTAGAAACCGATCGCGGATTGTTTAAAAATTTATACAGTTTGTATAGAATTGCCAGCGATGAATTTCATAAAAAAGGAGATACGGCTGCGGCAGGTTTATTATCGATGAAAGCCGATATTAAAAACGAAGGTGAATACGCATCTTATAACAATCCGTATTTTTATAGTTATATTGGTTATTTTGACCGAAAAGCAACTATTGAAGATGTTGATCGTTTAATGGTGCTGCAGCAAAAGACAGATAAAACACCTTTTGAAAAATATATTTGTTCAGGAACAATCGCTCCAAATATTAATTATTATAAAGATTTAAAAGGAACAATCGCTTTTAGAAATAATAATCTTGAATTGGCTTATGAAACGTTTTCAAGTATGCCTAAGGATTTTTGGGAAAAGAACTATGAGTATAAAAACTATTTAAACGAAAATCCATTCTTGCCTAAAATTCTTCAAAGTGATAAAGAACGCAAATTTGATTATAGTTTCAATAAAACCGATTTTATTTCCAAATTAATTAAGCTAAAAAAACAAAATACAGCGAGCAGTAATCTGCAATTGGCACACGCTTATTTTAACGTATCATATTTAGGGAATTCCTGGATGATGAGTGCTTATGACTGGACGTCGGGTGAATCGTATACAGATTATGTTTACGGTGATAACAGCGCAAATGAAAAGAAATACCAAAACGGAAATTATTACAACCTAAAAATGGCTAAAATCTATTATGAAAAAGCTTTAAAAATGTCTAAAAAGAGTAACGAAAAAGCAATGGCAAGCTTAATGATTTTTGAATGTAATTATTATAATCATTATGCCGATTTGATTTCTACAGAAGAAGAGGAAAGAAATCCATTTAAAGCAGGGAAGGAGCTGGTTAATTTTTATTCAATTTATAAAACTACGCCAGCATTTAAAAAGTACAATTGCCCGCTTTTGAAATCGTTTATAAATTAAATTTAGTCAAAAAGTCGAAAGTCAAAAGTCAATATATAAAAAAAAGCGTTCGCACAGCGAACGCTTTTTTTTATATAGTAGATTTCAAAATCTAAAATTAGATAGCTGTTACAATAGCTAAGAAATCATCTGCTTTTAAAGCAGCACCTCCAATTAAACCACCGTCTACATCTGGTTTAGAGAAGATTTCTTTTGCGTTGTCTGGTTTTACAGAACCACCGTATAAAATAGAAACTTCGTCAGCGATTTCAGCTCCAAAAGCTTTACGGATAGTTTCTCTGATAAATTCGTGCATTTCTTGAGCTTGTTCCGGCGAAGCAGTTTCTCCAGTTCCAATAGCCCAAACCGGCTCATAAGCTAAAACAACTTTTGACCAAGATTCTTTTGCAATATGGAATAATCCGTCACGCAGTTGATTTTCAACAATGTTAAAATGATTTCCAGTTTGACGATCTTTTAACTCTTCTCCAAAACAGAAAATTACTGTCATGTCGTGTTTTAGTGCTGTGTCAACTTTATTTGCAATTAAAGCGTCAGTTTCGTGAAAAATAGCTCTACGCTCAGAGTGACCTAGAATTACAGTATTAACTCCAACGCTTGTTAGCATATCTGCAGAAATTTCTCCTGTAAAAGCACCACCTTCAGCTTGGTGAACATTTTGAGCAGAAACGCCGATAGTTGTGTTTTTTAGTTTTGCAGCAGCTGCTTGTAAGTTTACAAATGTTGGTGCAACAATTACTTGTGCAGTTGTTTGTGCTGGTATTTTTGCAATTAATTCATTTAATAATTCTTCAGTTTGCTCTGCATTTTTATGCATTTTCCAGTTTCCTGCAACAATTTTTTTTCTCATTGTGGTAGTTTTTATTTTTTTGTTTTATTGAAGTAAAGTCAAAAAATGAAATTGATTTTTGACATTGATGTTTTTATTGAAAATTATTTTAAACCTTTTAAAGTTTCATTGATTTTATCAAAATCAGTTTCGATAGCACGATATAATACAATTTTTCCTGTTTTGTCAACGATAATATATCTCGGAATCCAATCTAGATCGATTGCTTTTCCAAAAACACCTTTCATACCGTCATTCATCATGTAATGATCTCCTTTTATTTCGTGTTTTTCGATTCCAGCTTTCCATTTTTCGGCAGTTTTATCTGCAGAAAGGAATAAATAAGAAACATCTGGATTATTAGCCTGCAGCTCTTTTACTTTTGGCATTGCTTTTACACAATCACCGCACCATGAAGCCCAAACTTCGATAACTAAAGTTTTTCCTTTATATTTTTTTAAAATGCTTTTAAAAGCAGCTTGACCTCCATCCGTAGTTAATAATTTTTCAGACAAAGCTTCTTTAGAAAAACTTGTTTTTTGTGCTTGCGAGCAAGAGAACGTAATAAATGCAATAACGACAAGAGCTAATTGTTTCATATAAGATTTATATTTTTTAATGTAATTGACATATCGTTCTTCAAACTTTGAATTCCGATAATTTCATAAATTAATGTTTCCGAACAAAGTTAAACAAACAATTTGAAAGCCAAATGCAGATTAACAAATTTTGAATACTCGCTTGTTTTGTAACAAAACGATAATTTTAGGTTAAAAAAATGCGAATGAAATCGTAATAGTTGGCTCTATAATTCACTATTTTTTTGAAAAGCCTTTCCAAAAGAGTACTGAATTGTAAAAACTTTATTTTATAGAATAATTTTTGAAGCAAAAAAACGTCAGATTTCAATGAAAAAGCCTTCAATAAAAATGAATTATTGAAGGCTTTGAGACTGTTTTTTTAGCGGTTAATTATAATTTCCATTTGCCCATTTTTTACTTGGAGCAATCCAGTTATCTGAAGCTTTGTATAAAAAACCATGCTTTAAATTGGTATTTAGTTCGATTTCCTTAAAATGATTTATTTTGAGTTTAGAAGTTTCTTTTCGTTTAATTGCCGAAACTCCATAAACATCTGATTTTTCATAAATCGTTAAAATGTTTCCACAGAAATTAATATCTGGAATTTCGTCTATATCTGAATCTCTAAAACATCCAATAAAAACAAAATTTACATCAGGATTTGCTAAATAAGTCGAAACGTATTGTGCAATATATCCGCCTTTTGAAGTTCCGATAACTGTTATTTTATTTGGAGAAATTCCTTTTTTTAGTAAGCCTTTGATTTGTTTTACAACTTTTTTTGCATATTGGGCAGCATTGGTGTTTTTGCTTCTAATTTCACTATACACTATAAAGTTGTCTTTTCTAAATGATGCTAAAATTTCATTGTATTCTGCTTTTCCATATTCGGGATGGGCGACACTTAAATCATTTTGTTCAACATAAGCATTATGTAAAAAGAAAATATAACGTTGTTCTTTTTTTGCTGTCTCAGTTTGGCTGAAACTTGTAAGGCTAAAAAGAAGAGCTAATAAAAAAGTAAACAATAACTTTTGGAATGGTTTCATAGATTGGTTTGTTTTTTTTGAAAAGTTTTAAAACAAATATAAAAAACAAAACAGCTTATTTATTACTTTTCTTACGTACTGGTTTAATAAAAAAAAACGCCAATTGACTTAATAGAAAATTGGCGTTTTAAAATTTTATTTTAATTGAAAGTATTACAATTTCAAATCGTCAACATCATTATAATGTGCTTTTTGAATAATTGTTCCGTTTTGTAAAACTACAATACTTGGATTAGCTCTTTCAACAGTTTTTAAAGTGGTTGCGTCACAGAAATAGAAATCAACATCTAAGTTGTATTGTTTTTTAGCTTTTGCAATTTCATCAGCTCCAGAGGCTGTCATGGCAATTACTTTGTAACCTTTTGCTTTAGCATCTGCAGTAACTTTAGCTAATTTTTTCATTCCAGACGGTTCAGATAAAGTCAAATCATAAGTTACAAAAATTACTAATTTAGGTTCTTTTAAGAATTCATCTTTATAATCAGAATCGTCTTTTGTCATTGTAAAATCGTGAATTGGCGGTACATAACCTTCAGAAATTACTTTGTCTTTACGGTCAACAAACGTTGCTCCTTCTGGAATATTCATTAAATCTTTCTCTGTAAATTCTTTGTCAACTCCATTTACTTTGTAAATAAAAATCATCTCAACTACAGATTTTGGAGCTCCTTCTGGAATTTCCATTCCTTTTTCGATGTTAGTTCCCACTTTGTACGGACGGAAATCTTTTATAGGATTGTGGTTTAAAACCCAAACAGCCATTAACGAACATAAAAGAACACTTGCATAAACGGCAAAATTGGTTTTTGGAGTTGCAAATAATGGTTTTATTAATTTTTGATTGATGAATAAAATCAAAATAAAGAACAATAAAACTACATCTTTTGTAAAGGATTGCCAAGGCGTTAAATGCAAAGCATCACCAAAGCAGCCGCAATCTTTTACTACATCAAAATAGGCAGAGTAGAAGGTAAGGAATGTAAAGAACACAATTAGAAGCAGTAATGCCCAAATCGTCAATGTTGCTCTATAACCAACTAATAACATTACACCTAAAACTACTTCTAAAATCACTAGAAAAATAGCTAAACCTAAAGCAAAAGGCTCTAAGAATGGCATGTTGAAAACAGGTTCGCTAAAATATTCTGCCAGTTTATAAGAGAAACCAACTGGGTCATTTAGTTTTATTAATCCTGAAATGATAAATAATACACCTACAAATATGCGGGAGAACTGAGTAATAATGTTTTTCATGGCAAATATTTAAAATTTAAATTTCAATAAGAAAATCCCAAATTCCAATTCTTTATTTGGATTTTGGTTCCGATAGCTATCGGGATAAAAATTGGAAATTTATTTGTTTATTGGATTTAAGATTAAAGCAAAAACAGCGTAATTAATCATATCCTGATAATTAGCATCAATGCCTTCAGAAACTAAAGTTGCACCTTTATTATCTTCAATTTGTTTTACGCGAAGCAGTTTTTGAAGAATCAAATCAGTTAAAGAGCTCACACGCATATCACGCCATGCTTCTCCGTAATCATGATTTTTGGCTTCCATTAGATCTTTAGTAAGTTTTACTTTAGCATCATATAATTCAGTTGCTTTTTCAACATCAAGATCAGGCTGGTCAACAACGCCTAGTTCTAACTGAATTAAAGCCATAATAGAATAATTGATGATTCCAATAAATTCTCCTTTTTCATCTTCATCAATTTTGCGAACATCGTTTTCTTGCAAGCTTCTGATTCTTTGCGCTTTTATGAAAATTTGATCCGTTAGCGAAGGCAATCTTAAAATTCGCCACGCACTGCCGTAATCTTTCATTTTATTGATAAACAAGGTTCGGCAAACCGTGATTACATTATCAAATTCTTGAGAAGTATTCTTCATTTATTGCTGTATATTTGCTAAAATTTTTCCAAAAATAAGGATTAAATTAAAGAGTTTCAAGTTTAGTGTTTTCTTTGTTTCAAGTTTTTTCTAAACAAAGTGTTAACGGTGATAACTTGAAACCTGAAACTTGAAACAAAACAAACAATGACGATTAACTGCAAAGGCGAACTTATAGATTTATCGATTCCTAAAGTTATGGGGATTTTGAATGTTACACCGAATTCTTTCTTTGATGGAGGAAAATATAAAGATGAAGAAGATATTATTTCGCAGGTTGGTAAAATGCTTTCGGAGGGCGCATCTTTTATAGATATTGGCGCTTATTCAAGTAAACCAAGTGCTGAATTTGTTTCAGAGCAAGAAGAAATTGACCGAATTGTTCCAGCTGTCGAATTAATTTTAAAGCATTTTCCGCAAGCATTATTATCAATTGATACTTTTAGAGCCGAAGTTGCAAAAGCAAGTATAGAAAGCGGCGCAGCAATTGTAAACGATATTGCAGCGGGAGAATTAGACAATAAAATGCTTGATGTCATAGCGAAATATAACGTTCCGTACATTATGATGCATATGCGCGGCAATCCGCAAACGATGCAGAGTTTGACGCAATACGATGATATTGTAAAAGAAATGCTTTTTTATTTTTCTGAAAAAGTGCAAAAAGCGAGAAGTTTAGGAATTAATGATTTGATTCTAGATCCAGGTTTTGGTTTTGCCAAAACAACCGATCAGAATTATGAGGTTATGCAGAAAATGGAACTTTTTAACCTTTTAGAATTACCAGTTTTAGCTGGGATTTCTAGAAAATCAATGATTTATAAAACACTTGATATTACACCGCACGAAGCTTTAAACGGAACTACGTTTCTAAATACAATTGCTTTAACAAAAGGAGCAAAAATTTTGCGGGTGCATGATGTTAAGGAGGCGGTGGAATGCGTTACTTTGTTTAATAAATTAGATTTATAATTGAAATAATCGTCTGGTTTGTCATTTCGACGAAGGAGAAATCTTCGTTGCTAGATCGACAAAGATTGATGAATTTCTCTGAGGAAATACTACTGTGATTTCTCCTTCGTCGAAATGACATACTTTGAGTTTAAAAACAAACAAATATGAAATACGTTACTATAATTATTGCTTTCCTTCTTTTCTCTTGTGGAAAAAAAGAAGACGTTTTACTTCCAAAATCAAATGTTTCAATTGTAAAAGATGTACAAGATCATTCGCCAATTTATATCTTTTTTAAAACTGAAGGAAAAGATACGATCGCCGATCTAAATAGAAAAAGTGCTATTATTTCGACCAATTGGATTTTTAATATCGATAAGCGTTTGCCTTTGAAAAAGGTAATTCCGCAGGTTATGAAAATGCAGGAAAAGAAAAGAGCGGACAGCGCCCACAAAAACGAAAATGCTGAAAACTATTATTCTTACGCAGATTCAATCGGAAAGAATCTAGCTTTTTTGCCTTTCACGAAAGTGTTTTATAAAATGGAAATTGCGAATAATAGAAGTCAGTTGTATTTTAAAAAGAACGGAATGATACAATACAGTGGAAGAAAAACGTATGATTTTCCTAAAAGTAATTTAAAGCCATTTTTGGATAGTTTGGTTATAAATCCAAAAGCTCAAATTACATTTTCATATGATAAAAACATGAGTTATGGAGATTACATTCAATCTAAAATTCTTGTAAAAACAATTATTGATAAAAAGATTCCGTTTGTTTTTATAAACGAAGATGAAGAGTTTGTTTTCTAGAAACTGCGATTAAACGATTAAACGAATCAACGTTCAACCTTTATTGATGATGATAAGGTTCATTTCGTAAAATCGTAAATCCGCGGTACAATTGCTCGATAAAAAACAACCGAACCATTTGGTGCGAAAACGTCATTAGCGAAAGTGAAACCTTTCCTTGTGCTTTTTTATAAACCGTTTCAGAAAAGCCGTACGGCCCTCCAATAACAAAAACTAAAGTTTTTACACCAGAATTCATTTTCTTTTGCAATTCTTCAGAAAAACCAACACTGGAGAAGTTTTTTCCGTTTTCATCCAATAAAATCAATTGATCTGTTGCCGAAAGTTTTGACAGAATCAATTCGCCTTCCTTTTCTTTCTGTTGACTTTCAGATAAGTTTTTTACGTTTTTGATATCGGGAATAATTTCCAAATCAAATTTGATGTAAAATGACAAACGTTTGGTATAATCGTCAATTAAAGTTTGAAGCGATTTGTTGTCTGTTTTGCCTATTGCGATAAGTTTGATGTTCATTGGTTAAGTTTTTTTGCCACGAATTGCACGAATTTTATTTTTTTAGCTACAGATTAAAGGACTTTCACTGATTATTTTAAAGTAAAAAAAAACCTTTTAAATTCTTTTAATCTGTGGCAAAAAAAACTATTTTTTATTCTCGTAAACTGTTTCGAAATGTTCTACAATTGGAAAAGGTTCATAATAATGATGTAAAATCTTTTTCCATTCCAAATACGCTTCAGAAGTTCTGAAACCTATTGTATGATCTTCAAGCGTATTCCAATTAACCAATAAGAGATATTTGTTTTCGACTTCGAGACATTTCTCTAATCGATGACCTAAATAACCGTTGATTGATGAAATGTATTGGCTTGCTTTTGTAAAATCAGCTTCAAATTGATTTGCTAATTCAGGCTTTACATAAAGAAATACGGCTTCTAAAATCATAATTTTAATAGTGACAAACCTAACGGGTTTTTAAAACCTGTTAGGTTTAGAATTTAGTTTTTAGAGAACTTCGCTTCAAAAGTTTTAAAACGAGAATCTAAATCTTTGATTAATTGTTTTTTTACTGATGCATCTTGAATGAAACTGTAATTGATGCTGTTGTAAACGTATTTTTTAATTGTTTCGTAATTCACATCAGGATATCTTTTGGCTAATAAAACATACTGTTCTGTCATATTAGTTCTTAAAATCCCTGCATCGTCTGTGCTGATTACGATAGGTACATTAAATTCTTTGTAAAGGGTAAATGGATGTCTGTTTTCTTTTACTTTTAATATAAACTCATTGCTGGCTAAATTGATCTCAATTGGAATATTATTTTTAGACATATATTTCAATAAATCATATGAATTTGCTTCGTAAGCAATATCAACTCCGTGACCAATTCTGTTAGCACCGGCAATATAAATCGCATCATTTATATGCCAAGTTAAATCTTCTGGCTGAACCAAACCTAAAGTCAATTCGCCTGCGTGAAGTGTATATTTTACGTCAGGAAATTTTGAATGACAATATTTAAACATCACCATGTGAAGCCAATAATCTTTCATAGAGTTTTGTCCGTGTTCTGGAGAAACTATGTTTACACCCGCAGTCAGTTTGCTTTCATTAGAGGAAATAAAAGCAATAACTAAGTTTTTAAACAAGTCTACAGGATCCATAAAACGCAGCACAAAGTTTTGATAACGCATTGTGAATTTTTCGTCATCCATTTTTAAGTCTTTATGCAGTTTTGCAATAAAATTGTTATTGAAATCTAAAGCATATTTTTTGGCATCTTTTTGCTGCAATGATTTATACAATTCATCTAAAAGTTTTAAAACTGCTTTTTCATCTTTTTGTGTTGCAGCCTGACGCAATTTTGTATTAAAATCTGCTAAATCAGTAACATTCATGTCAGACGGAATCGTTGATAATTGAGTTTCGATATAACTTACATTTTCTGAAATAGCACGCTTTTTTAATTCAAGCATTCCTTCTGCAAAATGACCCGCGATAGTTGGTTCGAATTTCATAAAAGAATCAAAAAACTGATCGTCAGATGGCACAGAACCATTATAATCCTTGATAGACCAAGTCTGCATAATTTGCTGTTCGTAATAATCTAGTTTTCCTTTTTCTTTAAGAGAGGAGAAGCTTTCCCAGTTTCCATTAGCAGGTTTTGTTTTAGAAACTGCCATAGTTTCTACATCCAAATAAAAGTTTTCAGCAATTGCTCTTTCTAAAAGAGGTTCTGCATAAATTGATCCTGAAAAATGATGGTGTAAATCGCCTCCTTTAGGCATTTGTTGAAAGAAAGCTGTTAAGAGAGCTTCATTATTTCTGATTTTTTCTAAATAACTCTCAGCTGTTTGAGAAAAGCCGATTTGTGCTATAAAAATACAGAAAAGCGTAATTATCCTTGTCATACTCTAAGTTTAAATTACGCGCAAATATACGAGTTTTCGCGGAAATTTGAAAATTTTGTTTTTAAGGGACAAAGGCTCAAAGGTTCAAAGGGACAAAGTTTTTAAAGAAATGATCAAATAAAAAAAGACGCACTGTTGTGCGTCTCTATACAAAAACCTCTGAACCTTTGAACCTTTGTAACTCAAGAAAAAAGTACATCACGAATTTCCTCAACCTTATCAAAAACACTTTTTGCAAAAGGACAAAGCGGAATAATTTTTAAATTATTAGTTCTGGCATATTCTACGGCAGCCATAACTAGTTTTTTACCAACACCTTTTCCGTTAAAATCTGGGTTTACTTCGGTATGATCGATAATAAATTTTGAGTCTCCCGCCCAAGTATAAGTCATTTTTCCAGCTTCTTTTCCGTCTTCTACAGCTTCAAAGTAACCTCTTCTTGTATCGTTTATTTGTTGAATTTCCATGATAATTATATTAAGGTCGTTTTAATTTCTATTGAGTTTGTTAATGTTTTGTGTATTGGACAGCTGTTTGCAATTGTCTCTAATCGTTGTCGTTGTTTTTCGTCTACTTCGCCGGTAACTTCAATTTTTCTTGTAAATAGAGAAATGTTTTGATGATTATCTCTTTCAAAATCTACTTTTACGTTAATTTCAGAAACATCCCATTGTTTGCGATTAATGTACATTCGCAGTGTAATCAAAGTGCAAGACGCTAATGCAGATGCTAAAAGTTCTGACGGACTAAAACCAAGATTTTTTCCTCCAACTTCTTGAGGTTCATCGGCGATTACAATATTTCCGCTGGATGATGTTATTTCGGTGCGATACAAACGAGTATCTATTTGTGCTGATATTGTTTTCATAATTTATCTGATTCTTGGTTCAGGTAACGGAACGAATTCAGTTTCGCCTGGAACTTTTGGAAAAGTCTGTGCTGTCCAGTCTTGTTTGGCTTTTTCGATGAGGTTTTTATCTGATGAAACGAAGTTCCAAAAGATAAAATGTTCTTCAGGAAATGGTTGACCTCCAAAGATATATACAGTTGAATTTTTAGCAATTTCAAACTCACAAAGTGTACTGTCGTTTGTAATTAAAATTTGTTTTGGATCATAAGTATGTTCTCCGCTTTTTATGCTTCCTTCCAAAATATACAAACCGCTTTCGCCAAATAAATGACTTCCAATATTGATTTTTTTAGCTTCAGTACTTTTGATCTCAATAAAATAAAGCGGACTATAAACTGGAACCGGTGATTTTTTACCAAATGCTTCGCCGGCAATCAACTTGTATGAAACGCCGTCTTCTTCCCAAGCTGGAATATCATCTGCTTCAACATGGGTGAAATTCGGATCCATTTGTTCCAATTCTTTTGGAAGCGCTACCCAAATCTGCAATCCGTGAAGCATTTTGTCTGAATGCCTTAAATATTCTGGTGTTCTTTCAGAGTGAACAATTCCCTTTCCAGCTGTCATCCAGTTTACGGCACCGGGTTTTATTTCTAATTCAGTTCCTAAACTGTCACGGTGCATAATGCTTCCTTCAAACAAGAATGTCAAAGTCGAAAGTCCGATATGCGGATGCGGCGGAACATCCATATTTTCATGATCACTTAAATGTGCAGGTCCCATATGATCGATAAATACAAATGGACCAACAGCTCTTTTTTCACGGAAAGGCAGTAAACGACCTACCATGAAGTTGCCAATATTGGCAGCACGTTCTTCGATAATTAAACTGATATTTGACATGTGGTATTTTTTATTTGATTTGAAAACAAAATTAAAGCAACGGCGCTTGTCTGTAACTTAATTTAGATTAAGAAAAGTTTGTTTTGAATTTTTAGAATTATAAAAGTAAGGAAAATGTAGAATAATTCAAATGCTTCTTTTTATGCAGTTCTGTTTGTCATTCCTCGTTCCTCGGAATGACAAAGATGTGAGAATACGTTATATTTAATCTATTAAATCAAAACTCAAAACTTCACTCTCTGTTCCATTAATAATAATTGACAATTGATGTGTTCCCGTATGAAAAACTCTTGTTGTAATTAATTTGAAAGATTGATTTCTTTCAATTTTGGTTAATTGATTCGGAGGGTAAACTTTCTCACTTATTTTGAAAACTTTTTTAGCTAAATGTCCTTTTGCTTTTTTGTAATGAACGGCATATTCTAAACGAATGGTTTTGGGTTCTTCATTTTTATTATTTAAATGAAAGTGAAACTGCAGATAATCTCCAATTTTTACAACAGGTGTTTTAACTTCAAATGATGAAAGTTCAATATTTGTACTTTCTAAACCATAATGACTTAAAATTTCAGGATGTCCTTGTTTTAATAAAGTTCGGCAGCCATGTTTGATGATTCCGTCGGTTTCTATGTTTTGACCTTTCCATTTAGAAGCGATTTCTAATACAATTTGCGGATTATCTTTTGCAATATCATTTAAGTTATTAGCTACGCTTCTTCTGACATATTCGGAAGGATCGTTTTTTAGGTTTTCTAAAATAGGCAGGATAGAAGAAGGATCGTTTTTCAAGAACGGAATTGCCATTGCCCACGGTAATCTTGGGCGTGAACCTTCGCTGGCTAAACGGCGTACATGATGATTTTCGTGCAGAGACCATTTTGTCATTTCGACAATCATCTGTTCTTTATACTTTAAAATAAAAGGACGAACAGCAAATTCACAGCTTATAAATTGTGTTATAGAAACAAAGGCTTTCGCCGAAGTTTTAAAATCATCTAAACCGTACATTTCGATATAATCGGCAAAGAAGATAAAAGCCAGATTGCTGTCTGTGAAATTATTTTTCTTTAAATTTTCGATGATTTTATCAATTAGAGAAACAGCTTCTGATAAATTTTGCGGCATAAATTGATGAAATACAACTGTTGTGTGTTTCATTCTTTCTTTCCATTCTTTTTGAGCAAAATCACCTTCATAAATTGCTTTAATAAATTTTTGTTTGTTGAATGCTGGATGTACTTCGGCAACAGCCTGACCAAATTTTTCGTAGAAAGAAACGGAGTAAATATCTTTAATTAATCCCATAAATTTTGTTTGCTTGAACCTCAAAGATATTTAATGTTTTTAATTGTGGATGCGGATTTTAGTTGAAAAAAATATAAACTTTAAATATTCCCACTAAAGATTTATGTGGCAGATTAAAAAGAGTAGCGCAGATTTTTTGAAATCATTTTAATTTTAATAATCTGCGGCTGATAAAAAAAAGTTAATAAGAAACTTTTCGTACAATGGAAACTTTTAATTCCATAAAATAAGTCATAATTTAGCCTATTATAAAAAATAGAAAAATGATAAGTGAAGCTCAATTTCAATCAGAATTAGAACTTTTGATTCGTAATGCCATTAGAGAAGATGTTGGAACAGGCGATTATAGTTCTCTTGCTTGTATTCCTGACACTGCTCATGGTCAAGCAAGATTATTGGTAAAAGATCAGGGAATTATTGCTGGTGTTGCGCTTGCGAAAATGATATTTGATTATGTTGATCCGAAATTAAAGGTAAAAACATTTATTGAAGATGGAACACATGTAGAATATGGTGAGATTGTTTTTGAAGTTTCTGGAAGTTCTCAATCTATTTTGAAGGCCGAAAGAGTAGTTTTAAATACTATGCAGAGAATGTCTGCAATTGCAACAAAAACAAATCATTGTGTACAGCTTTTAGAAGGAACGGGAGCTAAAATATTAGATACTCGCAAAACGACTCCAAATTTTAGAGCTGCAGAAAAATGGGCGGTGAAAATTGGAGGCGGAGAAAACCATCGATACGCTTTATATGATATGGTGATGTTAAAAGATAATCATATTGATTTTGCCGGCGGTATTACGCTTGCCATAAAAAAAACGAAAGAGTATTTGAAAGAGAATAATTTGGATTTAAAAATTATTGTTGAAGCCAGAAATCTTGATGAAATTCGCGAAATTCTTTTGAGCGATGGTGTTCACAGAATTTTAATTGATAATTTTAATTATGAAGATACTAAAACTGCCGTAGCTTTGATTGGTTCAAAATGTCAGACAGAATCTTCTGGAAATATCAGTGAAAAAACCATTCGCGAATATGGACTTTGCGGTGTAAATTATATTTCGTCTGGAGCATTAACTCATTCCGTTTACAATATGGATTTGAGTTTAAAAGCTTTTTAATTGAGTAAAGTGTTTTTAAATTGTAACTTTTGTAATCTAAATCCAACTCCACAATCTAAAATCTAAAATAGTATGTCTCAAGAAATAGAAGATCGGATTGAAAAAGTACCTGTAATACGTTCTATAGCCCGATTTTTTAAGAAAATAAAATTGCCTTGGCTGGAAGGTTTTTCGCTATATGATTTGCTTGAAATGTATACTTTAGGAATTATTGAAGGTGCATTTTCTTATCATGCCAGTGCTGTTTCTTTCAGCTTTTTTATGGCTTTATTTCCTTTTGCATTATTTATTTTAAACTTAATTCCTTTTATTCCGATAGAAGGTTTTCAGGCCGATTTTTTACAGTTTGTGCAGCAAGGAGTTCCTCCAAATACTTACGATGCTATTAGTAAAATCATTAGTGATATTTTAAATAATAGTCATTCTGGATTGTTATCGTCGGGATTTTTGCTTTCGATTTTTTTAATGGCAAATGGTATTAACGGAATTTTAAGCGGCTTCGAGTCTTCTAAGCATGTTTTTGATAAGCGTGGTTTTTTAAAGCAATATTTGGTAGCATTAGCCATTTCGCTTGTTATGACTATTATATTGTTTGTAACAGTGGCTACGATTGTTGTTTTTGAGGTTTTTATTCAAAAAACAATTATTCAGGATGTTTTGAGTGATCGTATTCCGTTGATCATTTTAAGTAGATATTTATTTATTATGCTGATGATTTTGATAACATCTTCAATATTATTGCGTTATGGTACAAAGCAGTATAATAAAGTGCCTTTTATCAGTATAGGATCGGTTTTTACAACAATCTTAATTGTTATATCTTCGTTCTTTTTTGGGATTTGGGTTATAAAATTCTCAAAATATAACGAACTTTATGGTTCAATAGGAACATTATTAATTCTAATGTTTTACATTTGGATAAACTGTATGATTCTGCTTTTGGGTTTTGAATTGAATGCCTCAATCAGAAAATTAAAACAAAAAAAAAATAAATAGGTATGAAAAATTGGATTTTAACAATTGGTGTTTTTTTCTTCGCATTAAGTACAATGCAATCTCAAAGCGTTATCGGAAAATGGAAAACTATTGACGACGAAACTGGTGAGGCAAAATCTGTAGTAGAGGTTTATGAAAAATCTGGAAAAATTTATGGTAAAATAGTTGAGATTCTTCGTGCTGATCATAAAAAGGATGTTTGTACTAAATGTGACGGTGCTGAGAAAAATAAACCTATTTTAGGAATGGTTATTATGAATGGTCTTAAAAAAGATGGTTCTGAATATAATGGAGGAACTATTTTAGATCCTACAAATGGAAAAAAATACAAATGTTATATTTCGTTAGAATCTGCAGATAAATTGAAACTTCGCGGTTATGTTGGAATTTCTTTAATGGGAAGAACGCAATATTGGACACGAGTGAAAAATTAATTTTTAAAATATGCGAAAATTAGCTTCGATAATTTTATTCTTAGTCTTAGCTTCAAATAGTTTTGGACAATCTAAGAACTCGCCATTGCAAATAAGTCATCTTACGGGTGACTTTTATGTTTATAAAACATTTCATGATTATAAAGGAACAAAGATTTCTGCCAATGCTTTGTATTTGGTTACAAGTAAAGGAGTGGTCTTGTTTGATGCGCCTTGGGATAAAACACAGTTTCAGCCTTTATTGGATACGATAAAAGCAAGACATAATAAAAAGGTTATAATGCATTTTGCAACACATTCTCACGAAGATCGTGCTGGAGGATTAGATTTTTATAGAAAAAAAGGAATCAAAACCTATACAATCAAATTAACTGATGAGATTCTTAAAAAGAACAACGAAGGCAGGGCAGAATTTATAATTCCGAATGACACGACATTTACAGTCGGTCAGCATACTTTTGAGGTTTATTATCCTGGAAAAGGTCATGCTTCTGATAATGTTGTGGTATGGTTTAATAAAGAGAGAGTACTTTACGGAGGATGTTTTGTAAAAAGTATATCCGCTGTTGATTTAGGTTATTTAGGAGATGCGGACGTAAAAGAATGGCAGAAATCGATGAATAAAGTGCAAACAAAATTCAAAAAGCCAGTTTATGTTATTCCTGGTCACGACAATGGAACTAACGCAGAATCTCTAAATCATACTTTGAAATTGATTAATGATTATTTAGCCAAACCTTCAGGGAAATAATAAGTTTCCGAATCCTATAAAATTAGTACATGTTTTTTATCGAAGTTGTTTTACCGCTTTCTTTAGCTAAAACTTTTACATATCGTGTTTCTGAATCTGAATATCATTTTATAAAAAAGGGTATGCGGGTAGCAGTGCCATTTGGTAAAAGTAAAATTTATACAGCGCTGGTGATTGATATACACGAAAATGCACCGACATTATATGAGGCTAAAGAAATTCATCAGATTTTAGATGAAAAACCTATTGCGACCGAAACGCAGATTAAACATTGGCTTTGGGTTGCCAATTATTATATGTGCGGCATTGGCGATGTTTATCGTGGTGCTTTCCCAACGGGATTATTATTAGAAAGTGAGACTATTGTTTCGCATAAACCAGAAGTTGTTGTAAATGATTCAGAACTTTCAGATGATGAGTTTTTAGTTTATGAAGCGCTGCAGCATCAAAGTTCGCTTAAAGTTCAGGAGATTGTTTCGATTTTAAATAAGAAAAATATTCTGCCAATTCTTCAAAAATTAATTGCAAAGGATATTATTGTTTTAGAAGAAGAAATAAAAGAGAGTTACAAGCCGAAGCTGATTCGTTATGTGAAATTACATTCGCAATACGAATCTGATAATGGTTTAGGAGAACTGCTCGAGGTTTTAAAAAGTGCTAATAAGCAAAAAGAAATTGTATTGGCTTATTTTCAGATAAGCGCTTCAGAAAAGAAACCGATTACGGTAAAGAAATTGATTGAAGTTTCAAATTCTACTTCGGCTGTTGTAAAAGCTTTAATAGAGAAAGAAATTTTCGAGGAGTATTATTTACAGCACGATCGTGTTTCATTTAATGGAGAAAAATCAGAGAAAGAACTTCAGTTAAGCGAAGCTCAGGAAAATGCTTTTACAGCAATTAAAAATAGTTTCTTAGAAAGAGAAGTTTGTCTTCTGCATGGTGTTACCTCAAGTGGAAAGACGGAGATTTACATTAAGCTGATTGAAGAATATTTAGAAACGGGTAAACAAATTTTGTACTTGCTGCCAGAAATTGCACTTACAACACAATTAGTTTCTCGATTACGACTTCATTTTGGTGATAAAGTAGCTGTTTTTCATTCTAAATACAGTAATAATGAGCGAGTTGAGGTTTGGAAACAAACACTAGAAGACTCTGAAAAAGCACAGATTGTAATAGGAGCGAGGTCTGCCTTGTTTTTGCCCTTTAATAGTTTGGGTTTGCTTATTGTTGATGAAGAACATGAGCAGACTTTTAAGCAAACTGATCCTGCACCAAGATATCATGCCCGAGACTCGGCAATTGTTTTGGCAAACTTTCATAATGCCAAAGTATTGTTAGGATCTGCGACTCCAAGTATAGAGACGTACTTTAATACTCAAGCGAATAAATATGGTTTGGTCACTTTAACCGAACGTTACAAAAATGTTCGAATGCCTGAAGTGGTTTTGGTTGATTTAAAAGACAAACATTTCAGAAAAAGAATGACGGGGCATTTTAGTGATCTTTTAATTGAAGAAATTGCCGAAGCTTTGTCTTTAGGTGAACAGGTAATTTTGTTTCAAAACAGAAGAGGTTATTCTCCTATAATAGAATGTATGACTTGTGGTCATGTACCGCATTGCCAGCAATGCGATGTAAGTTTGACATTTCATAAATTTAAAAATCAATTGCGTTGTCATTATTGTGGTTATTCAATTGCAAAGCCAACACATTGTCATAGCTGTTCGAGTATAGATTTGACAACTAAAGGTTTTGGGACGGAACAAATTGAACAGGAATTGATTTCTCTTTTTCCAAAAGCTAAAACAGCCAGAATGGATCAGGATACAACGCGAGGTAAATTTGGTTTCGAAAAAATTATCGATACTTTCAAAAATAGAGAAGTAGATATTTTGGTTGGAACACAAATGCTGGCTAAAGGTCTTGATTTTGATAATGTGAGTTTGGTTGGAATTATGAATGCTGATAATATGCTGCATCATCCAGATTTTAGAGCTTTTGAACGCAGTTTTCAAATGATGACGCAGGTTGCAGGAAGGGCAGGGAGATCTGAAAAACAGGGCAAAGTGGTGATTCAAACGTACAATCCAAATCATAACACAATTCAACAAGTTACAAACCATAATTATATGGGTATGTATAAGGAGCAATTGTATGATAGGATGATTTATAAATATCCGCCTTATTTCAGGATTATTAAACTTACTTTAAAACATCGTGAGTTTGAAAAGCTAAAAGAGGGTTCTATGTGGTTGTATCAGGTTTTGAGTCAAAACTTAAAAATGCCGGTTCTCGGGCCTGAAGAACCTGCAATAAATAGAATCCGAAACGAGTATATTCGAACTATTTTGATTAAAATTCCACAAGAAATTCCATTAGGGAGTACAAAAAAAACTATCCAAAAAATATTGAATAGTTTTGAGGCTGTTGCTCAGTACAGAGCTGTAAAGGTTGTTGTTAATGTCGATTTTTATTAAAAATTACGACGTTGACAATGCTTTTACTAAGTCTTCTTTTTTGTTGCGGCTAAGCGGAATTTTAGTAATCCCGATTTCGGCAAATTTGCTATTAAAACGTTCTACTTTATCTATATTAATTATGTATGATTTGTGTACACGAATAAATTTATCTTTTGATAAGTCATTTTCAAAGGATTTCATAGTTGAAAGTACCAAATTACTGTCGTCCTCAGTAACCACTCTTACATAGTCTCCAAAAGCTTCAATCCATTTGATTTTTGCTGTGAAGATTTTAAGTTTCTTAAGGTTGCTTTTGATAAAGATATGTTCGCCTTCCTCTTCTTTAACTTCTTTTTTAAGCAAATGCATATCTATAGCTCTTTTTACAGAAGCATTAAAACGGTCAACGGCAATAGGTTTTTGCAAATAATCGGTTGCATCATAATCAAAAGCTTTTAAAGCGTATTCGGCTTTAGAAGTAATGAATATAATCTGCGGTTTAGACTTTAGTCCATCAAGGAAGTCAAAGCCGTTTATAACAGGCATTTCTATATCAAGAAATATTAGGTCGATATTATTTAAAGAGATACAACTCTTCGCTTCAATTGCATTAGAAAAATCACCGATTAAATGCAAACCTGGGTGATTATTGACTAATTTTGCAATAATTGTCCTTTGTATAGAACTATCATCTACAACAACACAGTTTAGTTTCATAACAATAAATTTAGAATAAATTCAGGATAGCAATAGTAAATGTATTATTTTTTTGTAAAAAAAACTAAAGTTAAGCTCTGTTTTTTACATTACAACGAATAAAAGTAAAAAAGTGTTGTATATTTAAAAATTATGGTTACTTTTGCACCCAATTTTAACAAATAAATATTGTATTTATGAATCATTATGAAACTGTTTTCATTTTAAATCCCGTTTTATCTGAGGTTCAGGTGAAGGAAACAGTAACGAAATTTGAAGAATTTCTTACTAGTAGAGGAGCTGAAATGGTATCGAAAGAGGATTGGGGTCTGAAAAAAATGGCTTACGAAATCCAAAACAAAAAAAGTGGTTTTTACCATTTATTCGAATTCAAAGTAGCTGGAGAAGTTCTAATTGCTTTTGAAACTGAATTCAGACGTGACGAAAGAGTTATGCGTTTCTTAACTGTAAGTTTAGACAAACATGCTATTTCATGGGCGGAAAGAAGAAGAGCAAAATTAAAATCTACTAAAGCGTAATTATTATGTCTACAATCGAACAATCTGCAAAAGGAAAAAAAGACGGAGATATCAGATATTTAACGCCTTTAAACATTGAAACTAACAAAACTAAAAAGTATTGTCGTTTCAAAAAATCAGGAATCAAATACATCGATTATAAAGATGCTGATTTCTTATTGAAATTCGTAAATGAGCAAGGAAAAATTCTTCCTCGTCGTTTAACTGGAACTTCATTAAAATACCAAAGAAAAGTTTCTGTAGCTGTAAAAAGAGCTCGTCACTTAGCTTTAATGCCATACGTGGCCGATTTATTAAAATAGTATAAAAAAAATCTAGTCGCTGGTTTCTGTTAGATCAGAACCTAACTTCTAAAAATAAGGACAACAACATGGAAATTATTTTAAAACAAGACGTACAAAACTTAGGATTTAAAGATGATGTAGTATCTGTAAAACCTGGTTACGGTCGTAACTTTTTAATTCCTCAAGGTTTTGCTACATTGGCAACTCCTTCTGCTAAAAAAGTTTTAGCTGAAAACCTAAAACAAAGAGCACATAAAGAAGCTAAAGTTGTTGCTGATGCTAAAGCATTAGCTGAAACTTTAAAAGCTCTTGAAATTAAACTTACAGCAAAAGCTGGTGGAGAGAAACTTTTTGGTTCTATCACGAATATTGATATCGCTGAGGCTTTAGAGAAATCTGGAAATGCTATCGATAGAAAATTCATCACTAGTGGTATCGTTAAACGTACAGGAAAATACAATGCTTCAGTTCGTCTACACAGAGATGTAATCGTTGAATTAGCTTATGAAATTGTTGCTGAAAAGTAATAGTTTTAAAAACTATATAAAAATCCCGATGAAAATCGGGATTTTTTTGTTTAATGAAATAAATTAATATTAATTAGACTTATGGTTGGTAGCTTATAGCGTATTGCTTAAGCTTACAACGTAAAGCATAAAGCCTAACATAAAATGAAATACGCAAGATTAACAAAGGAACAATTTGATGAACTACATGCTGAATTTGCCAGCTTTTTGGCTACTCAGGCAATTGATAAAGCGGAATGGGATTCTCTTAAAGAAAACAAGCCGGAAGTTGCTGAGCAGGAATTAGATGTTTTCTCAGATTTAATTTGGGAAGGGGTATTGTCAAGAGCTGAATATTTAGAACATTTCTCGAGAAATCATATTTTCTTGTTTCAGTGTTTTGAAACTCATGTACAATCAATTGTTTTGAAATCACTAGTTGAAGAAACTGATTTTTTAACCACAGAAGGTTTACAATGGCTGTCTGATAATATGTTTACTGAAAACATTGAAATGAAGGTTGGAAAGAAGGTATTTACTGAAGATAGAAACGCATCTATATTTGAGTTGATTCAACAAGGTGCTTTTTTAAGTGATGGACAATTATTTTCTCAGATTAATTCGATAATTGAATCTTAGTTATTTTAAATAAAAGACTGTAAAAGGTAAATAATTGTGTATTGCAATTGTTTACCTTTTTTTTATTTTTTTAACTTTTGTTTAAAGTTTGTTTCTTTTTTAACCCCGTATTTCTACGTGTTTTTTCTTAATACTGCAAGAAATTGTTTTTTTACGACTAAAATGTAGGATTTGTCTCTTGTTTAGTCAGTTATGATGTTATTTTGATTTGTTTTTTGTTTTTTAATGTAGTAAATGTACTACATTAATAAAATTAATGAAAAAATAGTAAAGAATTTTGGTTGGTTTATGACGATAAAAGATGTAGTTCAACTATAGGTTTTTCTCAGTTTTTGATGTTCTTTACATTTTATATATTAAAAAAATTAATATAGCCCAAAGCTACTTATAAAGAGTAGTTTACAAGAATGGAAAACACTAAAGGTAACGATTTAGTAATGGTGCTCATTGCATTCATTTACTCTTGTTTTTCCTTGTAACAATAAAACAAAAATACAAAAAATAGGTCAAGGGATTCTATCTTTTTATACTATTTTTATCTTCCTCATTCAATTTTTTAGGTTCTGTCGGACCAAATAAAAACCCCCAAGTTCCACCCAACTTGGGGGTTTTATTCATCTGTAATTGTAAATTTTGTGATTTAACTGGGGAATTCTTATTGAAACTTTGGTAATCCTCACAAAATTATAAGCTATGAAATACTCTCTACAAAACATCATTTTAGAGATACACAACAAGGAGGATAAGATTTCATCACAAAGCAAAAGACTGATTGATGAAGCTTATGAAATGACCTTGTATCTCCAAGACTTGTTATTTTCAGTTAAGAAAGATGTAATCGACGAGGGCTTTAAAAATGATGCTGATGAAATACATTTCTTCCGCACCGTAAAACCTCAAATCCTTGGTAAATTAATTTACTACAACAAACTTTATCGTATTGAGACTTCTTGTCCTGTCGATACTGGTAAAATGTATTACAACTATTTCACAATGCAGTTAACAAATCTGAAACGAGAATACAGTGAGCATGTTTGTAATTCGGATTTTTACCGATATTACCGTTCTGGACGAACGGATCGTGATCAGACCTATTTTAAAAGAGGAAATATAAATTATCATGATGGGCTTAACAGCATTGTGTTTGAAATTGATCCATCATTCTCCACCTTCTTCGATTACAAGCTCGCAAGAATTATTTCCAACGAATTACTCTATACTTTCCTGCTTACGAAAATCAACCCCGATGAAAATCCAGATACGATTTTACAACAATCTGAATCAACAAAAGATATCTTTTGGACAGACAGCAAGAATGCAATTATCGAATTAGTTTATGCCCTTTATGCTTCGGGAGCTATTTCCCATGGTAAAATTGGTATCCGAAAAATAAGCCTGATATTTCAAATACTTTTTCGTATTCCTCTCGGCGATTTGCATCATGCGTTTCACCGGATGAAAACCCGTTCAGGATCAAGAACTGCATTTTTAGACCAACTCAAATCATCACTTGAAGAATATATGGATAAAGAGCTTTAGCTATATCATATATTAGATTGAAAGCAGTACACAAAAATGTATTGCTTTTTCTTTGCCCATATCTACCAATTGGCGAATATCATCCAAAATCCTTTACAAACTTTCAAGAAGCCCTGAATACCTCATTGAACAAGGGTTTATCCGGATTACAAAAAACTACCAAACCAATTGGCAAGGCTTGGCGGAGAAACTCTGCCATCCTTACCAATTTTGCATAGTGAATATTAAAAAGCTATGCAATGAAAATTATAACCATTGAAGAGGAAGCGTGGGAACAGCTAAACAGCCGTATCAATGCTATTGCTGACTATCTGAAAAGATTGGAAAACACCAGCTATGATGACCTGTGGCTCAATAACCACGAGGTATGCCAGTACCTACATATCAGTGAGAAAACCTTATGGCGTATGCGTACCAGAGGCGAGATTGCTTATTCAAAAATCTACGGACAATATTTCTACACCATTGGAACGATCAAGGATATGCTCAATGCGAATGCCGTACAGAGCAGTGACGAGTATGTGGAAGAACTTATGGCAAAAGGTAAAAGTTATATCGAAAAAGGTAGAAAATTAACATCAGGCAAACTATAAAATGTATCCCTATGAATATTGACCGAATGGAATTTTTGGCGTGGATGGAACGCATAATTGACCGCCTTGATATGCTTAGCGACCATATTGATGATTCACAAAAGAAACGCAACAACATTGACGGCGAGGAATTGTTGGATAATCAGGATTTACTTCAGATGCTAAAAATCAGTAACCGTTCCTTACAACGGTATCGCTCTATCGGGAAGTTACCCTATTATACAATAAGCGGAAAGCTATATTATAAACTATCCGATGTACATCAATTCATAAGGGAAAGTTTTAACCCTCCTGCAAAAAAAATGAACGCCAATAAGTGACAAACACTGCCTTTGAATACCAATTAATACAATGTAGTGACCGCTTGTTTTACTTTAGGCATCGAACTTTAAAATTTTCAAATTATGAGCGAAGAAACTGCAAACAAACAGGAATCTCCAGAACAACTATCCGAGATATTACTGGTATTGGATAAAGAGAAGATGAAAATCCAAGCCGTAAAAAGTATTGACGAAAACGGAAAAATGGAAACCGTTGACCCCGCCAAGAAAAACCAAAACCAGTTTATGCGTGTGGATAAACACGGTGACTTCATTTCCAATTTTTTTTCCAATTTTTTCAGTCAGTTGAAAAACCCTACCAATTTCTCCTTTTTCAAAGTACCTGCTGATGAAGCCGTAAATAAAGCAAAAGAAATGCAAAAACAAGTGGATAATCCAACTCCAGAGGGTGAAAAAGTGATGAAGGAACATGAAGTAAAAGCAGAACCACAACAGGATAAAAAACCAGAAAATAAAAACGATATGGAAACAACACAAACAGCACCGGAAACAAGTGAATATCGCTTCAAATCGGAACAGATTGATTGGGAAACCATGAATAATCTTGGACTAAGTAAAGAAAAACTTGAAAAAATGAACCTGCTTGATCCATTATTAAGAGGTTTCAAAACCAATGAATTGGTACCCGTAAGTCTTAATCTTGGCACTGCGGTTACTCGTATGGATGCCCGACTTTCACTACAACAAAATGATCAGGGAGCAGTTGTGGTTGCTATTCACGGTATTCGTAAGGAACCCAACCTGAACTTTGAATTTTTTGGACATAAGTTTACCAAAGAAGACAAAGACAATTTACTTCAATCGGGCAATATGGGACGAGTAGTTAATTTAACCAATCCCAAAACAGGCGAAACCATTTCCTCCATTATCAGTGTGGACCGATTGACCAATGAGCTGGTTGCCCTGCGTACAGACAAAATAAAAATTCCTGACGAAATCAAAGGGATAAAATTGGATGATGCGCAAAAGCAAACCTTAATGGAAGGCAAACCACTTCAATTAGATGGAATGATTTCTAAAAAGGGAACTGAATTTTCGGCAACGGTACAGTTCAATGCAGACAAACGATATGTAGAATTTCTGTTTGACAGAAGCAACACGAATAAACAAACGCAAAGCAACGGACAGAACAATCAACAAACTAATCAACAGAATCAATCGCAGGAAGCTCCGAAAACCTTTAGAGGCAAAGAATTGGATAATGAACAACATCAAAAATTCAAAGACGGACAGACGGTTTATGTAAGCGGATTGGTAGATAAAAAAGGTAAGGAATATAATGGTTACATCACTTTTAATAAAGAAACGAACAAAATAGATTTCTCTTTCCAAAATCCGAATAAGCTAAAAGAGCAGGCGAAACCTACCGAAGCCTATAAAACACAGACTGCGGTTAATTCGGAGGGTAAAACCAATGAAGCGACCAAGAATATCAAAGAGCCTTTGAAATCGGGACAAAAAAATCCAGATAGCAAGAAACAACAGGAAAAACCTAAAGCACCTGCTAAATCCAAAGGCAGAAAAATGTAATCGATAAAAAAAAGAGTATGAAAGCAATTATTGCAGAAAAACCAAGTGTAGCAAGGGGAATAGCCGGACTTGTGGGAGCATCCGATAAAAAGGACGGCTACCTGACTGGTAACGGCTATTTGGTTACCTGGGCATTCGGACATTTGGTCGGATTGGGAATGCCCCAAGATTATGGCATTTCTGGATTTGAAAAAGCATCACTACCGATACTTCCAAATCCCTTTTTATTGACTGTCCGAAAAGTAAAAAAAGACAAAGGATATATAGCCGATACAGGTGCATTAAAGCAACTGAAAGTGATTGAACAGATCTTTAATCGTTGTAATAGTATTATCGTAGCTACCGATGCGGGACGTGAAGGTGAACTGATATTCCGCTACATCTATGAATACCTTAAATGCAACAAACCCTTTGAACGTCTTTGGATCAGTTCGCTTACCGAAAAAGCCATCAAACAGGGTTTTGAAAATCTAAAGTCTGGAAGCGATTTTGATGGATTATATCAGTCAGCACAAGGCAGAAGCCGTGCTGACTGGTTGGTAGGCATTAATGCATCGCAAGCATTAAGCATTGTCGCAGGCAATGGTATTTATTCACTTGGAAGAGTGCAAACACCTACGCTGGCTTTAATTTGTAAACGTTATTTGGAAAACAAAAAATTCACGGTACAGAAATATTGGCAAATACAGTTATTGCATAATAAGGAATTCATTGACTTTAAAAGCCTTTCTCTAAAAAAATGGGAAGATAAAAAACTGGCAGAGGACACATTAACGTCTATCCAAAGAAATGGAAATGTCGCTAAGGTTACCTCCGTAGAAAGTAAAAACGTTACGGAACAAGCACCTTTATTGTTTGATCTAACAGGTCTTCAAAAAGAGGCCAATAAAAAACTGAATCTTTCAGCCGATGACACCCTCAACATTGCCCAAAGCCTATACGAAAAGAAATTTATCACTTACCCACGTACCGGAAGCAAATATATCCCCGAAGATGTATGGGCTGAAATCCCAAATTTGGTAAGAGCTTTGCAAGACAGAGATTCCTGCAAACAAGCCGTAACCAAGGTAAAATGGGGACGGTTCAACAAACGTATTGTAAACGATCTTCGGGTAACCGATCATCACGGATTATTAATTACGGATAGAATTCCCTCCGCTTTAAACGCGAAGGAAACTGCTATTTATGATATGATTGCTTTTCGGTTGCTCGAAGCCATTTCTGGAGCTTGTACTAAAGAAATAACCGATATTACATTAGAAGCATTGCATTATGATTTTGCATTGAAAGGTTGTAAAATATTGGAACCTGGCTGGCGTAGTATTAAGGGATATTTTTCAGATGAGGATACCGAACCGGTGCAGGATCTACCCGAACTAAAAAAAGGTGATGAAATTAAAATAAACGAAGCTACAGTTTTGGAAAAAATAACCAAAGCGCCCGTACTTTATACGGAAGCAGGACTTTTATCGGCTATGGAAAGTGCCGGAAAGCAGATTGTAAATACAGAGGAACGCAAAGCTTTACAAAATATAGGTATTGGTACTCCAGCTACAAGAGCCTCCATTATTGAAACCTTGTTTACCCGCAATTATATACAAAGAGAGAAGAGATCTTTAGTCCCAACCGAAAAAGGATTACAAGTGTATGATTTGGTCAAAGACAAGAAAATTGCAGACGTGGCAATGACCGCCGAATGGGAATTAACCTTGCGGAAAATCGAAAATAACGAAGCAGATGCAGGAACTTTTCAAAAGGAAATGGAGACGTATGCGACAACTATTACCAATGAATTGTTGCAAAGTTCCATTGCCCAAAACAACCTACCTAAATTGGTTTGCCCAAAATGCAAAAGCCAGCAACTCATTATCCGTGACAAGATTGTTAAATGTCCTGATGAAGTTTGTAGCTGGGTACAGTTCCGCAATGTGTGTGGCGTACAAATCAGCATTATTGATATTGAAAGTTTAATTACAAAAAATAATACGTCGCTTATCAAAGGAATGAAAAGCAAGGCAGGCAAACAATTCGATGCTTATATCGTGTTGAATGAAGACTACAAAACCTCTTTTGAGTTTGCTAAAAATAAAAGCTACAAAAAGTAATGGAAAATAAGCCTACTATTAGCCCGATGGAAATCAAGAACCTGATTTATACCATACGTGGCAAACAAGTGATAGTGGATAGTGACCTCGCTTCATTATATCAAGTAGAAACAAAGAACCTCAATCGGGCGGTAAAGAGAAATATTAAGCGATTTCCGTTGTCTTTTTGTTTTCAACTGACCGAAGACGAAGTTGAAAACTTGAGGTTCCAATTTGGCACCTCAAGTTTGAACTACGGCGGACGACGTTATCTACCTTACGTTTTCAGCGAAATGGGCGTAGCAATGGCTTCCACCATCCTACGTTCCGATATAGCAATTAAAATCAGTGTTGAAATTATGGAAGCGTTCGTAGAAATGAGAAAAATACTGATCAGCAATGCTTCATTATTTCACCGTTTAGACAAAGTTGAGTTAAAGCAATTGGAATCCGATCAAAAGTTTGAAGAAATCTTTAAGGCTTTAGAAAGCGATAAACTCCACAGTGATAAAGGTGTTTTTTATGATGGACAAATTTTCGATGCCTATACTTTTGTATCCGATATTATCCGGAGTGCCGAAAGCTCCATTATCCTTATTGATAATTATGTGGATGATACGGTACTGACCTTATTAGGAAAACGCAATGACAATGTAACCGCAACCATCTATACTAAAAACATCAGTAATCAGTTACGTTTAGATTTACAACGGTATAACAGCCAATATCCTCCCATTGAAATCGAAATTTTTTCAGATGCTCACGACCGATTTATGATTATTGACAGTACGGAACTTTACCATATAGGTGCATCTCTAAAAGACCTGGGTAAAAAATGGTTTGCCTTTTCGAGAATGGATATTGAGGTTGGCAGGATGCTTCAAATTTTGAGCAACAGGAATAATAAGACTCTCTGAAATTTTCAGAGGGTCTATTTTAGCCTTTTGAAGCTTCCAAAGATAATTTTCTGAACTCTTTTAAAAGTTTTTCCAATTCAAGAGAAGCTTTACGGGCTCTTGTTCTGGCGGTTTTGTTCTCTTTTCCAGATTGCAATTCCGCATCTGCTTTGAATGCCTCAAATCCTGTGCTGATTTTTTCGATTAAATCTTTCAGTCCGTTGATGGATAAAATTTATAACAAGCAAAAATAATTTTTTTCTGTTTTATAACAGCATCTATGTGCCAAATACTTCCTCCCAAAGCCAAACCCTGCCACTTTCTTTATACCGCTTTTTCTTCTTGATACTTTTAGTAGGCACAAAAAATACAAATCAAGATGAAGAAATATGACATCATTTATGCTGATCCTCCGTGGCAATATAAGGTTTGGAGTAAGAAAGGAGCCGGACGTAGTGCGGAGATCCATTATCAAACCGAAAGTGCTGAATTTCTGAAAAAAATGAATATTCAAGCATTATGCAAGCCCAACTGCACCCTTTTCATGTGGGTTGCATTCCCCTTTTTGGAACAAGCTCTGGAGTTGGGACGGGCTTGGGGCTTTACCTACAAAACCGTAGCTTTTACATGGGTAAAAACCAATATAAATAATGAAAATCCATTTATGGGGATGGGATATTACACGCGGTCAAATACCGAGATCGTTCTCTTATTCACGAAGGGCAAACCTCTCGCCCGGCTCGCAAAGAATGTTCCACAGGTACTTATATCTCCCCGTGCAAGACATTCTGAAAAACCGGATGAGATAAGAAAACGTATTGTCCGCCTATTTGGTGATGTAACCAGATTGGAACTTTTCGCAAGGCAAAACTCGGCAGAGGATAATAATACTTTTAAGGGATGGGACGTATTCGGAAATGAAGTTCATAATTCGATAGAAATTCCAAAATAGGCATCTAATACGCCAAATCCTACCTCTCAAAGCCAAACCCTGCCACATTTTTAAAGGCTCTTATCTACTACTATAATTTAGGGTTCAAGTAAAATTATAAACAAAATTATAGTATGAATACACAACAAAAAGACCTATCGTATTTCAGGTTGCGACTGCAAGAATTATTAAACAGCAGCTTTCCCGAAAAAGCTCATGATGAAAAATTCATCCATCAGCGTTCAAGCTGGGCTACCAATGCTTATGAAGGTGCTTTTCGCTCGGGAAATCCAGTTGAACAATGCGATTATATTGCCGAATATATCCTTTTTGAGAATTTACATTTTTCCAAGTTTGATACCATTTTTCAAGTAGTCTGCAATGAGTTTGATACCCAAATGGCAGATGAAGAGCTCCGTCCATTTGCCCTAAAAATATTTTCGGTTTGCGAAGCTATTTTTGAGAATTATAAACTAACTGATGATTTTGCATACGGTTACGAGTTTGACCTGCTTTATACCGAACTGACAGGAACCATCGCAATATGGATCGAGGAGAATGGGCTTCAGTAAAAAGCAACATCTCCAACAGAACATTGATGCCCTACGAATTATTTTTAAACTAGAAAAGGAGAACCGACAAGCTAGCGTAGGTGAAAGGCTACTCATGATGCGATACAGCGGATTTGGCGGTCTTAAATTCGTGTTGAACCCCATAGGAAATGAAAGAGACATCAATAATTGGAGAAAAACCGAACACGAACTTTTCCCCATTACTCAGGAACTCCACCAATTACTAAAGGAAAATTCCGAAGACGAAAAACAATACCACAGGTATGTGGATAGTATGAAAAGCTCCGTACTGACGGCTTTTTATACACCGCCACAGGTGATCGATGCCGTTTCGGCAACATTGCGAGAGAATGGTCTCATCATAGATAAATTCCTTGAACCTTCTGCTGGTATTGGCTCTTTTATACAATCCTTTTCAGAAAATAAACAAACGGTAGTTACCGCTTATGAAAAAGATCTACTAACTGGTAAAATTTTAAAACAGCTTTATCCTGAAAGTGCCATTCGCATTAGTGCTTTTGAAGAAATACCCGAAAAGGAACAAAATAGTTATGATGTGGTGGCTAGTAATATTCCTTTTGGTGATATGTCTGTATTCGACCTTTCTTATTCCCGAAGTAAAAACCCAACAAAAGAGCAAGCTGCTCGAAGCATCCATAATTATTTCTTTTTGAAAGGAACCGATATGCTTCGTGAAGGTGGTTTATTGGTTTTTATAACATCCCAAGGCGTTCTAAATAGTCAAAAAAACGAGCCTATTCGTAGAGCATTGATGCAAGACAACAACTTAGTTTCAGCCATCCGATTGCCTAACAACCTCTTTACCGATTATGCAGGAACGGAAGTTGGTAGTGATCTGATTATTTTACAAAAAAACACTGGAAAGCAAAACCTGAGCGAAATTGAAGAACTGTTTTGTCAAAGTCAAATAACGCAATACAGTACACCAAGCAATGCCTTATTTCAAGACAACACAAGAATTGTACATACTGATGTGAAATTGGATACCGATCCGTACGGAAAACCTGCATTAATCTACACACATAAAGAGGCTGTAGAAGGAATTGCCAAAGACTTGAAGCAAATGCTTTCAGAAGATTTTAGAAAACATTTGAATGTGGATTTATATAAAGGTGTGCAAAATAATGAACCTAAAATCACATCGATTACTACTAATCCGATAATTATTAAAGCGGAAACACAGCCTTTATCTGCTCCAATAATTCACAAGGATATTATAAAAGAAGAAAAACAATTAAGCATTTTTGACCTGTTTGAAAATTCAGAAGAACAAATTACAGTTGCCATTCCTAAAACCATTAGGACAAAAAAGCAATTCGTTCAACGAAAAAGAGCGGTGAACAAACAGCAACCCAATCTATTCAGTGGTTTGATGCAACAACCGTATACTCCTGTATCGAATACATCTATCACTAGCAAGACAGTAAATAATGTACATAAATCAGAAGTTATAGGCGATTTGTTTTCTACAATCAGCACAAACGATCCAATCGAAAAAACTGAAACGATTACCATTGTTGAACCGACTTTTTATAGCAAAGAAATACAATCTTTTCATCGTAACGATTGCTTGGCTGTCGATAACGGCTTGGTTGGTTATCTGAAAGATTTAGATTACGATAAACAGCAAGCGATTTTCCATCCTTTGCAATTAGCACCCTTACAAAAATCAAGGGCTGAAAGTTATATTGCTGTTCGGGATAGTTACCTCGATTTGTATCAGAAAGAAGTGGTACTTCAGATCGAACATAAGAAAGAACGTGAGCAACTAAACAGTTTATACGATGTCTTTGTCAAAAAGTACGGGAATTTCAACAGTGCAGATAATATCAAGTTCATCAAAATAGACAGTGCGGGTAAAGAAATTCCCTATTTAGAACGTGTGGTTGGTGGTGTGATACACAAAGCGGATATATTTCATCAACCGGTAAGTTTTTCAATCACAACATTGGCTACCGATAATCCCGATGAAGCCTTAGCTGCATCATTGAATAAATACGGAAACGTGGATCTGGATTATATGTCAGAAATCAGCAATATACCTACTGATACGTTGAAAGATACCTTACAGGGACGTATTTTTTACAATCCACTCCAAAAGGAATATGAAATAGTCGAACGTTGGATATCAGGTAATGTGGTTGAGAAAGCCCAAGAAGTAAAAACCTATCTGGAGAGCAATCCTGAAGATACGCAGGCTAAAGAAAGTTTGGTGGCTTTGGAAGAAGCCCGTCCAAGACCTATCGAATTTGAAGAACTAGATTTCAACCTTGGTGAACGCTGGATTCCCACAGGCATCTATGCTCGTTTTGCTTCACATCTTTTCGACACCGAAGTACGGATTCATTATGCCGAAAGCAGCGACGATTTCAATATAAAATGTGACCAAAAAAATGTGCATATATGGGATAAATATGCCGTGAAATCTGAAAGTCGAACCTTTGATGGGATTACTTTACTTAAACACGCATTGGTCAATACCACGCCTGATATCACCAAGAAAATATTCATTGATGACAAGGAAGTTAAGGTACGAGATATGGAAGCCATACAAATGGCAAATACCAAAATTGACGAAATTCGTACTGCTTTTTCCGATTGGCTACACGCTCAAAACGATGAGTTTAAAAACCGATTGACCAATCAATACAATGACACCTTTAACTGTTTTGTACGTCCAAAATATGACGGAAGTCATCAAGAATTCCCCGGATTAGACCGTAAAGCATTAGGTATTGAGGACTTGTATTCCAGTCAAAAGGATGCCGTTTGGATGATAAAACTCAATGGAGGAGCCATCTGTGACCATGAAGTAGGTGCTGGAAAAACGTTGATTATGTGTACTGCTGCTCAGGAAATGAAACGTTTGGGAATGGTACACAAACCCTTGATTATGGGTTTAAAAGCCAATGTTCATGAAATTGCAGAAACCTATCGCAAAGCCTATCCTCACGCTAAAATATTATACCCAGGTAAAGAAGACTTTACGCCACAAAAACGCCAACGAATTTTCGGAGATATAAAAAATAACGATTGGGATTGTGTCATATTGACCCATGACCAATTCGGAATGATCCCACAATCTCCCGAAATGCAAAAGGAAATTCTGCAAGCAGAACTGAACAGCGTGGAAGATAATCTTTCCGCTTTGGAAGCGCAGGGCAAGGAAATTTCAAGAGGAATGCTCAAAGGAGTCATTATCAGAAAACAAAATTTGGAAGTGAAACTCAAAACATTGGAACACGATATTGAAAACCGTAAAGACGATGTCGTAGATTTCAAAATGATGGGCATTGATCATTTGCTGGTAGATGAAAGCCATCGCTTTAAAAATCTGATGTTCAATACCCGCCATGATCGAGTTGCCGGATTGGGCAATATGCAGGGAAGCCAAAAGGCAATGAACCTGCTTTTTGCCATCCGTACTATTCAAGAACGTACCAGAAAGGATTTGGGTGCCACCTTTCTTTCGGGTACAACCATCAGCAACTCGCTGACGGAACTTTATCTTTTATTCAAATACCTTCGACCACAAGCATTGGAAAAACAGGGTATCAACTGTTTTGATGCCTGGTCAGCCATTTATGCACGAAAAACAACTGATTATGAATTTTCGGTCGCTAACAATATTGTACAAAAAGAACGTTTCCGCTACTTTATAAAAGTACCTGAACTCGCACAGTTCTATTCAGAAATCACAGATTACCGAACGGCAAAGGATATTGGTATTGACCGTCCTGAAAAAAAGGAAATATTATACAATATCCCACCAACACCACAGCAAGAAGTCTTCATTAAAAACTTAATGGAGTTTGCTAAATCGGGTAATGCTACGTTACTTGGAAGAGCACCGCTTTCTCAAAATGAAGGGAAAGCAAAGATGTTGATTGCAACGGACTATGCTCGTAAAATGTCATTGGATATGCGAATGATAAATAGTAAATATGAAGACCATCCCGATAGTAAAGCTTCTCATTGCGCATTGAAACTTGCGGAATATTACACCCGTTTCAATGCGCAAAAAGGGACGCAATTCGTTTTTTCAGATTTAGGTACTTACAAACCGAATGAATGGAATGTCTATTCAGAAATCAAGAGAAAACTCGTTCAAGACCACGGAATCCCCGCAAACGAAATTCACTTTATACAGGAAGCGAAGAATGATAAAATGCGAAAAGAGTTCATCAACGCGATGAACGAAGGAAAGATCCGGGTACTGTTTGGCTCTACCGATATGTTGGGCACAGGTGTAAATGCACAAAAAAGAGCCGTTGCCGTTCATCATTTGGATACTCCATGGCGACCAAGCGATCTTGCTCAACGGGACGGACGGGCAGTCCGAAAAGGCAATGATATAGCAAAGAATTTTGCAAATAACAACGTAGATGTCATCATTTATGCCGTGGAAAAATCATTGGACAGTTATAAATTCAATTTACTCTATAATAAACAGCTTTTTATAGATCAGCTAAAATCCAACCATCTAGGCAAGCGTACCATTGATGAAGGCAGTATGGATGAAAAATCAGGAATGAACTTTTCGGAATATGTGGCTATCCTGTCAGGTAATACCGACCTATTAGACAAAGCGAAATTGGAAAAACAGATTGCAGGATTGGAAAGTGAAAAGCAGGCTTTCAATCGCTCGAAATTTAGTTCGAAACATAAATTGGAAGATAATTCCGCTATGCTTAATGGTGCGCAATCCCGTTTGGAACGCATGAATACTGATTGGCGAAATTTACAACAACGCATACAGAAAAATTCGGACGATACTATTGCAAATCCTGTTTTATTGGATGGTTTGTTGCCCAATGCGGATATGAAACAGATTGGTGCCAAACTCAACCAGATTGCAGACAAATCCCGCACAGGAGGTCAGTATGAAGAAATAGGTACTTTATATGGATTTACGTTGTTGGTTAAAACCGAAATGTCCGAAAAAGAGGGCGTGGATATAAGAGTAAATCGCTTTTTGGTGCAGGGCGAAGGCAATATCAAATACACTTATAATAATGGTATCATTGCCAGCGATGCAAAATTGGCATCTATGAACTTTCTCAATGCATTGGAAAAACTCCCTGGTTATATCGAGCAGGAACAAAAGAAAATTACGGAACTGAAAAAAGATTTACCGATACTTCAGGAAGTCGTCAACGGTACATGGACAAAGGAAAACAGGTTGAGTGAACTAAAAACCGAACTGGCGGGCATTGAGCGGAAAATCCAATTATCTATTGCTCCCGAGCCTAAAGAAGATCCACCGAAACAGGTCGAAAAACAGACACAAACTCCCAATACTTCTGAGAGTATTGTAGGGACAAAAGGTGTTTATTTGCCACGATGTGTACTGTAATGAATGAGATGGATTATTTTTCGTCCTGGTCATCCATTTTTTTTATTAGTATATCACGTAGATTATCAAGAAATTTTGTTCTGTTTATCTTTCTGCCCCGTAATTCAAGGTAGGTATGATAAAAGTCTCCTAAATCAATATTAAACATACTCTCAAATATTTTTGCGATTACTTTAATATCCGCATTGCCATTATCAAATACACCTTGTAAATGTAGCGCATAGATTAGTTCAATTAATGAGGTTTTACTGCCAGTCCAGTTCAATTCGGATTTATCCGGTGCTTTTTTCTGGTTGTTGTAGAGTTGGCCTTCTAAATAGACCTGTATTAAATCGTTGGCAATAATTTTAGCCACTTTATAATCGTGAGAAGTAACGAAGTTATGGTCTGCTTCAAAATAAAAAGTATCCAGATTTAGTTTAATGTCGTGTTTGCCACGGACAAAATATTTGTGGTCAAGATATGTGCTGTTGGTTCTGTAATATTTATAGAACTCTAAATTACTGTCAAAATATCTTTTGATTTTGGATAGTTCAAACGTGAGATATTTTTTAATTGTCTTTTCCCCGCCATAGGGACGTTTTATTTCGATTTTATAAATCGAATTGTAGTATATCAGTTTTGCAATAAAACGTGGTTTGATATGTTTAAAAAAATGGACTTCTTCTTGCTGACTTTTAAAGCCTTTCATTAAGACATATTTTTTCAATTTTAAAACTTTATTCAAAACAAGTTCGATTACTTTTTCACAGGATGCGAAAGAATTATCTTGGTCTATGGTCAGCTCATTGATTTTGCTATCTAAATCATCAATTTCCTTTTTATAATATCCTGTCATTTAGCTATACTTTTTTTAATAATATCCTATTCAAAGAAGGAATTGCAGCAACTCTGCTTTCAAACAATATTTTTCAGCGACCTACATATAAACTATTTTTACTTTAATCGTCTTATTTTGCTTTAACTCAAAACTTGCTTTTTTGAAGTAAGGTCGGTTGGTCAAGCCTATTGAAGCATAATTTGAAAAGCCAATTCCCTCTTTAGGCAAAACAAATCCTTTGTCAACCTTTCCGTTATTGTTTTCATCGTGTAAAATATTAGCGGCATAATCTCCTTCCGGTAAATTGGAAAATGTGACTTCAGCTTTATCGTTGTTGATGGTTGCTTTCTCCATTTTGAAATAGTTTTTATAATGTTCATCAGGAATGGAACCGTCTTTATTGTACAAAGCAAACTGAACTACACCTTTTGAGTTGCGCAGATTTTCAACTTCAACCGTCAAACTGTATTTTTCTTCTTTGTTATACGAAAATGAAGAGAGCAATTGCAAAGAAAATGCTAAGAATAGAATGAATGTTTGTTTCATTATTAGATGCTTTTTTTAGTAATTTTTGCTTTTAATCCGTCCACTACATCATATACCATTGGTACTAAATAGACCGTCAGCGCCAAAGAAGAAAGCAATCCGCCAATAATTACCCAAGCCAAACCGTTTTTCCATTCGGCTGCTGTTCCGCTTGCCAATGCAATGGGCAACATACCGATAGCCATTGATAGCGTTGTCATTAAAATAGGTCGCATACGCTCTTTACCTGCGGTAATGATGGCTTCTTTGTAATGCTTGCCTTCGGCTTTGAGTTGGTTGGTAAAGTCCACAATTAAAATGGAGTTTTTGGTTACTAATCCCATTAGCATTATCAATCCAAGTAAAGCGAATAGGCTCAAATTGCTCAATGATAAGTTCAAGGCTAAAAATGCTCCGATTGCAGCCAACGGAATAGCAAACAAAGCAACAAAAGGATAAATGAAACTATCGTACAATGCCACCATAATCAGGTAAATCAACAAGAATGAAATCATCAATACCGAACCCAATGCACCGAAACTATCGTTCTGCCTTTTAATATCGCTTCCCCAAGTCATTGAAATGCCATCGGGCAAAGGATTGTTTTTTAGGTGTGCGACCACTTCATCGGCAACCGTTCCCGAAGGTCTGCCCAAAGCATCGGATGTAAGTGTAACTGCCGGTTGCCGGTCTTTTCTTTCTAAAAGGGAAGGTGAATTATCTTTCACAATAGCGGCTATTTGAGCAACTTCAACTGGAACACCCATTGGGTTTACGATATTAAGTTGCTTCACATCATCTTCGTTTTTGCGACTGAATTTATCCAACCAAATTCTTACAGGATATTCTGTTCCGTTTTCGGTTAAAGTAGCATCGTCATTTCCGGTAAAAGCCGTTCGCAAATTCATTCCTACATAAGCCGTGTTCAATCCCAAACGTTGCATTTTGTCTTTGTCGGGAACAACTTTAAATTCAGGGCTTCCTGCTTCTACCGACAATCGGACATTATCTGCTCCAGGGATTTTTTCAATCACTGATTTTAAATCATTGCCTGTTTGCATTACTTGGTTTATATTGCTTCCGCTCAATGTAATTTCTATTGGTGCAGAACGGGGAATTAATCCCAATGCAATCATCGAAAAATTGATACCCGAATAATCTTTCTGTAAATCCGCTCTCAACTTCCGCATAAATGCTTCGGTAGGAATATTTTTAGTTTCCTTTTTTGATTTTAACTGAATGGTAAATTCTGTTTTATTAGCAGAACCCACACCTAAGCTTCCAACGCCTGTACTTGGTCCACCTACATTGCTGAAAAGTGTAGCTACTTCGGGCTGTTCAAGAATAAATTTTTCAATTCTTTCGGAAACCAAATTGTTTTGTTGGATTGAAGTGCTTTTGTCAAATTCCAATGCCAAACGGAATTTCCCCTGGTCGCCAGTTGAAATTAATTCTTTCCCGATAATACCTTGCTTCATCATTGCTGCCGTTCCTACAAAAAGAAGCAAGACAAATCCCGTAAAAATGAGCTTGTGATTTAAAACCCAGTTTAAAGTTCTTCCATACCAGTTGATAAATTCATCTAATTGCCGCTCAAACCACAACAAAAAGCGATTGAAAAAATTGGTTGGCTGTAAATCTTCTTTTTTTCCGATGCGTGAAGCCATCCAGGGCGTGAGCGTAAAACCGACTAACAAACTTGTCAATGTTGAAGTAATCACCACAACCGAAAATTGTTGTAGCATATCCGCAACGAAAACTTGCAGGAATAAAATGGGCAGGAAAACCACCACGTCCACCAGTGTAATAGACAGTGCCGAAAAACCAATTTCCATTCTGCCGTCCATTGCTGCTTTTCGCTTTTCTTTTCCTATATCTAGATGGCGTTGTATGTTTTCCAAAACCACCGTGGCATCGTCCACCAAAATCCCGATGATTAAAGACATTGCAAGCAAAGTCATCAGGTTAAGCGTATAACCCAGCAACCACATCACGGCAAAAGCGGTAATCAGAGAAGTAGGAATTGCGACCAATACAATCAATGAATTTCTAAAACTTCTAAGGAACAAGAGCATTACCAGCGACACCAAAACTACGGCTAAAATCAAGTCGAATACTACTGAATTTACGGCAGCAATGGTGTTGTCGGTACTGTCGTCCGTTACTACAAAATTTACTCCTGCACCGGCATTTTGGTTTTCTATGGATTGGAATTTTTCTCTGATGAGTTTAGAAACGTCTACGGCATTGGCATCGCCTTGTTTCTTAATCATTAAACCTATGCCATTTTTGCCGTTGTAACGACTTACCGAAGTGGTTTCTTTTATTCCGTCCGTTACTTCTGCAATATCCTTTACATAAACAGGACTACCCGGAAAGGGCATTGCGATTTGTACATTTTGAATATCGTTGATCGTGTTGAATTTCCCCACCAAACGCACCGAATTATTTTCCGTATCAGTTTGTAATTTTCCGGCAGGTAAATCAATTCCCGAAAGATTAACGGCTTCTACCACCTGATACAAAGAAATTTTATAGAGCTTCAGTTTCTCTTTGTCTACCTTTATTTGAATTTCCCGTTCTTCTCCGCCTAAAATGGTAATCTCTGCAACCCCTTTTAATTGTTGGATTTGTGGCAGATAATCATCTTTCATTTTTTGGTAAAATTCTGTTGCCTTCAAATTACTTGTTGCACTCACCGACATAATCGGTAAATCGTTGGGAGAAACTTTACTCATCACCGGACTTAAAATATCCTGAGGCAAATCCTTTCGGATATTATCAATGTAGCGTTGGGCATCCTGCATCGTTTTGTCCAAATCTGTTCCGTATTTCAGATTGGCAATGATGATAGAAGCATTGGGCAAAGACTTTGTTACCAAATAATCAACGCCCTCCAAATTGGAAAGAGCATCTTCAATTTTTCGTGAAACGGAAGTTTCCACTTCGTTAGGTTCAGCACCGGGATAAACGGTTCTAATTACCACAACAGGCTGATTAAAATCGGGCATCAGTTCATAACTCAAATTCTTGTAACCGATAATTCCCAAAAGGGCAAATACGCTGAAAAGTACAATTATCAGCGATGGACGTTTGATTGATATTTCTGTAATGTTCATTTTCGCTGATCTTATTTCGTTGTGATATTTGCTCCGTCAAACAAGTTGATAAAGCCATTGGTAACAATGACATCGTTTTCGTTTAATCCGCCTGATATAACGGTTTTATTGCCGATATTTTTTGAAGTGCTAATCGTTTGCAGAGCTGCTTTTCCGTTTTTTACTACATACACCTGTGCTTTTTCTGCATCATCAATAATGGCTGATGAGGGAATAAGAATGCCTATTTCCTGTTTGTTTCCGTCAATGTTTACTTTGCCGAACATTCCGGATTTAATATCTAATTTTTTTGTATTGGCAACCTGAAACTGAACAGGAAAACTATTGCCCATATTGGCTTTGCTACCTATCATTATGAGTTTTCCAGAAAGCGGAATACCAGGAAATACATCTACCGAAATACGGTACTGCTGGTTGATTTGGAAGTGGTATAAATTGGTTTCGGAAACATTTACGGTAAAACGTAAACTGCCAATATCGGTGATTTGCAATAACGGAACTCCGGGTGCTGCAAACCCACCAACTTCATTGAGCTTTGCAGTTACAATACCGTTGAAAGGGGCTTTAATCGTGGTTTTATTTATTTGCTCTTGTAAAGTTGCTTTCTGAACTTTTGCAGATTTTAATCCCAATTGTACTTTTTCCAACTGAACGCCTTGCACCGCATCGGCTTTGGTAAGAATGGTATAACGGTTTACATCATCCTGCAAGCCCTCAATTTGTACTTCAACCGATTGTAGTTGCAGTTTCAACAATTCGTTATCCAACTGAATTAGGGTTTGCCCTTTTGAAACAAAACTGCCCACATCCACCAAAACAGTATTGATTTTACCCTGTGTTTCCGCACTGATTTTTGTTTCCTTATTCGGTTCAAACGTTCCGGTATAAGTACCTGCATCATTAATGTTTTGCAAACGAATGGTGTCCACACTTACGGCAACAGGTTTTTCTTTGTCGTACTGATATACCTTGCTCTCGGTAGTCTTCTTGTTGCTTGCGAGTTTGAATATTACCAATGCGATGATGGCAATTCCTGCTATTATCCAGATTGTCTTTTTCATCTTTACCTATTTTTCTTAATTCGTAATTGATTTTATGGTTCCTGTTACCTTTTTGAGTTCTAAATCTGCTTTCAGATAATCTATAACTGCCGACAGGTAATGTTGCTGTGCCTCACGAAGTGCATTATCCGCCAGTAAAACATCGGTAAGGCTTGCTGTTCCTTGTTTTTGTTGTAAAATGGTTTGCTCGTATATGGATTGGGCTAAATCAATTTGATTTTCGGTATTTATAATCGTGTTTTGGGCAATTGTTTTTTGTCTGGCTGCATTTTCAATTTCCATTTCATTTTTTTCGGAAATCAATTCGGATTGAAGTTCATTGTTGCTGATTTCCAATTTCTTCTGATTGATTTTTCGTTGCGTTACCGTTCCGTTAAACAGTGGATAAGAGAACTGAATACCTGCAAAACTTACCGGGTAAAATTTCAGGAAATCATTCGGGATTTTATCGTAGCCAAAACCTGCTGTGCCATAAGAAGCGATTAAATTCAGAGAGGGCAAAAACCTTGATTGGCTAAGTGTTTTAAGCTCACTATTCAATAATTTATTTTGTGTTTTGATGATTTTAAAATCCAATATATTTTCTGAATTACTTTGTAATGTTGTTTTCTGTTGGATTTGAGAAACTACTGTAATGTTTTGTTCCAATGAAATACCCATATTCAGTTTCAAAGCATTTAAAACTTGTAAGTATTTGCTGTACACATTTTCTCTTTGAGTGCTTAATTGTTCGGCTTGAAGCTTCACCTTGTTCACATCTGTTCCCTTTGCCAAAAGCTGCTCTTTCAACAGCTGCATATTCTGCAATAGTTTACTGGTGTTGACGAGATTACTGTCTACAAAATCTAATTGATGCCGGATAATCTGAGCATTGTAATAAAGTGTTGTGATGTCAAACAAAACCTGCTCTTCCGTTTTTTGGTATTGTAGTTCAGAAAGTTCTTTGGCTATCTGTGTGCTCTGTATCGCTCCGTAAACCTGTGGGTTATACAAAGGCATTGCCAATTGTACATTTGCATTGATGTTGTGCGGAACGCCAAATTGAGCTTCTTTAAATTGCCCTTCGGGAACCTGCGGATTAAAAATATTCATTGGCATTAGTTGTGTGGGCAAATCCATAAAATATTTGTAGTCGGCATTGGCAGTTAGTTTAGGGATTAAACTGGCTTGTGCTTCCTTTTTCCGCTGTTCGCTAATGCTGATATTGTTCCGGTTGATTTGCAGGTTTTTATTGTAAACCTGTGCCGTGTCAATACATTGTTTCAATGTCCAGACTTCCTGTGCCTGAACCGTATTCCACCCGATAAAAATTATCAAGATGAAAATAAGTTTGTGAGTATTCACTAACATGATAGGATAAATTTTTTTTCTTTAGCTGTTATAAATATCGTCTGACTTTATAAAATGGTTTACTGTACAAGCGGCAATGAAAACTACTCGTTCTTTATCATAGTCAATAGCATTTTAAAACGCTCGGTTGCTTTAAGTGAATGAGGCATATTGGCAGGCATAATGATGGACTCGCCTTTCTTCAAATGATACAGGTTCCCATTGATTGTTATTTCAGTTTCACCATCAAGAATTTGAGCAAAGGCATCATACGCTGCCGTATGCTCAGAAAGTCCCTGCTCTTTATCGAACGAAAAAAGCGTAATATTTCCTGCTTTGCTTTTTGTTATCTGTTTGCTGATAACACCTCCCTGCGTATACTCAATTACGTCTTCAAGTGAGAAGACGGTTTCTTTTTCAAATGTTGCCATATTCGTTGTTTTTAGATGATAAAGGTTTAATCTCCTCCAATCATTTTTGATGTAATTCCTTTTTTGTTCGTTAGTTCGGCTGCCACAATTCCGATTAAGTGAAGCACTATAAAAATCGGAAACCAATAAATTCCCCATTTATGAACAACTTCAATATTATCGAGGTAAGCAGAAAATAATTCTTTTTCTATGCAAATTCCTGTAAAGGCAGAAATGAAAACGAACAGGTAAAAATAGACGTATGTAAACCCTTGCAATCGTTCTTTCAGTGGTTGATTACTCTTGAAAGGATAAGGAAAACGAATCCCCCTGGCAAGCATATAAATGATACGGGCTACAAAAGCAAAAATCATTATGTAGGCAAATACTTCGTGCCATTGCCACATAGGTTCCAGAATTGTTTTTGCAATGTCCGTCATTTGCTCTTTGGGTATTGCTGATGTTTTACTTTCAATAACTGCAACAGTGTTATTTTTATTCATCCAGTACATACGGAGAAAGCCGGTAATGAATAAAACGGGCATTGCCAAAGCCATTACCCAGTGTAGTATTCGGTGAAAGCCTGTAAATTTTCGTTGGATTTTCATAGTTTAAAATTTATGTTCTGCAAATGCGATAATATGTCCGTCAGGGTCGGAAAAGTAACAAACGCGATCGCCCCAATCTCTGTCTTCAATCGGACTGATGAGTGTTGCTCCGCTGTTTATAGCATTGTCAAATTCAAGTCCGATATCTTCAACATAAAAATATAGTTCACATCTCGGTATGCCGTTTCCTTGGTCAGGATGTGGCATTTTATCCGAAAGTATTTTTGCAATTCCCTTGTTTGGCATCAATCCCAATTTGCAATTTTCAGCCAGGCGAAATTCAGTCATTCCGGGAACGTTTAAACCCGGATTTTTCCGAAACAGTTCCGTGTAAAATTTGGTACTTACGTTTTGGTCATTTACATAAAGTATGGTTTCTATGAGTTGAATATGCTTCATTTCTTGCTAATTTTCTTTCTAAATTGCATTATCAAAAAACCGGCTATTTAAAATATTGGTGATACATCTCATTGGATTTTTGAAGTTTCAGGACAATTTCTTTCGCTTCGTTTTCATCAGATGAATTTTCTAATTCCTTAACCAGTTCCAAATGCGGATACAGCCATTTGTGCAGTTCATCGTGGCTTTTTCCGTCCATTGTGCAGCTTTTAATCAACTGATTATTTTGGTCTTTAAGCTGGCTGGCAAGTGCTTTGTAATCAGACTGACCGTCCTCAATATAAGCATTTGCCAATTCAGAACCTTTAAGCACAAAGGCTTTCATTTCTTCGTTTACTACCCATTTTTCGCCATTGTTCAACTCCATCATTTCCGAATTTTCATTGCTTTGATGCGCTACGTGGGTTTCTGCTTCTTGGTGCGTATCTGATTTTTCAGCATTGCTATTACAGCTCCATAAAAGGAAACTACTTATTCCTAAAACAATTATTTTTTTCATATCCTAGTTATTTATTTGTTTCGATCATTTTTAAAATTCCTTCCAAAACTGCTTTTCCGTCTTTCATCAAGTTGGACTTATGTCCGGAAATTTTCCATCTTAATATGGTTAGCCGCACTCCACCAATAATGATAGTAGTCAGTGTATTGACATCTATTAGCTTGCTGTATTGTCCAGCTTTTTGTCCCTTCTCAATATTTGCTTTAATGTATTGGTGCATTAAGTCCATTATTTCTATAACCTTATTGCTCAAGCTTCTGTCAAAATGGAAAATGCTTTCTGCAAAAATTACACTAATAACAGCGGGTTTATCAGTAAATGTTTGGAATTGAGAATTAAAAATAGCTTTGAGTTCAACTCCTGCCGTAGCGCACCCCAGTTCAGATAAACGACCAATTCGGACTTTCATTTCAATCATAAAATAATTGAGTAAGCCAAGCAGAATATCATTCTTGCTTTTAAAATGACGGTACAATGCAGGTTCGGATAAACCAATATCAGCCGCCAAATTTTTAATAGTCAGGTTTTGAATACCGTGTCTGTCAATACGAGCTGTTGCCGCTTCAATTATTTCTATTTGTCTGTCCGTGAACTTTTCCATCTCAATTGACTAACTTTTGTTGGTGTTAGTTAGTGTTCGCTAACAAAGGTAAAAATACTTTTTAAACTGGCAATGCTTTTCGGAAAAAATGATTAAAAGCTACTTGTATTCATGTACGGTTTCTGTGTCGTTTTATCTTAACCGTTTCACCCATTTATACACTTCAAACCACAATACGGATACTGCAGCGATACTGGCGGCTATACCTAATTCCCCTGCATTCAATCCGGTTAAGTGAAAGAAATTAGCGAAAGGCTCAACATACAATATGGCAAACAGCATGATTAGGGTTAAGCCACTAACCGCTGCAAACAAAATGTTTCTGTTCTTGAAACTTTCAAACAGACTGTAATGGAACGAGCGGTTCGTCAGACTCAATAAAATATTGGCAAAAATCAAAGTTGTAAAAACCATTGCCCTTGTTTTTTCTTCGCTGCCACCATTCTGAACAGCCCATTGATATGCAAACAATACACCGGCGGTAATCACCAACCCCTGAACGATACTGATGGCAAGCTCTTTCCAGTTCAGGAAAGTGTCTGCCATTCTTCTTGGCTTCTGCAACATGGTATCCTTCTCCATCGGTTCGTTTTCATACACAATGGAACAGGTGGGTCCCATCACCAGTTCCAGAAAGATCACGTGAACAGGTGTGAATATCTGCGGAAATACCCAGCCCAGAAACAAGGGCAGAGAAACCGTAAGGATAATCGGGATATGAATGGAAATGATATACTGTATGGCTTTTTTGATATTGGCATAAATCCTTCTCCCGGATGCAATTCCGGTAATGAGCTTGTCCAAATCATCATTGGTAATCACTAAAGCTGCTGCCGCTTTTGCTATTTCCGTTCCTTTACTGCCCATTGCGACACCGATATGAGCGGCTTTCAAAGCCGGACCGTCGTTTACGCCATCGCCCAGCATTGCCACCACTTCACCTTTCTTTTTCAGTGCGTTCACTACGGCGAGTTTGGCATCGGGGAACATTCTGGTGAACAATACTTTTTCTTCGACTTCCTGCAAGAGCTTTTCTTCCGAATATTCCATAATTTCTTTTCCCTCTACGGCTTCGGCTGTATTTACAATCCCGGCCTGTGCCGCAATGCTCTTTGTTGTATCCGTATTATCGCCCGTAATCACTTTTACTTTTATACCAGCATCGTAAATATGCTGAAAAACGTCCTGAATGTCTTTTTTCGGTGGGTCGTAGAACACCACCAAACCCAGAAAGTCAAACCTGAACTGCTGTTGTTTACCGGGAAAATCATCGCCCTCAAAATTGGATTTTGCTACCCCTAAAACCCGAAAGCCTTGTTGCCCGAAACTTTTGATGAGTTCCTGTACTTTGTTTTTCTCACTTTCTGAAAGCGTGGCAACATTGAGGATAGCTTCCGGCGCTCCTTTCGCCGCAATAATCCGATGCTTTTCTTTATTCTCAAAAAGGTGTGTCATCATTGGTGGCTTCCCATCCAGCGGATATTCGTGAAACATCCGGTAGTCTTTTCTTGCATCATTTTTTTGTGTTTGTTCATACACCTTGTGAAGCGTTTTTTCCATCGGGTCAAAGGGAACAGGCTCGCTGCTCCACATTGCATAATCAATCAGCGTGGAGAGTGCGGTATCACCAAAATCTTTCTCACCGAAAATTTTATCCGACTGATAATCGTAAAGGTGCTTCAGGTGCATCGTGTTTTCGGTAATGGTTCCGGTTTTATCGGTGCAGATAACCGTTGTGCTGCCCAGAGTTTCCACAATGCTGCTTCGTTTGACGATGATACCCTCACGCATCAGCTTCCATGCACCCAATGCCATAAACGTAGTAAATGCTACCGGGATTTCTTCAGGCAAAACGGACATAGCCATCGTAAGTCCGACCAGCAGACTTTCGATAACATTATCAGTTTGTATGTAACTGAATATCCAAACCATTAGAAAGACGATGATGCCAGCCACCGCCATCCATTTTACAAATTTGGTAATCTGGATTTGCAATGGAGAACGCTCTTCTTTGATGTCCTGAATGGATCGACCGATTTTGCCTAACTGTGTTTCTGCACCAATTTTTTCTACTTCAAAAACTGCCAGTCCCGATACTGCTAAGGTTCCGCTGTATACCTTATTATCTTCGATTTCACTGCTTTTGAATACCGATAAACTCTCGCCGGTCAAAGAGGCTTCATTGACGGAAAAATCGTTGCTGTGCACAATCTTTCCGTCTGCGTTAATCATTTTTCCTTCTTCGGTAATGCAGAGGTCGCCAACCGCAATTTCGTTTGTCGGGATTTCAACAACCTGTGCATTACGGATAACCTTACTCAAAGGCTCATTCAGTTTTTCCAAAGCTTCCAGCGCTTTTTTGCTCCGGGTATCCTGATATAATGAAATAGCCGAAACCGCAACGATTGCCAAAAACATAAACAAGGCTTCTCCATAATCGCCTGTGATGAGATAGATGGCTGAAATGGCAAAGAGCAATATCAGCATTGGTTCTTTCAGGATATTGATAAGCAATTCCAGCCCGCTATTTTTATGGGCAATGTCTATCAGGTTGTAGCCGTACTTCTTTTTTGAAGCGGCTACTTCGTTATCGTTGAGACCTTTCAGATGGTCGGGTATATTATAGGACATAAATAATCAGTGTAAATTTTTAAAATTACCGAATTTTTCTATTCGGTTTGATGCTATCCGCCTATTTAGAAGATTTTTAAAGAGGGCTATTCATAACTAAAATATTTTGATGATGCCTAAACCTATTTGTTTTGATTGGCTCACTTTATTATTCCTCCGCTTTATTTTTTAATGCCATCAACAAAGTATAAGCTCCCTTTTGTGCAATGTTTTTATTGTTTAATTGATCGCCGTCGATGATTTCTATCCAGCCATTGCCTGTATTACCGGTTTTTACGGTTATTATTCTGAACTTGTTTTTATCCAGCATTTCAAACACATACTGTTTGCCTTCAAATGACACGATGCTTTCTTCAGGAAGTGCCCATGTTCTACTTTCCGGGATTTCTATCTCGGCATTCATATACATTCCTGGTATCAGCTTGCCGTCATTTTCTTTGAAATGGGCGTGAACTTCAACAGCTCTGTCAGTCGAGATATTTTTACCAATCAGAATGATTTCGCCTTTATACTTTTTTTCCGAATTACTGTTTGTATAAGCCAGTAGCGGTTGTCCTATTTTGATTTTATCCCAGTCTTTTTCAAATATTTTTAAATTGAGATGCAAATCATTGGGATTTACCAGCTCAAACAGCACATCGGATGGTGAAACATATTTGCCGACATTCACAAAAACCTGCGATACAAATCCGTCAAAAGGAGCGTAGATATTGGCGGTTTGACGAATATTGCTAACTGAAACCTGTTCGGGATTGATGTGGATGAGTTTTAATTTTTGTTCCAATGAACGCTGACTGATTTGCAAAGTCTGATAATCGGCTTTAGCTTGCAGGTACGCTTTATCGCTACTGGCTTTGCTTTGGTTCAGGTCTTTTTGACGAAGGTATTCCGCTTCTGCATTTGCCAATTGTGCCTTTGCCGTTAAGTAATCCTGCTGCAACTGAATGAATTGGTTGTCTTCCATTACGGCAATTACTTCTCCTTTTCTGAAGTGCATTCCGGGCAATAGTTTGGTTGATTTTACATATCCGCCTAATGCACTGCTTACTGATGCTAAGTTTTGGGGTGGCACATCAATTTTTCCGTTCAATTTTAGGTTTTTTGTAATGTTTTTTTCTTGCAAACCCACGGACGAAAGTGTGAATGATTTCAGTTGTTCGTCAGAAAGTTGCAGGATATTTTCCGTATCTGACGATGCGGTTTCTGCGGGTGTGTTTTCCTTATTTCCGCAGCTTAGTAAAGTGAGGAAAGCGAAGATGATGACTATATTTTTCATTGTCTTTTTTTATTTTGAAATAAGATATTGAATGTTGATAATACTTTGGTTGAGTTGCATCACGGCATTATAATAATCACTCTGAATTTGAATTGCCTGATTATTCAACATCACCCAATCCAGATAATTGATTTCGCCATTAACAAATTGCTGTTGAGCTGTTTTGAATATCTGTTCTGCACCAGGCAATTGTTTTTGTTTGTAGGTTTCTACTATGCCCAATTGTGTTTTAAACTGCTGCAAAGCGGCATCATAAGCAGTTTTCCACTGTGCTTTTTTGTAAGCCAATTCATTTTCGACATAGCTTATTTTCAGTTCCTCTGCTTTGATTTGAGCTTTTTGAGCTTTAGAGAAAATCGGAATACCAATACCTACTTCCACCGAATTGAAACGGTTTTTATTCAAATCATTAAAACTTTGGTTAAAATACCCAATAGACAAATTCGGCAGGAGTTTTGATTTTTCCAGTTGCACACTTGCTTTGGCTTTTTCAATTTCTTGAGCAGACAATTGTAATGCAGGATGACTGTTCACATCAACAACTGCATCAAACATAATCGCTTCAATAATGATAGTATCGGCAATTGGTTCGTAGCGAGTTTCAGTATTTACCATTAATTGCAATTGGATTTTAGCCAACTCCATTTCGTTTACCAAGGATTTTAATTGAATATTGATGTTTTCCCGTTGCAATTCGGCAGCTGTTTTTTCCAGCATATTACTTGCTCCTTTTTCAAACCGAAGATTGGCTTTTTCCAAAAATTGGGCATACATTCTATCCGATTGGTTCAGTATTTTTTCTCTTTCACGCAAAACCAAAATATGATAAAATAATTCGGTAACGGTTTTTTGAATATCCACCCGATTCAATTTTGTGGCAATGATGCTGGAATTCCATTCCTCTTTTAAAACTTTTTTCTGATTGGTGTAAACTGTCGGAAAACTAAACGATTGAGATGCCCCGAATTTATTATCGGACGTTGCAGTGTTAATCTGCCCAAATTCTGCTGTAACAGAAGTTTGCGGAATGTTAGCACCCGTTGAAATCCGCTTTTGATAATATTCGGATAACAAGGTTTTGCTCTTTGCCGAGAGGTTGTTTTCAGTTGCCATTTTCACTGCTTCATCCAACGTAATATTTTGAGCAAATGCAGTAATATTGAAGAAAAGAAAAACAATAACACTTGCACTTTTCTTATTAAATTTCAATTTAGGAAAATTCATTTTATCGAATACGATGTATAAAATAGGCAAAACGAACAGTGTCAAAAGAGTAGCAATTAGCAAGCCTCCAATAACAACCGTTGCCAAAGGTCGTTGTACTTCGGCACCCGCCCCATTGCTAAGTGCCATAGGCAAAAAGCCTAAGGAAGCCACAGCTGCCGTCATCAATACGGGCCGAAGTCTTGTACGTGTTCCGTTAAGTACAATTTTATTTAGGTTGATTTCACCAGATTGTCGCAATCGGTTAAATTCGGCAATCAGGACAATACCATTTAAAACTGCCACGCCAAATAAAGCGATAAAACCGATTCCTGCACTAATACTAAATGGCATTCCACGCAACGCCAGAAAAAAAATGCCACCAATAGCCGAAAGTGGAATGGCACTGTAAATAATTAAACTTTGCTTAATAGAGTGGAAAGCAAAATACAATAAAATAAAAATCAAGAGCAACGATACCGGAACAGCTATCATCAAGCGGTCTTTTGCTTTATTGAGATTTTCAAATGCACCTCCGTAGGTTACATAATACCCCGGTGAAAATTTTAATTTTTTCTCTGCTTTGATGTGCAATTCATTTACAATACTTTGCACATCACGGCCACGCACATTGAAACCTACAACAATCCTTCTTTTAGCATCCTCACGCTGAATCTGAACCGGTCCGTCTTGTATCGATACCTCGGCTAATTGATACAAAGGAATTTGGGTGCCGTTGGGTGCAGGAATCAGCAGATTACGAATGTCATCCAAATTTTCCCGTTGCTTTTCATCCAACTTTACCACGAGATCAAATCGCCTTTCGCCTTCATATATCTTTCCGGTACTTTGCCCTGCAAAAGCCGTATTTACGACTTTATTAATCGCTGTAATATTCAAGTTGTACTGTGCTATATTTGCCCTGTTGTATTTTATAACAACCTGTGGCATTCCTGTAATGGGTTCTATGTATAAATCCTGTGCACCATCTACCGTTTTTATGATTTCGCCAAATTGATGGGCATAGTTAGCTAAACTGTCGAGATCTTCGCCAAAAATTTTGCAAACTACATCTTGTCTGGCTCCAGTCATCAACTCATTGAAACGCATTTGTACCGGAAACTGAAAACCGGTACTGATACCAGAAACAGCTTCTAATGATTTACTCATTTTTTCAGCTAATTCGGGAAAGGTTTTAGCAGAAGTCCACTCTTTCTTGTCTTTCAAAATCACCATCATATCACTGGCTTCCATGGGCATGGGGTCGGTGGGTACTTCTCCACTACCTATTTTGGTAACCACCATTTCTACTTCAGGATATTTCGCTTTGAGGATATGAGCTGCTTTCTGTGTATAATCAATGGTGGTTTGCAAGTTGCTTCCCGTCAAAACCCTTGTGTCCACAGCGAAATCACCTTCCTCCAACGCCGGAATAAATTCACCTCCCAAATTGGACAGTATAAAAACAGCTATCGCAAAAAGTGTAACAACTCCAGAAATAACCATTTTGGGAAATCGCAATACTTTTGTGAGTGCATCATGATGCAGACGCTCTAAACGGTTCATTATTTTATCGGAAAAATTGGGTTTATGCTTTGTGTTTTTACTCAACACTAACGAACTCATCATCGGGATATAGGTCAGCGAAAGAATAAATGCTCCTATCAACGCAAATGCAACGGTTTGCGCCATTGGTTTAAACATTTTTCCTTCTATACCTTCCAAAGTGAAAATAGGTAGATAAACAATTAAAATGATGAGTTGACCAAACACAGCACTATTGACCATTTTGCTTGCCGAAGTGCTGACTTGTTCATTCATTTGATTTTGGGTAATTCTATTGACGATGGTAAATTTTTTCGAGTGATGCAATTGATACAAAACCGCTTCAACAATGATAACCGCTCCGTCCACAATCAGTCCAAAATCCAAAGCCCCTAAGCTCATCAAATTACCGCTTACCCCAAAAATATTCATCATAATGATGGCAAAAAGCATTGCCAACGGAATGACAGAAGCAACCAATAATCCTGCTCTGAAATTACCAAGAAACAAAACCAGAACCAAGACCACAATCAAAGCTCCTTCTGCAAGATTTTTTTCGATAGTGCCGATCGCATTATTGACCATCTTGGTACGGTCTAAAAACGGTTCTAATACAACGCCTTTCGGTAATGTTTTTTGGATCGTTTTAATGCGCTCCTTTACATTTTTGATAACCTCGTTACTGTTGGCTCCTTTGAGCATCATTACGATAGCACCCGACACTTCCCCTTGGTCATTGTAAGTCATTGCTCCATAGCGGGTAGCGTAACCTGTTTTTACTTCTGCAACTTCTCTCAAGAAAATGGGTATTCCACCAGTAGTTGAGGTTATGGAAATGTTTTCGATGTCTTCTTTATTTCCGATCAATCCTTCGCTGCGGATATAGAGAACAGTTGGTCCTTTTTCTATGTAAGCACCTCCAGTATTCTGATTGTTATTTTCCAGTGCAGAAAACACATCATTTATAGTCAAATTCAGGGACTGCAGCTTATTGGAATTGACAGCTATTTCATACTGCTTTAATTTCCCTCCAAAACTACTTACTTCCGCTACGCCCTTTACGCCTAATAATTGCCTCCGTACAATCCAGTCTTGAATACTCCGTAATTCGGTTGCATCGTACTGATCTTCATAACCCTTTTCCGGGCGAATGACATACTGGTAAATCTCTCCTAATCCAGTTGAAATAGGACCTAATTCCGGCACTCCAACACCATCTGGAATCTCATTTTGAACGTTTTGAAGTCGCTCTGCAACTTGCTGTCTCGCCCAATACACATCGATATCGTCGTCAAAAACAATGGTAACCAATGACAATCCGAAACGAGAAAAACTTCTGATTTCCGTAATACCATTAATATTGCTGTTAGCTTGCTCAATGGGGAAAGTAACCAGACGTTCAATGTCTGTGGCGCCTAAAGAAGGTGCAACCGTGATAACCTGTACCTGATTGTTGGTAATATCCGGTTGTGCATCAATGGGCAATTTAGTGGCTTCGTAAATACCAAAGCCAACCAAGGCTACGATAAATAGCCCGATAATGAGTTTATTCCGAATGGAAAACTCAATGATTTTATGTAACATACTATTTGATTCTGATAATAATTAAATGGAATAATGAATTGCAGGCAGTACACGTTTTTGTGTAGCCTGAAAGCCTAAAAAATTAATTGAATTACGAAAAACGAATACAAAACAACCAGTTTCGAGATGGAAAAAGCATCTGCAAAAGCAAATTCAACTAAAAATAAAACCAAAAAAGATTAACAGAATCTTGGCGGTTGCCAGATAGAAGAAAGGAAATTATTATCCGAAAATGTATCGTCAAAAGACAATACTTTAGATTTCTGATTTACGGGAAACATAACTTTTATATCAAAAGAAAGAGAAGGTGCATAAACAAAACAAAAACTCAAAATATCGGTATGAACAATGAAAGGCAATTTTTGGTCTTGGTCGTAATCGTCATCGTGTGGATGATTTTCCAAATGGTTATTGTAATGGAGAACTAAAAAATCAACAATAGATATTTCAGGATTTTTTTCTTTATGTTCGACATAATGCTCTACCAATACAGGAAATTTCAACAACTGAGAAAGTTCTGTTGTTGAAATCAGGTAAGCTGATAAAAAAAATATGGCGAACATTTTTTTCATTGATACAAAGATAGATAAAGCTATAATTCATTGCATTATGATCATGTAATTTATATTTATTCAAATTAATGAGTTAAACAACTTCTTTTGTCAAAATAGCTTTTACCAAGAAATATCATTCCTTAAAAAGAATAATTGAAAATAAATTCGATGTTAAAATCGAAAAAAACAAGAAATGTATAAAAAATTATCCCTGCTGTACCAAGTGCTGCAAATCAGGATCATTTTTTATACGTTCCAATTCAGCTTCAATTTCCTGTTTCATCCGGTCTTCACCTTGTACATCTACAAAGGATAAAATATTAGGTATATTTTGATAGGCTTTCGTTTCAGCGGCTACTTTTTCATTATCTACTACAATTTCAGCGTGGAAGATTTTTTGCTCGATACGTTCATCGAAATTATCTGATACAGCCCCCGCAAAAATACCCTGTGTTAATGTAGAGATTTTTGAAGCAGGTATTAAACTATCCAATTGCGTAGATATAGAAGTAGATTTGTCGTTACGGTTGATAGTCAAGCTCTGGCGTTTCTGCAACACCTTACCAAAACGTTCCGAAAGACTTTTTGCCGTTTCTCCAACAACCTGACCACTGAAAATATTACCCACTGTATTTTGGATTACTTTGCTTTCCTTATCGCCATAATCACGGGTTAATTGCGAGAAATCCTGAAAGCCCAAACATACAGCCACCTTATTACTTCTTGCAGTTGCAATCAGGTTATCCAGTCCTCTAAAGTAGATAGTGGGTAACTCATCTATGATGACTGAACTCTTTAATTGACCTTTCTTATTGATAAGTTTTACGATACGTGAATTGTACAATCCCAATGCAGCAGAATAGATATTTTGACGGTCGGGATTATTGCCAACACATAGTATCTTAGGTTCTTTGGGGTTGTTGATGTCTAAGGAAAAATCATCTCCTGTCATAACCCAATAAAGCTGTGGCGAAATCATTCTGGACAAAGGAATTTTAGCAGAGGCAATTTGCCCTTGCAACTGGTCTTGTGCTCCGCCTTGCCAGGCATCCATAAAAGGCGATAAATAATTTTCCAGTTCGGGATAAGATGTTAGAATAGTAAATACGTCCGAATACTTTTTATTCAATAGCTCAATAGCGTGTGGAAATGTACAATGCTTATAAGTTCAATTTACTCTACAATAAACAACTTTTTATAGATCAGTTAAAATCCAATCACCTCGGTAAACGTACCATTGACGAAGGCAGTATGGACGAAAAATCAGGCATGAATTTTTCGGAATATGTGGCTATCCTGTCAGGTAATACCGATCTATTGGATAAAGCAAAATTGGAAAAGCAGATTGCAGGACTGGAAAGTGAAAAACAAGCTTTCAATCGTTCCAAATTTAGTTCGAAGCACAAATTGGAAGAGAATTCCGCTATGCTTACTGGTGCTCAATCTCGTTTGGAACGCATGAAACTTGATTGGCAAAATTTACAGCAACGCATACAAAAATATTCAGACGGTACAATTGCAAATCCAATACAATTGAACGGTTTGTCACCCAATGCGGATGTAAAACAAATTGGAACTAGGCTCAACCAACTTGCGGACAAATCCCGTACCGGAGGTCAATATGAAGAAATTGGTAGTTTATATGGATTTACCTTATTGGTTAAAACCGAAATGTCCGAGAAAGAAGGTGTAGATATGAGAGTAAACCGTTTTTTGGTTCAGGGAGAAGGTAACATCAAGTACACGTACAATAATGGTTTGATTGCTTCTGATCCTAAATTGGCAGGAATGAACTTCCTAAAAGCTTTGGATAAATTGCCCAGCTATATTGAGCAAGAGCAAAAGAAAATTGTCGAACTGAAAAAGGATCTACCCGTTCTTCAAGAAATAGTCAACGGTACATGGACTAAGGAAAGTAGATTAAGCGAATTGAAAACAGAATTGGCTTCTATCGATAGAAAAATACAATGGTCTATTGCTCCTGATAATAAAGAAGAACAAGCTGAAACTTTTAAAACTAATGATGTTCAAGAAAAAACCACAGTACGCTTAAAGGCAATGTGATAATTACCTCTCGTCTTGGTCATCCATTTTTCTAATGAGACCATCCCGCAGGGAATCAAGGAATTTTGTTCGGTTGACTTTTCTATTTCTTAGCTCTAAGTAAGTGTGGTAAAAATCACCTAAATCAATATTGAACTTGTTTTCAAAATACTTGGCTATTAATCTAATATCAGTATTTCCATTATCAAAAATACCCTGATAATGCAACGCATAAATCAGTTCTATCATGGAGGCTTTGCTACCTGTCCAATTCAACTTTAGCGGGTCTGTTAAAATGTCTCTATGGTCTTTATTATTATATAGCTGATCTTCAATATAGACCTGTATCAAATCATTAGCCATTATCTTGGCTATTTTGTAATCGTGAGAAGTCGAAAAAGTTTGATCAGATTCAAAATAATAAGTGTCCAGCCATAACTTTATATCATGTTTTCCCCGTATAAAAAAATTCTCATCAAGGAATGAGTTATTGCTACGGTAATACTTGTAAAAATCAAGATTGTGATCAAAGAACCTTTTTAGTTTTTTCAATTCTTTGTTAAGATATTTCTTTATGGGTTTTGCTCCATAAGGCTTTTTTGTTTCAATTTTATAAATGGCATTATAGTAAATCAGTTTTGAAATAATGGTAGGTTTCTGATATTTGAAAAAATGGATTTCCTCTTCAATATTCTTAAACCCTCTGTTTAAAACATACTCCTTTATTTCAGACAAGCTTTTAAGGATAATATCTATAACGGCTTCTATCCGTTGTATCGAGCAATCGGCTTCAATCTCTAATTCCTTGATTTCCATTTCCAATTTTGACAGTGTTTCATTGTAAAATTTTTCCATTCAATTAGTTTTAAATCTTGATGTTTGGATTACTAATATAAAAGCCTAAATCCGTTATATTTAAGCTTTATCCAGCTCCTTGCTTACAATTTCAGCAATACCCGTATTTGCTGAATGGAAAGATGTTCAAGTAATTTGTCCTATCAAACAAGGCATTTTCTGGCTACTCTTTGGGAATAGCCATATATTCTGGGAATTGAACTGTTTGCTTTATTTGACAAGTTGTTACCATAAGTTGCCGGTCTTTTATGATTTTTTAGTTTTCATTTTGCTAACAGTATTCTTTTTTAACTGATAAGTCAGGTTCATAAAAATGTTGTTTTCGTGCAGTTTGGTTTTACTTGTCAAAGGCAGTCGGGTAAGGTGGATATAACCGATGTCAAATTTCAGATAAGGTAAAACTTTGCATTCAAGATTTAGTCCAATTCTGTCGTGGTCAAAGAAATGGTCGTATGTTGTACCTGCTACATTAAATAGCAATTCATCGTAAATCCCCAATTTTATTTTTTCAGTAAAGTCGTAGCGAAACCCAAAGCGGTTTCTTAGTCGTGTAATATCTGTTTGATTGTCCTGAAACACACGATATTCAATAGCTGTTCTGTCCACCACATAGAATTTTTTGAAAAGTTGGTGTTGTAATTCTACGGCTGCCGAAAAACGGATTTCACTATGGGGTTGTGCGGTTTCGTCTGTTTGCTTTTGTATGATTTTATAATTTGAAAAATAAGCGAATGGTGAAAGTGAAAACTTTACATCTTCGTTGTGCTGATAATGCACCCAATTTCTATATGTAAACATTAAATTTCGGTCAAACATATTTTCGTTTTCAAAGCCATTTTGCCGCCTGTGCTGAAACTCGTTGTCTATTTTAAATTTCTTGCCGACAGGAACACTCAAAGTGCCACGAAACCAAATGTTGTAATGTTCTTGTGCCTGCAAAGTTTGGGTAATAGAAATCCATATCGCTGCTAACAACAATCTTTTAAACCAATTCATAATTACTGTTTAGTGAAGATTGCTGTTTAGTGAGGGAGTTTCTCTCTGAAATATCCGTAAACCCAAGTACCTGCAATGGCACTTAAAAGTGTAACAACAATAACGGTTGCACCTGTTCCGATTTGTGCAAACAACGGACCGGGGCAAGCTCCTGTAATTGCCCAACCCAACCCGAAAATTAAGCCTCCATAGATTTGACCTTTGTTAAATTTCTTCGGATGAAATTCTATCTTTTCGCCATAAATGGTTTTGATGTTGAATTTCTTAATCAGCCAAACGGAAATCATTCCTACCACTACAGCACTTCCTATTATTCCATACATATGAAAGGATTGTAAACGGAACATTTCCTGTATGCGGAACCAACTCACTACTTCGGCTTTTACGAATACAATACCAAATAAAATCCCTACAATCAGGTATTTTAAATCGTGATACCATTTGTGCTCCAAATGGCTTTCGTTTACACATATTGCGTCTAATGACCGTACTTCAAAATCTGTATTTTGCTGCATTTCGTTTTAGTTTAAAGTGAAAGAATAAAAGGTAAAATCAAATTTGCCATAATGAAACCACCAATCATAAAACTTATGGTAGCAATCAATGAGGGCAATTGCAGGTTAGACAATCCCATAATGGCGTGTCCGCTTGTACAACCACCTGCATAACGAGTTCCGAAGCCGACTAAAAATCCACCGACTACCATTAGTAAAGATCCTTTCAGCGTAAACAGCGATTGCCAATTGATGATGTCTTCAGGAACTAAATTGTTGTAATTGGTAATCCCATATCCCGCAAGCTCTGCGGCTAATTTCGGATTGACTTCAATAGGATTGGGATTTGATAAAAGGTTAATGGCTATTGCTCCGCCTAAGAATATGCCGAATACAAAAAACAAATTCCATATTTCTTTTTTCCAATCGTATTTGAAAAACGGAATATTGGCAGGTATACACGAAGCACAAATGTGTCGTAACGATGAACTGATGCCAAACGATTTGTTTCCTAAAATCAATAATGCAGGAACGGTTAAACCGATTAGCGGTCCCGCCACATACCACGCCCAGGGCTGTTTAATAATCTCTATCATTTTTAATTTATTTATTTGAATGCTGCAAAATTGCGATATTACTTTTCCTTGTACAGTTACTTTAGTTACATAGTGAAAAATTACTTTACTAAAATGATTGCTTCCCATTTTACCCCACTTATATCCAATAGCTCCAACCTGTATTTTCCTTTTAAATGCTTGAATAAATCATCCTGAAACTGTAATCTAGCTCTTGCTCCCAAAGGCAATATCAAACTATGTTTTCCCGGTTTTACTTTGGCTACATAATCATTTTTTATTTGTGATGATGATAATTTTGAAAGCTGTGTTTGTGTTTGTTCAAAAACAGTGTTTCCCATTTCGTCAATCAGTTTTATACCAATTAAAAATGAGCCGTAAACATCTGCTCCCTCATCCCTGAATACAGTAAATGATACAGTTTCATTCTGAATAGTAGCATTGCTAATAGTTACGTGCGGACGAACGGAAAGATTGTGCAGTTTGCCATACACGCCTCCGTGAAAATATTGATTGGTAAATAGGGTTAATCCAATGATAAATACAGCCCCGATAAGAACTGTTCTGTTTAAAATATTTTCTTTAATAGGTAATAATCCCGAACCTAAAAATCCGAACCATTTTTTACGTGTAAATGATATGTTTTTACCTATAAAGTATTCATCTAATGCGTATTTTCCACCACCCGTAAGAAAAATAGTAAATCCTGCGGCTACTCCCAAAACACCTATCTGCCACTCGTCCAGACAAGTTGTTCCCAGCCAGCCTGAACCTAACAGAATACCAAAGGCCAAGCCAAAAACGCCAATGCTCATTAATCGGGTAAACAGACCAAGCATAAATAAAAGCCCTACAATTCCCTCTATGATAGTGAATGTAGCCATTGCCCACCAAAGGCTGTCGGGGTTGGAAACTAAATGTTCAATAATAGGCTTGATACCCAAAGCATTGGGCAGAAAATGATTGAATTTTTCGCCAATATATCCCGCTTCATCAGGATTAAGTTTGTTCTCTAATATCAGTCTTCTCCAAAAAGCGGAGAAGTATGTCCAGCCGGCTACCCAACGCAAAGCTGTGGTAAACATTCCGGCAACCGAATATGTTTGATTGTTCATTGTGATTTGAATTGAAATTTGATTAAGAAATTGAAATGCAGAAAACTTCAATAACAGGGTTATTGAAGCATTAAGTAAACTCAATCAAAAATCAAATTAGGTATTGCTCGTGAAGTATATAAATCGGAACAAGTGCAGAAAGGTTGGTTTCCGAAAATGGAAGGCGATTATGCTGTAAAAGATTGTTTTGATAAAAAGCAAAATCGAATGTATAGTACGGCTTTTGTATATCTTTGTTCTGACAGGAAACGGAAACTTTTTGGGTTTTTCCTTTTGTGAAAGTATGACAGACAATAGTTTTATTCGGCTTTTCTGAATGTTCCAAAGAAGCAACAGGAATATTTAACGCTTGTTTGACTTCTCTTTTTACAGAGCAAGGCAGGCACACAAAGACCATCATCAGAATAATGATCGCATTTGTGAAAATATATCTGATACTGCCTTTCATTACATTGCCTTATACTTTTCCAAACTCAAATATAAACATTTCCCTCTACGTAACCGCTTAATGGATTACTTCAATTGCTTTCTTACACTTTCTTCTTCAATATATCCCTCGTTTTCCCAAACAAGCTCATTGTTCTTATACAATTTCAAAACGGGCAGGGCGGTTATATTCAATTTTTTGCATAACTCCGCATTTTGATCTGCATCAATGCGAACAAGCGTAACCTTATTAGCCATTTCAACGGCTATTTTCTCCAGATAAGGTTTCATTTTTTTACAGGGGGCACACCAGTCTGCATAGAAATCAACCAATACCAATTTATCAGATTTCAACAGGGCTTGATACTGTGCTAAGCTCATTCCTTTTTCCGCTATATTTATCTTTGTTTCGGGCAGGTTGTTTACCCGCCATTCCATCATTCCACCCGGCATTTCTATTACGTCCTCAAAGCCTGTTTTACGCATTTTGTCTGCCGCACTGTTGCTTCTTCCTCCACTTAGGCAGTACACAAAGATGGTTTTATTTTTATCAAGGGTAGCCAATTGCTTTTCAAATTCACTGCCGTTCCAATTTAAGTTTAACGCATTTTGTATATGCCCTTTTTGAAACTCTTCAGGTGTCCTTACGTCCACAATAACAGCATCCTCCGTTGCTTTTATTTTCTCCAAAAATTCAGTTGCCGAAAGTTTAGGTTGTTTCGTTTGTCCGTTACTACAACTATTCAATATTATTGCGATGAATAGTATAAAAATGCTTTTGTTCATTTACTTATTTTCGTTGATTAAACATTCTAATTCATTTGCCGGAAAAACACCCGATTGTCGCCAAAGCGGTTTACCATTTTTAAATAAAATAAGCGTTGGAACGCCCCGAACCTGATAAGTTGCTGCTGCTTGCGGATTTTTGTCCACATCAATTTTTACGATGCTTGCCGTATCGCCTTTACGGTTTTTTACATCTTCCAAAATGGGCGACATCATTTTGCAAGGTCCGCACCATTCGGCAAAAAAATCTACCAATACAGGTTTGTCCTGATTGATGAGTTCCTGAAATGTCATACTGCTTTGTTTTTATTGTTTTTAAATATCGAAAAGAGAAGCCCGCCCATTACTGCTCCGTAAATAGTGCTGTTGTATGGATTGGACGTAATGGCACAACTCCCCGAATTGCAACCAACAAATTTCCAATAGAAATAACCTGCTGTTGCTCCTATAATCACACCAATTATGGTAAGCAAATGTTTTTTAGCGAACTTCTTCATAGGTTATATCTTCTACTTTCTTATTGCTTTTTGATATAGGCGTATTGCAACCCGAAGTACCACAACAACCGATATTCATCAACGGCATTAATGAGAACAAACCACCCAATCCGATAAGCAACCATTCTTTTGCCATAATGCCCTGTACAATAATGAAAATACCTAATACCAATCGCAGCACACGCATAAAATTCCAATTTCTTAGATAGTTTTTCATAATCAATTCATTTTTCCAATGGCACAGCTCACATACGATTTTGCTTTTTTCAACAGGTCGTTATTTCCTTTTTCGGGATAGCCCATTTTTGAAAGTGCCTGTATCAAGATTGTTTTTTCTACCGTACCGTCAATGGTTACGGTTTCGGTGTCTTTGTCAATGCTTACATTTTCAACACCCTTTATTTTCAGCAAAGCGGTTTTGATGCTGTTCATACAGCCACCGCATTTGATGTTTTCTACTGCTATATTGTGTGTCATTGTTTTTTCTTTTTAAAAGTGTTTATACCGAAAGGCAAATACAACGGGCAAAAGCTGATGAATGAGGTTAGTACAAACACTACTGCCAAAATACCCAACACGATTGCTAATATTCCTGAAATGGCATTTGTGAAATACAAAACACCAATTACAACCGCTATGAGTATGCGAATTGCTTTGTCTGCTGTTCCCATATTCTTTTTCATCTGTTCTATTTTTTTATCAGGTTAATAAACACTTCCGATTTGGCTCTTGGCGGAATACTGTTGTAACATTCGTCCATTGTTTTAATAGTAAAATGCGGTTCAAAAATGGGCTTGTATTCGCAAGGGCAACCGCCAAACGGTGGAAACGGTTGATTAAATTGTTTGTCAAACAAAACCCCGATTATTTTACCGTTTTCGTTGAGTAATGAAGCCGTTTTTTCTGCGTACTCTTTTCTGCGAAAAGGCGGAATGGCACAAAAAAATGTTTGCTCAATAATCAAATCGTAATTGCCTTTGTGCTGAAAAAAATCTTCGCATAAAACCTTTACTTGTGGCTTATCGGCAAACTTTTCTTTCAATGTTTCCACGGCTTTCGGTGCAATGTCAATCAATGTGATGTTTGTAAAACCGTTTGCAAGCAAGTATTCCGCTTCATAAGCATTGCCACAACCCGGAATGAGAATATTTGCATTTTTATTCGGGTATTGGGTCATAAACTCGGTAATGGCAGGCGAAGCCTGTCCCATATCCCAACCTGTTTCATCTTTCTGCCAACGCTCGTTCCAATAGTTTTGGTCAAGCGGGTTTTCGCACTGCGTTACGCAACATTGTATGTCTTTTTCTTCTTTACTCATTTGCTGCCTGATTTACGTTTTGCCACGTTCCGCCATTGATTACATTTTGAAAACCGTTGTTTTCCAAAATGCTTTTTGCCTGACTGCTGCGGTTTCCACTTCTGCAAAAAACAACGATGCTTTTCTTGTTTTTGAATTTGGATAATTGACTTGGTACTTTATCCAACGGAATGTTTACCGCTCCTTTCATACTACCTGCCGAAAACTCGGCAGGTGTGCGAACATCTACTAAAAAAGCTCCGTCTTTTATAACTTCTGTTAATTGGCTGTTGTCTGTTTTGCCAAACAATGCTGAAAAAAATCCCATAGTTATTTATTTTAAGCGTCAATACAAGATGCTTCTTTGCAGGTAATTGTTTTACCCTCGGATGCCTGCCATTCTTTCATACCACCTGAAAAATTCTTCACGTTTTTGAAGCCATATTTTTTGAGTAAAGAATAAGCAACTGCCGAACGGTCACCTGCCTGACAATGAATGATTACTTGTTTGTCTTTGCTGATTTTATCCAGATTATCGGGAATGGTTCCCACAAAAACATTGTCTGCACCCTCTACGTGTCCTGCCTCATATTCGGTTACGCCACGTACATCTACAATCTGAACATCTTCATTGTTGATGTATGTTTTAAACTCGTCAATGGAAATAACATCTGCCATTTGCAGCTCCATACCCAAATCGTTCACATCAGAAATATAACCGTAAATATTATCTAGACCGATACGCATCAGTTTTCGGGTCAGGTCTTCTATTTGGTTATCATCACAAACCAATATAAACTGTTCCTGATAATTGAGTAGCCAACCTGCCCACGTTGAAAAAGAATTATTGCCTTGAATATTCAAACTGCAGGGAATAAACCCGTTGGCAAAATCTGCTTTATTCCTCGCATCTATGACTTTCAAGCCATTGGCATAAGCATTTAAAAATTGCTCTGCTGATAATTTCGGATGCTTAGGTACTTCTACTAATAGCGGACGATTGACCTTGTTAAGATGTTTCATCATAGCAAAATATTTAGGCGGTTCAGGTTGGTCTGCTAAAAGATAATCTGTAAACCCTTGTTCATCTTCTCCATATTGGAATGCCCAATTACGGATTTTTTCATAACCCACCGTAGAGCTATGCACTGCTCCCAAAGCCTTTCCGCAAGCGGAACCTGCTCCGTGTGCCGACCATACCTGAACGTATTCGGGCAATGCAGAAAACTTTCTCAACGACAGGAACATTTGCTTAGCTCCCGCTTCTTTCGTACCGATAAGCCCTGCGGCTTTTTCCAATAAGTCGGGACGACCAATATCGCCAACAAATACGAAATCTCCAGTAAATACCATTACGGGCTTGTCCGTTGCCGGGTGGTCAGTCAGTACAAAACTGATGCTTTCAGGCGTATGCCCGGGAGTGTGCATTACTTTCAAAGAGAGATTGCCGACTTTGATTACATCGCCATCTTTCAGTCCTTTGTGAGAAAACTGATATTGCCAGTCTTCGCCTCCCTCATCCGAAAGATGCATCGTTGCTCCTGTAACGGCAGCAAGTTCTCTTGAACCGCAAAGAAAGTCAGCGTGAATGTGGGTTTCGGTAAGGTGTGTAATACGGAGATTGTTTTGCTTTGCAATTTCCAGATACACATCAATATCTCTTTGGGGATCTATTACGATGGCTTCGCCCGTAGCCTGACAGCCGATTAGGTAACTGCCCTGTGCTAAACTCTTGTCATAAACGTGTTGAAAAAACATAGTTTCTATTTTTAATTGTTAATTATTCTTTTGATACTGCAAATTTCCGATGTTTGTTTTTCCTGTACAGCTACTTTTGTTACATTAGCTGATAGCTGAGGTCAATAGTATTTCCGTTTTCATTGAATTGGTTACCAGGCAGCCTGCTTTTGCTTTTTCAACAATGCGTTGAGTTTTTTCAATATCTTTTTCGGCATTGCTTAATTTTATAACAGGAAACATTTCTGCCTGCGTTATCAGATATTTCCCGTCTATCATTTCTAATTTTGCAATAGTCTTACAACTAAAATCTTCTATTTCTATCTTAAAATTGTAGGCAATTGCCAGAAATGTTGCCATATAACAGCTGTTGATAGCTGCAACAAATAAGTGTTCCGGCGACCAAATATTGGGTACTCCGTTAGGAAATTCGGGTGGTGTGGCACATTCGATGCTTTTTTCTAAAACAGGCGATGACAATTCCCCAATTCTTTCCTGTTTCCATTGTACGTTTACTTCGTAAAAATGTGTTTTCGACATAATATTTAATTTTAAATTATTGAATTATAGTTTCTTTGATGATAATGTAAATACCCATTACCAACACAAACCAACCAAAAGCGGGTTTGAGTTTTGTTCCGTTAATTCTTTTGGAAAGTGCCATACCGATAAAAATTCCGACAATGGCAAAGGCTATTACTTTTGAAAGGAAAATCCAATCAATAACGGTTTCATCACTTTCGCCAAAAAATCCAATCAATGATTTTGCTGCAATAATGACTAACGAAGTTCCTACGGCTTCTTTCATCGGCAGCTTACTTAATACTACCAATGCAGGAATAATTAAAAAACCTCCGCCTGCACCTACCAGACCTGTGAGCATACCTACCACTATACCCTCGATAAGAATTAATGGATAATTGAATTGTTGTTTTTGTGGTGTTGCTTCGGTTGTTGGTTTGTCCTTTTTAATCATACTGTATGAGGCGAAAATCATCAGCACCGCAAAAAACAACATCAGCAAAATACTTTTGGTAACGGTAAAATTTCCAATACTGAAAATTTCCTGCGGAATGGCAGGAACGATATATGCTCTTGTGAGAAAAACAGAAATGATTGACGGAATACCGAAAACGACTGCCGTTTTGATATTAACCAATCCCTTTTTGAAATAGGAAAAAGAGCCGACTACGCTTGTTGTGCCGACAATAAAAAGGGAATAAGCGGTTGCTAAAACCGCATCTATACTGAACAGATAAACTAAAACAGGAACGGTAAGAATACTGCCACCGCCACCGATTAGTCCTAATGCTATACCTATAAAAATTGAAGCTATATAACCTGCTATATCCATTGTTTTTAAGATTGATACAGCAAAGGTGCACCAACTCAAAAACCTATACAGCTACTTTAGTTACATAAGGAATATTTTGTTTCTACCGAGCTGAACAACTCCGTTTTCTTCCAATTGTTTTAATAATCGTGAAACGACTACTCTTGCAGTTCCTAACTCGTTGGCTAATTGTTCGTGGGTTATCTGAATGGTTTTAGATTGTGTTAATTCAGATTTCTTTTTAAGCAGATTCAATAACCGTTCATCTACCTTTTTAAAGGCAATGGCATTGACAATTTCTAATAATTCTTCAAAACGCTTGTGATATAAACGGAAAATATAATCCAACCACTGCGGATATTCTTTAATGAATAATGAAACCTTATCCATAGACAGGAACAGAATTTCTGCATCTTCTTCCACTTCTGCTTTTACCTTACTTGTTTCGTTGTGCAGACCACCCAAAAAAGACATTATACAACTTTCCCCTGCTTTGATATAATACAACAAAATTTCTCTGCCGTCTTCTTCTGTTCGGATAACTCTCATCACTCCTTTGATAACAATCGGAATAGAACGGATATGAGCGTTTTCATTTAGAATAACGCTTCCTGCTTCGTAGGTTTTCTTTATGCTATGTTTATATAGTTTCTCTACCAATTCAGGCGAGGACTTAAATTCTGTTATTTGTCGTAAATCTTCCATTATGTAAAGTTACGATTTTTGGTTAGTGGTCTGTCTGTAATATTGTGAATAAAACTATGCTTTAATTGATTATTGTCTATATTACCCATGTTGCACCAAATGCTGTAAATCAGGATCATTCTTTATCCGTTCCAATTCTACTTCAATAATCATGGCAATATCTTGTTTGATCTGTTTATAATTGGTCTCGATTTCTTGTTTCATTTGGTCATTTCCCTGCTCATCAACAAAGGATAAAATCTCTGGTATCCTTTGATAAGCTTTAGTTTCAGTTGCTACTTTTTCATTGTCCACGACAATTTCTGCGTGAAATATTTTCTGGTCGATACGTTCATCGAAGTTATCCGAAACAGCACCTACAAACATACCTTGGGTTAATGTTGAGATTTTAGAAGCCGGAATTAAACTATCTAATTGTGTCGATATTGAAGTTGAGGTGTCATTCCTGTTGATTGATAAACTTTGACGTTTCTGCAAAACTTTTCCGAAACGTTCAGATAAACTTTTTGCCGTTTCGCCTACAACCTGTCCACTGAAAATATTACCGACTGTATTTTGTATAACCTTACTTTCTTTATCACCATAATCACGGGTTAACTGCGAAAAATCTTGAAAACCCAAACAAACTGCCACCTTATTACTTCTTGCCGTTGCGATAAGATTATCAAGTCCTCTAAAGTAAATTGTCGGCAACTCATCTATAATAACCGAACTCTTTAATTGACCTTTCTTATTGATGAGTTTTACAATCCGTGAATTGTACAAACCCAATGCTGCCGAATAAATATTTTGCCTGTCGGGGTTATTACCAACGCACAAAATTTTAGGCTCATTAGGATTGTTGATGTCCAGTGAAAAATCATCGCCTGTCATTACCCAATAAAGTTGTGGGCTTATCATTCTTGACAAAGGAATTTTTGCTGATGCAATCTGCCCCTGTAATTGGTCTTGTGCGCCACTTTGCCACGCATCCATAAACGGCGAAAGATAATTTTCCAAATCAGGATATGAAGTAAGGATAGTGAATACATCCGAATACTTCTTGTTCAGTAATTCAATGGCGTGTGGAAAGGTGCAGTATTTCCCATTATCATAGATTTTGAGATACCAGATAATTGCTGCCAACAAAATAATTGGGCTTTCCACAAAGAAATCGCCCTGCTTTTGTATCCAGCTTCGGTTGAGGTTCAGCATTATGGTATATGCTGCTTCGTAAGCGTCAGAGATGTCCGTCATAAAATCTGGATTGAGTGGATTACATCGGTGGCTCTTTCTCGGGTCGTCAAAGTTGATAACGTAGAACTTTGGTTTTACTTCGTACTTATCCTGATGTTTCAAAAGATGGTTGTAAGCAATCGCAGAAAGGTCATCAAACTTAAAATCGTAGATGTACATCGAAAAACCCTTTTCGATTTGTTGCTTGATGTAATTGTTTACAATGGCATAGGATTTTCCGGAACCTGGCGTTCCTAAAACAATGGTTGCCCGAAAAGGATTGACGATGTTTATCCAGCCGTTATTCCATTTGTTTTTGTAATAAAATTTTGTGGGAAGATTGACAGAATATTCATTTGCCATCAATTTGGTTTCTTGCATAAAACTTTCGTTCTCGTTATTGAAAACATCGTCCATCAGGTTGGTACGAAGCAAACGGCTCATCCAAACACCCGCTACCATTAAGGAAATATAGCCTAAACCTGTGGTAAGGATGTAAAGAAATGTAGCGGTATTTAGTGCAAATTTTAGCAAAAACGTGTTCAGAAAAAACAGAAAAAACCCAATTCCCAAAGCCACATAAATTTTAGACCACGTTATTTTTTCGTTTTTAACGCCTTTAGTTCCCAAACAACTCAAAGCAAGCAATACTGTGGCAAATACTTTGGTGTAAAGCGTATGAGAAAATAAACCTGCCGTTCGTTGGAAATTGCCTAATATTTTGTTGATGAGTTCCAGTGTCCAGCCACGTTCCAAAAAGAAACCATAACAAAACCAATAAAGGTGCATCAGTACCAAAAGAATACTGACTGCCCGCATAAAAGCCATAATCTTGGCAAGTCCTCTTAAATCATCTTCTCCCTGCATTATTTTAATTTTAATGTTCGGGCGTGAATTTAAAGACTGTAAAGGCTGGCTATAAAAATGTGGTAGTATTTGGCGGTGTGTGGCAGTGTTTGGCTGATTTCTATTTTTGACCTCTTTGTCGGTTTCTTTTCTTCTTCATCTTATTAGCAAAATCCTGTTCCTCATAATCTTCGCCCTGTGCTTCGGGTAACAATCCGCCTAATGCTTCAATCAAACCATCTTCGTGTTTTTCATTAGTATTCAGGAAGTCGAATAAATGATGAGGTTTTTCCGCAGGTAAATCTTCTATGTTGTTTGATTGAGATAATTTAGTTTGTGGCTCATCAGTTTCCTTGATTTCGGGTTTGATGTTACTGTTCCAATAATCATTAAAGGTATTGGCAGAAAGTTCTTTTGCTAAACGGGAACCATTCCAGACCGTTTTGGAATTATGGTCTATAAAAGTAATTCCATAAATACGCTTTGTATCATTTCTTCTTATCACTACATTAATACCTTGGTCTGCCAACTGCTTTTTAAAGTTCAGTTCATCAGATGTAGATTGCAGAGCAATATTGACAGCTGATTTTAAAGTCTGTTTAGTTGGGTGGTCTTTTAATGTGGTTTTACTTTTCTCAAATTGCAATTCCAGAGCCAGAAGTCCTGCGTTCTTTCCGAATAAGGAAGCCTTGAAAGGATGCCCAGCTCTTTCGCCTTCTTTATTTAACGGAATATACAATAAACCCTGCTGAGATTTCCCCTGCAATTCGCCCTCAACTTTTTCAGTAGTAATATTGAATAAAGAAAGCAATGCGTTGTATTCGCCCAATGTCTGGTATTGGTAATAGTTCGGTAAATGCCGAACTACCGAAGCTATCTGACTTTTTACATCACCTTTCTGGTAATTCACAGGGCTAAAAATCTTATCGTTCTGCTTGTGTTCCTTATCTGTTGCAGATACCAATCCGTGTTGCCTTTCGAGTTCTCGGCACACATTCATAGACCGCATTTTCTCAAATTTATCTGAAATCTTTTTGCCTTCTTCATTCACACAAACCGAAACAATATGTATGTGCGTTCTGTCGATATCAGTATGCTTGAACACGACAAAAGGCTGTTCGCCATAACCCATTTCACGCATATACTGCTCTGCCAACTCCCTAAATTTTTCATCACTAACATTATCTTTCGGGTCGGGATTGAGCGAAATATGCAACGTATGTTTTTCGGTATTTCGATTTGCAATAAGATAAGGCGTAAAAGATTGGCTCAATTGTGCTACAGAATAATGCCCGCTTGGTGTTTCAATTATCTTATTGGCAAACAGAATTTGTCCGTTTTCGTTTTCCACTTTAGGATTATTGTATGCCAAAGCACCATATAAGTTACTGCTTCTTCCAATTTTTGCTATCATTTTTAGACCTGTTTTTTCAGATGTTTTGCTTCAAATTCTTCGATTAGCTGAATGATTTTTTGGCATAACAATACCATTTCAATCGTCTGTTTTTCCAATTTATAGAGGTAGGCAGATCCTTTTTTCTCTGAAAAATTCTTGTACAATAGTTTTACAACTTGGTTATAATTTACACCTACCGAGCGAAATTGACTGTGAAACGAGGTCAATCGCATATAGAAATCAACTGTTCCTTTATCAATTTGAATGGTCTTTATCGTTTTTTCAAAGATGCAAGAGGTTATAAAATGTGCCTTTACCAGCATTCCCGATTGGTCAAAGAGCGAAAGAAATCGGCTGTGCTCTTCTTCATTAAAGGAAATTGTATATCTAATCTTCGCCGGGTCTTCTTTAGGTCGGCGTCCGGTCTTTTTTAATTGTTTTCTGTTGTTTTCGTTCATCACAAATCCATTTATAATTTACACAAAACCCTGACTTCGGAAGGTGTTTTTCGGCCCCCGGCAGGGCAAGTTGTTTTGAGCATCCGAAATCGTTTCGAGATGCTCAAAACACAACTTGCCGTGTTCTGATGAACACAAAAATCCGCCCTTCGGGACGGATTAAACGTAGCAGGGAAAAACGGCTTGAAGCCGTTCCAGTTACCCTCCATTTTGTCAAAAGACTTTTGCATAAATCCGTTAATAAAAATCATTGTACAAAGTAAATACCTGTTGATAAGAGTATTGCAATGTGATACTAGGACAAACTCTGCCTTTGGAAGCCAAACACTGCCACACATCAATAACGAGCCAATTCAATCGCTTTATTTGCCGTATAGTTTTAGTGCAGGTAATAAAAAATGTATTAGGGGTAAAAAATAAATTGGGTTTTAGTACAGATATTTTGGAATAAAAGCATAAGGTTTTAAAAGCATAAAACTTTAAAAATGTAAAAGCATAAAAGCGGTAAAGCAATTTACTAGTTGCAAGGTTTACCAGTTGCTAAAAATGATTACCCACCAAGAGGTAATGAAAGCAAATAACAATCAAGAAAATTTCCAAAAAGGGAATACAGGCATACGGGAAATAGGTACTATTTAAATACACCAATATTCAAACCTGCCAAACAAATAAAATGTGTAACAATAAATCTTTAAATAATGGAAACAAAAAAGAAAACTTTAAAAATCAGTTTTTCAACGCCTAAAGGTGGTGTTGGAAAATCTACTATGACTGCACTACTTTCAAGTGTATTGCATTATCGTTTAGGATTTAATGTACTTGTAATGGATTGTGATTTTCCACAACACAGCTTAGCCAATATGAGAGAAAGGGATTTGAAAACTATTATGCAGAATGATTACCATAAAAGATCTGCAATGAAATTGTATCAAAGCATCAATAAAAAGGCATATCCGATTATCAGTTGTAAAGCGGAGGATGCCTTGTCAAAGGCTTTGGAATACGTAAATCAATCTGCAATAGAGCCTGATATAACTTTTTTTGACCTTCCCGGCACAGCTAATACAAAAGGTGTGCTTACTACCTTAAGAACAATGGATTTTATTTTTTCTCCAATCAGTGCTGATCGTCTGGTTATGGAAAGTACGTTGAGCTTTACTAAAGCATTCCTTGGTTTACCCGAAACGGCTGAGAGTAATGAGGATCAGAAAATGTGGATGTTTTGGAACCAGGTAGATGGCCGGGAAAAGACAGGAATATACGAGGCTTATCAAAGTGTCATTAACGAGCTTGATTTATCTGTAATGACCTCAAAAATAATGGATAGTAAACGTTTCAGGAAAGAAACGGATGATACCCTAAACAGTGTATTTCGGTCAAGTTTGCTACCTGCCGAACCACAGCTTATGAAAGTAACTAGAATGGATTTGTTTGTTGAGGAGTTTTTAAAAATTGTTAATCTCTAAAATAGTTAAGGATGTCCATAGATAAGAGAAGAAAAGACTTCGATAAGCCTGTTGTTGATGAAGAATTAATCATGAATATCATGAGTGGTAATCAGTCTTTTACTGTACCCGAAGCCAATCAACAACAGGAAATAGAGAAGGAAACAAAACCAAAAGAAAAAGCCCGCAATAGTTCCTCAAAGAAGGTGGATTATGAGGAGACATTTCTGGTCAATCGGTTTCCTTCAGGTCGAAACGGAAAGGTCGTTTACATACGTCCCGAATACCACGAAAGGTTAATCCGCATTGTGCAATTAACAAGAGAAGAAAAGACTACACTCTATTCTTATATCGACAACATCCTTGAACACCACTTTAGGGAGTTTGGGGATGATATTACTGATTATTTCAACGAACGTTTTAAACCCATTTTATAAGTTATGGAAATAGTAATTGTGATATGCCTGCTGATTGTAATTGCCCTGCTTGTGCAGGATAAGATTGTAATCAAAAAAAGTTCAGAAAGAAAAACGATACAGGAAAAAAGCAACCCTAAACTGCCCGATATTATGGGGCAACCTAGACCTAAGAGAAGCCTTTCGGTGCCAAACAATGCCAGCGAAAGCCAAGTTGAAAAACCGGAAATAAATCCTGATAATTTTGACATAGAATACGACGAAAATGAAAACGTCGGCATTCAAATTCCGCAGGAAGAGCTGGACGAAGTTTTCAGTAATATGCCTGATTTTGAGGAAGAGGAGGAAGAATGGAATAGGTACGAATTATCCGATGGCGATAACGGTTTCGCCCAAGGGGTTACCTTTGAAGAACTAAACTCCGTGGGGATATTGCTTCAAAAAGAAAAACTGGAGCAATCTCAAAAGGAAACAGCGATAGCTATAGTTCAGAAAATACAGGGAACCGAATTATTCAGCCTTTTGGAAAGTTCTATGGAAGGCGCTTCTCGTAAAATAGCAGAGCTATTGGACAGTAGCCTTTCTTCTGAAACGGAAGCCGGTTCTTCCACTTTGCGGAAAAATGATTTTGATGGTTTTGACATTGGGAAGTTTGTATAGACTTCCCAATGTTTTTATAGTGCTTTATCTAATCGTTTATGGATATATGATATGGTATTTAAAATATCAAGAGCCTCTTCTTCAGTAATCTCAAATTTAATTTTAGGTTGATGTGCAGTAGGATTTCTAATTAAGCCAAAAACACCCTTAATTAGATTACATAATCCTATGTGTTCGCTTCTATCCGTATCGGTCAATAAATTATTGATTTTAATTAAAGGATTGGTTGTTGAAAATGCGGTTTCTACCAAAGCATTGCCGTCAGCATACAATCCAGTCAACTTTCTCAAACGGTCGGCAACACTTTTAGTTGCTTCAAAAACAGAATGAAAATAATTTTCAAACAATAATTCAGCTTTACAATATTCAAAAACAGCGGTATGAACGTTTCTATTTTCTAATTTATGTTTCAAGCGACTAGCTCTTTGTTCAGCATCGGCTATTGTAGTTGCTTTTGCGACTAATCTAAATTTTCCTTCCTCTGTAAGTTCAGTACCTATAAACGACAACCGCTTATTTACTTCCAATCTACGGTTATGAAAAATTTCCTCTTTCCCAATATAACGTACTGGTTGTAAAGTATCTTGTACAAATCTTAATATGTGATTTGAACATTGATGCTGATTTTGCCACTCAGCAAATGCCGAATATAATCTTCTCCATTTTGTGTTTTGGGGGTCTATATCTGGAATATTAGAATTTAAAAGAATTTGTCCAATTTCTGTACCCGTTAAGCCATCTGCCGTATCACCAATTGTTCTGCATAACCCTTCCAATATGTGAGCTCCAAACACGGGATGTTTAATACTTGCCATTCTTATTTTTCTTTATTAATGCTATTAAATACTTCTATAAAAGAATTAGCAAGATACGCTAATATATTGTTTTTTGAGCCTTCAACCGCCACTCACCGCCAAGTAATTCCACTCACTGCCACATTATTATAAGGCCTCTTTTTCCGAAACACCTTTGTCACGAAAACCCGCAAGGTGTGGGAAAGAATAACAATTTAATGTGTTTCAATTATGAAAAAACAGAGAAAAAAAGTTTTGCTGACAGCGGTAGCAATGCTGTCAGGAATTGGTGCCTTCGCACAAGGAAATGGTACAGCCGGTATCAACGAAGCAACCCAAATGGTAACGTCTTATTTCGACCCTGCCACACAGCTCATCTACGCCATTGGTGCCGTAGTAGGTCTCATCGGAGGTGTTAAAGTGTACAACAAGTTCAGTTCGGGTGATCCTGATACAAGCAAAACGGCGGCTTCGTGGTTCGGTGCGTGTATTTTCCTCATCGTAGCGGCAACCGTCCTTCGTTCATTCTTCCTTTAATCCCTTGCCTTATGAGTAATTATAACATCAATAAGGGTATTGGAAGAACGGTAGAATTTAAAGGGTTGAAAGCACAATACTTGTTCATTTTCGCAGGTGGATTGCTCGGCACACTAATCCTGGTGATGATACTATATATGATCGGGGTTAATTCTTACATCTGTCTTTTTCTTGGAGCAGGTGGTGCTTCGCTGATTGTGTGGCAAACCTTCTCACTGAACAGAAAATATGGAGAACACGGATTAATGAAAATAACGGCTAATAAACGGCATCCTCGCTACATCATTTGTCGCAAGCCTGTACATCGCTATTTAAAGTTTACCACTAAACCCAATGTACGATGATAAATGCAGCAAAATCAACAACACTGGAAAGCAAGTTTCCTTTATTAGCGGTAGAGAACAATTGTATTCTGTCAAAAGATGCGGACATTACTGCCTGCTTTGAAGTACGTCTGCCGGAGCTGTTTACCGTGGCTTCTGCTGAATATGAAGCTATCCATTCCGCTTGGCATAAGGCTGTCAAAACCTTGCCAGATTTCACGATAGTCCATAAACAGGATTGGTACATCAAAGAAAATTATGCGCCCGATTTGGCAAAAGATGACCAAAGTTTTCTAGCAAAATCCTACCAACGCCATTTCAATGAACGTCCTTTTCTGAACCATTATTGTTATCTGTTCCTAACTAAAACGAGCAAAGAGCGTATGCGAATGCAGAGTAATTTCAGTTCGCTTTGCAAAGGGACACTGATACCGAAGGAAATCAGGGATAAGGAAGTTATACACCGCTTTATGGAAGCGGTTGCACAATTTGAACGTATCGTAAACGATAGCGGGTTTATCAAACTGCAACGATTGACCGAAGACGAAATCATCGGTACAGATGGAAAACAGGGATTATTGGAGCAATACCTAACACTATCCAGAGAAGTTGGAACACCGATGCAAGACATTGCATTGGGTGGCGAAGAAATTCGTATTGGTAACAAAAGATTGTGCCTGCACACTTTATCCGATACCGACGATTTACCCGGAACAGTATCTGCTGATACCCGTTTTGAAAAACTGTCTACCGACCGAAGTGACTGCCGTTTGTCGTTCGCTGCACCTGTGGGATTGCTGTTAAGCTGTAATCACATCTACAACCAGTATTTGTTTTTGGATAACAGTGAAGCAAACCTGCAAAAGTTTGAAAAGTCTGCAAGAAATATGCACTCATTGGCTCGCTACAGTCGGGCAAATCAAATCAACAAAGAGTGGATAGAAAAATACCTGAATGAGGCACATAGTTTTGGACTGTCATCCATCAGAGCGCATTTCAATATTATGGCTTGGTCGGATGATGCCAACGAACTCAAACAAATAAAAAATGATAGTGGTAGTGCATTGGCACTGATGGAATGCAAACCACGCCACAACACTACGGATGTAGCCACATTGTATTGGGCAGGAATGCCAGGCAATGCAGGCGATTTTCCGAGTGAAGAAAGTTTTTACACTTTTATTGAGCCTGCTTTGTGTTTTTTTACAGAAGAAACCAATTACCACAATTCGCCATCGCCATTTGGCATTAAGATGGCTGACCGATTGACTGGAAAGCCTATTCATTTGGATATATCGGATTTACCGATGAAACGGGGTATCATCACGAACCGGAACAAGTTTATACTTGGTCCTTCGGGAAGTGGAAAATCATTTTTCACTAACCATATGGTTCGCCAATATTATGAGCAAGGTGCTCACGTTTTGTTGGTTGATACCGGTAATTCTTATCAGGGTTTATGCGAACTCATCAAAGGCAAAACCAAAGGCGAAGACGGCGTTTACTTTACTTATACCGAAGATAATCCTATTGCCTTTAATCCTTTCTACACCGATGATGGTGTGTTTGACATTGAAAAAAGAGAAAGTGTCAAAACCTTGATACTTACCCTTTGGAAACGTGATGATGAACCACCGACCCGTTCGGAAGAAGTTGCATTATCAAATGCCGTAAGCGGTTACATCGAACGCATTAAACAAGATGATATTTTTCCATCCTTCAATGGGTTCTATGAATATGTGAAAGGCGATTATCGTAAGGTATTGGAAGAAAAACAAGTAAGGGAAAAAGACTTTGACATTGCCAATTTCCTCAATGTTTTGGAACCTTATTACAAAGGTGGCGAATATGATTATCTGTTGAATTCTGATAAACAATTAGACCTGCTTTCTAAACGCTTTATTGTGTTTGAGATTGATGCTATCAAAGACCATAAAATCCTCTTCCCAATTGTGACCATCATCATTATGGAAGTCTTCATCAACAAAATGAGAAGGCTGAAAGGTATCCGAAAACTCATCCTAATTGAAGAAGCTTGGAAAGCCATCGCCAAAGAAGGAATGGCAGAATACATAAAATATCTCTTCAAAACGGTAAGGAAATTTTTTGGCGAAGCCATCGTGGTAACACAAGAGGTAGATGACATTATTCAGTCGCCCATCGTAAAGGAAAGTATCATTAACAACAGCGATTGTAAAATCCTGCTCGACCAGCGAAAGTATATGAACAAGTTTGATGATATACAGGCAATGCTCGGTTTGACTGATAAGGAAAAAGCGCAAGTACTTTCTATTAATATGAACAACGACCCATCACGTCTTTACAAGGAAGTATGGATTGGCTTGGGCGGAACACACTCTGCGGTATATGCCACAGAAGTTAGTTTGGAGGAATATCTCGCATACACCACCGAAGAAACCGAAAAACTGGAAGTGATGCAACTCGCATCTGAACTGGACGGTAACGTAGAACTCGCCATTAAGCACATCGCTATGCAACGGCGTGATAGTGCAAATCAATAATTCATTAACAATTTAAAATTCAAGAAAATGAAAAAAATCATTTTTATGGTGTGTACGGCATTAACGCTTGCCGTAGCACCGTCCGCAAAAGCACAATTCGTGGTTACAGATCCTGCAAATCTGGCTTCAGGCATCCTCAATAGTGCGAACGAAATTATACAGACTTCTTCCACTGTAAGCAATGTAGTGAAGAATTTCAAGGAAGTGGAAAAAGTGTATAAGCAAGGCAAAGAGTATTACGACAAACTACAGGCTATAAACAACCTTGTAAAAGATGCTCGTAAGGTACAGCAAACTGTACTCTTAGTGGGTGATGTTTCAGAAATGTATGTGCAGAATTTTGGCAAGATGATGAACGATCCAAATTTTTCGCCACAGGAATTGGTAGCCATCGGCAACGGTTATTCTTCATTGCTAAATGAAAGTACGGAACTACTAAAGGAATTGAAGCAGATTATAACCTCGTCCAGCCTTTCACTAAATGACAAAGAGCGTATGGATGTTATCGACCGTGTGTACAAGGAAGTGAAAGACTATCACAGCCTTGTTCGCTATTACACCAACAAGAATATCTCTGTCAGCTATTTGAGAGCGAAAAAGAAAAACGATGCCAAGAGAGTGCTTGACTTGTATGGAACTTCTAACCAAAAATACTGGTAAAAATGGAATGGAATAATCTTCACGAAGTACTGCGTTCGCTGTACGATGATATGATGCCACTTGCCGGTGATATGGCAGGAGTAGCTAAAGGTGTGGCCGGATTAGGCGCTTTGTTCTATGTGGCATTAAAGGTTTGGCAGGCTTTAAGCCGAGCCGAACCAATTGATATGTTTCCATTATTACGTCCGTTTGCTTTGGGACTTTGCATTATGTTTTTCCCAACAATAGTATTGGGAACTATCAATGCAGTTCTCAATCCGATAGTTACAGGAACCCATTCCATTCTCGAAGACCAGGTACTTGACCTCAATAAATTGCAACAGCAGAAAGACCAATTGGAATATGAAGCAATGGTAAGAAATCCCGAAACCGCATATATGGCATCGGATGAGGAATTTGATAAGAAATTGGAGGAATTGGGCTGGTCGCCTTCTGATGTGGGAACAATGGCAGGAATGTATATGGATAGGCAAGCCTACAAGATTGAGAAAGCAATAAAAGAATGGTTTCGCAATTTACTGGAAATACTTTTTCAGGCGGCAGCATTGGTTATTGATACCATAAGAACATTTTTTCTAATCGTGTTGTCCATACTCGGACCAATTGCCTTTGCCATATCCGTGTGGGATGGTTTTCAATCTACGCTCTCGCAATGGTTTACAAGGTATATAAGCGTTTACCTCTGGCTTCCTGTTTCAGATTTGTTCAGCTCAATGTTGGCAAGGATACAATCTCTGATATTAGAACGGGACATTGAAATGCTTGCCGACCCAACCTATATCCCTGATACTTCCAATACTGTGTATATCATCTTTATGATTATAGGTATCGTAGGATATTTTACAATTCCAACGGTAACGGGCTGGATTATTCAGGCAGGCGGTGCAGGAAACTTTACCCGTAATGTTAACCAAGCTGCAATGAAATCGGGAAATCTTGCCGGAGCTGGAGCTGGGTCTGTTGCAGGAAATATTGGTGGCAGGCTAATCAATAAGTAAACAAAATTAATCACTTAAGAAATGGAATTTAAAACACTCAGAAATATAGAAAACAGCTTTAGACAGATAAGGCTGTACGCCATTGTGTTTGCCGTTCTATGCATTAGCGTTGTAGGATATGCCGTATGGCAGTCCTACAGCTTTGCAACAGAACAGCGCCAAAAAATTTATGTATTAGACAATGGAAAATCATTAATGTTGGCTCTTTCGCAAGATGCGTCCATCAACCGTCCGGTTGAGGCAAGGGAACACGTAAGACGTTTTCACGAACTCTTTTTTACGCTTGCACCCGACAAAAATGCCATTGAAAGCAATATGAAACGGGCGTTCAATCTTGCCGATAAAAGTGCCTTTGATTATTACAAAGATCTTTCCGAAAAAGGCTATTACAACCGTATCATATCGGGTAATGTACAGCAACGTATCGAGGTGGATAGTGTGGTCTGCAATTTCGACAATCATCCTTATGCAGTGCGTACTTACGCTAAGCAATTCATCATCCGCTCCAGCAATGTGACAAGGCGAAGCTTGATAACGTCCTGTTTCCTTGTAAACTCTGTCCGTTCAGACAATAATCCGCAAGGTTTCAATATTGAAAAATTTGCCGTGGTAGAGAATAAGGACATTGAAGTTATTCAACGCTAAAAACCAACCGCATGAGAAAATTAAGAGTAAATATGGATAGGTATTTTAACAAGTTGGACAAACGATGGCGGGCATTACCCGTTGGAAAACAGCATAAATACACCTTATACTTTTTTATAGGCTATCTACTGCTTACCGCAGGAGTTATTTTAAAAGTATGGTATGATGCAGGCAAAGCCGATAACAATTTGGTTATCGAACATATCGAAAACCCTGTCCTCAAAAAGAAAGAAGATCCTGCAAAGTTACAGGATACATTGACAACAATTTTTAAAAATAAGTTTTATGAAAGAAAATGAAAAAAGGGTTAGCATTCTGGTTGAGGAAGGCGACCAAAACAAAGTATCCAATCTTACAGATGATAAAAAGAGTACCATAGAAAAATTTAAAAAACCACTCATTTTTGGTTTGATGGGAATTGTTTTTATGGGTTGTTTATACCTCATATTTAAACCTTCGGCAGAAAAAAAAGAGATGGAAAACATCGGACTAAACGATGCTTTTCCACAGGCTACCGAAGCAGGAATGCAGGATGATAAACAAAAAGCTTATGAGCAAGATATGTTGGAACAAAAAGACCAGGAAAAGCGAAATGCGCTAACTACTTTATCCGATTATTGGAATACCGATAGTACACAGCAAACTAAAGAAGAATTGCCCGAAGAAGACCAAAACAATGGTATGATGACTGGAAAATCGGGCACTTCTACACTAAACAGTTACCGAAATGCACAAAGCACATTAGGTTCATTTTATCAGGATAATAACAGCGAAACACAGGAGTTGCGCAGGCAACTGGACGAACTAAAAGAAAAATTGGCTGAAAAAGATGTACCTGCCGGTGTAACTGTAAATGACCAATTAACGTTGATGGAAAAATCGTATCAGATGGCTTCAAAGTATCTGCCTTCGGGAGGAAATACGGGACAACCTGTAAGCACCGACAGTGCTAGCCGAGGTTCTTCTTCAAATTCTCAGAAAGAATATTTTGTAGCATTCACACCTACAAGAAAGAAAGCTGTATCGGCTTTGTACAGAGAACCTACGGATAGTGCTTTTTTAGCCGACTGGAGCGAAAAAAAAAACCGAGGTTTCTATACTGCTGGAACAGTAGAGCAAGTCGCTCAACCAAAAAATAGCGTAAAAGCCAGCATACAGGAAACACAGACCATTATTGGCGAAAGCGGTGTACGACTGCGTTTGTTAGAACCTGCACAAACTCCAAACCGTACCATTCCGCAGGGAACAATTTTAACGGCAATCGGAAAGTTTCAAGGTGGCAGGTTACAGTTAAAAGTTACATCTATTGAGCTTGAGGGCAATATTATCCCAGTAGATATAACCATCTACGACCTCGATGGTCAGCAGGGTTTGTACGTTCCCTATTCGCCAGAACGTAATGCTGTAACAGACATTGTTGCCAATATGGGAAATGCCACAGGTTCAAGTTTCAGTATGAACTCGTCAACAGGACAACAGATTGGTTCCGACCTCAGTAAAAGTGCCGTACAAGGTATTTCGGGTTATTTCGCCAAAAAAATACGAACACCAAAAGTTACGCTAAAAGCAGGACATCAAGTTTTCCTTGTTTCTAAAAAATAATATTGAACTCAAATAATTAAGAAAATGAAAAATCATATAAAAACTTTTTGGGCTTTTGCCCTTATCATCGGCTTTGCCGTAAACACTTTTGCACAAGACAGTATAAAAGCACCGCTAAATTTAGGCAAGATAGAACCGTACCAAATGCAAGTAACTTATGACAAGACTACTCATTTGATTTTCCCAACCGCCATACGTTATGTGGATTTGGGAAGCGAATACCTGATTGCAGGAAAAGCAGAAGATGCGGAAAACGTACTTCGTGTAAAAGCATCGGTAAAAGATTTCGAAACGGAAACCAATTTTTCGGTAATTACCAATGACGGTCGATTTTACAGCTTCAATGTATATTATAGTGCTTATCCGGAAGCGTTGAGTTACGACCTGCTCACAATGCAAAAAGCAGTGGATAAAGAGAATGGAAACGATGTGCTTTTTGAAGAATTGGGTAACAATTCACCATCATTGGCGGGCTTGCTTTTGGAAACAATTTACAAAAAAGACAAGCGGACTGTTAAGCATATCGGTGCTAAAAGTTTCGGTATTCAATTTATCCTGAAAGGAATTTACATCCACAACGGTAAATACTATTTCCATACAGAATTGAGAAACCGTACCAATGTGCCTTTCGGAATTGATTTCATCAATTTTAAAGTAGTAGATAAAAAAGTAGCCAAGCGAACCGTAGTGCAGGAAAGACCAATGATACCATTACGTACTTATAAGCCATTGAATGAGATTGGCGGGAAAGCAATCGAACAAAACGTATTCCTTTTAGACCAGTTTACCATTGCCGACGACAAGGTTTTGCTGATTGAAATCTTTGAGAAAAACGGTGGCAGACACCAAACGCTTCAGGTAGAGAATTCAGATCTAATCAAGGCTCGACTGATTAACGATATGCACCTGAAATTTTAATAACCCTTTTAAAGTAATAATATGAGAAAGTATATCTATACCGTAATGTTCGTATTAATGGGCATTACGATTGCACAAGCACAACGAATGTTGCCTAAACAAAAAGGCTTGGAAGTAAGTGCTGGTGTATTATCTGACGATAAAATCGGAAACGATTATTATATCAATTTAGCAATGACCGTAAATGGCAAAAACGGCAATTACCAATTTTGGGCGTTGGAATATACGCACCAATACCATTCTTATAAAGGACTGCGTATCCCGCAGGAAACTTACACAGCCGAAGGCGGTTATAGTTTATTCCTCTTGGGTGATGCCCGAAAAAACATAACGCTAAATGCCGGAATAACTGGCGTAATCGGTTATGAAACTATCAATCGTGGCGAAGCAATGTTGGATGACGGAGCGAAAATAGTGAGTGAGGATAATCTCATTTACGGAACTGGCGGTCGGCTGACTTTTGAAACGTATCTATCCGACCGATTTGTGTTAGTCCTGCAAGGACGTACAAAGGTTTTATGGGGTACAGATATGAAACAATTCCGTCCGTCCGCAGGTGTGGCATTAAGATTTAACTTTTAAAAACGTATAATAATGACAGCATTTTTCAATCAATTCAAAATAGGATTACTGCCACTATATGTATTGTTGGCAATCCTCACAAGTTCGGTTACTTTGGTATCTTGTAGCAAAGATGACGAACTCGAAATACAGAACGATTTTCCTTTTGAAGTACAGGTTATGCCTGTTCCAAAAGATGTATCGAATGGACAAACCGTAGAAATAAGGATGACAATAAAACGAAGCGGTAATTACAGCAATACACAATATTTTATCCGTTACTTTCAGTTTGATGGGCAGGGAACTTTAAGATATTATAATGAACCAGCGTATCTACCAAACGATTTATATCCTTTACTAACAGAGCAGTTCCGATTGTATTACACTTCTACATCCACTGTGTCGCAATCATTTGATGTATGGATTTCTGATAGTTTTGGAAATGAAAAGAAACTGAATTTTCAGTTCAATAGTGATGATTAATAAATAAAATCCTGTCCACAAGGCAGGATTTTTTTATGCTAACACGCTCACATTTTATATTTTTGTGATGTAGTGAAACAAATATTTTTTGTAAATTCATATGTAGAAATGTAATAGCTATTATTATGGTTGCATCATTAGTTATAGGGATACTATTTTTGGTTTTAGGCTTGGCGCTTCGCTACTGGATTAACCGCCGAAAGTTTTACAGGCGAAGCCCTATGGGTGCTGAAAGCTTTTCCTCTTATGAAAAATCGGTTGGTATTAAATTTATTGAACGGGTTGGTAAATGGATAGCTTATGCACTGATTATCTTCGGACTATTGTCATTATGGGTTTATTCCCGTGAGAAAAAGGATAAGGAAAAACAGAAAGTAGAAAATACAAAATCCTCGATAAACAATATGCTTGTTCAAATTGTGACTTAGAATATTTGTATAATTTTGTAGCATCTAAACAACATTGTGCAAAATATAATTTAAATGAAATTACGAATTGAAAATTGGATTGATAATAGCAATTTTTCAGAAGATGTAAATGTACTATTTACAGATGCTGTTACTTGCTATAAAGCTGGAGCGAATAGAGCCTCATTATTATTTTCATATTTAGCTTTTCTGACTATACTGAAAGAAAGAATAATTGGCGCAACTAAACCAAACTTATATCCACAAGGAGAGTGGGACATTACAATCTTAAAATTACAGAATGAAGACTTGTGGGAAGCAATTGTATTTGATGCAACTCAACAACAAGAAAGAATTGACACGACTACCAAACAACGTACGAAAGACCCAATTTTTAATCTTAATGACAATCTGCGATTACAAGTAAAATATTGGAAGGATAGGCGGAATGATTGTGCTCACTACAAAGATAATATTATTGAAACTTTCCATACAGAGGCTTTTTGGGCATTTATAGAGAGTAATATGTCTAAAATAACAATAGAGGGCGGAATGCAATCTCTAATCAATAAAATTTACAAACATTTTGACCCAACTATTACTCCTCCGGATAAAGATATTACCCCATTAATTCAAGAGGTTGAGTTTTCAGTAGAAAGGTCGAAATTGAAAAATTTCTGGGAAGCATTATTGCATAGTGGAGAGTGGGATTTTGATTTATCTAAAAGGAAACAAGAACTAATTAGTAAAAGTTTAGAAGTAAATAAAGATTTCGTAAATGATAGTTTGATTACTATCGTCAAGGCCAACAAGTTTCATTTAAAAGATTTTCTATCAAACCATCCTGATAAAATTTTGAGTTTTAATTTTAATGAGGAAGAAATTAGGAAATTTTGGAAAACACAATTAATCTCTGGGAACAACATTTTAGGATTATACACATCTTTCTTAAGAAATGGTTTAATACCACAAAATGAAATAGCAGAAGCTAATAAAACTATATTAAGTGCTATAAGAGAGTATTCTCCAACTATTAATGAGCATCAAATTTTATCTGAAAACGGTTTCTTAAATACTTTTAAACAAGATATATTAAATAATAGTAGTTTTATTGGAAATAGGTCATATTTATATGTAAATGAAAAAGCAGATATCATTGCGGGAATTATTAAAAATTACCCAGCCGATAAGGATATAATTATGAAATTAGTTGAACATTATAATCAACGAGATAATTCTGATTGGTTAGTAGAAAGGTTTAATAATGTATTTGAAAGTGCTAGTAACATTACCATTGAATATAAAAACATTCTGCAAACTGATAATGTTGAGATACCAGAGAAATTAAAAACATACTTTGCTTAAATATTTTGAATAAGCAATATTAAAATCGGATAGCCTAAAAAGGTTATCTGGTTTTTGATGATTATAAGTTGATACATATAAAAGACAAGAGCTTTACCGGTAAGTATATTTCGTCTGGGCTATGTTTTATATAGTCTTCTTTATCATCATCCCACATAAATCCTGGTCTAATTAGTGTAAAATCGTTTGTCTTACTTACAGAGTGGACATAGCTATAACCCCAAGGCGATTTGTAGATAATTTGTCCCTGAACTGCTGATGTGTCAAAGTTTTTGTCAGCAAGCTGTTGTATCACTTTCTCAAATGCAGGACAAACCTTTTTGTCAAATAATTCTAAATTTTGTTCAAGTCCGTTTGCCCTCTGTTTAAGCTGAGAAATCCTATAGTTAATTTTAGTTTTCAATTCTTCAATGTTATTGTTGAAATCATCAACATTTTTCCAGCCTAAATAATGAAGCGTATTTAACATCATTGAAAAAAAGTAGTGCAACTCGTCGTCTTTCCATCGGTTATTTACCAAGCAAACTACAGTATTTACAAAAGCATCATCTTTTAATTCTTCGACTTTCTTTTTCGTGTAGTCAAATTCATATTCTTTAAATCCAGTTTTTGCCAACATCAAAAAGTCGCCAACTAAATTTAAACAGCAACCTTTCACATTGTCGCTATCATAATTGTCAGCAAATGGAAGATAACTAAAGAAATGCTGTTTGTCTTGCTCGTCATATTTTTCTGCCTTGCCTCCATATTCAAACATCAATTCAAGAGCAATCAAATACTTGGTTAAATCTGTAAGTGTTGGCTTATATGCTTTTGGTCGGTTGTCTCCGTAAAGTATTGCTTGCTGGTTATTGAAAAGATTATCAAAATAGCTTACTAACTTTCTTCTTTCAGATTTAAGCAAAGCGAAAGACAGGTTGCGAACCGTTTTCACTTCGTTTTCTTCATTTCCATTGATATTGCCTAAATTTTCTTCCTGTTCGTCAATACTAATATCCGCTTGCCTGTTTGTTGAAAGTGCTTTTGAATGAATAAATTTTAGAACATCCAAAACACGAAGCGAAAGAGAAGATAAAAGCAGGCTTTTTTCATAAGCAGAATGTTCAATTGGTCTGTAAGAAGAAAGGTCATAAAGTTTTTCCGGCTCTTTGTTTCCATCCCTTTTAGCATCAGTATTTTTATTTTTGTGCAAAATACTTGTACCTTCTTCGTTTTCAGTTTCGTCAATTATTGCGTAATGTAGCAAGTCAAGAACTTTGCTTAATTCTCCGTTTTGAATTTCGCTGTAAATTCTTTCAATGTCTTCTGTTTTTGGGTTGGGGTGTGTTTTGGCAAGAAGAAAATAATCCGAAATTAAAAGTTTATTTGAAATAACCTCGCCTTCATTATTCGCTAATTGAACATACTGAAAAGTACCCAACTCTAAATTTAGTCTTAATTTTAGTTCTTGTTCAAATTTCGGAAATATTTGAGAATGCAAATATCTGTTCTGCCTGTCAAAGAAAATTACTTGGAATTGTTCTGTAAAATTGCCATTTGTGTGCAATGTAAGTTCATCATAAATCAATTCTGCGGAAAGCAGTTGAACCTTGAATTTATTGTTCTTGATTACCGTTTCATAAATTGATTTGTTATTTTTAACTGCAAAATCAGAAAGTTTTTTGCTATTACCTATTTTCAATTTTATTCCCAACCCATTAAGTAATCCTCCATTTTCGGATTGAATAAGAAGCGAAATTTCTGCATTTGAATTTTTCCCTGCTAATCCTATACCTTCAGGCGTAACATTGGCACTGCCGAATAAGCAAAATTCTTTTCCATTTTTTGTTTTAAAATGGATAATTTTTCCGTGAAGCTTAGATTTTGCATATTCAGATTTCGCATATTGAACTTTACTTACACCTGCATCACGCCAATCATAAAAAGTAAATGTTTTGTTCACTTCCATCAAAGAAGGAATAAAACCGCTTTCATCTAACACAACATTTATTTCTGCTTTCGGAAAAAATGATTTTAGTTCCTGCAATACTTTACCCTTACTGTCATAGAAAGGGGAAATAGAAGTAATTTCAATTACTTTTTCATTGCTGATATGCTTTAAAAGCTCTTCCCAAATGGAAGATGTTTCTGAATTAAATAAAAAAGCAACTTTCTCTTTTTGTGAGGTCTGTGAAAATTGAAATGGTTTTACTTTGGGTAATTCATTTAGCCATTTAGAATGCTCAACTATCCATCTTGTTGTTTTTTCATTCATCTGCCCTTTAACTGTTGATGAAAGCATTGATAGATAATTCCACGCTGATGAAAAAATTGGTGCATTTTCAGGAGAACGAATATCAAAGTGAAATGCTCCCCATATTTCGTCATTGTTCCCGTTTCCGGAACTGGTAAGATTTCCAGATCCAACAATTAGTAGACCTTCTTTGTCGCCAAATAACATCCAAATTTTTGGGTGGAAAATTGATTTTTGGAAAACAGGGTAAAGTGAATAACCAGCCGTGAGTTGCATTTCTTCTCCAGTGGCTTGTTGCATTAATTCCGAATAATAATGTCCGTCAATGAACACATTTACATTTCGAACGCCACACGAACGCAACCATTTCATTGCTTTCATTTCAAAAAAATAAAAGTCAAAGCTGAAAGTAGTGAGAATACAAGAATGGTATCTTCTACTTCCTATTAGGGTCAATATGTTTTCTCTTTCTAATGCCATCAGTCCACCAAAAGTTTTTTGTGTAACGGAAATAAAACTTTTTGGTCGTTGATTACCTGCAAGTCAATCATTATGTTTTGCAATGCATTCATCCTTGGAGACGTATTTCTTGGTGGAAATATGTCGATGAAGCGAATGTATTGTTCTTCAATAAAAAATTTATGTGTTGATTGTGAGCCGTTGCCCATTTTTCTAAGGGCAACCATAGAATGCCTGTAAATGATTTTGCGTAAAATAAACTGCTCAACAAACTCTTGCAGTGTTTCGTTTTCTGCTGTGTGAACTGTTAAAATACCGTCAACCATATTTCCATCTCTCTCCGTTCGTTTTCTACTCATAAATTCTTTCAACGGGTGCAATTGTTCCCTGTTGTTTTTGAATAGTTGAAGTAAAAGGATAAAACCATTTTTCCCTGCAATAACCGGATTACCGGTTGTAATTTCTTTTTTTGTTTCTTCTTCATCAACCGTATCAGCAATAAGAGATAAAATCTCTGAAACTAAAGTGGTTGGCTTTGCAGATTGCTTTAACTCCTTGCAAATTTCCTCGGTGATTCTATTTGAAAATTCTTTTACAAATGATGGCAAATATTGGTCTTGCTGAAAATTATATAGATGTTGTAGCACTGCCCAAAAAATTGTTCCGCAACTGTATTGCCAATATTCGTTAAGTTGGTAGCAATACCAACCGATACTGGTTTCTGTTTCTGGTTGATAGTCTGTTCCCAATTTTTTATGATAACTCTCTAACAAAAATTTATACCAATCGTAGTCATTATCATTTTGAACGGCTGTTTTTATTAACGATAAAATAGTTTCCCGTCTATGAAAAGTAACAAGTTCTTCAACTTCTTGGCTTGGCTCGTCTTTGTCAAGTAACATCTCAACGTATAGTTGCCATTCATCGCTATTTGCATCTATAGTTTCAATAGCAAAATATTTTATCAATTCTGGAATGTCCGATTGATAAAGCTTTCCTTTTTTGATATTGCTATAAAGCAATTCCTTTATCTGTGGTGTCAATGAAGTTTCAAAAGCATCTGCTAATTGTTTTCCTGAAACTTTCTGCCTTGGGTGTGGCTGGCTAATATTATAGACAACATCGCCAAAATCATTTACAGCGGTAATGATTAGTGAAAGTGCTTGCATTGCCCCGTAATAATATTGTCCAAAAGCACCTGATGGATATTTCCAATAAACATTTTTATCGGTATCATCTTTGTCTGCTCCTTCAGCTAAGTCAAAATAATTTCCCTCAATCGTATTGAGTAGGTTAGATGCAAAATTACTTCCGGTAATTTGTTGGATTTCTTTCCGTTGACTTTGCATAATTATAGCAATCATCAATTCTGCTCTGCGGATAAATCGATATTGTTCTTTTGAATTTCCTTTCTTTTCAGTCTTGAAATAGAAGTCTAATAACCAACAATAAAAGCCATAGTAACGAAGTCGGTTAGTCAAGTTGGAAATACCTGGCAACATTGTAGCGTAAGTTGCTTCAGATGTTGTTTGAAGTCCTAACGGGTCAAGCCCCGTAATTAAATTTATTGATGCTCCCCAAAACGGATAATTTGATTTGCCTTTTTGTAAAACCGCCATTTAAGATTTCATATTGATTAGCATCGTGATTTATAGTAGTCCTTAGTAACTTGTATTTTTCAAATTTACAAAATAAACGCTTTCATAATTCATTGTTTAACGACAAATCCTACCTTTCAAAGCCAATCAATTCCAACTTTCCAAATCTCTTTTCAATCCTTTATAAATTCAACTTCCACAGAAAAACTGAGAAGAAATGGAAGTGATCGCAATACAAAAATCCGCATTCGATGGAATGAAAAATGAGCTGAAGGATCTTTTGGAAATGACCAAAGATGCTACCGAAAAATATGCCTCTATTTTCAATAAAGAAAAGTGGTTAGATATCCAGGAAGTGTGTTTGATGATGAACATTACCAAACGGACTTTACAGACTTACAAGGATAAGGGCATATTGTGTTACTCCAGATTAAACCGCAAAAATTATTATAAACTCTCGGATGTAAAGGCTTTGCTTGAAGCCGGACAGCCGTATAATACCTACACCGATGGATTTAGTGACTAATGAAGCCGAAGAGATTATTGACCATCACGAAATGATAATCTTATTGAAAACCTATATTGAGGAAATATTGAAATATTACCGTCCTGTAATGAACGGTGAGATATACCTGTCTGGTCAGGATGTATGTGAAATGTTGCACATCAGCAAACGCACATTACAGCAATATAGGGATGACAAAATACTGCCGTTTATCCAAATAGGTGGCAAAATCATTTTTAAACAATCAGATATACTCACTGCACTAGAGCAGAATTATGTAACCAATAAAGCCGGTTATTAATCAATTTTTGACCCAATTGGCTTTAAAGGTATGATGAGTATCAAAAGCAGTTTAGTATCTTTGTAACGAAATATAGAAAATCTTAAAGTGTTTTTACTTTAAGTCCCACATTGAAAACTGGTAATTTTTAGACAACGGGACAATAAGAAAGAACACCTATGCCATAGGCGTAGGTGCTCGCTTATTCGTTGTCGGGTATACCAGTACCTCAATGTGCGGTAAGTGTAGTGGCCTGCGCCTTATTTTTTTGCAGGTGTCCACTAACAATAAAATCGATGTTATGGAAACAGATGCCCTCCAAAAAGAAATTAGCGTAGCATTTATCAATGATAAAAGCCCGGTGCTGGATGAGATTTGCAAAAGTCTTACTACCTCAGGAACAGAAATATTGTTCCGTTCAGAGAATATTAAAGACGGATTATTTCAATTATCAGCATTAAAAACACTTCCCAAAGTTTGCGTAATTGACCTTGATTTTTACGACAGGAATGTGCTGGCACAGCTTCAAGAATTAAGGACACAATATCCAGCCATAAAACTTATTGCACATAGTGATATTGATGAGGAAAAAACTGTGAAAGCTTTATTGGATTTAGGCTTTTCAGGATATGTGTTACTTAGTGACGAAATAGAAAAAGCCATTGAGATTATATCCAATGGTAAAAAATATTTAAGTGCGGGAATAATGCATATTCTTAACTCTCATCTACAATAGCAATAATTCTATTATCTTCTAAAGTGAAACCAATCTGTCCATATTTTTGAAAAGGTTGTTTTTCAATATCGGTAGAAACAGGAAAATATTTTACACCAATACTTACTCTAGGTAAATTGAAAGTCCAGGATGACCTTATCTTGAAATTTTTACTGCATAAGCTTTGCTCTGATGAATTTAGATATTCTTTAAATTCAGCTATTCCATCCGTTTGTAAAATGGTTCTCCAATTTAATCGCTTTTCATAAACAAGTTCTTTATCAAGATTTTTAAACATACCAACTTCATCAAAACTATTACAAGCCTTTATAAAATCTCTGATAATTTTTCTTGGCAATTTTTCAATTTCTCTAATTTTTTTCTTTTTGTTCTCCAAATGTAATCTAAAATCACCTTCTACCAATTCGGACAATTTATTATATCCAGAATGAAAGGCTTCGAGTTGAGATTTATAAAGTCTATCTTTTAATATTTCAGCTGTGTTATCTTCAATCTTATTTTTGAAATTATCTAATAATAGAAATCCCTTTTCATCAGTTGCTTTATTTATACCATCCACAATATTCACATAATAATATTGTTCTTTATCTTCAAATAAAACTTTGATTTTAGGATTGAAATTTTCAAGTTTATTGACTGATTTTTTAATTAGATATTTTGTTTCATCTAAAGGACTTTCAAGTGGTCTTCCCCAACCATCAGTACAAAGTTCTGATTGGTATCTTGAAATTTGAATTCTGATTTCTTTACGTCCTCTTTCAAGGTCTGTAGTATATTCGTAGTCAGGGAAACAATTTAGTATCGCAGTATCCAATTCCCATTCTTCATAATCACTGGTAAAGTTTATTTGATAGCTATTTTCATATTCACAGATATAAACAGGGAACTGCAAGCTCTTTTCAATAATTTTTTGTTGTATTATTTCAATATCTGATTTTCGGTTTACAGATATAGCAATCGACGTTTCTATCATTGATGAGCTTTTTAAGGGTGGTTTTTTGAAGACGAAATAGCAACAAATTTAATGAATTAAAAATATCATTTAAAAAACGCTAGGTCAAAAACCAGACGTAAAAAAGCGACGTTCTTTTGCTTCTTTTCTTTGGTCGCAGATGTGAAAAGAAAAGAAGTTCGCTAAAACCAAAAATGGGATAATGAATATCCCACGCAATAATAACGCAACCTGTTTGGTAAAATGTAGAGGAAGGGAACTGTGGAGCGGTGCATTTTGACAAAGTGGTTGCACCTAATTAAATGCAAAAATGCGTTTCCGACCGAAGTAAGGAATTGCATTTTTGTCGCCCGATTTCTCGGGTCAGGCAACTTTTATCGGGTGGGTATTGAAATCTTTCAGATTGTGGAAAAACCCCCTGTATTCTGTCATTCCATAACGAAATAAGCCCCAAAGTAAAGAACAACCCATTTGTGCCAATGACGAATTGATAAACAAATCCTGCTTTTCTAATGCCTCAGCTAAACTGCAACTTGGCGTGTCGTCCTGCTCTTCAGACTGTTTTAAAAGTTCGCCAAATTCATCGGTAACAAATGGCAGGCTTGCCACCGTTTCGTATTTCTCGGAATTGGGTTGTTTAATTGTTCCTATTGTAGATAGTAGCACTTGTCCTGTGTGCTGGCTGTTACCAAAATCTAACCAATAACGTGGGCGGTTGGAATAGGCTTTACCGTTGTTCAGAATATTCAAAATATCCGCAATCCCAAACCTTGCTTTTACGCTGTCCACGCAAGAAATATAAATACTTGCTCCTGCATTTTCGGGCAATTTATCTAAACGGTCTTTTTCAAACTTTACCGTTTCCGCTTTCCAATTTGTTCCCGAAAATCGGTTGGCTCTGTTGATTAATGCAACGGATTTGTATAATCCAATTTCACATTCGGCAAAACGCTGTCTTCCTAAATTTGCTTGGGTAATTACATCATCATCCCAAAGGCGGATTTGTAGTCCTGCGTGTCCCAACTCAGTTAAACTGTGGTTCATTTCCATCAATGCAGTCAAAACCTTTGAACCTGTTCCACCTGCACCAATTAAATTTACTAAAATCGGATTGGTCGGATTGATTAAATCACTATCTGTAAAATGTATTTTCGTTTTCATCACAATAGATTTTTGAGGGTTTTATTATTCAGTTTCAGTACCTCTTTCGGAAAGGTTTTATCTATACCAATTATGTCTTTCCAAATGGTTACACAATTTCCTTTTATCGGATTGTAATTACCCAATAAATGGCTGAAATAACTGTTGAAAAAATAACTTTCCCAAGCCTGTATAAATTCCTCCACCGAAGCCGAATTTTGAATATCAATATTTACTGTTCCCATACATACATTTCCGTTTTCATATACATTGAAAAATGGTGCGTAATGCAAAAGCGTTTTTTCTGTCGGTCTTCTATCGCTTGCCAAAGCAAATACTGAAAGGCTGTTTTTATTGGCAAACCAAAGCATTGACGGTACTTGCGCTTTTCCGTTCGGAATGCCCAAACCATTCACAAAATACAGTTGCCTTTGCTGTGATTTGGTGTACCAAAGTACCGTAGCTTTTTCGCTCGGATTGATGTGTAAAATGTTGGTCGGTAAAATTCCTTTAGGTTTTAAAAAAGCTTTTTTAATTTCTTCATCCGTCTGTAATGATTTTGCCAATACATTGGCTTCTTTTACGGTCAAAGGGTGTGCATTGATAGGGTTGCCGTTCCTGTCCATATCGAAGTGCTCCACATACATATCTGTATTTGTACCTTTGGTTTCATAAAAAACCAAAGCAGATTTTGGATAATATAAGGTTCCTAAATTTTCGGTGATGTCGTTTAAATTGTTCATTTTGTCGTCATTTTATATTCATCTAATAAACCGCATAAATCGTTCAGTATCGGAAACAAGCGGTTTTCAAAATCAAGATTGGTTGCCGTTATTTCACTTCCGTCAAAATATTTGCTAATGATGGGTTCTGCCATTGCTCCGTACTCATTAAATTCATTGTTAATGCTATCCGAAAGACTTTCATATAACCAACCTTTGGTATCTGCTACAAATGAAATGTACTTTTCCATTCCAATGGTTTCATTGTCATAATCATCATTGTAAGAGTCTTGTTCGGAAAAGGGGGCATTTTTAAATATACTTGCTGTTGGATATTCCGTAAAAAGTTCAAAAACTTTATAAGCTACTTGCCAACATTCCTGGTCAAATTCATCAAGGCTTTTGAAGTTGTTTAAATGCTGTTTAAATAATTGTAAATTGATACGGTTGAATAGTTTCTGTTCTATTTTGTCGCCAATTTGTTCGGCTTGTCTTAACTCACTCTTATATTTCTCAGTTTCGTCCGTTTCATCGTCCTGTTCCACCCAATCGGTCATCATTTCATACATCCAAAATAGGTAGCTGTTTTCTTGTCTGTAATACGGAATATCAGCGATGTGATACAGATAACTGCATACGGAAACCAATAACTGAGCGGTCTTTTTACGCCTTTTGTCGTTGAGCATTTTAAAGAGCGGAACGATAGGAATATAATACAAGGTCGTTCTTGTATCGTATCGTTCCTCGCTAACAAAAAAGGTTTTCTTACTATCCTGTACCAATTGCAAACTATCCCAATTTAAATGGGTACGTTTTAACTGGGTTTCTATATCCCACATCGCCAAAGCTATATTGTAGGGATAGCCATAAATTTGTGTTTGCATTGGTTCAATACTGTAATGCTCTGCAAGGTTGGAAAGGGATTGATAAAAATTCCGCTCTATTTTTGCGGTTTCCTTACAAGCCTGTACGGATTGTTCCGTTTTCAGTTTAGGCAGGAATACCGACTTTAGAAAATAGTTGGCAACATCGTTATTGGTACTGCTTTCCGCTTGTCTTTCTGCACTTCGTTTGCATCTTTTGGTCTTTGCATCCATTGTGCGAACTCGTTTAACTGTCGGTGCAATTGCCGTTGTCGTTTCTGTTCGGGTATGCTGATAATTCCCGATAGGATATGTGGTTGCATTATTCATCATTTTTATTTTTGGTTTAACCTTTTGTACCCATTACGCTTTCAAATTTGTACTCAACTGCATCATCTTTTATTTGCGGTGCAGATATTTTTGCCGTTGTCAAAATAGGGTACATATTGGCGTAAAAATTCATTACGGCTTCCACGCTCCAACGTGGTTCAGGGTCGGTCAGTTTGATGTCCTTTCCTTTATCTTTGAGTATGAAAACTCGTTCTAATTGCGTTGCTAATAACATGACTTTTAATTTTTTAGATTAATAATTTTGTTCGTCTTCGTCAGTTTCATCAGTAAGATAATCTACTGTAACTTCTTCCGCCTGTTGCGGTTCGGGTTTTGCTTCTTCCATTGCTCCAAAAAGGCTCGGTGTTGCAAACTTGTCAGACAATGCGTTTTTACGTTTGCGTATCTCGTCCGCTTTTTCGGGAAACTCCGTTATCTCGGGTACTTTCATCCACGCTTCACGGAATTTGCCCTCTTTTTCTAACTCGTCCGCCTTTGCCATTCCGTCTTTAAATTTCTTGTCTTTGGCTTCCTGTTCTTTCTTCTGTTTGTCGGCTTTTTCTTTCTCCATAGCCGATTGTTTTTTGACTTCTTCTAATTGTTTTAGAAATTTTTCCATATCCACCATTAAACCCGAAACGGTTTTAATAGGTGCGGTTATCTGCTCAAAAAATCCATCGTCAAACTCTTGGGGTGTTGCGTTAAATGTTAGTGGCGGAATTAGGTTTTTGGCGTTATCTCCGCATTGTTCGTTGTTGAGGATAACCGAAACGATTAGGTTATTTTCTACTCCTTTTGAAATGTTCAGTTGTAATACTCCTGTAAAGTCCAACTGTGCTATCTGATTGAAAAAATTAGTATTCATTGTTGTAAAATTTAAGATGTTGTTAATTGCATTTTGGTTGCTGTTAGTTTCTCGTACATATCCGACCAATAGGTTTTTTGTCTTTTGTCAAACTCCGAAAAATTGCTGTCCTCGTGGCGATATTCTTTGTATCGTCTTGCTATTTTTATAGCTTCCTTTAAATCTGTTACTTCGATTTGACAACCATTTATATCTGTTATTTTCATAGTTGTTGGATTAATTAATTTGTGCTATTTGTTCAATCCTGCCATATACAATGCTTCTAAGGCTTGTCTTGTCGGGTGCATTATATTCTGCCCAATTGCCGTATAGCTTCACTACATAGTTTTTCAAAACATCTTCAAAACCAAACCGATAACCGTGCAAGGGAACTGCTTTTTTGAAATAGGCATTTCGGTTTACTGCTTCTGCAAGCCAATTCTTTTCGGCTCGGTTCATTTTTTCGCCTTTGTTCAGTTTCTCTCTCAATAGATAAACCTTTGCAAATTGTAGGGTTTCCAATTCGGGTACATCATAGCGGACAAACTTGGTGGCTATTATTTTCGCTTCCATTATTCTTGTTTTTAAGGTTGATGATTGGCTATTTTCTGCTCTAACAAGGTTTCCAAAATCTCGCAATCGCTGTCGTATTCTTTGCCTTCAAAAAGGTAAGTATCGGTTTCTTCGTCAAACTGATATTTTTCAAAATCATCATCTTCCAAATAAATATCTGTGAGTAGCCTGTCAGCAAATATTGCTCTGCCATATATCAAGCAACCCAATTCCTCATAATCCTGTATGAAATTCACTTTATAGTGTTCTGCTATTTTTTGTACCACTTCTATATTAGGCGACCATTTTGTTTCGTATTGAAATACGTCTGTATCGCCTTCGTACTGGTAGGTAGCAAAGAAATAACCTCCATTATCTTCCGAAATAAAGTCGGGTAACTGTCCACAGTTTTCTTTTAGTTCCTGTTCTGCCATTAACTTGAATAGCTTCTGTATCTGTTCGATTGCTTCGGGTTTGCCCTCGAAAACAACCGTATTACTACACCAATTTGCCATAATGTTTGTTATTAGTAGACTACCACCGTTTAAAGCGGTAGCCTATAGTTATTTAATTAAGGTTTAAGATTTCCGCACCGTCCATTGCAAAGGCAGTACACAATTCAAATGCTTTCTGTGATTTGAGTTGGGCATTACCACCCAATACAATACTCTGCAACTTGGCTTCATCATTTTTGTAATTGCGTACATTCTGATAGTAGCCTGTAACGGCATTGTACGCTCCGAACAATGTGCCTTTAGTAGTATCCATTTGTTGCGTGTCGCTTATCATTGCATAAGAAAAAGCATCATCAACGGTGTTTTTAAACAAGGTTGAAATTTCATCTTCTGCACCTTTTTTAATTAAGTCAAGCGTTTCTTTATTCGGGCAAAGTGCCAATTGGATTAGCTTTCTTACTTCTCGGTCTGTTACTTTTACGCTTGCCCATTCATTAAAAATGTCCTCTAATTGCTTGCTCAAAGTGTTCGCCAGTCCCATAATTTTATGGGCGTTTTCGATACGTTGTTTTGCTCCCGAAGTATGTTTGATACGAACCACATTAGTCATACTGCGTAGTGAAGCGTTCAGCGTATTTTGGCAAACAATTCTGACAGGTGTAAATGCGGCTGTGATACTTCCGCTACCATCGTGCGAAGTAGTTAGGAAAATGTACTTTTCTGTTACATCATCGCCATTACCTACACGGATATAGTCGGGCAATTTGGCTGTGATAAATATGCGTTCTCCGTTGCCTAATGCTCCTGCGGTTTCATACAGAATGCCCTCGCCACCGCCTACAATAGCATCAAAGAAATTAAAGGCTTCACGGTTTTGTACGATGTGGTAATCCTTACCAACTACACCTAATACTGCATTGTTATCGGTGCGTATGTTGGCGAAATAGTTAGGAACTTCCAATTCACTACTGCCTATCTCTATGCCGTTAGCTGTTTCGATAATACCCGAACCTTTGGTAAATAGTGGTGATTTTACAACTTCGTAATCTAACCCTGCGTGTTTGATAGCTTCCTCGCTTGTTGGGTATTGCTCCACGATTTGCCCCAAACCGTGCCACGCTTTTTGTTGTACGCTAAAGAATGAATAACGTCCTGTTCTCTCGTTGAAATTGATATTATGTGCCATGATAAAATGTTTTAAAATTATTTGAATACTTGTTGTTAAAATGGGAGGTCGTCCTCTGTTTCTTTAGTGGCTGTTTCTAAGGTAGCTTGTACAGTTTCTGATTTTTTACCACCTCCGTGCAGTTTGATTTGGAAGGTGTGAAAATTCAGTCCTGCGTGTGCTTCTCCGTCATTGCCTGTCCACGCCCTTGCAGTTACCCTGCCCGATAATTCCACCAACGAGCCTTTTGTTAGGATTTTGGCAACGTTGGGCGTTATCCAATAGGAGCAATCGAAATAGGTTGTCTGCTCTATGCGTTCGCCCTGTTTGTTACGGTAGCTGTCGTTGATTGCTACTGAAAAGTTTACTACTTGTTTTTGCTGTGACGTTGTGCGTACCTCCGCATCTCTCGTCAATCGTCCTGTGATGTTCATAATTTCTATTTTTTGCGTTATTGATTTTGTTCTGATTTTATTTTTTTTTGATTTATTCGGTAATGAGAGGAGGTGCTGAAGTTTCGTTTCTCTTTTACCATTTCTAATGCTGTATTTTTTCATTTCTGACATTTTTTTTTATTCGTTTAAAGAGCCGGAGTATGCTTTGTTTCATTTCACGAGCATAAAAGGTTCGTGTTTAGCAACAACAAGGTTTTGACAAAAAATACGACCCGAATGGGTGGAGATTTTTTGGCAAACCCGCAGGGCTTGACCTTGATGTTGCGTTAAGAACACGGAAATACCTTTGCTCTTGAAATGGGACAAAACAGCATACTGGCTCTTGGATAAAAACCTATGTGGAAGCCAATGGAAAAGGCATTAAGAAATGGTCTGTGTGATTACAAAACCTGCACCCTTGCAGTTAGTCTATTTATTTCTTGTGTAAATAGGTGGCTGAGGAAGCCACGGAAAGGGTATTGAAGAAAATATTGAAATGGGCTGTGAAGGGCATTTTCTTCAATATTCTTGATTTAAAGATCCAATCAAAGCTCTTTTATGAGTGTTGGGATTTGCGTTGTGAAAATAAATGTGCTTTGAGGATTAAGTATGGGCATAAAAAAAGCAGGATCGTTGAATCCTGCTTCTGTTTGTTAACGGTATATAAAAGAAAATTAAGTCATAAGTTCAAATTCTTGTTCAGTCAATGCAATTTCTTTCGATAAAACATTTTCTGATTCCATTTCAATAAATGCTGATTCCATAGTTGCAAATTTTGATGAAACCAAATCCATATCCTTACTAATTTTCTGGCTGGTAATCTTGGCGTATATCTGTGTAGTGGAAATATTTTTGTGTCCCATCATTTTGCTAAGGCTTTCCAATGGAACACCCTCTGTTAAAAACATGGTTCCAAAGGTGTGCCTTGCCGTGTGAAAAGTTACTTTTTGTTCGGTAACAATTTCTAATTCCTTGATAAGTTTGTCTATGTGACTATTGCAAATACTGTTTGTGGGAACGGGAAAAATAAAATCATTTCGGGTGGTACCTTTGTATTTTTCAATAATCCGTTTGGGTATTTCCATAAGTCTTACATTAGAAGCAACGTCAGATTTTTGTCTTCGGCTTATAATCCAATCGTGACCATCAAAAAAGGATTGAATGTTAGTCCTTTTAAGTTGTTTAATATCTATATAAGACAACCCTGTAAAGCAACTGAATATAAAAAGATCCTTTACAAGTTCATACTTTTGTTGTGAAGGATTGTGTAATAAAAGGGATTCAACGTGTTCTTTAAGTAAATAGCTGCGGTCATTTTCCTTCATAGAGATTTCATAATCTTCAAAAGGATTTTTCCTAATAAGACTACTTTTGACAGCTATTTCCGCAACACGATAAAGTGGCATCGTATATACCCAAACAGTATTATGGGAGCATTCTTTGTCTATTCTAAGGAAGAAATCAAATTCTCTGATAAAATCACAAGTCAATTCCCGAAAAGCCATATCATCACGATGGTATCTACTTTTTATAAATTCTTCAACGTGATTATAGACAATTTTGTATTTGTAGTATGTACTGTTGGCTCGTTCTCCTTTTGCCACCATTTTTTCAAAGTCTTCATTGTTCTTTTTAAATACTTTCAGCAAAGAATCTTCCATAACACCAACACCGAGAAATTCAAGTTTTAGCTTTTGTGCCGTCACAAAGCCCTCGTGTTTTAGCATATCTCCATAAATAGTGTCGATACGTCCCCGTATATTATCTAATTTTTGATTAATACTCAGTGCTTTGGCACTCTTGCCTTCAACTCTTCCATGCTTTAAATCCCAATTATTAGGGTTAATTTCTAACTTTGTCCCTAAAGTTTTAGCTGTTCCATCAATGGTAATGCGTGCCATAACTGGGGCATTACCGTTCTTTTTTGGCTCATTTTTTTTCAGGTAGAAAAGTAGTTTGAACGTGGATTTTTTTGTCTGTTCCATAACTCAAATGTTTAATGTTAAAATTAAATTATTTTGAGTTACAAGGGAATAAGAAAAAGAACGCAAAACACTGTAATATAGATAGTTAGTTTATTAATCGCCTTTGTCAATCGGTAACGAATTAGTAACCTAACTTTGTGCTTTCACGACTAAAACCTATCAGACACCGAGTTCCAAACTAAGACTACTGTTTCATAAAGCATTGTATATAAACGGTTTTAATCGTTTTGCTTACTTTTGCTTTTTATTAATCTTTTTTAATGAAAAAATAAGAATTTTACGTTTGTTTAGTGTTTTTCTTTTTTCTAATTTTAGATTAGAAAAGTTAAACAAAGTTGTTTTTTCTGTTTTGGAAATTACATTCTTAAGAAAGTATTTTTTGATACTTAGTTGTTTACTTCTATAACAATGAGAGTTGAAGTTTTTTATAATAACTTAATTAAGCTGCGTATGGAATTAATCATTACTTTCTTTATCATTTTTGCATTAGGTATTATTTTGGCTTTATTTTTTACGAGTTTGTATAAAATTGAATGGATTTCGAAATTTAATTTTAGTTCCACTTCAAACTTGTTATCCAAATTTTATAATTATTTTATTTTTTCATTTTCAAAACCCAATCGGCGATTTTGTAGATGAAGATAGTTTCTCTGTTTTTTTTAAAACAGTATATTTTTTATTAATGAAACTTACTTCAACTTTAGAATTTATTCTAATGAAAGAAACTTTATAGAAAGAGTAATCAACTTTCTATGAAAATTGAACGATAGTGTATTTAATAAAACTACCCTGGTTCTACTTAAATTTAAATTTTCTTTTATGAAAATTACCCCTATTACAAATCACTCCGCGAGTAAGTCTGGTCTAGATCAGTATTTCCAAAAAGTTTTGAGACATTTTTTGTTGAAAAAGAACAAAAAGTGCTCTTTAGTATACTTTGGTATACATAATACAACATAATTTTTATTAAGGTGAAGTTTCATTTTGGGTTATTAAAAATTTAAACTTCATTTTAACTGTTTGATTATTAACAATTTTAAAATTGCCTAAGCATACGTGCTTACCGCAACAGGTATTTTATTGTCCATTTTCTAATCTTCCAAATTATGAAAAAAATTACTTTTTACGATCTCATCTTAAAGAAGAGATTATTTGGTTTGGTGTTTCTATTGCTTCTGAGCAATATGACTTTTTCGCAAACCTTTTGTAGACCCACTTCGCATAGTATTAATAATACGGGATTATGCATTGGTTCTGGTATAACAAATGCTGGTTTTGCTTACGATGCAGAGTCAATTGCTGTACCTTCGACAGCTACATCTTTTAGTACTGTTGTAGGAGTTGGCTGTACTCTTAAGGAAACCTTGATTTTTAATCAAATTGCAAAAGCTGGTGATCAAATTGTATTATACATTGGCAGCGGCAATGATTTACTTGACTTAGAACTGCTCTCAACTGCGACAATTCAGCCATTTTTGGATAATGTAGATAGCGGTGCAGCTATTGGATTAGGCAACTCTATTCTACAGCTATCATTACTTTCTGGTAATAAGGTTGGTGTTGTACGATACACTTTGACTAAAGATACTGATCGAATTGTTGTTAAACTTGGAGGCGGTATTGGTGTGCTTAATAGTTTGCTCCTTTATGATGTTCGCTTGCAGTTTGCTAAACCAACAATTGTTGGCGGAGAGACACAATCTGTATGTTATGGATCATCTGCAGCGCTTTCTGCAACTGCGGCTGCAGGAACAACTCTTGCATGGTATAATTCTGCAACATCGACCACGCCACTTTCTACACTTGGTACATTTACTACACCAAACTTGACAGCTACAACTACTTATTATGTAAGTACTTCGAGAATGGTTGGCTGCGAAAGCAATGAACGATTACCTGTTACTATAAATGTTATTAATCCGATACAGCCAACGATTAGTACTACGGGAACGACGATTTGTTCTGCTGGGGCAACTCAGCTAACTACATTATCTGTAATAAATCCTGTACTTGGTACAGATTATAATTGGTACGATGCAGAAACAGGGGGAAACCTTCTAACAACTGGAAATACTTATAGTCCGACAGTTCCAATAGGTGTTACAAAATTTTATGTTGAGGCGGCAATTGGAAGCTGTAAAACAACGAGAACTACGGTAACTGTTACATCAACGGCAGTTCCTGCAAATCCGACCGTATTAACTCAGAGTGTGTCAATACTATCAGGACAAAATGCAATTTTAAGCGCTTTTACAAATGAATCTGGGGTTACTTTTGATTGGTATGATGTGCCCTCGGGAGGAACTAAATTATTAGGAGACTCAGATACTTTTACGACACCTATTTTAACTGCGACAAAAACTTTTTATGTTGAGGCTCGTAATAGTGCTGCTGGTTGTGTTAGTGCAAGAGTACCTATAACGGTTACGGTTGCGGCTGCGCAAGGCAGCTGCTTGCAGGCAAATAGCCAGCAGACTTCTCAGAGTGGGCTTTGTTTACTTTGTGGTTCATTGGATCAGAATAAGTCGGTTGATGGCGATAATGATACTGCCGCAAGGCTGTCTGTACCTGTTGGACTCATTAATGATTGGTGCAGCAGATTTTGCAATTTAATAATGCAGGTCAGGCAGGAGATGTTATTACAGTTGAGTTAGGAATTCCGGGTGGATTGGCTGATGTTGGTTTATTAAGTTATATCTCTCTTGCAACTTACAACGGTGCTACATTCAATAACGATCGCGCGGCTGTAAACTCTCTTTTGAATGTTCAGTTATTGGGAGGTGAACGCTTTAGAGTTACGTTAACTGCAAAATCAGCCTTTGATCGTGTTGAAGTTAGATTAGGAGGATTGGCTTTATTATTAACTAGTCTTGATATCTATGGAGCTTCGTATAAGTTTAAAGAAAGAACTATAACTGGAAATAAAACTATTTGCAGTGGACAAACAACAACATTAACAGCCGATGTCGCTTTAGGTGAATCGATTAAGTGGTATGATGCTGCGACAGCAGGAAATTTACTAACAAGTACGGCTGCTTTTACAACTCCTGCTTTAACAGCAAATACAACTTATTATGTAGAGGTTACTCGTAACGGATGTGTTAATAGTGAAAGGTCAGCTGTTCTTGTTACTGTAAATAATCCTGTTACATCTACTATCACGGCATCTCCGTCAAATCTTTGTGCAGGACAATCAAGTACCATAACAGTCGATTCGCCAGTTGTCGGTACCACTTATAAATGGTATGATGCATTAACTGGAGGAAATTTAGTTTTTACAGGAACGTCTTATACAACTCAAAATTTATCGACTACTACTTCTTATCATGTTGAAGCTGTGATTGGAGATTGTGTAAGTCCGCGTTCATCGGTAACTCTTAATGTAAGTCCGCGACCTTCAGTGCCTGTCCCTGTAAATTCGAACGTGGTTATTCAGTCTGGACAAAGTATTACTTTAGAGGTTTCAAATCCTGTCGCTGGTGTTTCTTATAAATGGTTTGATACACCAACAGGAGGAACTCCTTTAAATCTAAGTGATGGAGCTAGTACTTATATGCCTGTTCCAGCTTTAACAGCGAGTAAAACATTTTATGTTGAAGCGCGTGGGGCCTCAGATTGTGTAAGCAGTTCAAGAGCAGCAATCAATGTGTCGGTAATTAATACAGTTGATGCTTGTTTGAGACCAACTACGCAAATTACCCAAACGGATGGGGTATTATGTGCATTGTGTACAGCAACTCCACCTCCTGGTGATAATTCAGTCGATGGAGATTTAAATACAGCAACACGATTAACAGTAGTTGTAGGAGTTGGAGCTTATATTGAGCAAATGTTAAATTTTGCTCCACCAATAATAGGAAAAGCAGGAGATATAATAGATGTAGAATTGGGCTTGCCAGGCGGGATTGTAGATATTGGACTTGTTTCCAATGTTACTTTAAGAAGCTATAATGGATCAACGCCAAACAGTGATTTGAGCACTATTGGTGCTCTTGTAAATGTTCAGTTATTAGGCGGAAACCGCTTTAAAGCAAGTTTTGCAGCAGCAGGGCCATTTACAGCAATTCAAGTAAGATTAGGAGGATTAGCAACTGTAGCAACTAGCTTAGATATTTATGGGGCATCTTATAGATTTAAAGAAGCAACAGTGTCAGGAACTACTGTTTGTGTAGGGAAATCAGCAAATTTAGCGGTTACTTCAGATACTACAGGAAGAACATATAAATGGTATAATCTACCTACAGGAGGTACTGAGCTTTCAGCACTTTCAACTTATACTACACCGGCATTAAGTACGAGTACAACTTATTATTTAGAGGAAACACGTGGGACTTGTGTGAATTCTACTCGTCAAGCAGTGACAGTAAATGTTGTACCAGTTCCAACACCTGCGGATATTTTAATAAGTAGTCCTTTGACAGCTTCTTGTGCAGGAGGAATCGTATTATCTCCAACATCTTCTTTAACGGGAGTGACTTTTAACTATTATGAAAATCAGAGTGATATTACACCAATTGCAAATGGGACAATAGGCGGCATAACATATTCAAAAGATGGTGTAACAGGTGCTTTAACGATTACTGGATTAACAGCTTCTAAAAATTACTATATTTCTGTATTTAATCAAGGTTCTTGCGAAAATGCTGCTGGTGACCGAAAAGAAGTGGTCGTAAATTATTCAGCTACCCCAACTTTGACAGTTTTGCCAACTTTATCAGGTTGTGCGAAAGTGAATTTAAAAGATGCTATTACAAATTTTGATACATTAGGAAATACAACTTATACTTTCTACAGTCCAATAAACACTCAAATTACAGACGAAGCGGCTGCAAATATTACGATAGGAGGAGATTACTGGATTCAGGCTCAAACGACAGGTAATAGCTGTTTATCAGCCAAAGAGAAAGTAACTGTTACAATTAATCCAGTTCCAACTTTAACAAATGTAATCACTAATAGAGTCGTTAACAAAGGAGAAGTTGTAACATTAACTGCAACGTCAAACGCACTAATAACTTGGTATGATCCGCAAGGAAATGCATTGCCATCAAATAGTACAGGAGCGCTTAATACTGTTGGTGTTTATACTTATACTGCAATTGCTAATAATGGAACATGTACCAATAGTCAAACGGTAACAATTAGTGTTATTGATCCATTGGATTGTGATACTTTGTTAGAAAGAGTTTATGCAAATACACAATCTTCAGGATCAATTATTACTGGCGGTGTTTCGAATGAAGCTTTAGCAGTAGATGGTAACCCAAGTACATATTCAACAATAACTACAGGTTTAGGACTTTTGGGTATCGGAACGACATGGCAAAACCTGCAATGGCCAACAACTATTTCTAAAGGGACTCCCGTAACTGTGAAACTTGGTTTAGAAAACAGTTTAATTGCGGTTGGACAAAGTATTACAGTAGTTGGTACGAAACGTGATGGACTTGGAAATCCAATTGATATTGGAACTCTGCAATCTGTATCTGGATCATTAGTAAATTTATTATCAGGGCAAAACTCATTCGAATATACCTTCGTTCCTTCTGATGTTTCTGGTACTAAAGATTATGATGGTATTCGAGTACAATTAGGATCAGTTTTAAGTGTGGGACAAAGTATTAATGTTTATGATGCTCATTACAAAAAACAGGTAACACAAATTACTTGTGGTCAGGGGGATATTGAAGATATTTTCTCAGGCGTAAGAGATTTAGGAGTTGGGGCTTTAACTACTACAGTAGGGGTTTCTCAACCATGGAATGCTGCTGATAATGATGTGGGTACTTATGCTACAATGTTTAGTGGAGCGGGAGTTTTGGCAGCAGCCGAACTTACAGCAGCTTTTAGAACACCATCAATGGTTGGTGATAGTCTTAGAATAGTGATTTCGAAACCAGGTGTACTTTTAAACCTTAATTTACTTACAGGGTTTACTATTCAGCTTTATTCAGGAAATATAGAAGTTGGAGCGCCTATACAGAACAACAGTAGTTTATTGAGTTTAAGATTACTTTCAGGCGATACTATGGCTATGACAATTCTTGCACCTCAAACACAGCCTTATGATAGAGTTAAAATTAGTTTAGGAGGTGTAGCAAGTGTATTTGATCAGCTTAGAGTTCATACTATAGATCGAGTAACCAACACGAAGGTCATTGGCAGTGATATTAATAATACGCTCACGGTCTGTCCCGGTTCTGAATTAAAATTGGAGGTAGCCCCTAAGAACTGCTCAACTTATGCTTGGTATGATTCTCCAACTGGCGGTAATGTATTGGCTAATGGTCAATCTTATACACTTCCAGCGACAATGGCGGCAGGTACTTATAAATATTATATTCAACCTATGCGTTATGGTTGTCCAGCTTTAACAAGAGGTGTTGTAACAGTTGTGGTTAGAGCAACCACGCCAGCTGCAACTATAGCTAGTGTAAAAATAAATAATGGGTCTAGTACTGTGATTTGTGCTGAAAATGGAAATGTGAAGTTAGAAGCTGTTTTAGTTGCGCCAGCTCCAACGCTTACAAATCCAGTATATCATTGGTATAGTTTTAATGGTACTACAAGTAATTTAATAGCAGGTGAGGTAACTCCGATTTTAAATTTAACAGGTTTGGTTCCAGGAACCTATACTTATTATGTAGGACTTAGTTCTGATGAATATTGTGAAACCGCTCCTGGTGATAGAAAACAGGTAACGTTCACTATTTTACCAAGTTCACTTCCAACAGATATTACAGTTGATAATGATTCTGTTTGTCATAATACAGCTGCGACTTTAACACCGTCGAGTACTTTAATAAATCCAATATTCTTTTGGTATTTAGATGCAAATAAGACGAGACCTATTTTTACAGGTCAAATAGATGGTGTAACCTACACAGTAGACAATGCGACTGGAGTTTTAACAGCGTCGGGGTTAACAGCGGCGATGAGTCCTATGACATATTATGTGGCAGTTACAAGTGATAACACTTGCCCAAATAAAGCTGGTGAACTTAAAGAAGTAACCGTAACTGTAACCGATCCTGCAACACCAACAACGGATGATAATACTCAAGATTTTTGTGTAATAAACAGTCCAAAGGTTTCAGATCTTAAGACTAATGAAACTGATGTTGTTTGGTATGATTCTGCAACTAGTACAACTCCGTTATTGGCAAGTGATCTATTAACAAGTAAAATTTATTATGGAGTACTTTCTGTTCCAATAAAATTGAACCCAACCGTATATTGTGAGAGTAAAACGCGATTAGAGATAACAGTAACTGTAACCGATCCAGGCACACCAAATATAACTGATACAGATCAAGATTTCTGTTTAGTAAATGCGCCGACAATTGCAAGTATTAATATAAGTCCAGAAACTGGAAATATTGTTTGGTACGATGCTTTAACAGGAGGAAATGTAGTAACAGCAGCAACATCATTAACAACAAGAACGTATTATGCAGCCTTAAAAGATGCGACAACAACTTGTGAAAGCAATGTAAGACAACCTATTGCTGTTAGTGTTACTGATCCAGGCACACCAAACATAACAGATACCGATCAAGACTTCTGTTTAATAAATGCACCAACAATTGCAAGTATTAATATAAGTCCAGAAACAGGAAATATTGTTTGGTACGATGCTTTAACAGGAGGAAATGTAGTAACAGCAGCAACAGCATTAACAACAAGAACTTACTATGCAGCCTTAAAAGATGCCACAACAACTTGTGAAAGCAATGTAAGACAACCTATTGCTGTTAGTGTTACTGATCCAGGCACACCAAACATAACAGATACCGATCAAGACTTCTGTTTAATAAATGCACCAACAATTGCAAGTATAAATGTAAGTCCAGAAACAGGAAATATTGTTTGGTATGATGCTTCAACAGGAGGAAATGTGGTAACAGCAGCAACAGCATTAACTACAAGAACTTATTACGCTGCTCTAAAAGATGCCACAACAACTTGCGAAAGTAATGTAAGGTTGGCAGTAGCGGTTAGTGTTACCGATCCAGGTACACCAAATATTGGAGATACAGATCAAGATTTCTGTTTGGTAAATGCACCAACAATTGCAAGTATTAATATAAGTCCAGAAACAGGAAATATTGTTTGGTACGATGCTTTAACAGGAGGAAATGTAGTAACAGCAGCAACAGCATTAACTACAAGAACGTATTATGCAGCCTTAAAAGATGCTACAACAACTTGTGAAAGTAATGTAAGACAAGCTGTAGTTGTAAGTGTTACTGATCCTGGCACACCAAACATAACAGATACAGATCAAGACTTCTGTTTAATAAATGCACCAACAATTGCAAGTATAAATGTAAGTCCAGAAACTGGAAATATTGTTTGGTATGATGCTTTAACAGGAGGAAATG
>NZ_JBIPCM010000003.1:0-630116 GCF_044007415.1 Flavobacterium sp. FlaQc-28
AAAAGTGTGTCTAATTCTGCATCTGTTTTTTGATTAATCGATTCAAGGCTTAATCCAAGTACTTCAAATAAAGAGATGTATTTCTTTACTGTATTTCTGGAAAGAGACAAATACTTGCTAATAAACAATTTGCTCTTACCACCACAATGTAATTTAATTACTTTTCTAATTTTATTCATGTCTATTGTATTATTTGCCATAGTCTGTAGTTTTATACAGAGCCATGGTTAAACAACATGAAAAAGAAGTAGTTTTTTGGTGGTCACTTTGCAACGAAAACAGGTGCTCAGTTTAAATTGAAATTAGGTGATCAGTTTGCTCCGAATCGGGTGGTCACTTTAGACTGAAAAGGTATGGTCAATTTGACCGCTTTTTCCAATCTTGATGTTCTTAATAGTTTTTAAAAGAATAATAACTTTAAAATAATTTATCATGAATCAGAAAAATTTAGAATTCCTAAAAGATCAGTTAAAATATACTGGATTTGGAGAAACGTTCGATCAGGATCTGAAAGAAAAGATGCTAAAAGGAGAGACAGAGTTTAAGATTATAAAAGAAGGTGTTTATGGAAAAGATTCAATGACTGCCGAATTGAATTTTAAAAAATCTGACCAAAGTGATTTGTACTTTTTTAACTCTTATCATGTAAATCTTAAAAAGGAAGAATCAAAAGAAGGATTAGAACAGACTTTCTATATTAATAGCAACAGCAGCAATATCACCCTTAAAGAAGCCTATAATTTAATGGAGGGACGTTCTGTAAATAAGGACCTTAAAACTAAAGAGGGCGAAGTGTATAATTCTTGGATCAAAATTGACTTTAAAGAATCTGAGAGTAATTCCAACTTTAAAATAAATCATTACCATCAAAATTACGGATACGATCTGGAAGCATGTTTAGCAAAGCATTCTATAAAGGAACTTGAAACACCCAAGTATAAAGAAGATCTTTTAAATTCACTAAAAAAAGGAAATCTTCAGTCTGTAACGTTTGTTGTTAATGGAGTTGAAAGCAAACAGTATATAGAGGCAAATCCGCAATTTAAAACTGTAAATGTATATGACGGCAATTTACAAAGGATTAATCATCGCGAGAGCAAAGATGAGAAACAAAAAGAAACTCAAGGTAAATCTACTAGTAAGGACTTTAGCCAGAGAAAGGAATCTGTTTCAGATGAGCCGGCTGAAGTAGAAAAAAAAAGATCTCAAAGAAAAGGCAAAGCTAAATCTTTATAGTTACATGGAAAATTTAAAACCTTTATCCGATTTCTTTTTAGCTATTGAAAAAGATTTCCGCATAAGCACAACACACATTGCGCTTTATGCCGCTTTGCTTCAATATAGAGTTGCGAAAGGTTTTGTAAATCCTATACAGGTCTATAGATATGAAATAACTCCTTTGGCTAAAATTTTATCAGCTTACACCTATCATAAATGTATTCAGGAGTTGAGTAATTATGGTTATATAAAATACGAACGATCATTTAAGAAAACACAAGGGAGTAAGATTTATTTTTTTGAGTAATGGATTAAAAAAAATTAAAGGCCCGTAATAGGGCTTTTTTTTATATAAAATATTTTAGAGATGGAAGATGAAGAGGAAAACACAAGAGGGAGAATAACCCCAGAGAAAGCTATGAATATGTTAAACTCTGAGGGTATGAATGTTACAATTGAAGAAGCAACTGAAATTTTGCTATTTTTACGAAAAATGGCTCATGTAGCCGTATCTAAATTTTTGGAGTCATGAGTATTATAGCAGATTTATACATACGTGTAAGCACGGACGAACAAGCAGAGAAAGGTTATTCGCAGAGAAATCAGGAAGAAGTTTTAAGGAAATATTGTGCAATAAATTACATTGAAGTACGTAACGCTATTTATGAGGATCACTCCGCTAAAACGTTTAACAGACCGCAATGGAATAAACTTTTACTTAGTTTAAAAAAGCAAAAAAATACAACTGATCTAGTCTTGTTTACCAAATGGGATCGTTTTAGCAGAAACGCAGGAGATGCCTATCAGATGATAAGCTTATTGAGAAAGTTAGGTGTAGAACCTCAGGCGATTGAGCAACCTCTTGATTTGGCAATTCCAGAAAATAAAATGATGCTGGCTTTTTACCTAGCAGCTCCTGAAGTTGAAAACGATCGTAGAGCTTTAAATACTTTTCATGGAATGAGAAGAGCAAAAAAAGAAGGAAGATATATGGGGATTGCGCCGTTTGGATATGCAAATAAATCCAAAGAAGATGGAAGTAAATATATTGCACTTGTAGAACCTGCCGCCTCGGTTATGCGCTGGATTTTTGAAGAACTGGCTAAAGGAATATTCAATACAGAGCAAATATATCATATGGCGTGCAGGAGAGGATTTAAAAGAACTAAAAATAACATGTGGGGCTTGATAAGAAATCCTGTCTATTGCGGTAAAATATTTATACCGAAATATAAAGATGAAGAAAGTAGATTTGTTACAGGACAGCATGAGGCACTTATTTCCGAAGGGCTTTTTTATAATGTACAGGATATCCTAGATGGAAAATCACGCCTTTACAGACCTAAAATTAAAACTGTTGTTGATTTCCCATTAAGAGGCTTTTTTATCTGTCCAAAGTGCCAGAAGAAGCTACAAGGAAGTAAATGTAAAGGCAGACACAAATACTATAATTATTACCACTGTGAATCGCAGTGTAAGTTTAGAATTAACTCAGAAATCGCTAACGAGCTGTTTATTGAAGATCTTAATAAGTATCAACCTATAGCTGAAGTTAAAAAATTGTACAGCTCGATTTTGTATGAGACGCATCGTGATCTTGCAAATAACGCCGGCGAACAGAAAAGAAGACTTGTAGAACAGATAAAAGATTTTGAACTAAGATTAAGTAATGCAAGAGATCTTCTATTAACATCAAAAATTGAAGCTGATGATTATAAGCTGATGAAAGATGACTATGGTGCACGAATTGCAAACCTTGAACGCGAGCTATCAACAGTCACTAAAGATAAACATAGTATTGAAGAGCTACTGATAAAGGGAGTTGACAATCTTATCAAGCTTAATGATTCTTATTTGAAAAGGGATTTATCTGATGCAAGAAGCCTAATAGGTTTAGTTTACCCCGAAAATTTCACAATTCACGAAAATAAAGTACAAACCGCTAGAGTGAACAAAATAGTAGAATCTATTTATCTCATTAACAAACAGTTAAAAGCAAAAAAAAACGGGACAAAAGATGATTTTTATCTTTTGTCCCGAGAAGTGACCTCGACTGAACTACAATAGTTGCAAAAATACAAAATCAATTACACTAACATTTTATGTAAAATTACTCTAAAATATCAATAAAATCAATACTTTATAAAAATTTTCATTTTGATTTACTTTGCAATAGTTTGATGTAATTTTCATTTTACCGTACAAATACCGTACAAAATAATTATATTTGTATTATTCAAATACTCTATAATATGGCAACGGTTAATTTTTTGTATCGCTCAACTAAAGACAAAGCAAATTTGCATTTACGTTTATTGTATCGTTTCAATGATACTGATTTTGTTATTGGAGCAAATACAAAGTTTGAAATTGATTACTTAAATTGGTTTGGACATCACGCTGAAATTAAAGCAAACAAAGAAAAGGGCATTAAAGAAATCAAAATCAAAGGCTCAAAAGACCCTGATATTTTAAATAGACGTTTAGAAGTAAATACAGAACTTAATAAGATTGAAAATTACATTTTAAAAATTTTCAATTCTGTTAATCCTGATGAGGTAAACAAAGAATGGTTGCAAACTCAAATTGATTTTTATTACAACCCACCAAAGGAAGCGGAACAACTACCAACGGAACTTTTAAAGTACTTTGATTATTTTATGGAAGTCAAAAAAAATGAAATAACAATTGGTACTCAAAAAAAATACAATGTTTCAAAACACTTATTAGAGCGTTATCAAAAAACATTAAATTACAAAATTAAAATTTCTGATATAAACGATAAATTCAAAATGGATTTTGAAAATTATTGTTTAAAAAACAATTATGCTTTAAATACTATTTCAAAGGATTTAAGAACTATTAAAACAGTTTGTAATCACGCAAAGCATAACGGTATTACTACCAGCCACCAATTAGATAAAATTAAAACACCTCAACACAAAACAGAAAAGATTTATTTAACCTTTGAGGAACTTACAAAGATTGAGAACATTGACAAAAGACGTTTAAATGATAATTATGATAATGCCAAAGATTGGCTAATTATTAGTTGCTATACAGGACAAAGAATATCAGATTTTATGCGTTTTGATAAATCAATGATTAGATACGAAAAAAATAAACAAGGCGATTTGAAGCCATTTATTGAGTTTACACAAGTCAAAACCAATAAAGTTATGACGGTTGCATTACACCCGAAAGTAATCGAAATTTTAGAAAAAAGAAGTAATGAATTTCCTAAACCTATTTCAGACCCGAAGTATAATTTATTTATAAAACAAGTTTGCCGTATAGCTGGATTAACTGATGAAATTAAAGGCAGTAAATTAACAGATTTAAACCAAGAAGACAAAGCCCAAAAGAAAACCAAAAATAAAGATGAGGTTAAGCAGTATCGCAAAGAAATTGGAATGTTTAAAAAATGGGAATTAATAACTTCGCATATTGGCAGACGTTCATTTGCAACAAATTTTTACGGAACTATACCAACCACTTATTTAATTAATGTTACTGGACATAGTACCGAAGCGATGTTTTTAAATTATTTAGGTAAAAGCAATAAAGATTTAGCAATGGAAATAACTAATTATTTTTAGCATAAAAGTTTGTTTAAACATTCATTCTTTTAAAATTAAATACAAAAATATGATTACAGAAAAAATAAAAGCACTATTTAATTTCGTTGAATTTTTACATTCTAATATTGATAATTTCAAACAGTATGAAACTATAATTAATGAAGTTTATGGTTTGAAAGCTAAAAGAAACGTTTTAAAGCCTCAAAATAACTTTAAAGATAAAATTGAGCATGATGAGTTACAAAAAGAATTAATTATAAAATTTGATATAATTGTAAATAATATTACTAAGCCAATAGAATCAAAGGTAAACGAATTAAAAATTTGTGATTGGAATAGAACAGAATCGTTATGGAATAATAACATCGAGGAAATTTCAAATTTAAAAAGAGATTTTGATAATGATGATGTTGCAGAAATTTTTGAATTTAAAAATAAATATTTTGAATTTAGAACAAAGACAGCTTGTGATTATTTTCAGACATTCTTTTTTTCTGATTTAGATGAAGTATTTAAAGAATTATTTGATTTTTTTAAGGAAACAAGTGAAAATGAATTTGATAATTTTGAATCTAAGCCTTTAGAGGTTAATGATTTGTTTGAAGCAATTACATTATTTAAAGATGGACATAATGCATTTGAAATTCCAAATTTTATTTTAAATAAACCGAAAGAGCAACATAAAGTTAGCTATATTAAAGAAGCAGTCAAAGACCAAATATTTAACGAACTGGTTTTTAATAAAGGACTTTATTATTTTAGTGATATTCACAAAGACTACATACAAAAAAGATATAGAGATTTAGAAAATAACTTTGAAACAAAAATAGATTTTGAAAAAGCTGTAAATAGTTTACTACATTCAAACGGCTTACATTTTTACAGTAAATTAAGAACTCTCACAAAAGAGAGTGAGTTTATAAATTACATTGAAAGTCAATATAACTTATACAATGAGTACACACCTAATAATAGTTTAAATTGGTTAAATTTTACCAAGAAAGCAATAATGTACGGCTTCGGAATTTTAAGTGTCAATAGTGATGTTTTAAAGGCTTCATTTATGAATTGGTATAATGATGCTATAAGCAAAATAGAATCAAAAGAAAAACCAAAGACGGATTATTGGGAACAGGATATTAATAATGAATTGCTAATAACAGAGTTTGAAAAAGCAATTGTCAAATTAGTTGAAAATATTGAAATCGAAAAGGATTTAGGTTGTTTGCCAATGAGATTTCGAATGCTACCAAATGTTATTTTAAAAGAAGCTAGATATAATATTTCAGATAAAAAATATCTGTTAAAAAGAATGTTTTTCGTATTAGAGAGAAATAAATCAAATGAGATTATAAAGGAACTGATAGCGGAATTTAGACTAATTGTAGAACCTTACTTTGAAATTTATGATTTTATAATTAAAGAACCTCAACAAAATACAAACGATAAACCTAATAAAGGTAAACGAAAAAAAATTGCAGAAAAATGGTATGCTTTGCTGTATTGGATTGAGTTAAGTGCAAATGGACAACAACCTCCAAAAAGTATTGAAGGAACTTTTGTAAAAAGTGAAATTGAAAAAATCGGAAGAGAAAAAACGGGAACTACTGGACAAAGTTTTTACAGAGAATTTATAAAAATTGACTTAAACAACGAAAGATTAATTTCAAAAGCCTTTAGTAAAGAATGGAAAAATGAAATTATTAGATTATCAAATAACAGTCTATTAATTAGTAATTACATACAAGATAAATATAATTCAAAATAACTGGGTACTTCGGGGTACGTACCTAAAAAATACCCCTTAAAATACCTCACGTGGTTTGTGTAAACTTTTAAAGATAAAAAGATGCACAATTTAATTTTAACACCAATTTCAGTAGATGATTTAACTGAAAAAATTGCTTTAAAAACACTTGAATTTTTAGAGCAAAAAAAAGCAACCACAAATACTCATAATCCTGATGAGTTACTAACCCGAGAACAAACGTGCGACTATTTGCAAATTGATAGTAGCACGTTATGGCACTGGACAAATAAAGGCAAAGTTATAGCCTATGGAATTGGAAACCGCAGATACTACAAAAAAGCGGAATTATTGGAATGTTTAATTCCTTTAAAAAAATAGGACTATGCAAAGTAGATCTTTACAAAGTCCTTATTTTGAGGTATTAAAGCAAAACAAATTTAAGGTTTTTAGTGCTTTTAAGCAAATCATTTATAGTATTGTTTCAAGTGTATTTATAAAAATATAAGCTATGGAAACGGCAAACAATAAAGCCGTACCCAAAACTTATATTGCTGAATGGATTAAGTTAGATTTTTATAATAATTCTAATTTAAAAACTGATATTCAAAACCGTATTTCAAAGAATATCGAAACTGATTTTTTGGACGCTTTAAACAATATGAAAGGCGACAATAAAAGCGGTTTTGGTGTATCGTTTTCAGAAATTACACTTTTGGCTATGGCTTATTTTTATAGTGAAATTTTCACGTATAAAATAAAAGACAAGTACTATACAATTGAAATGGTTAAAGGGTTTATTGATGCTAATAATTTAACAACCTATACGGCAATTTATGAATTAGATGAAAAGTTCTATTCATTAGTTGATGCGCCATTATTCAAACATTGCTGGCTAATAATACAAAGTGCTTGGTTTTTTAATTCTCAATATTTTGGACATCACCAGCATATAGATTATGTTAATCACTACATAAATACTGGAGAAAAGCTACCTATTGAAAAGTATAATTTTGATCGAAATTATTTAGATAAAAAGTATAGTGATGTTGATAGTAGAAAGTCAAAATCAATACCGATTAATGGCTTTACTTTAGTTAGTCAATGGTATTACGGTATTTTGTTTTTAATATGTAAAGAATTGAAATTATCAACTTCGCATTTTAATATTTCAGTTAAAGACCATAGAGAATATAATCCATTGCCTAAAACGTCAAGACAATTAAGACCATTAGCACCGTTTAAGTTAATCGAATGCGACATAAAAAGCGCATTCCCTACATTTTTAGACATTGAAACTGGAGCAAATTTAAAAGATGACATTTATAATAATTTAATGCTTACAAAACGCATAAAAAGGAGTGAAGCAAAGATTTTGTTTAATACTATTTGTAATAGTGGTAAGTATAAAAGTAAAGAGTTTACAAAAGCATTTTTCTTGGATTGTGGTTATACAGACAAACAAAGTACAGATTTGCTATATTTTACGCATAACGAAAAATATAAATTTATTTCGTTTATGACTGAACAGGAAGAAAATGCAATAAATAATTTCATAAGCATTAATAATTTACAGCGTGGCGCACGGCTTCACGATGCACTACTTTTTATAGATGACAAAACAAAACCGCAAATTTTAAGAGTTGACCCAAATTGCGATTTTGGTTTGAAAGAACTTAACAGACCAGTAATAAAAGAAAACTTCTATTTATCAGACAAGCGATTGCCGTATGCTTACATTAATAGTTTGCCAAGTGGCTTAAATATGGTAACTAAACACGATTTCAAAAAACCTAAAATTAAAGGTAAAACAGATACTTTTATTATATACATTGATAATTTTGAGTACATAAGTGCTGGCTTTAATCTAAATAACTACAATGATTTTATTGAAGAAATAAAAGAAGAAGTAATCACTTTAAGTGAAAGATTTATCTATTATCATAAACAATTTGTTGGCAATCCAAATCAAATTTTTATTTCACTTTGTCAAAATATGTTAGATGTTTTATTTCATTTGAATAAACGTAAAATAAAGCCTTTAGAACTTGAATTAATATTAAAGCACATAAGAAGACAAAGTAATTATGTTTTTAATGTTAGAGCAACTTATTTGCGATTGATTAAATACAATAGCAATGGTTTGGATTTAAAGAACTTTAGAAAACGTGATTTTGATATTGTTGGAAAACCACAATTCAAAAAAAATATTGATTTTTTAAACGAAAAAAACAAAGCAATAAAAGAGGTTAACATTTTACTGAATTATAAAGATTTAGTAGATTTAATTCGTGAACGAATTCAAAATAATGATTACAGTTTTTTGAGTGAGAATACAATGGTAGGGCATAAACGAAACAATTTATTGACGTATGCTATAATTAAGAAATTCAATATGTTATGTACTGGGAGTTTTTATAAACCAAGAAAACCAAAAGTTTGTAACGTCTTTAATAATGATACTATAAAGAGGTTACAAACATTTGAAATAAACCAAGAAAGCAAACAATCAATACATCAATTATTTTTGATTTTATGCAAGATTGCTGGAGCAATATCAGAATTGGAAATTCAAACCGATACAGAAATTCAAAACCAGTTAAAATTTGAATTGATACAAGAAATTTCAAAAATTAAAATTAACGATATTGATGCTGGAGTAAATTGTTTTGAGTATTTATATAATGCAATGCCAACTAAAGAAGTTGCATTTAATTTGGATATTGAAAACAGTTTTGATACTGATTTAAGTAAAAGTGTTTTTAATTGCATTTCTCCTGAAGAAGCATTTTATAAAGGCGAACCATTTTTTAAAGAATATTTAAAATATCATAAAGTAAGTAAAAGTGCCGAAGCTATAAAGCCAGTAATTAAACCAAATCGAAATATAATATTTCCCGAGTTTGATTTTGATAAATTCTAATTTTAATTAAACTATTCCTTTTATAAAAAAAGATGTGATAACATTATTATATTTATACATTTACGAATTGTAAATAATTATCTTTTTATGAATAAAATTAGCACTAGAAAGGCACTAAATCCAGCGTATAGAAAACACAAACCCTTAAGGAATGATGTTACCACTTTTATAGAAAAATTAAAAGTGTGTATAGAAGCAGTAAAATTAAGTGATGAAAAAGGTGAAAGTGAAGAACATATAAAATCCCACTTTAAAGATTTCTTTCTAAACACATTTTACAAAGACAATTATATAAACACGAAAGAAAGAATAGATTTAGCAATATATTTAGACAGCACTGCAAAATCAGATATTGGTGTAATTATAGAAGCAAAAAAACCAAGTAATAAAGTAGAGTTTATTACAGAAAATAATCTCAATAAAAAAGCATTACAAGAATTACTGCTATATTACTTAAGAGAGCGTCTAGATCGAAAAAACAATAATTTAAAGCATTTGATTGCCACAAATGGCTACGAATGGTTTTTGTTTAAAGCAGAAGATTTTTACAATTATTTTTATAAAAACAAATCATTAATAAAAGAATATGAAGCATTTAGAGATGGTTTAAAAGATACCACTAAAAATGAATTGTTTTATACTGAAATTGCTAAAAAATATATCGAAGAAGTTAAAGAAGAATTGCCATTTGTGCATTTAGATTTTAGCACTACAAACCTAAACACTTTAGATGATAATAAACTAAACACTTACTTTAAAATATTTTCTAATGTTCATTTATTAGGACATAGTTTTGGAAACGACAGCAACCAATTAAACAAAAACTTCTATAACGAATTATTACACATTATTGGTTTAGAAGAAGTAGTTGATGGCGGTAAAAAAGTAATTCAAAGAAAAGATTCTAAATCAAGAGATTACGCATCACTACTAGAAAACACCATTTTTACACTTGAAGATAAGGATTATCTAAGAAAAGTAAATTTAATAGGAATTCAGGACAATAAAGCTTTCAATGTTGGTTTAGAATTATGTTTGACTTGGATAAATAGAATTCTTTTTCTTAAGCTTTTAGAATCACAATTAGCAACCTATCACAAAGGAGCAAAAGAATACAAATTTTTGCATAGTAATTTTATCAATGGTTTTGATGCCTTGAACGATTTGTTTTTTTCAGCATTAGCAAAACCTTATGATGAAAGACATGAAAAATTTGCTGAAACTTATAAATATATTCCTTATCTAAATAGTTCTTTATTTTCTGTAGAGGCTGGTAGTATGGAAGATTTGACTTTCACAATTTCAGCATTAAAAGATGATGAAATGACAGTTCATCCAAGTACTGTTTTGAAAGATGTTAATGGTAAAAAAATTAAAGGCAACCTAAAAACATTAGACTATCTTTTTAAATTTCTTGATGCTTATGACTTTGCTACTGATGGAACAGAAGGAATAGTTGAAGGAAAGGAAACAAAAACATTAATCAATGCATCTGTATTAGGTTTAATATTCGAAAAAATAAACGGGTACAAAGATGGTTCATTTTATACACCTGCATACATAACTATGTATATGTGTAAAGAAACCATACGTAGAACAGTAGTGCAAAAATTCAAAGAAAAAGAAAATGATACCATAGAGACATTTGAAGATGTAAAAGCATATACATCACGTTTTTTTAAACCCGACGATTCTAAACGATTCAATACACTCATAAATAGTTTACGCATTTGCGACCCCGCAGTAGGTTCAGGTCACTTTTTAGTATCTGCACTTAATGAATTAATTGTCATTAAAAATGAATTAGGCATATTAGTAGACGAAAAAGGGATACCATTACGAATTGATATACAAATAGAAAACGACGAACTATACATATCAGATGCGAACGGGTATTTATTTGAATACAACCCTAATGATACAGAAAGCGCTCGTATACAAAAAACACTCTTTGAAGAAAAACAAATCCTTATAGAAAATTGTTTATTTGGTGTAGATATTAACCCAAATTCAGTAAAAATATGTCGTTTACGTTTGTGGATAGAGTTATTAAAAAACGCTTATTATACAGAGAAGAAACAGCTACATACCTTACCAAATATAGATATTAACATTAAATGTGGTAACTCCTTAATAAGCCGTTTTAATTTGCAAGACGATTTAAAAGATGCCTTTAAAGGAAAAGAAGTAAAATACAATTTTACCAATTATAAAAAAGCAGTAAACGATTATAAAAACTCCAACAGTAAAGAGGAAAAATACCAAGTATTAGAAATAATAAACGAAGTAAAAAACAACTTTAAAAGTACACTAGACAATAAATTTATCGACAAAGTATCTAAAGCAGTAGGTACCTATGAAAACGAAAAACAACGACTAGATAATTTAGCACTTTTTGGCGAAAAAATTAAAAAAGCAGAAAAAGACAAACTAAAAAAACTAAAAGCCGATGCCGATAAGTTTGTACAAGAAAAAGAAGACACTATAAATAATGCTATTTATAATAATGCATTTGAATGGCGTTTTGAATTTCCTGAAGTGTTGGATGATAATGGAAACTATTTAGGTTTTGATGTTGTAATTGGAAATCCTCCTTATGTATACAGAAATGCTGATTTTGATAGCTACAAAAATTATTTTAAAGCTATTTTTTTTGCAACAAGTGGTAACTTTGATTTATATAAATTTTTCATTGAACTTTCTTTGAAAATACAAAAGGTAAATTCATTTCATTCTTTTATAACTAATTCTTCCTTCATTTTACAAAATTCATTTTCTAAAACAAGAGAATTTATTTTAAAAAGCTCACAAATAGTGCAGTTAATACCTTTAGGTCCAAACGTTTTTGAAGAAGCTACAGTCGATTCAGTAGTTTATATTTTAAAGAAAGCTAAAGAGAGTAATAATTTGATAGATGTAAAAACACCTTCCGAACCTAAAGAAATCTATAATACGAAGTCAAAAACAATCGAACAATCAAGGTTCACTAATAATGATGGGTTTATTTTTGATTATTTATTAGACGGAAAAGAATATGCATTGATTGACAAACTTTTTAAAACCTTTCCATTTATCGACACAAAGTATGACATTGGTGTAGGAATCAATACAGGCTATATTAAAGATGAACTGACTTCTGAATCTAAAATTAATGAAAAATATCACCCAATGGTGCCTGGCACAGGAATCCCTGTTAAATATGGTAAAGTTAAAACTAAAGGTTTTATTATGTATGATAAAGAATTTGTTAGAAGTAAAGGTAAATTAGGTCGTTCACTACCTGACGAGAAATTTTTTAATAGACCAAAAATATTGGTTGTAAGAACAAGGAATATTTCAATGAAAGTGCGCATAGTTTCTACTATTGATAATAATAACTGTTATAATTTAAATAGGCTCTCTAATATTATTTCTAAAGATGAAAATAGTTTAGAAGGCTTATTAGGAGTTTTAAATTCAAAATTATTTAACTGGATATATTCTGTAAGGTTTCTTGATTATGAAATTAAGCCTATTTATTTAAGAAATTCTCCTCTTTGCAATTCAAATGATGTAAAGTTAATTAATAAAGTCAACCAAATATTAGCCTTAAAACAAGAAAACCCAGAAGCAGATACAACAACTCTAGAAAAAGAAATAGATGCTATGGTGTATGTGTTATATGGCTTAAAACCTGACGAAATACAAATTGTCGAAAATAGTTAATTGAAGTACTTATTTATGTAGTGTTTTGAATTAGATTAATCGTATTATAAATAACTTGTTTTTAGTTAATTAGATTAATTTTTCGTAAATTAGTTATAGAAAACAAATCATTTATTCCTTAATAATTTAGGTTATTCTCTATGGGACGTTACGCTAATTATCCAGCAACAGTTGAAGACTGTTTGTATTTATCAATAAAGAAACTCAAAGAATGGGACTACTTAACTTATAACGGTACTAAATCCGGTACAGTTAGTTGGAGTAGGAACGGAACACCACATTCAAATATTGGTCTAAAAGTTACAAAGAATGATTTTGAAATGTTTGCTATTTTAGATTATTCAGTAAATGGAGAGCCTAAAAATTATAAAGTCAAGATAATTAGTAAACCGTCAAATTTAGGCAAAGGAGAGGTTTTATATTTTGTTTGTCCAAGCACTAAAAAACATTGCAGAAAATTATATTTGCATAGTGGTTATTTTTTGCATCGTGAAGCTTTTAACGGTTTGATGTATCAAAAACAATTAGAAAGTAAAAAAAGCAGAGATTTAGGTAAAATTTTTGAGGCTTGTTACCTTTCAGATAATGTATATGAGGAACGTTATAAAAAACACTTTAAAACGCATTACAACGGTAAGGAAACAAAACGCTACAAAAGATTAAATAATAAAATACTTAAAGCAGATAGTTTCCCAGTAGGAACGATTGAAAGATTATTGATGGGAAACTACTAAAGTAGTTCAAAGTAGTAATCTAAAGTAGATTAAAATAGACTTTTGATTAATCAATTTTTTCAAGTTTAATCATTAGGGTAACATTAGGGTTAAGCCTTACCGTAATCTTACCGTTAAAAAATATCATTAATTCATTAATGATTTTAAATGATTTTATTTTGCACTATCTGTAATGCTTATGTATTATTTGATTAATCAATTTTTTTCAAAAATTTGAGAGTTAAATAAGTCAACAATACAAAAATCGTACAAATATTAAAATAAAAAATCCTTAAACTCCTGATTATCAGTATGTTTAAGGATTTTCTTTGTGACCTCGACTGGATTCAAACCAGTAACCTTCTGAGCCGTAATCAGATGCGCTATTCAGTTGCGCCACGAGGCCTTTTTTATTATCAATTAGCTAATTTTTTGTAGCTTTGTTGATTGCTTATTGCGGGTGCAAAGATAGACATAAATGTGAGATATACAAGAGAAAAATAACATAAAAATAAAAAAAAATGCAGATTAAAAATTATATACGTGATATACAGGACTTTCCAAAAAAAGGAATTTTATTTAAAGATATCACTCCACTGCTAAATGACCCAATTGCAAGAAAAGAATGCCTTGAAATTTTAGTAAAATCATTAAAAGATCAAAAAATTGATAAAGTGGTAGGAGCAGAGAGCCGCGGGTTTTTCTTTGGTATGTTATTAGCGCAGGAATTAAACGCTGGCTTTATTCCGGTAAGAAAGCCAAATAAACTACCATATGAGACGATTTCGGCCTCTTATGAACTCGAATATGGTTCTGATAATTTAGAGATGCATACAGACGCTATAAAGAAGGGAGAACGCATTTTGATTCATGATGATGTTTTAGCAACAGGAGGAACCGCAAAAGCAGTTTGTGAACTTGTAGAAAAGCTGGGCGGTGAAATTGTACAATGCAATTTTTTAATGGAGTTGTCTTTTCTAAATGGTCGTGAAAAAATTAAAGACTATCCAATCTTTTCTGCGATTACTTATTAAGCGCTAAAAGGTATTGAATAAAAAAATCCCAATTCTAAAATTAATTCAGAATTGGGATTTATTATTTCTAAGGCTTTTTTATCTTAAACTTGCTCCAAGTTCAGTTTCAAAAGCCTGTTGCAATTTAGACATGATTTTATCAATCTGAGCATCAGTAAGCGTTTTAGTATTGTCTTGAATCGTAAAGCTCAGAGCATACGACTTTTTACCTTCTGGAAGTTTTTGGCCTTCATAAACATCAAATAAATTAATGTCTTTTAAAAGTGTTTTTTCCGTTTGCTTTGCCAAGTTAAAAATACTTTCGTACGTTGTATTTTTATCAATCAACAAGGCTAAATCTCTACGTACTTCAGGGTATTTAGGAATCTCAGTGTATTTAATTTTTCCAGTAATGATTTTCAAAATTAAATTCCAGTTAAAATCGGCATAATACACATCTTGTTTTATTCCAAAGTGCTTTAAAATAGATTTCTTAATTACTCCGGCTTCTACTAATACATCATTATTATAAGTAATTGCAGTTCCTTCAGAGAACACATCTGACTGTACTGGTGCATTCGAGATTTTTTCAATTCCTAAACGTGCCAATATACCTTTTACATATCCTTTCAATAAGAAAAAGTCAGTTCCTTTTTGCGGATTTGTCCAAGACTCTTTGTTTCTGTTTCCAGAGATTAATAAAGTCAAATGTTTGTGCTCTTCGTAACCGCTTAAAAACTTATGATATGTTTTTCCGAATTCAAATAATTTCAAATCAGAATTGCGTCTGTTAATATTGTAAGAAACAGCTTCAAGCCCAGAAAACAATAAAGATTGGCGTAATGCTGCTAAATCACTGCTTAATGGGTTTAGCATTAATACATTATGCTCTTCTTTTAAAACAGTCGATAATTTTGCATATGAAGCTGTTGTTAAAGAGTTTGCCATCATTTCATGAAAACCTTGTGAATTCAATTGTGAAGCAATTGTATTTTGTACTTTATAATCTTCGGTTCTTGGCGAATTTGCAACCGTCGCATTAAATTTCTTAGAGAAATTAATATTATTGTAACCGTAAACTCTTAGAATTTCTTCGATTACATCAATTTCACGCTGAACGTCTACACGATAAGCAGGAATAGTAAGTCCTAAACCAGAATCAGAAACACTATTTACTTTAATATCTAAAGAAACTAATATTTTTTTGATAGTATCTTTTGGAATCTCCTGTCCGATAATTTTTGAAACATGGCTGAAATTCAACACAACAGCAAAGTCTTCTACTTTTTTAGGATAAACTTCTATAACATCCGAAGTTATTTTTCCGCCCGCCACTTCTTGAATTAAAAGCGCTGCGCGTTTCAAAGCATATTCTGTAATAGTTGGATCAATGCCTCTTTCAAATCTAAAAGAAGCATCAGTATTCAATTGGTGTCTTTTTGCTGTTTTACGAACACTTACAGCATCAAAATAAGCACTCTCTAGGAATATAGTTGTTGTACCTTCAGATACACCAGATTTTTTACCTCCAAAAACTCCTGCGATACAAAGCGGTCCTTTTTCGTCGCAAATCATCAAATCCTCTTTATGCAATGTTCTTTCAACATCGTCTAAAGTTGTAAATTTTGTTCCCTCAGGAAGTGTTTTTACAATAACTTTTCCGTTAATTTTTGCCGCGTCAAATGCATGTAAAGGCTGTCCTAATTCATGTAATACATAATTAGTAACGTCTACAATATTGTTTTTTGGAGTTAAACCAATAGCTTTTAATCGATCTTGTAACCAGCTTGGCGATTCTTGAACCGTAATTCCAGAAATCGTTACACCGCAATATCTAGGAGCCAAAAGAGGTTCTTCGACATTAACATCAATTTTAAGCGTACGCATATCTACTCTAAAATTACTTACAGAAGGTGTAATCAATTCTATATTTACGCCACGCTGCAGCATTCCTGCTCTTAAATCACGCGCAGTACCAAAATGACTCATCGCATCAGCACGATTTGGAGTTAATCCAATTTCAAAGACTTCATCATTTGTAATTTGAAAAACTTCGGCAGCTGGAGTTCCTGGAACTAATTTATCGTCTAAAATCATAATTCCGTCATGACCAGTACCAAGACCTAACTCATCTTCGGCGCAAATCATTCCATGACTTTCCTGTCCGCGAATCTTACCTTTTTTAATAGTAAAATCACCACCGTCTTTATCGTATAAAACAGTTCCAATAGTCGCAACCGGAACTTTTTGTCCTGCAGCAACATTTGCAGCACCGCAAACAATTTGTATAGGTGTTTCTAAACCAATATTTACAGTTGTAACTTTTAATCTGTCGGCATCAGGGTGTTTTTCGCAAGTAAGTACGTGTCCTACAACAACCCCTTCTAAACCGCCTTTAATAGATTGGTATTTTTCGACAACTTCAACCTCAAGACCTAAATCTGTCAGTAATTCTGAAGTTTCTGCAGATGTCCAATCTGTTTTAATGAATTGTTTTAACCAGTTGTAAGATATTTTCATGTTAGCTTTATTATTCTTGTATGAGGTTACAAATATAAGAATTGCGCATTGTAGTAAGAAACAATTTATTTGGTTTTTTCGAGTAAGACTTTTTTTAAATTAAATGACTAGCGATCAGTATAAAATCATATTTAGTATTAATTTTTTAATAAAAATTCATTAAAAATTAGATAAAAAAATGAATGTGTGATTTTTGTGCTATTAGATGAATGAATAATGCTATTCTGTTTCTAATTATGAAACTAAATTTGATACAAATCAAAAATTTACTAATTATGAGCACTACCACACAAAGACCTGAATTTAAGGCAAAATATGACAATTACATAAACGGAAAATTTACAGCTCCAATTTCTGGAGAGTATTTTGACGTAGTTTCTCCAATAGATGGAAAAGTGTTTACCAAGGCAGCTCACTCAGGCAAAGGAGATTTAGAAAAAGCAGTAGACGCAGCGCATGAAGCATTTAAAACTTGGGGAAAAACATCGGTAACAGAACGAAGCATTTTACTTAATAAAATTGCACAAAAAATTGAAGATAATCTAGAGTATATAGCCACCGTTGAAACTATAGATAATGGAAAACCTATTCGTGAAACTCTTGCTGCTGATATTCCGCTGGCAATAGATCATTTTAGATATTTTGCAGGTGTAATTCGTGCCGAAGAAAGCTCGATTGCCGAATTGGATTCGCAGACGGTTTCAATTGCTTTAAGTGAACCATTAGGAGTTGTAGCTCAGATTATTCCATGGAATTTTCCTATTTTGATGGCCGTTTGGAAAATCGCTCCAGCCCTTGCAGCAGGAAATACCATAGTTTTAAAACCTGCCGAAAGTACTCCTATATCTATTATGGTTTTAATGGAACTTATTGGAGATATTCTTCCTCCGGGAGTTTTAAACATTGTAAACGGTTTTGGCGCCGAACTTGGACGCCCATTGGTTACCAATAAAAAAGTTTCGAAAGCCGCATTTACTGGATCTACAACAACAGGTCGTTTAGTAATGCAGTATGCAACCGAAAATATTATTCCAGTTACTTTAGAATTGGGAGGGAAATCGCCTAATATTTTCTTTCCATCTGTAGCAGATCACGATGATGATTTCTTTGATAAAGCCATTGAAGGTGCTGTTTTATTCGCTTTAAACCAAGGTGAAATTTGTACTTGTCCGTCAAGATTATTAGTTCATGAAGATATTTATGACAAGTTTATTGCCAAAGTAATTGAAAGAACAGAAGCTATAATTGCTGGAAATCCGTTAGACAAATCCACTATGATTGGAGCGCAGACCTCTTTAGTTCAGAAGGAAAAAATCATGTCCTACATAAAATTAGGTAAAGAAGAAGGTGCAGAATTATTAACAGGAGGCGACGCAAATCATTTAGGCGGAGATCTTGAAGGTGGTTATTACATAAAACCAACTCTATTTAAAGGTCATAACAAAATGAGAATTTTTCAGGAAGAGATTTTTGGACCTGTGCTAGCGGTAACAACTTTTAAAACTACAGAAGAAGCTATTGAAATTGCAAACGATACAATGTACGGATTAGGAGCAGGGGTATGGACACGTGATGCGCATGAAATTTACCAAGTTCCTAGAGCAATTCAATCTGGTCGCGTATGGATTAATCAATATCATTCTTATCCGGCAGGAGCACCGTTTGGAGGTTACAAACAATCAGGAATTGGGCGTGAGAATCATAAAATGATGCTGAGTCAATACCGTCAAACAAAAAACATGCTTATTTCTTATGATAAAAAGAAATTAGGTTTCTTCTAGAAAACAGTATCCCTATTAATATAAACCTGAGCATAATAAGTTTATTTTTTGTGCTCATTAAATCAATCTTTGTTATGTTACCAAAAACAATGAAAGCAGCAGTTATTAGAGAATTTGGTTCTCTTTTAAAAATTGAAGAAGTTGAAGTAAAACGACCGGGAAGAAATGAAATTCTTGTAAAAGTGATTGCAAGTGGTGTTTGTCATACCGATTTGCATGCCGTTGAAGGCGATTGGCCGGTAAAACCAAAAATGCCGTTAATTCCCGGACACGAAGCTGTAGGTTATGTTGCGGCTGTAGGTCAAGATGTGAAAAATGTTAAGGAGGGTGATGCTGTAGGAGTGCCGTGGCTTTACAGCGCTTGCGGCGGCTGCGATCAATGTATTACTGGATGGGAAACATTATGTGACAGTCAGCAAAATGGCGGTTATAGTGTAGACGGCGGTTTTGCTGAGTTTGTAATCGCTGATGCAAGATATGTTGGAATTTTACCTTCAAATGTAAATTTTATGGAAATGGCTCCAATACTTTGCGCTGGAGTTACTGTTTATAAAGGTCTGAAAGAAACAGAAGTAAAACCTGGAGAATGGGTAGCGATTTCTGGAATTGGAGGTTTAGGCCACGTAGCTGTACAATACGCTAAGGCAATGGGAATGCATGTTGCAGCAATTGATGTTGCCGATGATAAACTTAACCTGGCAAAAAAACTGGGTGCAGACTTAGTAGTTAATGCAAAAAATCAAAATCCTGGAGAATATTTAAAAAAGGAAGTCGGTGGGATGCATGGGGCATTGGTAACTGCAGTTTCTCCTATAGCTTTCAAGCAAGGTCTTGAAACCTTAAGAAGAAAAGGTACAATGGCACTCAACGGGCTTCCGCCAGGTAATTTTGATTTATCTATTTTTGATACGGTTTTAAACCGAATTACAATTCGAGGCTCGATCGTTGGTACACGTAAGGATATGAAAGAGGCAATAGAATTTGCCACTGAAGGAAAGGTAAAAGCTACCGTAACTGCCGAGAAACTGGAAAACATTAATACCGTTTTTGATAAAATGAAAAAAGGCCAGATAGAAGGACGAGTCGTTCTTGATATCGCAAATATTTAATTGGTAATGCAAAAAAGCAGTAAATTTATAACAATAAGTTTACTGCTTTTTTTAAATTGTAAAAGTCATGGTTAAAAGAATTGAAGCGACACAAGAGGCAATAGAATTAATTAAAATTCTAAAGGAAAAACATGGCGATTTAATGTTTTATCAAGCCGGAGGATGCTGTGAGGGCACACAGCCACAATGTTTTGAAAAAGGTGGTTACTACCAGCGAATAGGTGATGTTTGCATCGGGACTATTGAAGATACTGAATTTTGGGTTGACAATGATTTGTATGAATACTGGAAACATTCGCATTTTACACTTAAAGTTATTGATGCTTTTGGTGTTGGAGGTTTCTCTTTAGAAACACCTTTAAAAAAAACATTCCAAATTGAGTATCGAATCTTTACTGAAGAAGAGGAAAAAGATTTAGAACCCGTAAAGATCTTTGAGTAAGTTTTAAAAAAAGCGACAGAGGTTCAAAGGGGCAGAGAGACAAAGGATTTGCAGGGTTTTGTCATTTCGACTGAAAGGAGAAATCGCACTAGAAACTCCGCAAAGTATATCGCTAATCTTTATGGATAATCTTTGTCGAGCTTCTAGTGCGATTTCTCGTTCCTCGAGATGACAAGATGGCTTAGAAACTCAAAACCTTAGCACTTTAGTATCTTAGGACCTTTAATTAACATAAAGCAGCTGATACTGTTTTGGTGTAATTCCTTCGTGTTTTTTAAATAATCGGATGAAATAATTGGCATCTTCAAAACCTGATAAATAGCAAACTTCGTTTATTTGTATGCTTGGATTTTTGAGCAGTTTTTTAGCATATTTAATTTTCTCATTCAAAACATATTCTATTGGGCTCATGCCTAATTCTCTTTTGAAAAAACGATAAAAAGATGCTGTACTCATACAGGCTTTTTCGCTTAAGCTTTTTAGATTTATGTTTTCCTTCAAGTTAAGTTTGATAAATTCGGTAACTTCAAAAATTGGATTGTTGGATTGCAGCACAGCTCCGTCATCTAGAGATTTTACGGTTTGAGTTTGAATAATTCTGATTAACAATTCCTGTAATGTCAAATCGGCAATAACATCTTTTGTTATTGATGTACTCGTGCATTCTTTTATTAATTTGCTGATGGTTGAAGCAAGGTCCACATTATTGTAAAAAAAGTAATTCTGATAATTTAACTGCCAATAATTATTGGTGCTTCCTTTTTTTGGGTAACGTTCATTTAAGAAATCAAGAGTCTCGGTAATTTTTGTTGTGTCAATGGCTAAAGCAAGACATTGCGTTGGATTTTCTTTTGAAGCTTCTGGAAAATCAATTTTCATTTCAATATTTGAAGGAATAACAACTGTTTCCCCCGGCAGATAGTCAAATCCAGGCTCATCAAACAAATGCATTACTTTTTTTCCTCGAAGCATACTTGTAACTACAAAATCGTTGAATTTTAAAGGTACAAGTTTTGAAGATTCGTAAGTTTCAAAAATATTCAGCTCGCAATGGTTTAGAGTGTAAACACTCCTGTTTTCAACAAGTGTTTTTAATGATTTTTCATTAGATAAATCTGGCGGAGTAATTAAAACACGTTGATTTTGCATTGTATTAAATTTTCGAGTGGAACTCTAAATTTAATAAAAATAAGTTTAGCAATTTAAGATTTAACGTTTCATTAGATCAATTCTTCAACATGTTTCTTGATATTTTCAGCCATTTTTCTTGTCGGAAGGTCATTCTCGTCATCACCAAAAGGGTCTTCAATTTCTTCTGCGATAAGCTCTAAACTCGCTAAAACGTAAAAAATAAAAACAACTACAGGAATTACATAATAGCCTAATGTAAATACGTAACTAAAAGGGAGTGTGAGGACAAAAATAAATATAAATTTCTTGATAAAAGCGCTGTAAGAGTAGGGAATAGGAGTGTTTTTTATTCTCTCACAGGCTCCGCAAATATCTGTAAACGTTGTTACTTCATTGTTTAAGGTAATGAGCTGTTCGCCTGAAATTTTATTAGTTACATAAAGATCGTGTATTTTTTTGAACATTATTTTTGCAACCTGATTTGGTCTGTGCTTGTGATGATCCAGTTCTAAATCTACATTATCAAACAATTGCATTCCAGTTTCTTCATCCTTCAAATGTTTATTTAAGATAGAAGCATATCCTGGAATCATCTTTCTAAAAAAAGCTTTATCCTTTTCGTCCACTAAAATAACCGAAAGTTTCATAGCAAAATTACGACTGTTATTTACCAGACTTCCCCACATCCTGCGTCCTTCCCACCAGCGATCATAGGCAGTATTGGTACGATATGCAAGTAATAATGAAATTACAAAACCCAACATGCTGTGCATTGTTGAGATATTTTTAACCTTGCTGTCTTCTGGTAAATCCCAATATTCAAGTTCAAGATAAGCAATTCCGCCACAATATATTGCCATAAAAAACATTACGGGAATTAATTTACGGAAAGTATCGGCTTTGCTAAAATGAAAAATAAAACTAAACCAGTCTTTTGGGTTATACGAAGTCATTGCTTTTTTTTGCAGTAAATTTACTTTAAAAATTAATATTTCCTGCCAATTCTTTTAAAGCAATTTCAGATAATTTTGCCTCATATTGTGCATTGCTGTAACGCACTTTTGCGTTTACATAATTAAGCTGAGCCGTTCTAAAATCAAGAGTTGTAATAGTTCCGATTCTAAATTTGTCTAATGTAATGTCTAAATTTTGCTTAGCAATTGCCTCATTATCTTCTTCTAAATCGATCAATTCCAGATTGGTTAAATAAGTTTGAAAAGCAGTACTTAACTGTGTATTCAAAATCATATTTTGCTGTTCGATAGCAATTTGAGAGTTTTCGATTTGAAGTTTAGCAACCTTTTCATTTCGATGCTGATTAAAACCGTCAAAAATGTTTAAAGTTGCATTAAAACCGTAATTCAAACCACGTGATGAAGCTTGGCTAGTAAAGCCTAAGCTCGACTGACTTTCGTTAAAATTATAACCAGATGTTAAGTTTACAACAGGATATCGATCTGCTTTTACTTGTTTGAGCTGCAGTTCGGCTATACGTTTGTTAATGATTTGTGCTTCTAAAGCAGGATTTTGTTTTTGTGCTAAATCCATAAGATCAGCCAAAATCAATTTATTATCAACAGTAACTAAATCTGTAACAGTAAAATTTATTTTAGGATCTCTGGCTAAATATTGATTCAATAAAATTTTAGCATTTGCATACGATTCTTTTTGTCTCAATAAAGCAACTTGATCTGAATTTAAATCAACTTGCGCATTTAAAACCTCCAGTTTTGAAGCTTTTCCGATACTGAAACGGTTTTGAGCTAAAGTTAATCTTTGTTTTGAAATTACGATTGTAGTATCTAAAGCGGCTAACTGGTGCTGCTGCTGAACCAAATCATAATAAGCAGAGTTTACCTGACCAATTTTGATTAAAATGGTTCTCTTTAATTCTGCATCTCCTAATTTTTGAAGCTCTTTTAACTGATCTAGTTTAGCAAACATTTTCAATCCATCAAAAACAGTCCATCCTAAACTTACGCCGTAATTTAAGCTGTTATTTTTAGCGTTATCCAATGAAGTTGTTGTTCCGTCTTGACGCGTCTGCGAAGAATTTGTTACGCTGTTGTTGTCTGTAATCGAAGCGCCTGCATTTGGAAGCATTCCTGCATTTCCTAAAGTCACATTCGTTTCGCTTATTTTTGAGTTATTCTTGGCTATTTTAATCTCAAAATTGTTTTCTAAAGCAATTTTCATAGCATCTTCAATAGTCAAAACTTCTTGCGCATTAGTTTTTGTAATGCTTAAAAAGAGTAATAACAAACTGCTAATTAAAATTTTAATATTCATATTATTTTTCTTTTGCCTTAAATTCCTGAATTAATCAAATGCAATTCAGAAATTCAAGGCTAATAAATTATTTACTTACTTCTTTTTCGTATTCTTCGATATGATCAAATTCCGGATAATGTTTACGTGCTTTAGACCACATCATATAGATAGCAGGAATAACAAAAAGTGTTAATGCTAATGAAAATATAGTTCCGCCAACAATTACAACTCCCATACCAATTCTACTGGTTGACGCAGCTCCAAGTGACATCGCAATTGGCAATGCCCCTAAAGCAATGGCTAAACTGGTCATTAAAATTGGACGTAAACGCGCTTCTGAAGCTTCAAGAATTGCTTCTAATTTTGGTTTTCCTTGTTCTCGTAATTGATTGGCAAATTCAACGATCAAAATACCATTTTTAGTCACCAGACCAATAAGCATTACGGTTCCAATCTGACTGAAAATATTCCAAGTTTGATTGAATAACCATAATGAAAATAAGGCTCCAGCAACTGCCATTGGCACCGTCAAGATAATAATAAAAGGATCTATAAAACTTTCAAACTGAGCGGCAAGAATTAAAAATATTAATAATAACGCCAATCCAAAAGCAAAAGATGTATTCGAGCTGCTTTCCACAAAATCTCTCGATTCTCCGCTCAAATCTGTTGTAAAACTATCGTTTAAAACTTTAGCTTTAATTCTATCCATTTCAGCAATTCCGTCGCTGATGCTTTTGCCCGGAGCTAAACCTGCAGAAACGGTTGCCGACATATAACGGTTATTGTGATATAATTGTGGAGGATTACTTTGTTCTTCAACATTTACCACGTTATCCATCTGAATTAATTCTCCTTTTTTGTTCTTCACGAACATCGAAGTTAAATCTAGTGGTTTCGATCTGTCTTTTTGATCAAATTGACCAATAACCTGATATTGTTTTCCGTTTTTGATAAAATAACCAAAACGCTGTCCGCTTAAAGAAAGCTGCAAAGTTTGTGCAATATCAATAATTGAAATTCCTAAACTTTCGGCTTTTTCACGATTAATACTAACGTTTATTTCAGGTTTGTTGAATTTTAAGTTAACATCACTGATAGAGAAAACATCACTTTTACCAACTTCATCCATAAAAACAGGTATTTTTTCTCTTAATTTTTCAAAATTAGGAGCCTGAATAATATATTGAATTGGTAATCCGCCGCGTCTGTTTACAGCAATTGTAGGCTGTTGAATAACAGATGTTTTTGCGTCAGGATATTGCTTTGTCCATTTTGTTAATTGGTCGGCAATTTCTTTTTGCGATCTCTTTCTTTCGTGAGGTTCTTTTAAAGAAAGTCTGATAAAGCCAGTATTTGTAGCCGAAGCTCCAAAACCAGGTGCGGTAATCACCAAACTTACTTTTTTCTCAGGAATTGAGTCATCGACCAATCTTGAGATTTCCTGCATAAAACGATCTGTATATTCATATGATGATCCTTCAGGAGTTGTCATACGCATAGTTACAGAGCTTCGGTCATCATAAGGAGCGGTTTCTTTTGGTAAAATGGTAAAAAACAAATAAATCAATCCAAAACAAGCAATTAGAATTGGGAAACTAATCCATTTTCTTTCCATAAATTTTGAAAGAGCTTCGGCATAACTGCTGTTCATTTTTTCAAAGAAAGGCTCTGTTCTTACGTAGAATTTAGATTTTTTCTGTTCTCCGCCTTTCATTAAATAGGCATTTAACATTGGTGTTAAAGTAAGGGAAACAAATGCCGAAATTAATACAGCGGCACCAATTACAACCCCAAACTCCCTAAAGAGTCGCCCTACGAAACCTTCTAAGAAAATTACGGGCAGGAATACCGCTGCCAATGTTACCGAAATCGAAATTACGGCATAAAAAATCTCATTTGATCCTTTAATTGCAGCTTCAATAGGCGACATTCCTTCTTCGACTTTCTTAAAGATATTTTCGGTTACAACAATTCCATCATCCACAACCAAACCTGTGGCTAAAACAATTGCTAATAAAGTCAATACATTAATAGAAAAACCAAAAAGCCACATTATAAAAAACGTTGCAATTAAGGAAACTGGAATATCTATTAAAGGTCTAAAAGCAATTGCCCAGTCTCTAAAAAACAGATAAATAATAATGATTACTAAGATTACAGATATTCCCAGTGTTTCGGCAACTTCGAGTACCGATTTTTTTACAAAAATGGTGTTGTCAAGTGCAATATTTAGTTTAATATCTTTTGGAAGATCCTTTTTTAAAGCTTCGTATTTTTTATAAAATTCAGCTGAAATATCTAGATAATTTGCGCCAGGCATTGGTACGATTGCCAGTCCAATCATTGGTAATCCTGATTGGCTTAATTTGGTTTCGATATTTTCTGGGCCTAATTCTGCACCGCCAACATCACTTAGACGCACAATTTTATCTCCATCAGTACGAATAATGATATTATTGAATTCTTCTGGTTTCGAAAGATTTCCAACTGTTTTTACTGTTAATTCAGTGTTGTTTCCTGTTAGTTTACCAGAAGGTAACTCGACATTTTGAGCGTTAAGTGCATTACGAACATCTGAAACAGTACAGCCGTAAGCCGTTAATTTTACAGGGTCAATCCATAAACGCATGGCGTAGCGCTTTTGTCCCCAAATTTGAACACCGCTGACTCCTGGAATTGTTTCTAAACGCTGCGAAATAACATTCTCGGCATAATCACTTAATTCTAATGAATTTCGACTGTCACTTTGTACCGTCATCGAAATAATAGCATCACTATCGGCATCAGCTTTTGATACAACAGGCGGCGCATCGATATCTTGCGGTAAACTTCTTATAGCTTGCGAAACTTTATCACGCACATCATTTGCAGCTTCTTCTAGATCTTTATCTAAGTTAAACTCGATGGTAATATTACTGCTTCCTTGATTACTTGACGAAGTTATATTTCGAATTCCGTCAATCGCATTAACTGCTTTTTCAAGCGGTTCTGTAATTTGTGATTCAATAATGTCAGCGTTAGCTCCTGTATAATTGGTTCTAATGGAAACCTGTGCAGGATCTATCGAGGGAAATTCGCGGACACCCAAAAAAGTATAACCAATGAAACCGAATAATATAATTAATAGATTCAGTACAATGGTTAAAACGGGTCTTTTTATACTTGTAGTTGATAAACTCATTTGCAATTTTAGATTTTAGATTATTGATTTTAGATATTAGACTTATTACTAAATCTTACTGCATCTTTAAATCTATATTTAAGCCTTAATAATTTTCGACTTTGGACTATTTAACTTTAACTATTATTGGTGCTTCATTTTTTAATGACATAACACCGCTTGTAATTAAAGTGTCTCCTGCTTTTAATCCTGATAAAATCAAAATTGAAGAATCTGTTCTTGTTGTTGCATCAACCATAACTTCTTTAGCCTTGCCCATATTGGCTACATACACTTTTTTACCACTTTGTACAGGAACTATAGCTTCAGACGGAACTACGATTGCATCTTTAATAATGTTTAACGGCAGTTTTACATCGGCAAAAGTTCCAGGGAAAAGTTTTCCATCTGTATTATCAGCAATGGCACGAATTTGCAGTGTACGAGTAGCAACGGCAACTTCTGGTTCAATAGCATAAATTTTTCCGTTATAAGTTTTATCTGAGCCAGAAACGGTAAAATCGATTGTAGAACCTGTTTTTACTTGTGAAGCATATTTTTCTGGAATCGAAAATGTAATTTTTAGTTTTCCTGTATTTACCAGTTTTGCTACTACAACTGTTGGAGTAATATAGGTACCTGGAGAAATCGAACGTAAACCAATTTTTCCTGAAAATGGCGCTTTTACAGATGTTTTAGCAATTTGCGCTCTGATTAACTGACTTTGAGCTTGCGCCGAAGCATGATCGGCTCTGGCAACATCAGCTTCTTCTTGGCTGATTGCTTCTTTTTGCAGCAGTAATTTTGCTCTTCTTTCATTCTCAGCGGCTAAGCCTTCTCTGGTAACAGCTTGTCTTAATTGCGCTTTTAGTTCAATATCGTTTACTTTAAAAAGAACTTGTCCTTTATTTACATAACTACCTTCATTAAAATAAATTCCTTCTACAATTCCTGATACTTCACTGTGAATCTCAATTTGTTCGTTTGCTTCAATAGAACCAGATAAAGACAAATTATTGTCAAACGTTGAAGTTTTAACTACTATTCCTGTAACTGTGGTTGGTTTGTCTTTATCGCCAAACTTTTTTGAGTCTTCATTTTTACCTTTGTTAGATACTATCCTATAAGTGATAAATCCTCCAAAAATAATGATAATCAAGGCGTAGATTAGGTGTTTAATTTTCATAAAATTTAGGTGAATGTGATTTTTTTTGGTGTATGTTTTTTGCAACTCACAAATTTAACTTTTTGTACTGAAATCAATTGACGTTAGGTTTTATTTAACACTTGTAATACAATAAACTTCAAAGCACTGTTTTTCTTGGCTGTAACTGCAAAACTTTGCAGCTTAGATGTTAGTTTTTGCAAAAGGTTTAATGATGTGAATATATTTTGTTGGGTAATTTTTAACACTGGAGTGTAGTTTGTATTTAAAAATCTGTTAATCAATGTGTTATTTGTTTTTTGTTTTTTAGAAATTAATTGATTTTAAAGTTTAAAAGCGTTGTTGAAAAACTATTATTTAAGGGATTGAAAAAAAATACGCAGTTTGTCGAATTTATATTGCATTTCATCGATTTTATTTGTAACATTGATACGTTAGACAAAATAATTAATATGGCAGTATAATCAACGTGTTTTTGTATAATTAAATGTTAAAATATAGATTTTATAGCTTTTTTTAGATCATTAAAAAGAAATATAGTATTAATTGTTTTAACAAGTGTTTATGTTTTTTGTTCCAAATTATAAAAATAATAATAGATGAAGAAAAAAATACTCCTAGCATTATGGTTTTCATTTTTATTTGCTGCAATTGGTTTTCTTTTTTGGCAGAATGAGTTTAAGTACAGTCTGCCAACACCAATTCCAAAAAATTATCACAGCATTGCAATGGGAGCTAAAATTGATTTGTCTCAATGCTGTCCTTTTGATAGTAAACCTGTTTTTTTTCATTTCTTTAATCCAGATTGTCCCTGTTCACGATTCAATGTGCCGCACGTTGCTGGTTTGATAAAAAAGTACGGTGATAGGGTTAACTTTAAAATTGTTGTTTTAAACAAGCAAAAGACTTTTACAATCGAAGAAATACAGAAAAAGTTTGACGCACAAATTCCTGTTTATTTTGATCAAAATATTGCTAAAAAATGCGGTGTTATTTCGACTCCGCAAGCAGTTTTGTTAGACTCATCGCATAATCTATATTATCGCGGCAATTATAACAAAACAAGATATTGTACTGATGCCGACAGTAATTATGCTCAAATGGCTATTGACTCATTGTTAAAGCAGACTAATTCGCCCTCATTTAATGCTTTAGCTCTTAGAGCTTACGGATGTTCGTTACCAAATTGCACTAAATAAATCTATCCCTAACTTAATTTTTTAACCTATGAAAAGAAAAGCTAGTTTGAATGAGCAAGATTACTTGCACAGTTTTATGTCTACAATGACACAAAAGTCTGATACTATTATTAATTATGTTCTCGCAGTGTATTTCCTTCTCGGAATCGCATTGTCTTTTAAGTATGATACTTTTGAAATTGGAGTAGGAGTTGGAACTTTGAATCTTCTTTTGTATTATTCTGCAAAGTTTTTTATTAAGAATTCAAAATTCTATCAGTACGTTTTATCGGTTGTACTGGCTATATTCATGGCGCAGTACATCTATCAAATGCATGGAATGTTCGAAATGCATTTTACTGTTTTTATTGCCAGTACTATTTTAATTATTTATCAAAACTGGAAACTTCAAATTCCGCTTACTCTTTTAGTAGTGCTTCATCATGCTGGTTTAGCGTATTTGCAAAACTATATTTATAATGATGCAAATGGGCTTCAGGTTTATTTTTCGCAGGTAAATTTTGATCTTGAAACTTTAATTATTCATACTGTTTTAGCTGCAGTTGTATTTTTTATGAATGGTTATTGGGCTTATTATTTTAAGGAACACAGCGAAAATCATATTTCTAAAATCTCTGACGAATATGAACTGGAAAATATGAAGCTTGCATCGGCTAAATACAGTTCATTATCAGCAACCAAAGAGTACAATGATTTTATTCATAGAACAACTTTAGATTTAAAACTTCCAGTAACTTCAGTGCTAAAATTAATTGATGTTTCAAAAGGACATACTGACAATGATCAAATTTTGACTTATTTGGATATGATGCGAGAAAGTGCTAAAAAAATTGATGATCTCGTAAACGATATTCATGTAAAATCAACTAATACAAGAAAGTAAAAAGCACAAAATAATTTCCAAAAATGAAAAGACTCTCGAAAGGTATTTTAAAAACAGGTTTTTAGAGAGTTTCTTTTACAAGCAAAAAAACTCATGCCAATTAATTTTTAATATAAAATTTTATGGAGACCAGAACTACACGCCCGACTCCTTCAGACAGAGAAGTCGATTGGAATAAAAGCAAAGTATTGCTTAGCAAAACAGATAAAAACGGAACTATTTTGTATGCCAATGAAGATTTTATCGATGTTTCTGGCTATGATGAGTTTGAATTAATCGGACAGCCTCACAATATTGTGAGGCATCCTGATATGCCTAAGGTGATTTTTAAATTTTTATGGGACAGCATTAAATCCAGCCAAAATATTCATGTTGTTTTAAAAAACATGGCAAAAACAGGTCGCTATTATTGGGTTGTCACCGAATTTAAAATCATTGCGGATACTGACGGCGATATTGTTGGTTTTTTCGGAACAAGAAAATCAGTTCCCGAAAATATCATCGTAAAATTCATAGAACCATTGTACAAAAAACTTTTGCAAATAGAAGAAGTAAGTGGTTTAACGGCTTCTGAAGAATATTTGATTGGTTTTCTAGAAGAGCGTAAAAAAACGTATATGGAATATATCGATCATTTAATCGCTACAGGAAAAGATGATAAAAACAAAGTTAGTAAAGGTTTGTTCAGCGGTCTTTTTGAAAAGAAAACTCCACCAAAGAAATAATAAAGCTGGTTGTAGAATTATTTATAACACATAGAAACATAGGTTTTGTTGCTGTTGAAAGACATTTCACTTGCATTAACAAGCATGACTATGTTTCTATGTGTTTGATTTTTTTCAACATTTAGTCATATTAGGTTGAAGGATTTATTGCCTCAGATATGATGTAATTGGACTTACTTTTAATTTAAGAAACCTTTGAACCTTTGTATCTTTGAGTAAAAAAAAAACTAACTGATATAATTCCAGATACTTTTCTTTTTAGTAAGTTCAATAAAAACAGCTTTTAGAATCGCATGTTCAGGTTTGTTCAACGGACCGTCTTCTTTTAGTATTTTCATGGCATAATTTCTAGCAAGCCCTAAAATATCTCTATCACGAACAATATCTGCAATTTGCAGATTCAAAACACCGCTTTGCTGTGTTCCCATTAAATCACCAGGGCCGCGAAGTTTTAAGTCAACTTCGGCAATTTCAAAACCATCATTTGTCTGAACCATCGTTTCCATACGGGTTTTACTGTCAGAACTTAATTTATGTCCCGTCATCAAAATGCAATAACTCTGTTCAGCACCACGACCAACACGGCCGCGTAATTGATGTAATTGAGACAAACCAAAACGTTCAGCGCTTTCGATAATCATAACACTCGCATTGGGAACATTAACGCCAACCTCAATTACTGTTGTTGCCACCATAATATTCGTTTTCCCTTCAGAGAAACGTTTCATTTCGGCATCTTTATCGGCAGGTTTCATTTTTCCGTGCAAAATCGAAATTGAATATTGAGGCAAAGGAAAATCGCGAGAAATACTCTCGTAACCGTCCATTAAATCCTTATAATCCATTTTTTCCGATTCTTGAATTAGCGGATATACAATATAAATTTGTCTTCCAAGTGCAATTTCATCACGTAGAAACTTCCAAACTTTTAATCGGTTACTATCAAAACGGTGAACCGTTTGTATTGGTTTTCGTCCCGGAGGAAGTTCATCAATTACAGAAATATCAAGATCTCCATACAAGCTCATTGCTAAAGTTCTCGGAATTGGTGTTGCCGTCATAACCAAAACGTGCGGAGGAATTTCGTTTTTCTTCCACAATTTAGAGCGCTGCTCTACACCAAAACGATGTTGTTCATCAATTACAGCCAGTCCAAGATTTTGAAACTTCACTTTATCTTCCAATAAAGCATGTGTGCCTATTAAAATCTGCAAAGTGCCATTTTCAAGTTCTTCGTGAATCACTTTTCGAGCTGCAGTTTTAGTTGAGCCAGTTAATATTTTTATATTAATATTCAGAGTATTAGCAAATTCTGATAAACCAATAAAATGCTGGTTAGCAAGAATCTCCGTCGGTGCCATTAAGCAGGCTTGAAAACCATTATCCATTGCCAAAAGCATGCTCATAAAAGCCACAATTGTTTTTCCAGAACCAACATCTCCCTGCAATAATCGGTTCATTTGAGCATTGCTTCCCATATCTGAACGAATTTCTTTAACCACCCTTTTTTGAGCATTCGTAAGCTCAAAAGGAAGATGATTTTGGTAAAATTCAGTAAAAAAATCACCCACTTTGGTAAATGGATGCCCTTTTATTTTGTGCTTTCTAATTAGATTTTTAGTAATTAACTGCAGCTGAATAAAAAACAATTCTTCAAACTTCAATCTAAATTGGGCTTTCGCCAAAGCATCGGTACTTTTTGGGAAATGTATATTAAATAAAGCGGCTCTTTTTGAGATTAATTTTAATTCTTCAATTAAGTACAATGGAAAAGTTTCGGTAAACAAAGCTTGAGTTTCGATAAACAATTGTTCCATTAATTTGTTAATCGTTCTATTTGAAATACCTCTATTTGTTAATGTTTCCGTAGATGGATAAACGGGCTGCATGGCAGAACGCAGACTTTTTTCATGTTCTTTCAGTAACTCAATTTCGGGATGTGCCATGCTGAATTGGCTTCCGTACAAAGAACATTTTCCAAAAATGACACAAGGTTCGTTTAGTTTTAAACTTTCACGAATCCATTTATGTCCTTGAAACCAATTAAGATCTAATTGCCCTGTATCATCTACAAATGTGGCAACTAAACGCTTTTTATTCTTGGCAAATTCAACTGTTTTTATATTGATGATTTTGCCAATAATTTGAACCTCAGTGCCTGTATTTTGAAGTTCGTTTATTTTGTAATAACGAGTTCTGTCAATATATCTATTTGGAAAAAAGTTTACCAAATCTCCATATTTATGAATTCCTAATTCCTTACGAAGCAGTTGACCACGACTTGGTCCAACGCCTTTTAAGTATTCGATAGGAGTTTCAAGCAGATTATTAGACATTCTTAGATTGTTGATTTTAGATTTCAGAATATTGAAGATAGATTTTAGTCTATATTCTTTATTGTTTTATCTTTTAGAAAAGCGAAGATAGTTTTTTGTTTGTAGAATTAAAAATTGAATATTCCGTTATTTAAATGTAAGAAAAAAGCTGTTTTATTTGAATTTAAATTGTATTATTGTTTAGCAGTTAAGTGCTTAAAAAAAAACAACTATCAAAACCAACAAAAGAATGAAACTATCTAATTTATTACTATTTTTAATTGTTTTAGGTGCAAATACAATGCTTTTTGCTCAAAAACAAATTATTACAATTACACCAAAAGTTAATGACGATAATAGTGTTGATTTTTATTATGAAAAAACAAAACCTGGCAGTTATTCTGTTGATTTAGAATTTTCAAATGTAATTAATTGTGATATAAATAATTACAAAACGGTAATTAGAGGTAATTCAGGTACGTTGCAAAAACTTAGGCCTCTTGATAAAACGAAAGGGATCAGCTATTCATTTCGATATAATTGGATTATGGGGGATTTAGAGCCTAAAGTAGATAGTTTATTCCGGTATACTCTTCCTTTCAAAAATCGGATAAAAGTAAAAATTTATGAAGCAGGAAGTATTGGTGAAAAATACTATGGACAAGAAAAAGATCTAAATTGGAAATCTTACGTTGTGAAATCACAAACTCCTGATACGATTTGCAGTATGAGAAGAGGAATTGTAGTCGATTTAGTTAATGAATATGATGAGAGTTCATCATTGAATCCCGAGTTTACAAGCAAGAGAAATTTAGTAAAAGTTGAACATAAAGACGGAACATTTGCAATTTATAAGGGGTTAAAGAAAAATGCCATTTTCGTAAAATTGGGACAGGAAATTTATCCAAAAACTGAACTGGGAATAATGGAAATGTATGATAAAGGCAACTACAGGCTGGATTTTTCGGTTAATTATTTGTTTGATAAAGATTTCAAATCGAATAAGAACCAAACACTAAAAAATTACAAAAGCAATTATAAGTATATAAAGCCCTACTTTGTTACGGAAGAAGGTGAAATTCAGATTGAATCCAAAAATGATTATACTGCTTTGTTTACTGATGCCATAATTACTCGGGAATTTTCAAAATCAGAAAAGAAAAAATATGCTAAAGATCCAAAGTTGTTCAAATAAATCTTTTTGATCTATTGTAGTTCGAATTTAAAGATTAGAAAATAATATCTTTGAAGAATAAAATTCTAAAAATGACAACACACTTAGTACTTTTACGAGGAATTAATGTTTCTGGCCATAATATGATGAAAATGGATGCTTTGAAAACGATGTTAGAAAATATTGGTTTTCAGAATATTCGAACTTATCTGCAATCGGGAAATGTTTTTGTAGACAGCGAAGAAGATGCTTCGAAAGTTGGTTTTATGATCAAACAAGAAATATTTAGAGTTTTTGGACATGAAGTTCCAACGATTGTAATAACAAAAGAGGATTTAGAATTGTGTTTTAAAAATAGTCCTTTTCTGAAGGAGAAAGATATTGATACTAAAAAATTATATGTAGCTTTTGTTTCGGCACAATTAAAAAAAGAGAACATAAACGACTTAAAAATCAGCCAGTTTAAACCTGATGAAGCGAGTATTGATGGAAATAGAATTTTTATTAAATATGCTGTTGGTGCTGGAAAAACTCGTTTTGATCAAAAATATATAGAGAAAAAACTTAATGTTACAGCAACAATTAGAAATTGGAATACAGTTACTAATCTGCTTGCGATGTATAATGAGTAATTTTTTGCCGCGAATTTCATGAATTAACACAAATCAATTGGTGAAAATTCGTAAAATTCGTGGCAAACTTTTTTTAGAAACTATTTAGGAATCAAATCGCAATACCAAAATCCAAAATCGAAAGCATCAGAAGCGCTGGTATCGCAGGCAGTATCTGATGAGTTTTCTTTCTCAGGTTTTTCATATTTACGATAAACAATTTCTCCTATTTCAAAATCTATTGGCTGCGAAAAAATAGGACCATCAAAAGCAAAAGTGTGAAACTCTCCATTTTCTCCGCAAACGTCAACGTTTTCAGGTAAATCGTTTATAAAATCCTGATCTATAATTCGGCCGACAAAACTTTTATCTAAGTAACGCTCGTTTACACAAACTACAATAGTTTTAAATCCCAATGAAATAAACTCTTGGATTAAATCTTTTGTAGGTGTTTTCCAAAGTGGAAAAATGCCTTGAAAACCCATTTTTGCTAATTGATCTTCACGATACTTTCGTAAATCTTCCAAAAAAATATCTCCAAAAACAGAATGTGTAATACCGTTATCTTTTAATTCAGTTAACGTTTCGGTCATTACATTTTCATAGACTTCCATAGTTGGCATTTCTGGAATCTGCATAATTTTTAGAGGCAGTCCAATGCTGTTGGCTTGAGAATTTAATAATTCAACACGAACACCATGCATTGAAATTCGTTGGTATTGTTGATTCACGCTCGTTAATAAACAGTCAATTTTATACTCAGGATCTTGAAGGATTTTGTATAATGCAAGCGCCGAATCTTTTCCGCTGCTCCAATTAAATAAGGCTTTTTTGGGTGTAAACACGTTTTAGATATTTTGTGTGGTAAACTTACAAATTTGATTCGATTTGTTGATGAAACCTTTGTAACTTTGGAATTTTCGCCTTCAAATTTATTTCAATGAAATATATATTCTTATTATTTACCACTTTTCTTTTTGCACAGCAAACTAAATTTGTCGATTTTAAATCGGTTAATGCGCAATTGACTATTGATAATGCTCAAAAAACAATTGCAGGAAAAGTTGATTACGATTTTAACGTTTTGCAGTCTGTTGATACGATAAAAATTGATGCTAAAAACATGGAATTCTCTAATGTTCAAATAAATGGAGAGAATGCTGTTTTTGTAAATACGGGTAAAGAATTACAAATTGTGGGTCATTTTGAAAAAGGAAACAAACAGCTGACATTCAATTATACTGTAAAACCAAAACAAGCATTGTATTTTGTTGAAATTGAAAATGATGATGTTCAAATCTGGACGCAAGGACAGGGAAGATATACTAGTAACTGGTTTCCGAGTTTTGATGATGTCAACGAGAAGGTGATTTTTAATTTAGGTATTACTTACAATAATCAGTATCAGGTAATTTCAAACGGTATTTTAAAAGAAAAAACAAGCAACGGCGATTTGTTTCACTGGCAATACGCAATGGAGAAACCAATGAGTTCTTATTTATTGATGCTTGCTATTGGTAAATACGATAAAACGGAAATGCTCTCAAAGTCAAGAATTCCGCTAGAATATTATCTAGAACCAAAAGATAAAAAACGTTTTGAGCCAACGTATCGTTATTCTAAACGTATTTTTGACTTTTTAGAGAAAGAAATCGGTGTAAAGTATCCTTGGAAAATTTACAGACAAATTCCTGTTCGTGATTTTTTATACGCAGGAATGGAGAATACAACTTCTACACTTTTTGCAACTCGTTATGTGGTAGATTCTATTGGTTTTGAAGATCGAAATTATACCAATGTTGATGCGCATGAGCTGGCGCATCATTGGTTTGGAGATTTAATTACAGCCGAAAGCAGTAGGCATCATTGGCTTCAAGAAGGTTTTGCGACTTACTTTGCTGCTTTGGCAGAAAGAGAAATTTATGGAGACGATTTCTTTTATTCGAAATTATACAATACAGCGCAGCAAATAAAATTTGCCTCACGAACAGATTCTATTCCTGTTTTAAATGTAAAAGCAAGTTCACTTACTTTTTATGAAAAAGGAGCTTGGGCATTGTTTGTATTGCATGAATCAATTGGAGATAAAGCTTTTAAAAAAGCAATAAAAAGTTATTTGAAAAAGTTTGCTTATCAAACCGTAATAACTCAAGATTTCTTTGACGAAATAAAAAAAGTATCTGATTTTGATCTTGATAAATTTCAAAAAACCTGGCTGGAATCAACGGTTTTTGATACGCCGACAGCAAATGCTTTACTGAGCAAAAATAAAGCAATTCAAACTCGTTTAGAAATTGATAAACTTAAAAAAACGCCATTATCCGAGAAAGAAGTTTTTTTAAGGAAAACTTTAGAATCTAACGTTTACGAATCTGTAAAAGAAGCAATTGTAGATCAATTAGAAAACGAAAAGTATGAAGTAAAGAAAACGTTTTTACAAATCGCATTAAAAACAAATAATATTCAAGTGAGACAAGCAGTGGCGGGTTCATTGGCTAAAATTCCAGAAGATTTTAGAACGGAATATGAAACTCTACTTGATGACAAATCCTATCAAACACAAGAAGCTGCTTTGTTTTATTTGTGGAAAAACTTTCCAAATCATAGAGCAGATTATTTGAATAAATCTAAAAACTGGATTGGGTTTAACGACTTTAATCTTCGAACATTATGGCTTTCGCTGGCTTTATCAACACCAGATTACAGTGCAAATGCAGAAGGATTAATACATGAACTAATTGCTTTTTCATCAACTAAATACGAAGCTCCAACACGTCAGAATGCGCTTGAAAAACTAATTGCATTTAAAATTATTAACGATCAGGTTTTAACCAATTTAGTAAGCGCAACAACGCATCATATGTGGCAGTTTTCAAAATTTGGAAGAGATTCCATTAGGATTTTATTAAAAAATTCAGAAATGCGTGCTTCGTTTAATAGAATTTTACCTAATTTAAACCCCGATGAACAATATCAATTGAATCGTTTGTTGAAAGAGTAGAATAGAAAATAGAAGCAAGAAGAGAGGTGCAAGAAATTAGCGGTTAAAAGAAGTCTTTATTCTTGCTTCTTTTTTCTTTAAAAAAAATCAAAAAACAAACCTACATTAAATTTTATGAGAGCATTAGTTATTTCTGGCGGTGGAAGTAAAGGCGCATTTGCCGGCGGAGTTGCACAATATTTGATTGAAGAAAAAAGAAATGAATATGATTTGTTTATCGGAACATCTACCGGAAGTCTTCTAATTCCGCATTTGGCACTTGGTCATATTAAAAAAATTCATTCCGTTTATACCAATGTTACCATGACAAGTATTTTTAATATTTGTCCGTTTGTAGTTAAAGTAAAAGAAGGAATAGATATTGTTACTATCAATCACTTCAATGTATTACGCCAGTTTTTTAAAGGAAAAAGAACTTTTGGCGAAAGTAAAGGTTTAAGAAAGTATATTCAGAATAATTTCTCGTTATCCGATTTTAATAAGTTAAAAAAACTAAATACCGATGTTATTGTAACGGTAACCAATTTTACTAAAAACGAATCAGAATACAAATCGGTAAAAGACTGCAGCTACGAAGAGTTTTGCGAATGGTCATGGATTTCTAGTAATTATGTTCCGTTTATGAGTTTGGTTACTAAAAACAATTCAGAATATGGCGATGGAGGATTTTCAAGTTTAGTTCCCATTCGTGAAGCTATTAATCGCGGCGCAACCGAAATTGACGTTATTATTCTTGAAACCGAAGTTAATACAACAAAAACGGCTATTGGTAAAAATCCGTTTTCATTGATGATTGATTTGTTTAGAATTGCTCTAGATCAAGTAGAAAAACACGATATTGCGATAGGAAAGCTTATGGCAACTAATAAAGATGTAAAGCTAAATTTATATTACACACCAACTAAACTGACAGATAATGCTTTGATTTTTAATAAGGAGGTAATGAAAGAGTGGTGGGAACAAGGCTATGAATATGCTCAGAATAAATCTGAGGTAATGAGTGATAATAGGTGATTTGCAAATTTGCACTATGAAATAACAACATTTAAATAGTATTGATAATGAGAAAAATAATTACAGTTTTAATTTTTCTAGCTTATGTAATTCCTGTATTTTCACAAGTAAGCATAGGTAGTGAAATAACTGCTGAAGGAAATTCTAAGATCAAAGTTAAACCTGATTGTGCAAGATTTAGAGTTACAATTGAGAAACAAAATTTAATTGAAAAAACAGCCATTAAGGAGTTAAACGAAGAAATTGAAAAACTTCAAAAAGGGCTTTTTAACATTGGTTTTACTGAAAAAAATATAAAAATTTCTGAATACAGAATATCCAGCAGTGAGAACAATGATAATAAAAAAGAATATACAGTTACCAATTCCCTGTCAATAAATTTTGCTTTAGATAATAAGATAATTGAAGCATTTTATCAGGAAATACAAAGTGAAAACATTAAAGATTTGGACGTTGAATTTGAAACTTTTCTCTCTGAAGAATTAGAAAAAACGTTGAGATTGAAATTAGTTCAGAATGCAATTAATGATGCTAAGAATAATGCTGATAATATCGCAAAAGCATTAGACGTAAAAATTGTAAATGTAAAACAAGTATCGAAATATGCTTTACGAGATATGGTTGCTTATGATAGGGTAAATGAAGTAAAAGCAGGTCGAATCATGGCAGCGGCAGCTTCAAGTCCTAAAACGTCATTTGATAAATTTGAAGTTGAAGAAAAAGAGCTAGAGGAAACAATAAATATTATTTATGGGATCGCTAAAAACAAAAAATAATATAAAAACATTGAGTTTAGATTTAATCTTAAATCTAAACTCAATGTTTTTTACCAAAGTTCAGCAACTTCATTTTTAATATATCCTAAAGCCGCATTACTAGGAGATTGTTTTTCAAGCAAATCATTCAAGATTACTTCACGCAATTTATCGGCATTTTCTACTTTATCGCTCATTGCAGCTTTACGAATCATTTGAATTGTAGCATTTTTGGCTGTAGTGATAATTGTCCAACATTCATCAGACATATAAATTTGCTGCGTTAAATTATGTTCAAACTCTTGTTCAATTTGATCGATTACGTAATTTTCATAATTATGCTTATCGTTTGAAATTGGAGAAATTCTAATTAATAATTTAGTTAAATTAATACGTTCCAAAAACAAAGTCATACGCTCGTAGGCTTGTAAACGTATAGGCAGAGATTGCTTCTGATATTCTCTATTCAGTAAAAAAGCACGTTTTTTGTCATTGTTTTTAATATGCAGTTCAAAAAAGCGGTACGCAACAAATCCAGTCACAATTGCAGGTAAGGTATAACTGGCTAATTCTATAATTTTTGTAAAATCCATTTGGGTAATTTTTTTAGCAAAAATATACTTTTTGAGTAAAAATCTAATTTAAATTTATTGTAATAAACAAAATGTAAACTTTACTTTTGCATTCAGATTCTCAAAATCTACCGAAAATATACTTTTAATGGATTTATACATAATACTTTTTCTTTGTTTAGCTGCGTTCGCAGCAGGGTTTATCGATGCTATTGTGGGCGGCGGCGGATTAATTCAAACTCCAATGGGGTTAATTTTATTGCCGAATCTTCCAGTTTCAACAGTTATTGGAAGTTTAAAAATTCCAGCTTTTACAGGAACCGCTTTTGCGGCATTTCAATATCTAAAAAAAGTAGTAATTCAATGGAAATTACTATTGATTATGATGTGTTTGGCTGTTCCTTCGGCATTTTTGGGATCTACAATATTAACTATGGTCAGTAATGATTTTATGAAACCACTTTTACTTGTTGTTTTATCATTGCTGTTTATATATACATACGCTAAGAAAAACTTTGGTCAGCATGTTGCGAAAGACCATTCAGAAACCACTCAGATAATTTATGCAGTTGTAATCAGCACAATTGTTGGTTTTTATGACGGTTTTATTGGTCCTGGAACCGGAAGCTTTTTTGTGGTAGCTTTTATTGCACTTTTGGGTTTTGACTTTTTACACGCTTCTGCAAATGCTAAAATGGTAAATTTGGCAACAAATTTTGGTTCGATTTGTTTATTTATGATCAAAGGAAAAATCATTTGGGCAATCGCAATTCCAATGGCAATTAGTAACGGATTAGGCGGATGGCTTGGTGCAAAATTGGCGATTAATAAAGGAAATGGTTTTATTAGAATTTTCTTTTTGGTTGTAGTTGTCGGTACGTTGATTCGATTTGCTTACGATGTGTTTTATAAATAAGGTTCCAAGGTGCTGAAATTCTTTGATACTAAGTTTTTGGTTGCCATTGTTCTTAACTAATATTTTTTTTAGGTTGTATGAACAGTACTTTAATAACTTGAGGTAATGATCTTATACATCAGCAGCAATTGGAAGGAGCGGTATGTGAATTCTGTTTTATAAAATGCCAATTCTTTAGTTTAGAAAAGAAAAAAAATAGCTTCTGAGAACCTCAGAATCTTAGTAGCTTTTTCAATCATTAATTCTTATTTTTGCATCATATGGAGAAAAATTTCATGCAAAAGTACATTGATCAACTCAATGAAGCGCAACGACAACCTGTTCTTAAAAAAGACGGGCCAATGATTATTATTGCTGGTGCAGGTTCGGGGAAAACCCGTGTTTTAACAATTAGAATTGCTTATTTGATGGCTCAAGGTATTGATGCCTTCAATATTTTATCGCTGACTTTTACCAATAAAGCGGCTCGTGAAATGAAGCACAGAATTTCAGATATTGTAGGGGCATCTGAAGCAAAAAACCTTTGGATGGGAACTTTTCACTCCATTTTTGCTCGTATCCTGCGTTCAGAATCAGATCATTTAGGTTATCCATCAAATTTTACTATTTACGATTCGCAGGACTCTGCCAGATTAATTTCTTCAATTATTAAAGAAATGCAGCTGGATCGTGATGTTTATAAACCAAAACAGATTTTAGGACGAATTTCAAGTTATAAAAACAGCTTGATTACAGTAAAAGCCTATTTCAACAATCCAGAATTGGTTGAAGCCGATGCAATGGCAAAAAGACCAAGATTAGGAGATATTTATCAGCAATATGTAGAGCGTTGTTTCAAAGCAGGCGCAATGGATTTTGATGATTTGTTGTTGAAAACCAATGAATTATTAACTCGTTTCCCAGAGGTTTTGGCTAAATATCAAAACCGTTTTCGTTATATTCTGGTTGATGAGTACCAAGATACGAATCACTCTCAGTATTTGATTGTAAGAGCTTTATCAGATAAATTTCAAAATATTTGTGTAGTTGGAGATGATGCACAGAGTATCTATGCGTTCCGTGGAGCAAATATTAATAACATTCTGAATTTTCAGAAGGATTACGAGGGTGTTATCATGTTTCGTTTAGAGCAAAACTACCGTTCAACTCGTAATATTGTTGAAGCTGCAAATACGGTAATGGAGCATAATAAAACGAAACTTGATAAAGTAGTTTGGACAGCAAATGATTTTGGACCAAAGATTAAAGTCCACAGAAGTTTGACCGATGCAGAAGAAGGACGTTTTGTTGCAAGCACAATTTTTGAACAAAAAATGCAAAATCAGCTTCATAATGGCTCTTTTGCAATTTTGTATCGTACAAATGCACAGTCGCGTGCAATGGAAGATGCGTTAAGAAAACGTGATATTCCTTATAGAATATATGGTGGATTATCGTTCTATCAACGTAAGGAAATAAAAGATGTTTTGTGTTATTTGCGTTTAGTAATTAATCCAAAAGATGAAGAAGCTTTAATTCGTGTTATCAATTATCCAGCCCGTGGAATTGGTGATACAACGGTTGAAAAACTAACCATTGCTGCCAATCATTACAAACGCTCGATTTGGGAAGTAATGGTTAATATTGACAAAATTGACTTAAAGCTGAATGCTGGAACGAAGAATAAATTGAAGGATTTTGTAACAATGATTCAAAGTTTTCAGGTTATTGATCAAAATCAGGATGCTTTTTATATAACAGATCATGTCGCAAAAAAAACGGGTCTGGTTCAGGAATTAAAAAAAGATGCTACTCCAGAAGGAATGGCAAAAATTCAGAATATCGAAGAGCTTCTAAACGGTATTAAAGATTTTACTGAAGGACAAAAAGAAATTGATGGTGCAAGAGGTGCTTTAGCGGAGTTTATGGAAGATGTTGCGCTGGCAACAGATTTAGATAAAGATACTAATGATGATGATCGTGTAGCATTGATGACGATTCACTTGGCAAAAGGACTTGAATTTCCTCATGTTTTTGTAGTTGGTATGGAAGAAGATTTGTTTCCAAGTGCAATGAGTATGAGTACTAGGAGTGAATTAGAAGAAGAACGTCGATTATTTTACGTAGCTTTAACACGTGCAGAACATCAAGCTTATTTAACGTATGCACAATCTCGTTATCGCTGGGGGAAATTGACAGATAGTGAGCCTTCTCGTTTTATTGAAGAAATCGACGGACAGTTTTTAGAATATTTGACTCCTGCCGAAACTAACTATCGCTATAAGTCACCTATCGACGGAGATATTTTTGGAGATGTTGATAAGTCAAAATTACGATTAGCAAAACCAATAGGAGGGACACCTCCAAAACATGTTACAGATAATAATCCGAAGCCAGATTTAAATATTCGCAAACTAAAACCTGTTGCTGGAAATGCGCCCGCAAGTTCAAGTACTAATTTGTTTGATAATAAATTGACGGTTGGAAATGTAGTAATGCACGAACGTTTTGGAAAAGGCGAAGTGGTTAATCTTGAAGGTGTTGGAGCTGATAAAAAAGCAGAAATTAAATTTGAAGTAGGAGGTATTAAAAAGCTTTTACTAAGATTTGCTAAGTTAGATGTGGTGGGATAAATATATGTTTCAAGTTTCAGGTTTAAAGTTTCAAGTTTTGGAGCGCAAACTTGAAACTTGAAACAAAAAAACTTGAAACAAAAATATTATGGCAGAATTTATAAAAATATACCCAGATAAACCTAGTGAAGCTGCGATTGCAAAGGTTGTAAAAGTGCTTCAAAATGGAGGTTTGGTAATTTATCCAACAGATACTGTTTATGGTTTAGGTTGTGATATTACCAATTCACGTGCTTTAGAAAAAATTGCAAAAATTAAAGGTGTTAAATTAGAGAAAGCAAATTTTTCTTTTATCTGTCATGATTTAAGTAATTTATCAGATTATGTACGTCAAATTAATACATCGACTTTTAAAATACTAAAAAGGGCTTTACCAGGACCTTATACATTTATTTTGCCAGGGAATAATAATTTGCCTAAAGAGTTTAAAAAGAAAACTACTGTTGGTATTCGTGTTCCTGACAATAATATTATTTTAGAAATTGTTCGTCAGTTAGGGAATCCTGTGGTTTCAACTTCTATTCGAGATGAAGATGATGTAATTGAGTATACTACTGATCCTGAGTTAATTTTTGAAAAATGGCAAAACATTGTAGATTTGGTAATTGATGGTGGTTATGGAGATAATGTAGGTTCAACTATTATTGACTTATCAGAACATGAGCCGGTTATTGTTAGAGAAGGAAAAGGAGATATCGATATTTTGTAGGAGTATTTTATTGATTCTTTAGGTTATTGTAAAATTTTGTGGTTAATTAGCTTGTAATTTAACTAAACCATTTCTGTTTTATGAAAAATCTTTGTTTGCTTTTCTTTTTGTTCTTTACTGTTACTCTGTTTTCGCAAAACATTTTGAAAGGAAAAATTTCTAACAAGGACAATGTTCCGCTCGATGGTGTCAATATTTATTTAGACGGAACGACTATTTCGACTATTTCTGATGCTAATGGAAATTTTGCCATAAAATACGAACCTAATGCAAATAATATTGTTGTGATAAGTTCTATGGGATATCAAACTGAATATCTTACTGGTTTAGATGTCGCGAAGCCGCTGAATATTGTTATGACAGTTTCAGAAAACGCACTCAAAGAAGTTGTTATTACTAAAAATGAATTATTTACAAGAGCACAAAAATTAAAATTATTCAGAGAGTATTTTTTAGGAAAAACAGCAAATGGAAAATCATCAATAATACAAAATGAAAGTGATCTTCAGTTTAAATATGATAAGGATAATTTAATTTTTACAGCCACTTCAAATAAACCTTTGACTATTGTAAACGCATTTTTAGGCTATAAAATAGATTTTGAGTTGGTTGTGTTTGAAATTGCATTTAATAAATTGAGTATAAACTCTAAAGATGTTATAAAGAATTTTTATGGTGGAGTAAGTAAATTTGAAGAAATTGATAACTCGGCTGCAACTTTAGAACGAAGAGAGAAGACATTTCAAGGATCGCAAATTCAGTTTTTTAGAAACTTCGCTAAAAAAGAGTGGGGAATCAAAAAGTTTATTTTATTGAATGATGATCACAGTGTCGATCCACTTAAAAGATTTAAAATCATTGAAGAGGAAGATTATGTAAAAGTAGAAATACTTCCGCAGCCAAAAGGCGAAGTTAAAAACGATAATTTAAAAGATGTTGTAGCTTCTTATAATATTGCTTACAATAGACATGAAGAATCTAAAATTACTTTTCAAACAGATAGTTTTTATATTTATAAATACGGAAATAACTCTAATATTGAAAGTATACTATTTTCAGGAAAAATCTCTGAGAAAAAAGTGGGAGATATGCTGCCTTTAAATTATGGTATAAAATAAGTTTTATATTTTTTTATTATCTTGTGCAAAGAAATGTGAAGAGGGGTATTTGTAAAAAAAAACTTAAATAGTATAAAAGTTTAAAATAAATAACTAACTTTAATAAAGTTATAATTTAGTTAGTTAATTTAAAAATAATGCTATTCTTGATTTATATTTAATTGGTTATTAAAAAAATTAGGGATACATAAAAGCAGGTCAATTGACCTGCTTTTTCTGTATAATAAAGTATGTTACTTTAAATTATTTTGCTTGTTTTTTCATTTCTTTTTCAATCATGTCATAGAACTGATCGATTTTTGGCATAACAACAATACGAGTTCTTCTGTTACGAGCTCTATCATCTGGAGTATCATTAGATACTAAAGGAATATAAGAACTTCTACCAGCAGCAATTAATTTTGCAGGGTTAACACCAAGATCGTTTGTTAATACACGTACAATAGAAGTTGAACGTTTAACACTTAAATCCCAGTTGTCTAACAAAATTCCGTTGCTTTTGTATGGTACATTGTCAGTATGACCTTCAACCATACATTCAAAATCAGGTTTGTCGTTTACTACTTTTGCAACTTTAGCCAAAACAGTTTTTGCTTTGTCTGTTACGTCGTAGCTTCCGCTTTTAAATAACAATTTGTCAGCGATAGAAATAAATACAACTCCTTTTTCTACATTAATTTCAATATCTGGATCATTGATTCCAACAGCACCTTTCAAGCTTGTTACTAAAGCTAAAGTTACACTGTCTTTTTTAGTAAGTGCGTCTTGAAGTCTAGAGATTTTTAAGTCTTTTTCTTTCAAGCTTTCTAAAGATTTTTCAAGGTTTTCAGCTCCTTTAGTAGTTAAAACAGTTAAGTCTTTAGAAGTACTGATTAAGTCTTGATTGTGTTGTTTATAGCTTTCAGCTGTAGCTGCTAATGCTGCTTTTTCTTCTAGGCAAGAATTTAACTTAACAGTACAAGAGTTTAATAAGTCTTGAGTTTCTTTGTTCTTAGCTTCTAATGCTGCGTATTGCTTTTTCGATACACACGAAGTTAAGGCCATTAATACTGATAGTGCGATAACTATTTTTCTCATAGGTATTATATTTAATTAAACGTTGATTACAAATTTAGTTTTTAATATTTTGATTACTGTTAAAGATTTCTTTAAAAACCAGTAATTTCTTTATGTAATACAAGTAAACGATACTTTTTACGGTATAGTATTGTTGTATTTGAAAATCCTTGCGGTGTTTTAGATACTTTAAAGATATGCAATAAAATGAAAAATGTGCTTTTATAATGGCGAAAGTATGTTTGAACTTACCTTGTGTAAGAAAACGGATACCCGCAATTCCGTCTAAAACCATTCTAAAGAAAATCACGAAAAACAACCCTTTTTTAGGCAGGTTTTTAACCAGCATTAATAAGGAATTTCTAAAATTCAAAAAAGTTTTCTTCGGATTTCCTTGCTGTAATGTAGCGCCGCCAACGTGATATACTACAGATTTTGAATTGTACTTTATTATGTGTCCTTCATTTGCGGCGCGCCAGCATAAGTCGATTTCTTCTTGATGAGCGAAAAATGTCTCATCAAAACCGCCTAATTCATGATATACTTTCTTTCTAATAAAAAAGCAAGCACCTGAAGCCCAGAATAATTCGCAATTGTCATCGTATTGACCATTGTCTTTTTCTATGGTATCAAAAATCCTTCCTCTGCAAAAAGGAAACCCATATTTATCAATAAAACCTCCTGCTGCTCCGGCATATTCAAAGTATTCTTTGTTCTTGAAATCAAGAATTTTAGGCTGAATTATAGCGGTTTGTTTTTCTTTTTCGAAAGTTTTAATTATTGGCTGCAGCCAGTTCTCGGTTACTTCAATATCAGAATTTACTAATGCATAAATTTCTGCATCTATATGCTGAAGCGCATCATTATAACCCTTTGCAAAACCATGGTTGCCGCTATTTTGTACAATTTGTATCGTTGGGAAATTTTTCTTTACGAAATCAATAGAATCATCCGTCGAAGCATTATCTGCTACATAAATAGAGGCCCCTTCTGAATACTGTAAAACAGATGGCAAAAATTGCTCTAACAATTTTACTCCGTTCCAGTTTAAAATGACAACAGCTATTTTATCCAAAAGTAATTTTTATTTATTTTAATATTATTTATTCGCCGTAATTTGGCAAACCTCTTAAAAACTGATATTTTTCATTTTCAAAATCCATTTGACAATAAAAATGACTCAGTCCGTTTGTTACATTCAAAAACCGTGCCTGCATTGTCATATTGTAACGTGCAATTTGATCAAAAGTTGTTTGTGATATCTTAACCTCAGGAGCTTTGCACTCTACTAATATATGTATAGTTCCGTCTGAATTAAAAACGACTACATCATATCTTTTTCGCAAACCATTGACTGTTAAAACTTTCTCTACGTTTATAAGTGATTTTGGATATTTTTTCTCGTTCATTAAATAATGAACTACATGCTGACGAACCCATTCTTCTGGAGTAAGAATGATAAATTTTTTCCTGATTTCATCAAAAATAGACACTTTATTTTCGCTATTTTTGAATCGGAAAGTATAAGTAGGGAAATTTAGCTTTAACATAAAGCAAAAATATAAAATAGTTTCAGGTTTCAAATTTAAAGTTGCAAGTTATTGAGACGAGAAGTTTGAAACTTGAAACTTGAAACAAAAAATATTGAATGGACGAAGTTATAAAAATTGTTAATGATATCAAGGCAGGGAATATAAAGCCTATTTACTTTTTAATGGGTGAAGAACCTTATTATATAGATAAGCTGTCTGAATATATAGAACAAAATGTACTGGCTGAAGAAGAGAGAGGATTTAATCAAACTGTTTTATACGGAAGAGATGTTTCTGTAGAAGATATTGTTTCAACGGCCAAGCGCTATCCTATGATGGCTGATCGTCAGGTTGTTATTGTAAAAGAAGCACAGGATTTATCTAGAACAATTGACAAAATAGAATCGTATGTTAATAATCCGATGGAAACTACGGTTTTGGTTTTTTGTTATAAATACAAAACTCTTGATAAGCGAAAAAAAGTAACAAAACTTTTAGCTCAAAACGGAATTGTTTTCGAGAGTAAAAAATTGTACGAAAATCAAGTTGGAGATTGGATAAAACGTATTCTTGCAGGAAAAAAATATACTATTGACCCAAAAGCAAATGCAATGCTTGTTGAGTTTTTAGGAACTGATTTGAGTAAAATAAATAATGAGTTAGAAAAACTGCAGATTATTTTGCCGCAAGGAACTATGATTACGCCTCAACATATTGAAGAAAATATTGGTTTTAGTAAAGATTATAACGTTTTTGAACTTCGAAAAGCCATTGGAGAACGCAATCAGTTAAAAGCCTATAAAATTGCCGAAAATTTTGCGCATAACCCAAAGGAATATCCATTAGTTATGACTACAGGATTGGTTTTTGGATTTTTTATTCAGCTTTTAAAATACCACGGACTTAAAGATAAAAATCCTAAAAATGTAGCGGCCGCTATTGGTGTAAATCCTTATTTTTTAAAGGAATATGATTTAGCTGTAAAAAATTATCCAATGCGAAAAGTAAGTCAAATTGTTGGTGCATTGCGTGATATTGATGTAAAAAGTAAAGGAGTTGGAGCAAATGCTTTACCACAGTCAGATTTGTTAAAAGAAATGCTGTATAAAATATTTAATTAAGCCGTTAAAATTCACGATATTTGCCTTTCTAAAAAAAATACTACTTAAAAATAATAATTACACAATTATGGGAATGAATAAAAATACCGTTTTAGGATGGGCTACTTTTATAATGGTACTTATGGGATTGTTGCTTATAGGTCTTGGCGCTTTTAGATACAGAGATGTTTCAGGCTGGGGATTTGCTGCAGCAGGTGTTGGTTTTTTTGCCAATGCTTGGGTTTTTAATGCATTAAAAGGCAGAGTTTAAGAGTGTTTGCAATATAATTGCTGTTTAAAATCATAGAAAATAAATAATTAAAAATAAATAGAATGTCAGACGATAAGAAAGTAATTTTCTCAATGCAAAAATTGAGTAAAACCTATCAAGGAGCAGACAAACCGGTACTTAAAAACATTTATTTGAGTTTCTTTTACGGAGCTAAAATTGGTATTTTAGGACTTAATGGTTCTGGAAAATCTTCTCTTTTAAAAATTATTGCAGGAGTTGATAAAAACTATCAAGGAGATGTAGTTTTTCAGCCTGGTTATACAGTAGGTTATTTAGAGCAAGAGCCAATCCTTGATGATTCTAAAACTGTTATCGAAATTGTTCGTGAAGGAGCTGCTGAAACGATGGCTGTTTTAGAAGAATACAATCAAATTAATGATTTATTTGGTCTTGAAGAGAACTACTCAGATCCAGATAAAATGGATAAATTGATGGATCGTCAGGCAGCTTTACAAGATAAAATTGATGCTCTTGGTGCTTGGGAGATCGATACTAAATTAGAAATCGCAATGGATGCGTTACGTACGCCGGAAGGTGATACGCCAATTAAAAACCTTTCAGGAGGTGAGCGTCGTCGTGTAGCTTTATGTCGTTTGTTGCTGCAACAACCAGATGTATTACTATTAGATGAGCCAACCAACCACCTTGATGCTGAGTCTGTACTTTGGTTAGAGCAGCATTTAGCACAATATTCAGGAACTGTTATTGCTGTAACGCACGACCGTTATTTCCTTGATAATGTTGCTGGTTGGATTCTTGAGTTGGATAGAGGAGAAGGTATTCCATGGAAAGGAAATTATTCTTCTTGGTTAGATCAAAAATCAAACCGTATGGCTCAAGAAGAAAAAGTAGCTTCTAAACGCAGAAAAACGTTAGAGCGTGAGTTAGAATGGGTTCGTCAAGGTGCAAAAGGACGTCAAACCAAACAAAAAGCACGTTTACAGAATTACGATAAATTATTAAATGAAGACCAAAAACAATTGGATGAAAACTTGGAAATCTACATTCCAAATGGTCCTCGTTTAGGTACGAATGTTATCGAAGCTAAGAATGTTGCCAAAGCTTTTGGAGATAAATTATTATATGATAATTTGAACTTTACTTTGCCGCAAGCTGGTATTGTTGGAATTATTGGACCAAATGGTGCTGGTAAATCGACCATTTTTAAAATGATTATGGGAGAACAAGCGACAGATAGTGGAGAATTTTCTGTTGGTGATACTGTAAAAATCGCTTACGTAGATCAATCTCACTCAAACATCGATCCGAATAAATCTATTTGGGAGAACTTTGCTGATGGTCAGGAATTGATTATGATGGGAGGAAAGCAGGTTAATTCAAGAGCTTATTTATCTCGTTTCAATTTTGGCGGTGGTGAGCAAAACAAAAAAGTCTCAATGTTATCAGGTGGTGAGCGTAACCGTTTACACTTAGCAATGACTTTAAAAGAAGAAGGGAACGTACTTTTACTGGATGAGCCTACGAATGACCTTGACGTAAATACACTTCGAGCTCTTGAAGAAGGTTTAGAGAATTTTGCTGGTTGTGCGGTAATTATTTCTCACGACAGATGGTTCTTAGACAGAATTTGTACACACATTTTAGCTTTTGAAGGAGATTCTGAAGTATATTTCTTCGAAGGAAGTTTCTCTGATTATGAAGAGAATAAAAAGAAACGTCTTGGCGGTGATTTAACTCCAAAACGTTTGAAATACAGAAAATTAATTAGATAATAATTATCTAAGAATGTAAAAAGCCTCAATTTCAATTGAATTTGAGGCTTTTTTAATGTCTATTTTTATTAGAGTAATTATCTGTCTAAATGACCAATCTGCGACGGCAGTTCAAATATTTCAAGATCAAAATAAATAACCGAAGCCATAATGTGGTCAAAAATATCAGACATAATGTATTCGTAATTTGCCCAGCGTTTATCACTCGAAAACGCATAGATTTCTAATGGCACGCCATGAGCACTAGATTGCAATTGTCTACACATAATATGCATATCCTTATTCAATCCTGGATGTGTTACAAGATACTGCATAATGTATTTTCTAAATAAACCTAAGTTAGTCATATTACGACCGTTAAGGGCGAGAGATTTATCTATTCCTCTAAGGTCGTTATACTTCTCAATTTCAGCTTGCCTTGTTTCGATATAAGAACTTATCAGCTGTACTTTTTTCATATGATTCAGATCATCATTATTCAAAAAGCGAATACTGCTGCTTTTTATCAAAACGTGTCTTTTTATACGTCTTCCGTCAGATTTTTGCATTCCGCGCCAGTTCTGAAAAGAATCTGAACTCAAAGCATACGTTGGAATCGTTGTTATTGTATTGTCAAAATTTCGAACTTTTACAGTTGTCAAATTAATTTCGATAACATCACCATCTGCACCAAACTTATCCATTGTAATCCAGTCGCCAATACGAACCATGTCGTTAATAGCAACCTGAACACTTGAAACAAATCCTAAAATCGTATCTCTAAAAATTAAAATAATAATTGCCGAAAGTGTTCCTAGAATAGTCAGCAATTCGCCTTTCTTAATTCCGAATAAAGTCGAAATAATCATGGCAACACCAAAAATCCAAAGCACGATCATAATAACCTGAACAAAACTGTCAATTGGTTTGTCGCTGTATTCTGGTTTTTGCTTTAAATAATCACGAAGCGCATTAAAAATAGTTCTGATAATCCATAAACTAATCAAAACAATATAAATTCCGACTATTTTTCCAAACATCAATTCCCAATATTCGTACTTATCCAAAATAATTGGAACAGCTTTATAAATAAAGAAAAATGGAATTAAATAGGCGGTGTATTTGGTTGTTTTGTTATGAATTAAATAATCATCAAATTTTGTTTTTGTACGCTGTGCAAAAACAGCAGTTAAAGTAACCAGAACAAATTTTGCGGCATAATAAATGGCGTAAGCCAAAGCTATCATAACGGCAATATTAAAAATCAGGCTGATGTATGACGCAACATTGCGGTTCATCCCCCAATCTCTAAAAAGCGGATATAAAAAATTAAATATTTTATCCAAAAATTTATGCATTACTTTCTAAATACTTTTTCTCAATATAGAATGTTCCAAAAGGAATTAATGATGCAACAAGAATAATTAAAAAGGTTTTAAAATCCCAATTTTGAGATTTTCTCAACAATACTGCTAATATAATGTAGCCAATAAATAAAACACCATGTGTCATTCCTAACGGGCGTAATAAAGTATGATATAGTTCTGGGTTGTTAGTTTTAATAAAAAGCATATTAGCAAACAATACTAAATAAGAGATTCCCTCTAAAATCGCAGTAACTTTAAAAATCTTGAGCATATATTTGTTTTTTTGAAATTATAGCAGCAAAATTAAGGATTCTGGTTGGTTTTTGAGTTATGTATCAATAAAGTAATTTACTTTTACAATCTTAAACTTTGATAATGAGTAAGCGTGATTTAAAAAAATATTTAACCGAATTGAGTAAAGAACAACTTGAGGAGCAGCTTATGGAGTTGTATGAAAAATTCAGCCCTATAAAAGTGTATTATGATTTTGTTTTTAATCCAAAAGAAGACAAGCTTTTACAAGAATCTAAGGTTAAAATTTCGCAGGAATATTTTCCTGTAAAAAAAGCAGGTACAAAACGGTATCCAAAAGCAAAATTGCGTCGTTCTGTAGCTCAAAAAATTATCAAACATTTTATTATGCTTGGTGTTGATCCATTTATTACAGCAGATATAATGTTGTATAATATCGAAATTGCACAAACTTATTCTTCTCAAAACTTTGTGAAGCAAGAATTGTTTTACAAAAGCATGTTAAATTCATTTGAACAAGCTGTTAACTTTATAATTTCGAATGGAATTTTAGCAGAATTTAAAACAAGAATTGAAGGAATAAATGAAATAGTTTTAGAACAAAAATGGAGAAATAAGTACGATTTTGAAGCTATTTTAGACAAATTAAGCCTTTAAAATGCATTCCCATAAAAAATCTTATTTATAAAAAAACATTTATTTTAGGTTAAAATAAGATGAATAACTGTTTTTTCGGTGTATTTTTGCAAAAATCCAAAAATAAACAATGTCTCAAAACACTTTAGAAATAGAAAGAGAAGAGAAAAAAGAACTTTATGCATACCAAAAAGGCGATATCGATGCCATTTTTGAACGTCTAGATAATGCTCCTTCAAAACATCATTTATTATATCAATTGCCTACAGGCGGTGGAAAAACTGTGATTTTTTCTGAAATCGTTCGTCGCTATTTATCTAATAATGATAAAAAAGTAGTGGTACTAACACACCGTATTGAACTTTGTAAACAAACCTCAAAAATGTTGAAAGGTTTTGGTGTAAGCAATAAAATTATTAACAGTAAAGTAAAGGAACTGCCTGATCAAAACGATTTTTCATGTTTTGTGGCGATGGTTGAAACTTTAAAAAACCGTATCAACGATGAAAAACTGCATCTTGATAATATTGGTTTGGTTATTATTGATGAAGCGCATTACAACTCATTTAGAAAATTATTAAACTCATTTAAAAATGCTTTTATTCTTGGAGTAACAGCAACGCCTTTGAGTTCGAATATAAAATTACCAATGCATCAAAGTTATGATGAACTTATTGTAGGTGATACAATTGGTTCATTGATTGATCAAGGATTTTTGGCTAGAGCAACAACTTATAGTTATGATGTTGGTTTAACTTCGCTTAAAGTTGGTATAAATGGTGATTATACCGTAAAATCATCTGATGATTTATATACAAATACTTTAATGCAGGAGAAATTACTGCATGCCTATACAGAACGCTCTTTAGGAAAAAAAACGTTGATTTTTAATAATGGTATCCACACTTCTTTATATGTATATGAAACATTTAGAGAAGCAGGTTATGATATTAGACACTTAGACAACACGAGCAGTTCTGAAGAACGTAAAGATATTTTGCAGTGGTTTAAGAAAACTCCGGATGCTATTTTAACTTCGGTTGGAATTTTGACAACTGGATTTGATGAACCTACAGTTGAAACTATTATTCTAAACAGAGCGACAAAATCATTAACTTTATACTATCAGATGATTGGTCGCGGATCTCGTAAATTACCTGGTAAAGACGAATTTACAGTTATTGATTTAGGTAACAATGCGGCTCGTTTTGGATTATGGAGCGAACCAGTAAACTGGCAGCACATTTTTAAATCTCCAGAATTTTATCTTGAAAATCTAAGAGACGATACTGAGATCGAAATGTTTTTTAAATACACGATGCCGCCCGAGTTAAGAGCAAAATTCAGCAAAACTGCCGAAGTCACTTTTGATGTAGATGAAGAGCATAAATTGGCGATAAAACAAAACTTACGTTCTAAAATTGTATTAGACAAATCATTAGATCAACATGCAGCAATGTGTGTCGATAATACAGAGACACTTCAAGAAGCAAAATCATTGTCTAAAGAATTAGATGACGATATTGAGTGTCGTATTAAGCGTTATGCAAAATGTTTAAGCCAATGCAGTAAAAACTACCGCGAATGGCTTCTTGATGATTACAAGCAGAGATTGACCTTATTAGTAGGTAAAAAATATCGTGAAAAAATCATGAACGAACCAGATTGATAATTTGAAGTTCTATTTGTTTCAGATTTCATGTTTCAAGTTATTGGAATCTAAACAAAATAATGATCTTAAAAGGAGAAATCACATTTCAGAGTAATTCATTCTATTGTGATTTCTCCTTTTCGAATTAATAAAACTTATTTTTAAGTTTTGAAAGTAACCTGAAACTTGAAACAAATAAAAACAAAACAAACAAAGATAAATCATGTCTAAACAATTCTCAACATTAGGTCTATCAGCACCAATTTTAAAAGCTTTAGGCGAATTAAACATTGTTGAACCTACAGAAATACAACAAAAAACAATTCCGCTTTTATTGACTGAATCCCATGATGTTGTAGGTTTAGCCAAAACAGGAACCGGAAAAACGGCTGCTTTCGGATTGCCTTTATTACAATTAATTGATACTGAATTACCAGTTGTTCAAGCTGTTATTCTGGTACCGACAAGAGAGCTTGGTCATCAGATTTTTAGAAATTTAGAAGATTTCTCAAAACATATTCCAAATATTTCAATTGCAGCAACTTGCGGTGGAATTCCTATAAAACCTCAAATCGAGCGTCTTACTTCGCCAACACATATTGTTGTGGCAACACCTGGACGTTTAATTGATTTAATTCAAAGAAAAGCAGTTGATTTAAAACAAACTCAATATTTAGTTTTGGATGAAGCCGATGAAATGGTTTCGATTCTAAAAGAAAGTTTAGATGAAATCGTTGCTGAGCTTCCTAAAAAGCACCGTACTTTATTATTCTCAGCTACTTTGCCGGGAACAATTAAGCAGTTGATTCAGAATTACTTAAACAAAAATGTAGTTCAGGTAAGTGCTAGTATGGAAGTAATTGGAAACCAAGGTATTGATCATGAATATATTGTAGTAGATCCAATTGAAAAATTAGATGTTTTAATGCATTTTCTTAATTCAAAAGATGGTGAACGCGGTATTATCTTCTGTAAAACTAAAGCTGCCGTCAATAAATTAGCTAAAAATCTAGCAATAAATCGTTTCTCTTCTGGAGCAATTCACGGGAGTTTATCGCAGGGAATTCGTGACAGAATTATGGAGCAGTTTCGTGAAGGACATATCAATATATTAGTAGCGACCGATTTAGCAGCAAGAGGAATTGACGTGAAAGAGATTTCTTATGTTGTAAATTACCATTTACCAGATGCTTACGAAACTTATGTTCATAGAAGCGGAAGAACAGCGAGAGCAGGAGCAAAGGGACTTTCTTTAACCGTTTTACAGGAAGAAGAAGTTGCAGAAATTGCCGATTTTGAAAGAGAACTGGGATTGAAGTTTTCTGAGTTCAAAAAGCCTTCAGCATTAAGTATTGAAGAAAATAATACGCTTTTATGGGCAAAACAAATCTTCAAAACCAAACCAAATCATGATATTTCAAATGATCTAAAAACAAAAGTTAAAACAGTTTTCCATCATCTTACCAAAGAAGAATTGATAGAAAAGTTGTTAGCCAATTATGTTCTTCAAAACAAAATCGATGTAGTTGAAAAACCTGTTAAAAAATTCAAAAAGTAACAAGCATGACATTTATCATTGCATATTAAAGTTGTATATTTATAAGGTATTATTCTATAATCCTACTTAATAACAACATATAATATGAAGATAGTCATCATAGGAGGTGGTTTTGCAGGAATCAATCTAGCAAAGGAACTTGTAAACCACCCTCAAATACAGGTTACTCTTGTAGATAAAAACAATTATAACTTTTTCCCGCCGCTGATATATCAAGTTGCTACAGCATTTTTAGAACCTTCAAGCATTAGTTATCCTTTTAGAAAATTTTTTGCAGGAAAAAAAAACCTGCAGTTCCGTTTAGGCGAATTACTTTCAGTAGTTCCTGCTGAGAATAAAATTATACTTAATAACGGCGAATTGACTTACGATCATTTGGTTTTTGCAACTGGAGCTGAAACCAGTTATTTTGGAATGGAAAATGTAATGAAAAATGCCATTCCGATGAAGACCTTAAATGATGCTATCGAAATGCGTAATACACTGCTTAAAAACCTTGAAAAAGCAGCAATTACAAAAGATATTCGTAAACGCCGTAAATTATTAACCATTGTTGTTGCAGGAGGAGGACCAACAGGAGTAGAGGTTTCAGGAATGTTTGCTGAAATGCGAAAAAACATTCTGCTAAAAGAATATCCCGAACTAGAAACATCTGCCAGCAATGTTTATTTAGTCGATGGGGGAGACGCTCTCCTTTCGCCAATGAGTAAAGCTTCGCAAAAAGATACTTTAGAGGCGCTTACAAATTTAGGAGTTGTAGTAAAATTGCACACTCGAGTAACGGATTATGTTGATGATACTGTCTTTTTTGAAAATGGAGAAAAGATTCAAACCAAGAACTTAATTTGGGCAGCTGGAGTTTCTGCAAAACTTTTTGACGGAATTCCACAAGAAAGTTACGGACGCGGCAGACGTATGGCAACAAATGAATACAATAAAGTAAATGGTTTTGAAAATATTTATGCAATTGGTGATACCGCAATTTTAGCTGGAGATAAAAACTTTCCTGACGGGCACCCGCAAGTTGCACAAGTTGCTATACAACAAGGGTTAAACCTAGCTAAAAACTTTAAAGCAATAGCGCAGAATAAACCTTTAAAAGCATTTGCTTATATAGACAAGGGGTCAATGGCAATTATTGGAAAAAATAAAGCAGTAGTTGATTTGCCAAGCCCTAAATGGCATTTTAAAGGATTTTTTGCTTGGGTAATTTGGTTGTTTATTCACTTAATTTCCTTGATCACATACAGAAACAGATTGAATACTTTCTGGAATTGGATGGTTGCTTATTTTGCAAGGGATCAGTCACTTAGAATGATTATTAGACCTGATAAAAGATCTTAAAAAGTAAATATAATCTCAATATTAAAAATTCCAAATTCCAGAACTGGAACGAGCATAAAAAAACAGAATCTTTTTAGATTCTGTTTTTTTTATAAGTAAACGAAATTTTTGGAATTTAAGTATTGGAATTTAAAAAGTTAGTGCCCAATCACCACATTATCATTTCCAGATAATTCTACTTTATGTTTAATAAAGCGTTTTCCAATATTTAGAACAATAAAAGCTGTTATTGTTGTTGTTGTCATAATAGCAACCATTGGCGCAATAGAATCTTTTACAAAAACACCAATCGCAAATGATGCAAAAGCACCAATTCCTAATTGAATTGCGCCCATTAATGCAGAAGCACTTCCAGTATTTTTTGCAAACGGAGCCAAAGTTAATCCAGCTGTATTTGGATTTGAAATTCCTAAACAAGCCAAGAATAAAAACAACATTCCAATAGTTTCATATAATCCCAAAAGATTATTTAAAGATAAAATTAGAAAAACAATGCTTACCACAGATTGCGAAATCAAAGCGCCGTAGATCATTTGCTCACTAGAAAATCGCTTCAATAAAATAGAATTTAATTGACTAGAACCAATAAAACTTACAGACATAAATGCAAAAATCCAACCATAAGTTTTAGCATCGACATGGTAAATATCCATAAAAATAATAGGAGAGGCTGCTACATACGAAAATAATCCAGAAAAAGCGATTGCTCCAGTAAAAGCATAAGTATAAAACTGTGGTTCTTTTAATACTTTTAGAAAATTGGTAATAATGGGTTTTGGTTTTAAAGATATTGACGGGTCTGGTTTATAAGTATTTGGCAGACCAATTTGCGAAGCTGCCAGAATAAAAATTCCCATAAACATTAAAATCAAAAATACAGTATGCCAGCCAAAATCCTCAGTAACATATCCGCCGACTGTTGGTGCTAACATTGGCGAAAGCCCAACGACAAGCATTAATAACGAAAAAACTTTAGGAATATCTTTGACAGGAAATAAATCTCTAACCATTGCAACTGATGCAACAGTGGCAGCACAACTTCCAATGGCTTGAACAAAACGTAAAAATATAAACGAATCAATATTAGTCACATATATACAGCCTAATGAAGCTAAAATATAGACTAATAAACCAATAAATAATGGCTTTTTTCGTCCAAATCTATCTAATAATGGCCCGTAAAGCAATTGCCCAGCTGAAATTCCAACAAAATAACTAGACAAACTCATAGAAACTTTTGCAACAATTGTGTTCAAATCTTTTGCAATATCAGAGAAACCTGGTAAATACATATCGATTGAAAACGGACCGAGTGCAGTTAAAGAACCTAAAATAAGTATGAGTTTAATATATTTTTTTGTAGTCATTTTTTGAAATAAAAGGCGTTTAATTTTTTGCAAAGGTAAAGATTTCATATCTTGTAATAGAATTAAACACATTTATATCTAAAACAAAGCATTATTAATCCTAAAAATTAAGTAATTATGAAGAAGTATATTTTGTTGTTATCGCTAGCTTTTACAGCTGTTTCATTTGCACAAACAATTACATCAAAAAAAGAAGATGTGAGTATTGAACAGTACGAATTATTAAAAAAAGTAAATCAGTATTATCCTGATATCACATTAAACAAAACAATTACAAATTTTTACGCTGACGGAAATATAATCGATTCTCAGCAAGAATTTGACGTTAGTTCGTCAAAATTTTCAAGTTATAAAATTGGCATTGAACCAGGAAATAAAAAATTATCATTTGAGTATGTTTCTGATGAAACTGGAAAAGTTTATGGCGATGTTTCAATTTTTAAAGGAAATGCTTTAAGAACAACTTTTTCTGAAAAAAACAATGAAATAAACGTTTCTTTAAATGGTAAGTCGGTTTATTTGAAGAAATTGAAACAATAGACAATATTAGTAAAAAGCATCACAATTGTGGTGCTTTTTAGATTATCAGCCGTTCTTACGGCTGATTTATTAATGGTGTATAATTTGAACTATAATTTATATTATGTAAAATAGAAAATTCAAGACATGAGAATCTCATAAATACACTTCTGCATTAAAATTTTGTAAATATTCAAATCTTAGCGATCTTATAGTGTACACTCCTTAGAAAGTCATTATACAAAAAAGAATATTTTTGAAATGACAAAATGCATTTTAAAGCCTTGAATTTGCTAAATCTTAACATTTCTTTAAAATAATCACTTTCTAATCAAGATGCGTTCAAAGTGAAACTAAATTTTATTATTTTTACATTAGATACTTTAAAAAAAATATCAACTCTATGAATACAATTGCTGAGCATATTGCAGATTTTTTAAAAGAATACCCGCCGTTTGATAATTTAACTTTTCAAGAATTATCAGAAATTGCAACTAATATTCGTGTTATCAATTTAGAAAAACATGCTGTATTGTTTCAAAATAATGATTTATTGCACGACAGTTTTTATGTTGTTGCTTCTGGCATCATTAATTTGACAACAATTGCTGATGCTGAGGAAACAATTATAAATAAATGTCATGAAGGCGATATTTTTGGTTTACGTCCATTTTTTGCCAAAAATAACTACATGATGACTGCAAAAGCGCGTGAAGAAAGTATAATTTATGCTATTCCAATTGCTGTTTTTAGACCATTTGTGGCTAATAATCCTGACGTTTTAAATTTTCTGTTGGAAAGTTTTGCAATAAATTCAAGACATACGAAAGATAATGTGCGTTCTAATGGAAAATTAGATGCTGACAACAGCTATATAGATCAGCAGTCAGAAATGCAATACATACAATCTCTAGCCTATAATAACTCGCCGTTAACAACTGAGGCGCATCATATTGTAAAAGATGTTGCGATTTTAATGACGGAAGCTATGGTAGATAATATTGTGGTTACTGAAAAAACAAAACCAATTGGTATTGTTACAAATGCTGATTTGTCTTCAAAAATTGCAACTGGCCGTTATCCAATATCAGAAACTATAGACAAAATTATGTCCTCGCCTGTTGTGACCGTAATTGAAAACGTTTCTTTAGCCGAAGCACAGTTACTTATGTTGAAACATAATGTATCACATTTATGCGTAACAAAAGACGGAACAAGTAAATCTGCGGTAAAAGGAATTATTTCTGAGCACGATTTAATTGTAGCTCAAGCAAGTAACCCAGGTGTTTTAATCAAAGAAATTAAGCGTTCGCAGCTGCCAAAAGACTTAAAACAAATACGTGATCGATTATCTGATTTAATTCAGAATTCAATTCAAAAAAACATACCAATTTCTCATATCAGCAATATTGCGAGTGAGATTAATTTGGCAATCATAAAACGTGCTGTCGAATTATCAATTTTAGATTTAGGCTCACCTCCTGCTCGATTTGCGTGGTTAAGTATTGGAAGTCAAGGTCGTAAAGAACAGCTTTTATTAACAGATCAAGACAGTATCTTGATTTTTGAAGATGTAGCTCCTGAAAAATACAGAGAAGTAAAAGACTATTTTTTAAGACTCGCAAAAAGAACCACTTCTATTCTTGAAAAAGTAGGCTACGAATATTGTCCAAACGGACATATGGGCAGTAATATGCTTTGGTGTAAGTCATTGACAGACTGGACGAAACAATACAACAGCTGGATGAATACTCCAGGTGAAAACAGCAATGATTTAAGTTCGATTTTCTTTGATTATGAGATCGTTTTTGGCGAACCAAAGATTGAAGAAGTGATTGAAAATGTGATTTTTAAAAACGCTGTAAACAATACTTTGTTCTTCGACTTTTTAGGAAACGATGCCTTAAAGAGAAATTCTCCTTTAAGCTTTTTCAAAAAATTCATTGTAGAGGAAGACGGCCCGCATAAAACTAAATTTGATATTAAAACCCGTGCTTTAATGCCGTTGATTGATGGCGCGCGCTTGTTAATTTTGAATGCGAATATAAAAGGAATTAAAAACACCTATTTAAGATTCAAACAATTAGCAATTACTGATTCTAAAAATGCCGAAATATATTTAAGTTGTGCTGAAGCTTTTCTAACACTTTCAAAGTTTAGAACGGTCGAAGGTTTAAAGAATGATGATTCTGGACAATATATTAATCTAAGAGAAATGTCTAAAACAGACAAAGAAAAGTTAAAAAATGCTTTAACCCCAATGAAAGACCTTGAGGAACTTATTAAGAGTAAATTTCAACTTACACAATTCTCGTAAATATGCTAGACTGGCTTAAAAATATTAATAAAGAATATCCGGATTTTTGGAAGGATTACTTGACTAAATTAGAAACAAAACCTTCCAAGTTTGTAGTGTTGTCAACTGAAACATCTGGTTTAAATCCAAATAAAGACGTTATTCTGTCTTTGGGAGCATTTTCTGTTGTGGAAGACAGTATTTTAATTAAAGAAAATTTTGAGGCCGTTTTACTTCAGTATAAATTTCTGCAGGATAACGGACTGTCAAATGAGTTTATCATTGAAAGTAAAATGATGAAAATGCCTGAACCTGATGCGGTTGAAGCTTTTGTCAATTTTATTGGAAATGCAATTCTAGTGGGGCATCATATCAATTTTGATATAGAAATGCTTAATGCGGCTTTGGAAAGATTAAATTGCGGCAGATTAAAAAATGAAGCTTTAGATGTAGATGTTATGTATCGCAAATTAACAGACATTAACGACAAGCAGTTTTCATTAAATGATCTATGCGAAATTTACAAAATTCCAAAAAGTGATCGAAATTCTTCAGCTGAAGATGCTTATAAAATCGGACTTTTATTTCTGAAATTGAAGTCTCGATTGGGAATAAAATAGTTTTAAAAACAGCATAAAAAAAGCCTCTTAAATTTAAGAGGCTTTTTATTTTGTGCTTAAAGGAAGATTATTTTCCTTTTCTGCGTTTGCGTTCTGCTTTTATCATTGATAATTCACGGCTTGTTTGTCCTGCAACCGAAGTATTTTCTTCAGCACGACGAATCAAGTATGGCATAACATCTTTTACAGGTCCAAAAGGAAGGTATTTAGCAACATTATAACCATTCTCGGCTAAGTTGTAACTAATATTATCGCTCATTCCGTACAACTGTCCAAACCAAATTTTGTTATCATTTTTTGCAATACCTCTTTGAGCCATCATTTCCATAAGTTTATAAGAACTTAACTCGTTATGAGTACCTGCAAAAATTGACATCGTTTCTAAATGGTCTAACATATAATGTACAGCGCTGTCATAATTCACATCTGTAGCTTCTTTAGAAACACAAATTGGCGAAACATAACCTTTTTCTTCTGCGCGCTTGTTTTCTTTTTCCATGTAAGCACCGCGAACCAATTTCATTCCAATAAAAAAGCCTTCTTGCTTAGCAATTTCATGTAGTTTTTTCAAATAGTCCAAACGATCCCAACGGTACATTTGCAATGTATTAAATACAATTGCTTTCTCTTTATTGTATTTGCGCATCATTTCGGTTACTAGATCATCAGCTGCATCTTGCATCCAGCTTTCTTCCCCATCAATTAATAATGCAACATCTTTTTTATGTGCTTCGCTGCAAACTTGGTCAAAACGAGCTACTACTCTATTCCATTCAGTTTGCTCTGCTGGAGACAATGTTTGTTTTTCTCCTAGTTTTTCATATAATTCAAAACGTCCTAAACCAGTTGGTTTAAAAACGGCAAAAGGAATTGCTAAACGCTCTTTTGCAAATTCAATAGTTTTTAAGGTCATTTGTAAAGCAGCATCAAACTGCTCCTCCTCTTCTTTTCCTTCAACAGAGTAATCTAGTACAGATGAAACTCCTTTTGTAAACATTTTATCTACTACTGTAATACAATCGTCTTCGTTTACACCACCGCAAAAATGGTCAAAAACGGTAGCACGGATTAATCCTTCAACAGGAAGATGTGCTTTGATTGCAAAATTAGTAACAGCAGTTCCAATTCTTACTAAAGGCTCACTGTCAATCATTTTAAAAAGAAAATAAGCCCTATCAAGTTCAGTATCACTTTTTAGTGAAAATGCAACTTGTGTGTTATCGAATATTTTTTCCATTAAGTTTAGTTTTTATGCAAATATAAAGAGTGTTTTGAATATTATTTACTAAACAGGGGCAAATTTTTCGGTATCGTTAATAACATTCTTAGAAATATCAAATTATTTAGGTAAAAATTTACTTTTAGGGAAATATGTATTTATAAAAGTGTCCATTTTCTTCTTTTAGAACTGTCGTAAAGCTTGATTTTAAAACAAAATAGCATCAAAAATTGAATAATTATTGCTTAAAAATGCCTTATTTTGCGCTTTCAATTAACCTAAGAACTTATGAAGTCTATTCAAGCCAATAATTATCTGGTACATTTTAACCAAAATGCATACGAAGCTTTAAATAAACATTTAAAAGAGAATAAATATTCTAATCTTTTTATAATTGTTGATGATCAAACAAATGAATTTTGTCTGCCTAAGCTTTTGCCGGTAATTGAAACGGATCTTAATATCGAAATTATTGAGTTTGAGGCTGGAGAAGCTAACAAAAATATAGAAACTTGTATTCAAATCTGGAATGTACTTACTGAACTTGGTGCCGACAGAAAATCACTTGTAATTAATCTTGGCGGCGGTGTTGTTACAGATTTAGGCGGTTTTGTAGCTTCTACTTTTAAAAGAGGTGTCGATTTTATTAATATTCCAACTACCCTATTGTCTATGGTAGATGCTTCGGTTGGAGGAAAAACAGGAGTAGATTTAGGGAATCTAAAAAACCAAATAGGTGTTATTAATGTACCGCAAATGGTTTTAATCGATACAGATTACCTTCAAACTCTGCCACAAAGTGAAATGCGTTCTGGTCTTGCCGAAATGTTAAAACACGGCTTAATATATGATGCTGCATACTGGAAACAATTTTTAGACTTAAAAGAGATTGATTACGACGCCCTAGATCAACTGATTTATCGTTCTGTAGAGATTAAAAATGAAATAGTAATTCAGGATCCAACTGAAAAAAACATACGAAAAGCATTGAATTTTGGACACACTTTAGGTCATGCAATAGAAAGCTACTTTTTAGAAAGTGAAGACAAGACTACTTTGTTGCACGGAGAAGCAATTGCAATTGGTATGATACTGGAAAGTTATATTTCTTTGCATAAAAACTTAATTTCTGAAGCAGAGTACAACGAGATTAAAACTGCAATTAAGAGTATTTATGATGATGTAAAAGTGGAAGAAAATGACATAGATCCGATCCTTGAATTGCTCGTTCACGACAAAAAAAATGAATACGGTTTAATTCAATTTGCCTTGATTGAAGGAATCGGTAAAATAAAAATTAATCAATCCGTTGAAAATAAATTGATTCTAGAGGCGTTTCAAGATTATAAATCTTAAACTTTTTTTAATAAAAAGCATTGCTTTAGGTATATATTATTTTTTACATTTGCCACGATGAAAACAAACAATAAACAAAGACAATTCAGCTCTTACAGAAACCGTCTCAACAGTTCTTTACTAAGAATGTTGAACCGTTTTTATAATAGTAAAAGTCCGTTTTGTTTTGATGTTTTCCAATGTTCAAAAGCCGAACACGAAAAACTGCAAATTATATTTGCCAATATTAGAGTTTGAATTTTAGATTTAGCACAGTATCCTAAATTTAAAAATTACAACTTAAAATATTGAAAAATAAATGAATACAAAATATTCTGATCTAATAAATCAAACATACTACTTTCCACAAACGGAGTTTAAATTAAATAAAGACAACCTTCAGTTTCACAATATCGATTTGATGAAATTGGTTGAACAATATGGTACGCCATTAAAGTTTACTTATCTTCCTCAGATTTCTGAAAACATCAACAAAGCAAAAGCTTGGTTCAGAAAATCAATGGAAAAAAACAAATACGAAGCAAAGTATTACTATTGTTATTGTACAAAAAGCTCTCATTTTGAATATATCATGAATGAAGCTTTCAAAAACAATATTCATATCGAAACATCGTCTGCTTTTGATGTTAATATAGTTGAGAATTTATTAGAAAACGGAAAAATCAACAAAAGTACTTATGTAATTTGTAATGGTTTTAAAAGAGACGAGTATATTACTAATATTGCGAGATTAATCAATAACGGACATAAAAATACTATTCCGATTATTGATAACTACGAAGAACTTGATTTGCTTCAAGGTGAAATCAAAGGAAAATTCAAAATTGGAATTCGTATCGCTGCCGAAGAAGAGCCTAAATTTGAATTTTATACTTCTAGATTAGGAATTGGTTATAAAAATATCGTTTCATTCTACAAAAAACAGATTCAGGAAAATGATAAATTAGAGCTTAAAATGCTTCACTTTTTCATTAATACTGGAATTAATGATACATCATATTACTGGAATGAGCTTGTAAAATGTATTAAAGTATACATTGCACTTAAAAAGGAATGCCCTACTCTAGATGGTTTGAACATTGGAGGCGGTTTCCCTATTAAAAACTCACTTGCATTCGAATATGATTATCAATATATGATTGATGAAATTATCAATCAAATTAAAATTGCTTGTGATGAAGCCGAAGTTGATGTGCCAAACATTTTTACTGAATTTGGTTCATTTACAGTAGGCGAAAGCGGCGGAGCTATCTATCAAATCTTGTATCAAAAACAACAAAATGATAGAGAAAAATGGAATATGATCGACTCATCATTCATTACAACTTTGCCAGATACTTGGGCTATAAACAAACGTTTTATTATGCTGGCAATTAATCGCTGGAATGATACTTACGAACGGGTTTTATTAGGTGGTTTGACTTGTGATAGTGACGATTATTACAATTCAGAGCAGAATATGAACGCGATTTATCTGCCTAAATACAACAAAGAAAAACCGCTTTATATTGGTTTCTTTAATACTGGTGCGTATCAAGAAACTATTGGAGGTTACGGAGGGTTACACCACTGTTTAATTCCACAGCCTAAACATATTTTAATTGATCGTGATGAAAATGGTATACTGGCTACAGAGGTTTTCTCTGAACAGCAGACTTCAGACGATGTATTGAAGATTTTAGGGTACAAGAAAAAATTGTAAAAAAAAAGAATGCAAATTAAAAGTTCATACTTAAAAAATTATTAATTTGCATAACAACGTAAGAAGGTTAAAAGCTTTTAATTCAAAAAAAAAAATAAAAAACAAAAACAAATGAAAGGACCAATCAGTCAGTTTATTGAAAAACATTATTTACACTTTAATTCTGCTTCACTAGTAGATGCAGCCAAAGAGTACGAGCAACAATTAGCAAACGGATCTAAGATGTTGGTAAGTATGGCTGGAGCAATGAGTACTGCAGAAATTGGTAAAATTTTTGCTGAAATAATTAGACAAGATAAAGTACAAATTATTTCATGTACTGGAGCCAATCTAGAAGAGGATATTATGAATTTAGTAGCTCATTCGCATTACGAAAGAGTTCCTAATTACCGTGATTTGACACCAGAAGACGAATGGGCTTTGCTTGAAAAAGGCTTGAATCGTGTTACAGATACTTGTATTCCTGAGCATGAAGCCTTTAGACGTTTACAAAAGCACATCTACAAAATCTGGAAAGATGCTGATGATAATGGAGAACGTTATTTTCCACATGAATTCATGTACAAAATGTTATTATCAGGCGTTCTTGAAGAATACTACGAAATTGATTTAAAAGACAGCTGGATGTATGCAGCTGCCGAAAAAAATCTTCCAATTATCGTTCCAGGATGGGAAGATAGTACAATGGGAAATATTTTCGCATCATATGTTATTAAAGGAGAATTAAAAGCCTCAACAATGAAATCAGGTATTGAGTACATGACTTTCCTAGCGGACTGGTACTCAAAAAACAGCCAAAACGGTATCGGGTTTTTCCAAATTGGTGGTGGTATTGCAGGAGATTTCCCTATCTGCGTTGTACCAATGCTTTACCAAGATATGGAAATGCATGACGTTCCATTCTGGAGTTACTTCTGTCAAATATCAGATTCTACAACAAGTTACGGTTCATATTCTGGAGCAGTTCCAAATGAAAAAATTACTTGGGGTAAATTAGATATTAAAACTCCAAAATTTATTATTGAGTCGGATGCTACAATTGTTGCTCCATTAATTTTTGCATATTTATTAGATTTATAGGATATTTTTATGAAGAGAGTTATAGTAGACTACGCTAAACTTACCAATGAAATTTTAAACCTTTTAGTAGAAAAATTTCCTGATGGTTATGATGATTCGGATGTTATCCGTTTTAGAAACGCTAAAAACGAATTAGTAGAAGCTGTTGAAGTTCGTACTGAAGACACTATTTATTTAGTAAAAATTAGTACTAAACTTGCAGATAGAATCGAAAATTACGACGAAGATGACGATATCGATCTTGATGTAGATACAATCGAGCCGGTAAAAGGAATCGATCTTGATAACGATGACGATGATGATGACGAAGATGATGATAATCAAGACAAACCTGATTCAGATGGCGGCGATGACGAGGATGATGAAGACAAAGATGATATAGCTGACGACGACGAAGATGAAGATGATGAAGATTAGTCATTTTCTTTTTAAATAAAATAAGGGAACTCTTTTAGGGTTCCTTTTTTTTATTACTCATAACAATATTAAATATAAGAAAATTACTATATTTATTGTTTTGTACTATTCGCAAAACATAAATTATCTACCATATGACTTCAGAATTACTACACGCCAAATTAAAAGAGAATTTTGGTTTCGAAAAATTCAGACCTAACCAAGAAACGATTATTACAACGATACTTTCTGGTCAGGACACATTGGCAATTATGCCAACTGGCGGCGGGAAATCGATTTGTTTTCAATTACCGGCTTTAGTTTTGCCTGGAATTACAATAGTAATTTCACCATTGATTGCTTTAATGAAAGATCAAGTTGACAGTTTAAAAACCAACGGAATCTCAGCTTGCTATATTAACAGCAGTCAATCTAGTGAAGAACAGCAATTTTATATTGACAATCTAAGATCCAATACTTTTAAGCTGGTTTATATTGCTCCAGAAAGTTTATCTTACTTAGATTCGGTTTTCAATGAGTTGACAATTAGTTTGATAGCGATTGATGAAGCGCATTGTATTTCTTCTTGGGGTCATGATTTTCGTCCTGCATATACTAATTTGGGGTATTTAAAAAGCCGCTTCCCTTCTACTCCAGTTTTGGCATTAACGGCAACGGCCGATAAAGCAACGCGAACTGATATTACAAAACAGCTGAATCTTAAAAATCCAAAAACATTTGTAGCTTCTTTTGATAGGAAAAATTTAAGCTTAGAAGTGCGTCCGGCTTTAGATCGTGTAAAACAAATTATTGATTTTGTTGAAAGAAAACCAAATGAATCTGGAATAATTTATTGCTTAAGCCGAAAAACTACTGAAGAACTGGCAGAAAAACTTCAAAAAAATGGCATTACGGCAAAAGCGTATCATGCAGGTTTAGATAATAAGCTTCGTGCAAAAACACAAGATGAATTTATTAATGATGATTGTTCGGTGGTTTGTGCTACAATTGCCTTTGGAATGGGAATCGATAAATCGAATGTTCGCTGGGTAATTCATTATAATCTTCCAAAAAATATTGAAGGTTATTATCAGGAAATTGGTCGTGCCGGTCGTGATGGGCTTCCAGCCGAAACGGTTCTCTTTGAAAGTTATGCAGATGTAATACAACTTCAGAAATTTGCATCCGACGGATTAAACTCTGATGTGCAGCTCGCAAAATTAGAACGAATGAAACAATATGCAGATGCTGTAAGCTGCAGACGAAAAATTCTTCTTTCATATTTTGGAGAACTAGTAACTGAAAATTGCGGTAATTGTGATATATGCAAAAATCCTCCAACGTTTTTTGACGGAACTGTTTTAGCTCAAAAAGCATTGTCAGCTATTACTCGTTTGCAAGAATCAGAATCTTTGGCCGTAATTGTAGATTTTTTAAGAGGCTCGAGAAACGCGTATATCTACGAAAAAAATTATCAAACGCTAAAAACGTACGGAATTGGCGCTGACATTTCTTGGTACGATTGGAATCAATATTTAATTCAGTTAATAAATCTTGGCTATTGCGAAATTGCCTTTCATCAGCATAATAAGATTTTATTGACTCCTTTTGCAAAGAAAATTTTATTTGAAGGTGAAAAGGTAAAACTAACAACCGTTGTCAAAAAAGTAATCGATAAAAATGAAATTAAAGAAGCAAAAGCAAAACCAGTCAAAAATTCTCTTTTTGAAACACTTAGAAAATTGCGTTACGAAATTGCACAAGAAGAAGAAGTTCCTGCTTATGTCATTTTTAGTGATGCTGCTTTAAGACAAATGGAAATTTTAAGACCAATGACTGATGATGATTTTCTTGCAGTTGATGGTGTTGGAAAAGTTAAGCTTGAAAAATATGGTTCAGATTTTATAAATGCAATAATTGAGTTTCATAAAAATAAATCAGTAAAAAAAGAAAAAAAAGAAAGTACATACGCTAAAACTTTAGAACTTTTTTTAAGCGGACTTTCGGTTGAAGAAATTGCCGAACGAAGAAGTGTAAGTAAAACAACAATAGTTTCACATCTAGCAAAACTATATGTAGATGGTCAAGATTTCGATTTAAGCCAATTTGTTTCTGAAGACGAAATTGCAGCAATTGAAAAATCCCAAATCGAATTAGAAAAACCAAGTGCTTTAAAACCGTATTTTGATTATTTTGAAGAAAAAATTTCTTATGATAAAATTCGGTTTGGTTTGGCGTTTTTAGAAAGAAAACATAACAAGTCTATTTTGTGATCTTTCAGTCGAAATGACAAGATTGCGGTGAAATAAAAAAATCCTGTGAATTTCACAGGATTTTTAATTTATAAATTTTCTAACATTTACAAATATCTTTCTTCAAAAACTTTTTGATGATGTTTTTGATGTCCAATTATTACAAAACCCAAAGCGCGAACAGAAATTTGATTGTTCGAAGCTGTTCCAATATTTTTAAGCTGTTCTTCAGATAAGCTTTTGTAAAACAACAAAGTTGAATGTCTTAATGCAGATAATTCAGTCAATAAATCTTGAATACTTCGGTTGTTTGAATTTGCGTTATTGGCATAATCATTTTCTTCAAAACTAGACAAAGGTGTTTTGTCGTTTCTTGAAAACCTCAAAGCACGATAAGCAAAAACACGTTCAGAATCTATAATATGCTGAATGATGTCTTTAATTGTCCACTTACCTTCTGCATATCGGTAATCAAATTTATCGAGTGGAATATTTTGAACAAATCGGATAAATTCGTGTAATGAAATCTCTAATTCCTCTATTAATTTTCCGTCGCCAGCTTGTTTGATATAGGTACTGAAATGTCCTGAATATTCATTTTCTGCTAATTGATTGCTGTACATTTTTATAAAAATTAAAGGTCTAAATTTAATTTATGCTGAATTTCTGCTTGCATTTGTATTTCCGAAAAGTGATCTGGTTACGATTTTTTCGTAAACTTTAATCAACTCTTCATTCTTAACTGCATCTTTATTTAATTCATTAATTCTTAACAAAGCATATTGTTGTATTGTCAACAAAGGCAATACGATACGCTCTCTTATTTGAATTGATGCTATACCATCAGGATAATTTTCCATAAGGGTTTTATGACCAGCAATTTTCAATAGCATACGTTTTGTTTCTGAAAATTCGTCATAAATAATCTGCCAAAATTCACCAAATTCTGGATCATTTCTCATATAAGCGGTCAATGGTAAAAATGATTTTGCCAACGACATCATACTATTTTCCAACAGTGTTTTAAAGAATAGAGAATTATGATACAAATCGCTTACTTTATCCCATTGATTAGTGTCTTCAAAATGTTTTAAAGCAGTACCAACTCCAAAGAATCCAGGTACGTTTTGTTTTAACTGACTCCAAGAACCTACAAACGGAATTGCTCTAAGATCAGCAAAATCTAATGATTCTGATTTACTTCTTTTTGAAGGGCGGCTTCCAATATTTGTTTTAGAGTAATATTTCAAAGTACTCATCTTTTCTAAATATGGAATAAACTTTGGATGATTCTTAAAGTTTAAATATTTCTCATATCCTAAATCAGCCAATTGAGTTAAAATTTGAGTTTCTTCAGTAGTAAGTTCGTTCTTTTCTTTACTAAATACTTGATTTGTAACACCAGCACTTAATAAGTTTTCGATATTATAGCGACAAGAATCTAAAGTTCCAAAATTAGAACTAATCGTTTGACCTTGAACTGTAATTTGAATTTCGTTGTTTTCAATTTTTGGACCTAGAGAAGCATAAAATTTATGCGTTTTTCCACCACCACGAGCTGGAGGGCCGCCGCGTCCATCAAAGAAAATAGCTTTAATTCCGTATTTTCTAGAAATTTCAGTTAGCGAAATTTTGGCTTGATAAATACTCCAGTTTGCCATCAAGTATCCACCGTCTTTTGTTCCATCAGAGAAACCAAGCATTATAGTCTGCTTATTTCCTCTAGCTTGTAAATGCTTAGAGTATTCTGGATTAGTGTACAATTGCTCCATGATAGAATGTGCATTTTGTAAATCATCAACTGACTCAAAAAGCGGAATAATATCAACTGTTGGATCTTCCCAATCATTCAAACGAATCATTGCAAAAGTTTCCATTACATTTAATGCACTTTCATTGTTGCTGATAATATAACGATTGGCTCCTTCTTCTCCATTATTTTCTTGAATCGTTTTTATCGCCTGTACAGATTCTAAAGTAGATCTTGTAATTTCATTTTCGAAATCACTTGGATTTAAATCCCCTTTTACTTTAGATAAAATACTAATTTTTTCGTTTTCTGTTAATTCAAAATAATTTTTTGGAAATACATTTGAATTAGAGTTTAAGTAGAAATTGACAACATCTTTGAAAACGGCGTTGTGAATTTTACTGTTCTGACGAATGTCTAATGTCGCAAAATGGAATCCGAATAGATTGATTTTTACCAAAAGAGCTTCCAATTCATCTAGATATAATGATTGATGTTTCTCAATAATTATACTTCTAATTTTATTTAACTGGCTTAAAAGTTCATCTAAAGTAATGTAAATTTCACCTTTTGAATAAAAAACAGAACGATAAAGTTTATGTTCAAGTTCAGCTACTAAAGTATCTACTCCTGAGAAGGTTAACTTACGTTTAAGATTTCTCATTTCGACATAATAACACTTTAAAATAGAGGTACGCAAACGTTCTGCTACTTTAAGAGTGATTTCGGTAGTTACAAAAGGGTTTCCGTCTCTATCTCCGCCCGGCCAAAATCCTAATTTGATTAACTGATTTTGAATTGCATTTCCGTTAAGGATGTTTTTTTGAAGATAATGTACAATTTCTCCCGATGTAGCATAGAATACATTTTCAAGATACCAAATTAAACTTACGGCTTCGTCGTAAGGATTTGGTTTTTCGTTTTGAATAAAAGGAGTTTTACCAAGCTGCGCCAGTAACTGTTTTATCTGCAATAAGTCATTCTGACGAATAGCTTCGGTCAAATCGTTGATAATTCCTAGAACTGGTCCTGGGTAAAATTGAGTTGGATGCGCTGTTAAAACAGTTCTTACATTGAAATCTTCCAAAAACTGAATTAATTCGTCATCTTTCTCCTTAGCGTCTGATTTTTCTTTGATATCTCTCAAAGAACCTCTTCCTTCCATATTGTTTACTTCTGGAAAAGCGGCATCTTCGATTGCGTCAAACAATACAATTTGACGCTCTATATATTGAATAAATCGAAACATTAAGTCGATTTTTTCAGTCTCAGAAGCGTTGTTTAGAAATTTGTTTGAAAAGAAATCAAAAATTTCTTTTGGTGTTTCTTGTTTTTTAAAACCTGTTTCGCAAGTTTCTGTAAATAATGGCAGTAAAACGCCTGTATTATCTATAGAATCAAAAGGTAATGTTATAAAAACACTGTTGTAAATGTGATATTTAGAAAGAACATCTCGATTAAAACGTTCAATTTTTGGCAACGTGTACATAATTGTGTTGTAGTTGGTTGGTTAATTAGTCATAAAAAAACCCCAAGAATAAACTTGAGGTTATATTTTAAATATAGCATTCAAGAGGAATTCTTACATATTTTTGAAAATAGTATGCATCAAACGCTTCTTGTCGTTAATACTTTCTTCTAATGAAATCATTGTTTCAGTTCTGTAAACACCTTCAATGTCATCGATCATGAAAATAACTTCTTTTGCATGTTTTGTATCTTTTGCTCTAATTTTACAAAAGATATTAAATTTTCCTGTCGTTACAGATGCAACTGTTACGAACGGAATTTGGTTGATTCGCTCTAATACAAATTTAGTTTGAGATGTATTATTAAGAAATACCCCAACGTAAGCAATAAATGAATACCCTAATTTATCGTAATCTAAGGCTAATGAAGATCCCATGATTATTCCTGCATCCTCCATTTTTTTTACTCTAACATGTACTGTACCAGCAGATATCAATAATTTTTTTGCAATGTCAGTAAACGGAACTCTCGTATTGTCTATTAACATATCTAAAATCTGGTGATCTACTTCATCTAAACGAAATTTACTCATAATTCTTTAATTAATATTACTAATTGCTATTACAAAGTATAAAAATATATATAAAAAACAACAAATTCACATAAAAATTAACTTTTTATCAACCCGTTAACAAATTTAATATTTTTATTTAAATAAAAATCTGCTTTTTGATTCAATTTCGGAAAACCACTATAGTCATCAGAATAAACAGCACCATTTCCATCATATTCGTAATGTCCAAAATAATTTTCCAAATCGCCTGCTTCAACTATGTAGGCATTAAAATGAATCTTATTTTCAATCAATTCTTCTTTGTATTGTGCGACAAAATTCGTAATAATTTCGATACCATCATAATTTATTTTGATGTTTTTATACATAAAATCATAAAAAACAGGTTTATTTTGTGAAATATTCAAATAATCATTAATTCTATTGTAAACTAAATCGTTTTCGCTAAGCAGTTTAAAACTCTGAATAAGTGAGAAAAATATGAACTTTCTAGTGATTTCGCGCTCATAATCTCCCGCAAAATGTCCAGCCTCAAATAAAATAGTCGGCACTCCTAAAAACTGAAAAGTATCACCAATACAATTTATATTAAAAGAATCATCAAATCGGCCTATTTGACCTGGAATATATTTTTGTAATTCGTCATTGATACCAGCAATTAGATTGATTGCTTTTAATCTATTATCATTTATTTCGCGCTCTTCATTGTAAGAAGGTGCTAAAAAAGAAACAGTTGCAGGTTTTCCTGTATCTGCCACACCAAAGATAGTGCGCTGATCGTGCAGGTTAAAACAGTAATCCGGCTTGAAGCTTTCAAAAGCTTCTCTCAAAACGTTGCTTTCTGGCTGCGTTAGATTTTGTGAATCTCTATTTAGATCAATTTTATTGGCATTTTCACGTGTATAAAGACGTGCTCCATCTGGATTTAGAATTGGAATACTATAGAATGTAAAAGTATTAAGTAATTTCTCGGCAAACTCAGATTTGTTGTTTAGAACATTTATGAAATCAAAAAGTGCTTTGGTTGTTGTGCTTTCGTTACCATGCATTTGTGACCATAAGTAAATACGAGTTTTTCCTGTTCCTATTTCGTAACTATAAATAGGTTCTCCTAAAACAGATTTACCAATAATTTTAACCTGATCATTGGTGTTTAGTTTTTCTAAAAGCGGCTTGATATGATCTAATGTCAGGTAACGGCCTGAAATAGATTCTTCTTTATTTTGGATGAATAATTCTTCTAAATTCATTGTCTTTTGATTTGTTTACAAAAGTAAACATCTTTATTTTTACAATTGTAAACTCATAAAAACAAATAAAAGTTAGAATTGTAAACAGATTTTTCGAGGTTTAACTTTGTTTTAAAGCGGAATTATTGACTAAAAATTACAAAAGTTAATTATGTTAATAAATATATTTGTTTTCAATTAGTTATGAATATTTAATTAAAGTGTTAATTATAGTAATTTCTAAAGCATTCTAGGATTTACAGTTGTAATATTGCTAGATCAATGCAAATTAGTTACATTTGTAAACAAGTTAATTTTAAACTGTAATTTACAATGGTAAACATAGATGATTTTGTAAAACGACTGGAGAGTATACTGGATTATTATGGTTTAAATGCTTCTTCATTTGCAGATAAAATTGGTGTGCAGCGATCAAGTATGTCTCATCTTCTCTCTGGAAGAAACAAACCAAGTTTAGATTTTGTCATGAAAATTTTGGATGTTTTTCCTGATGTAGATTTATATTGGATTTTAAATGGAAAAGGAAATTTTCCTAAATCAGATGATGAAGAGGCAATTTCAAAAGTGGAGAATTTTGTAGAAAATAAAAATCTAAACTCCCCTGCTCCGTCGACTGAAAATTTTGCTGGTGAGAATTTATTTTCTCAAATTGAATATAAAGCAGAAAATCCTCAGACAAAAAAAATAGAGTTAAACAAAAACTCTAATTTAAATGTTGAGGAAGATGAAATAGAAAAAATAGTTTTTTTCTATAAAAATGGAACTTTTAAAGTGTACACACCTTAGTTTGAAATTTTCGCATATTTGAAAAATTTCAATTTTTTTTTTTGATTTAAGCGATTCTCACGCAATTAAAGAAATATCGAAAATTTAGATTTGAATTCCGTTTTCTGGAATTTTACCTAAAACACCTTTATAATGTTGTTTTAAAATTTCAAGATCTGCTTCATAATTTCCCGTTGGAAAAAAAGCTTTACCTAGATCAACTATTTTCTTTCCCCAATCAAAAGCGACTGGAACAATAGGAACATTTGCTTTGAGTGCAATATAATAAAAACCGCTTTTAATTTCGGTAACGCCTTTTCGGGTTCCTTCTGGAGCAACAGCCAAACGAAAGATTTCTTTACGGTCAAAAATAGCAGCAATAGAATCTACTTTGTTTAATCCTCCCGTGCGATCAATAGGTTCTCCGCCAACATTCTTAAAGTAATATCCAAAAGGGAATCTAAACAATTCCTTTTTTCCTACCCAATTCATTTGTAAACCAGAGATTCCTCGGGTAAAAAGGCCTATATAAAAATCATGATTACTAGTATGAGGCATAACCATCAATATACATTTTTTTACTTCAGCGTTCTTCAACCCTGTTATTTTCCAGCCCATTAGCTTGCAAAAGATAAAATTGTATAATTGTTTCTTCATTAAAATTTAATTTTTGCTACAAAATAAAAGATTTAAAATGGTATTTTTGAGTAAAACCATTATAAAATGATTCAAAAACTGTTCAGTTATCTTATACCTATAAATATATTCAAAAAAAAGTCAGCAAGAAGTAAAATAATTGAAGTTACTTGGACAAATGGAGAATTGGTAATCGATTCTGAAAATACAAATTATTCATATGGAAGCTTACAGCGAATATTAAGATATGGTCTTAGAAATATAGGATATGATAAGGTTTTAAAAATGGATCATATTCTGGTTCTTGGAGTGGCCGGCGGAAGCGTAATTAAAACTCTTGTTGATGAAATAGAATACAAAGGAAAAATTACTGGTGTCGAGATCGATTCAGACATGATTCAGATTGCTAATGAATATTTTAATCTCAATCAAATTAAGCAGCTTGAAATTGTAATAGATGATGCTTTTGAATTTGTTTTAAAAACAAAAGATAAATATGACTTGATTATAATCGATATTTTTGAGGATACTAATATGCCAAACTTTTTGTTTGAGAAGTTTTTCAGCGAAAGAGTCTGCTTTTTATTAAAAGATAAAGGCTTCATTTTGTTTAATACCATGATTCTTGATGAAGCACATAATGTTCGTAATAGAAAATACAAAACCGAAATAAACACTGAATCGTTTACGGTAAAAATGCTGCCTCGCATAGAAGTGCATAATGAAATAATAATAATTGAGAAATTGTCCTAAAATCGTATATACATGAAGTCCCTTATTTCTATTCTAAAAACCTTGCCGCCTGCTAAAGTAATTGATGATGTTATTGATTTTTCAAAATATCTTCTGCTTGATTTATCGTCAACAAATACCGAATTGGTTGAAAGTAAACCAGAAAGTGCAGCTGATTTTGAGCGTTTTATTACTGGTTATTTAAAAAGAAATAATGCCGAAGTGGCTTATGGCGGATATATTGAAGGACGTTCTTTATACAGACGAAGTTCTATTTTTAGAAATGATTCAATTCAAGAACGAAATATTCATATAGGACTGGATTTATGGACAAAAGAAGGCACTTCTGTTTTGGCGCCTCTTGATGGAAAAGTTCACAGTTTTAAAAACAATGTTGGTTTAGGCGATTATGGCCCGACTATTATTTTAGAGCACGAAATTGAAAATGAAATATTTTATACTTTATACGGACATTTATCGTTAGAAAGTATAGAAAACCTTACTGTTGGGGCGATTTTTACAAAAGGTGAACAAATTGCATCTTTAGGAAATGCATCTGTTAACGGAGATTATGCTCCTCATGTTCACTTTCAAATTATACGAAATTTGGGAGATTACTGGGGCGATTATCCGGGAGTATGCAATACAAATGATTTGAATTTTTATATTGAAAACTGCCCTGACCCTAACTTATTATTAAAAATTACTTAAATGATTATGAAGAAAGCAGGATTGATTATATGTTTGTTGTTATTAATTGGATGTAAAACGAAAACGATAAGTCGAGATACTGAAGATTTAAAGATAAAAAAAGTTCCAAGTGTCGAGATTAATTCACAGCAGCAACGAAAAGCTTATGAATTAGGCAAAAGAGTATTAGAAACTTGTAACACATCAAAATTCAAGCCTTTTAATGAAACCGAAGTAACACAGTCTGTGAGAGAAAACACAACTGAAGAACGATTGACTAAAACTTGTACAAGATTTAGACAATATTACGGGAGTTTTATTGATTTGAAATTAGATGGCGTTTATAAAACCAAGCAAGAAGTAATTTACCGTTATCATGCCTTGTATACTAAAAAGGTTGCCAACAAAGAACTTCGTGTATTTGTAAACAATGACAATTTAGTTTCAGCAATAAAATCAATGGATTGGGATGAGAAGTTTGACTCAAAATTAACCGAACAATAAAGTAAAATTATGAATTTAAAAATGCCCCTGTTTTTCTTACTGTTATTCTCAACTATTGTAAATGCTCAAGAAACTATGAGCATTAAAGGCGGAGCTCCTCTTTCTGCAACAAAAACGTATACATTTATCTGCGAGAAATATGCTTTTACAGGAGAAGCTGATGTTCAAATTGCGAAAACAGACAAAGGCGGCGTTTTAAAAATTACAATTTTGCCATCAAATGATAAAGCAAAAATTTCTGGCGGTTTATATGTTGATCTGGCAAATGCCGATGTTATCGCTTGCGTAGATAAAAATGTGAAAGAAACTGCAGACGGTAAAATATCTGCCTATTATTATTTTACTCCAGCCGAATTTGCAAAACTAAAGAAAAACGATATTTATGCTGTTCGGTTTATTATAACTGGCGGTTCTAATGCTTTTGGAAATGATAATGGATATTTTACAGCGCATAACAAAATGAACTATTTCTCAACGGCTTACGATAAGTCTAAGAAGAGTTACGATACAGCAAAAGAAATTAGTGTTTTATAAATATAAAATTTATTAGAATAAATCTTATATTTATAATCTAATTACAATTTAATATGACTCCTAACGAAGCAGTAATAACAAAGTTTTATACCGCATTTGCTAATTCAGATGCTCAAACAATGTCTGAATGCTATCATCCAAAAGTACATTTTATTGATCCTGCATTTGGTTTATTGAAAGATGAGCAGGTTTCTAAAATGTGGAAAATGCTGTTGCTTAAAAGCAGAGGAAACATTAAAATTGAATTCTCAGATGTAAAAGCGGATGATTTTTCGGGTTCTGCAAAATGGGTTGCAACCTACAACTTTAGCAAAACAAATCGTAAGGTAGTCAATAAAATTAGAGCTGAATTCGTATTTCAAGACGGCTTAATTATTAAACATATTGACGATTTTGATGTTTGGAAATGGTCACAACAAGCTTTTGGACTTACTGGTTATTTACTTGGATGGACTGGTTTTTTTCAGAAAAAAATTCAACAGCAAGCTTTGCTGTCACTTAATAAATTTGAGGAACCCAAATAATTTTCCTAACTTAATTTTTTCTTTTGTACCAAAACTAATGTAGTTCTCTGCATTTATACGCCTCTTGCAAAAGTCTAATACTTTGCCCTTCATTATTTTCTAAGTCAATTGTTTTCAATTCTATTAAAAATGAAAGAAATTATACACAAGAGATTAAATCAATTACAAGCTACGGCAATATGCGGAAACGATATAAGTTCTTCTTGCTTGTATGTATCAGCATTAACTATTTTATACGCAGGACAATACGGATGGATTTCATTGTTGATTGTAGCTGTAGTGTTGTTTTTATTTAGAAAAATTTACGGCGAAGTTGTTGGTGCAATTCCTTTAAATGGTGGTGCTTACAATGTATTATTAAATACATCTACTAAAAAACTCGCGTCACTGGCTGCAACGCTTACCGTTTTATCCTATATGGCAACCGCAGTAATTTCTGCTTCAGAAGGAATGCATTATTTGCACGGAATTTTTGAAGGAATCAATGTTACAATTGCTACCGTTGTCGTTTTAATTCTTTTTACTTTTCTGGCCATTTTAGGAATCGGAGAATCTGCTTTTGTGGCGGTGATTATATTCGTAATCCATTTAATCACTTTAAGTTTACTAGTTTTAGCATCGCTTTTATATATCGCCATGAACGGTTTAGATGTTTTTCATCTGAATTGGCAGGCTCCTATTGCTTTTGGAAATTTAAAAACGGCCCTTTTCTTAGGATTTTCAGCTGCAATGCTTGGAATTTCAGGATTTGAAAGTTCTGCTAATTTTGTTGAAGAGCAGGAAGCTGGAGTGTTTCCTAAAACACTCCGCAATATGTGGGCGATTGTCAGCTTTTTTAATCCCGTAATTGCAATTCTAATTATTGGAGTAATTCCGTTAGCGCAAGTTGGCGAAAACAAAGAGTCATTATTGGCTTTTTTAGGGCAAACAACCGGCGGTTCTTGGCTTGCATGGTTAATTTCTATTGATGCAGTTTTAGTGCTTTGTGGTGCTGTATTAACTTCATTTGTTGGTGTTTCTGGACTTTTAAACCGTATGACTTTAGATCGAATTCTGCCAAATTATTTTCTAAAACAAAATAGAAGAGGATCGCATTATCGTATCGCAATAAGTTTTTTAATTCTTTGCATATCTGTTCTTTTTGCTACAAACGGACATTTAGAATCTTTAGCGGGCGTTTATACATTTTCGTTTTTAGCGGTAATGGCATTGTTTGGAATAGGAAATCTGCTTCTTAAATTTAAACGCAGTAAACTTCCAAGACCTGTGCGGGCACGTGGTGTAGCCGTTGTAACTGCCATAACTTTTGTTATTATTGCATTTTTAGGCAATATGGAGTTAAATATCCACGCATTTTATACTTTTCTAAAATACATGGTTCCGTCATTATTATTTATCGGAATAATGCTGAATCGAGTTATACTTATTAAACTTTTGATCGAAGCTTTAGAATATTTTTATCAGCCATTACGAAAAATGGTGATTTTAAGTAATCGATATTTACAAAAAATGAGTGTTCAAATTAACTCTCAGGAGTTTGTATTTTTTACTAAGGGCGATGATATTGCGATTTTAAACAAAGTGTTGCAATATGTTCAAGGCAATGAAACTACCAAAAAACTAAAAATAGTTCATGTTAAAAGTGATTCTGTAAATAATGAAGCTCTAATAAAAGATCTTGAAGTTTTAGATCGAGCCTATGATGATATTGATATCGAATATCTTGAAATTCAAGGTGTTTTTGGTCCAGAAATTATAGATGAATTATCTCAAAAATGGAAAATTCCTAAGAATTTCATGTTTATTGGTTCACCTGGTAATAAATTCTCTTATAGAGTTTCTGATCTTGGCGGCGTCCGTTTGATTATGTAGTTCTGCAAACAGTAAACAAGAAACCCGATAGATTTTTAAAGTCTATCGGGTTTTTAATATCTAAAAGTTCTTCGTGTAAAATTTAACGAAGCCTGTAGTAAACTAATTCTTAAGATTTAAACCAACCTTCAACTAATTCATCTTCAAAAGAAGTTGCATTTTTGTGAACAAACTCATTTGTATCTTTATTGTAAGAATAGTCTAAAGCCCATTCTTTGTGGTTTTTAGCTAACTCTTTAATACTGTCGCAAACAAAAGCAATTTCTTCATCAGTTGTTGTTGGGTGAATAGACATTCTAATCCAACCCGGTTTTTTGATTAAATCTCCAATGGTAATTTCGTTAACCAGTTTATTTGAAGTTTCTTGATCAACATGCAGTAAAAAATGCCCGTAAGTTCCTGCACAGCTGCATCCTCCCCTAGTTTGAACTCCAAATCGGTCATTTAATATTTTTACACCTAAGTTAAAATGTAGGTTTTCAATAAAAAACGAAACAACCCCTAATCTATTTTTATGTTGTCCAGCTAGAATTTTAATATTATCAACTGGTTCTAATTGACTAAAAACATAATCAACAATTTCATGTTCGCGTTGTAAAATGTTTTCAATCCCCATTTCTTCCTTTAACTCAATTGCCAAAGCTGTTTTAATAACTTGAAGAAATCCTGGAGTTCCGCCATCTTCACGATCCTCGATATTATCAATATATTTATGCTCTCCCCAAGGATTTGTCCAGCTCACAGTTCCACCGCCTGGACAATCAGGAATCATATTGTTGTAAAGTTTTTTATTGAAAATAAGAACTCCAGAAGTACCAGGTCCGCCTAAAAATTTATGCGGAGAAAAGAAAATAGCATCTAAATAGGCTTCTTCATCTGCAGGATGCATATCAATTTCTACATAAGGCCCTGAACAGGCAAAATCAACAAAACAAACACCATTGTATTGATGCATTAATTTAGCAGCTTCATGAAAAGGTGTTTTTAATCCCGTAACATTCGAACACGAAGTAATTGATGCAATCTTTATTGTTCTGTCGCTGTATTTTTGTAATAACAGTTCTAATTGATCTAAGCTAAAAAGTCCTTTTTCGCAAGATGGAATAATTTCGACATCAGCAATAGTTTCTAACCAAGAAGTCTGATTAGAATGATGCTCCATATGCGAAATAAAAACAATAGGTTTTTTTTCTGCAGGAACTGTAGTAAAACTTTTTAGATTTTCAGGAATTTTCAAACCTAAAATACGCTGAAACTTATTAATAACACCAGTCATACCAGTTCCGTCTGTAATCAAAACATCATCGTTATTAGCGTTTGTATGACGTTTGATAATATGTCTTGCATGATGATATGCCTTAGTCATGGCAGTACCAGATACAGTGGTTTCAGTATGTGTATTGGCAACAAAAGGGCCAAATTGATTCAGAAGTTTCTCTTCAATTGGTCTGTAAAGCCTTCCGCTGGCAGTCCAATCTGTATAAACAATATTTTTTTTGCCAAAAGGTGACATAAATTCCTGATCTATGCCAACAATATGTTGTCTAAAGTCCTGAAAGTAGGTTTCTAGACTGATGGTATTATTTTTGGTATTCATTAGTGTGCCTGTGTTTGAATGCAAATATATTGTTTTTTTATAGAATTGAGAATTTATCAATTATAAACTTCAAACAGTGAGTAAACTTTTAATATCTTTAGTTAAAAAGCTATTTTTTAGATAAATTATCATAATATTCTATCGGATTAATAGGGCATGTAAACTTTAAACTATTTACATTTATGGAAAATTTGTCAACAGCCACCTTTGGTGGTGGATGTTTTTGGTGTGTAGAAGCTGTAATTCAGCGTTTAAAAGGAGTTGAAACAATAAAATCAGGATATTCAGATGGTTTTATAAAAAATCCAGCATATCGTGAAGTTTGCACGGGACGCACTGGTCACGCAGAAGTGATTCAGGTAACCTTTAATCCTGACATAATTTCATATCATGATTTGATAACTGTGTTTATGACGAGTCATGATCCAACAACTTTAAATCGTCAAGGCGGTGACAGCGGTACCCAATATCGTTCGATTGTTTTGTATCATGATGAGGAACAAAAAGAAATTGCTGAAAAAGTGTTTCAAGAAGTGCAGTCTGTTTACGCAGATCCAATTGTTACGCAGTTAAAGCCTTTCGAAGTCTTTTATGAAGCCGAAGATTATCATCAAAACTATTACAACAACAATCAAGAAGCCGGCTATTGTCAGTTTGTAATCGATCCAAAAGTTCAAAAACTTAAAAAAATGTATGCTGATAAATTAATTGGCTGATATTTTTTTTCAGCCACAGATTAAAAGGGTTTCTTCTGTACTGTTTTTCAATTTATGACTACACAGATTTTAATGATTTTTTAAATCTATGTAGGTTTTAATATTTTTTACACATAAAAAGAGAAATCCTTTTAATCTGTGCATCCCGATAGAGCTATCGGGAGTGGCAAAACATAAAAAACTCAAATGAAAAATTTAAAAATAAATAATCGATTTACTGCGGAATTGCCTGCAGATCCTGAAACTATAAATGAAGTGCGTCAGGTAAAGAATACTGTGTTTTCATATGTAGATCCAACAAAACCATCGAATCCAAAATTAATTCATGCTTCCGAAGAAGTTGCAGAATTAGTTGGTATTTCAAAAGACGAAATTCATTCTGAAACTTTTTTGAATGTTTTTTCAGGAAAAGAAATCCTATCAGGAACACGTCCGTTTGCAATGAGTTATGCTGGACATCAGTTTGGAAATTGGGCAGGTCAATTAGGTGACGGCCGTGCTATTAATTTAACAGAAGTGGAAAACAACGATAAGTTTTTTATGCTTCAATTAAAAGGAGCAGGAAAAACACCTTATTCGAGAACCGCAGATGGTTTGGCGGTTTTGCGTTCTTCTATTAGAGAGTATTTATGTGCTGAAGCCATGCATTATTTAGGCGTGCCCACTACTCGATCGCTTTCTTTAATGCTTTCTGGTGATCAAGTATTGAGAGATGTTTTGTATAATGGAAATCCAGCTTACGAAAAAGGCGCAATTGTTTGTCGAGTTGCTCCGTCTTTTATCCGTTTCGGGAGTTTTGAAATGTTGACAGCCAGAAACGAACTCAAGAATTTAAAACAGTTTGTTGAGTATAATATCAAACATTATTTTCCTGAAATTACAGGTGAGCCAAAAGAACAATATTTAGCATTCTTTAAAAAAGTGGCTGATTCTACTCGCGAAATGATTTTGCATTGGCAGCGCGTGGGTTTTGTACATGGTGTAATGAATACAGATAATATGTCGATTCATGGAATTACGATCGATTACGGTCCATATGGCTGGTTAGAAAACTACGATCCAAACTGGACACCAAACACTACCGACAGTCAATATAGAAGATACAGATTTGGAAATCAGCCTCAAATTGCACAGTGGAATTTGTACCAATTGGCTAATGCAATTTACCCTTTAATAAACGAAACAGAACAATTGGAAAAAATCTTAGAATCATTTATGGATGATTTTGTTAAAGATTATAAAATTATGTTTTTAAGTAAATTAGGTTTGTTTACTTTAAGTGAAACTGATAATGCTCTAATTGATGATTTGGAAGCTAATTTGCAATTATCAGAAACGGATATGACTATCTTTTTTAGAAATTTGAGTGCTGTTGAAAAAGAAGATTCAGTTGAAAAAGCGATAAAGAAAATTGAATTTTCGTTTTATAAAATTGAAGAAGTTTCTGGGGAAATTCTAGAAGCTTGGAAAAAATGGTTTTCAGAATATCTAGAAAGATTAAAAGCTGAAAGTTTATCAGATCAGGAGCGTTCACAAAAGATGAACTCCGTTAATCCAAAATATGTGCTTCGTAATTATATGGCGCAATTAGCTATTGATGCAGCAGACAAAGAGGATTATTCGTTGGTAAATGAGTTTTACACGCTTTTGCAAAAACCGTACGACGAGCAGCCTGATTATCAAAAATGGTTTGCAAAACGACCGGATTGGGCAAGATCAAAAGTTGGTTGTTCAATGCTTTCTTGCAGCTCTTAAGTTTTATTTTTAGCCACGAATTTGCTTCGCCTGTTCGCTATCGCTTGGGTCGTGGCTAAAAAAAACTATTTCGAAACAATATAATTCATAATCATATTAGAATGGATTCTTGAGTTCTCGATAAACCACTTGTGTGTCTGCATTCCGCCGCAGACAACGCCAGCAAGAAATAAACCTTTTACATTTGTTTCCATTGTTTCTGCATTGTAAATAGGAATCTTTAGTTCATCATTTGAAAGCTCAATTCCTATTTTTTCTAAAAAAGTTAAATCTGGTTTATAGCCCGTTAAAGCCAAAATAAAATCATTTTCAATCGTAACTTTTCCGTTTGGAGTTTCAATTTCGACTTCGTTATCTTTTACTTTAGTAATATTAGATTCAAAGTAAGCCTTAATACTGCCCTCAGCAATTCGGTTTTCAATATCAGGTTTTACCCAATATTTTACTCTGCTATTTATTTCGTTTTTACGAATCACCATTGTAACATCAGCGCCTTTTCGCCAGCATTCTAAAGCGGCATCGACAGATGAATTATTGGCGCCGACAATTAAAACTTTACGAAAAGCATATTCGTGGGCTTCTTTGTAATAATGACGTACTTTAGGCAATTCCTCTCCTATTACATTCATTTGAATTGGAATATCATAAAAACCAGTAGCAATAATCACATTCTTTGCTTTGTACAACTTTTTATCAGTAGAAACTACAAAAGTCGAATTTTCTATTTTTTTGACTTCGGTAACTTTTTCAAATAAATTGATATTGAATTTAAAATAACGATGAATATTTCGATAATATTCTAAAGCTTCCTGTCTGCCGGGCTTTGGAGCGAGACAATTAAACGGAATATCTCCAATTTCTAACCTTTCGGCAGTAGAGAAAAAGGTCATGTACAACGGATAATTGAAGATACTGTTTACAATAGCGCCTTTTTCGATTATTAAATATTTTAAATTGTTCTTTTGAGCTTCAATTGCACAGGCAAGTCCTATTGGCCCGCCTCCCACAATAATTACATCATATTGATTCGTCATAAATTATTCTTTTTCCCAGCTTTTAAAAGGATGTTTACTTAAATAAGCATTGTAATATCTTTTGTCATCTGTTACCTCTTTCCCCAGCCATTCTGGTTTTTCAAAAGTTTCTGTTTCAGATTTCAGTTCCACTTCGGCCATTATTAAGCCTTCATTTTCGCCATAAAATTCATCAACTTCAAAAATATGATTTCCAAGTTTTACCTCGTAACGTGTTTTTTCTATTTTACCTTTTTCGCATAATTTCAAAAGCTCTATTGCTTCATCTAGCGGAATTTCATTCTCCCATTCAAAACGCGACATACCGCCTTGATGCCCAATTCCTTTAATGGTCAAAAAGGCTTTTTCGCCTTTAATTCTAACTCTTACGGTTCTTTCAGGAATCGAACTTAAATAGCCTTGGGCAATTTTATTATGAGTAAAAGCTTGTTCTTTAAAATCATTTGATTTTACAAGAAACTTTCTTTCTATTTCGAGCATTTTGTTTCTGAATTAATTTTACTCAAAGTTACTTAATTAAATTAAGTTTGAGAATTTACATTTTAGAAACCTCTTTTTTATTTGTTCCGTAATTAAATTTAAGAAAAGTGGAATATGCAACCATGTTGATTGATTGTTAGTAGGTTACGTGTTTGTATTTTTCCTAAATTTGATAAAACCTTAACTTCATTACTATGTCTAAAAAAGCACTTTATCTATTGGGCATTGCAATAACAATCATTTTGGGGACTTTTTTATACCTGAAATTCTGTTGCAATTGTTGTACGAAAACAGCTGACGTTACTACTGAAACAGTAAGCGTTGTTGTAGCTCAGGACACTAATTTTGTTCCTTTTGTTTTAAACGGCTCCGGAATTGATTATCGCACACACGGTAATCTGAAGTTCCTTAAAAACAATGCTGCAGTAATCATGCCTGTTCATGATTCGGTAGCTATAGGAATTGAAAATTTAAAAGGGTTTTTAATTAAAAATCCACAGCAAAAAATTACGATTACTGGTTACGCCACATCTGATGAAAAGAACACCACAACTTTTGAGAATCTTGGTTTAGCAAGAGCAAATGAAGTTAAGAACTATTTTGTTTCTAAAGGATTAGCAGCTTCTAATTTTGATACAAAGGGCAAAATTATCGATAAATGGAAAATGAGTTCTGATACGCTTCTTGGTCCTGTTGAGTATAATTTTGAGAGCGCAGATACTGCGACGGTATCGACAGATGAGTGGGTTATTCTAAAGAATAAGATTAATGGCGATGCATTAGTTCTTCATTTTAGTACGAATAAATCCAGTGAAGATTTAAGTGCTGACGAGAAGCAAAAAGTTGCAGATATTGCCAAATACATGGATCATGTTAAAGAAGCTGTTGTATTGGTTGTTGGACACAGCGACAATGTAGGGAATCGTGATTCGAATATTGTTCTTGGGCAAAAACGTGCTGATTTCTCTAAAAACTATCTGGTTAAAAATGGTATTGAGACTACCCGAATTGAAACACAATCAAAAGGTCCTGATGAACCAATTGGAGAAAATACTACTGCAGAAGGAAAAGCAAACAATAGAAGAACTGTAATTACAATTAAATAACTAATTAAAATATACGATTATGAATATACCATGTATCTTAATACCGATTTTAGTGGGGTTAATCTGTGGAATTTTAGGTTACTTACTAGGGAAAATGAATTCTAAAGGAGATGATTCGCTGGCTGCATCTTTACAAGCCGATTTGGATGCCTGTAAAGCAAACACTAAAAGTTTAAATGCTAAAATAGCTGAATTAGAAGCAGATTTAGCGGCAAAAGTAAAAAATACTTCGTCTACGGCGCAGTCGTTTGTGTCTCCAGCTGCCTCAATCGCATTTGATGCAGGTCTTGCAGCCACAGTTTTTGGTAAAAAAATAAAAGAAAATGATTTGAAAGTTGTTGAAGGAATAGGTCCAAAAATTGAAGCTTTATATCATGCAGCAGGAATATCAACTTGGCATCAATTATCAGAAACATCTACAGAAAAATCACAATCTATTCTGGATGCAGGTGGAGAAAATTATGCCATTCACAATCCAAGTACTTGGGCTAAACAAGCTTTATTAGCCTATCAAGGTAAATGGCAGGAATTGAAAGACTGGCAGGATAATTTACGTGGAGGAAAAGAGTAAAAAAGTTGCAAAGGTTCAAAGCTGCAGAGATTCTACACTTTGTCCCTTTGAACCTCTGCAGCTTTTAACCTTAAAAACTGGCTCCCAGCCAGTTTTTTTTCATATTGTACCATAGTTGTCCTTGTTTTACTTCAAGCGGACAATCAAAATTATTGGTATAAAGTGCTCCTGTTCCTAATCCTTGCGGCATTTTAGAATTTAAAAGAAAAGTCCATTGAGCAATTGCATTTAAACCAATATTGCTTTCTAATGCAGAAGTAATCCACCAACCGATATTATACTTTTCGGCTAAAGTGATCCATTCTTGTGTTCCTCTAAAACCGCCGACAAAACTTGGTTTTAAAATAATGTATTGCGGTTTAATTTTTTGCAGCAATTCTTCTTTTTCTTGTAATGAAAAAACGCCTATCAATTCTTCGTCTAAAGCAATTGGAAAAGGTGACGCATTACATAAATCAGCCATTGCAGTGCTGTTTCCTTTTTTTATAGGCTGTTCAATGCTATGAAGCTGAAATGTATTAAGTTGGTTAAGTTTATCTAAAGCTTCATTTAAAGAAAAAGCACCATTTGCATCAACTCTAATTTCGATTTGTTCTGCCGAAAAATGGCTTCGGATAAATTCAAGTAATTCTAATTCTTTTTGAAAATCTATAGCGCCAATTTTAAGTTTGATACAATTAAAACCATCCGTTAATTTCTCTTCAATTTGTTGTTTCATAAACGATGCTTCACCCATCCAAACTAAGCCGTTTATAGGTATTGATTCAGAATGCGACGTAAAATTTGAAGGAAAAAGTAAATAAGGATTTTCACTTTTTAATGATAAAAAAGCCATTTCTACTCCAAACTGTATCGAAGGAAACTCTAACAAAGCTTCCCAAAGTGCAGTTTCTCCTAAATGAATATTTTCACAAGTCCATTTAAGTTTTTCCTCATAATCATCACGATCATCAGCGCTTAGACCTCGAAGAATTCCGCATTCTCCTATTCCTTTTCTGCCATTATCTTCTAGAACGATAAACCAGGTTTCTTTTTCAGTCATAATGCCGCGAGATGTCCCAGACGGGCGTTTAAACTCGAGCATGTATTTATGGTAGGCAGCTTTCACTATGTTGAATTTAAATTAAGGAAAGGTTTTTAATTATAAAGTTTTAAAACTTTCTCAAAATCCTTTGATGGCAAACCAGCTTTCTGAAAAACAGTAAAATCTTGTTTTGTTTTTTCTTTCCAGCTTACACTATCTGTTACATTTTGAGTTTGGTATTTTTTGTAAATTGCTTTGGCTTCGCTGTAATCATCGCTTATTAAGTAAACATGAGCGAGATTTAGTTTAACTAACAATTCAGTATCATCAAGTTTTTCACCTTCTTTTAAAAATTTCAGCGCTTTTCCATATTGCTTAGTTAAAATAAAACAATAACCAATAGAGCTGTAATCTAAAGCAGTAGCTTTTCCATCGTTAATAATTGAATTTAACTTAGGAATAGCTTCGTTGTATTTCTGTTGTTTTATCAATAAAGAAGCTTGCTTTCTTAAATCGCTGTAAACGTTTTTAGAAATATCTTCATCTTTATAACAAGCGCTTCCAAAATCTTTGTATGCTTTGGTTTTTTCGACTGCTAACAACTTCTGAAACTCAGTATAGCGGTATTGTTTGATGATTTTATTTAGAATACAAACGCAAAAATCATCAGAATTGGCCATTTTTTGTGCTAATGTAGATGTTTTACATAAGCTGATAATTTCATTTTTATTGTCTTTATCCCAACCACGACTAAGAACGGTATTAACCCACGGAACAACTTCTAATACTACTTTTTGATTCAAAAACCAGTTTTTACTCTGAAATGCAAACCAAATTGTATTTGAATTTTGATTCAAACAAGAAGATTTATCAACAGATAAACGTTTGGCATCTTTGCTTAACGGTTCTGTTTGTGCATAACAAGCTTTATCTGTTTTACCGTCTATAATATACCTTTTTGCATCGTCATTTGAAGTAAACAAGGCATAGGTGCAAGTATCATCTCCAGAAATTTTTGACATCAAAAAAACTGCTCCTGCAGATCCCTGACCAATTCCATACGGATCTGGAATTGCTTTTAGTACTGAAACTAAACTATTTGCCATTTGCTGGTTTTCGTCTAAAAGAGTGATTCTGTAAACTATTTCGGTAGTGCCTAGAGGCAGATCTTCTATTTTAAAAGTTACTCTGTCTCCCGCAGAAACAATAAGTTCTTTAGTTGTAGCTCGTTCTTTATCCCAATAACCGTCTTTTTGTGCAAAAGAGCTGTAAGATACAATCATTAAAAAAAGAGATAATATTGGTCGTAGATTCATGATCTCACTTTTAAACTTAGTTAGCATTTAATCTTTCTTCTGTGAAATTAATCCATTGATAATCATTGATGTATTTGTCAATGTAAAAGTCCGGCTGAATACCTTTACCGTCAATTTGCATATCTGGAATTCTAAAACTTTTGGTTAATGAATAACCCAGTTTAAAATTGTTAGAAGGAGACTCAACAAAATACATATTAGAAATATCGAGTACACCTTCAGTAGTTCTTCCAAAAAGTTTAACCTTTTTGCTTTGTTTTGCAACTAATAGAAATTGCTCTGTTGTACTGGCATTATTTTCGTTTATAATAATGGCGATATTCTTTGGGTTCTTATAAAACATATCTAATTTGGTTTCTGTTACCAATTGTTCGTTAAGATTTACAAATTTCCCAATATTAGCGTTTAGTTTATCAAAACCCTTCTTAGCCCATTCTTTGTCTTCTGCAGACCAATCAGGATTAGCCATAAAATCCAGCATTCTTTTGTTGTTTTGTACTGTTGACCAGTATTCAACTCCTACATTTCTAATTGGGTTTGTGTATAAGTAAGGGATAATTTTTTGAAAACTGGCATCAGATCCTCCTCCGTTATTTCGTACATCAATTATTAAATTGTCTTTTGAGGTTATAAGATTATGATTTGCAGTTATAAGACTGTCAATCTTTTTTTTATTGGAATAATCGAATGAAGGTATGCGCAGTAGTACTGTTTGCTTTGAAATTTCTTTTAAGAAAGGTTTTTGTGCAGTAAATGATTCAATATAATCCGTTATTTCTGGACTGTCACTCAAATTATTGGGGAAGCTTCTTTTTAAAGCAACAAATCCAATTTTTAAAAAATTATTTCCAATGAGTTCTACGTTACTGAATCTCTGAGCGGAGTAATCGCCCATATAGAAAACGGCATTGTATGTTTTATTTGGATTTTCGGTAATTTTAAACTTTACCTGGTATTGTTTCCATTTGCTGTTTTTTACCTCTAAAACAAATCCGATATATTGATTTTCTCTTTTTACAACACCAATGGTATAAGGCGGTGAAAGCCATATTCCTTCAAAAGTAGGATGTTCTATTTTAGAAGTAATTTCTTTTAATTCACTTTCGGTTATTTCAATTTTCTCCCAATTATTTTCAGTTTCAGTTTTCTTTCCTGTTTTAATAATTGCTTTAGAATTTACTGTTAAAGATAAATGTGATGGTCTAAAAAAAAGCATCCAATCAAAAAGTACGTTTCGACATTCGTTGAGTTCTTTTATTTTTTTTACTTTATCAGCAAATAGTTTATTGTGATTTTGATAGGCATTCTCTCCTTTTTTATCAATAACATACTGAAAACCTGCGTCATTGGTTTCAAAAGTTTTCTTAAGCCAATTAAACTCTTCTTTGCAGTTGCATTTTTGTGCGGCGATATTAAAGGAAACACTAAATAAAGTAAACAAAAATATTTTTTTTAAATTCATTTTAGAAAATTTAGTTAAAGATCTCATGCAAATTTCAAGCCTATTTTTTAAGTATTGCGTTTATTCTCTTTTCAGCTTCTGCTTTAGTGATTCCTTCGTAATAATCTTTTACAAAAGGATGATCAAAATCTTCGTGAGGAAATATTTCCGGTCTTTCATTTCCAGTTTTTGTTACCACTGTTGTGGGAATGCTGTTTGAGAACTCATATTGCGGAATATAGTTTGAAAGCCAGCCGAAATACTGGTTTTCTTCTTTTTGATCATCAAAGTTTTCTAAGTAGTTTTCAAAACTTTTTTCGCTTAACGAAACCCAGAAGCCATATTCTAAATCTTCACAGTGATCATTAACTTTTTGAACTAGAACGCATCTAATAAATCGATCTACTCGATCGGAATGTTTTATAACGCAAAAGTCTTCATCAATTACAGCAATATCTTCCTTTTCCTGAGAAGATAGGTTACTGTAGCTGTTTGGAGCATTATAAGTTATTGCGGGCCAGCTTTCATGCTCTTCGCCACAGCAATCACATGTAAATTTAATATCACTCATATTTTAACAAATGCTATTATAACTCAATTGAGGCACCAATTTCTAAAAGCATTAAATCTTTTCCTTTATCAAAGAATTTACGAATTGATTCTTCGTGATTAATTTCGATATAGCCAAAAGTGTCAAAATGATAGCCTAGAATTTTATCGCATTCAATAAAGTCTGAAGCAATAATTGCATCTTCAACATCCATTGTAAAATTATTTCCGATTGGAAGAATAGCAAGATCAAGTTTAGTTCTCAGCGGAATCAATTTCATGTCGTAAGTAAGTGCTGTATCGCCGGCAATGTAAATGTTTTTGTGTTCGCCTTCGATTACAAATCCGCCAGGATTTCCTCCGTAAGTACCATCAGGAAAAGAACTTGAGTGAATTGCATTGACATATTTTACTTTTCCAAAATCAAAATTCCAGCTTCCGCCATGATTCATCGGATGCGAATTAAGACCATTTTTAGCATAGTAACCTGCAATCTCAGCATTTGAAACAATGACTGCGTTAGTTCGTTTTGCAATGCTTTCAACATCAAGAACATGATCGCCGTGAGCGTGCGTTAATAAAATATAATCTGCCTTTAAGCTGTTGATATCAATGTGTGAAGCTTGCGGATTTCCTGTAATAAATGGATCAACAATAATGTGCTTTCCTCCTACTTCAATTCCTAAAGAAGCATGTCCGTAAAAAGTGATTTTCATTTTATGAGTGTTTTATAGTTGAACTTGATTTTATCTTCCGCCTAAAAATAGATTAACAATTATATCTGAAATCAATGAAATCATACATACTGTTAATAATATAGAAAGTAAAAATGTACTTAATGCTAGTTTTTTTAATTCGGGATCTAAAAGTTTAGGGTTTTGATTTTTATAAACCGTAATTAAATGTTTAGTTAAAGGAATATAAGCTAATAAGAACAAATATTGATCGAAGTTATAATCGCTTAAAAAGGCAAAAACTACAACTAAGATCATTGCTGTAATAATCAATGAGAAATGATAGATTTTTGCTTTTGCTCCTCCAATTTGAACTACGATTGTATTTTTCCCTGATTTTCGATCAGATTCTTCGTCACGCATATTATTCAGGTTTAAAACACCTACGCTTAATAATCCAATAGAAATTGCAGGAAGAATTAAAAGCGGATCAACTTCTTTTGAATATAAAAAGTTAACACCCAATGTACTTACAAGTCCAAAAAAGATAAAAACAAATACATCACCAAAACCTTTATAACCGTAAGCAGAATTACCAACTGTATAACGAATTGCGGAAACAATTGCAGCAATACCTAAAAGCAGAAAGAATATTGAATAACCAAAATTTGATTCTCCAAAAGCAAAATAAATCAAGATAATGGCTGATAATAAAGTTAACAGAGAAGTAATTATTATTGCCTTTTTCATGGCTTGAGGCGTAATAACGCCGCTCTGAATAGCACGCTGCGGCCCTACTCGATCAGCATTATCGGTACCTTTTACACCATCTCCGTAATCATTTGCAAAATTGGATAAAACCTGCAAACCCAAGGTGGTTAAAAGAGCAAAACCAAAGATTTTCCAGCTAAAAACGTCTGTTGGTGTATTGATGGTTTCTGTTGGGTTTGAAAGTGCATAAATACTTCCAACTATAATTCCAGAAATTGATAAAGGTAATGTGCGCAGTCTAGCCGCTTCAATCCAATGTTTCATTATTTATTTTGTTTATTTTTAGTTTCAAGTTTGAGGTTTCAGGTTTCAGGTTCGTAACTTGAAACCTGAAACTTTAAACTATTTTATAATTTCTTTACGGCAGCCATTTATTTTCACCAAAGTTTGGTTTTCTTTTTTCTAAGAAAGCATTTCTTCCCTCTTTTGCTTCTTCAGTCATATAAGCTAAACGAGTTGCTTCTCCAGCAAAAACCTGCTGTCCTACCATTCCGTCATCCGTTAAGTTCATAGCAAATTTTAGCATTTTAATAGATGTTGGAGATTTTTGAAGAATTTCCTGAGCCCATTCATAAGCTGTAGCTTCAAGTTCATCGTGAGGAATTACAGCATTAACCATTCCCATGTCCATCGCTTCTTGAGCAGAATAATTTCTTCCCAAAAAGAAAATTTCTCTGGCTTTTTTCTGTCCAACCATTTTAGCCAGATAAGCAGATCCGTATCCGCCGTCAAAACTGGTAACATCAGCATCAGTTTGTTTAAAAATAGCATGTTCTTTACTAGCCAAAGTCATGTCGCAAACCACATGTAAACTATGCCCGCCGCCAACTGCCCAGCCTGGAACAACTGCAATAACTACTTTTGGCATAAAACGAATTAAGCGCTGTACTTCTAGAATGTTTAAGCGGTGTTGACCATCTTCACCCACATAACCTTGATGTCCGCGTGCATTTTGATCACCGCCGCTGCAAAATGAATAAACTCCGTCTTTTGTCGACGGTCCTTCAGCAGAAAGCAATACTACTCCAATCGAAGTATCTTCCTGTGCATCGTAAAAAGCTTGGTATAATTCTGAAGTTGTTTTAGGTCTGAATGCATTTCTAACATTTGGTCTGTTAAAAGCAATTCTAGCAACTCCGTTACATTTTTTATAAGTTATATCTTCAAATTCTCTGGCAGTAATCCAATCCATTTCTGTTTGTTTTATTTTAAAAATTTATAGTGTAAAAATAAGCCATTTTTTAGATTTTCACCCACTGAATTTGGTTTATATAGCGGTTAACAATTTGTCGTAATGTTAACAATTAAGCTTTTTGCTCAAAAAATAACATTTTTTAACATTAGTTGTAAAAAATAATAAGTAATTTTACATCCTAGAAATCAACGAGATACGATTTATTTTGTTGATACAAGATTGATTTTCTTTCACTGATTTATTAACCTAAAAAATGATTTTTTTGAGAAAATTTAAAAAATTTGTCGCTCATTTTTTTATGGTTTTTATTAGTAAACCCTTGAATAATGAGCAAATGATTTATTCATTTGTCAAGACTTCGAAAAGAAGATAGTAACACCTAAGGTTAAACACTAGAATTGTTTAAGTAATTAGTATGAAATTGATTACGAAAAGAGGAAAAGATACTAACTAAAACTTTCTATAAATTATTTTCTAAAACCAATGGATTAGCCGTGAAATTAACGTTTCGCTTTTAAGATGAATGTATTGATTGTTTAAAGACATACCTTTTCAAGAAGTAGCTTCTAAAATTTTTAAAGCTGTTATTTTTTGATCAGATTCGAATTTATTTTATTTCTGTTTTTTTTTAATTACAATTTTTTTTAAAACGAGAATAAAAAGGGAAAGGCTGCTTGTAATGAGCAGCCTTTCCTGTTATAGTAAGTTTGTTTAAACTCCAAAAAATAGAAATTCCAAATTCCAATTGAGCATTCAATGCCATTGGAATTTGGAATTTTTTTATTGTAATTTTAAAGATGTTAATTTTCTTTTACCAAATAAATACCATCTTCCTTAATCTCGATAAGTTTTTCTTTGTACAAAGCTCCAATTGCTTTCTTAAAAGTTTTTTTACTCATTTTTAAGACCGTTTTAATGTCTTCAGGGTGCGAATTATCGTTTAAACGTAAAAAACCTCTATTTGCTCTTAATTCATCTAAAATCTTCTCTGCATTTGGTTCAATACTTTGATAACCTTGAACTTGCAATGCAACATCTATTTTATTGTCAGGACGAATATTTTTAATGTAACCGCGCATTCTGTCACCGGTTCTTATTGAATCGTCGTAAACTTCATCTTTGTACAACAAACCTTTGTGCTGCTCATTGATAATTACATTTATTCCTAATTCAGTAATATGCGAAACGATCAAATCAACTTCTTCTCCTTTTTCAACTGTAAGCTGATCGTTGTTTAAAAATTGATTTAATTTACTTGATGCTACTAAACGATTCGTTTTTTCGTCTTTATAAAGGTAAACCAGATAACGTTTTCCTTTTTCCATAGGACGGGCTTGTTCTTTAAACGGAACAAGAATGTCTTTCTCCATTCCCCAATCCATAAAAGCGCCCACATTATTAATGTAATTTACTCTTAAAAGCGCAAATTCATTTAATAAAATATAAGGTTCAAGTGTAGTTGCAACTGGTCGTTGTTCGTGATCTAGATAAACAAAGACAACTAGTTCTTCGCCTATTTCGAATTCATTTGGTACATATTTGTTGGGTAATAAAATGTCGTGAATTCCTTCTGGATCTTTCTCAGGATTTCCTAAAAAAAGTCCCACTTTGGTATCACGTAATATAGTTAGTGTATTGTATTTTCCTATTTCAATCATATTCATAAAGTTCTAAGGTGCAAATGTACGAAGTTTGAAAATGGTAATCCGAAAAATATGCGGGATAAAAAAAGAAGCTGCCATTTTATTGTAGTTTGCTGCTTTTGGTTACATTTGAAAACTTGTAATTAATCCCAAATCAATGAAAAAGAATCTTATTTATACTGCTTTTGCCTTTCTTCTTTTCGCGCAGGCTTCAATTTCGCAAGTTTTCGAAGACTTGGAAATAAAAAAAATGATAGGCGAAATTAAGGCCGAAAATCTAGAAGCTACCGTTCATAAATTAGTTTCATTTGGAACTAGACACACTTTGAGCGATGCAAAAAACAAAACAAAAGGGATTGGGGCTGCGCAGCAATGGGTGAAATCTGAGTTTGATAAATTTGCGTTAGAATCCAACGGAAGATTAACTTCTGAAATTGATTACTTTACTGTTAAAGCCGACGGCAAGCGAATTAACGTAGACAGTAAGATTGGGAATGTAATGGCGACTTTAAAAGGAACTGATCCTACAGACAATCGTGTATTGATTATCAGCGGGCATCTTGATTCACGCGTTACTGATGTTATGAATGTAAAAGCAAATGCTCCTGGAGCAAATGACGATGGTTCTGGTGTTGCGGCAGTTATTGAACTTGCTAAAGTAATGAGCAAAAGATCATTTCCTGCTACTATAATATTTGTTGCTGTAACTGGCGAAGAGCAGGGTTTGATTGGAGCTCGACATCTTGCCGAAAAAGCAAAAGAGCAAAACTGGAATATAGTTGCAATGCTTAATAATGACATGATTGGCAACAGCTTATCAAGCGGTACCAATTTAAGAGACAATACTCAAATTCGTGTTTTCAGTGAAACAATTCCGTATTTAGAAACTGAAGAAGAAGCAAAAATGCGTAAAGCTGTAAGCCGAGATAATGATAGTCCGTCAAGACTTTTGGCTCGATATATTAAAACTGTTACAGAACAATATGTAGATCAGCTGAAAGTAAAATTAGTATACCGAAATGATCGTTTTTTGCGCGGTGGTGATCATACTCCTTTTAGTCAAAATGGTTTTACTGCTGTTCGTTTTTGCGAAATGAATGAAAATTTTGATCATCAGCACCAAGATTTAAGAACCGAAAACAATATTAAATATGGCGATTTACCAGAATTTATGGATTTTGATTATTTAAGAAAAAATACCTGTTCGAATTTAGCAACTTTAGCTAATCTTGCTTCATCACCAAAAGCACCAGAAAATGTTGGAATTGAGGTTAAAAAACTTTCTAATTCATCAACTTTAATTTGGTCAGCACCAGCAGGAAAAGAACAGTATGGTTATCAAATTTTAATGCGAGAAACTTCTTCTTCACATTGGGAAAAAACTTTTTTTGTAAAAGATACTCGAGCTGAAATTCCTTATTCTAAGGATAATTACTTTTTTGCTGTGCAAACCGTTGATGCTTTAGGACATGCAAGTTTGCCTGTTTTTCCAATTCCAATTAAATAAATTAAATGATATAAAGAAAAAGCGCCATGAAGGCGCTTTTTTAGGTCTATTTATAAACACTTTCTTTTTTAAAGTGAAGTGTTAATAAGTAATATACAACAACTCTGTACTTATGTTTGTTAGACTTACCATACTTTTCTAAGACAGTATTTATAGCTTCATCTAACGCTTTTGTATCAGGTAAACCTAACTTTTGATTAAAAAGTTATTTTTTACAGTATCTAATTCTGACTGCTGGCTTCCTGCTACAGTAGAAGCATCATCATTATATATAGATGGACCGCAGCCTATTGTTACTTTAGTCAATAAATCCATGTTCGGAGTTACTCCGCATTTTTCTTTTAAATCTGCTGCATACTTTGCAATTAATTCTTCTCTTTTACTCATAATTATAGTTTTAAAATTGGTAATAAGCCCAAATTTAAACTAAAAAACATATATAAAGATTAATTTTAATAAAATTTAACTTACATATTAAATCAACTCCTTAAAATATTGTTTTAAGACAATATCGTTCTCTATTGTTGGCGTGAAAATTTCTAATATTCCAGGAGTGTTATTTGCGTTATAAAGCAATTCTAGATTCTGCTCTAATGAAGCTGTATCGTCAGCTTTGAAATAATTGCATTTATACATCGCAGCTAAATGTTCTGCAGTTAGATGATGTGAAGTTTCAAAATAGGTATTAAACACAGGTTTTTCTTCATGTCCCGGTAAAATTCTAAATATTCCACCGCCGCCATTATTAATCAGAATAATTTTAAAGTTCTTAGGGATATAGGAGTTCCATAAAGCGTTACTATCGTATAAAAAACTAATATCGCCTGTAATAAATATATTTTGTTTGGTATTTCCAACAGCTGCACCAATTGCGGTTGATGTACTTCCGTCAATACCACTGGTACCGCGATTACAGAATACTTCGATACTTGAATCAATATCAATTAATTGTGCATATCGGATTGCAGAACTGTTACTGATTTGTAATTGACTGTTTTTAGGAAGTGATTCAATAACTTTTTCAAAAACTTTAAAATCTGAAAAGGCAATTTTATCTAAATATTCTTGTTTTCGGACTTTTCTTAAAGTATAGATTTCGGTAATCCTAGAAGAATAGTCACTTATTGTAAACTCAGCTTTTGGCAGCAAAGATTTGAAGAAATCATTTGGCTTCATAACAAAATGTTTTGTTAAAGCACTAAAAGTATCATAAGCTCGAAGTGTATCTATATGCCAATGATTTTGCGGTTTGTACTTACGTAAAAAACCTTTAATTCGTTTAGATACAATCATTCCGCCAAAAGTCACTAAAATATCTGGTTGAAATGCCTGAAAATCAGAATCGTCAAATGGAGTAATTAAAGTATCAATACTGCTGATAAAACTAGGATGATGCAGGTTTGAAGTAGTTTCTGTAAGAACTACAACTGAAGGATCAGCGGCTAAATTCTCAAGAATTTTAGTATCAATTGAATTGGCATCATTTACTCCAACAAGGACTAACTTTCGCTTTGCTGAATTCCAAATTGAAACAAACTCTGCTTCATTTTCGATGATTTTTACATCTGCTTCTTCTTCTATACTTGTAATTTTTGGTTGTACAGAAAGCGTTTCAACAGTTTCATATAAAGGTTCTTCAAACGGAGCATTAATATGAACTGGTCCTTTTTGAAGAATTGCAGTTTCTATAGCCTTGTTTATTTTTAAATCATTTTCAACAGAAGCTTCTGCTATTAAATTAGCATTAAAAACAGAGTGATTTTTAAAAACATTTTCTTGGCGAATAGTTTGTCCATCACCAATATCGATTTTGCTTTGCGGGCGGTCTGCAGAGATTATGATCAACGGAATCTGACTGTAAAAAGCTTCGGCAACAGCTGGATAATAATTAAGCAATGCTGAACCTGAGGTACAAATAACTGCTGTAGGTTTTTTAGTTTGCTGCGCAATTCCTAATGCGAAGAAAGCAGCACAACGCTCATCAGCAATGCTGTAACATTTGAAGTTAGAGTTTTGGGCAAATCCGATAGTTAATGGTGCGTTTCGTGAACCCGGAGAAATTATAATATTGTGAATTCCTTTTGCTGAACAAATTTCGATAATGCTTTGTGCAAGCTCTATTTTGGGGTAAATCATTCTAAATAGTGTATTACTTTTTAAAGAAAATCTATTGCTTAGAATTTCTTTTGCAATTACAAAGTTACAAACTTCATGCATGATTTAACTTATATTAGCAAGATATTATGCCCCCTTTTTAGAAAAAGGGGATATATTTGTAAATCGAACATTTTTTATTAAAACAGATCGTTTATGCGCTTCTTATATTTACTTTTTATTCTCATTTCAGTTCAGTCTATACAAGCACAAAATCAGTTTACTGTTGATGAAACGCCATATAAAACAGCGTTAGAAAGTGCTAAAACACAAAATAAATCACTGTTTGTGATGCTTTTTGCAGATTGGTGTCCGCATTGCAATAAAATGAAAAAAGAAGTTTTTAGTGACCCAAATGTGATGGCTTTTTTAAATAAAAATTATATCTGTGTTTGGAAAAATGTGGATAAAGAAGAAGGAACTGCGCTGAAAAATAAATTTAGAACGACTTCACTTCCTGCTTTTCTATTTTTAGATTCAAATGAAAATCTTTTGTATGCTTTAAAAGGCGAAATGAAAACAGCCGATTTTTTAACAGAAGCAGCAAATGCTTTAAATCCAAAATTGCAATTGCCTTATTTAGAAAAGCAGTTTCTAGCCGATCCAAGCAATTCTAATGCCTATTTTGCTTATTTGAATAGTTTGAAAAAAGGAAGAGATAGAAATGAGATAGCAATTCCAACACACATTTATCTTAATACACAATCAGATGCACAATTAGTAAGTGAGACCAATTGGCGAATAATTGCAAATGGTGTTATAGATATTAATTCGAGAGAATTTCAGTACGTTTTAAAACATCAAAATGAATTTGCTGCTGTTGCTTCTCAAAAACGTATTGATCGTAAAGTTGAAAGTATTGTAAACGAATTACTTCGACCTTTAGTGGATAATTTAGATACTATGAACTACTATAAACAAAGAGAAGTTGCAAAATCGATTCGATTGCAAAAAACAGATTCTCTCGTGTTTAAATTTGATTTAACGCTGGCTGAACGTACAGAAAAATGGCAGTTTTACAAAAAAGTAACGCTAGAAGATACTCAAAAATTAGTTTGGAATGATGCCAGTTTTTTGAAAGATATAGGACAAACATATTTAAAACATATTTCTGATGTCGAAAGTTTAAAAAAATGCATTTTTTGGGTAAAACATTCGATAGAACTAAATGATTCTTATGACGGTAATTTACTTCTCGCAAGACTTTACAATAAGATAAAAGACAAAAAAACAGCACTGAAATATGCCAAAGATGCAAAAGTAATTTGTACCGAAATGACTTGGAGCACCAAAGATGTTGATACTTTACTGGCCGAATTAAACTCTAAATAAATCAAAAAATAAATGCAAATTTGCTTCGTGAGTTTGCTTTCGTTTGAATCACAAAGTAGTTTTTGTGATTTGAATTTTCAAAAAACAAACAAAACATGGCACTTATTCTTAGACCTGCAATAAAAAAAGATTTAGAAAAAATTCTTGAAATTGTAAATCATTCTATCCTGCATACAACGGCAAATTATAGTTACGATATTCAAACTATTGAAGTACAAACAAAATGGTTTGAAGATAAGAAAACTAAGAACCTTCCAATTGTCGTGGCTGAGTTAGACAATGAAGTTGTTGGTTTTGGAAGTTATGGACAGTTTAGGGAGAAAATTGGTTATCAATATACTGTTGAACATTCTGTATATGTAGTGGATAATGTGATTGGAAAAGGAGTAGGTTCAAAATTGCTTACAGAACTTATTCGATTGGCGAAAGAACAAGGTTTTCATGTAATGATTGGTGCAATCGACGCAGATAATGCAGGAAGTATTGCTTTTCATGAAAAATTTGGTTTTGTGTCAACTGGTACAATTCGCGAAGTTGGATATAAATTTGATCACTGGCTTGATTTGGTTTTTATGCAATTGATCTTGAAATAATTTTAAAATGAATTCAAACCCTGCAATACAAAAAGGATATCTTCAAGTTAATAATTTACATGAAATCTATTATGAGGTTTGTGGTTCTGGAGAGCTCTATTTGTTTGTTCATGGAGGACCAGGTGCTGGTTTTTCAGAAAAAGACAAACGTTTTTTTGATTTTAAAAAAACATAAAGTTGTTTTCTTTGACCAGAGAGGAGCTTCAAAAAGTAAACCATTTGCGAGTATAGAAGATAATACGACTCAAGATTTGGTTAATGATATTAATGCCCTTTTGTCTCATCTTAATATTGAAAAAATAAACGTTTTTGGTGGTTCATGGGGAACAGCGTTAAGTCTTGTTTTTGCAATTCAGAATCCCGAGAAAGTAAAAAGTCTTTTACTAAGAGGTGTTTTTCTAGCAGATCAAAAAACAATTCACCACTTTTTAGGAGGAGCTCTTAACAAACAATATCCCGCAGAATGGCAAAGGTTTAAAAAAAATGTTCCTGTTGACACTTCACTAAGTATTTCAGAATATTATTTAGATCAGATGCTGAACGGAACTCTTGAAAATAGAGATTTTTATTGCTATGAATGGGCTTATTATGAAATTTCTATTTTTATAAAAGGAATTAAAGCAAATGAAATCGATGGCATTATTCAACAATTTTCCTATCAGTCTTTAAGTATTATGGAGGCTCATTATATAAGTAATAATTGTTTCTTAGAAGATGATTACATAGTTGATAATCTAAGAATTATTGAAGATATTCCAATTACTATAATACATGGAGAACATGATGCAATTTGCCCGGTTGAGTTTGCGCAGGAAATTCACAGTAACTTAAAAAAATCCGTTTTATATATTGAAAATGCAGGTCATTCAGATTCTGAACCTGCCATTGAAAAACGAATCATAAGTATCTTAAATCAATAATTTTTAAAGGAAAAACAAAGAGTACTCTGCTCCTATGCACCTTTGCCTCTTTGTACCTTAAAAAAAAGCTCCAAATTCGAAGAATTCAAATTTGGAGCTTTTTTATTCAGAGCGTTTTTAACTCTTAATCCATTTAATAATTTCAGGATCTGTTGGAAGTGTTTTTGGTTTAATAACCTTTACCAATTCTCCTTTTTCGTTGATTAAATATTTTTGAAAATTCCATTCTACCTCAGAGTCCTGCAAACCATTTTTAGATTTTTGAGTCAGAAATTTATAAATTTCACACATATCATCTCCTTTTACCGAAACTTTATTCATCATCGGAAAAGTTACGCCATAATTTTGCTGGCAAAACGTTTCGATTTCTTTATTGGTTCCAGGTTCTTGTGAAGCAAAGTTGTTTGCTGGAAAACCTACAATTACAAATCCTTTATCTTTATATTCTTTGTAGATTGCTTCAAGATCTCTGTATTGCGGTGTTAATCCACATTTTGAAGCTGTGTTTACAATCATGACTTTTTTGCCTTTTAAAGACGCAAAATCGAAGGTATCACCTGATAAATCTTCTACTTTAAATTGGTAAATGTTTTCTTTTGTCATGACATCTTTTTTAGGTTTATGGCTCGTTTGAGCCTGAATTTGCGGAGCTATCGTAAATAAAGCGCTGCAAATTAAAATTGCTATATTTTTCATTGTTTAATTTTTTATAAAATTAGTCAAAATCTGTTTTGCAGTATATTTTTGAAGTCTTTATTTTTATTAAACATACGTTAAATAAAAAATTGAAGCCTAGCGTTAATCAGACGCTAGGCTTCCCCCCATACAAACAAATCAAACCATGAATTTATTTTTAAATACTTTTATATCTTTCTAAAATTATAGTTGATGCTTCGGTTATGTAAAAATTATTTTTTCAATCTTAATCACTAAATTTTCTTTCGATGGCGTTTATATGTTGATTGTTTTCTTTACTGTTTTTGTGATTACTTTTTTGCTTTAATAATTTTTGATTGGAAGTCCGAAGACATCAACTATCTTATTTTTTATTGTATTTCTTTAGTTTTTTTGTTCCAATTTTTTTCAATTTCTTTTCTAAAATAACTTTCGCTGTAATTCTGTAAAGCCAAAACCGTTGTTAAACCCACGATTAATATTTTAAATCTATTTATGTTTATCATAGGTTCAATTTTATAAGATTTACCTTCTGTTTATTTCTCTTTAAAAATTATTTTTTTTGAATCTTGACTGCTAAAAAAATATTTCTAATTGCCTTACTATCAATTCAAAATAAAAAGGACTGCTGTTTGACTTGAAATTTTTTACATGTTATAATAGCATTTACGTAATTGGTTCACTTTTGGTTTTAAAAAAGTGAAAAAAAAATGCATTTTTTTTCAATCCCCTTGTTTTACTAGGTTTAAGACTGTTAAAAAAAATATAAAATTGACGAAAAAATAAATTATCTTTATCTCAGGTTATAAATAATGTTCACAAATTTTTTGTTTAAACTTTAAAATCAAATCTATGAGTCAAGAAGAATTATTAGTTTTAATTTACAAAAAAGACGAAAGAGCTTTTACCCATTTGTACGATATGTACGCCAAAAGTTTATACTCGGTCATACATGTTTTAATAAAAAACCGAGAAGAAGCTGAAGATGTTTTACAAGAAGTTTTTGTGAAAATCTGGAAAAACATTGATTCTTATAACGAGAGTAAAGGTCGATTTTACACCTGGATTCTTAATATTGCCAGAAATACCTCCGTTGATCAACTTCGATCAAAAAATTTTAACAACAGTCAAAAAAACCTTTCATCCGATAATTTCGTAAATCTGTTAGACGACAGTAATAAACTCCTTGATAAAATTGATACCATTGGTATTCAGGAATTTGTCAAAAAACTGAAACCAAAATGTATTGCAATCATTGATTTATTATTTTTTAAAGGATATACCCAACAAGAAGCTTCAGAAGAATTGGCAATGCCATTGGGGACTATCAAAACACAAAACAGAAACTGTATTAACGACTTACGTAATTATCTAAAAATCTAATGGAAGCACAAGAATATATAGACTCAGGAATTCTAGAACTTTATGTTTATGGTTTATTAACCGAAACGGAGAATTTAGAAATAGCCGAAATGGCTAAAAAAAGCCCAGAAGTTGAAAAGGAAATTATCTCGATAGAAAAAGCGATTGTTGCTTTATCTTCAAGCTTCTCTCCTTTCCACTCTGTTGCTAATTTCGAAAAAATAAAAGCACGTTTAGAGCTTAAACACGGGAAAGTAGTCGAAATGAAACCTGCTTCAAACTGGACACAATATGTGGGCTGGGCTGCTGCTGCATTGTTATTGTTAGGCTTTGGTTATCAGACTTTAGAACTTACAAAAACAAAAGAAGCGATTACTACTGTTGGAACAGAGAAAAGTAAAATCGAGAAAGAGTATGCTTTTTTAGGTGAGCAAAATAAAGAGATCACCAAGAGTTTAACCATTGTGAGAGATATTAAAAATACAGGAGTAACACTGGGAGGTCAAGCTGTTTCACCAACATCTTTTGCAAAAGTGTACTGGAATAAAGACACTAAAACGACTTATATTGATGCTGCAGGATTGCCAGAACCGCCTAAAGGAATGGTGTATCAGGTTTGGGCATTAAAATTAAGTCCGGTACTCACACCAACCAGTATTGGTTTATTGAGTGATTTTGAAGGAAACTCACAAAAAATCTTTGCTGTTGATCGTACAAATGAAGCCGAAGCTTTTGGAATTACTCTTGAGCCTGCCGGCGGAAGCTTAACTCCAACAATGACACAATTGTATACTTTAGGAAAAGTTTAAAATTTAACTTGTCATAAAAACTCAAAACGCATATTATAGTAATATGCGTTTTTTATTATTTTAAATGAATTAAATCCAAAATTAAATTTATGAAAGGACTAATACTTTTACGAATTGCTGTTGCTGTTATACTCCTAACCCATTCTGTTTTTGGAATTTTTAATAACGGAATTAATGACTTTGGAAATTTGTATTTAAATCAAATTGGCTTCGCTCCTTTTGGATTGTTTTTAGCTTGGTCAATCAAACTTTCTCATATTGTGGCTGCTATACTTTTAATTTTAAACAAATATGTTAGAGCAGCTGGTTTTGTTACCATATTTATTCTTATTATGGGAATTGTTTTAGTTCACTTTCAAGAGGGCTGGTTTGTTGTTGGCGGCGGAAGAAACGGAGTGGAATATAATTTTTTATTAATTTGCGTTCTTTTGGCAATTATGTTTCCAGATGGTTTGAAAAAGAAAAACTAATCTGTTTACAGCTAATCGTAATTTTTTAACATCTAAATTGATATTGTAAAGTATGGAGATAATTTGTAAAAACTGTCATCAGGTTTTTAAGGGAGATTATTGTAATAACTGCGGGCAAAGTGCTGAAACACATAAAATTAATATACATTTTTTATGGCATGATATTCAGCACGGATTATTTCATTTTGATAAAGGTGTATTGTACTCTTTTAAAGAATTATTTACCAGGCCCGGAAATTCAATACGTGAATTTATTGAAGGAAAACGTGCAAAACATTTTAAGCCTTTATCTTTAGTTGTAGTTTTAGCGACACTTTATGGATTCATGTTTCACTATTTTGATATTAATTTATATCCAGGAAACAATGAAACTGTTATAGACTATGATAGGTTTAATGAGTGGATGGCAACGCACTTTTCTTGGATTACAATCGCCACAATACCTATTTATACTATTGGGACTTATATTTGTTTTAGAAAACAAGGGTATAATTTTGTAGAATATTTTGTTCTTAATACCTTCAAAGCTTCTCAACGATTATTTGTTCATATTGTTACATTTCCGCTTTTATGCTATTTTAATGGAAATCCAAAAATTTCTATAATTGCCGAGGTTTTATACGTAATTGACCTTTTGCTCATTTTTTGGACAAATATTGAATTTTTCAATAAAATGAAAAAAATCAAAGCTTTCTTCTTGTCTGTATTGAGTCATTTAATTTTTTTGACCATCTTTTACCTTATTGTAATTTTAGTCGTGCAAATGGTTTTAAAATAACTCGTTTTTATTTTTTATACAAAAAAAGCATAAAAAATGCTTTTTTTGAAATTTATATCGTAATATTGCAATATTAATATATAAAAATTGGGAGCAACTAAAACAGATCATTTTACTGAGAGCCAAAATCAGATCGCGACAATTGCAAAAGCTTTAGGACATCCAGCAAGAGTGGCAATAATAGAATATTTACTAAAAGTTAATACTTGTATTTGCGGAGACATTGTAAACGAACTCCCTCTTGCACAGCCAACAGTTTCTCAGCATTTGAAAGAATTGAAGAATGCAGGATTAATAAAAGGAACTATCGAAGGAAACGCAATTTGCTATTGTATCGATGAAAAGACTTTTGATGTATTGAAAAACTACTTTTCTGCAATTATATTGGGTGTAACTAAACAAAAATGCTGCTAGTATGGAAATGGCTTTTATACTCTCAAGTATTTTACTAATTAGTTATTCGGCTTTAGCACTTTTTGATGGTGTTTATCTACATCTTTTTAAATATAGATTGCACGAACAAGAATCAAGCAAGTTCGAACATTTTACACATAGTATAAGAGCATTTTTGTTTTCGGGAATTCTTTATACTCTTTATATTGGTATAGAAAACAACAGGCTCTTTCTTATTGGATTACTGCTAATTCTTATTGATGTAATCACATTGATTATAGATGCATATGTAGAAAAAAACAGTCGTGAGTTCATGGGAGGATTACCTCGTTGGGAATATATTCTGCATCTTTTGGTTAATGGTTTTCATTTTGCAAGTATTGCAGTCTTTCTGGTTATTAAAGTTGAATTAACAAATGATGGTATGATCTTACATGATAATTTTCAGAGCTTTGAAAATTATAGTCTTTTCAAAATGATTGCCATAAATCTTTTACCAGGTGCTATTTTAATCGCCTTGCTGCATGTACTAGTGTGCAATGCAAAGTTTAATCTTTTATTCAAAAAGCTTCGCTTCAATTGCTGTTAAGCTTTTTTTTAAAACAACAATATCGCAATATTGCAATAAGATAATTTAAATATAAAAACTATGAAACTTTCAGAAATTAAAACAATTTTAAATACTGTTGAAACAGTAAATTTTCAATTACCAAACGGAACTTTTGTTCCTGAACATTTTCATGTAACCGAAGTTGGTTTGATCACTAAAAACTTTATAGACTGCGGAGGTGTTGTACGAAATGAAACTGTAGTAAACTTTCAGCTTTGGGATGCAAATGATTTTGAGCATAGGTTAAAGCCGAAAAAACTAATGCATATTATAGAACTTTCAGAAAAAGTGCTGAACATTCCAGATTTTGAAATTGAAGTAGAATATCAAGACAATACAATTGGAAAATATGACTTAAGTTTTAATGGAAAAGATTTCTTACTGCTGAATAAGCAAACAGCTTGCTTGGCACAAGATCAATGCGGAATTCCAACTGAAAAAACGAAGCTGAATCTAACGCAATTAAGTCCTGATAATTCAAATTCTTGTACTCCTGGAAATGGATGCTGTTAATCATTTAATTAAGTGATAGTATGAATGTTTTATTTCCTGAAATTGAGAAACTTATTTTGACTTTTGATTTTCAAAGTATTACTGCAGAACGTAAAATTGTTCTGCAGCCATTAATTGATTTTATTCAATTTAAAAATAAAAATAATCTGGAGATCAGATTAAATTTAATCTGCACGCATAATTCAAGAAGAAGTCATTTATCACAAGTTTGGGCACAGACAGCAGCTTTCTATTATAATATTCCGAATGTAAATTGTTATTCGGGCGGCACCGAAGCAACTGCTTTGTTTCCTAAAGTAGCTGAAACTTTGAAGAAAACGGGATTTAGAATTAAAACATTATCACAAGACGATAATCCTGTTTATTTCATAAAATTTGCATCAAATGAGAATCCTGTAATCGGATTTTCAAAAACTTATGATGATGATTTTAATCCTGAAAATGGTTTTGCCGCAATAATGACTTGTTCTCAAGCTGATGGCGGCTGCCCATTTATAGGTGGAGCTGAAAAGCGTATTTCTATTACTTTTGAAGATCCGAAAGCTTTTGACAATTCACCACAGCAGGACGAAAAATACAGTGAAAGAAGTCTGCAAATTGCAACAGAAATGTTTTATGTTTTTTCTCAAATTAAATAATTTTTATGTCAATAAATAATTGTTTTCCTATAAACGAAAGGAAACGTCTAGGATTCTTGGATCGTTGTCTAACGCTTTGGATTTTTCTTGCAATGGCCATTGGAGTTTCTGTAGGATATTTTATCCCTTCAAGTAAAAACGTAATCAATTCATTTTCTACAGGAACGACAAATATCCCGTTGGCCATAGGATTAATTTTAATGATGTACCCTCCTTTAGCAAAAGTTAAATACGAACGTCTTAAAAATGTTTTTACAAATAGTAAAGTTCTCATAGCATCCTTATTTTTAAACTGGATAATAGGCCCAATCTTAATGTTCGTATTGGCATTAGTATTTTTGAATGGATATCCAGAATATATGGTTGGTTTAATTTTGATTGGGCTGGCGCGCTGTATTGCAATGGTAGTAGTTTGGAATGATTTGGCCGATGGCGATAGAGAATATGCCGCGGGATTAATTGCACTTAATAGTATTTTTCAGGTTTTACTGTATAGTTTTTATGCTTTTGTTTTCATAACAATCTTACCTCCTGTTTTTGGTTATACAGGTTTTAATGTTTCTATTGGTATTGGTGAAATTGCTGAAAGTGTCGGGATTTATTTGGGTATACCGTTTGCATTAGGAATTGTTAGTCGTTACGCTTTAATAGGAATTAAAAATGAAGAATGGTTTCAAAATAAATTCATACCATTTATTTCTCCTATTACTTTAATTTCTCTTTTGTTGACAATTATTGTAATGTTTAGCTTAAAAGGAGAATTAATAGTTAGAATTCCAATGGATGTTTTACGTATTGCTGTTCCTTTGGCAATTTATTTTGTATTGATGTTCGTTTTGAGTTTTTTCATTGGAAAATATTTTGGAGCAGATTATTCTAAAAGTACAGCAATTGCATTTACCGCTACAGGGAATAATTTTGAACTTGCTATTGCGGTTTCAATTGGTGTATTTGGAATTAACAGCGGACAGGCATTTACAGGAGTAATTGGTCCATTAGTTGAAGTTCCTGCTTTAATTGCATTAGTAAATGTTGCATTTTGGTTCCAAAAAAAGTATTTCCTAAAAGGAAATAAAACTCTAAATAAAATTTAGAATTTATTTTAATAAAAAAGGTTCAACTATAAGTTGAACCTTTTTTTTGCTTATTATTTTTTCTTGGTTTTATAATATTTGCGGTATTTTGGATATGTTATTGCTCCAATTACAGAAATTGTACCTAAGCAATAATAAACCCAACTTAATGAGTGCGCTTCTCCGCTTGCGTAGGAATGCAGACCAACTAAATGGAAGTTTACTCCATAGTAAGTAAATAAAATAGAAACAAACGCAAACATACTCATCAAATTAAAGAACCATTTTCCGCGTAAAGCTGGAACAAATCGAGCATGAATTACAAACGCATAAAGCATGATAGAAATTAAAGCCCAAGTTTCTTTTGGATCCCATCCCCAGTAACGTCCCCAACTTTCGTTTGCCCATTGTCCACCTAGAAAGTTTCCAATCGTCAACATGATAAGACCAATAGTTAAAGACATTTCGTTGATATAAGTTATCTCTTTAATGTTTAATTCCATTTTAGCTTTGTTTTTCTCAGTTGTAAAGAAAATCAATACTAATGCTACAAAACCTAAAATCATTCCTAATGCAGTTGGACCATAACTACCTACAATAACTGCAACGTGAATCATTAACCAATACGAGTTAAGAACTGGCTGTAAGTTTGCAATTTCTGGATCAATCCAGTTCATATATGCCGCCATCAAAATCATAGCTGTAACAAATGTAGATGAAGCAACAGTAAGTTTCGATTTTCTATCAAAAGCCAAACCAAAGAACATTGTTGACCAAGCTACATATACAATAGATTCGTAAGCATTACTCCAAGGTGCGTGACCAGAAATATACCAACGCGCTATTAATCCTAATGTATGAAGAGCGAATAGCAAGCCCACCATGATATGGAATGCGTTTATTGTAATACGAAGCCATTTTTTTTCAAAGAAAATATTGACAATAATAAATATAAACATAAAGCTCGCCACTGTGATGTACCAATAAGGCAATACTTTAAAAACATCATATTTATTGTATGCAATTTCGGCATCAATTTTTTGTTCGCTTGGACGAACTTTAGCACCAAATTTCTTTTGAAAACCATTAAGACTTTCTACTAATTGATCGGCAGTATCCCAATTCTTAGAAATAGAAGCATTATTTAATGCGCTAAAATAAAGTGGTAAAATTTGCTTTACATAAGTAGAATCCATTCCTTTTAAACCTGCATTTTCACGTTCTAAATAAGAAACCCATTTATGGTTTGGATCATTTGGGACAGGGAAAATTTTCAAAATGCTTCCGCTTAAAGCAGATTCCATTAAATTTACTTTTTTATCCGTTTCAATAAAATCTTTCTCAAAGCTATTTGGATTTGCCGCCTTATAAGCCGCATCTAAATAAGGAGAAAGTTTGTAGTTTCCGTTTGCATCAAAAAAGTTAACAAATGCAACCGCTTTTGCTTCTTTATCTACTCCAATAATTTTACGAATACTGTCATTTCCAGATTTGATATAGATTATAGGAACCTGAATCCAAACTTGTGCATATTGCGTCATAGACAATAATACCTGATCGGAGTTCATTCCGTTATAAGTATCGTCATGGCTTACTTTCCTTAGTAATTCTGAAGAGAAAGTATTAACAGGTTTCATTCTACCTCCGGCATCTTGAATAATCAAACGCCCAAATTTTGCGGCATGCGCTGCTGGTGCTTTGTAAATAGACAATAAAGAGTCTAATTGCTTTTTACTTGGTGGAGCTGTTACATGATTTGCATGATCATTTGGATCTGCTGTATGATTATGATTGTGATTGTGATTGTCACCTGGTGTATGAACATGAGGTGCTTGAGCAAAACCACTCAAACTAATCATTAAAACTAAGATCGTGATAAATTTTTCTTTTTTCTTTTTTACAACTTCTAATTTGCGTTTCAAATCAGCAAAACGAGAATGTTTGGTAAACATAATTGCCATTAATCCTAGATATAACATAAAGTAGCCAAAATAAGTAATTGAAGTTCCCCAAAAATCATGGTTTACAGATAAAACTGTTCCTTTTTCATCTGGATCAAATGAAGATTGGAAAAAACGATATCCTTTATGATCTAAAACGTGATTCATATAAATATCAGCATCAAAGGTTTCTGTAGAATCTAAAACGGTTACTTTACTTTCAAAAGCGGAATAACTTTTTTCTGTTCCTGGATATTTCGTAGCGATAAAATCGTTCAATCTTACTTTAAAAGGTAAAACATAAGCTTTACTGCCGAAGAATAAGCTGTATTCTATTTTTCCAATTTTTACAGTTTGAGGCTCTCCAGTACTTCCTTTAGAACCTAAAAGCCTAACTTCTTTTTCTTCACCGTCAGCTTTTACTTTTACAATTAAAGCGTCTGTATGAGATTTTGCTTTGAAGTCGTTGCTAGATTCGTAATCAACAACACCTTTAATGGCTGGATCTGGAAACACAATTCGAATGTCGCCAATACTATATAAAGAACGCATCATTAAAGGCTGTACATTATCTTTAGTTACAGCACCTTTTAATTTATCAGCCATTCTCATAAATTCTCCTTCAAATGGAGTTTGAATGGTATATTGCTCACCAGTTGTATTAATATTGATTGCACCGTCAGTTGGTTTATTTAAAGCAAATAATACGTTGTGAATGTTTTGTACTTCACCATCTTTCAAGAAATGCTCTTCACGTCCGCCGGCTCCAGCTTCAACTAACTTTAAGTAAAGTGTTCCTTTAGGGTCTGGTTTTATCATTTCTTTTGCTCCCATGATATAGTTTACATAACTTACTTCAAAAGGAGTTTCGTCAAATTTACCTGAAAGTGTAAAATCGTTATTGGTTACAGGAGATAGCAAAAGACTTTTATCAAAAACCCTGCGTTTCATTTCACCTTTATATTCACCATCAGCAAAAACGGTTATAAATGTTTTGTCTGAATAAATTTGATTCTCGGCTGCGCCTTCACGAATAGGCATCATCCCTTCGTAACTAATATATCGAGTAATAAAAGCACCTAAAAGAATAAAAACGAAAGCAAGATGAAGCAATAAAGTTGCCCATTTTTCTTTTTTTAATAATTGATAACGTTTGATATTTCCGAAGAAGTTAATCATGAAAACCGCCATTATAGCTTCAAACCACCATGTATTGTAAATTAAAATTCTGGCAGTATCGGTATTATACTTACTTTCGATAAAAGTTCCAATACCCATTGCGATTGCAAATGCTAAAAAAAGAACGGCCATTAATCGTGTAGAAAACAAAAAAGAGAATATTTTTTTATCCATTTTTAAGGAATTACATTGTATAAAAGTGCCACAAAAGTACTTAAAAATGTTGATTAGCAGTAGGGCTATTTTGTTAATAAAAACCAAATAAAGAGCCTGAAATTTAATCATATTAATAAAAATGTACGCTTAGTTTTACAAAATAGCAACTGCAGATTATTTGGTATTTTATCTGCTGGAGATCTAAGGATTTAGACCAATTCTTTATTCTATTATCAAAAATTGTGAGGAGCGAAAACCATTCTAATGGGTGTTGTGTGTGGCAAAACTTTGTTATATATAAGTTACTTAAGCTTTTGTTCTATTTTAGAAAGTCTTTCAGATAGTTTTTGAAAGAATTTATTCTCTTTTTTTAGTTCTTCAATTTCTTTACTTTGTTGTATGGAGTATAATGTCAATTCTTCAATTTTTTGTAAAAGTTTAGCATTCATTTCTCCCAAATTAATACCATTTTTAAGGACTTCTTCCTCACTTGGAATATTCTCCAAGTGCCCTTTTTTATTGATATGCCTTTCAACTTCTGCAAGTGTTGGTAAAGTATAGTCTTTTTTAAAAACAAAATCAGACCAGCCTATCATATCTACCTTTACTTCTTTCGAATGTATTGTTCCATTTACGTCTAGTTTATTATTTGGAGTTGAAGTGCCAATTCCTACATTTCCACCATAAAAAACTAGAGACTTATAATCTATATTATTATATCTTTGGATAAACTCATGCCAAATTCCATTATCACTCCAAGTTGTTTGTAGTGTAAGATTAAAGCCTGGATTCCCAGAGTTCCATTTTTGAGAATCATAAGTTCCTTTTGTTTGTATTGGCGTATAAATTTCCAAGAAAGCTGCTGGTTGAATACCAATTCCTATTTTGCCGTTAAAAACCTGATTTCCAGTGAAAGTATTTGTTCCTCGGGTTGCTAACTCCAACCAGGTAGGATTTTTTGGAGCTAATGTACTAGCATCTAGTTTTCTAAAAAATAATCTATCGTTTTCCAAAAAAGATGATGCAATTTGCAATTGAAAATTATAATTAGGATTTCCCTGACGTATAACGAAGAAATGCTGCCATCCATAAGGATCTGGAGTTGCACCGTAAGTTACATCCAGTCCACTGTAAACTCCCGATTTTATTGGGATTGTAAAATCATTTAAAATAGGCGCATACCCATCACCTATTTGTTGTGAAAAAGCGACCGTCGTGATAAGTAAGGATATAATTGTAGTTATTTTTTTCATTAAATAAATTATTAAAATTAGTTTTAACAAAACTATAAATTATAACTGAAATATTAACAACCTTTTTTTTACAAAAAAAAAAGCTGTTTGACTAATTAAACGGTAAAACTTAAATTATCAACAGAATCAACTAATTCAATACTTCACACTTGCTTTAAAAAAAAATACTAATTTTGTCCTTATGATTCGAATAACGATAATTGGTTCTGGAAATGTTGCTCAGCATTTAATAAAAGCGTTCTCTGCAAGTAATCTTGTTGAAATTGTACAGATATTTTCTAGAAAAAAAGAAGCCTTGAATTCTATTATTAATTCAGAAAAAATTGTAACCGAATTTTCGGCTTTAAAAGAAACAGATTTATGTATTATTTCAGTTTCTGATAATGCGATTTCTGAAGTTTCAAAGCAATTACCTTTTAAAAATCAATTAGTTGTTCATACTTCCGGTACTACTTCAATTGATATTTTAGATTCCAAAAACAGAAAAGGTGTTTTTTATCCGCTGCAGACTTTTTCTAAAAGTAAAGAGGTTGATTTTTCTATAATCCCGATTTGTTTAGAAGCTGAAAATGAAGAAGATTATACAGTCTTAGATAATGCCGCGAAATGTATTTCAAAAGCTGTTTTTGCAATTAGTTCAGAACAGCGAAAAGCGCTGCATGTAGCCGCTGTTTTCGTTAATAATTTCACGAATCATCTGTATCAAATAGGAAAAGAAATCTGTGACGAACATCATGTTCCGTTTGAAGTTTTGAAGCCTTTAATTCAGGAAACTGCCGATAAAATTAAAACCCTTGATCCGATTGATGCCCAAACTGGACCTGCAAAACGCCGAGATTCAGTAACAACAAATGCACATTTGGAGTTTATAACAAATGAGAATCAAAAGAATATTTATAAAATACTAACACAATCTATAGAGAATAATGGCAAAAAGTTATAAAGAAATGATGAACGACATTACAACATTTATTTTTGATGTTGATGGCGTACTTACAGACAGTTCCGTTTTTGTAACCACTGAGGGAGAAATTCTTCGCACAATGAATATTCGTGATGGTTATGCTATGAAAGCTGCCGTAGAAAGCGGTTATAATGTTTGTATTATTTCTGGCGGAAGTAACGAAGGCGTTCGAGTGAGACTTCAAAATTTAGGAATTACCAATATTCATTTAGGAACTCCTGATAAAGTTAAAACATTTAAAGAGTATACAGAAGCGAATAACATCAAACCAGAACAGGTTTTATACATGGGAGATGATATTCCGGATTTTCATGTAATGAAATTAGTAGGTTTACCAGCCTCTCCGCAAGATGCAGTTCCCGAAATTAAAAATATCTGTCGTTACATTTCGCACGTAAAAGGCGGAAAAGGTGCTGCACGTGACGTTATTGAGCAAGTTATGAAAGTACAAGGGAAATGGATGGAGTATTTTAATGGGAAGCATGATTAGTGCTCAGTTTTTTAGTGTTCAGTTTGCAGCCGCGGTATTCAGTCACAGTTTAGGGGTAATAAAACCGCTGAACCTTTGCCTCTCTGCCTCTTTGAACCTTTAAAAAAACTTAGAATTTAGCATCTTAGCCACTCAGAACCTCAAAAAATGAAATACCTAAAACTCATTCGATATAAAAATCTACTAATGCTTGCTTTTATGCAGGTTTTATTTCGTTATGCTTTTTTAAAACAACAGGATATTCCGTTGGCTTTATCTGACTGGCAATACGGACTTTTGATTTTAAGTACAGTTTTATTGGCTGCTGCAGGTTATGTAATAAACAATATTTACGATGTTGCAACAGATACTATAAATAAGCCAAATGATGTGGTTGTTGGAAAAGGAATTTCAGAAACTGCAGCATATAATATTTATATTGGACTTAATATTAGCGGTGTTGCGATAGGTTTTTTGTTGTCAAATATTATTCTGCGCCCTAGTTTTGCATCACTTTTTATTTTAATAGCTGCACTACTCTATTTTTATGCGACAACTTTAAAGCAAATTATGATTTTGGGCAATTTTGTTGTTGCCGCACTCCTTTCTGTAAGTGTTCTTATTATTGGAATCTTTGATCTTTTTCCAGCCGTAAATTCAGAAAACCAAGCGCAAATGGCTAGTTTATTTTCGATTTTAATAGACTACGCTTTGTTTGCTTTTATGATTAATTTTATTCGCGAGATAGTTAAAGATATTGAAGATGTAAATGGCGATTATAATCAAGGAATGAATACTTTACCAATTGCAATAGGTATTAGCAGAGCAGCTAAAATCGCATTAGGTTGTGCTATAATTCCGTTTATTTTATCGTTGCTTTACATCAATACCTATTTCGTTCAAAACCATCTTTATATTGTTACTTTTTATGCATTTGCTTTTGTTCTAGCGCCATTACTTTATTTTATTGTAAAAGTATTCAGCGCCAAGTCAAAAAAGGATTTTCAGCATTTAAGTACTGTTTTAAAATTTATTTTGTTCTTCGGAATTTTATCAATTCTCATCATTAGTTTAAATATCAAATACAATGCTTAAAGAAAAGCTTAAAAAATACAGTTTAATTCTTGCTTCGGGATCGCCGCGCAGACAGCAGTTTTTTAAAGATTTAGATCTTGATTTTCAAATTCGTTTAAAAGAAATTGAAGAAATCTATCCGCCAGAGCTGAAAGCAGTTGAAATTACAGATTATCTGGCACAATTAAAGGCAGATGCTTTTGATGGAGAATTAAATGATAATGAGATCTTGGTTACAAGCGACACTATTGTTTGGCATGACAATAAAGCATTGGGGAAACCAAAAAATGCAGAAGATGCTTTTCAAATGATAAAATCAATGTCGAATGCAACACATGAAGTGTTTACATCGGTTTGTTTTAAAACCAAGTTATCTTCTACTCTTATTAATGATGTTACAAAAGTAACTTTCGCAGATTTATCAGATGAAGCCATTTTATATTACATAGAAAACTATAAACCTTATGATAAAGCTGGTGCTTATGGAATTCAGGAATGGTTTGGTTTTATGGCAGTTGCAAAAGTTGAAGGTTCTTATACGAATGTTATGGGACTGCCAACGGCCAAAGTTTATGAATATTTGAGTACTTTAGTGTAAAAAAAATAGATATGTTTTCTTTTAAAGAGTATAGCGAAGAAATTATTGCTACCGTAATTGTTCTTTTATTATTAGTAGCAGTACGTATTATTGTGGCAAAATTAATTCGGCGTTTTGCCAGCAGCAGTCAGCTATTGGAGCACAGAACAAATTTGGCAATTAAATATACTCATGTGTTAATGAATGTACTTGTTGTAATAAGTTTGATTGTAATTTGGGGTGTTGAAACAAAAGATATACTTTTTACAGTTTCATCTATTGCAACAGTAATTGGCGTTGCTTTTTTTGCACAATGGTCTATTTTAAGCAACATTACTTCGGGAATGATTTTGTTTTTTTCGTTTCCATTCCGAATTGGAGATACTATTAAAATACACGATAAAGATTTTCCTATCGAAGCTGAAATTGAGGATATCAGCGCTTTCCATGTGAATCTAAAGACTAAAGAAGGAGAAAAAATTATTTTTCCTAACAACCTGCTTCTTCAAAAAGGTATTTCGATTATGCCTACACAATATGAAGAAAAGGAATTTTTTGATTAAAATTTGAATGGGAATTTTATAAGGCTTAACTAAAAAGCTGGAACGTAAAATGTTAAATAAATGGCAATATTTGTTTAACTTATTAACCTTTCACTATAAAATCTCTCCAAATGATTCCAACAATAAAACTGCCATTCTATGCAAAACTCTCTTGTATATTAGTAAGTCTAATTGCACTTGCTTATATTTTTTGCATTGCAAAAGATATTCTTACACCAGTATTCATGGCATTTTTATTTGCTGTTTTATTACTCCCAATTTTTACAATATTAAATACTAAATTGAAGTTTCCGCGGCATTTTGCGGCTATAATTTGTGTATTAATTTTCCTGTTGTTTATAGTCGGAATTTTGGTTTTCATTTCCTATCAAGTTACGAATATGGCAAATGATTTTGATACGATTAAAAAGAATGCCAACTCTTTTCTAACTGAAATTCACAAGTTTATAAAAGATAATTTTCATGTAAGTATTGGCGAGCAGAAAAAGTATTTAGATAACGTAACCAAAGATTCAGTTAAAAACGGAAATGCTACTTTAGGATCAGCAATAATTTCTATAAGTGATCTACTAGTAGACTGCACTATTATTCCAATTTATACGTTTCTATTTCTGCTCTATAAAGATCATTTTATACTTTTTTTAGCCAAACTAATCAACAAAGAAAATCACGCTGCATTAAAAGATATTCTTACTCAGATAAAAGTTTCAATCAATAATTATATTGTAAGTCTGATTTTTGAAATGATTGTAGTTTCGGTACTTACCAGTTTGGGACTCTGGATTATTGGTGTAAAGTATTTCATTCTTTTAGGATTAATAACAGGTATTTTAAACCTGATTCCTTACATCGGAATTGCAATTGCAGGTTTAATTACGATTCTTGCCTCTTTAACTGGTTCTGCCGAAGTATCATTAGTTGTTGGAATTTTGATCGTAAACCTAATTGTTCAACTAATTGACAACAATTTGCTCGTGCCTTTAATTATTAATTCAAAAGTCGAAATAAATGCTTTTGTTTCTATTATCGGAATTATTATTGGAGGTACAGCGGCTGGAATTTCTGGAATGTTTTTAGCAATTCCGCTTCTTGCAATTTTAAAAATTATCTTCGATCGTATAGAATCACTAGAACCTTGGGGGTATGTTATGGGTAATCATATGCCTAAAAAATTCACCTGGCGAGTTCGAAAAACCAAAGCTGTCAATTAAAATAAGCTGTCAATTTTAAAAATGTTCGTATTATTTATCTTATATTCATATAAAAATCAGTAAAAAAGTAAGTTTAAAAATATCTGAATGTTTCTAAATAAAAAGATAGTAGTTTTTATTTTGTTATGCTTTAGTTTGCAAAGCATTTATGCTCAGTCAGATACTTTAAAGGAAAAGACAAAAACTAAAAAAGACACTACCGAAATATACAATCGAATTCGAAATTATTCTAAGAAGAACAAGTTCACCAAAACCTTACATAAGCTTATATTCAGAGCAAAGAAACCTAGAAAAAAAGAGGAGCTCCTTGTGTCGAATGATACCACAAATTTTGATGGAAAAATTATTCGAAAAATCAACATCATTACATTAGATCCGTTTGGACATTCTGTAGTTGATTCTACTGTGATGCCAAAAAACTGGGGAGAACGTACAGGAAATCGACTTCACTTAAAAACAAAAAAAATTGCCATAAAGAACCTGTTGCTATTTAGAAAAAACACAGTTTATGACAGCTATAAAGTTCAGGAAACAGAGCGTTTAATACGATCGCAGAGATATGTTACGGCAGTCAGAATTTCAAATAAGGCAGTTGGTATGGCAGCAGATTCTGTTGATGTTACCATCAGGGTTTTAGATTCATGGAGCACCATTCCAAGATTTTCAATATCTAGCAATCAAATGTCAGTAGGTATTAAAGAGAAAGATTTTTTTGGTTCGGGACAGCAATTGGAATATCGATACACTAATCGATTTGATGATGGTCGAAATGGTAATGATGCCACGTACACTATTCCTAATATTAAGAATACGTATATTGGAGCCGCCTTGCATTACAACATGGATCTCGATAACAATTACAGCAAATCAATAGATATTGAACGTGATTTCTATTCTCCTTTGACTAAATGGGCAGGCGGCGTTTATATTGGGCAGAACTTCAGGAAAGATACACTGCAGGCTCCTGATTTGACTTATGCGTATCAGCCCTTTAAATATAATTTTCAAGATTTATGGGGAGGTCACGCCACGAAAGTTTTTGAAGATGAAAATAAAGCAATTACAAATCTAATTGTAGCGGCACGTTTTTTAAATGTGGATTTTACCGAGACACCTTCAGAAGTTTATGATCCAACAAATTTCTATTCAGATCAAAAACTGCTTTTAACGGGTATTGGATTGAATAGACGTAAATTTATAAAAGACAGTTATATTTTTAGAAACGGACAAACAGAGGATGTCCCAATTGGTCGTATTTATGGCATTACTTTGGGATATCAATACAAAAATACCTTTTGGAGACCTTATGCCGGTGCACAATTTTCATTTGGAAACTACTACAGATTGGGTTTTTTAAGCATGAATTTTGAAGCTGGAACTTTTTTTCATCAATCAAAAACTTACGAAACGGCCTTTTTATTAGAGTCTAATTACTTTACCAAATTGTTCACTATAGGAAACTGGAAATTAAGACAGTTTGTGAATCCAAAGGTCGTTATTGGTGTAAACCGCGAGAATATCATTGGAGATGAACTAAATATAAACGAGCAGAATGGTTTAGCAGGATTTAATAGTGCTATTTACGGAACGAGCAAAGCTGTTTTATCACTTCAAACTCAAACCTACTCGCCGCATTCTATTTTAGGTTTCCGTTTAAATCCATTTTTCAACTATTCGATAGCAGTTTTAGGAAGTCCAGATAATGCAATGTTAAGAAGTAAACCTTATTCTAAAATTACTTTGGGATTATTAATAAGTAATGATTATTTAGTTTTCAGTTCCTTTCAGCTCTCATTATCTTATTATCCAAGTATTCCAAATCAAGGAGACAATGTTTTTAAAACAAATACATTTGAAACTACAGATTATGGACTTCAAAGTTTTGAACTTGCAAAACCAAGAATTGTCGATTATAAATAGATAGACCTCATTTTTTTTTACTTTTTTTTGTGTTTTATTTTTGGTTTAAAAATCAATGTATTACGAGTTTTCTAAGACTAATTCACTCGTTAAAAAGTATATTTTATCCGACAAACGGTATCATGTTTTTATTTTTGGCACGGTATATGAAAATCCTTAAACAAGATTAACAATTAAACTTTAGAAAAGATGAAAACAATGAAAATAGCAATCGCCGGATTATTCCTTTTGATTGCAAATGCCACACAAGCTCAGGTATCAATAAACGTTAACATAGGTAATCCGCCAGCTTGGGGACCAGCAGGATATGCAGATATGGAGTATTACTATTTGCCAGATATTGAGGCTTATTATGATGTTAGAGCTTCGCAGTTCATCTATTTTGGAGGCGGAAGATGGGTCAGAACAACTTATTTACCTAGACAGTACAGAAACTATGATTTATACGGAGGTTACAAAGTAGTTTTGACAGATTATCACGGAAGAACTCCTTACACTTATTTTGATCGACACAAAGTAAAATACTATAAAGGATATTGCGGTGCACCACAAAGACCTTATAAACCTAGACCAGTTTATGGTTACAATGATCGTCGTAATGATAATAGAAATTACAAGCACTACGACAAACATTATGATAAACATTACAACAAACATCATGGAAAACATGATAGAGATGATGATGACGATCGCCACGAAGGTCGCGGAAGAAGATAAATAACTATAAAAGAGCGCATTAATCCTGATTAATACGCTCTTTTTGCATGTTTAAACAGTATCTAATTAGTTTTCAATAACTAAACATTAACATTTCATTTAAATACTGTTCCATAATTTAATTACTATTTTTGAGTCTATTAAAAAACCAATTAACCAAGCATGATAAAAACTCCAGTTCGACTAATTCTATTTTTTTTAATAGGTTTTAACATCGCATTTGCACAGCAGCCACAAAAACCAAACGCGATTGAAATTTATAATCAAATCAAAAAATTAAACTTTTTAGGATCTGTTTTATATGTTGCTGCACATCCTGATGATGAAAATACTCGTTTGATTTCTTATTTTGCAAACGAAGTAAATGCAAGAACTGGGTATTTGTCGCTGACAAGAGGAGATGGCGGTCAGAATTTAATTGGCCCGCAATTACGTGAGTTACTTGGTGTAATACGAACTCAAGAACTTATTGAAGCCCGAAAAATGGACGGCGGCGAACAGTTTTTTTCTAGAGCAAATGACTTTGGCTTTTCAAAAAACCCTGATGAAACTTTACAAATTTGGGATAAAGAAAAGGTCTTGGCTGATGTTATATGGACCATTAGAAAATTTCAGCCGGATGTAATAATTAATCGATTTGATCATCGTTCACCAGGAACAACCCACGGACATCATACGTCATCTGCAATGCTGAGCGTTGAGAGTTATAATCTAACAAACGATTCAAAAGTATATCCTGAACAGTTAAAATTTGTTTCGCCTTGGCAGGTAAAAAGACTATACTTTAATCCGTCGTGGTGGTTTTATGGAAGCCAGGAAAAATTTGATGCTGCTAACAAATCTAATTTTGCAAAATTAGAAACGGGTGTATATTATACTGGATTAGGAAAATCAAATCAAGAAATAGCCGCATTGAGCAGAAGCCGTCATCAATCGCAAGGTTTTGGAAGTACTGGTGTTCGTGGTGAAGAAACAGAGTATTTAGAAGTAATTAAAGGGGAAAACGGATTAGATAAAAACAATGTTTTTGATGGAATCGATACTACTTGGAATCGTGTTAAAAACGGAAAACCAATTGGTGATTTGATATCGACAATTATTGCCAAGTACGATTTTAGTAATCCATCAGCGAGCATACCAGATTTAGTAAAAGCCTACACCATGATTGAAGCTTTAAACGACGATCATTGGAAGAATTTAAAATCTGAAGCTGTAAAAAATATTATCGCATCTTGCGCAGGTTTATACTTAGAAGCCGTTGCGAGTGAGCAGGAAGCCACTCCGGGAAGCATTGTAAAACTTAGTTTAGAGGCAATAAACAGATCTCCAGTAAACATGCAGCTCATAAGTGTTACTTCATTGCCAGACAATAAAATAACTATTCAAAATAGTGTTTTAAAAAACAACAGCAATCAAAAGTTTATTCTTCAAACAAAGCTGCCAGAAAATATTGAATACACACAGCCTTATTGGTTAAAAGAAAAAGCAACCGTTGGAATGTATACCGTTTCTAATCAGGAAAACATTGGAATTCCAGATATTATTAGAAATGTAAAAGTTGTTTTTACGATAAAAATTGAAGGTGTCGAAATTCCGTTTGAGCGTACCGTTATTTACAAATACAATGACAGCGTAAAAGGCGAAATGTATAACTTTCTTGATGTTGTGCCAGACGTTACCACTTCAATTTTAGAAAAAGTACTTGTTTTTAGAGATACTAACAGTAAGATGGTTCCCGTAAAAGTTCGCGCAGGAAAAGATAATGTTAAAGGAAATTTACAATTGGAATTGCCAAAAAGCTGGAATGTAGTTCCAAAACAAATTCCGTTTACTTTAGATAAAAAAGGAAACGAACATATTTTTTATTTCGAAGTTACACCTCCTGTAAATCCTGAGGAAACTACAGCGCAAAGTATTGTTACTATTGATAATAAACGTTTTGATAAAGCAGAAACAATTATTGATTTCAGCCATATTACAAAACAAATGGTTCTAAAATCAGCCGACTCAAAAGCAATACGAATTGATTTAAAAACTTCAGGAGATGCCATTGCTTATATAATGGGCGCAGGTGATGAAGTTCCTGAAAGTCTTTCTCAAATGGGGTATAAAGTAACGATCTTAAAACCTGAAGAAATCACACCAGAAAAATTAGATTCATTTAATGTTGTTATTACAGGAGTTCGTGCTTACAATACCGTAAATGCTTTGGCAAATAAACAAAGTATCTTATTCAATTTTGTAAAAAGCGGTAAAAATATGATTGTTCAATACAATACAAATGGACAATTGGTAACGGATAAAATTGCACCCTATCCGTTAAAATTATCATACGACCGAGTAACAGAAGAAAATGCAAAAGTTACATTCTTAGCACCAAATCATCCTGTTTTAAATACCCCAAACAAAATTTCATCAAAAGATTTTGAAGGCTGGACACAAGAGCAAGGCTTGTACTACCCAAATCAATATGATCCTGCCTTTACTCCTATTATCTCTTCACATGATAAAGGAGAATCGGCTAAAGAGGGTGCTCTATTAGTAGCGCCATACGGAAAAGGATATTATATTTACACCGGTTTAAGTTTCTTTAGAGAATTACCTGAAGGTGTTGCAGGAGCCTATAGATTATTATCTAATATGATTTCGCTGAAACAGCCAATAGAAGCTCCTAAACAAGATATTAAGCAATAAAAACGAAAATATGGAAGCTAAAAAAGTAAAAAAATGGAAAAAAAGCTACACCTATGTTTTGGTTGCTAATGCCATTTATATTTTAATATTTTTCTTAATCATGCAATTATATTCATAACCTATGCAGCTATTTGATTGGATCGTACTTATTGTAACACTTTTATTCATAGTTGGATATGGTTCTTGGAAAACCAAAGGAAGTAAAAATGTTGAAGACTTTATTCTAGGTAATAACGAAACGCCTTGGTACACTGTAGGACTTTCGGTTATGGCGACACAAGCCAGTGCCATTACTTTTTTATCGACTCCTGGACAGGCTTATCATGACGGAATGGGTTTTGTACAGTTCTATTTTGGACTGCCAATTGCAATGATAGTAATATGCGTTACTTTTATTCCGCTCTATCATAAAAACAAAGTTTTTACCGCTTACGAGTTTCTTGAAAAACGTTTTGATGTAAAAACACGTTCACTTGCAGCCATTTTATTCCTTGTTCAAAGAGGATTAGGAACTGGACTTACCATTTATGCACCAGCAATTATCCTCTCGGCACTTTTGGGTTGGAATCTTACCGTGATGAACATTATTATTGGGGTTTTAGTTATTATTTACACATTTTCGGGTGGAACAAAAGCTGTAAACGTTACACAGAAACAGCAAATGTTTGTGATTATGTCGGGTATGTTTATTACATTTTTCCTGATTTTACATTATCTGCCAAATGATATGACATTTAACAGCGCTCTGCATATCGCTGGTGCAAACGATAAAATGAATATTGTTGATTTTTCGTTTGATCCTGAGGAAAAATACACTTTTTGGAGTGGTATTACTGGAGGTTTTTTCTTAGCCCTTGCCTATTTTGGTACAGATCAATCGCAGGTTGGACGATATTTATCAGGTAAATCGATTCGTGAAAGCCAAATGGGATTAATCATGAACGGTCTTTTAAAAGTTCCAATGCAGTTTTTTATCCTGCTCACAGGAGTTATGGTTTTTGTGTTTTTTCAATTCAATCCAGTTCCTTTAAATTTTAATCCAAATAACAAAACAGTAATTGAAAAATCGCCTTTTAAAGAAGAATATCATGTTTTGGAGAAAAAGCTTAGTAAGCTTTCGGAAGATAAAAAAGTAATTAATTTATTGTACATCGATCAGTTAAATCAGGATTATGATAATCCGATTCTGCGTAAAGAATTGGTGACGCTGTCAAATAAAGAAAAAGATTTACGTGACCGTGCCAAAGAAATTATTTCGAGAGCAGATAGCCGCAGTGAAACAAACGATAAAGATTACGTGTTTTTTCACTTCATATTGCACTATTTACCAAAAGGATTAATCGGTTTATTATTAGCCGTTATTTTATCTGCTGCAATGTCATCAACAGCTTCAGGGTTAACTGCTTTGGCATCGACAACAGCAATAGATATTTATAAAAGAAATCTCAAAACAGAGAAATCTGAAAAACATTATCTAAATGCGACTAAATTCTTTACACTATTTTGGGGAATTATAGCGATCCTTTTTGCTTGCGTTGGAACTCTGTTTGAGAATTTGATTCAGCTTGTAAATATAATTGGATCAATATTTTATGGCACCGTTCTAGGAATATTTTTAGTTGGATTCTATTTACGTCGTGTTAAGGCAAAACCTATGTTTTACAGTGCTATCATTAGCCAGTTAACCATTTTTGTTATTTATTATTTCATGATTTATACACAGGAAAAATTAGGTTATTTATGGCTTAATTTTATTGGAGCTATCCTAACGATATTATTGTCATTGATTATGCAGTTTTTATTCTTTAGAGGGAAAACAGATAATGATAAGATGATTTTAGAATAACATTTTTTTGACTTAAGTATTTTAGAAGATCTTTGTTGAAGTTTTAAACTTTTACAAAGATCTTTTTTTAAATTCTAAATGGTTTTTAAACATTTACATAAAATCTTTTATCTTTGAAAAAACCTTCAAATCACTAAAAATGAAACCATTAATTGTTCTGATTCTTGTTTTTTTAGTTTCAATTTTCACTTTTAAATTCCTCACAAATCAATACGATATGCCAATGGCAGCAAGAATAGCAATGTGTGTAATGTTGTGTTTTACGGCAATAGCACATTTTGTTTTTACAAAAGGAATGGTAATGATGCTTCCTGAAAAAATTCCATTTCGAACAGAGTTGGTTTACATAACTGGGATAGTCGAAATTGTATTAGGAATATGTCTTTTGATTTCTTCAACGAGAGTTTATTCCGGCTGGATATTAATTATATTCTTTATCGTTTTACTTCCTGCTAACATTTATGCGGCTATAAAACATATAGATTATCAAAAAGGAACTTACAATGGAAATGGAATTTCGTATTTGTGGTTTAGAATCCCGCTGCAGATCGTTTTTATTATTTGGACATTTTGGTGTGCAGTTTTAAACTAAATCCATTTTCAATTTTTAGCTGTAATCAAGAATCAGGAAATAAACTAATTGCAATATTGCTAAAATACCATATTAAATTTTGTAAATTAGTCGATTAAAAGCTTTTTCATGAAAGACCTTAAGAAGTACAGTAATAAAACCAAAGCAGCCTTTGTTTTGCTGATCGTAATGCTGCTAATTTTACTTGGAAATTTTAATACGCTGCAAAATTCTAAAAATGTAAACAAACATATCAATGCCATTTACAATGATCGATTGGTTGTAGCGCATTATATTTTTCAATATTCAAAGGAACTTCATTTTATAAAGGCAGAAGCGGAAAAACTGGACTTAAGTGACAATATTAAGAAGAATGAAATTATACACACGCTGAATATCATTCATAACATTGATGATTTGTATGCCAGAACGGTTCTAACAAATAAGGAAAAACAGCATTTTGATACATTTTTAAAATCTTGTAAAGAGATCAATAAACAAGTCGAGAATAAAGATTGGAATAAAATTGCTGTGTCAAGTGCAGAAGCTTTAAAAACACTTGAATCATTGTCGCAAATTCAGATTCAAGAAGGAAAATCACAATTAGCAAACGCTAATGCAATGTATAGTAAAAACAATAGTCTTGGTCAGCTTCAAATTGCGTTGCTTATAATTTTAGGCGGAGTTACCTGTTATCTTCTTATTGTCAAAAAAATTAAAAGAACAATTAAAATTCCTGAACCGCCAAGTTTAAACTAAGATATAAAAGCTATTTGTAATTATTAAACAAAACCACTCTGCACTTTTATTCAGAGTGGTTTTGTTGTTTAAGCTAAGCTTCTAAACACTTTTTCGTCCGCTAACCAGCGAAATAACAAATAATACGAGAAATATAAAAAATAAAATTTTTGCTATACTAGCGGCTCCAGCGGCAATTCCGCCAAAACCAAATATTCCTGCAATAATTGCCAGAATAATAAATATGACTGTCCATCGTAACATAATAAATAATTTTAGTTAATATCGATTTTGTTTGCTTCTCACCTATTCTACTCAAGTGATACATGAGTTAATCAAACTGATTTATCAAAATTCATTAAAAAGAAAGATTTTTCTGTTATATAATTTTATGAATTACTTTCATAATTAAGGTTAAAGACTTAATTAACAAACTTGTAAATTCATTTTTCTCCAAAAAAAACTCCCAATTCTTTAAAATTGGGAGTTCTATATTTTTGTTAGAAATAATATCCAGTGAAACTTAGCTTTTCAAAAACTCAGTCCCTCCATAAATCATTTTACCTTTATAAAATACGCCTTCTCTTTTAGGCAGACGAGCTACAGCTTCGGCAGAGCAGCTTGCTTTTACAAGAATAAAATTGGCATCATTATTTTCTGCAGGCCAAACGCGAGTTCCAGAATCGTTTAAAGGCAATACTTCATCAGTTGTTGCAATGTGAAGCGCACGACTTAAACCAAACTCATCTGTCCAGCCGTATAATTGAGCGCATAATTTTGCCTTTTCGAGCATATCACACGTGCCAAAAGGCTGCCAATGATCAACAATACTATCCGTTCCAGTCATTAATTTAACCCCGTATTTTTTCAATGTCGGAATTGGCATAATTGTTCTCCCAATCGGAATTGTCGACACTACTCCTATTCCAAGATTCCCCATTTGTTCTGCAATTCTTTCAAGATCTTTTGGATCCATTCTTGCAAGCGCAAAACCATGACTGATGTATGTTTTTCCTTGTAATTGTTTGTTTTCCTCGGTTTTCTTTATAATATATTCAATCGCTGCTTGACCAGACGGTGGTGATTCATGCAAATGTATGTCTATCCCTTTATTTGTATCAATGGCAATTTGAAACATAGTATCAAGCGATTTTTCCATGTTGCCATCAACTGTTGTAGGATCAAGACCGCCAATAAAATCAACTCCCATTGCAGCAGCTTCTCTTAATAAAGGCTCTGATTTCGAGTACAAAATTCCGTGCTGCGGAAAAGCAACAATTTCCCAGCCAAAACTATCTTTATTATTATCCAATGCGGCTAGTAAATGTTCCAAACTTTTTAATCCGCTTACAGGATCAATATTACATTGGCAGCGAGCAAAGAAACTTCCTTGACTTTGCATTAGTTTAATCGCTTCTTCGGCTTTACGCTGAGAGTCTGGCAATAATTGCGGAATTATCTTCTGCTCGAGCGTTATCATATCTTTTACCGTATATCCTTTTCTAGGTGCAGCATTCCAAGTTCCGCCGTAGTACGTTTTATCAATATGAATGTGCATATCTCGTAATCCAGGAAGCATAAGCATACCTTTAGCATCAACATTTTTAAGCTTTAAAGCAGGTTTATCTAAAGTAATACTTTTAATCTTTCCATTAGCAATATGCAAATTATACAAACCCGTTTTAGTCGAAATAACTTCGTTTTTTTCGTTGTAATTAAAACCTTCTTCTAGGCGTACATTAGTCAATAGATATTCTCCCAAAACTTTTTCTTTAGTTTCTTCAGGCAGCGATGCCGCATTTCCAGCAATTCCAGAGAATAAAGCTGCTCCAGTTGCAGCAGCTCCCAATCCTAAGAATTTTTTCCTACTGATTATATTATCTTCCATAAGTTATGATTTGTTTTTTAGTACGATTTTAGAATATACTCTAAAATTGCTAGAATATATGAATATGCAAAAATCGTTTAGAAATTAAAACCGCAACTGTAATATTACGGATAAGGATGGTAAAAATTATAACTTTCTTTAAAATCACCAGGTGTTTTCCCTGTGTACTTTTTAAAAACTTTAGAGAAATAGCCATTGTCATTAAAGCCAAGCTGATAAGCGATTTCTTTAATAGATAAATCTGTACTCGTAAGCAAACGTTTTGCTTCTAGTATTGTTCGCTCTTTTATAATATCTCCCGCAGGAGATTTTAAGTATCTCTGAGAAAGTATATTGAGATAATTGGGAGTAATATTTAACTTATCGGCATAAAAGTTAACCGAGAATTCTTCATTGAAATGATTGTCTATCAAAGAATTGAATTTTTTAATCATTTTTTCCGGCTTAGTAGATGAATTGTGCTGTGGAAATTGTATTAAATAATTCTTTTGTAATACTTTAAGTAATAAATGCAATCGAAGTAATACAATTTCTTTTGTGCTTAAATCATTATCAGGTAAAATTTGTTCAATTTCATTCAAATGATTTTTTAAACCTTCAAACTGTTCTTGGGTTACAGAAAGACAGGAAGGGACATTTTGTTCAAAAAAAGGAAACGCTGATAAATTAGAAAATGCATTAACAATTTCTGGCGAAAGCATAAGCTGAAAACCAATTGTATCAACGTTTAACAGCCAATTGTGAACTTGCCCCTGCCTCACAAAATACACTTGATAATCATTGACTGTATACTGCGTAAAATCGACATTGTGCATTCCTGACCCTTTCTCAACAAAAAACACAAGGTGAAAATCGTGTTTATGCGGCTGTTCAAATGCATTTCGTCCTTTTGCACTATGACGAAACAAAGTAATACCTAAAGTTTCTTCTCCAAGTATATTGCCAACGGATAAAACGGGAATTGGATGTTTTGTCAAAGGATAATGCTGTTAGTAATAGATTTTCAAAAATATAGAATTTAAGAATATAAAAACTATTTTAAACCTCAGTTTCTTTGTTAAACAAAAAAGAGCTCTGGATCAATACAACAGAACTCTTTTGTTATTTGTAATACTATAAAATTATAGTATTAATGCTATGTGTTTTAAATCTTATAATTTGAAGTTCCATAATATTCTTCATCATTTACACTTTCCAGCCAAACTCCTGCACCTTTGTCTATTTCTGTAATAATAGTGATATACGAGAACTTACTAAAAGGTGTCGCGCCATACCAATGCTCAATTCCAGGTAAAATTGTAACCACTTCATCTTTATGAAGTGTTCTTATTTCACCTCCTTTTTCTTGGTAAAAACCAACTCCGTTTGTTGCTATAAGCATATGTAAACTTGCATTTTTATGCCATTTACTTCTTGCGCAAGGTTCAAATGTTACTTCTTTAATTACGGTATTCTCGGGATGAATTTCGCTTGTTTGTTTTTTATAAGATACTTCGCCCGTCATATACGTATTCGGTACTTTTCCTTCTTCAATTACAGCTGTATAATTTGTTGACATAAGTTATTTTTTGAGATTAATTTTTATTTAAAACTATTATATTCTTCATCAGTCACAGGTTCAAGCCAGTCTACAATACCTCTTTCCGTATTTGTACTTATGGCGATATGCGTAAATTCGCTGTTTGGTGATGCGCCGTGCCAATGTTTTAGTTCTGGCTGAATATTTATTACATCACCCACTCGAAGCAGCTGAATGGGTTTTCCTGCTTCTTGATAGTATCCAGTTCCCTGCGTTACAATTAAGATTTGTCCGCCTGGATGTGTGTGCCAATTGTTTCGTGCACCAGCCTCAAACACAACATTTCCAACAGCTGTATTTAAAACTGGATCGTTTGGAACTAACATTTTTACCCATGCTTTTCCTGTAAAATAAGCGGCAGCTGCTAAATCTCCTTTTGGAAAAATACTTGTATTAAATTCATTTTCTGATGCTTTCATAATTTTCTTATTTGGAATTATCAGAATCAGAAAACTAAATCGAGAAAGCTAGAGTGCGCTTTATGAAGTATTATTTAGTCTATTAAAAACTGATAAAAGATTAATACTATAATTTCAAGGCAAAAGTAGTTCAAGCCGGCTTTTGCAAAATAACAATATTCAAACAAAAAATTAAGAAATTGAAACAATTTATGTTCTCAATGATTTTGGAACCGTTCCCGTAAGTCTTTTAAAATAATTATTAAAATAACTCGGATATTCGAATCCAAGCGAATAACCAATATCCGAAATACTCCAGTCTGTATGCTGTAATAAAGCTTTTGCTTCGCCAATAATACGCTCTGTAATATGAGCAGTAGTTGGTTTTCCTGTAACTTCTTTTACAGAACGATTTAAATGATTTACGTGCACAGCAAGACTTTGTGCGTAATCCTGAGGTGTTTTTAAAATCAGCGGTTCATTTTTAGTCTCTATAGGAAATTGTCTTTCGAGCAGTTCTAAAAACAAAGAGGTAATTCTTGAAGATGCATTTTTATGTTTGAAGAAGTTTTCTGAGGGCTGCATTTTCATCGATTCGTGAATTATCAAATTGACGTAGCTGCGCATTAAATCGTCTTTAAAAACATAATCCGTTTCATATTCTTTAATCATTTTCTGAAACAAAGAGTCTATAAAAATCTTCTGCTCAGCATTTAAAGAAAATATTGGCGTTCCCCCTATTTTAAACAAAGGTGATTCGTGAAGTGTTTCTGAACGGTCTTTTGATTTTAGAAACTCTTCTGTAAAAACGCAGGCATAACCTTCGTAACCTTCAGAGATAGTTTCCCACGAATACGGAATAATTGGATTACCAAAAAACAAAATAGTTCCATCAGTCTCTATTCCACGGTCAGCATATTGTATGATACTTTTACTGGTATTGATACAAATTTTATAAAAATCCCGACGGCTGTAAACCGGAATTTTACTTTGATCTCCATTTATTTGATATACTTTAAAACCTTTAAGTTTTAAATCTGAAGTAAAATCGCAACTCTGAGTTTCTGTTTGATTATTCATTTTGCAAAGTTATGAAAATCAAATATATTTTTCAGCTGTTTTTCTTTAGACAAATCTTACGTGAAAATTTTCAAAGCCTTTTTTCAAAATAAACTATGCTGAAAACAGAAGTACGGTTTGTGTCATTAAATTAGATGTAAGAGCTTCTTTATATGGCATGAAAATGGTTATTAAAAATTTAGAATCATTCTATTGGCTATACTTCATAAAATGATTCTGATTTGATGTAATTTTATATAAAAAATAAAAAAACAAAGATTACTATGAGTGTTATTAAAGATGAAAAAAAGCTTCTTAATGCCATTAAACGTATCGATGAAAAAATCGATAAGAATAATGACCAAAAGATACTCGCCTTTTTTGAATCTCTTGGATTAACTGAAAGAGAGGACGTTCCTAAGAATTTTCTAGATTGGGACACGATTCTTATTGTTGTACCTGATCGTCACATTTCGCATGAATTAAAATATTACAAATTCTCTATATCAAGACTTTTTTTTGTTACAAATCCATATGCAGATCAAATTTATATTTATGATTTTGACGAATGGAAAAGTGTTACCCGAAACAAAACACAATTCCAAATTAGAGAAATGATGAAAACAAGTTTTGGCGGCGTTAAAAAATCCGGAGCAGATAACGACTAGTTTTAATTCTCTGAAAAGTAATGAAATGGATCACTCGTGAAAGACCAAAAATTGACAGGATCGCAAGTCCGTGGCTGATCAAAAAATTTGTTGACAGTGATGCCGAGTTTATTTACGTGCCTTTTAATGAAGTTTTAGAAAAAGCAAAACAACTAGATGCAATTCCGTTTGATATTCCCGAAGTAGAATTTACCCATTATAATGAAGAATGCACTTTTGATTACATTATAAAAAAATATGAAATTGTTGATCCTGCGGTTCTAATTATGGCTAAAATTGTTCGCGGCGCCGATACGGACCGCCACGAACTTGCAAAAGAAGCCGCGGGACTTTGGGCAATTTCTGCTGGGCTTTCTCATAACATTACTAATGATACCGAGTTATTAGAAACAGGATTAAAGCTTTATGATGCGCTTTACAGCTGGGCAAAACATTTGTATAAACAAAATCATCTTCAAAATAGTCCGTTTGAAAATCTGCTTCATGAAGTATATAAAAAGTTTTTGATCGAGAAAAAAACAAATCAAAAAACACCTTTATGGGTTAAGGAATTAAAAAACATAATTCAAGATCAAATCGATGCACAATTTACTTTTGATCTAAAGAAAATTTCAAATGATTTAGAGCTTAATCCTTCCTATTTATCAAGAGAATTTTCTAAGTATTTTGAAGATTTAAACTTTGGAGAATATGTCCGAAAGCTTAGAATTGAGAAAGCTATAAATCTTATTGAGAGTTCAACTTATACTTTAACAGAGATAGCCTATATGACCGGTTTTTCAGATCAAAGTCACTTTACTAGAATATTTAAACTGCAAACGGGTAAAAATCCTTCGTCGTATCGTAAAAACGCACTTAAAAGTAATTCAAATACAAAAGGTAAATAGCATACTATTTATAAAATTGCATTGTCTATAGTTTTGTTTTTTAATTAACAAAACTATTATGATTTCATTCAAACACCTTTTTCCTGTTGTTTTATTCTTTTTAAGTTTCAATGCATTTTCACAAACTGTTTATCCAAAAATTACGGGTTATTTCGGAATTCTTCATCCTATCGTGACTTTTAGCGATGAACAAACTAGTGTAAATTTTAGAGATTATTATGCTGTTGGTTTTCCTACCGGGATTAATATTTGGAAGAATCAAAAAATAGGATTTTCATTTGAAGTTGTTCCTAATATAAAAGTACAAGGAAACAGCGATAAAGTAACTAATTTATTGTTTCATCCTGGTGTTTTGGTTGCCTTAGGACATGGTTATACTTTTGCAGGAAGAGCCGCTTTTGAAAGCAGCGGCAGATACGGCATAACTCCTGTAATAAATAAAACCATCATAAAAAGTGACAACTGCAGTTATTTTGCGGCTGTTCCGCTGCCCGTTCGTTTTGGCAATAATCATCCCGCTTCTTTTACGATTGGTTTTCAATTTGGAATTGCTTTTTAAAATCTCTTAAAAAAATAAGTTGAAATAAGCTTATCTTTTTTTAGACTCATCTAATTTCAAAAACTCTGATGAATTTTTGCTCTAATTTTTTTCTTTTTCTTTCTTCTTTCCATCTTGAATAGAATATAACAATAAGGAGAAACAAACTCACAATTGTAGTTGCCCGCCTGAGGCCTCTGCCAATGAAAAGAAAAAAAATATTAATAAATATTAGAAAAACTACTGGAGAATATTGTGTCCAAAGCAATTGAAATTTGCTATTTTCTTCAACAACATAACTTACATTAACTTTATTATTAATGTTTTTATAATTTCCTCTCACAATAAAAATTGTTGGAGATGCAGCTGAATTTATTGTTAATCGAAAACTGGTGTCATCAAAAAGTCCGTAAAAAGGTTTTACTCCGCCGAATATAGGAAATAATCTAAAACGGCTTAAATTCACTTTTAAAGAGCCAATTTCGATACTATTCTGTAATCTTGTACGAAAGTCTGATAAAGAAAGGTTTGATTCCATTTTATGAAGCATCATGGCGCTAACAAACTTTTAATTTTGTTTTCCAAAGCCTGTCCATGAATGTTTTTTGCTAGAATAATTCCGTTTTTATCCACTAAAAAGTTTAACGGAACAGATTGAAGCATATAATCGCCAACAACTGGAGACTGCCAGTATTTTAAATCACTGACATTTACCCAAGGTAGTTTTCCTTTTGTTACAGCTGTCTGCCAAAGCGTTTTTTTAGTATCCATAGAAACACTGTAAATTGATAATTTATCAGGATACGTATTGTATAATTTAAGTATTAAAGGTTGTTCTTTTATACAAGGGCCGCACCAAGATGCCCAAAAATCGACTAAGACTAGAGAACCTCTTAAAGAAGAAAGTGCCACTAGATCGCCTTTTAAATCTGGAAGGTCAATTTCGGGAGCGATGTCGCCAACATCAGTGCCAACGGTTTGTGCTTTTGAACCCGTTATTATGCAAAATAGAAATATTGAAGCCAGTAAAGTTTTTTTCATCATTGATTAAGTTTAGTAGTTTGGAGCTTTTGAAACTAGAAGCAAATATAAATTTTCTAATTATTTTTTTGATTCTTTTTATTGTACTTTCCTCTCCTCCGTCATAAAGTTTTGCTAAAAACATTTTGCTTAATTGGTATATCGGGAAAAGTCGATATATTTGTACCATGGAAAATATAGAAATATTTAAGGCACTCTCTAACAAGTCTAGACTACAAATGCTGGAATGGCTGAAGGAACCCGAAATAAACTTTCCGGGACAGCTTGAGCATGGTGGATTTGAACACGGAGTTTGTGTGGGACAAATTCAAGCCAAAGCCGGCTTAACACAATCTACAGTATCTGAATACTTGTCTATTTTACAACGCGCCGGATTCATCGAAGCCAAGCGTGTCGGGCAATGGACTTATTATAAACGCAACGAAGGTGCCTTTGAAGCACTTAGTAAATTAATTCAATCTAATTTGTAAATTACTATGAGTACAAACAACCTGTTTTCGCCATTTAACCTAAAAACGTTAAATCTTAAAAACCGAATCGTAATGGCGCCAATGACGCGCTCTTTTTCTCCAAATGGAGTTCCAACTGACGAAGTAGCTTCTTACTACCAAAAAAGAGCTGAAGGTGAAGTTGGTTTAATATTATCTGAAGGAACAGTAATCGACAGACCTTCGTCATCTAATGATGCAAATGTACCTCACTTTTACGGTGAGCAAGCTTTAAACGGCTGGAAAGAAGTGATTGACGAAGTTCATGCTGCCGGCGGACAAATGGGACCGCAAATTTGGCATATGGGCGTTATGGATAATCACCATTCTGGATGGGTTCCTCCTGTTCCTTTTGAAGGACCATCTGGATTAAATCGTCCAGATTTTAAAAATGGAATTGCCATGTCTGAAAAAGATATTGAAGATACAATTCTAGCTTTTGGTAAAGCTGCTGCTGATGCCAAAAGATTGGGTTTTGATACTATCGAAATTCACGGTGCACACGGTTATTTAATAGATCAATTCTTTAGAGCCGAAACGAATCTGCGTACTGATATTTATGGTGGTAAAACATTGCCGGAACGTAATCGTTTTGCTATCGAGGTTGTAAAAGAAATTAGAAAACAGGTAGGAAATGATTTCGCTGTTATTATGAGATTTTCTCAATTTAAACCTTCTGATTACAACTATAAATTGGCTAAAAATCCGCAGGAATTAGAAGCTTGGCTAACTCCTCTTGTTGATGTTGGTGTGGATGTTTTGCATTGTTCGCAACGCAGATTTTGGGAGCCTGAGTTTGAAGGTTCTGATCTGAATTTTGCAGGATGGGCTAAAAAAGTAACCGGAACTCCAACTATTACAGTAGGTTCTGTTGGACTTTCCAGTGATTTCTTTGGTGCATTTGCGGGTGAAAGTTCTGAGCCAACTTCTTTAGAGGAATTAAACAGACGTTTCGACAGAGGCGATTTTGATTTAGTTGCCGTTGGAAGACCTCTTTTATCTGATCCGAATTGGGTTGCCAAAATTAAAGAAGGAAAAACTGGAGAACTAAAAGGTTTCAGTAAAGAAGCTTTAGGCCAATTGATATTAGAATAAATTTTAAAAGTTATTAATTAAAAAATTATATTTGCAATCGAATGAAATTCTTGAACAGCATATTACGCCTTCCTTTTTTCAGCACTTATTATTATGCAATAATACTTGCTCGGAAAGGCTATGCATATAATTCAACGTATTCACGATTGTAAATTAAAAGAATAAATTATATATCAACCTTTAAGCCCGGGCATTTTGTCCGGGCTTTTTTATTTTCAAAAAATGGAAACAATTCAAAAACTTAAAGAAAATGCAGCAATATTTCTTCCTGAAAATGGCTTGAAAGAAAAAATAAATCTAGCTGAAAAAGAAAACAGAAAGTTAATTATCAAGCTTGGTTTTGATCCAACCGCTCCCGATTTGCATTTGGGACATGCTGTTGTTTTGAAAAAACTAAAACAATTTCAGGATTTAGGACATCAAATTGTAATTGTAGTAGGAAGCTTTACTGCCAGAATTGGTGATCCTACTGGGAAAAGCAAAAGTCGAAAACCATTGAGTACTGAAGAAGTAAAACATAATGCCGAGACTTATATTTCGCAATTGTCGAAAATTATTGATGTTGAGAAAACAAAAATCGTTTTCAATTCAGAATGGTTGGACAAACTATCTTTTTCTGAAATAATTCAGATTATGTCAAATGTTACAGTTGCTCAACTGATGCACAGAAATGATTTTAACAAACGCTTTTCAGAAAACACGCCAATTGCAATGCATGAATTGGTTTACCCTATTTTACAGGGTTTTGATTCTGTAAAAATCAATGCCGACATCGAAATGGGCGGCACAGATCAGTTATTTAATTGCACTATGGGAAGACAATTACAGGAAAATTTTAACATACCAGGACAAATTGTGATGTGCATGCCATTGCTAAAAGGACTTGACGGAAAAGAAAAAATGAGTAAATCGTTGCACAATACAATTGGATTAATAGACGAACCAAACGAAATGTTTGGAAAAACGATGTCGATTCCAGACGCTCTCATTTTAGAGTTCTTGGAATTGACAACCGATTTTTCATTAGAAGAAAAACAAGAAATCAAAAAAAGATTGGAAAATGATAATCCAATGAATATTAAAAAGTTGATTGCGAAAAATATTATCACTCAGTACCATAATAAAAATAGTGCCGAAGAAGCTGAAGAATTCTTCATTAATCAATTTCAAAATAAAAATTTGGAGTCAAAATCATTTGTCTCAGTTATGATATCTTCTTTAAAAATTGAAAAGAATGGAATAACCTTAATTGATCTTTGTTCTTTAATTAAAAATGACATTACGAAGTCGGCAAATAGAAGATTGATTGAAAGTGGTGCAGTTCAGATTAATAATCAAAAAATTCTAAATCCGTTCGAAATGATTTCATTAGAAAAAGAAACAAAAATCAAAATTGGAAAGAGAAATTTCTATGAATTACTATAAAATACGAAAGAGATGAAAATATGAAATTTAGAAATTCAATGTTTTTGTTTTAAGTTCAAAGTTACAAAGGTTCAAAGGAACAGAGTTTTTTACTTTGTCCTTTGAACCTTTGTTTTTTTTTAGCTTCAAAGTTGCAAAGGTCCAAAGGGACAGAGTTTTTTTGTCCTTTGAACCTTTACTGCTCTGAGCCTTTGTCCCTTTAAAAAAACTAATTATTAGCTACAGCTGTTTTTAGTTTTTGATATTTATTTGTAAGCCAATTTCGAACAGGTTCATCATAGAATTTCAAACATAATATTGCAATTACAATACTCGAAAATAAAACTAAAATTCCTAATGGGTAACCTTCTTTCAAAGTAACTTTGTTATCAGCAACCCAAGCCATATACCAGTAAATTAATGGATAATGTATGATGTAAATTGGATATGAAATATCTCCTAAAGCTTTACATACTTTAAGCGATACAGGATTTGTGATCTGTCCTCCTGCTCCAATTGCAACAATTATTGGAAATAAAACAATAATACAAAACGATTCATATAAACCGTTCATCCATAAACTGTTTTCGTCGCCAAGTCTTGGTATACTGAAAATAATGATGATTAAAAGGCTGCAAACCCAAAAAGCACCTTTGATATGAATTAGTTTTCCTAATCTTGATAATAAAACTCCTGCAAAGAATGGATACAACAAACGTGTAAAACCAATATTCATTTGCTCAAGATTTAACGACCAGCCTCCAATAACATCACCTTTTGGTCCAAAAACGGTTAAATTGATAAGCATACCTGCAAATATCAAAACGAAGATTGATAAAACAGTATTTGAAAATTTACGAAAGAATAAGGCGTATAAAATATTACCAATATACTCAAAGAATAAAGACCATGCAGGCCCATCTAGCGGATGCATTTCTCCCCACCCTCTGATTTCTAATGATGGCGGAATTGGCAATAAGGTAAAACCAATCACCATGGTTAAAATTACTTTCCATACTTCCATTCCTGCAATCTGCGGGAACATAACATCTGAGGCTTGAAAATAATAGAAAATGGCTCCTATTATCATTCCCATAATTACCATGGGTTGTAAACGAATTAAACGACGTTTGTAAAACTCCCATTGCGTCAGCTTGCCCCAACGATCATCATAGGCATATGCAACAACAAAACCTGATAAAAGAAAAAAGAAATCAACAGCCAAATAACCGTGATTCATAAGTTGTTTAAATCGGCTTCCCTCATTAAAAGCCTCGAAGATGTGAAAAATAACGACTAGAACTGCAGCCACTCCACGTAAACCGTCTAAAATTTCATAATGTTTTTTTGGTTTAATGTCAATAGAAATTGAACTCATAAAATACTTTTTTTGTGGTTAAAAGATTAATTTATGTTATTTGGCATTGGCTAAAATAGCGTTTTTTTTTGCAATGAAAGTCAGGTTTTAACTTAGTTGCAAAAAAAAATGCGTTTTTTTTGCAATATGTATTCATATGCAATAAAAACAGAAAAAATTATCTCATTTAACTACTGATGATTTTTAAGCCATTCTGTTCTGCGTTGATCTGGTAAATGTTTTACAGAAAAATTTTCAAACTTTGCTTCAAAACCTTTTCCATCTGGCGAAGCAGCCATTAATCCTACCATTACGGGCTTATTATCCTGCAAAGGCGCATTTCTGGTCATTATATAATTTTTATCATCATAAGAGAAAAACACTTCGACGGCATCTAATCGTCTAACGGCTTTTATCCAAATAAAAGGCGGTGCTTTTTCCAGTGTTGTAACGCTCCAATCACTTTTGTCGTGTGTAACTACGGTGCTGATGTTAAATTTGCCGTCTACAAACTCAACTCCGGTTTTGATATAATTTTTTTCATCAACACGAATCATAAGCCCCATTTGGTCAAACCGAGCAATATAATTCCCTGTTAGTTTTACCTTTACCTCAAACTCTCCACCATAATCAGCATAATAAAAAGGCGCATCATCAACCGTAAATCCGTAATGAGAAATACGCCAGTAATCGCTGTTTGGAGTAACATTCATAATTAAAGTATTGTTTTTAATTTCCCATTTTTCAGGTTCATTAAACCATTGCATTTTATTTAGGCTTTGCGCCGAAAGATTTTGGGCTAAAAGTAACGTCATTGCCCCAAGTAAAACTTTTTTCATAATAACAATTTAGATAATAAAGTATTTTTTACGCTGTAAGATAATAAGTTTAATTCCTTAATTAACTCAATACCTTAAAGGTAAGTTTAGCTAAAAAGCAAAGCTGCAACTTTTTACACTTGCAGCTTTACTAACCAACCAATTTAGAAATAATGAAATTATTTAAGTGAGAATCCCACTTTAGATTTTATATCTGTTGAAGAAGCTCCAATAATTGCTTCGAAATCTCCAGGTTCAGCCACCCAGTCATGTTTTTTATCATCAAAGAAACTTAAAGCTGTTTTATCAACTGTAAAGGTTACTGTTTTTTCTTCTCCAGCTTTAAGCAAAATTTTCTCAAAACCTTTTAATTCTTTTATTGGGCGTGGCAATGAAGATTTCAAATCACTAATATAAAGCTGAACAACTTCTGCACCTTCTCTACTTCCTGTGTTTTTTACTTTTACCGAAAATGTAATTTGATCTCCAATACTCATTTGTTTTTTATCAGCAGTAACTTTTTCGTATGCAAAAGTGGTGTAACTTAAACCGTGTCCAAATGAGAACAATGGTTTTGCTTTTTGTTTATCTGCCCATCTGTAACCAACAAAAATACTTTCGTTGTATTTTACAGTATCTCCACCTGGAAATTCTCCTAAAGCGTGCGCACCATTATCTGATAATTTTACTGGGAAAGTAAAAGAAAGTTTTCCTGATGGATTTGCATCTCCAACTAAAATTGCAGCTAGAGCAGTCCCTGCTTCTGTTCCTAAGAACCATCCTTGTACAATTCCTGGAACTTCTTTAATCCAAGGCATTGCAACTGCATTTCCAGATATATTTACAAAAACGATGTTTTTATTTACTTTCGCTAAATCAGTAATTAGTTTATCTTGATTGTACGGAAGCCCAAGTTCTGTACGATCGAATCCTTCAGCATCTTGTTTGTCGCTTTTATTTAAACCGCCAATAAAAAGAACGATATCAGCATCTTTAGCCGCTTTTAATGCTTCTGCAGTCAATTCTGCAGGAGAACGTTTGTCTTCTAAACTTACTTTAGCTATAACCCCATTATAATCGCTTGTTGGATCTCCTACATAACCACGAGCGTACACAATTTCAGCTTGACTGCCAATTCTTTTCTTTAAACCTTCAAGTGGCGTAATTTCATATTTTGCTTTAAGAGAAGAACTTCCACCGCCAACAGTCATCATTTTAATTGCATTCTCACCAATTACAGCAATTTTCTTAGTTTTAGAAAGGTTAATTGGCAGAATGTTGTTTGTGTTTTGCAATAATACAATACCTTCTTCGGCAATTTTACGGCCGGCTTCAGCATGTTCCGGAGTTCCAAATGATCCAAAAGGGCGATTTCTATCCATTGTTGTCAAGAAAGATAAACGTAAAACACGACGCACTTTTTCGTCTAATTCTTTAGTTCCAACTTCACCTTTTTTTATCATTTCTGAATAAGGTTTTGCTAAAAAGTAATTATCATAAGCGTTACTTGTTCCCCAAGAAAGTCCGTTTGTCCAAGAACCAAATTCCATGTCCAAACCATTATGAATCGATTGTTTTGTATCGCTCACACCTCCCCAATCTGAAACTACAGCTCCTTTAAAGCCCCATTCACCGCGAAGTATATCATTCAATAAAAATTCATTGTGGCAGCATTGCTGACCTTTGTATTTATTGTAAGCACCCATAATTGACCAAACGTCACCTTCTTGAACTGCGGCTTTAAAAGCAGGCAGATATATTTCGTACAAAGCACGATCATCTACGATTACGTCAACAGAATTACGTTTTGTTTCTTGATTGTTTAAAGCAAAATGTTTTACACAAGCCGCTACTCCGTTTGACTGCACACCTTTAATGTAAGGAACAACCATTTTTGAAGCTAAAAATGGGTCTTCGCCCATGTATTCAAAGTTACGGCCGTTTAATGGACTTCTATAAATATTTACTCCTGGTCCTAATAGAACATTTTTGTTTCGGTAACGCGCCTCTTCTCCTAGTGATTTGCCATATAAATGAGCTAATTCTTTATTCCATGTTGCCGAAAGTGCTGTTAAAGCCGGAAATGCAATACAAGAATCATTTGTCCAGCCCGCTTGGTCCCATTCGTCCCATTTTACTTCAGGGCGAATTCCGTGAGGTCCGTCAGTCATCCAGTTTTCAGGAATTCCTAATCTTGGTACACCTGGAGAGCTAAATTTTGACTGTGCATGAATCATGGCAATTTTCTCGTCGGTAGTCATTCGAGAAAGCGCATCTTCTACACGTTCATTAATTGGCTTTTTATCATCTAGATAAACAGGGACTTTATTTTGCGCATTCAATCCGAATGAACTCAATAAAACTAAAACAACGATTGTTTTAACGTTTTTAAACATAACTATTAATTATTTAAGCATTCAATTTATTTAAAGATACAAGCAATCATTTTGCACCATTTAATAATATTGTAAAACTAAAACGTTATAGTTCGTGTTAGATTTTTAAACGAAAAAAAGTAGTGAATTAAAAATTTAAATATTTGATTTTCAAATAATTAAACAAAATTAAGAAGCAAAAAAAGTAGTGCTTTTAAAACCAAAAACTACATTTTTTGTGTAATTAAACCAATTTTTATGACCATTTCTTCAAAATCATTTCTCGAAACTGCTGCTTTATTCCGAGCTCTTGTTCGATAATTATAAATTGTACTTAAAGAATAACGAAGAAATGCTGCAATCTTAACGCTGTCTGTAATTCCAAGGCGGATTAAAGCAAAAATGCGAAGTTCAGTATTTAGCAATTCTCCCTGTTTTAAAATGATCTGTTCTTCTTTAATCAAAAGTGCATTAAAATCTTTTACAAACGTTGGATATAAATTCAGAAAAATGATATCAAAATTTTTATAAAGTTCTTCAAGTTCATTATCTACTAGTGTTGTTGATTTTAGGATCTTATAAATTTCGTCAAACTGTTTTGCTGTTGCTTTCTTGTTTAGAATGATTCGGTAATTTTCTAATTTATTGATATAAGTAGAACAAAGACTGAAAAAATGGGCAATATATTCCTCTTTTACATGGTTTGATTCTGATAATTGTGCGTTGCGTTCTTGCAGCTGTTTATTTGTTTCGGATATATCTTGATTTAATTCTGCTAATTTTTGACTGGTTTCATAAAGTTCTCCACGTATTTTAGAAACTCTTTTCATTTGTTTGTAAACATAAATCACAGCCGCAATCAAAAAGGCCGATAATAAGCTTATGCATAATAAATACAGCTGCAGCTCTGTTTTTCGTTTTGCTTCTTTCTCTAAATAAACGGTATTAATAATCGAATACACTTCAGACATTAACAAGGTGCGAAATTGTACATTGCAGTAAAGCGCATCTTCAATGGCTGATTGTGTAAGTTTATAGGCCATATCGACATCTTCTATTTCATAAAAAACTAAAGCCAGTTCCTGAATAGATGCATTGTCCTTGTTTACATTTTTAATATCTGCAGTGGCTGAAAGTGCGTAGTATTTTTTCTGTAATTCGACTTGATGTGTTTTCTCATAAATTTTTCCCAGTAAATAGGTAATCATTGCATATTGAGGCTCTTCTTCTTTTGAGTTTTTCAATAATAACAACAATTCTTTTTGAGAGCTTACCAGTTTTTTATGATAAATATCTTGCTGGATTTTATTGATTTTATAGGTTATTGATTTTGGGTCTAAAACCGTCAATAAAGAATCTCTGTATTTTTGTATCTGCTCAATGTAGTGTATACTGTAACTATTGGCAGCATAATGCTCAAAAAACTCGCGGTAAGCAATGAAATAATTGGGAAGTAAATTTTTGGATAATTTACTCTTGTCGATACTTTTTAAAATGGCTTCAGATTCGCGATATTTTCCTGATGAGGAATAAAGCGTTACTAACTGTAATTGGGCTAAATGCAGTAAATCTTTGTTTTGAAGCTGATCGGCAATTTTTAAGTTCTTTTTTACATAAAAAATAGCTGAATCAGAATTGAATTTTTGATATTCTGTATATAATGTTTTGTTGTAATTGTACTCCTGCTCCTTTGTTAAACTATCCGATTTAATCTTTTTGAAGTTTAAAATCCGCTCTTCTTTTAGTTTAACGTAATGTTCTTTGTTTTCTAAAGCACGATTTAGTTTCGCTAAAATATCATCAATGCTGTCTGCAGCAAATACAGGAACGTTTACGAGAACGAAGAATAAAAACAGTACGTATTTTTTCAAGTTGATTTAAGGTAAAAAGAATTACAAATATAATAAAGTAATCACATTGGTCTAGTTCCTAAATTTTTATTTGTTGTGAAAGCTCCGCTGGAGCAGTTTTTTAATGCTATAACTTAGAAATTGGCGCTGACAAACAACTTTCTGGAATGTCAAAAGCATTAACCAGAGCCAGCGCATCTGGGCGGATATCCCAGCATAATTGATTTACCATTTTTCTGATTGCTTTTGTTTTTACCGCTTCCATGTATCCATCTTCAAGAAACCAAGCTTTGTTTTTTTCTAATTGAGAAAGTGCATACAGCTGACTTAATTTTGTCAATATTTCTTTTGTTTTTAAATCTTCTACAGCTTTAACAGCAATTTGAAACTGTTCTAGAACTACTCTTTCTAAATACGCTTGAGATACATCTATCATTTGATGCTGCACTACATTAAAAGCATCATAAGTATCTAATCCGTCATCAATTAACCTTTTGATACGTTTTGCTGCCGATGCTAAAATTGTTTTTTCTCTGTGAATGAAAGCCTGCAAATGGAATTCCCCATCTAATAAATGTTCGTCTTCTGTTCTGCGAGTAGCAATTGGGTTCTTTTCGGTAATTGCGGTTTTTGCATTTTCATACACATAATTTATAATTCCGAGTGATCCCATTTCACCAAAAGATTTTCTAAATTCAGATAAACGATTTTTGGCCGTTAACTGCATCAGAACGGTATTATCACCTTCAAAAGTGGTGTAAATTTCAGTGTCATTTTTTAAAGCATCAATTCTATTTTCAGACAAATATCCTTTTCCACCGCAAGCTTCACGGCATTCTTGCAGTATATCTCTTGTGCTCCAAGTTGAGTATGATTTCAATCCCGCCGCCAATGCTTCTATTTCCTGCATTTCAGCCTCGGTTCGATTCAAAAATCTATTAGTTAGATATTGCAGAGCAAAATGTACAGCATAGGTTTTAGTCAAATGCGGCAGTAAACGACGCTGATGAATTCTATAATTTAAAATTGGAACTTCTGATCCTCCTTCTGGTCCAAACTGTCGGCGCTGGTCACTGTATCGAATTGCAATTGTTAATCCCGATTTTGCTGCTGATAATGCTGAACGTGGAATCCCAATTCTTCCTCCGACTAGAGTTCCTAACATCGTAAAAAACCGTCTGTTATCACTTGGAATCGGGCTTTCAAATTCTCCTTTATCATTTACCGATGCAAAACGATCGAGCATATTTTCTTTCGGAATCACGACATTATCAAAGCTTATTGTTCCATTATCAACTCCGTTTAAGCCCATTTTATGACCGCAATCGCCTATCGTAACTCCGTTTAGAATATTTCCATCTGCGTCTCTTAGTCCAACTATAAAAGCATTTACACCATAATCATGACCATCAATAATTAGTTTTGCAAAAACGGTCGCCATTTGACCATGTACTGCAGCGTTGCCAATATATTCTTTTTGGGCATTTTTGTTTGGCGTATGAATTGTAAAAGTTTGATCGTTATGATTATAAGTTGCCGTGGTTTCCAGTCCTTTTACATTAGATCCATGATGTGTTTCGGTCATTGCAAAACAGCCGGGAAGTTTTAAAGAACCAATATCTTTTAGATATTTAGCGTAATGTTTCTCTGTTCCAAGAGATTGCACACTCATTCCCCAAAGTCCAAATTGAACTCCAAATTTTATTACCAAACTCAGATCATGGTAACTTAATGTCTCCATTACAGCAAAATAATCTGCAATGTTTTCTCCTCCGCCATATTGCTTTGGATAGGCCATATTTCCTAGATTTTCCTCTGCTAAAATTTTACACCATTTATATACTGTTTGGCGGTAAACATGAATATCTGTCGAAGTTTCATAAGCAAACTCTGGTTTCGAAATTATTGATTTTACTCTGTTAATTATTGGTGCTTCTTTACCGTTTAGAATTGACGTTAATTGTTGAATATCAAAACTATTTGTTGTTTGAGAATTAGCAGTTAATGAATCTGATTTTGTTTTAAAATTCTGAATTACTTCTTCTCCCAGAATTCCAAGATCATTTTCCAGTTTTGTAAAATCTGATTCTAAAGCCGAAATATCCAAGTCTTTTTCTGAAAGTGCAACCGCAATATCAAAAATAGATTTTATCGACGATTTGTCTTTTATATTAGCTTCAATGTCTGATTTCCACTGTGTAAGTTCATTTCGCGAAGGCGGATTTGAAATATCAACTTTTGAAAGAAGATATTCTTGCTCTTCGACTGAAAGGGCTTTTTGAGATTTTATAAACTCTTTTAGTGTAACAAATTCTTTTTGAGTTAAAAGATCATCGGACCACACTAAATAAAACAATGGAGTAAAGGCTTGAAGTTTGGTGTTTTTCATAGAGAATCTTAATTTTTTACTTCTGTTAAATTAAATAAATTTCACTTAAAGTCCGTTAAGATTCTCTTAATATATAAATTTAGTAAGTTGTTCAATTTAACTACAATTGAATATTTTATCCGTTAACCTTACCATTCATCATACCGCTTACAACATTAATCATTGCTTTTCTAGTTAAGAATCTAGGTAAAAAAGATTGAGCATAATTCATTACTCCAACGATTTTAAAGCTACGATTCTTTAATAGTGCATTAATTCCTTGTTTGGCAACTAGTTCAGGAGTATCTGCAGACATTCCATTTGTATTTGCTTTAGCAATAGATTGAAAACCAGTTGTAGTATTGCCAGGACAAAGAGCAGTTATAGCGATGCCCTTTTTATTATATTCGCCATAAAGAGCTTCAGAAAAATTAAGAACAAATGACTTACTCGCGCAGTATGCAGCCACATAAGGGCAAGGCTGTAAAGCACCCGTTGAAGCAACATTAATGATTCCGCCCTCACCTTTCTTAAGCATATCTGGCAATACCAAATGGCAGAGTTTTACCAATGCATTGATATTAACTTCTATCATATCTTCGTACTGCTGAATACTTTCGTCGAGAAAATTTGCCCATTTACCAAATCCAGCATTATTTATCAATAAATCTACTGATAAACCTGCTTGCTTTATTTGGTCGTACAATTTGAAAGGAGTGTCTTTTTGTAAAAGATCACCTGTAAAAACGGTTACTTTTACTTTATAGTCGCTAGAAATTTTATTAGCTAAAAGGTTTAATTTACCTTCTGACCTCGCTGTTAGAATTAGGTTTACACCTTGTTTTGCCAGTTCATATGCAAAAGCTTCTCCAATGCCAGATGAAGCCCCTGTAATTAATGCCGTTTTGTTTTTTACTGTTTTCATTTTTTAGTTATTTTTCTGAAGCAAAATTCAGTAATAACTAAATCAACCTACTTGACCTATGTTAGGAAATTAGTTTTCTTCTAACTCTGCTCAAACTTTCAGGTTTAATCCCTATAAAAGAGGCAATATATTGAAGTGGAACATTCTGAATTATATCAGGATTATGTTTTAACAGGTTTAAATAGCGTTCTTCTGCTGATAAATTTATAATATCCTTGGTTCTTTGCTCATTGTAAATAACAGATCTTTCATAAATAATTCTTGCAAAATCAGCCCATTTTTGACTATTTTGACAAAGAAGATTAAAATTGTCTTTTGTAATACGTAAGACTTGACATGAAGTTATACATTCAACATTATCATTTGAGACAGCTGCATTTATAAAACTATTAAATGAAGTAATGAAACCAGATGGGCAATTAATATGAGTTGTAATTTGGGAGCCATTTTCATTATAAAAAACTCTAATAAAACCTGAATTTATAAAATAAAGATACTTAACAGGTTTGTTTTCTATTTCTAAAATCTGGCCTTTATCACAAAAAGAAGGTTCAAAATAACGCTGAACCATAACAACATCATTCTCATCGGTTTTTATAATCTCTCGGATTAAATTTAAAAGTCTATCGTACATTTAAAATTTAGTTTCAATTAATCTGAAGTGGTATTTTTCAATTTACTGCATAAAAAAACAGGAATGAAAAATACTCATTCCTGTTTAAACATCCTGTTAAGATTCTGGTAATTTATATTTTAAACCAATAAAAAATATAAAAAACGGTTGTTATTTAGAACCTTTGGATACTGGGATTAATTTTTGCTTAATGGCAAAAATATGATGTGAATTAAAAACCAATACAGCAAGAAATACAATTCCGTATGCGATAATTTGAATAGACCCAATTGGCTCTTTATAAAAGAATGCGGCCAAAAGAAATGCAATCATTGGATTAATATTCAAAAGCATCCCAACTGTTGAAGAATTAATACCTGAAAGTGCATATAAATTAAGGAATAACGGAAAAATCGTAAACAAAATAGCAATGGTTTCGATACAGAAATAAAACTTAAATTCTGTTGGAACCTGTCCGCTGTAAGCAGGATAAAAAGGCAGTAAAAATAAAGCGGCCAATGTAATATGGAAGGTTAAAACTATAAATTTATCAAACCCCTTGTTTATACGCTGACTTACTAAATAAGAAGCATAAGTAAAGCCGATTATAATACTGAAAACCATATCCATAATATTAGTATAAGATAAAAGCAAACAGCCCGAAATACTTAAACCAACAGCCATCCATTGTGTTCTACTTAGTTTTTCATGCAAAATAAAATAAGCCAATAAAGTGGTTAAAATTGGACATACTAAGTAAGCTAATGAAGTTGCTTTTACACTAACGTGATTCATTACGTATATAAATGTAAACCAGTTTGCCATTAAAAAAACGCTTCCGCCAATATTTAGTAAAATACTTCTTCGTTTTTCAGAAACCGGCATAACTTTAAAAGTAGCTATAGTTTCTTTTATTTTTTTTCTTCTAAAGGTAAAAGCAATCAACAGCATTAGAATACTGCAGCTGAAAACACGATAAAATAATATATCCAATGATGGATACTCATGTATTGGCTTTAAAACCAAACTAAAAAATCCCCAGATTACAAAACATGTAATGGCTGCGATGTAGTATTTTGTTGTTTTCATCTGGATATTATTTATACTTTTTTTGATGAAACAAATTTCTAAAAAATTATACAGCAATACAGATACAGTTTTTGTAAATTGCAGCATAACAGTTTTTTTTATGAAAGATTCGAATTACTTGTATTTACAGTTTGCTGACCGTATTGAAAAACAGATTAAATCTGGTGTTTTAAACGTGGGCGACAAACTGCCTTCTATACGTGAAGTATGTGCAGAAACAGGTTACAGCATGAGTACCGTAAGCAAAGCTTATTACGAAATTGAGAGCAGATCACTTATAGAATCAAGACCGCAATCTGGGTATTATGTAAGTAATATTTCGGCTAGAACAATTCCTGAACCATCACCAAGCAGTCCTATTTTAAAATGTGAAAATATTGATCGCGAAGATTTGATCGATCAGGTTTATGGCAACATGACCGATAAAAGTATTACAATGCTCTCTTTAGGATTTCCTTCAAATGAATTGCTTCCTATTGCGAAGTTGAACAAAGGAATGGTTCAAGCCATGCGACAGCTTCCAAACAGCGGAACAAGCTACGAACAAGTTCAAGGAAATTTAAATTTAAGAAAAGAAATTGCCCGCTGGTCCTACACTTGGGGCGGATCTTTGACTGAACATGATATAATAACAATGCCGGGCTGTACAAGTGCTATTTCACATTGTTTAATGACTTTGACAAAGCCTGGAGATACTATTATAACCGAAAGTCCTGCATATTTTGGAATTTTACAATTGGCAAAATCATTGGGTTTGTATATTATGGAACTGCCAACAAACATGACAACAGGTATAGAATTGGAGGCTTTAAAAAAGGCTCTTTCTTCAAAGAAAGTAAAACTTTGTTTGTTGATGAGCAATTTTAGCAATCCATCTGGGAGTATGATGCCTGCTGAACATAAAATAGAAGTCGTTCGATTAATGGAATTTTACAATATTCCGCTGATTGAAGACGACATTCACGGTGATTTGTACTTTGGTTCCAGCCGTCCTACAAACTGTAAAACGTATGACGAAAGCGGTATTGTATTGTGCTGCAGTTCTGTTTCAAAAACGCTTGCGCCGGGTTATCGTGTAGGCTGGGTTTCGCCTGGAAAGTTTAAAAAACAGATTTTACGAAATAAAATTTATCATAGTCTCTCCTCGCCTACTATTACACATGAAGTTGTGGGAGATTTTCTAAAAAATGGGCGTTACGAGAATCATCTTCGTAAAATCCGTCAAATTTTAAATCGTAATTGTAATAATTATATAAACACGGTTTTAGAATCTTTTCCAGCAGGAACAAAAGTAAGTCAGCCGCAAGGAGGTTTTTTTCTGTGGATTGAGCTTGATAAAAGTATTGATACGGCTGCATTTTATCACCTAGCTATGAAACACAATATTAGTATTGCTCCAGGACGAATTTTTTCTTTTCAAGATCAATTTTCAAATTGTATGCGCTTGAGTTTTGGTCTTCCTTGGACAAATGAACTTAGAGAATCAATACAAACTCTAGGAAAACTGGCTGCCAAATAATATAAAAAAAGCTGGACAGTTACAATATATACTGTCCAGCCAACAATTAAGAGACCAAAATTAAAATTGTTATAAAACGAAATAAGCGTCTTTCTCGACTTTTACTGGTTCGTCTTTTAAATCAAATTCTTTTATAATATCAAATTCACTTTGATACTCATTAAGCATTTGTTTGATATTTCTTTCGATCGTATTAGCAATAGTTGTTACAGGTGTGTCTGAAGGTCTGTTCTCAAATGGATCCTGCAAGTGAATAGCCATTCTTTCTATTAAAAAGAAAGCTCCCGAAATTGCAGTGATTAATGGAATGGCAAACCAGCTTAATACGCTTGTTAAACCAAACGGAAGCAGAAAAATAAACAAACACAGCGTCAATCTAATGTACATACTGTAAGTAGTTGGGAAAATAGTATTTTTAATTCTCTCACATTTACCCATCTCATCACATAATCTTGACAATGTATTATCAATTTCTACTTGTTGATACATATTGATTCGCTTTTCGTTCTTAGCATTTCTAAGATCTCGCGCATGCAGCATTAAAATAGCATTTGGTATATTTTGATGGTTTTTAATGTAACGAAGTTCTTCTTCGCTTACCAAACCTTCAAGCGGTTTTATGGCATCTTTGTTTCGCAGTGCCTGACCTAAACTATAACACCATGCAATCTGTCTTTTGGCAAAATTCTCTTTGAATTCGCTTGCTTTGACAGAAAAATCTGGATCTTTATAAAAAGTTAATACTTGACGGATTAAGGTTCTTGAGTCGTTTACAATTGCTCCCCAAACAATTCTTGCTTCCCACCATCTATCATAAGCCTGATTAGATTTAAAGGCTAATAATAAGGAAATAATCGTTCCAATCATTGTTGGAATCGCAATTGGAATATCTACAGGAAGATTTATAAAATAGTGATGAAAAATTTCAAATAGTATGGTATAAGCTAATACCAAAGCAATTTCTACTTTAATTTTCCCGAGAACGTACTTCATTGGTATTCTTTTCTTTAATAACATATCGTCGGTTTTAATTAAATTAATATTTGAGTTGTTTATTTTTTTAGCGATTAGTACTAAGTACCTAGTAATTAGACTTAAGATATATAAACTATATCTATAAGTTTTACATTTGTAAAATCGAGTCCATTGTATCGACAAAAGCAGGAACAGTTACTAAGGACTAAAAACTTTAAACCAACTCTTCGTATAACGAAAGAACAGGAAGTCCTAAACGTTCGTTAATACTCTCTTTTTTAGTTTTCTTAAATTTGATTTTCTCTCCTTTACGAGTTTCTACAAGCAAATCGATGTCATATTTTGAAATTGCTTCATTTAAATATGGAGCCATATCTTCATAGTTATCATCGATTTTTGAAGTTTGGCTTACAATTTCATAGGAGAAATTATCATTCAAAAATTGCTGTACATCTTTAATATGCATATTTGCCTTACCATTTTCGATATAAAGTGCTTTGTTGAAATCGTTTTTAGGTTGTTCAATTCCTAAGTGCAGAATTGGGCATTTTTGGTTTCCTGCCAGCTGAGTTAAATACTGATGGATACGTTTGGTCTCTTTTTTATAAGAGTGAGTTAAGATGACCAATTTAACAGAAAAGTTGTCTATAATACCTCTAAAAATTGGAGATGAAAGACCGTATTGATTGTGGATTTTTATTTTGCAGTTTTGCGTATGATCAATCATATATCGGCAAGTTTCTAAAACTTCTTCTTGGCTTCTTGTAAGTCCAGTTCTCATTTCACGCAAAAAATGAGAAGAAGAAAAAGTATCCGGAGTGTCAGAAACCATCATTAGAATGATTTCGCACTCCGATTCTTTTGCTTGATTAATAGCGGCATTTACTGCGCTGATTGTATCGTCTTTTAATGTAGTAGGTATAAGGAAATTTTTCATAAGTATATTCTTTTAGTTTATACATACAAAATAACTCCTTGGAAATTAGATCGTTCTTAAGCTCTAATTAGATTTTTCTAAGATTCAACATTAGAATTTTTAATGTTATTCTTTTTGATTTTTGATTTATTAAAGATTATAGTAACGATAGTTCCTTTGTTTTGCTCAGATTGCACTTGAATTTCTCCATCATGCATACGGATAATTTTTGAAGCTAAAGGAAGACCTAAACCATATCCAATATACTTGGCCGCAATTTTTCCTCTAAAGAAAGGTTCATATAAATGAGGGATATCCTCAGGTGGAATTCCAATTCCGATATCATTAATAGAAATTTTAATTAAATCATGGTTAACTGTAAGAACCACAAAAACCTCATTATTATCGGAGTATTTTACTCCGTTGGTAATAATATTATTAATAGCGAGCTCTAAAAGAGGTTTATTACAAGGCAGCAGCAGTAAACTTGAATCTTTTGGAGCAAAGTTTAACTTGATGCTTTATCATTAAAGGTTTCTGTAAGATCAGAGATCTCATCAGAATTTTTAACTTCAGGAAGACGGTTGTGCAAATTTGATGCACTTATTCGGTTTACTTCTCTAATAATTCTTGCTACAGGATTAATAACTCGTTTAGCCAAAAAGCGACCTAGAAAGAAAGCCAAAAACATAAACGCAATACCTCCTACGATCAATATTTTTACAATATAAATAGAAGTCGTTTTTCCTTGGCGATCTCGCGCACCAACGATTACTATGTATTTTTGATTTCCTTCTTTAAAAATCTGTCCTAAATAATATTTGCTGTTTATTTCGTAATAGTTTCTTCCTGTCTCTAATATGGTAGAATAAAACTCATTTGGAAGATTTAAGTCTGTATTGTAATCAAAGCTGTTAGCGCTGTTTACTTTAAGCACATACTCTTCTTCCTCGATAAGTTCCTCGAGTCCGTTTTTCTTTAAATTACTATAATATTTTATCTTTTCAGGATCATTTTGAAAATGAATAGAAGACACAATTTTTGCCCTGTCATCTAATCGTTTCAAAAAATGATAACGATTGTTTTCTCTAAACAAAACAAAAACAAGTACACTTAAAAGTAAGGTACTAAAAGTTGAAAGCGCTACATAGGTTAAAGTAATTTTTTTTCTTATATCCATTTTATGGTTTTATAACATAACCTAGTCCTTTCATTGTATGAATGAGTTTGGTTTTGAAAGGTTTGTCTATTTTCTTTCGTAAATATGTAATATACACATCTACAACATTTGTGTTCATATCAAAATTAATATCCCAAACATTATCTAAAATTTGATCTCGAGAAACAATCATACCAGCATTTTTGCCTAAATAGTACAATAATTTAAACTCTTTTGCAGTCAAAATTATAGATTCTCCGTCTCTTTTAACTGTTTTTGCGCGTCCATTTATCTCTAAATCTCCTACTGAAATAACATCAATTTTATCTGTTTCTTGATGTGCTCTACGATGTAAAGCGTTAACTCTTGCATCAAGTTCTCCAAACTTAAATGGTTTAACCAAATAATCATCAGCTCCTGCATTAAGGCCGGTTACGATATTTTCTGATGTTCCTAAAGCTGTTAAAAGCAAAACAGGCACAAAGTTTTTACTCGCGCGAAGTCTTCTGCATATTTCAATTCCATTAATATCAGGCAGCATTACATCTAGAATTACAACATCAAAATTATAGTTGTGAATCATTTCTAGTGCAGTTTTACCATCAAGTGCCACACTTACTTCGTTGTTATTTTCTGCAAATCCTTTGCGTAAAATCGATAAAAGATTTGGTTCGTCTTCGACTATAAGTAGTTTCATATTAATTTGTATCAACAACAAAAATAGGGATTGCCATTAAAAATACTATTCATAACTGTTATAAATTATGATTTTATTATGAACTATTACTCAGATTTTAATGCAAAAAAAAAGCAACTCATAATAAGTTGCTTTTTTATATACTAAAATTGGGTTATTTAATACTAGTTTTTGAAATTAAAGCTCAATACAGCTCCTAAGCCAAACTGGAAAGTAGAAACATAATCATCAACTGCAACTGGTCCATACCAATATGTCCAATAATAACTCTCACCAACTGCTGCTGACATAGATTGTAAATAGGCATTAATATTTACAGAGACTGTTGAAGCGGTTTTAATCTTTACCCCTCCTTTTATATCCCAGGCAAAATAAGTACCACTTCCGCCCTGAGGTGTTTCAATGATACCAACTCCCGCTCCAGCGCCTAAATAAGGCAAAAGATTTGAGCCTGTATCAAAATAATGAGTAAAATCGGCAAGAATAAAATTGAAAGCTCCTTTATCATTTCCAGCATTGATTTGGTTTCCTGTTGGACCATAAAATGGAATTTTAGTATCAGCTCTTAAATACTTTAATTCAACTGAATTGTTTGTTGAAAAGAAATACTCAAATCCTGCTCCATATTGAAAACCATCTTCAACTGTTGCTGAATAACCATCGTAATCGATGCTGTCAGAAAAATTGTAACCACCATACAAATTAAGAGAAAATGACCTCGCATCTTGTGCATTCATTCCTATTACAAATAGGAAAAAAACTAAAAATAAACTGTACTTTTTCATAAATTTTGTTTTTGAAAGTTAATAGGGAAATCAAATTTAAGTTTTTTCTTCTAAATTTTAAATAAATTTTAACAAAAAAAATCAGACCAGTAAAAAATTAAGTCACTAAAATACACTCAATTACAAATTTAAAATGTTTCACCTGCATTCAAATAGAATCCTTTAGAACTATTTCCCCATGCATAATCCACAATTAAATTGGTCCGCGTTTTTTTATCAATCAGAATTCTTAATCCAATACCAGCCGCTGGTTGAATTGTGTGAAAAAGAGATGTATTGGCATCCTTATTACTAGCAGTTACAAAATTGGTAAAAACGGTACCGCTTATCATTTGATTGCAAGTAATGGGAAATCGAAGTTCTGTAGACAGATAAATCAGTCCATCTCCTCTAAATAAGCCTTGTGTATATCCCTCTCCACTCCTGCTGCGCTGATCCCAGCCAATTGCGGGTAAATTTAAATAAGGTACTTTACCACGTGTTACAAATTGTCCGTAAGCCCAAATTCCTAAAATATAACGGTCGTTTTTACTTGATAAGGGAATAAACTGTCTGAATTCTGTATACAAAACATTACTGTATTGTTGATTATCAAATAAAACGGGATTAAAACGATAATTAACATTGGCAAACCATCCTCTGTTCGAATTCACTTGATTATCTCGTGAATCGTATACCATATTAAAGCTTACACCTGTTAGGAAATATTCTAAATTATTAAATCCGTGCTGTTGGCTGTAATTGTAATGATAAGTCAAATTTCCGTTAGCTACATCCAACTCTTTATCGTTTATATTAGTGTACCAATCAATATTTACACCTCCGCCCACATAAAAATTCTTTCTTACCTCAAAAGAAGCCGTTTGATGAAACTTAAAATAATTGTAATCCATTGATTGAGCAATCGAGTCGATACTAAAACTTGGATCTCGATCGCGTCGAGGCGGAATAATATCGGTGCCTAGACCGTAATTGGGCTGTGAGAAAATGTATAGGCGATAATCGCCGCTTAAAAAAATTCTGTTATTTTTTAGTAGAATATTATTTTTTACATTGATCATCCACTGCTTTTTCAAAGTGTAAATAATTCCAAGATTTGCTACCGAATATTTATCAGCTTCTTGTTTCCCTTTGAACGTGTACTGGGCAACACCGCCAAAAAAAAATCCGGTCGCTGGTTGTGAGCCAATTGCCGGGATTACAAGAAAAAAATTGCTTTTAGTGGGTTTAACAATATAAATGGAATCTTTCTTTTTAAAGACTTCAAAAATAGTTTTTGGCGCACATATTTCTGAGTTGCTTGTCTCAGATTCCGATTGTGCATTTAAATATAAAGGAGTAAAAAGAAGCAAAACTGCTAATTTCAGGATGTGTTTAAAATAAGTATTTTCTAAGAATTTCACTCTTTAAAAGTTTTAATTTCTACTAAAATCATATTCAAACCTTCTGTAAATATAGCTTATTTTCAACACATTACTTAAATTTAATTCGTTTAATTGTATAAAAAAAACCGTCAATTTGCATTGACGGTTTTTACTAACGAATTATATAGAATCAATTATTTCGTAATAAACTTTGGGTGAATTAAATTTTCTAATGAATAAATTTCATCCCATTTTCCTGTGTGATCAGCTTTCTTTCTAAAACCGCAATTTGATGTACGCTTTTGTTCGTTTTCAAAGCTTCGCCGGCAATACTTGCACTTTCTTCGTAGCCAATAATTGGATTTAATTGTGTTACAATTCCAATGCTGTTCATTACCATATTATAACAGTGATCAACATTTGCAGTAATTCCGTTGATGCATTTATCAATTAAAGTCTGAATAGCATTTGACAGATAATCAAGCGATGTAAACATGGCAAAAGCAATTACAGGCTCCATAACATTCAATTGCAATTGTCCAGCTTCTGCGGCCATCGTAACGGTTAGATCCTGACCAATTACATAAAAACAGGTTTGATTTACGACTTCTGGAATTACTGGATTTACTTTTCCAGGCATTATAGACGAACCAGGCTGACGTGCCGGCAGATTAATTTCGTTTAAACCTGTTCTAGGCCCTGAACTTAGCAATCTTAAATCGTTGCAGATTTTAGAAATCTTAACAGCAGAACGTTTTAAAGTTCCCATAATCTGTACGTATGCTCCTGTATCAACTGTTGCTTCGATTAAATCTGGAGACAGCGTTAAAGCAATTCCAACTTCTTCAGCAAGATATTTCACGCAAATTTCAGGATAACCTTCGGGTGCATTTACTTTCGTTCCAATCGCAGTTGCTCCCATATTGATTTCTAATAATAGTTCCTGAGCATTTCTTAAACGTTGAATATCTTCGCCAATCGTAGTCGCATAAGCTTTAAATTCTTGTCCTAAAGTCATTGGCACAGCATCTTGCAGCTGCGTTCTTCCCATTTTCAGAACTTCTTTAAACTCCTCACCTTTTTTTGCAAAAGCAATTTCTAATCCAGAAAGCGTTTTAATAAAACTTTCCATTTTTAGATACAATGCAATTCTAAATGCCGATGGGTAAGCATCGTTTGTAGACTGTGAACAATTTACATGATTATTGGGGTGCAAAAAGTTGTATTCGCCTTTTTTATGTCCCAAATATTCAAGTCCAATGTTTGCAATCACTTCATTAGCATTCATATTTACAGATGTCCCTGCACCGCCTTGAATTAAATCACTCACAAATTCGTCATTAAATTTTCCAGCAATTACCTGATCGCTTCCATAACAAATCGCTTCGGCAATTTTAGGATCTAATGCACCGCAGTCTTTGTTTGCCAAAGCAGCTGCCTTTTTTACATATCCTAAAGCTTTGATGAACAAAGGCTCTTTAGAAATAGGAATTCCAGTAATATTAAAATTTTCTACCGCTCTAAAAGTCTGGATTCCGTAGTATAAATGATTTGGAATTTCTAGCTCTCCCAGAAAATCATGTTCCTTTCTTGTTGATTCCATATAATAAAATTGCTATGTTTTTAACTTAAAAATAAATGTAAAGCTACATCAAATTATGCATTAAAAATGTGAATGAAATCAAAATGATTTGCGATTTGCATAGAATATTTTATTCTAAATTATTACCTTTTCACTCTCAAACAATTATAAGAACAGAGTTGAAAAAAGAAAGCGAATATTTTCTTGATAAAGAGTTTAATACCATTATTTACGCCAAAGACGATCTAAATTTTAAAGATTTTGAATGCTGCGTTTTTAATAATTGTAACTTTTCTGCCTGTACTTTTCTTGCTGTTACTTTTATTGACTGCGTTTTTAACGATTGCATTTTTAATGAAGCCAAAATTAATTATGTAGCTTTTAGAACTGCTTCTTTTAATCGATGTGAAATTAAAGAAGTAAACTTCGCCATGTGCGACAAACTAATTTTTGAAGTCAGCTTTACAGATTGTATTCTGGACTTTTCAAAATTCTATACTTTAAAAATAAAGGGAACGCCATTTGTCAATTGCAGTTTAATTGCAGTAGATTTTATGGCCGCTGATTTAACCAATGTTATTTTTGACAATTGCGATTTATACCGATCTGAGTTTGATAGAGCAATTGCCAACAAAGCCGATTTTAGAACTAGTTACAACTATACGATTGATCCGTCTAAAACTAAACTTAAAAAAGCCGTTTTTGCTTTGAAAGAATTAAAAGGCTTGTTGTTTAAACATGATGTAATTGTGAGTTAATGAGTAACATTAATCTGCTTTTTTAGGAAGTACTGACTTTGGCAGATACAATAAAATCACTAACACACTTACCAAGCAAAAAAAATGAATAAGCATGCCATAGAAAAAAGCATTGTAGAAATGCTGAAAATCTGTGGTACCTTTTGTTAAATAGTAAAATACACTTCCAGTAATAGCAATTCCAAAAGCCCCAAACAACTGCTGCAATGTAGAATAAACACCAGAAGCATTTCCTATAAGATTTTGTGGTAAATTTTTGAGAGCAATATTAGCAAATGAAGGCAAAACCAGTGCAACACCAGCGCCATGTAAAAACATTACTATATATCCTCTAAAATCAATTGTTTCGTAATAAAAAAGAATAAGTTGTAGAATAAGCACAAACATAAGTAACAGTACGCCAAATATCAATACAAATTTCCCATAACGCAGCACTAATTTTGCAGAAAAAAATGAGGCAAGAATAAAACCGCTTCCTTGAAATACAATAAAATATCCTGCATGCATCGGAGACAGTCGAATTCCTTCCTGAAGAAAAATCGCAAGTACAAAAAAATAGGCATCCAGCATTAACATAAAAAGTGCTGACGCTGAAATTGCCATATTAAAGTTCCTATAGGTGAAAAGTTTCATATCTAATAAAGGTTCTTTTTCTTTAGATTTTCTTCTTATCTGTCTGAATATAAAAGCAAAAACAAACAAAATAGATAAAGGCAAACCAATTTTAATAGAACCGTTTTGTTCTCCTCCAGTACTTAAAGTAAAAACTAATATGGCAAGTCCTCCACATAAAATAAAAGCACTCAAATAGTCCATTTGCATAGAAGAATTATCCCTAGATTGAGTAAGATAGCGAGTCGCCAGCAATAGACCAGCTGCACACATAGGAATGTTTATGAGAAATATATAGCGCCAAGAATCGTCAATTAAAAACGGTTTAAGTTCTACCAAGAAACCACCTAAAAACTGCCCCAGCATAGTACCAATACCTATAGCAATTCCGTACCAGCCCATCGCATAGGTACGTTCCTTATGATCAGTAAAAAGAACTTGTATATAAGATAAAACTTGTGGTGACATTAAAGCCGCACTTATTCCTTGAAAAAATCTTAGTAAAATTAGATGGTCGATTGTTTCTGCAAAACCACATCCAGCAGAACAAATCATAAATAGAAACATTCCTAGAATAAAAATTTTCTTTCTCCCGTAATAGTCCCCTATTTTACCCCCAATTATTAAAAAAGAAGCAAACCCGACCATGTACATTGAAACCACCAGTTGTATTTTTCCATTATTGGAACCAAGTCCTCGTTGAATGGAAGGAATGGCGATGTTTACAATAAATATGTCTAGTATAGTAAGTAAATGTCCGAGTAACAGAATGAGCAATGAAATGTATTTTGTATTTTTCATAATATATAGAACGATCTATCTATTTTGGATTAAAAAAAATTAGAAAAGTTGTTTAATGGTATTTTTAAAAGTTTGGAGATCATTAGTATTTCCGTTTATACTTGCTGATACTACTGCTCCTTCTATTGTTAAAAAGACAATATTTTGTACGGTGCTTTTTTCAAGCGAAAGTTTTTCTACAGCACTTATTTCATCAATCAAGACATTAATATAATCTTTTTGACGCTTTTTATGTGCAGCAATAAATTGCTCAACTCTTTTATCTTCTCTACCAATTTCGGCATTTATTTTAATAAAATGGCATCCAGAACAATTAGAATCCTCTTGAAGTTTAATACGATAATCAACCAGTTTAAGCAGTTTTTGTATAGGATCTATCTCTTCTTTTAAACAGCTGTCAAGATCATTAAAATACTCTATTTCTTGTTGCTCTAAATAATGATACAACAAATCACTTTTGGATTGATAATGCTTGTAAAGAGAGCCAATAGCAATACCGGCTTCAGCGATAATCTGATTAATTCCTGTGCTGTTATAGCCTTGATGATAAAACAGACGAGAAGCTGTTTCAAGTATTCTTTCTTTTACGCTGGCTTTCTGTTCCATTCTCTTTTTTTGTCAAAGATACATCAAAAACAGATAGATCTATCTATATATTTTAATCAAAATTAATAATTCATCAAGTGTGAATTTAATTAACTAAAAACTATAATGGTTTTCTCATTACATAATCTTCCATTAAATAACCATTTCCAATTTCAATATCAACTTCTTCTTTTACGTCGAAACCAACTTTTTTATAGAAATTTAATGCCGTATTGAAACGGTTTACATTTAATAAAAGCGCAGTAGAATTATTCTTTAAAGCTAATTCTTCAATTAAATCAAAAACAATTTTGCCATATCCTTTCCCCTGAGTTTCTGGTAAAAGATATACTTTATGAATTTTAGTTACAGCTTCTTTTTTGTAATTATGTTCAATTCCGATGAATCCTATTGTGGCTTCTGAATCTAAAATTAAGTAAAACAATTGTTCCTTATTATCGATTTGTTTACTTAAAGCTTCATCTGAATAAAAAAGCCCTAACATGTAGTCTAACTGGGTTTTAGATAAAATACTTCCATATGTAATTGGCCAGGTGATGTTTGTGATTTCTTGAATTATTTTAACATCATTTACATCTGCTTCTGAAATTGTAATCATATTATACTCTGAGATTTCTTTTAATTTGTAAAAACTTGATTTTCTTGTTCACTTACTCTTATAAATGTAGTTCGTTTAGAAAGTTCTTTTAATCTTGGGGCGCCAACATACGTACAAGTACTTCGTAATCCTCCTAAAATATCCAAAACAGTTTGAATTACATTTCCTTTAAAAGGCACCTGAACTGTTTTTCCTTCGCTAGCTCTATATTCTGCAACCCCTCCAACATGTTTGTCCATTGCAGTTGCCGAACTCATTCCGTAGAATTGTTTAAATTTTTCACCGTTTATTTCGATTAGCTCTCCTCCGCTTTCAGTATGTCCGGCAAGCATTCCGCCTAACATTACAAAATCTGAACCTGCTCCAAAAGCTTTTGCAACATCACCTGGAGTTGTACAGCCGCCGTCACTTATAATATGTCCGCCTAAACCGTGTGCTGCATCTGCACATTCAATAATTGCAGAAAGCTGCGGATAACCAACGCCTGTTTTTACACGTGTTGTACAAAAAGAACCTGGTCCAATACCAACTTTTACAATATCGGCGCCTGCCAAAAGTAATTCTTCTACCATTTCGCCTGTAACAACATTGCCGGCAATAATAACTTTATCTGGATATTGTTTTCGTGTTTGTTTTAGAAACTGAACAAAATGTTCTGAATAGCCATTGGCAACATCAATGCAAATAAATTTTAAGAGCGGGTTTGCAGTAACTACTGTTCCAATTTTTTCAAAATCTTCTTTTCCTGTTCCTGTGCTTATGGCAATATAGTTGTAGAAATCTGGCGTAACATTTTTCAGAAAATCATTCCATTCTTCTAAAGTATAATGTTTATGAATTGCGGTAAAAAGTTTTTCTTTTGCTAAGACCTTCGCCATTTCAAAAGTACCGACTGTATCCATATTTGCTGCCATAATCGGAATCCCTGTCCAATCTGCTGTACTGTGTAAAAACTTAAAATTTCGTTCGAGAGAAACTTCAGATCTGCTTTTTAGTGTAGATCTTTTGGGGCGAATCATTACATCTTTAAATCCTAATTTCAGATCAGTTTCTATTCTCATAGTTCAAGATTTTGGTTACTCTCAAATATACAATTTTAGATTTTAGATTGTTGAATTTAGATTGCTAAACTTTATCTTTATTTGAACGCAGATGACGCTGATTCGCTATCGCGAAAACGCTGATGGAAACGGATTTTTCTTTCTGTGCTTTATGCCGACTTTCACTTCGCTCAACCTGACAAGCCTGAAACTTGAGACTTTAAACAAAAGAAACAAGGAAATTATCCGTGAATAGTTTCACCTTTTCCGTAATTGGTAATGATTGATTCTTCAAATTCCAACCATTCTCTCCAGCGTTTTTCAACATCTATGCCAACTCCATATTTTCTAGCATAAGTAATAAAGGTTGTATAATGACCTGCTTCGCTTTCCATTAATTCTCTGTAAAAAACGGCTAGTTCTTCATCTTTAATGTTTTCAGAAAGCACTTTGAAACGTTCACAGCTCCTAGCTTCGATCATTGCCGAAAATAATAATCGTTCTACTAAACCTGAAACACGACTTCCGTCGCCGCTTTTCTTCATATATAAATAAAGTTCATTTACATAATCGTCTTTGCGTTCGCGTCCAAGCTTTAATCCTCTTTTAATAATGATATTGTGAACTTGCTCAAAATGATCAATTTCTTCTTTGGCTAAAGCCAATAAATCCTGAACTAAATCTTGATGTTCAGAGTTGTTGGTGATAATTGTAATAGCATTTGTTGCTGCTTTTTGCTCGCACCATGCATGATCTGTTAAGATTTCTTCTATATTTTTCTCAACAATATTTACCCATCTAGGGTCAGTTGGCAATTGTAATCTTAGTACGCCCATTTTTTTATATTTGTTTCAGGTTTATTTTGTTTAACGTTTCAAGTTTTCTATTCTAAACGAAAAAAGTTTAAAGTTCTAAACCGTCTTTTGAACAGTTCAAAACTTTAAACTTGAAACTTTAAACTTGAAACTATTTTTTAGTAAGCAAAAATTGGTCTTTCGCTCATCATTTCGTTTACTTGTTCAGCAACTTCTTCGATAACATCTTCATTTGTGTGATCTGTAAGAACTTTATCGATTAAAGCAACGATAGTTTCCATATCTTTTTCAACTAAACCACGAGTAGTGATTGCAGCTGTTCCTACACGAATTCCAGAAGTAACAAATGGTGATTTGTCATCAAATGGAACCATGTTTTTATTTACTGTGATTTCTGCTTTTACTAATGCATTTTCTGCTTCTTTACCAGAAATATTTTTATTTCTTAAGTCAATAAGCATCATATGGTTATCAGTTCCTCCAGAGATAATGTTGTAACCTCTTTTTACGAAAGCATCAGCCATTGCATTTGCATTTTTTTGCAATTGCATTGCGTATGTAAAGAATTCATCTTTAAGTGCTTCACCAAAAGCAACTGCTTTTGCAGCAATAATATGCATTAAAGGCCCTCCTTGATTTCCAGGGAAAACAGCTAAATCTAATAATGAAGACATCATTCTGATTTCTCCTTTTGGAGTTTTTAAACCTTGTGGGTTTTCGAAATCTTTCCCCATCAAGATCAAACCTCCACGAGGTCCGCGTAATGTTTTGTGAGTTGTTGTTGAAACAATATGACAATGAGGGATTGGATCATTCATCAAACCTTTTGCAATTAAACCTGCAGGGTGAGAAATATCAGCAAATAAAATTGCTCCTACGCTGTCAGCGATTTGTCTGAAACGAGCAAAATCCATATCACGAGAATAAGCCGAAGCTCCTGCGATAATTAATTTTGGCTGCTCTTTTGTAGCAATTTCTTGAATTTTGTCATAATCTAAACGACCTGTTTCAGCATCTACACCGTAGAAAACTGGACGGTATAAACGACCAGAAAAGTTAACTGGTGAACCATGAGTTAAGTGACCACCATGAGATAAATCAAATCCTAAAATTGTATCACCAGGATTTAAACAAGCGTGATATACAGATGTATTTGCTTGTGAACCTGAGTGAGGCTGTACGTTTGCGTATTCAGCACCAAACAATTCTTTTGCTCTGTCAATAGCAATTTGCTCAATAACGTCAACTACTTCGCAACCGCCGTAGTATCTTTTGCCAGGATACCCCTCGGCATATTTATTAGTTAAAACAGACCCTGCTGCTTGCATTACTTCATCACTTACAAAATTTTCTGAAGCGATAAGTTCTAATCCGTGAATTTGTCTATCTTTTTCCTCTAGGATAAGATTAAAAATTTGTTCGTCGCGTTGCATTTTTTCGTTTTTCGTTAATTTCCTGCAAAAATACAAAAAAACGTTTGTGATACTGTTAGATTATGATATATTTGACAAGTAATTTTTCAACAAATAATTAACATCCAACATGCCAATAACCGCTAACGATACCAAAAGAAAATCATGGTTAGAAGTACCAGAAAATAGCGACTTTCCTATTCAAAACATTCCTTTCGGTGTATTTCTTACTAAAGAAAATGTTGTGACCGTAGGAACAAGAATTGGTGATTACGCTATAGATTTAGGGGCTTTACAACAATTGAACTATTTTGCAGGAATTGATTTGACTGACGATATGTTCATGCAGGATACGCTTAATGATTTTATTTCTGATGGAAAAAAAACATGGCGTTTAGTTCGAAATCGCATTGCCGAAATTTTCGACGAAACCAATCCACAACTTAGAGATTCAACAAAAGACAGAGATATTGTTATTTTTAACATCGATGATGTAGAAATGCAGCTTCCTGTTTTAATTGGTGATTATACTGACTTTTACTCGAGCAGAGAACACGCTACAAACGTAGGAAAGCTGTTTCGCGACCCTGAAAATGCGCTTTTTCCAAACTGGCTGCATATCCCAGTAGGTTATCACGGAAGAAGCTCAACAATTGTTCCGTCAGGAATTCCAGTTCACAGACCAATGGGACAAACTTTGCCGGCAGGTGAAAAATATCCTGTTTTCGGCCCGTCTCGTTTAGTTGATTTTGAATTGGAAACTGCTTTCATTACAACTGATGTCAATGTAATGGGAGAAAATATTTCAACGTATGAAGCTGAAGATTATATTTTTGGTATGGTTTTACTAAATGACTGGAGTGCGCGTGATATTCAAAGATGGGAATATGTGCCGCTTGGACCATTTTTAGCTAAAAACTTTGCAACTTCAATTTCTCCATGGATTGTTACAATGGATGCTTTAGAACCTTTTAGAACAAAAGGGCCTAAGCAAGATCCTACTCCGCTTCCATATTTACAAACAAAAGGAAAAAAAGCTTTTGATATTCATTTAGAAGTTTCAATAAAACCAGAAGAACAGGAAGAAACTGTGGTTTCTAAATCTAATTTTAAATATTTATACTGGTCAATGAGTCAGCAATTAGCACATCATACTTCAAACGGATGTCGTGTAAATTCTGGTGATATGATGGGTTCAGGAACTATTTCAGGACCAACTGATGATAGTTTTGGCTCTATGTTAGAATTGACTTGGGGAGGAAAAAATCCAGTTAAGCTAAATGATGGCAGCGAACGTAAATTTATTGAAGATAACGACACGGTAATTATTCGTGGTTTCTGCGAGAGCAATGAAGTACGAATTGGATTTGGAGAAGTTTCAAGCCAATTATTACCTCCGTTCATTAGACAATGAAGAGCTGATCAATCTGAAGAGATATAAAAAAAGAAAACCTTGGTGAGAGCCAAGGTTTTTTTTATGTTTATTTTAATCTCGCAAAGACGCAGAGTCGCAAAGTTTTTTATTCATTTTATGTCATTTCGACGAAGGAGAAATCACACTAGAAACTCCCTACTCAAAATCGCCAATCTTTGTCGATTTACGCGTGTGATTTCTCCTTCGTCGAAATGACAAACAGTGCGAATTAAGCAGGAATCTGTTGACTTAAGCAATGTAATGTTCCGAATCCCCAAATGAAATCAATACAACTTATTCCAATTACTTCTCTATCAGGGAAACACTCAGCTAAAATATTTAATGCCACGCGATCGTTGCTGTCGTTAAATGTTGGTACTAAAACGCAGTTATTCAAGATTAAGAAATTAGCATAACTTGCAGGTAATCTTAAATCTTCAAAATCTACACGTTTTGGCATTGGAAGTGCTACAATAACAGGCGATTTTCCGTTTTCTAATTTTGCATTTTGAAGACGTTTCAAATTATCCTGTAAAGGTTTGTAATTTGAATCGTTTTTATCTGTTTCTACAATAATTGCAATTGTATCTTCATTTACAAATCGGCATAAATCATCGATATGACCATGAGTATCATCACCTTCGATTCCATCACCCAGCCAAATTACATTCGTAACACCTAAATATTCTTTAAAAACAACTTCGTAATCCTCTTTTGTAAAACCTTGATTTCTCACCTGAATCGTAGGATGCATTAAGCATTCCTCAGAAGTAAGTAAAGTACCTTTTCCGTTTACATCTATTGCTCCGCCTTCTACGATTACTGGTTTGCCTTTGTACATAACCTGAGTTAAAGGCACATCAATAAAATCAGCTACTATGCCTGGAACGAACTTATCCAATTGATAATTTTTGTATTTCGCCCAACCATTAAAATTAAAATTTAACGCTTCTCGTTTTGAACCATTTTTTACAATAATCGGCCCAGAATCGCGCATCCAGCTTCTGTTAGTTTTATGAATGATAAAAGAAACATTTTTAATGTTTACACGAGCTCTTTCAAGCATATCAGCCACTTTTTCTTTTAATTTCTCGTCGGCAACAACCAAAAAAACAGTTTCAAATGTTGCTACTTTTTTTATAAATTCTACAAAAGCCCACTGAACAGCTTCATATTTTCCTGGCCAGTCATTACCATTATGCGGAAAACATAATACAATTCCTTGTTGTTTTTCCCATTCTGCTGGAAATCTTCTATTATTTGTTGACATAAAAAGGTTCTATTTTGAAAGAGTACAAAGATAAACATTCGTTAGGATTTTAAAACATTTGAATAGAAATGATCTGAGATTTAATAATTATTGCCTTCTAAAAATTAAGTTAAAGATTAAATAATGAAGGCTTAATATACTGCCGAGATCAGCTAATTACATTTGGCGAAACTAAAAAACTAACAAATGAAAAAATTAAGTATCACATTATTAGCAGCATTAGCTCTTATGACAAGCTGTAATAACGATGAAAACTCAAAAAATGAAGAAAACGAAGTTGTTGCAAATGAAAACCCAGCAACTTTTAAAGAAATCGGCTCAATTACAATTGGCGGAGAGGCTGCTGCCGAAATTTCTGCTTACTGCGAAAAAACAAAAAAGCTTTTTACAGTAAATAACAGCGGAACAAATCAAATTGATGTGATTGATTTGTCAGACCCAACTAAGCCTGCAAAAATTGGAAAAATTGATTTAACACCATATGAAGGTGCATCAAACAGTGTTTCTATTTATGATGGAAAACTTGCCGTTGCTTTAGAATCAACGACAAATAAACAAGGAAACGGAAAAGTTGTAATTTTTAATACAAGTGATTATAGCTTAATAAAACAAGTTACTGTTGGCGCATTGCCGGACATGATTACATTTTCGCCAGATGGAAAGTTTATTATGACTGCAAATGAAGGTGAACCAAATACAGATTATTCTCAAGATCCTAACGGAACAATCTCAATTATTGACACTAATACGTATACTGTTACAACTCTTGATTTCAGTTCATTCAGCAGTCAAGCTGCAGCATTAGCTAAAGATGGATTTAGAATTTCTAAGTTTGCTAAGAGTTTTGCTCAGGATATTGAACCAGAATACATTACTATTTCTGATGATTCGAAAACGGCATGGGTAACTCTTCAAGAAAATAATGGTGTTGCAAAGGTAGATTTAACTTCAAAAACTATTACAGCAATTTATCCTTTAGGCTTAAAAGATTATAATACTGTAGAAAACGCTATTGATGTAAGTGACAGTGATGATAAAATTGCTTTCAATCCATGGAAAGTAAAAGGAATGTTTATGCCAGATGCAATAAGTCATTTTTCTGCTAATAATGTTCCTTATTTCGTAACTGCAAATGAAGGCGATGCAAGAGAATATACTGCATATACAGATATTAAGCGTATGAAAAGCATGAAACTTGATGCAACCGTTTTTCCAGATGCAGCGACCTTAAAACTTGATGCTAATCTGGGTCGATTAAATCTTGTTACTGACATGGGAGATACTGACGGAGACGGCGATTTAGATCAAATGGTAAGTTTTGGTGCTCGTTCTTTTTCTATCTGGAATGGAAATACTGGAAAAATTGTTTACGACAGCAAAAATGATGTAGATAAAAAAACAAACGAATTTGGAACTTATGATGATAAACGAAGCGATGACAAAGGATCTGAGCCTGAAGCTGTAGTTGTGGCTAAAATGGGAAATCAGAACATTTTATTCGTTGGACTTGAAAGATCTGATGCTTTCATGACTTATGATGTAACAAATCCTTCTTCTCCGCAATATTTGCAAACGGTAAAAACTGGAGATGCTCCAGAAGGACTTTTATTTATACCAGCTTCAAAAAGTCCTAATAAAAGAAGTTTAGTAGTCGTAAGCAGCGAAGGCGATGGAACCCTAAAGATCTATCAACCAGATCTTAAGTAGTTCATTTTAATAAAATTATTGAGAGGGTAAAATTAATATTTTGCCCTCTTTTTTTATCAAAAACTGAGTTTTTATTAACTAATTTACATAATTAAATGCCAAAATATGGGAATTATGTAAGACCCAATAGAACACAATCTAAAACATGAAGCATAATTTTGTCAGGAGTTTAATAATAAAAACAACTAAATTTTTGATATCATGAAAAAGAAATTAGCTTCCTTATCACTTTTATTCTTAGCATTTGCTGCAAGTGCACAAAATATGGCTACGACTTCTGTGCGGTCAACTGTCGATCAACCTGCTTATAACAAATGGTCTATTGAACTTAACGGCGGTGTTAACAAACCAACACGAACAATGACTTCTGGTTATTCTACATCAACTTTAAATCCGTTTCATGCTGATTTAGGCGTTAGATATATGTTTAATCCAAAATTTGGTGTTAAACTGGATGTTGGATACGATCAGTTTACAGAACGTGACAATACTCCAAATTTTGAAAGCAGATATGTTAGAACAAGTTTACAAGGTGTTGTAAATATTGGACGAGCTTTAAATTTTGAAACGTGGACAAATACTATCGGAATCTTAGCTCATGGTGGATTTGGTGTTTCGCAAATAAGCACTGAAACTGGTTTTGGCGGTCAAGATTATATGGCGCACGGAATTGTTGGTTTAACGGGACAAATTAAAGTAAGCAACAGAGTGGCTTTGACTGGTGATCTTACCGGAATTGTTAATGGAAGACAAAACTGGAACTTTGACGGAATGGGGAACACTACAACTGGTTCTTTTGATGGTGTTTTACTAAATGCTTCTGTAGGTTTGACGTTTTATTTAGGTAAAAATGAAAAACATGCGGACTGGGTAAGCGAAGAAGATCGATACGGAAAATTGGAGAAAAGAGTTGACTTGATAGAGAGCGGTCTTTTAGACACGGACAAAGATGGTGTTGCTGATTTGTACGATTTAGAACCAAATTCTATTGCAGGTGTTGCTGTTAACACAAAAGGGCAATCAATTGATACAAATCAAAATGGGGTGCCTGATGAAATGGAAAGTTACTTAGACAAAACTTACGAAAAGAAAGGCAACGGAACTGCAACTAACAACACTGTTGAAGAATTAATTAACGGTGGTTATGTAAATGTTTACTTTGACTTTAATTCGTCTAAACCTACAAACGCTTCATTATCTGGTGTTGATTTCTTAGTTAAATATCTAAAAAACAATCCTGGAAAATCTGCAGATATTATTGGTTATGCTGATGAAATTGGAAACACAAGCTACAATCAATCGCTGTCTCAAAAAAGAGCTGAAGCTGTTAAAAAAGTAGTTGTAAATGCGGGAATTGATGCTTCAAGACTTAATGTAATTGGTAATGGAGAAGACACTTCTGTAAACAAAAAATCAAAAGAAGCTCGTCAAATCGTGAGAAGAGTTACTTTCCAAGTGAAGTAATACATATAAAGCTAAAAACAAGAAAAGGAGCTGTTTCATTTTTGAAACAGCTCCTTTTATGTTATAAATAGATAAATTTTAAAAAAAAGATTTTATTGTTTATCTAAAGCTACATTTATTAGGTTTAAAAAAGATGTCACTCTGCTGGAGCTTTATACTGTAACCATTCATTCTTTGCCATTAATATTTCGCTTCTTAGAAGCAAAAAGGGCAAAATAATATTACTTTGCCCTTTTTTATATTTATGATAAATCTAATTATCTATCTATTGCTCTTTTTGTAATATCTCCGAAAGCATCAATTCTTCTATCTCTAAAGAATGGCCAGTTTTGACGAACATTTTCTTGTAAATCTAGATCAACTTCTGCAATTAGAATTTCTTCTTGATCGTGAGAAGCTTGTGCTAAAATTTCACCTTGCGGGCCAGCAATGAATGATGCTCCCCAAAATTGAATTCCTTCCGTTCCTTCAATGTACTTTTCAAGACCAATTCTATTTGCTGCTGCAACAAAAACACCATTTGCTACTGCGTGACCTTTCATTACATTCATCCAAGCGCCATATTGATTTTCACCATATTGCTCTTTTTCTTTTGGATGCCACCCAATTGCCGTAGGATAAAATAAAACTTCTGCTCCTTTTAAAGCTGTAATACGCGCTGCTTCTGGATACCATTGATCCCAACAAATTAAAGTTCCTACAGTTCCTTTTTTAGTTTCGATTGCTTGAAAACCTAAGTCTCCAGGTGTAAAGTAGAATTTTTCATAGAAATGCGGATCGTCTGGAATGTGCATTTTACGATATAAACCAGCCTCTGTACCGTCAGTATCAATAATATAAGCGCTATTGTGGTAAATACCTGCCATTCTCTTTTCGAAGAAAGGAACAATAATTACTACTCCTAATTCTTTTGCCAATTCGCTGAAAGCAATAAACGAAGTACTGTAAAGCGGTTCTGCTAGTGCAAAATTGTCTACATCTTCGCTTTGGCAGAAATAATGACTGCTATATAATTCTGGAAGTAAAATAACTTCTGCTCCTTTTCCGGCAGCATCTCTTACCCAGCTGATACATTTTTTAAGATTATTTTCGGCTACGTCATTCAAGTTTAATTGAATAACCGCTATTTTATACTTTCTTTTCGGCATGACATAAAATTTAGAGTGCAAAAATAGTAAATTTTAGAGGAATGGCAAACTAAGCGTAATAGGCATCCCCAGAAAACTACAATCAAACATTTAAACAAAGATCTGTTTTAGAAAGTTTATTTTAAACGAAAACCATTTTACAATTCTCTATTTATATTTTGAATAAAACAGATATTTGCAAAATGGTCTTCCAACCTATTTCTCTTATAAGAAACTACTCAATAACCACTTTTTTAGTCAAGAATTCAGTTTCAGATTTTTTGAATTTAATTTCAAAAGTTCCTTTTTCAGCTGATTTAAATTTATAAACCGTTTTCTTAGGATCTGGAACTTGTTGCGTACAAAGTCCTGATGGGTACTTAACATCTATTTGAAGACCTTTTACTTCACCAATTTTAGTCTCAGAAATTTTTACAAATTCACCGCAAGCATTATCCACAAGATAAGTTACATCATAACTTAGTTCGTCATTTACTTTTCCTGTTTCTGGACCTTTAATTTCTGTTGCAAATGCTGCTTTTATGTTTTCAGGTGCTGTTGCTTTATCATCATCGTTGCTGCATGAAACAAATGCTGTTGTTAAAAATAATACTACTAATGCTGATGTTAATCTAATACTTTTCATATAAAATAATAATTAATTGTTAATTACTATGAAGATGTATCAAAATTGAGATGGTTGCTTTTAGAGAATGTTAAAAAAAACAATAAGCAAATAAACACTTAACAATCAGTGATTTATTTTTAATAATAATTTTAAAAAATAACTATATTTTCTATTAAAAACCAAAATATTTCGAATAGCCCCGGTAGAAACGGCATCCTTTTTCTTGCTTCTTTAGCAAGAAAAAGATAAAGTGGATAACGGGACAAATGGTCTTAAAAAAACGCTTAGAACTGCTCCAAAAAAAAACATCAGCCTCTCGACTGATGTTTCTTATAATGAGTAATACTTCTGCTATTTTTTCTTTTTAAAGATCAATTTAAAAAGATTAACAAAACCTAAAACGACAAGTCCCAGGGCTAATCCAATTACAAATTCTTTTATAATTGATGGAATATTAATCGTTTCTGATAAGTGGTGAAAATATGGGATATAGTGCACAAAGATACCTCCAGCAACTAATAATAAAGCTATTGTACCTATTACCGTTAAACTTTTGATTACTAATGGAAGTCCTTTCACTAAGAGATTTCCAATGAATTTAGAGATACTTTTTTCTCCTTTGCTAAATTTGATAAGCTTATACCCTGCTTCATCCATTCTAACAATTAGGGCAACAATACCATAAACTCCAATTGTTGCTACCAAAGCAATGATTGAGGTTACAGCTATCTGTTGTGAAATTGGTTTTCCTATAACTGTTCCCAGCGCAATAATTACGATTTCGACGGATAGAATAAAATCGGTTACAATTGCTGATTTTATTTTACCTTTTTCGGCTTCTAAAATCTGTTCTTCTGTAAAAGTTTCTTCCGTAATTCCTTCAGATTCTTCATGACTATGAGGAAAAATAAACTCGTAAATCTTTTCTGCACCTTCATAAGCTAAGAAAAGCCCGCCTAGAACAAGAATTACAATGATTGCAATAGGAAAAAATGCACTTAACAAAAATGCAATTGGTAAAATGATAATTTTGTTAAGTAATGAACCTTTACTGATTGCCCATAATACAGGAAGTTCTCTTGAGGAAGCAAATCCTGATGCTTTTTCTGCATTTACTGCTAAATCATCGCCTAAAATTCCTGCTGTTTTCTTTGCTGCAACTTTACTCATTACGGCTACATCATCCATAATTGCTGCAATATCGTCTAGTAATACGAAAAAACCTGATGCCATTATATTTGTTTTTGTTTAAATTTAGTTGTGCGAATCTAAGACTTTTTATGCTAATCTTAATGCTGTAAAATCACAATTAATTCCTAACTGCACTGTCCTAACAGCACCCAAATAATGATAAAAATAAATACGGTGCTAAAACAGCCGCATCCTAGTTTCTTAGCTCCATAACCCGCAATTAATCCTCTAACTATATTATTCATATTTGTCTTTTTTAAACTACTGTAAATTTGAGAATTAAAGATCAGATTGGTTTACATTACTTAAAAAAAAAGTTTTATTATTTTATGGACATAAAAAAAACACCAGCATTTCTGCTGGTGTTTTTCTGGTGAGTAAAAAGGCGCACAGCAGTGCGTCTCTACCTTATTTTCTAGTACTAAATTATTTTACTTCATGGGTTTGGTTTCTAAAAACCAATTTTCCATCAAAAGCATCGATTAAAATAATACTGTCTGTTGTAATATTGTTTGCCAAAATTTCTTTTGACAATTGGTTCAGTACTTCTCTCTGAACGATACGTTTTACCGGTCTTGCTCCAAACTGAGGATCATATCCTTTTTCAGATAAGTAAGCAACAGCCTCTGGTGTGGCGTCCATTGTGATACCTTGCAGGGCAAGCATTTTTGTAACACTCTTAAGCTGCAGACTTACAATTTTCGAAATATTATCTACCGTTAATGGCGTAAATAACACAATTTCATCAATACGGTTTATAAATTCCGGACGAACGGTTTGCTTCAATAAGCCTAAAACTTCAACTTTTGCAGCCTCAGTAGTATCTTCAATACTTCCTTTTAGATTCTCAAACTTTTCTTGTATAATCTGACTTCCCATATTAGAAGTCATAATAATAATTGTGTTTTTAAAATCGGCTAGACGACCTTTATTATCCGTTAATCGGCCTTCATCTAAAACTTGCAATAAAATATTGAAAGTATCTGGATGTGCCTTTTCTATCTCATCTAATAAAACTACTGAATATGGTTTTCTACGAACAGCTTCTGTTAACTGCCCGCCTTCATCATAACCTACATATCCTGGAGGTGCACCAACCAAACGGCTCACACTGTGACGTTCTTGGTACTCGCTCATATCGATACGAGTCATAGCGTTTTCATCGTCAAAAAGATATTCTGCCAATGCTTTTGCGAGTTCTGTTTTACCGACACCAGTTGTTCCTAAAAATAAGAATGTACCAACTGGTTTTTTCAAATCTTGCAAACCTGCACGGCTTCTTCGAACAGCATCACTCACCGCTTCTATCGCTTCTTCTTGTCCTACAACACGTTTGTGCAGCTCGTCTTCAAGATGTAATAATTTTTCTCTTTCAGTTTGAAGCATTTTCATTACAGGAATTCCTGTCCATTTTGCTACCACTTCGGCAATATCTTCTCTGGTTACTTCTTCTTTAATTAAAGAAGTTCCTGATTGAAATTCTTGCAGTTGTTTTTGCAGTGCTTCAAGACGTTCTTGAGCTTCTTTTATTTTTCCGTAACGTATTTCAGCCACTTTTCCATAATCACCATCACGTTCTGCACGTTCTGCTTCATATTTAAAATCTTCAATTTCTAATTTTACAGCCTGAATTCCGTCAACTATATCTTTTTCAGATTTCCATCTTGCATAGATTTCGTTACGTTCTTCTTTTAAATTTGCCAAATCCATGCGAAGGATTTTCAACTTGCTTTCTTCTTTCTCACGTTTTATCGCTTCGATTTCGATTTCGAGCTGCATAATTTTACGATCCAAAACATCTAATTCCTCAGGTTTTGAATTGATTTCCATACGCAGTTTTGAAGCCGCTTCGTCCATTAAGTCAATCGCTTTATCTGGTAAGAAACGGTTAGTAATATAACGCTGCGAAAGTTCAACAGCCGCAATAATAGCTTCGTCTTTAATTTGAACTTTATGATGCGTTTCGTACTTTTCTTTAATACCACGTAAAATTGAAACTGCACTTTCGGTATCTGGCTCATCAATTAATACCTTTTGGAAACGTCTTTCTAAAGCTTTATCTTTCTCAAAATACTTTTGATATTCATCTAAAGTAGTTGCTCCAATAGCTCTCAATTCACCACGAGCCAAAGCTGGTTTCAGGATATTAGCCGCATCCATTGCGCCTTCTCCTCCACCCGCGCCTACAAGTGTGTGAATCTCATCGATAAATAAAACGATATCACCTTCGGCAGACGTAACTTCTTTTACTACCGATTTCAAACGCTCTTCAAATTCTCCTTTAAACTTAGCTCCTGCAATCAAAGCTCCCATATCCAATGAGAAAACGATTTTATCTTTTAAATTTTCAGGAACGTCTCCATCTACAATTCTGTGCGCTAAACCTTCGGCAATGGCAGTTTTACCAACCCCAGGTTCTCCAATCAACATTGGATTATTTTTTGTTCTACGAGTTAGAATTTGCAATACACGTCGAATTTCTTCGTCACGTCCAATAACAGGATCTAATTTTCCTGTACGAGCTAATTCGTTTAAGTTTTTTGCGTATTTATTTAATGAATTATAAGTTTCTTCGGCAGATGCAGATGTTACTCTTTCACCTTTACGAAGTTCTTCGATAGCAGCTTTTAAGCCTTTTCCCGTAACACCTTGATCTTTTAATATTTGTGAAACTTTGCTTTTTGAGTCGAAAATAGCTAAAATTAAATGCTCAATCGAAACATACTCGTCGTTCATTTTTTGTGCTATAATTTCGGCTTCATTCAAAGCTTTATTTGCGTCTCTAGAAAGCAGAATATCGCCTCCTGAAACTTTTGGGAAACTCTGTATTGTACTGTCTAATATTTGTAAAAACAACGGCACATTTACATTGAGTTTTTTCAAAATAAACGGTGCAACATTTTCATCTACTTCAAAAATAGCTTTAAAAATGTGTTCGTTTTCTATTTGCTGCTGACCATTTCGTTGTGCCAACTGTTGTGACAGCTGAATGGCTTCCTGCGATTTAATTGTAAATTTGTTTATGTTCATATTTTTTCGATTTGATTGATTTATTTGCCTGATTTTCAATAGGATTAAAGTTACAATTTATTAAGCTACATTTTTAACTCAAATAATTTAACTTTGCATTTTAACAAACAAATTATATTCCATAGTAATAAAACAGACAAAACGGCATTAAAAATAGTAAAAACACCAATTTCAAATGTCAAAAAGTCATAAAATAAGCCAAATATGAGTTTTTTTAATTCAATCTTCGGAAGTTCAGAGAACTCAGAAGCTTCAAAAAGTAAAATAAACTGGACAGAATTAACAGATATTCTTCAATTAATGGAGATCGAAGCTATCTCAAATGAAAAACCAGTAGTTATTTTTAAGCATAGCACAAGATGCAGTATCAGCCGTATGGCTTTGAAACAATTTGAAAAAGAATTTGATCTTGAAAATGTAGTAGATGCATATTTTCTTGATCTAATTGCGCATCGTGATATTTCAAATGAAATTGCCAGCAGATTTGGTGTTTATCACGAATCTCCACAATTGATTTTAATCAAAAACGGAAAAGCAGTTTACGATGTTTCGCACAGCGATATTGATGCTGAAGCTTTGAAAAGTAAAGTATAAGTTTATGTGAAATGTTTTTTTGTAAAAAGTGAAATGTGAGAAGCAAACTTATTGTTACATCTCACATTTCACTTTTTACATTTAACAAATAACGCAATTAAAAGCTTCCTCCCGATCCTCCGCCGCTAAATCCGCCTCCGCCAAAATCCATAGGAGAATCTGTTTTTACTTCTGGTTTCATACCAAATGTTGAAGCAACAATTAAAGCTTCTGCATTTAAAATTGCATTGGAATTATTAATTCTGTCTGGTTTAAAAGTTAAACCTTCTTCTTTGTTTTTTAAATTTTGAATAGAAAAATAAGCTATCACAAACATCACTAATCCGCCAAACGTTAATGCCACTTCGATTGGTAAAACAGAATAATAGAATCGTATAGTAAAAATTGAAAAACCAATTGCTGCCAAACTAATCCAAAGCATGATTCTGTCTCTTGTTCTTAAAGCTTGAATCAAATAAACAACTGGTACTATAAAAGTAAAGGCATAAAAGAAAAAAGCAAACGGAATGTCCTGACCTGGAAGAACATCTACTCCTAAAAGCTCAAAAGAAAGCTCTCTTACCACTAAATAATTACAAGAAAGATAAAATAGAATCAAACAAAAACTATTCGCTAATAATAATCCATTGTAATAGTACCATCCTGTTAAACTTTTAATTCTGTTTTTTGTAAAGAGATAAAACCCTGCTGACGCTAACATTGCAACAAAAGGCAAGATTGTTTTTCCTATATCGCCAATTTCAAACATTCCGAAGAATAAAACTGCAGAAGAAGCGAGACAAAAAACAAGCATCGATAATAAGTGCAAGTATCTTCTGTATGTAAGGAAAGAGGTAATAGCAACAAAAACGGCAATAATAATTTCGTATCCTTCTGTAGTAATTGCGATTGCAAAGCCTATATTTAAAAGGATTCCCAAAATAAAAGCATCATCTAAACCATGCCTGTAATATTTTTGATTGGCCAAAAATTCAGCACCTATAATACCAACTCCTGCAAAAAGATAACAGCAAATTTTAAAATAGAAATCTTCACCGCTGAGCCCAATTAATGAAATGGCGCCGCAAATAGATAAATATAAAAATGACCCCAATAAAAAGAACCCCAATCGAACCAAAATATTATTTTGACTTCTAAAGGAAGGTAATGCATTCTTAATTATTTTTGTTTGTTCTTTGCTTATAAAACCACCATTTTGCAAAGTTTCAGCTTCTTCGACTAAAGCTAAATTATTCAATAGATTTTTATCGTGTAGTATCATTCGGCAATTTTTTTATGGAAGTTCTTAATCAGTTTTATAAATAACACAATCGAACCAATAAAGTATGCCGGCAAAAGGAAAATAAAAAGCTCCCAAATGTCTGAGAAATCTATGTGTTCAAAAATTCTAAACAAGACAATATTTAGTCCGATATAAGCATAAATAATCATAAAAACATACAATGACATTGCTTTCAAATCATGACTGACTTTATAAAAATAATAAGATGAAGCCGCCAAAATACAGGCAAAAATCATCCAGAAAAGCTCGTGATTAATCAAATTACTTATTGAAGCAATTGCTATAATATGCAAAGCAAATGTTTGAAAGATTATGGAAAAATGAGTTTTTAAATTGATTCTAAAACTATAAATCGTCCAGAGAATAAGCAAAACTCCGAGCATAATTGCCGAATAACTTAAGTTTTGATTGTTATAGAAATTATTATTCTCATTAAAAATATCCTGCGGTGTTACCGAAAGCCCAACATAAGCCGCTAAACCTGTAACAGCAATCGTTAAAACGCTTTTATTATCAAAATAATAGGCACAAACAAAGCTGACAATCGTTGGTACTAAAGTTGCTAAACCATAATGCGCTCCAAAAGGTTTATATTGAAACTGAAGATATCCAATAAAAATACATGTCAAAATATTAGCCAATAAAACCAAATATTCTAAAACAGGATTATCAAAAGCAGTTTCTGTTTTTTGAAAGCCTTTTGAATTTTTAAAACAATAATAAAAACAGCCAACAATAATCACAAGTAATATCGACAAAAGAGCGATATGCCCAATAGTATCAATATTATTATAGATTAAGATTCCAATTCCCGACGTAAAAAGTAATACTGAAAAATAAAGCAATAGTTTTAATTCAGCATTTAGAGAAAATATATTTAAGCTTCTATACTTGTTAATCTCTTGAAACTGATTTTCAGTAATTAGATTTTTCTCATAAAGACCTTGAGTTGCCTGTTCATCAAATTGCGTCATATTTTTAATTTAAAAATGATCAATTCTCAAATGTAAAGAATTAGGTCGAAATTTCTTAAATTCTTAAGAATATATTTCACAACATAAAAAAACCGATTTGCATAATTTACAAATCGGTTCTATAATACTTAAAAAGAAGAGCTATTAAAAGGCCGCTTTCATTTTATCTTTAATAGCATCAAGACATAAATTATTGATACTGCCTTCATGTGTGTGTTTTGTTTCTTTGGGAGATTTATACGTTCCTGCTTCTAATTGTTCAGCAACGGCTTTGTAAGCATCTCTAAACGGCATTCCTTCTACAACCATTTCGTTTAAAGTATCAACTGTAAACAAATAATCGTATTTTTTATCTTCTAAAATATGATCTTTAACCGTAATATCTTTAATTGAAAATATAGCAATATCCAAACAAGATTTTAAAGTTTGAATCGCCGGAAATAAACCTTCTTTTAAAAGCTGTAAATCTCTGTGATAACCGCTTGGAAGATTATTGGTGATCAAAGTGATTTCGTATGGAAGTGCTTGAATCTTATTGCATTTTCCTCTAATCAATTCGAAAACATCTGGATTCTTTTTGTGAGGCATAATACTTGAACCTGTTGTAAGATGAGCTGGAAGACCAATAAAATCAAAGTTCTGGCTCATATACAAACATACGTCCATCGCAAATTTTGATAATGTTCCTGCAACGCTTGTCATCGCAAAAGCAACTGTTTTCTCTGCTTTTCCACGGCTCATTTGCGCTGCAACGGCGTTGTATTTTAGGGTTTCAAAACCTAATTCTTTTGTGGTAAATGTTCTGTTGATTGGGAATGAACTTCCGTAACCTGCAGCAGAACCTAACGGATTCTGATCTACAATTTTAGACGCTGCGTTCAACATTGTAATATCATCAATTAAACTCTCTGCGTAAGCAGAAAACCACATTCCGAATGACGATGGCATCGCGATTTGTAAATGCGTGTATCCTGGCAATAAAACGTTTTGGTGTTTTTCTGCCGATTCCATCAACAAATCAAACAATGTTTTTACTTGATCTTTTATTGCTTTTAATTCGTCTTTTAAATACAAATGAACATCAACCAAAACCTGATCGTTACGAGAACGTGCCGTATGGATTTTTTTTCCTGCATCTCCCAATTTTACTGTTAGAAGATATTCGATTTTAGAATGCACGTCTTCGAAACTATCCTCGATTTCGAAATTTCCAACTACGATATCAGCGATGATTTCGTTTAATGCATCAACTAAAGAAGTTGTTTCTTCAGCAGTTAATAGACCAATTTGCCCAAGCATTTTGGCATGTGCGATTGAACCTAAAGCATCGTATTTTGCTAAAACTAAATCCAATTCTCGGTCGTTTCCAACTGTGAATTGTTCAATTTGTTTATCTGTTGGTATTCCTTTTTCCCAAAGTTTCATAGGTACTATTTTTAGAAACCCGACAGGTTTTAAAAACCTGTCGGGTTTAATTTCGTTTCGATTATAATTTAAAGAAATCAGTTAGTATTTTGATGTACAAATCGACTCCTTCTTCAATTTCATTTACAAAAATAAATTCGTCTGCTGAATGCGAACGCAATGTTTCTCCTGGTCCTAATTTTAAAGACTGACAACTTAAAACCGATTGATCTGAAAGTGTTGGCGAACCGTAAGTTGTTCTTCCTAATGCGATTCCTGCTTGAACCAAACCGTGCGAAACCGGAATAGAAGAAGCATTTAAGTGCATTGATCTTGGCGTTACTTCTGCGTTTACATTTGCTTTTACAACTTCCAAAATTTCAGCATTTGTATAACGATCTGTTACTCGAATATCTACAACTAAATCACATTCTGAAGGCACAACATTATGCTGTTTTCCAGCATTAATCTGTGTTACGGTCATTTTTACGGGACCTAAAACGTCTGAGATTTTGTCGAATTTATAGTTTTTAAACCATTCCATTACTGGAATTGATTTGTATAATGCATTATCGTCGTTTTGGTGTGCGGCGTGGCTTGCGGTTCCTTTTACTTTTACGTCAAGAACTAATAAACCTTTTTCGGCAACTGCTAATTGCATTAAAGTTGGTTCTCCAACAATCGCACAATCTAATTCTGGTAAATGCTTTAAAACGCTGTTTAAACCATTTTTTCCACTGCTTTCTTCTTCGGCGGAAGCTACAATTACAATATTGTGAGAAAGGTTTTGATTTTCGTAAAAATGTACAAATGTTGCTAATAATGAAACTAAACATCCACCTGCGTCATTACTTCCTAAACCAAATAATTTACCGTCTTTTTCGATCGCTTTAAAAGGATCATTGGTGTACGCCTGATTTGGTCTTACTGTATCGTGATGTGAGTTTAGTAAAAGTGTTGGTTTGTTTTCGTCGAAATATTTGTTGAAAGCCCACACATTATTGTTTTCTCTCTTGAAAGGAATTTCATTCTGATTGAACCAATTTTCGATTAATAGAGCCGTTTGATCTTCTTCGCTTGAAAATGAAGGGGTTTCGATTAGGCTTTTTAATAAACTAATTGCTTCCTGGGTAAGCGTATCTATACTTTTCATAAGTTTGGTTTCTTTGCCATGATCCCGATAGCTATCGGGGCGAAGTCACAAAGTTTTTTAATTAAATCGTGACATTTTTTATTTGCGCAAATTTCTTAAATTAATATTTAAAAGCACTGCGCAGTTCTGTTTTTTTGCCCCTAATTACACGTATTTTCGCAAATTGTTTTTTTGCGAAAGATTTAAAATCAAAATAATCTTTTTAATGTCTAGCTAAAATTATTTTCTCTTTTAACAGAGTAAATTAGCGTCAATTTGTGACAACATTTTTTACAATGTAATTGTTGTATGCGGAATATCTGAATTCTGGAGCATTTTGTGATGTCCAATTTTGATTTTCTGCACACCTCTTGATAAACTATTGAAGCAGTTATCCAGTTTTGGTATCATTCCTGAGTGGATTACTTTTTCTTCTTTTAGTTTATTGTATAAGGCTTCGTTGATTTCTGTTATTACAGATGAATCGTCTTCTGAATCTTGTAAAACGCCTTGTTTTTCAAAACAATACGTCAGCGTTACATCAAAAACTTCTGATAATGCGATTGATAATTCGCTTGCAATGGTATCCGCATTGGTGTTTAACAATTGTCCGTTTTTGTCATGTGTAATCGCACAGAAAACAGGAACAACTCCAGCTTCAAGTAAAGTTGCCAATAATTTGGTATTAACTTGCTTTACATCGCCTACAAAACCGTAATCAATTGTTGGGTGGTTTCTTTTTGTTGACTGAATCAAATTTCCATCAGCTCCCGAAAAACCAATTGCATTATTGTCTTTTGCCTGCAATTGCGCCACAATGTCTTTATTGATTTGTCCGGCATAAATCATTACTACAACGTCTAACATTGAAGCATCTGTAATTCGGCGTCCGTCAATCATTTGCGGAACCAAACCTATACTCTGCGCCATCTTTGTAGCCGATTTTCCACCGCCGTGAACTAAAACTTTATAGCCTTCGATTTTAGAAAAATCGGTTAAGAATTGTTCTAATTCTGCTGGATTGTCGATGATGTTTCCACCTATTTTTATTACTGATACGTTCATTTCTGTCAAGGTTCAAAGTGGCAGAGGTTCAAAGGTTCAAAGGTTTCTCAAGGCTGTAAAACCTCTGAACCTTTGCCACTTTGGACCTTTGCACCTAAATTTACAATTTCTTAAGAATCTTTTGTAAAACTAATTGTGCTGAATACGTTCTGTTATTCGCTTGTTCGATTACGATTGAATTTTCTCCATCTAAAACTTCGTCACTTACAATTACGTTACGACGAACTGGAAGACAGTGCATGAATTTCCCGTTGTTGGTTAAAGCCATTTTTTCGGCCGTAACCGTCCAATTTGGATCGCTGTTAGTGACTTTTCCGTAATCGTTGAAGTTACTCCAGTTTTTTACGTAAACGAAATCAGCATTTTCGAAAGCTTTGTTTTGATCGTATTCGATTGTGCAATCTTTTGTGATTTCCAGGCTTAATTCATAACCTTCTGGGTGTGTGATTACGAAATCCATATCTTTCTGCAACTGCATCATTTCTACAAAAGAATTGGCTACAGCCTGAGGCAAAGCTTTTGGATGCGGTGCCCATGAAAGTACCACTTTTGGTTTGTGTTTCGTTTTGAATTCTTCCATCGTAATCGCATCTGCAAGTGATTGTAATGGATGACGAACAGCACTTTCCATGTTCACAATTGGCACTGTTGCATATTTCAAAAATCCTGAAATAACAGTTTCCTGATAATCTTTTTCTTTATCAACCAAACCTGCAAAAGCACGGATTGCGATAATATCACAATATTGAGAAACTACTTCTGCAGCTTCTTTAATATGTTCAGAAGCACCAGAATTCATCACTGCTCCATCTTCAAATTCCAAAGTCCATCCTTCATTGGTAAAATTCATTACCATAACGTTCATTCCTAAGTTTAAAGCGGCTTTCTGAGTACTCAAACGCGTTCTTAAACTCGGATTGAAGAATAACATTCCTAAGGTTTTGTTTTTTCCTAAGCTTTGATTTTTAAGCGGATTCTTTTTGATTTTAATCGCTTGTTTTACCCATTTTGATAATGAGTTGATGTCTTTTATTGAGATATAGTTCATTTGTTTTCTTTTTAATTTAGATAATGTGATAATTAGAAAATTGGATAATTTTGCATTATCTGATTAACTAATTTTCTAATTGACTCATTAGATTATTTTCGTAAAAGGAATTTCGTCCTTTAATGCCTTTAAAATAAAATTATCATTTAATCCATTGACAATCCATGTTTCGATATTTGCGGCTTTTGCGATTCCTGCTGCTTCTATTTTGGACTGCATTCCTCCTGTTCCGTGTGATGATTTTGATTCGCCGATTTCTTTTTCGAGTGATTTTAAATCATTTACCAATTTGATTGTTTCCGGAACTTCATCGTGAATGGATTCTTTGGTGTAAATTCCGTTTGTATTGGTGGCAATTATTAGAATATCAACATTTAACAGCACTGCTGTTAAAGCCGCTAATTTATCATTATCTCCAAACCGAATCTCATCTGTGGCAACGGTATCATTTTCATTGATAATCGGAATGTAATTGTTTTTAACCAATACATTAATCGTATTTACAATGTTCTTTTTGGTCTGCTCTTTTTCGAAATCAGAATAAGAAAGTAAACACTGCGAAGTATTTAATCCTAAATCCTTAAAATTTTCATTATAAATCCGCATTAAATGTGGCTGTCCGATAGACGCCAAAGCCTGTTTTACAAAAACATCTTTATCTTGATTATCCAGTTTTACAAATTGCTTTGCTGCCGCAATTGCTCCTGAACTTACGATGATAAACTCATATTCGTCGTTTAAAGCTGCAATCTGAATTCCGAGGTCTTCAATCTTTCCCCGCGAAATATGATTGGTTTCTTTGGTTAAAGTATTACTTCCTATTTTTAATAAAATCCGTTTTTTCATCTTGTTATCTGCCACAAAGGCGCTAAGGCACAAAGTTTTTTTTAATCTATTAGGGTTGCAATTGTTTAATTATTTAATTGACACATTATCTAATTATCTAATTTTCTAATTATCTAAATTACCTAATTTGTCCTTCTCCGTAAACGTACCATTTATTGGTTACCAAATGCTGTAAACCAATTGGGCCTCTCTGATGCAATTTATCTGTGCTTATCGCTAATTCTCCGCCTAAACCAAATTGTCCGCCGTCTGTAAAACGGGTTGAAGCATTTTGGTACACTGCAGCGGCATCTATAGATTCCATAAATTGCTGTGCACAATCATTATCTCTTGTTATAATTGCTGCAGAATGTCCTCCACAGTATTTATTAATCATATCGATTGCATGATCCTGAGAATCGATGGTTCCAATTACAATTTTATAATCTAGAAATTCTTCATACCAAATGTCTTCGTTTTGAAGTGTTTTCGTGTTTTCAAAATTCTCTAAGGACTTATCAACGATAACTTCAACTTTTGCTTCAATTAAGGCTTCAATTAACATTGCTGTGAAACCTTCAAAATTTGGAAGTTTTGAATCGATTAAAACTTTATCTAAAGCATTACAAGCTGAAATTTTAGCTGTTTTAGCGTTTAAAATCACTTTTAAAGCTAAATCTGTGTCCGCTTTTTCATGAACGTAAACAAAATTATTCCCTCGTCCGCTTACAATTACGGGACAAGTCGCATGCGCTTTTACAAACTCAATTAATTTTTCGCCTCCTCTAGGAACAATTAAATCTACTTTTTGAGTTGGTTTTTCTAAAAATGCCTGAGTTTCTGTTCTGTTGTAATTTAGATATTCTACCCAGTCCTTCGAAACTCCATTTTCTTCTAGAGCTTTATGCCAAAGACTTACAATTTTCAGATTTGATTTTAAAGATTCTTTTCCTCCCTTTAATAAAATCTTATTTCCAGATTTAAAAGCGATTCCTCCCGCTTCGATGGTAACATCTGGACGAGATTCATAAATAATTAAAATCGTTCCGAAAGCTGCTGTTTTATTAATGACTTTTATTCCATTATCATGTGTAAATTGAAAACGCTCAACGCCAACGGGGTCTTCCTGAGAAGCCAATTGGTTTAATGATAAAATCATTTCGTCGACTTTTTTATCATCTACTTTTAAGCGTTCTTCCATCGCTAAATCTGTGCCGTCGTAATCGGCAAGATCTTCCTGATTAGTCAAGATTATCTGATTCCGTTCCTGCTCGACCAGCTTTGCCATGGACCGCAAAACCGCATTACGTTTTTCAATTGATAATGGATTCATAATTTCTAGTTGGTTATTTTTTGGTTGTTTCTATTTTAGAGAAACTTATTAATACCTAACAGGTTTTGGAAACCTGTTAGGATAATTGTATGTTTAGTTTTTTAATTCTTCTAAACTTTCTTTTAAAGCTTTTACAAACGTATCGATATCAGCTTTTTTGACAGTTAAAGGTGGTAAAATTCTTAATAGATTTTTGTTGTTGGCGCTTCCTGTAAAAATGTGTTTTTCGATGATTAATTTCTTTCTTAAAGCTGCAACATCAAAATCAAATTCTACTCCAAGCATTAAGCCTTTTCCTTTTACTTGTTTGATCCCTTCAACTTCTTTGATTTTCTCTAAGAAATATTCATAAACTTCATTTACATTTTTCTGTAAATCAAGTTTTTCAATTACATCTAAAACTGCAATTCCTGCTGCACAAGATAAATGGCTTCCGCCGAAAGTAGTTCCTAATAAACCAAAACTAGCTTCAAATTTTGGAGAAATTAAAATTGCTCCAACAGGGAAACCGTTCCCCATCCCTTTTGCAACTGAAATAATATCAGCGTTGATTCCGTGATGTTGGAAAGCGAAGAATTTCCCGCTTCTTCCGTATCCAGATTGTACTTCATCTAAAATCAAAACAACATCGTGTTTTTTACATGCTTTTTCTAAAGCCTGGAAAAATTCAGTTGTTCCTTGGTCTAAACCTCCAACTCCTTGAATTCCTTCAATAATTACTGCTGTAACATCGCCTTTAGCTAATTCAGCTTCAACCAATTCGATTTGATTAAGAGGTAAAAAAGTAACAACTTGCTGCGCATTTATTGGCGCAACAATTTTTTTGTTGTCAGTAACCGCAACTGCTGCAGAAGTTCTACCGTGGAAAGAATTATCAAAAGCCACAACTCTCGATTTTCCGTTGTGGAAAGAAGCTAATTTTAAAGCATTTTCGTTTGCTTCAGCTCCAGAACTGCATAAAAACAATTCATAATCTTCAAGACCAGAAAGTTTTCCTAATTTCTGAGCCAATTCCACCTGCAAAGGATTCTGAATGGCATTTGAATAAAAACCTAAGTTATCTATCTGATTCTTCAATTTTGCGACATAATCCGGCTGTGTATGTCCAATAGAAATCACACCATGTCCGCTGTATAAATCTAAATATTCTACTCCTTTGTCATCAATGATTTTACAATCTACTGCTTTTACTGGAGTTATGTCGTATAATGGGTAAACGTTGAATAAGTTCATTTTTGTTTTGTTTATTTTGTTTCAGGTTTCATGTTTCAAGTTACTCACTGAACGTGAAAACTAAAACTTCAAACCTTAAAACTAGTTATGTTTCGTCGTATCTATTTCGAGTCACGCACAGAACGTGAAACCTGAAACTTTAAACTTGAAACTAAAAAATTAAAATCCGCTTGGTTTCAAATGTAAACCTGTGGTTTCTTCTAATCCGAACATTAAATTCATGTTTTGAATCGCTTGTCCTGAAGCACCTTTGGTTAAGTTATCTATAATTGATGTTATCAAAACCCGGTTTCCTTTTTTCAATAAACTAATGATACATTTATTCGTTTGCACCACTTGTTTCATGTTGATGTTTGTTGTGGTAACGGTTACGAAAGGCTCATTTTTATAGAAATCTTCGTATTTGGCAACCAATTGTTCCAAACTATCATCACACAAAGTATATAAGGTTGCAAAAATTCCTCTTGGAAAATCCCCTCTATTTGGAATAAAAAGTAATTCGCTGTCAAAATCATCTTGCAACTGAACTAAACTTTCTCCAATTTCTCCCAAATGTTGGTGCTCAAAAGCTTTATAATGCGACATATTGTTGTTTCTCCAACTGAAATGAGAAGTTTCTGAAAGACTTATTCCTGCTCCTGTACTTCCTGTTGTCGCATTAATATGAACATCATTATTCAACAGATTATGTTCTGCTAAAGGCAATAAAGCCAATTGTATAGCTGTAGCAAAACAACCCGGATTTGCGATATAATTTGCTTTTTTGATTTCGGCTTTATTGATTTCAGGCAATCCGTAAACGAAATCTTTTCCTTCGAAATGAGCATCTTTATTCAATCTGAAATCATTTCCTAAGTCGATGATTTTTGTATGACTCGCAAACTGATTTTCTTTCAAAAATGAAATCGATTTTCCGTGCCCTAAACACAAGAAAACTACATTCACATTTGGATTGATTTCATCAGTAAATTTCATTTCGATATCTCCCATCAAATCTTGGTGCGCCACAGAAAGTGGTTTTCCGGCATTTGTAGTACTGTAAACAAAATCAATGTTTACTTTTGGGTGATACATTAAAATTCTGATGAGTTCTCCGGCTGTGTAACCTGAACCACCAATAATTCCGACATTAATCATGATCTAATTGATTTACAGATGAAAATATGTTTTGTGCATTTCCAAGGATTTTGATAAATCCTTTTGCATCGTCAGATGTCCAGGCATTGTTCATTTCTCCGTATTGACCAAATCCTGTGTTCATCAAATCGTTTTTAGATTCGATTCCGTCAAGTGAGAAATGATATGGTTTTAAAGAAACTGTTACCGTTCCATTTACTGTTTTTTGTGTGTCTTGCAAGAAAGTTTCGATGTTTCTCATTACTGGATCTAAGAACTGACCTTCATGGAATAACATTCCGTACCAGTTTCCTAATTGTTCTTTCCAGTATTGCTGCCATTTTCCTAGAGTATGTTTCTCTAATAAATGGTGCGCTTTGATAATAATTAACGGAGCAGCAGCTTCAAAACCAACTCTTCCTTTAATTCCGATAATCGTATCTCCAACGTGAATATCTCTGCCAATTGCGTAAGCGTTTGCTAGTTTTTCAAGTACTACAATATTGTTAGATGGTTTGTCCGTTTTTCCATTGATTCCAACCAATTCTCCTTGCTCGAAATGAAGTGTTACTTTTTCTTCTCCTTCTTTTTGTAATTGCGAAGGATAAGCTTCACTTGGCAATGGCTGACTAGAAGTTAAAGTTTCTTTTCCTCCAACACTTGTTCCCCAAAGTCCTTTATTGATAGAATATTGTGCTTTTTCCCAAGAATAGTGAACTCCGTTTTGAGCTAAATAATCCACTTCTTCTTGTCTTGACAATTTTAAATCTCTAATTGGCGTAATGATTTCGATTTCTGGAGCAATAGTTTGGAAAATTAAATCAAAACGAATTTGGTCATTTCCTGCACCTGTACTTCCGTGTGCGATTGCACTTGCTCCAACTTTTTTAGCGTATTTAATTGCTTCAATAGCTTGAAAAACACGTTCTGCACTTACTGATAACGGGTAAGTATTATTTTTTAATACGTTTCCGAAAATCAAATATTTTATAGCTTTATCATAATACTTGTCTACGATTGTAAGATTTGCGTGTTGAGCACTTCCTAATTCATAAGCTCTTTTTTCTATAGCTGATAATTCTTCTGCATCAAACCCTCCTGTATCAACAAGTACAGTATGAACTTCGTATCCTTTTTCGTTCTTTAAATATTTCAAACAATAAGAGGTGTCTAATCCTCCGCTATAAGCTAATACTACTTTTTTCATAATGTTACTTTTTTAAAAATAAGGCTTGTTTAATGGTTCTCAGTCTATTAAGAACTTTTTCGTTAAAAGGGTGTTTTGGCGGTATTTTTTGTTTTTCCTTTGGATCATACAACATACCAGTGCATAAACACATTTTGTTTTCTTTACTTTGTAAAATTTGATAATTGGTACAGGTTTTACAGCCTGCCCAAAAACTAGGATCAGTTGTCAATTCGGAGAAAGGAACTGGTTTGTAACCTAAATCCGAATTGATTTTCATTACAGCTAAACCAGTTGTAATACCAAATATTTTAGCATCTGGATATCTTTGTAATGAATAATCAAAGACTTTAGATTTGATTTTTTTTGCCAATCCTAAACTTCTATAATCAGGATGAACAATTAAACCAGAATGTGCCACGAATTTTCCGTGCTGCCAGCTTTCGATATAACAAAAACCTGCAAATTTCCCGTCTGCCAGAGCAATCATTGCATCACCATTCGACATTTTTTTCTGAATATACTCAGGAGTTCTTTTAGCTATCCCCGTACCTCTTAGCAAGGCCGATGATTCTATCGTATCACAAATTTCTTGTGCGAATTTGAAGTGTTCTTCCTGAGTAACAACAATAGAGATCTTCATTTCAATAATTGAAGTTAGAGTTAAAAATTAAAGCATACTGTTTGGTTTGAAATTCAGAATTGAATCCAATAAAATTAAGCAAAATAGTAGTAACATTCTCAAAATCAAAATATTGATTAAGAAAATTTACAAAATAATAAATACTTTTAGGATATGTTTGTCCAATGGACAAATTATGTAATTTCAAAATGAAAAGGGAGTATGAATAAATATACGGCTAAAAACTCAATGAATACTATATAGATAGTATCCGTACTTCGGGAGAAGTAATCGGTGAGTTTGTCCGTGACAAAGAAGTTATATGTAAACTTATTTTATTCATCGACGCAAAAGTACATAAAAATTTAATTCACAAAACAAAATTTTAAAAATATAACATTTTTTTATCTCAATGTTAAACCATACAAAAGCAAAAACCCGATAGTTCTAATTAACTATCGGGTTTTTAGTGTTTTAATTTCTATATTTTTAGTTCTTAGTAAACGGTATTATTTGTCCGTTAGCTAAAAGTGTCATATCAACTGCTGTTTTAGCTTCGTTAAATTTAAATTTTACTCCTGCACCAGTAGACTGAAATGTATCTTTTTCATTTTCAACAGCCGTTAAAGGAAATTTAGGATAGTTGGTAATTTCAACATTTAGTGTACTATTTTTTTCGCTAAAAATAAGTTTTAATGGCGCTCTGCTTGTTGAAAAATTCCCTAAATAACTATCCAAAATTACATCTTTTTCAATTTTACCTTTTCCTGCTGTCCAAACATTGTTTGACTCGTTGTTATCTGGAAAAAGACGTTCTGGATCAAGTGTAATACTCTCAATTTCTTCTGTAGAATTATGTTTAAAAGTCCAAACATTATTACGCTGCCAAACTTCTACCGGTAGTTGTACTCTTGAAACTTTACCGCTTTTTGTTTTTACATCTAAAATAATAGGCATTGGCATTTTATCGAAGTTTTCAACAGTAATTGCAACTCCTTTTGAAGGATCGTTTTTGATATATTTAATTGAATTAATTCCTTGATCAAACCTCCAATTGTTTACAAACCAGCTTCTCCAAAACCAGCTTAAATCTTCACCAGCAACATTTTCCATTGATCTAAAAAAGTCATCTGGCTGCGGATGTTTGTACGCCCAACGTTGTATATAAGTACGGAAAGCATTATCAAAACGTTCTTTTCCTAATACTTGCTCTCTTAAGATAATTAAAGCCGAACTTGGTTTAAAATAACACAACATACCAATATTTGCTTCTTTCATATTATCGGGAGAACTCATTACAGTTTCTAAATCTGTACGTGTAAATGATTCTGCTCTTTTATGAAAATCTGTTGGCTCTTCTTTATATTCACCATTATTAAATGCCGCTGTACTTAATGAATTTATAAAAGTATTAAATCCTTCATCCATCCAACCGAATAATCTTTCGTTTGACCCAACAATCATAGGAAACCAAATATGTCCGAATTCATGATCTGTAACTCCCCACAAATCTTGTCCTTTTGATTCCCAGCTGCAAAAAACAATTCCTGGATATTCCATTCCTCCTTCATTTCCTGCAACATTTGTTGCTGCTGGATAAGGATATTCAAACCATTGTTTGGAGTAATGTTCAATTGATGCTTTTACATATTCAGTCGAACGCCCGTAAGCATCTTGACCAGCACTTTCTACAGGATAAGCTGATAATGCTAATGCTTTTTTACCACTTGGCAAATTAATTTTCGCACCATCTAAAACAAAAGCAGGAGAAGATGCCCAAGAAAAATCACGAGCATTTTTAATTTGAAAATGCCATGTTTTTTCACCTGAAGCATTTTTATTTGCAGCTGCTGCAACTTCATCGGCAGATCGAATGGTAACTGTTTTATCGCTCAAAGATGCTTCTTTATAACGCTTAAACTGATCTGCTGATAAAACTTCAGCTCCATTTAATAGTTCTCCTGAACCTACAACATAATGATTTGCTGGTACAGTAAGTTTTACATCAAAATTCCCGTATTCCAAATAAAACTCAGAAGCTCCTAAATAAGGCGCAGTATTCCAACCTTTTACATCATCGTAAACACACATACGAGGATACCATTGTGCGATGGTAAAAATTTTACCGTTTTTAGTTTCTAAAACTCCCATTCTGTCTGATCCTTCAAAAGGAGAAATGAATGAAAACTCAATCTTAATTTTTACTGTTCCACCTTTTGACGCTAATGCTTCTGGAAGAAATACCTGCATTCTGGTATCAGTAACTACATATTTTGCATCAACAGTCGTTGGTTTCTTTCCACCAGTAATTACTTTTACTGATTTAATTTTATTTCCTCCTTCAAAAACCTGACCTTGCGCACCATTACGACTTCCTGTTAAAGGTACAACAGCATTTCCTCTAGAATCTTCTTTAAATAAGTTTTGATCTAAATTTAACCAAACAAATGATAATTTATCAGGGCTATTATTGGTATACGTGATTTCATCTGTACCAATAATTTCATTTGTAGTACCGTTTAACTTAGCAGTAATTTGATAGTCAGCTCTATTTTGCCAGTATTCAACTCCGGGCTGACCGCTTGCTGAACGGGTTGGAGTGCCGTTTTTGGTATAAAAATTCGGCCCAAATGCATCATGATAATTGTAATTATTAACAGGATTTGCTGCTGTTGTTGCTGGCGTTTGTTGTGCCCAAACAGAAGAAATCCCAACAAATAAAGCCATGGTTAGTAAGGCTTTCGAAGATTGTATTTTCATATTTTTTTGCTGTTTATGCAACAAATTAATGAAAAAAAAAGCTATTTACAGAGAAAACTACACGTCTAAATTTAATTTTAGCAAAAATTTATCAGAAAAAATATTTTACGGTTTTTTCTTAAAAAAACGAATTTTATAAAATACATTTACATCAAGATTAAGTTTAATTTTATTCAACATTATCCCCTTGAACACAATCATCTCAAACTCAATACTTAAAGCCTCTATTAATCATGCAGGAGCTGAATTATTCTCTTTAAAAAATTATCAAGAGAAAGAATTTATATGGGAAGGCAACCCTAGTTTCTGGGGCAAACACTCTCCTATCCTTTTCCCAATCGTAGGAACATTAAAAAACAATACTTACACTATTGATCAAAAAGAGTATCAGTTGTCTAGACATGGTTTTGCAAGGGATATGGAATTCGAATTGATTGAAAAAACAGAGAACAGTGCTGTGTTTTCTTTAGAATCAAACGATGAAACTTTAAAAAAATATCCTTTCGAATTTGAACTACAGCTAGTTTATTCACTTGAAAAAACATCCTTAAATATTGAATATATTGTAATTAATAAAAGTGATAGAAAAATGCCTTTCTCGATTGGCGCGCATCCAGCAATTGCTTTGCCTGAAAATTTTGAAAACTATTCTTTTAAATTTGAAAAAGAAGAAGTTTTAAAATTTAATCTTTTAGAAAATGATTTAATTTCTAACAAAACAGAGGTTTTAAAAACTTCGAATAATTTAGTTCGATTAAACTACAAACTTTTTGAAAATGATGCTTTGGTTTTCAAAACGTTAGAATCAAAATCACTAACTATTCTGGAAAATGAAAAACCTTATATTGAGGTTGATTTCGAAGATTTTCCAAGTTTAGGAATCTGGACAAAGGATCAAGCGCCGTTTGTTTGTATTGAACCTTGGTTTGGTTATTCAGACACAGCAGATAATTCTGGAGACTTATATCAAAAAGAAGGCATCGTACTTTTAGATGCAGATCAAATATTTCACTCCAAATTCAGTATAAAAATTTTATAAAAAATGTTAGAATTTAATTTTCACCCTTTTCCTATAATTAAAACTGAGCGCTTAGTTTTAAGAAGACTTACAAATGATGATGTTAATGAGGTTTTCGAAATACGTTCGAATCCTGAAACCATGAAATATATTCCGAGACCACTGGCAAAAAGTAATGAAGATGCGCTAGAGCTCATTGCACAGATCGAAGATAAAATTGTAACCAACACAGGAATCAACTGGGCAATTACTTTAAATAACGACCCAAAACTACTTGGTATTATAGGTTTTTACCGTACTCAACATGAAAATTATCGTTCCGAAATTGGCTACATACTGCATCCTGAATTTCACGGAAGAGGAATAGTTTCTGAAGCAGTAAACAGACTAGTTCAATTTGGCTTTGAAGATCTTAAACTCCACTCTATCGAAGCAGTAATTGATCCTGAAAACACTGCCTCAGAACGAGTATTACAAAAATGCGGTTTTGTTAAAGAAGCACATTTAAAAGAGGCCGATTTTTATGAAGGTGTTTTTCTAGACAGAGTAATATATTCAATATTAAACAAATAGCTTTTAAGTATTTTATCACAAAAATTAATTCTTGTTAAAAGCACTATATTTCGCAATAGTCAATGATCTATTACGTTATATTTGTGCCGAAAATAAATTAAGCCCTTTTGATCTTAAAAAATGCCATGAAAAAAATACTTTATTTAGCCGTTCTTCTTTTATCAATTCAATCTCAAAGTCAAACTTTTATCAAGTTCAATGCCGCAACAGCGCTATTAGCTGTTCCAAACATTGGTGTAGAAACCAGCCTTGGCGAAAAAACTACTTTCAGCTTTGATGTTATGGCTTCTTTTTGGGAGTCTTTTAATGGTCATAGCCCAATGAAATTTTACACTTTTACACCAGAAGTTCGTTACCATTTTAAAGAAAAATATAATGGTTTTTATGTGGGAGGACATGCAGGTGCCGATATGTACGACCTTCAAAAATGGAATTATTGGGATACTAATAAGTATGAGCACGGATTTGGTTACCGTTTTGGGGTCACTGTAGGATATAATCTAAAATTAAGCGACAAGTTTTTACTTGATATTTTTGCAGGAGGCGGATGGCACCAAGGTTTTTATCATGGATACTATAATGATGGAACTCCTGGGAGATATGAAAAAGCACAAAACTGGAATAAAAGCGGTGAATGGCTTCCTTATCGAGGCGGTGTAATGATTTCTTATAAATTATAATTAATTTGAAAGCTTAGGCAGCGTTTTTACATACAAGTCCTCTACTTTTTTTCGAGCCCAATCTGTTTTTCTTAAAAAAGTAAGACTCGATTTTATAGTCGGATTAGAACTGAAACATTTTATTGGAATCAATTCTGCCAAAGTATCAAATCCGTAAAAATTTACTAGAATTTCTAGAATATTTTGAAGTGTAATACCGTGAAGCGGATCTTTAGATTTATTTTGCATTTCTATATATTTTAAAACAACAATAAAAAGACCGTACTTAAAAAAGCACGGTCTTTCTTTTTTTACAAAATTAATGAATTGATTTAAAACAAATCAATATAATTAGAATACAAATTTAAATCCAACAGAAAGTGGAGTTGTTAAGTTTGGTGCGCTTCCAGCTAATGCTGTATTATAATAAGAATCAACATTAGCAACGTGAGCTAATCCAAAATTTGTAACAGTTGTTTTCTCTCCATTCTCTGGTTTTAGAGTTGTAGAAGTAAAGTTTGCTAAATCATAAGAAAACTCAACTGAGAAGTTTTTAGTTACAAAATAATCAAAACCTCCTGATACAGATAATCCAACTTGATTTACTTTTAAGTTACTTTCTTTTTCTTTTCCTGTAATAACCGGTAAAGCTAATTGCCCAAAGAAATATAAAGATCCTGCTACATTCCAGTATTTTCTCGCTAATGGCTGAATTACAAATAAATTAGTATTTGCAGCAGTTTTAGCATCTGTTTCTGATTTAATATTAATGTAACCCAAACCTGCTCCAACAGCAATAGATGGCGTAATAAATGTTCCTACAATAGGCAATACAGTAAGATTTGTGCCTTTTGTATCTCCACTTTTTGTCTGCTGATAACCAAATTGTGAGGTTGCAAACCAAGCTCCTTTTAACCCTTGACTAGCATCTTGAGCTTTTACTGATAATCCAAATAATACAATGGTTGCGATAGTTAAAATTTTCTTCATTTTTAATAGTGTTTTTAAATTATGAAGCAAACTTATGAGTAAGTTTTTTCCTTAAAACTGATTAAAATCATTGTTTAAAAGAAATCTTTATTTATTTTAGATTGCAGTAAAGTTTTTCAATTTTGTTTACATTTGCACTTATGTTAAAATCAGTCAATATACTTAATAAAAGAGCTAGGTTTGATTATGAAATAATCGATACTTATGTGGCGGGAATTGTCTTGACAGGAACCGAAATTAAATCTATCCGATTAGGAAAAGCTAATATTACAGAAAGCTTTTGCGAGTTTAATAACCTTGAACTTTTTGCCATCAATACTTACATTGAAGAATATTCTTTTGGAAATCAGTTTAACCACAAATCACGCAGCGAACGAAAACTTCTTTTGAATAAAAAAGAACTTAAAACACTGCATAAAAGTGTTCAAGCAAAAGGCCTTACCATTGTACCTTTAAAATTATTTACTAATGAAAAAGGTCTTGCTAAGCTGCAAATTGGTCTTTGTAAAGGAAAAAAGAATTACGACAAACGTGAATCGTTAAAAGAACAAGACACAAAACGTGATTTAGACCGTATTAAAAAAGCGTACAATTAAACGATATTTTTATTTTTAATCTGCTTTATTATTAATTTTTATAGTTATTTTTACTACAAACAATATAACTATACCATATGAAAAAGCACTTAATTATGTTAATCGTTATTCTGTCACTTTCAAGCTGCGGCAGTAATACCTCTATTGTTAACAGCTGGAGAGATCCAAAAATAACAGTAGCTCAAGAACAATTTAAAAAAGTTTTAGTGGTTGCGCTGGTAAAAGATGAGGCTTCTAGAAGGGTTGCAGAAAACAGAATTGCAGCCAGTAATCCCATTTTTAGAACTTCTTATCAGTATTTAAACGAGACAACTAAACAGCTTTCGCAGGAACAAAAATTAAAAATTTTACAAGACGAACATTTTGATGGTGTTGTAACTATGCGATTGGTTAGTACTGAAAAAGAAACTAATTACGTTCCAGGAACTTACACAGGAATGTATTATGGTGGTTTTGATGGCTTATACAGTGGAATGTATGGTTATGGTTTTGGAAATTGGTACGGAATGTATTCGCCAAATTTCTACGATCCGGGATATTATCAAGAAACAACATCTTACATGGTAGAAACTAACATCTTTTCATTAAAAGAAAACAAACTAATCTGGACGGGAACTACAAAGTCTGATTACGTAACAGATTTGGGACAAACGGTAGATGCGATTATGCAGACAGTTGTTAAAGAAATGAGAAAAGACGGTTCTCTTCCTCCAAAATAAAAGACACTTTAAAAAGCAACATTTCTAATGTTGCTTTTTTCATGACTAAAAAATTGACTATTTTTGTCAAGACTTAAAATTTCATTTACATGAAATCACTTTTAAAAAATGCACGAGAGCAAAAAGAATTAAAAACCCGAGAAGTGGCCCAGCTTCTTGGTATTGATCAAGCTTTAATTAGCAAATTTGAATCTGGAACGCGAAAACCTACAAAAGAACAAATTTCAAAACTAGCTAATCTTTTAGAGATTGATTACGAAACCTTGATGATTGCATGGTTAAAAGAAAAAATTCTTTATGAAATTGGAAACGAAGAGTTTGCCTTGAAAGCTTTACTTTTAGCAGAACAGGAAATTCAAAACAATAGCAAAAAACTAAATCCTGAAACTTTCCCATCTATAAAATCTTTATTAGACGAAATTGAGGTATTAAAAAATAAGATATTATCTTTTCAGCATTTCGATTTGCATCGAATTTCTAAAATTTTGGAACTCGAATTCATTTCAGAGATTAATAGAATGAATGGAAATTCTTTGACATTTCAGGAAACTAAAGCTGTAATAAATGAGGGCTTAATGATTCCCGGTAAAAACATGCAGGAACATCTTGAAGCTGTAAATCTTAATGATGCCATTGTATATATAAAAGACATAAATCAGAAGAAACTTCCAGTATCAGAGAAAGATCTTCTTGCTGTTCATAATCTTGTTTTTAGAGGAATTAAAATTAAAAATTCTGGAAAGTATAAAGAGGACCCAATAATTATTAAAGAAATGAATTTATTTTTTAATTGGTATGAAACCAATAAAAACAATATGCATCCTTTATTATTAGCTACTGAAGCGCATCTTAAAATAATGTCAATCTGTCCTTTTGAAAATGGAAATATTCAAATTGCAAATCTTTTAATGAATTGGATTCTATTAAAAAGCAGTTTTGTTTTTGCCGCAATAAAAGGAAATGAAGAAGAAATAAACAATTATTTAGCAACATTAGAATCGGCTCAGAATAAAAATGATAAGTCAGTCTTTATCAATTATATTCTTCAAAAAGAAAAAGAAAACCTAATTCATGCCATAACATTAGTTAATTAAAAAAGCCCGATCAAATCGGGCTTTTTTACTAATTTTTATCTTCTAATAAAGGAACAAATCTAAATTCTCCAAACTCATGCTTTTCAAATTGTGTTTCGTTTTTTCTTATCAACAAAGTCATAATCTGAACATCCTCGCCTAACGGAATAACGAGCCTTCCTCCTATTTTTAACTGCGCCATTAATGGCTGCGGAATAAACGGAGCACCTGCAGTAACAATAATACTATCAAAAGGTGCGTAACCCGGTAACCCTTTATAACCATCACCAAAAGACAGGTGTTTTGGGCGAATATTTAATTTTGGAAATAAATTGGACGTTTTCTTAAACAATTCGTTTTGTCTTTCTACACTAAAAACTTTTGCTCCCAGCATACACAAAACTGCTGTTTGATAACCAGAACCAGTTCCGATTTCCAGAATTTTGTGTTCTTTTTTTACTTCCAATAACTGTGATTGAAAAGCAACGGTGTAAGGCTGCGAAATAGTTTGCCCCGCGCCTATAGGAAATGCCTTATCTTGGTAAGCATAATCTTCGAAACTTGAATTTAGAAAAAGGTGTCTTGGAATTTTTTTTATCGCCTCTAAGACCGCTCTATCAGTAATTCCTTTTTGTTCTAAAGTGCTTACTAATTGATTGCGAAGTCCTTGATGTTTGGCAGTATCTTTCAAAATGGGTAGGTTTTATTTTGGCAAAAATAAGAAACTAAATAGGAAATCAAAATAATGATTTTTAAATATTAAATCGTTAAATCTTTATTGCATTAACTTTCACTTTAAACAAATAAATTATATTTTTGTTTAAAATACATTCTCATGTTAAAAGTAGGAGTTTTAGGTGCTGGTCATCTTGGTAAAATACATTTACGCTTATTACAACAATCTGACCAATACGAATTAGTTGGATTTTACGACGAAAATCAAGAAAATGCCGAAAGAATTTCAAAAGAATTTGGCTATACAAACTTCAGTACAATTGCAAAACTTATTCACGCTGTCGATGTTATCGATATTGTAACACCAACACTTTCGCACTATAAATGTGCAAAAGTGGCGATAAAATCTGGTAAACATATCTTTATTGAAAAACCAATTGCCAATACTGTAGAAGAAGCTGAAGAAATTATTGCTTTGGCTAAAGAATACAATGTAAAGGGACAAGTTGGTCACGTAGAGCGCTTTAATCCCGCTTTTATTGCCACAAAAGAAATGATCGAAAACCCAATGTTTATCGAAACACATCGTTTGGCAGAGTTTAATCCTCGCGGTACAGATGTTCCTGTAGTTTTGGATTTAATGATTCATGACATTGATGCTATTCTTAGTGTTGTCAATTCAAAAGTAAAAGATATTCACGCAAGCGGTGTTTCTGTAATCAGTGATACTCCAGATATTGCAAATGCCAGAATTGAATTTGAAAATGGCTGTGTTGCCAACTTAACGGCAAGCCGAATTTCAATGAAAAACATGCGTAAAACTCGTTTTTTCCAAAAAGACGCTTATATCTCAGTTGACTTTTTAGAAAAAAAATGCGAAGTAGTCCGCATGAAAGATGCACCAGAAACGCCAGGAGATTTTGATATGATCTTGCAAAATGCCGAAGGTGTAAAGAAGCAAATCTATTTTACAAATCCAGATGTTGAACACAACAACGCAATTCTAGATGAATTAGAATCGTTTGCAAATGCGATCAAAACAGATACAACTCCAGTGGTAACACTTGAACAAGCAACTGATGCTTTGCGTGTCGCATATCAAATAATTGATTGTTTCGATAAATAAAATATAAATAAATTTTAAAACTTAAATTAGCCACGTAATTTGCTTCAAATAGCGAATTCGTGGCTAAAATCATAAATATAATATCAAAATTCAAATGAAAACGATAGCTGTAATTGGTGCTGGAACTATGGGTAACGGAATTGCTCACACTTTTGCACAAAGTGGTTTTGTTGTAAAACTAATTGATGTTTCAGAAAAATCATTAGATAAAGGAATGGCAACTATTGCGGCCAATTTAGACCGTATGCTTGCAAAAGGTTCTATAACTCAAGAAGACGTTGCAAAAACCATTACTAATATTATTACCTATACTGATATTAAGGATGGAGTTGTTGGTGCAGATTTAGTTGTTGAAGCTGCTACAGAAAATGTAGAATTAAAACTTAACATTTTTAAACAGTTAAACGAAGCTTGTTCTCACAATACTATTCTAGCAACGAACACTTCTTCTATTTCAATTACGCAAATTGGCTCTGTTGTAGCACATCCTGAGCGTGTTATTGGAATGCATTTTATGAATCCGGTGCCGATTATGAAATTAGTCGAAATCATTCGTGGATACAACACGAGCGATGAAGTCACTAAAATCATCATGGATTTATCTGTAAAACTTGGAAAAACACCTGTTGAAGTAAATGACTATCCTGGTTTTGTTGCCAACAGAATTTTAATGCCAATGCTAAACGAAGCAATCGAAACATTATACAATAAAGTTGCTGGAGTTTATGAAATAGATACGGTAATGAAATTAGGAATGGGACACCCAATGGGACCGCTTCAATTAGCCGATTTTATTGGTCTTGATGTTTGTCTTGCTATTTTGAATGTAATGTACGAAGGTTTCAAAAATCCAAAATACGCTCCTTGTCCATTATTAGTAAACATGGTTAGAGCAGGAAAATTAGGAGTGAAATCTGGTGAAGGTTTTTACGATTACAGCGAAAGCAAAAAAGCAGAGAAAATCTCTAAGCAGTTTTTATAAAAAATAATTATCATGTCGATTCAATCGAATTTAAATACAATTGCAGCAAGTTTACCTGAGCATGTAACTCTGGTTGCTGTTTCAAAAACAAAACCTGTTTCAGATTTGATGCAGGCTTATGAAGCCGGCCAGCGCATTTTTGGAGAAAACAAAATTCAGGAGATGACTGATAAATGGGAAGAAATGCCAAAAGATATTCAATGGCATATGATTGGTCATGTTCAGTCTAATAAAGTCAAATTCATGGCGCCTTATGTAAGTTTGATTCATGGTGTCGACAGTTTGAAATTATTACAGGAAATCAACAAACAAGCTTTAAAAAACAATAGAATTATAGACTGTCTTCTTCAAATATATATAGCTGAAGAAGAATCTAAATTTGGTTTAGATGAAGCTGAATTAAATGAGCTTTTAGCATCTTCAGTATTTAAGGAATTAAAAAATATCCGAATTTTGGGATTGATGGGAATGGCTACTTTTACAGAAGATCAAAACCAGATTAAAAAAGAATTCACCCATTTGAAATCAATTTTTGATTCGATACAAGAGAAAAAGAATGCATTGTTTGGCGCCTCTAAATTAGATAATTTTTCAACAATTTCTATGGGAATGTCTGGCGATTATAAGCTTGCGATCGAATGTGGCAGTACTATGGTGCGCATTGGAAGCAGTATTTTTGGAGGAAGATAAACGATAAAAAAAACAACTATTCTTAAAATAAAAAGAATAAACGAATTAAACACAAATAAATGAAATCGATCATTTTACGAGAAATAAAATCTTTTTTCGGCTCACCTATCGGCTATTTGGTCATTGCGATTTTCCTGATAAGCAACGGACTGTTTTTATGGGTTTTCGAAGGTGAATACAACATTTTAAATACGGGTTACGCTGATTTGACTCCATTTTTCACTTTAACTCCATGGATTTTAATTTTCTTGATTCCAGCTATTACAATGAGAAGTTTCTCTGACGAAAAGAAACAAGGAACACTAGAATTACTCTTAACTAAACCGCTATCAATTTGGCAGATTGTAAACGGAAAATTCTTTGGTTCTTTAATCCTTATTATTCTGGCAATCATCCCTACTTTTATTTACGTAAAAGTGATTTCAGGTTTAGGTTCTCCAGAAGGAAATATTGATATGGGAAGCACAATTGGTTCTTACTTTGGATTACTTTTTTTAATTGCTTCTTATTCTGCAATTGGAATCTTTACTTCTACCCTTTCAGAAAATCAAATCGTTGCATTTATCATTGCCGTTTTTTTATGTTTTTTCTTCTATTTTGGATTTCAAGGTTTAGCAGGATTACTGCCAGGTTCTTCGAGCATCATTGCAGCATTTGGCATGCAGGATCATTTTAAAAGTATAAGCCGAGGTGTTATTGATACTCGTGATGTTATCTATTTTTTAAGCATCACTATACTATTTTTATCCTTTACCGTTTACCAATTAAAATCTTTTAAAGCGTAATGAAGCCATATACTCAAAAAAATCTCAAAGCGTTAGGTATTACAATTTTTGTTTTAATTGTTTTAAATGTTCTCGGAAGCTTATTTTTTCACCGTTTCGATTTAACTAAAGACAAAAGATACACTTTGTCTGAGACCTCTTTACAAATTGTAAAACAGGTTAAAAATCCATTGTCTATTAAGATCTATATGCAGGGAGATCTTCCTGCAGATTTTCGTCGTTTACAACAAGAAACCAAACAATTACTAGAAGAATTTCAAGCTTACAACAACAATATTGTTTTTGAATTTGTTAATCCAATGGAAAACGGAGAAGAAAGCATGGATGTTGTAAAATCACTGTATCAAAAAGGACTTACGCCAATCAACATAACTGTTGATGATAAAGGAAAACAATCTCAAGCAATGGTTTTTCCTTGGGCAATTGCAGTTTACAATAATAAAGAAGTCAACATTCCTTTATTAAAAAATATAATGGGAGCTTCAACTACTCAAAAAGTAATTGGTTCTATCCAGCATTTAGAATATTCAATTGCGGATGCAATTAATAAAATCACTAAAGACAGACAGAAAAAAGTAGCCATTATTAAAGGAAACGGGGAATTATCTGAAATTCATATTGGCAAATTACTAAGACAAATTAAAGAAAGCTATTATATTGGTCCTTTTACTTTAGATTCTGTTGCCAAAGATCCCAACGGAACGTTAGCTGCTCTTAAAAAATATGATTTAGCGATAATATCAAAACCAACTGAAAGGTTTTCTGATGAAGAAAAACAGGTTTTAGATCAGTTTATCATGAACGGCGGTAAAACAATATGGCTTATTGATCAGGTCGCTGCAGATATGGATAGTTTATACAATCAATCAGGTGCTATTTTAGCTTATCCAAGAGATTTGAATTTAAACGATATGTTCTTTAAATACGGATTTAGAATTAATCCTGATTTAGTAAAAGATGAACAAGGAAGCCCTATAAAATTAGCGACTGGGGAGCAAGGAAGTGCAACGCAATATCAAGATTTTATCTGGAAATTTGCTCCGCTTGTTCGCCCTAACTCCGAGCATCCAATTGTAAAACATTTGGGAGGTATTAAATTCGACTTTGCAAATCCAATTGATACTTTGAAAAACGGAATTAAAAAGACTATTTTATTGCAATCTTCTCAATATTCAAGACAAATTGGTTCTCCAGCTGAAGTTAACTTGAACGTTGTTGCTGAAAAAACATCTCCGCAAGATTATATCAATAAAGGATACTTAAACTTATCTGTTTTATTAGAAGGAAATTTCCATTCCGCTTTTGAAAATCGTGTTTTACCATTCAAAGATGATTCATTTCAAGCAAAAGGGAAACCAACAAAAATGATTGTTATTTCTGATGGAGATTTAGCAAGAAACCAATTAGACAAAAACATGATGCCGGTTGAACTGGGTTATGATCAAAGAACTGGAAATCTTTACGACAATAAAGATTTTATGATGAATTGTATCAATTACCTGCTGGACGATACTGGACTTATTAACATTAGAAGTAAAGATGTAGAGCTGCCATTATTAGATAAAGAAAAAGTTTATGAAAATTATACCACAACACAATTCATAACTATCGGACTTCCAATTCTAATTTTACTGGTTTTTGGGCTTATATTTACATTTATAAGAAAAAGAAAATACAGTAAATAGATGTTGATAAAAAAATTGGAAAACTAAGAATGTTTACGATATATTTGTAATCTGTATCTTTAGAATATAAATACTAAAGAATACTCCAAAAAATAAAACAAAAGACGATGAAATTTATAGTATCGAGTTCGTACTTATTAAAACAATTACAAGTTCTAGGCAGTGTTATTAACAGCAATAATACACTTCCTATTTTAGATAACTTTTTATTTGAACTAGACAATAATGAGTTGACAGTTTCGGCATCAGATCTTGAAACGACAATGTCAGCTACATTAACAATCGATTCTACAAGTAAAGGAAGCGTTGCAGTTCCTGCAAAACTTTTACTTGAAATTTTAAAAACATTTCCTGAACAACCTTTAACTTTTACAGTTGAAGATAACAATACGGTTGAGATCAGCTCTAACTCAGGAAAATATGCTTTAGCATATGCTGCAGGAGAAGAATTTCCTAAATCAGTAAATCTTGAAGAGCCGTCAGTAACTTTAGTTCCTGCTGATGTTTTAGCAACTGCTGTAAGTAAAACTATTTTTGCTGCTGGAAATGATGATTTACGTCCGGTAATGTCTGGAGTTTTCTTCCAGTTTTCGCCAGAAGGATTAACTTTTGTTGCTACAGATGCTCACAAACTAGTAAAATATGCACGTACTGATGTAAAAGCATCTCAAGTTGCAGATTTTATTATGCCAAAGAAACCTTTGAATATTTTAAAGAGTATTTTAGGAGCTTCTGATGCTGAAGTAAAAATTGAATATAACGACTCAAATGCAACTTTCTCATTTGACAATTATATTTTAACATGTCGTTTAATTGATGGAAAATATCCTAATTATGAAGCGGTAATTCCTAAAGAGAATCCAAACAAATTAATGATCGATCGTTCATTATTTTTAAGTTCGGTTAAGCGTGTTGCGATTTTCTCAAATAAAACGACACACCAAATTCGTTTAAAAATTGCTGGAGCTGAATTAAATGTTTCTGCAGAAGATATAGATTACTCAAATAAAGCTGAAGAAAGATTAACTTGTGATTATCAAGGAGATGATCTTCAAATTGGTTTTAACTCACGTTTTTTAACTGAAATGCTTACTAACTTACAATCAGACATGATTATGTTAGAAATGTCATTGCCTAACAGAGCAGGAATCCTTACTCCAGTTGATGGTTTAGAAGAAGGAGAAACTGTTACTATGCTGGTAATGCCTGTAATGTTAAATAGTTAACATCAAAAGTTCTTTTTGTTACAGGGATTTTTTTTAATTTCAAATTAAAGACATATCATTGTAAAAAAAATAATATCGCTATTAACCAACCATTTTTTATACCTAGAAACCGCAATTCTTTTTGAGAGTTGCGGTTTTTTAGTTTTAGTTTTTTTTTGTTTCAAGTTTCAGGTTTCAGGTTAAAATGCGTTGGAGCTTTGCGCTGATTTTTACCGCAAAGTTCGCTAAGTTTTACTCAAAGCTTTGCGAACTTTGCGTTTATAGATACAATCCTAGTTAAGAGAACTTTGCGTTCTTTGCGGTTAAATTTCATCCTTGACTTAAAACCTGAAACTTGAAACAAATATTTCTTATTTTTGTAATATGAAAATAGAAATTTGGTCGGACATCATGTGTCCGTTTTGTTATATCGGAAAAAGACAATTGGAAACGGCTTTAGAACAGTTTCCTAATGATGAAATTGAAATTGAATGGAAAAGCTTTCAGCTTGATCCAACAATTGAACCGCAATCTGGTAAAGATGTTTACACGTTTCTAGCAGAACGAAAAGGTATTTCTGTAGAACAATCTATAGAAATGCATAAAGGTGTCGTAGAACGTGCTAAAAGTGTTGGTTTAGATTATCATTTTGATAAAGCAATTATCTCAAACTCTCTAACTACGCATAGAATTATTCATTTGGCAAAAAAGAATAATCTTGGCGATGAAATGGAAGAAATTTTCTTCAAGGCTTATTTTACTGAAGGACGAGATTTAAATGATACTGACACTCTAATTGAATTAGGAACAAAAGCTGGCTTAAACTCAGATGAAGTTAAAGAAGTTGTTGAAAATGAAGATCTTTATTTAAACGATGTTCATTCTGACATTCATGAAGCCAATCAAATTGGTGTACAAGGAGTTCCGTTTTTCGTTTTTGATCGAAAGTATGCAGTTTCTGGCGCACAGCCGGTTGAAGCTTTTGTTCAAACCATTAAAGAAGGACTTAAATAAATTTTAGATATTAGATTGTTGATTTTAGATTCTTGATCTCGATTGTGTTTTACTTTCAATTCATTTTTTTTACTAAAATTTGAACATTAGAAAAAATACACTCTAAAATCTAAAATCAACAATTTTAAATTAAATAACTCCCATTTTCTGCATTAAAAAAGTAGCACTTTTATTTTTGCAGATTCCTGCGCGAAGTTTATAATCAAAGTGAAGTTCATTGTCTTTTATTTCAACTTCAAAACATTGGTTTGTTAGAATCTTAGGATATTCATTTGTTGTTAAACAAACCTCAATATCATGTGTCGCAATCGCACCAATTGCTTTCTTGGCAATTACTTTTTTTACTACCTCAATAGTTCCATTTCGTTTATCGTCAGAGTTTGTACCTCTTAAAATTTCATCGAGCAGTACAAATGCAGGACGATCTTCTAAAGCGTCCATAATTTGCTTTAAACGCTTAATTTCAGCAAAAAAGTACGATTCGCTGTCTGCTAAAGAATCGGACAATCGCATTGAAACCAAAACTGGAAGTGGATGAATATTTGCCTTTGAAGCACAAACAACTGAACCAATTCCGCCAAGAACCATATTAATTCCTAAACTTCTCAAAAAAGTACTTTTTCCAGACATATTTGATCCTGTTAAAATCATAAATGATTCAGGATAAAAGTATGTGTCATTCCCTACTCTGCTTATCGGATTTAATAATGGATGGCTTAAATTTTCGAAACCTATTTTGTATTCTGTATTAATTTCAGGATATACAAAGTCTGGATTATTGTGTGCTAAATTTGCTAAACTGTTCAAAGCTTCAAATTCTCCAATAATCGAAATCCATTTTTCAAGTTCTTCTGAATAATTTTCTTTCCATTTTAAAAGTGATCTCAAAACATGAAGATTAAACAAAAAGGTACCGTTAAAAACAATTGCAGTCACTAAATTATTTATCGTATCCATTCTTGAAAACAATTCAGATAATTGTTTTAGATGTGTGCTTGCGGTTGCATTTTTAAAAAACAACTGTTTCTGCAAATCGATTAGCTTCTTTGATTGAAAGGTTTCTTTTTCTATTTTTTCAACTAATAAACTATATTGTTTTATGATTTTATCAACGTTATCAGCCTTGGCAATTTCTGAATGAATTCGCTTGAAAGATTTTCCCATAACCATCATATTGAATATAAAAACATAGGTCAAATAGGATAATAAAATGGTTTTTGATGTAATAATATAAGCGATTAGAAAACCAAAAAAAAGAGTTGGAAGAATAACTGAAAGTGCAATTAAAACTTTAGGTAAAGTATTATTTTTAAATGAATTCCAATGAAGTAATGATTCATAAGAGCTTTTAGAATCGTTGCTTACAATTGCTAAAGCGTGAAACTCCTGACGCCAATCGATCTTTTTATTTAATTCATGAATTGCCTCTTGATTTTCAAGAATTGCTTCATTAGGAAACAGAATTAATAGTTTTTCTGCTAATGTTTTCTTGCCAATAAAAGTAGCGGTTCGGTTTAAGTTTTGAAATAACGAATGCTCTCCAAAAATATCTAAATCGTACGCATAAGGATGATGAAAATCATTGAATTCAATTCCGTTTTCAAAAGGAAGTTTTTCCCTTTTTAAAAACGCGATTTCATTTTCATTGATTTTTAATATTGCTTTTGTGAGTTCCTTTTCAATTGATAATTTAGAATGGATTCTCATTAAAATAAGAAAACCAACAAAAGATAAAAAAGCAAAACCAATATAAAATAATTGATTTGTTTTAATGTAATAAAACAACATAAACAAGCATAGAAATACGCTTAACAGTCTTAAAACACTGATGCTGTTGTATCTTTTATTGATTTTATTAAAAACTTTTGTAAAGTGTTCAACTTTATTTTGATATAATTCCATCTTTATCTTTTAATGAAATACAAATATAGGTTTTACACTTACAAAAAGCTTGTGTTTAAGAGTGAATTCATTTTTCATGCATGATCAAAACAGGTATAGAAACTTCTTTGGTAATTTTTTTACTAAAACTTGATTCGAAAATCGACTCAAAAAAAGATCTCTTATGCGTGATAGTTGTCAGAATATCAATGTCTTTATAAAGAATAAAATCAAGAATGGTTTCTTTTATTTCGTCGCTTGGTAGTACCAAAAATTCAACATTCTCAGCAGCAAATTCTTTATCCCATTCTTTAATAGTCGCATCATCAACATCTGTATCCGATGATCTTACATACAAGCTTTTTACTTTTGCATCAGTTTTCTTAGCGATTTTTAATATTTTTCTAAGTACTTCTTTATCTTTTTCGCGATAACGGGTTGTGAAACCAATTGTTTTAATTTTCTTAAATTTAGCATCAGCTGGAACACATAAAACCGGTACATCAACTCCTGAAATTACGGAATTAGTATTTGATCCTGTAAAGAATTTTGTCCAATCTGAAGCTCCGCTTGTTCCCATTATTACAAAATCTATCTGATCTTCTTCTACTGCATTTTTAAGATTATAAATCAAATCCCCATCCATTAAACGGTGTTTGATAACAATATCTTCCAACTTTCGTTCTGCCGCAATAGCACGAAGTTTTGGAATTTCATCTTTAAACATTTCAAACTTTGCCAATTCTATCGAACTATAAATCGAAGCATAATTCTCTGGAAAAAACTGACTGTCGTAAACCGGAATCTCAAATGTATGAAGCAAAACAAGCTCGGCTTTGACAATCTTAGCAAATTCTAAAGCGTGTACAAACGCATTTGTTGCTGCTTCAGAAAAATCCGTAGGAAATAATATCTTTTTCATTTTATTTGAGTTTTATAGGTTTGTTACTCAAATTTAAACATTATAAAAACAAAAAGGCCTGATAATTATCAGGAATTTAACAGTTAATAATTCCTTAATACGATAAATAAAAACAGTTATTCTCAACTTTAATTCAAACGCTAAGCTCTTTTAATGATTTCCCCTTTTTTTATACCTTTGCACTATGATAAATCAAGATTCTATAGTTGCATTGGCTACTCCATCTGGAGCGGGCGCTATTGCAATAATTCGTATTTCAGGTGCTGAAGCCATTTCAATTGGTAATTCTGTTTTTAAATCTATTAAAAATAAAGATCTAACTAAGCAAAAAACACATACTTTACATTTAGGGCATATTATAGATAATGAAAAAACACTTGACGAAGTTTTGATATCTGTTTTTAAGGGGCCCAATTCTTATACGGGCGAAGACACAATCGAAATTTCTTGTCACGGCTCTACTTATATTCAGCAGCAGATTATTCAGTTATTATTGCGAAAAGGCTGCAGAATGGCTGATGCGGGAGAATTTACTTTAAGAGCTTTCTTGAACGGAAAACTTGATTTATCGCAAGCAGAAGCTGTTGCTGATTTGATTTCATCAGATAATGAGGCTTCTCACCAAATCGCTATGCAGCAAATGCGCGGCGGATTTAGTAATGAAATTGCGAAACTAAGAGAGGAACTTTTGAACTTCGCTTCTTTAATTGAGCTTGAATTAGATTTTGCTGAAGAAGATGTTGAGTTTGCTGATAGAACGCAATTCCATGAGTTACTGAACCGAATTGAATTTGTTTTGAAACGTTTAATTGATTCGTTTGCTGTTGGAAATGTAATTAAAAACGGAATTCCGGTTGCAATTGTAGGGGAACCGAATGTTGGAAAATCAACTTTGTTGAATGCTTTATTAAACGAAGAACGTGCGATAGTTTCGGACATTGCAGGAACTACTCGTGATACTATTGAAGACGAATTGGTGATTGGCGGAATTGGTTTCAGATTTATTGATACGGCAGGAATTCGCGAAACTAAGGATGTGGTTGAAAGCATTGGAATCAAAAAAACTTTTGAAAAAATTGATCAGGCTCAGGTTGTGATTTATTTGTTTGATGGTTTAAAATTCCAGGTTTCAAGTTCTGAGTTTGTTTCTGAAATTGAACAAATCAAGAATAAGTATCCGCTGAAACCTTTAGTAATTGTCGTAAATAAAAGAGATATATTGTCTGCTGATGAAGTTTCAAACATCACGACTAAACTTGAAAATTTAAATGCAAAACTTTTATTGATATCAGCTAAAGAGAAAATTGGTGTTGAAGATTTAAAAAATGAATTACTTTCTTTTGTAAATACTGGCGCTCTTCGTAACAATGAAACTATAGTCACTAATACAAGACATTATGACTCTTTACTTAAAGCTTTAGATGAGATTCAAAAGGTAAAATACGGTCTTGAAACTAATCTTTCAAGCGATCTTATTGCGCTCGATATCCGTGAGGCTTTGTACCAATTTGGGTTGATTACAGGTCAGGTTTCTAATGATGAATTGCTTGGTAATATTTTTGCTAATTTTTGCATCGGGAAATAAAAGCACTTTCTTTAAGCTTCCTTACCTTTCCATTAGTTGACTACCATTGATTTAGCTTGATTTTTACTTTCTAATATTATCTTTAGTTTGTACATTTGTTACACTCAATGTACACCTCGAAGCTAAAAAGGTGTAAAAATGTACACCTATGAATATTACTTTAAAGAAAAAGAAATTACAAAATGGTAAGTTCAGTTTATACCTAGAATACTACAAAGGCTCTACTCTAAACATGGAGGGTAAAAGGATTCATTTAAGAGATTTTGAATATTTAAAACTATATCCCCATCAAGATCCAAAGACTGCTGCTGAAAAAAAAGAGAATAAAGAAATTGATATTTTAAGTGAACAAATATTATCTATCCGAAAAGCAGAATACTTTCAAGGCAAGTTTGACATCAAAAATACGACTAAATCTAAAAGAAGATTTTTAGATTTTTTCATGGAGAAAACAGAAGAGAAAATTGATTCTCCTAAAAACTACGGAAACTGGACGGCAGCTTCACTTCATTTAAAAAAATGCATTTCAACCAACTTAACATTTGAAGAAGTTGATGAAAATTTCGTCAAAAAAGTACGCCTGTACTTTGATAAAGAAGCCAAAACGAAAAGCAACTTATCTCTATCGCTAAATTCGAAATATTCTTATTTCAATAAATTTAAAGCAGCACTTCGCAGTGCATTCGATGATGGCTATTTATCAATCAATTATGCTTCAAAAATAAAGTCATTTGAGCAAGCTGAAAGCCAGAGAGAATACTTAACTCATCAAGAATTACAATCATTAGCAAGTACTCCATGCAAATATGAAATTTTAAAACAGGCCTTCCTTACCTCTGCATTATCAGGTCTTAGGTGGTCAGATATCAATACACTTCTTTGGTCAGAAATAAGGGATGAAGATAATGGTGTGAGTAGGATAAATTTTCGCCAACAAAAAACCGAAGGTGTTGAATATCTTTACATCTCAAAACAAATTCGAGAATTGTTTGGCGAAAGGCAAGATCCTTCGGAAAGAGTATTTAAAGGTTTAAAATATAGTGCCGTTTACAATAACGAAATAGTTCGTTGGTGTAATCGTGCAGGAATATCAAAACATATAACTTTTCACAGCGCCAGGCACACGAATGCAGTGCTTTTGCTTGAAAATGGGGCTGATATTTATACCGTTTCCAAAAGATTAGGTCACCGTGAAATACGGACAACAGCCATTTATGCTAAAATTGTTGACCAAAAAATGAAAGAAGCGGCTAACTTAATTCCTAACATTAATATCTAAATAACATGCTGCATTCATATTTCAAAATTAAAGACAAACATTATAAAACTTTAAATTGCATTAAAAACAATTTAAACTATCAACAAGACGCATTATCCATTAAGAAAAAGATGAACAAACTAAATGAATATCAGTTTTTCTTTTTACTAAACGATCTTATGCATGAGCATCCAATGGAACATTTTTCTTTGCATACACTTGAGTTATTCTTTGAAAAAGGTGAGATAATTATAAATCAAAATTACCACTTACCTTTTCAAGATAGTAGCATTTGGAATGATTTTGTTCCTGCAACAGCAGATTGGGTTTATTTTAAATATAAAAATGATGTTGATTATGTAACAGATTATTTTTTAAACACAAAAGAATATCCAAAGGAAACACTGATTACTAAACTTTTAGTTTTATCAGATAAAATCTTTGAACTTATATTTCACCCCTTAATTCAAATAAGAAATTCCTTTGAGCTATATATTGAAAACGAACATATCGTTGAGAAAGACGAAAAGTTTCACTTTTTAAAGGGTATCATAAATGCATTAGATAGTCGCGAAAAACAAATATTAGAATTATCATATAATATACAAGAAAAAATAGATACATTATCTAAAATTAGCATTCAAAATGAAAATTACCTAATTGATACCAATAATGAAACTTTAAATAAACTCTATTTTGGTTTAGAACAAAATATGCTAATTGATCAAGATAAAACTTCACTAAAGCAGTTCCTAGAAGTTTTGAAACACGATTGGAATACTCACAATTCAATTATACATCTTGAAATCGGTAATATTCAATTTAAATATTTTATTGACTGCATGCATCAATTTTTGCATATAAAAATACCGCTAACATTTATTCAGCGCTCTGGAAACATCAGAAATAAAAATGGAATAATAAAAGCAGGTTCGATGTATACAACCAGTTCTAATAATAGCATAAAACAAAAAGATATTGAGTTGATTAAATCAGTTTTTGAAGAATTACAATAAAAAAATATTAAGGTCCTTAACCTTCTTAATTTTTTCTATTTTCCTTTAATGACTTTTGCTTCTATAACGATAAAACAAATCACTTATGGAAAGCAATGCTATTATTCAAAAACTAACCCAAATCGAGAAACTTATTATTGGGACAAACAAACAAATCTTCACAGTAGATGATGTTGTAAACTATACGGGGTTTTCAAAAAGTTATGTTTACAAATTGGTTCATACAAACATCTTGCCCTATTCTAAACCAAATAACCGAACACTGTTTTTTACCAAAACAGAGATTGACGAATGGTTACTTCAAAACAAATCAAAATCTATTTCTCAAATCGAAAAAGAAGCAATTAATTATACAAACTCTAATAAAAAATAAAAGCGTCCAATTCCGACAAATTGTGACGCTTTACTTAATTTTTTAATCCCTTTGTATCTGACAAAGATACGATAAATCTTTGTTACATAATGAATAGTATAATCGAAAACAACCAGTTCAACGAAGCAAGGGTAATTTCTATACCCCATAAAAAATCACAAAATGGAGATCAATTAAGTCATCATATTGATTTACCTTATTATGTCACTGCCGATTTTAAAGACATAGAAAATGACATCAAAAAATATAAAATTTTTATGTCAGACAATAGAATCTATATCAGAAGAAAAAAAGATAAGGATGAAGATGAGTCTTATTATTTTCAGGAAATTTCCAATTTTGAAATTAAAATTCTACAACACATTCAGGACGAAAAATTTCCAATAAAACTCTTGAAAGTTAAAAACGTATTTAATTTAGAAAAGATTTTTGATATACCTTCAGATCTATTCAATACGCTTGGAAGCTTTGAAAACTGTATCGCTCGTCAAGGCAATTTTTTATTTACAGGCAATGCTTTAGATTTTAAAATGTTAAAATCCTATTTATTTGATAAGATGGGTAATGGACATAAGATCGATAGTTTAGGTTATCAAGTTGGCTTTAAATTCTGGCTGTGGAATAACAAAGTTAATTTGTTAAATGGAGAAAGTTTAGCAATAGACGAGAACGGCATTTTTACTTACAACAATAGATCCTTCTATGTACCTTCAGCAAACAAAATCTATTTCAATAATATGTCCGCTTTTCTACCTCAGAAAAAAATGATTGCGATTGAATCTGATGTATCTATAAGTTCTTACCTTCAAATGATGATGGAGGTACATAAAGACTACTCTATTACTGCAATTCTCTTTACCATTAGCAGTATATTTCAAGATATTATTGTAAATGAAATTGGAAACTTCCCCATTCTTTTTTTGTATGGTCCTGGATCTAGCGGTAAAGACCAGCTAGCCGATTGCTGTCAAAGCTTCTTTGGCATACCTCAATCTGCAATAAATTTAGAAGGAGGTGCATCAACACTAAAAGGACAAATTAGAAAATTTGCTCAGTTTACAAATATTATTTGTCATTTATCAGAGTACAAACGTGGAGATACTAAACTAGATGGAACCATAAAAGGTTTTTGGGATCGACGTGGATATGAATTTGGAACAATTGAAACCAAAGTGAGTACTGACACTGTACCTATTTTATCTTCAACTTTATTGACCGGAAATGAATATCCTGAATCCGAAGCTTTAATATCAAGACTATTATGGCTCGAATTTCAATCGAAAGCATTTACTCTAGAAGAGACTAAAAATTACGATATCTTAAAAGATTACACTAAAAAAGGAGTCAGTCATTTTACAGACACATTACTAATGCATCGCTCATTGGTTGAAACCACTTTTAAAAGTAAATTCAGGCAATGTAAAGAAAATTTCATACCAAAATTTGATGTTAAACATACTAGAGTAATCAGTAATCTTGCTGTTCTTGGTTCTATATACGACATTTTCAAAGATTTAATTGTATTTCCATTCACCTATAACGAAATGATCAAACATTTTGAAAAGTGCACCGAAAATCAAACTAGAAAACTAAATTCTTCAAGTATTAGTACCAAATTTTGGGACTGCTTTTTGGCTTCTATGCGTGGCATAAAAGATGATAGGATTGTTGTATTCAGAGACCTCAGATTAGACGGGAATAACCTTTGTTTTCAATTTACTAGCTGTTACAACAAAATACAAAGACAATGGATGCAACAATATAGAGAAACAGCTCCAAATAAAGCTGCATTACAAGATTATATAAAAAAAGATCCTTGCTACCTAAAAGAAGTTAGCAGCATTAAATACGAAAAAGGAAAGAACGCAAGAAATACTTCTGGCTATTTAATTGACATTTCAAAGTTGCAGATTCAAGATGAAATTATCAATGCTATTGAATGGCAGATATGCGAACAATTAGCCCAATAATACCTATTTACTTTCCTACCCTTCCTACTTTCACTTAAAGAACTATATATTAATGATTTAAATTAATAAAGTAGTCGGAAACGTAGTCGGAAGTAGTCGGAGATAGTCGGAAATGTTTTTTGAGTTTCCGCCCACTTCCGACTACTTCCGACGTAATTCAAGTGATACATACATGCTAATTACTTAAAAATAAACAAAGTAGGAAGTGTCGGATAGGTCGGAAGTGATTTCGCTTTTAATAGAGACCTTTTAAAGTGCTCATTAAACTATTGCTATTGAAAAAAAACATAAAAAAATTATCTCATGAACTCGTATCAAGCAAAATTAATTCCAGTCGAAACAATTTTAAATTCATTGGGATTCCATGCAGTAAGACAAACAAGCAATGATCTTTGGTTCACAAGCCCTTTTTCAAACACTGAAAAAACACCATCCTTTCATGTGAATACACAAAAAAATTTTTGGTATTGTTTTTCAAGTGGATTTGGTGGCAACACATTAGATCTAATTATAAAATTTCAAAAATGTACCATTAGCGAAGGTTTGGCATTTCTAGAAAACTTTGACTCTTTTTCTTTTCAAAAGCAAATTACAGCTGTTTCTCAAATAAAAAAGACAGAAAGCGAAACTCAGATAGTAAAAATTGTTCCAATCGAACATATCGCCTTACAACAATATTTAGCAGGTAGATGTATAACCAAACCTTTTATTCATTTTCAGATAAAAGAAGTTCATTATGAAGTGAATCAAAAAAGATACTTCGCAATTGGATTTAAAAATCGAAGTGATGGATGGGAACTTAGGTCAAAATATGCAAAAATATGTATCGGAAAAAAAGACGTGACATTTATCAACAATCAAAGTACAAGACTGAGAATTTTTGAAGGTTTTTTCGATTACCTCAGTTTCCTGCAAATTAAGATGAATAAAATCGAAGATCAATTTGATTATTTGATATTAAATTCAACAGCACTACTACTTAAAAATGTAGACATGTTACAATATTACAAAACAATTGAGCTCTATTTAGATAATGATAATACAGGCGAAAAATATACCAATATCATTACAAGCAAACATACTGAAGCATTCGATTTTAGATCAATGTATAAAGATTCAAAAGATATAAATGAATGGTTGATAGCAAATCAGTTTAAGCTAAATCAATAGTGTCAAATCATTTTTTGAATTTTTAAACTAACCAATCCCAACAAAAGGGAATGAACAATAATTTTAAATGAAGTCATTTAGCGAGGTGTGTTTCGATGCCGTGAAAAACATCAAATCTTCGATTTTTGTCTTTCACGCATCAAAACGCCTTGCCCTTCGGGAAGGTAAATACTCCAAAGTCGTATTTTAATTGTAATTTTTTATTTATGAGTAATATTAATAAAGGTGGCAGACCAAAAAAAGAAGTTAAGAGAATTAAAGAAAAAAGAATTTTACTTACTGAATTTGAATTGGAACAAATTGATAAAATGTTCTCCGAGAGTGATTATACAAATATGAATAGTATGATTAGAGATATTCTTTTAAAAAAGAAATATAGAATCGTAACGTTCAATAATGATGCTCGAATCCAAAGAGGAATCTTAATTGAAGAGGTTAGAAGAATTGGAAACAACTTTAATCAATTAATGAAAAGCTTCAATGAACGGAAAATGGATTCATTTAGCAAGATAGAAATTGGAATGTTATTAAAAAGTCTTGACGAAATAAAAGAAGTTTTTTTCAAAATTGAAGATATCGCTAAAGAGAATTACCTGCCAGAATCACGTACACCATAATAGTAAGTAAGTAAGTAAGTAAGTAAGTAAGTAAGTGCTTAATTAATTTATTAATTAAGCACTTACTATAGTAATACATTGCTATAGAACTATAGTAATGTATTACTATAGTAAATCTTGATCTATAATCCCAAGAAAAGACATGAGTAATATATTACTCATTAATCATTTTTTTGCTAATTTATAACCTAAACGTTACATAATGGAAGATATAAAATCCCTAGAAGAATACATGATTCTAATTGGTCAGAAACTTGAAAAGCTCCGTCAAAATATGGATTTTGTACAAAGCGACATCAAAGATGAAGTTGGAATAAGCAGAAAAACCGTGAGTTCTATTGAGAATGGAAATAATTTTTCAGTAGAAAATTTAGTAAAATTATTAATTACTTATAACCGAATAGAACCTTTTTTAAACGCCCTCACTCTACCCTATGATTTTGATATTAAACAATATAAAAAAGAACTGAAAGAATTTAATAAAAAATACAAAAATGAATGGTGGTTCAATCAAAAAAAAGAAGTTTAATAATTGAAAAATTATGCTTAAAAACATCAATACACTATGGAACAGTATTATAAACTTATGAATGAATATTCCGGAACAGAATTATTCAAAGAAACCATTCATTTTATGAATATGTCTTTTCCTGAATGGAAAACCAACCGAGGAATTGGGTTTTCTGCTGCTGAATTTATATTGCATTGTATGGAGTTTTTAAATCAATGTACTATGGACAAAAAAGATGAGGACTTTAATCTTGAATCTTTGAAAACAATCTATCTGAGCGTAGCGGAAGATTATCAAAGATTTAAAACAGAATATAAATTTATATTTTCATCTTTTGCATTAAAAAAATTTGCTACGGAATACGCAGATGAAATTGAAGACAAATACTTGACCGATTTTAGGTATAGTGACTTATTTGATGCTTTTTTTAAGCAAGAAATTGAAATAGTGACTTATGACTTTAAGTAGTAACTAATGAAAGTAGAACCATATTAAAAGAAAAAAATATTTACTTTTTTACGGTTTTCCACAATTTTGAAAATCTTTTTTTCAATATCTTAGCAAAAAAACGATAGAACTTAATGAATTAAGTGCTACTATCAATACAAGGCCCATTGGAGTCGTTTTACGACAAATACAAGTAAGTTATGTTCTATTCTAAAAACGACTTATACAAAATACATAAATAATATTGCTATTCTAACAAAATAAATTAACTACAGAGAAATTATGACAGAAAAACTTAACTTGGTTGATAAGTTGTTTGAATCCTATAATTACAAAATTGCCAAAAGTTCTACAGAAGAAGTAAGGATTTATACTTTGCAATATGGAATGTATCACGCAGCTGAAATAATTTCTTTTGATGAAAAAACGGACGTTACTGAATTCAAAAATGAATTTTCAGAGTTAGGTTATGCTACAGATTTAAAAGTTGTCAAAAATTTGGAAGAAGTTGAGGAATATTTATTCGAAGGCTTCTTTATAAAAACACCTTTAGGGAATCAATTAAAAAATAGGTACAAAAACTTTATAAAGAAGCAACTACTTAATTTACCAGATAACAGTAAATACAAATACATTGATAGCGATTTTGATTATATTTTACAAAACAACTTTGGAGAAATTGTAGAAGCAAAATCTTACTCTTCAAGTGACAACAGCATTATAACCAAAATAAATGAACTTTTTACACAGACGAAAGGGGCTTTATTTATTATTATTGAGGCACCAGCTGGTTTCGGAAAAACTTGTACTGCAAACGAAATTCTGAATTGTATAACAGTAGAAAATTCTAGAATACTACCATTTTTTACCGAATTATCTAGAAATAGAGAAGCACGTATTTTTAAACATATTCTCTTAAAAGAAATTGATGAGCAATTTCCAAATGGTATTAAACAGAACGTTGTTCTCGAGCAAATTTATAAAGGTCGTATTCCGTTGATTATTGATGGTTTTGATGAGTTAATAACCAGAGATAGTAATAAAACAGATGTGGAAAGTATGTTATCAACTATTGTTGATCTTCTTCAAAACGATGCAAAAATAGTAATAACATCGAGAAAAACTGCGATTTTGAATAGCGAAGAATTTATTGAAACTATAAATTCTTCAATAGAAAGTTTTTCACTTGCACGTTTTGAAATAAAAGAACCAACTATTGAAAATTGGCTAACTTCTGATAGATACAGTGTTATTGAAGATAATGGTTTTCCTATTAATCAAATTTCAAATCCAGTTCTTCTTTCATATCTTAGAAATATTCCTTTGGAAAAATTGAAAGAGTTTCTATTATCAAAAGAAAGTACTTTAATCGATAAATATTTCGATTATTTACTTACAAGGGAGCAACAACGACAAAATTTAAAATTGGATAATAAAACCCAATTTAGAATTTTCAGAAAACTTAATCGCTTCATGTCTGAATATAATTTTACGGCTGAAACGAAAGAAACTATTAAAGATTTCATAAAGGACTACAATATCAAAATATTACAAGCGAGCTTAAAAGAATACAAAGATACTGTAAAGCCGACAATAGAAGAACTTACAGAAACTTTATCAAATCACGTTTTTTTAGACCGACGAACCGATGGAAATGTAGGTTTTATTAATGACTTTATTTTTGGCTTTTTATTAAGCGAAAATTTGATTTTAGAAAAATTTCAAGAGCACTATAAAACGAATTTCACAAAAGTAATTCCTCAAGATTTTGCCCAAAAATCTATAGAAGCTTCAAGAATTCAAAGTACAGAAAATAGAAATAAGTTATGGGAAGTATATAATGTTAATAATTTTGAATATGATTCTGTATTTTATTTTGATGTAGATTACTTCTTAAAAAATGAAATTAAACGAAATTTTAACTCTCTTTTTCTTAGCGACAGAACTATTAAAGAATTAAATTTTACTACTTACACTTTTGAAAACTCTGTTTTTGCAGGTATTACCTTTGAAAATTGTATTTTCACAACAACGTCTTTTAAAAAATCATCATTTCAAAATTGTAAGTTTTACAGCTGTGAACTGCAAGACAAAACACCTATTGTGTATGAAAATTTTGCAATTTATGTATGTCAGGATAACAATAATTTTATTAATGACATAAATTCTCTCTATTGTAAAGATAATGATGAAAATACGGTTGAAAGTAATACTCCACTAACAGAACAAAAAGTGCTTCTACAGTTTTTACAAGTTGATGAAAAAAGACCTAAACCAAGAAAATTTTCAGTTATCAAACAACGTTTATACGAATACTCAGATAAAGAGATAAACGGTGTTATAGATACATTAATCCGCAAAGAATATTTACATTTTAAAGATGATGTTGGATTCATCACAAGAGAAGCAATGAACTTTTTAAATCATATCGGAAACTAAATGAGTAGAGATTTACAACTAATAGAAAGAGACATATGTTCCAAAATATGTGAAAGACTTGATAAAGTCGGTCTTTTATATAGAATATTTAGTCGAGTAAAGGACTTCAATTCAATTAGAGAGAAAATAGATAGAAAAAAAGCTGAAGGCAAACCTTACTCTATTGATGGTAAGAAAATACAAGATATTCTTGGTATACGAATTGTCACTTACTTTTACGATGATGTTAATTTAGTAAAAGAAATTGTATCTGATCTTTTTAAATATGTCGGTGAGGAAATTGATATTGTTGAGCCAACAGTTTTTAAACCTAAGCGTACCAACATTGTTTGTGGATTTGATGAGAGACATAAAGAAACTTTTGAGGAAATTGTCAAAATAACTAATAACGAGTTACTTCAATTATGCGATCATACTTTTGAACTTCAACTAAGAACAATTTTATCAGAAGGTTGGCACGAAATAGATCATAGTTTGAGATATAAATCAAAGGACGAGTGGTCTAAACATTCCGAAAAGGAAAGACTGCTTAATGGTATTTATGCAAATCTAGAAGTAAATGATTTAGCAATGAAATCTTTATTTAGTGAATTAGCATATCAACATTTTAAAGAAAAAAATTGGGAAGCTATGTTGAGAAATAAATATAGACTAAAATTTCAATCGACAGTATTGAAGAGTGAATTGAAACAACTATTAAACGAAAATTCTACTATCGCTAAACAAATATTAAAAGCCGACCGAATTAATGTAATAAATGAACTTTCAAAATTTGAAATTTCATTTCCAATAAATTTTAATAATATTATTTATTTTATTAATCACATTGAATTGAAGAACGATAAGATAACTGATTTAACACCTAGTTTAATAAAAAACAACACCTAATAACAGTTTGGGAAAAATTGGTATTATATTAGAACTTTCTTTTTACATATATTCCGTAAATCAAAAAATACTCCGCTACTAATTCCCAACTCCGTCAAACGTCAGATCGTTATATACAAATTAGAAAAAACCTAGAATACAACTAATGAGGTACAAGACAGCAGACATTAAATTTGAAGAAATTACTCCCAGAGGGTTTGAAAATTTATGTTATGATTTATTGATTAAATTTAACTTCCATAATTTAATTTGGAGAGAAGGTGGAGCAGATAATGGACGAGACATTGAAGCAAATTACAACTTTATAAATCCTATAAAAAAGATCGAGACAAAATGGTTTTTTGAATGTAAACATTACAATTCAGGTGGCGTTCCTCCAAATGACATTAATTCCAAAATAACTTGGGCTGATGCAGAAAACCCAGATTATTTAGTTTTTGTACTAAGCTCTTACTTGACTAATGGCGCAAGAACTTGGCTTGAGAAAATCGAAAGTAAAAAAAAATATAAAATTATTATAATTGAAGGAGAAGAAATAAAAAATAGACTCGTACAATATCCGGAACTTATAGAAGCTTATTTTTCGCAAAACAGGTATGAAAAGCTTTTCGCAGACATAAAAGATTATAAGGTAAAATTTAATATTAAGCCAAGTATAGAATTTCTAAAAGAAATTATTAATAATATTGACTTAACTAAACTTGATATTGAAGATTTCGGATTCCTACTTATTAACTTTTATGAGCAATTTGATATGTTTATTAGTCGGAATAATCATTATGACGATTTCGAAGAAAGTAACATTTATAGATTATTAGTTTTTTTAAAGACTTTTATCAAAAGCGAAAAACTTTCAACCTTTGAAGAATATAAAAATGAATATGTTGAATTAGGTGGGACAGGAATTTTCGAAGAAATTTATTATGCTGATGATAATGAAATAAAACATTATAATTTTCAGTTTTATCATCTTCATTTAAATAATAGAAAGGACCAAAAATACTGGAAAGTTGCTTATTATTTATTTGTAATTTTTGAAGATGTTGCTTTTGAATTATTCAACGATGAAATTACTGAAATGCGAATTATAAAAGATTTCAATCCTGAAAAAATAAAAGACCTTTCAATTAAAAAATCCGAAAATATTGTAGAAGAATATAAAGAATATCTGCAAAAATTCGTTATACAAAAGCCGCTAATCAAAATTGGATTTTAGTACTAGTGATTTCTTGTTAAGAGTAACAATAAAAAGAGTACACTTAAAAAAATGCGATAAAAAGCAACTTAATATCCGCATTTTTTGCGGAGATTAATTACTATATTTACCGCATAAACAAAAAAATTAATGGCAATCTATATCCATCAGCTTAAAAAATGGCCAAATCTACAGTGGAATGAGCAAGAATTCATTTCGTTACTAAGCGAAGTAAGGAGCTTGCAAGGCAAGCTTATGGGTAAAGTTGAATTGTTAGGTTTCGAGTTAAAAGACGAAGCTAACTTAGAAACCTTAATTCAAGATGTAATACAGACTTCAGAAATAGAAGGAGAAATACTAAATCCTGAACTAGTTCGTTCCTCAATCGCTACAAGACTTGGTTTGGAATATTCCGGTCTAGAACATTCAGATAGACACGTCGATGGAATCGTAGAATTAATGCTTGACGCTACGCAAAACAACAATAAAACATTGACAGATGAGCGCTTGTTTGGTTGGCATGCTGCACTATTCCCAACGGGAAGAAGCGGTATGCATAAAATTGAAGTTGCCAATTGGCGTTCAGGAGACATGCAAGTAGTTTCCGGTGGCATAGGCCGTGAAGTAGTTCACTATGAAGCTCCAAAAGCAGAACAATTAGCGCCAGAAATGAAAAAATTTATAGATTGGTACAATAACGAACAAAATCTAGAATCATTGCTTAAAGCTGCTGTAGCTCACTTATGGTTTATAACTATACATCCGTTTGACGATGGAAATGGAAGAATAGCCAGGGCAATTACAGATATGCAGCTTTCGAAATCTGATGGTGTTAATCAAAGGTTTTACAGTATGTCTACTGAAATAAACAAACAAAAGAAAAGCTATTATACAATACTAGAGCGAACTCAAAAAGACGATTTAGACGTTACAGAATGGATCATCTGGTTTTTAGAATGCTTAAAAAATAGTATTCTTCACTCAAGTATAGTCGTTGACAAAGTGGTTAAAAAGCATCATTTTTGGGTTAAAAATACAAGCAAAATAAGTAATGAGCGTCAACAAATTATGCTTAATAAACTTATAGATAATTTTGAAGGTAACTTAAATACAAGCAAGTGGGCCAAAATGACTAAAACTTCTCCAGATACTGCTCTCAGGGATATAACAGATTTAGTAAATAAAGGCATATTAATTAAAGCAAATTCGGGGGGAAGAAGTACGCATTATATTTTGAAAGATAAATTTTAGATAAATTTAATAAAAAGATCGTTATAAAAGTTAAATTTAATACTTCTTCATTCTAAATATTTGAGTTATGGAAAGAAAAATGAGAAATATTCATCCCGGAGAAATCCTAAAGATGGAGCTTATTGAAGGGAGAAAACTTTCAATGCGTAAAATTGCGAAGTTGTTAGATACTTCACTTTTAAATGGTTCTAATATTTTAAATGGTCTCGAAGGAATTTCTCCAACTATAGCATTAGGACTTGAAAATGTTTTTGGAGGAAAAGCAGATTTCTTTTTACGTCTACAGGCTACTTATCATTTAGAAGAAGCAAAAAAATAGCTTAATAACAAGCAGACCTGATCACTGTGTCAAATTCACATTTGACCGTTTAGAACTAAATTTATTAGAACAAGAGGAACAAGAACTGAAAAAAGATCACTTAATTGAAGGTAGTGCTCTTTACATACAAGGGGGGGGATTAGAAGCAAAAAAAATTAATAAGCGAGGAAAAAAACTAAAAAAATCAACAAATGGAACTAAAAGATTTCATATCAGAAACGATTAAACAGATCACAGATGGTGTTCTAGAAGGAAGTTCATACATCAGAAAACAGAGTAATTCGTCGGAAGGTATTAGAGACCAGTACACCAAGATTGACTTTGACATTGCAATTACAACGAATGAAGAAAATAAAGACGATTTAGGAGGGAAAATTTCTGTAGTACAAGTTTTTAGTGCTGGGGCTTCTACATCAAAATCCGCTTCAACTTCAAGTCAAAATAGAATTAAATTTGAAGTACTCGCACACATAAAGACCAGTTAAATTATTATAAAAATATTGCTGGTGACAGCTACTACGACGATTTAAGCAATTGACTTGATGGAAAGGTGATTTTGTATTTCGGATAATTTAGCCAATCAAAAAAAACAAGGCTTAACTTAATTTCAAACCTGACTTAATATCAAAATATTGGCTAATATTTTCAACAACGACAACCATTCAATGAACTTAAAAGGGATATCATGATTTTTTTAGAAGTAAAACCAATAACTGAAATTGTAATTACTGCTTTATCTGCAGGATTAGTAGCTTTACTTGGTAACATTATTTTTTATGTCTACATAAAGTCATCACTTGAGAAAAACCTAGAAACATACAAAATCGCCTACTCTGGAATTTTCAAAGAAAAAATTGAAATTCATAAAGAATTATTGAAAAGGGTTTACAGTTTTAAAAGTAAACTGCAAAAATATGGAATCTATGGAGCTTATGATAATGATAATCAAATGATAATTGAATTATTTAAAGAATCTGATGATTTTATTAATTACTATAGAATTAATCAGCCTTTTTTAAAACCATCAATTTTAGAACTAATAGAGAAACTGAATAAAGAATATCAAGAATGCTTTGAGATTTTCCATGATTATATAATTTACAGAACACCAGGAGTAGATTCTAAATTGCTCGCAAGTTCAGCATTAAAAGCTGTTGAAGCTTCACATCGCCTTAGAAGCGCTGACTTTAAAGATATTGAAGATGAAATAATTAAAGCAATGCGAGAGGATTTAAAAAACACTTAAGAGAATTAGAAAACACAAAACCTACGCTAACAGCCCATATAATAAATTGTTCAATTATCATAACTGAAATATTTAAAATCTTCAAGAACATCATCTTGGTCGAAAAAATATTGCTAGTATTTGATCAACTTCACATTAACGTAAAACTTGACATGAAAGTAAAAAAGCTGTCTAAAAAGACAGCTTTTTTTGTGGAGGATCCAGGAATCGAACCTGATTTCCTATTTCCGTTACCATAAGATTTGCATTTAAATTCGAGTGTGTTAGACGAATCCTCCGACGATTCCAACAGGACCCAAAACCAAAGAGATATTCTCTCCAAACTGTGTAAGACAGTAAAAAACTGCTAAGTGTAAAATATTTATTTTCATAATTTCTCTAAATTTAAATTGACCATGTAAAATTACATGGGAAAGAGTTACAACACATACATCAATAAGATGCAAATTCTCAAAGAACTGACAAAACAAGCGACCCAGATTTTATATATGTTAATATTTTTAAAACCTTAACCAAGTACAAACTTACAAAAAAATTAACAACACATTTCTCTTATCACTTGTAAATTCAATAGAATCATTATTTTTCATCGTATTTTCGTACTGTCGAAATTAATAGTAGGTATAGCTAATTATTTTTAATATAATAAATTGTCTATAGCTTTATAAAATCACTACACCTCCTGTACACCTCTACCCTCAAAACCCCTGATAAATAAAGAGAAATTAGATATTGCATCGGGAAATAAATGACAATACAAGATTTAGTTGGTGATTATTCAATTTCGGGAAAGAATCAAGACGAAAACCATGAAATTACCTATAAAGGTGTTTTGAGTTTATCATTAGATAAAAACAATAGAATTAAAGCGAAATGGCTTATTAATAATTCACAAGAACAAAAAGGTTCTGGTTTCTTTAAGGACAATATTCTGGTTATCAATTTCAACTACAAAGGTGAAGACAACAAAACTTACAAAGGAGTTGCTGTCTATCGATGCCTAACCAAAGATGTTCTGGATGGATTTTGGTCTGAAAAACACGGAAATCCACTCTATTTAGGAGCTGAACATTGTTTGAGGATAAAAAGCAGTGAAAAGCTAAACTAGTTCAAAGAATAAGAAATTATCGTTTTACGACCGCGGTTTAGCCAAGTTTCTGTCGTACATAACAATAGTTCCCGCCACCGCAACATTTAAACTTTTTACTGATTTGAATTTTACCAAATGGTGGCATTTTTCCATTACTTTTTTGGATAAACCGTGATCTTCTGCGCCCAATAAATAAACACAACGTCTTGGGTGTTCATAGGTTTCTAAATCAGAAGCTCTTTCGTTTAGTTCAACACCTACTAATCGCGCTCCTTTAGGCAGATTTTCAAGAAATGCTTCAAAAGTATCGTAATGAAAGTATGGAATCGCTTTTACGGCATCGTGAGTATCACAGGCTTGTTTGGCATATCGATTCCCTATGGTAAATATAAAAGTTGCACCCAAGTTTTGAGCTGATCGCCACAAGACACCTAAATTTTCGGGTGTTTTACCATTTTGTATTCCTATTCCAAAGTACTCGTTTGTAAAATTATCATTCATAGTGGCAAAAATACAAACTGTTTAAGTATAAATCAATTTTTTATTGAGATACAACAAATAGTATAAAAGGCGCTAATTTCTAATGAAACTAGCACCTTTTTACAATCTACTTAAAAAAATCATTTATTATTTTACTTCTCCTTTTTCGGGTTGCAAGTATCATTTTAATACTCTTGCTGTTTAAATCCTAAAAAAGGTGACGCAAAAGAGGTCTTTATAGTGTGCTCTTTTTTGGCGGAAAAAAGAAATGCGAAGGTTTATTTAAAAAATATCTAAAGATAGCTCGTGCTACTTGCCTAAGTTCTAAAAGAGGAATATTTCGAGAACGAAAAGCAAGTCCAAGTGATAAACTGAAACTTACCATAAAATTGACTAAACCAATAAGCCCGATACCTAAAATAGACCAAAAAAATATTTCTTGCGTAAGATAAAAGTCGGCGCCATATAATGCCATTGCAAAATTTCCACTTGCGAAAGTTATATGTCTGATATCAATATTTAGCCCAAAGAATATTCCAATGAAAACGGTACTTCCCATAAAAACACCAAACCAAAAATTAGAAACAATTCCTGCCCATTTGTTTTCATATAATGATGCCAGCTTCTTTGTCCATTTTTTACCTAAACTCAACTTTAGTAAAGGATGCTCTTGAATACGATAATAGATATGATTATGCTTATCGCGATTGGCAATACTACCGGCAATAATTCCAGATAGGAATAAAAATACACCTGCTATAGCTGCATGAAATATTGCTGCTGAATAAATAGGATTTAAATCGTAAATTAAAGTCGGCCATTTTTCCTTGGCAATATTATAATGAAATATTTGATCGATAGCCCAGATTCCGAGCAATGAAACTGGAAAGGCTATAATCACATTCCCTACAAAAGCTATGAACTGTGAACGAAACACTCGTGCAAAAAAAATGGCAAACTCTTTATACTTATAGTTTTTTTTGTCTTGTGTTTTTTGCTTGAATCCTTCTTGCAAGGCTCTAACTAATGCTGAAGCAGTCATTGCCGGCTGCTTTGTCGCAAGTGTAAATCCGAGAATATATATAATGATGAATCCAATCGAATAATTCATACTATATAAAAAGATATGACCAAATCCACTGGTTTCAACCTTTCCTAACAAGAGTTTGATAATACATAAAATTCCAACTATAAAACCACCTCCAGCTGCCGAAAAGAACATTTTGTAATATTCCTTACGATCGTTGGTGATATAATGTTCGCCTGTATCAGCCGTATGCTGGGTTATTTCATAAGATAAAAGCTGAGTACTTTCATTGACCAATTTTCGAATATTGTTTTTGTCACAATTGTATTTAATGAGTTTATACGACAGCGAAATTGTATTTCTTGTAGCCTCTTCTCCATTACCTTGTATCAAAATTGGTAAAAGCGATTTCAAACGCTCAAGCTGCTGACGGATTCTTAAAAGACTTTGATTTACATGTAATGAAATTCCAAATTTATTACTGTTTTTAAATGCAGTTTCAATATAATCAACGCATTGCTTGTGCAAAATAATTAACTGTTTGTAGCCTAAATCATCCTCATTTATTGATTTTTCAGAAGATTCGATTAGTCTTTCATTCATCAGCAATAATTCTCGTTGAAAAGCTATAAAGGGACTTTCGAGATTTTCATATTCAGGAACCATCCGTATTACATCGGTTTCCATTGCTGATCCGCAAATACGGTAGGTAATCACCTCCATTGCAAAAATAAGCTCATTAAATGATGCATTATCTTCTTTCAATTGATAAATAGAACGAAATTGCAACAATGAAAATAATTCGAATATTTGTTTTTTAGGTACTTTTTTAATCCATATTGGGTCTGTATTGACAAAGAATATCTGATTTAGAATAAATTGTAAGGTATCTTTTTCCGGCTGTTCCGGAATTAATTTAGCAAAAATCCTTTTTCGTACTTCGAAAAAGAAATTGGCATCTTGAAGAATACCTGCATCTGAAAGGATTTTATTAAACTTCTTTTTTTCTAGATGTGCATTAATGCAAATCATCAATCCATTGCGGTAATTTTGATTTTCGCGAAGCAGCTTAATTAACTCTGACAAGTCAACTACAACAGCTGTTTTTGGGTTTTTCGGCCGAATTAAATTTACTAGTTTTACAAGCAGTTCTACATTTTCGCTATAAGATTCTGCTGGTAAATCGTTATTAAAGTTTTTTTCAAAATAGTCTTTTAATGTTGTTTTTCTTTTTCTCCTCAATTTCATTCCAATCAAATTTTATTACAGCAAATTCTCTTATATAGTATATAGAAAGAAAGCTTGTTTAGTATTGCAATATACTGTTTAAGAATTATAGTCTTTTTAAATTTTATCTTAAAGTATTTTTCACGACATTCTATTTAGCCATAAAATCTACGTTTTCATGTGTTTAAATAGAAAAAAAACGTCCGAACGAAACGTACAGACGAAGTAATTACAATTAACTAATTATTTTAGAATAAAAGCTAGAATATTTATACATAAAACACTATTAATAAACACTATAGATATTAAAGATTTACAATATGTTATCTTGTTAAGGATTATAAAGCATGGCTGTACACAAACAATTTTTTCGCTCTTTACTCATTAAGATAGAACAATTAACACAAGACTTACAATTCTGCCAAAAAGCATCATCAGTAGTTAGTTCAGAATAAATAACGGGTTCAAAACCCAGTTCGTGATTCATTTTCATTACTGCAAGTCCTGTTGTAAGACTAAATATTTTAGCTTCAGGATATTTTTGACGGCTGAGCGAGAAAATTTTTTGTTTGATTTTTTTTGCCAAACCCGTATGCCTAAATTGCGGCGCTACGATCAATCCAGAATTAGAGACATACTCCCCATTATTCCAATCAGAAATAAACGAAAAACCAGCCCAGGTTCCATCTGATGCAAAAGCAATCACAGCTTCACCTTTTTTCATTTTTTCTTCCAGTAATTCTGGAGAACGCCCTGAGATTCCTGTTCCCCGAGCTAAAGCTGATGACAGCGTAGTATTGCAAATTTCATTTAACCAAAACACATGGTTCACATTAGCAATTTCTATAGTAAAATTTGGTGATTCTTCTGCCCCTTGATTATGGATTGATAAAATCGCTGGTTCAGAAAATAAAAAGTCTTTGCCTAAAAAGTCCAAAACAGGTTGTCTGGTTTTCATATCTTGTTTAGCTTTTTGATTTAATTAATAATGCTGCTACAAAAAAATATTTCCAAAACATATACCAATTCTGGCATTACGCCTCTTTTGAACGTGTTACAAGCTGTCTGTGTTTAGGTTATACCAAAATTAAGATCTTCCTAAACGAATGATTGTCCTATCAAAATGATACGATTATATCATTTTGATATTGCAGTAAACAAAAAATGATGAGAATTTTAATCTCATCATTTTTTCATTTTTAAGTCGAAAGCAAATTTTTATAATACTTTTCTACATCTTTCCAATGATAATAAGGCGCTTTGTCTGTTTGAATAGTTGGAACCAATATTTCTTTTTCATGCAAAAGAAATTTTACAAGAATATCATCTGATTTTCGTTTTCTGAAAAATACAATTTGTATGTTCCCTGCCATAGGCGCAATTTTAAAACTGCTCCAAGCTTCATAAAACTTATTCGAATCTGAAATGCTATTGTAACTTCCGTCTAAATGAAGCAGCATTGCTAACGGAATTATATTGCCATCATGTGCAAAACGCAGTGTTGCGCCTTTTCCTTTTGATGCAATAATCTTGTTGGCATTTTCAAGGATATTTTTCAGGGTAGGTTTTTGATTTTCAAACATAATCCCATTATTAAGAGCTGCGTTTGCATCATTTACATATATACGATAATTACTGGTCTGCCATAAATCAAACAGTTCTTGTTTTTCGAACAAATCATAAAATGACAACTTTGTTTCGGTATTTTGCATTCCTCCCGCGATCGCAAATAACTTATTCATAAGATCATTTGAATTCACTTTCTTAAGGATATAAGCATTGTTAGAAAATAGAGATTTTATTAAACGATCTGGCTGGGTATGAGCAGCCTCAAATTTTAGAAAATCTTCTTTCCAAGTATCTTTAGCACTTCTAAAAGCAATCGCTTCTTTTGTATGATAATTCAAATATTGCTGCCATTTTACACCAGCATTTCGAGTAATCTCTAAGTTTGGATTAAATTCTTTTATTCGTTCGCAAAAAGCATCCATGCTTAGTGCAACTCGCAATACCGATGTGGCACTTGCCTCTACTTGAGCCTCTTTTGCAAACACTTTAGGATAATTTGCATACATACGTTCCGCGATACCTCTTTGTTCTCTTTGCCCTAACGGGGAAAGATCACCTCCTCTAAATTCAACTTCAGTCCAAAGCTGCTGTAAGCGCTTCAAAGCATCTTTACCTAAATCAGTTAAAGATCCATTTTTATCAGCATCTTCAAATAAATTGATGACATCTTTATAATCATTATCACTTATTAAATAACGAGAGCCGTGACGCCCAAAATGACTAATATAAAATGCTTCATACCCCTTTGGAACAGGTCTAAGAGGTACAATATCTTTTTCTGGATAAGCATAATATACCCCTGCAGTTTTTTCGGGAGTATCAAATAATTCCTGCTGGGTTGTTTGAGCTAAAACAAAAGATAGATTAATCAGCGTAAATAATAATGATAAAGTAGTTTTTCTCATTTTGATTTCGTTTTTGAAAAGTAAATATATTCCAAATACTAGAAATCAGATGCAGTAAACTATATCATTAAATTATCATTAACAATTTTACAGCAATGGGATCTTAAAATTAAGTACTTTTAGTATTTCGCAATCGCATCCAAACGTAAGTAAGAGCCAGAAAAACCATTGCAGCACTGGCGTACATAAGCATCGGAATTTTTGCAATTACATCTTGATACATCCATCCAGCTACAAGAGCGCCAAGACCAATTCCTGCCTCAAGTGCAATGTACATTGTTGCCATTGCTTTTCCTCGATGATCTGGAAAACTCATATCAACCGTCCAAGCATTAAGAGCTGGTGATACAATTCCTGTCGAGATTCCATAGATTGCTGCGCCTATTAAAAGTCCGCTGATTGATGTTGAAAACCCGACAATTACTAGTGATATAATTAAAAAGAAAAGTCCAATACCTATTAAATGCAAACGACCATATTTATCAGATGCTTTTCCTGCTCCAAAACGAATCATTACCGAAGTAATTGTAAAGACCATAAAAAACAAACCTTTATTGGTTATTCCTAGATACTGGCTCCAATCAGGAATTAATGTCAATATTACTCCGTAAGCCATATAAGAAAGAAAAGTAACTATAGCTGCCGGCAGTACTTCTACAGCAATAATGTCTTTTCTCGAAATTCTAAGGATACGCAGACTAAAACGTTGTTTGTGTTTCAACGTTTCTTTCATATTCATTAAAATCACAATAGACAAAAGTGCAAAAACAGAAGAGGCATAGAAGAGCATATTCATAGAGGAATATATTTTAATCGTACTCCCAATCGCCGGCCCCAAAGCCATTCCGATAGAAAAACAGAGTCCGTGTAAACCCAAAGCTTCTCCCCAACGTTCTCTTGGAACAATATCCGCAACATAAGCTGCAGTTGCTGTAGGTTTAAATCCTGTCGAAAATCCATGAATTAATCGTAAAAACAAAAAACCAGAAACAGTTCCTAAAACGGGATACAGAATGCCACAGACAAAACATACGATTGAGCCTACTGCCATAACAGGAACTCTACCTAAAGTATCGGTCAATCGACCGCTGAATGGTCTTGAAATTCCAGCCGTTAATGTAAAAAACGCCACAATTAAACCTTTGTATTCTGCTCCGCCCATTTTACTCAGATATTCAGGGAGTTCAGGAATCAGCATATTGAAACTAGCTGAAAAGAGTAATGAACTTAAACAAACTAATCCAAACTGAAGATTATATATGGGATGAACGGCTTTAACAGGGGAATTCATGAAGTATTTTTAAAAATGCAAAGATAGAGAAAACTCACGCTGGAAGCTAATGGATAATTCTTAATTAAAAAGAAAGACCACTTATGGAAACGAAAATAATCCTAATATTTTCATAATTTGTCCGTTTCTATAAGGGTTAGAAAAGTTCAAAATCCCTATATTTACTTTTTTGGCGATAAAACCAAATGGCACGAATACAAATTCCTGCTGGTTTATGTCCATTAATTTTAAGCATTCAAGATGACAGAATATAACATAGCAGCAGGATCATTAGCTTTTGAAAATAATCCTGTGTCAAATGATAAAATAGTAAAAGCTGATTTATTACCTAATCTAAAATCCAGATTAGATTCGATGGAAATGAAGGAAACTCCTCTTTCTGATTCTGACATTCCGTATAGAGATTTAACAAATGCAGCGAGTAAAAAAGAAAGTATTGCGCGGCTGATAGACAAATTGGATGTTGAAAAAAACATTAGATATCAAAGAACTGTAGAAGACACCTATTGTAATGTCTATTCTTATGATTATTGCTGGTTCTCTAGAGTTTATCTCCCAACAGTTTGGTGGACTAATGAAGCTCTAGAAAAAATATTAAATGGACAAGAGGTCGAAGCTGTTTTTGAAGAAACGGTTGATCGCATTTACTCTAGCGCTATACACGATTGGTTTTTACAATGGGGTTCTGCTTTTGGCTGGGAAAGGATGTTTAGTCCTGATGAAATTCAAAACAAGGTAAATACTAATGGCGGCATTGGAATAATTTGCGCCAAAAGAAGAGAAAAAGGTCTTTCTGGACATATTGTTCCTGTTGTCCCTGAAACTGATTTACACAAAGCTTATCGAGTAAATGGTGTAGTTATTTATCCGCTGCAATCGCAAGCTGGAAAGCTGAATTACAACTACTTTTCGGAAATTAGAAAAGATTGGTGGAATGACGAATTGTACTCTTCTTATGTTTTTTATTATCACGAGTAAAAAGCTTTTGAGTTTTATTTTAAAACCCTAAAAAAACATATTCATTTCCATTGCACTAACAGCTTGGAAATAATCTAATTATTCACTACTTTTGCAGCTTAGAAAAAAACAAGTATTGCAAAAGTTCCGTCTACGCTATACTCCAGCTTAAATTATTGATATAAAAGCGATTAATAACGATAATTATTTTATAACCCAATTGTAAAATTTTATTTTTTTATTCCTCTTTCAGTCGATATAAATGCACAATTTCTAAACGATAATTTCCTATATTTTTAAAAGTAAACGAAAAACTTTTATAATGGAGGCAACAATAATGCTTAATCCGTTACAAGGTTTCTTGTCCCTAATTTTAACAGAATTAGATTCGTGTTTATCAGTAAAAAATATCAATCTAAAAAAGTTTTATCAACCATAAAAAAGAAAAAAAGTATAAATGAAAGACAATCAGACAAAAAAATATTATTGGGGAATTGGATTAGAGAATGAAACCTATTTGCAATTTGCAGATCCCTTGATAGTCTCTGGTGAATTTATACAAGAAAAAATTGGTTTTGAGAAATACAGTATTGATTATAGAAAATGTTACAAACCAGAAAGCCTTGCTCCTGTTTTAAAAAAAGCTTTTAACTTGAATGAAAGTTATACCGTAAGCAGAATGATGAATAGTCATTCTTTGGAAAAACTCGATATAAACTATCAGCACAAAACATTATCGCCAGTAAAGCCATTACCTACTGCCGAAAACGGCGAAGTAAGCGCACAACCTATAGAAAATCCTGATTATCTTGGAAAATCTATTATGGAACTTTTCCTGGAAGATCAGCCTTATAATATTCAGAGTATGATTACTCAAAGAAACAAAACGATGGGATCTGTTCATTTTGATGGTGATTCTATCGAATTTGTAACTAAATATTTTGAAAACAGAACGGTAGTTGATTCGTGCAAAGAACTAAAAGCGACCAAAAAGCTTTTTATTGATAAAATAAACGAATCGCGCATATTGAACGGAAAATTAGATTTTCCAGACTACAACAATGGTCTTAATATGTTTATGACAAATCAGGAAAATTTGGTTTTATTTAATAACGGAACGTATCATTTTCATATTACTTTACCATCATTAACTGAAGACAGTAGAATTGTAGATTATAATGATTTTGAAAAAACACATTCTAACGCCATTTATCTATTGCAATGGTTTGAGCCATTTTTTATAGCTACTCTTGGAAGTCCCGATATTATGGGAGTAATAAGTGACACTTACAGCATGGACAAAAAATTTACTTTGGGTTCTATGCGCAACGCTATGTCTCGCTACATAGGCGTAGGCACTTACAATAAAGCAATGCCAAAAGGAAAAATTCTAACTTATAAAGTTGATGATTTTAGAAAATTACTGAAGTTTACAAAAGAAGAAAACATTTGGTGGCGTGATCAAGTTGAAGCCGAAATGGAATACGAGATGCTCTCGGAAATTGGTCTTGATTTTAATCAGGAAAAAATGTACCAAAGCGGTTTTGAATTCAGAAGTTTTGATGAGTTTCCGGCACAATACTTAAATGATGTTCTTTTCTCGATTATTTTAATTTGTGAACATTCGTTGAACTTACCTGATGTACAATGGGCGCATGACAGTAGGGCGTGGAATAATCTCGTTTTTAAAACTTTAAAAATGGGCTATTCAACTGAAATCAATGAAGAAGAAAAGAATGAAGTTTTAAATTTACTACAGCTTTTAAATTCTTCAGATGAAAACTATAATACATTAAAAATTGAATTTGAAACCATTGTAATGCTGGATGAATTCTTCTTTAAAATTCTAGAAGTTTTGCATCATAAATACAAAGAAAATAATATTTGTTTGGATGCTATGTACGGACAAAAAACAAACTTTCCTCCTAAGTGGGATAATTTTAATAAATACCAAACAGAGAGGCATTTAAAGCAGATAGGCTCCTTTTGCGAAAATTAAAATTCTATATAAATAAAAAAGCGTCAATTTTCTATTGAAAACTGACGCTTTTTGCATTTAAATAAGAACGATATTGTATTTTAAAAAGACAAGAAAAAGTCTAAGCTTATATAGGCTCTGCTTTAAAACCTTTACTTTTAATAATAGCAACTATTTCGTCCTCTGTTGCTCCTTCTGATTGAACCGTAAGGATTTTATCAGCATTATCAGTATCTACATTCCATTGAGTAATACCTTTAGCATTGTCTAAATCAGATTTTACTTTGGCTACACACCCGCCGCAATTAAGGGTTGTTTTGAATTGAAGATTTTTATTTTCCATTTTGTATGATGTTTTATAATTATTTGATACAGCAAATTTCCGCCATTTTTACCTCAGTTTGCTTATAATATTCCGTATTTGATTTGTGATATTTACTGATTGTTTTACAAAAAGGTTCTGAGGTTCTGAGATACTGAGGTTCTAAGAGACAAAGGTTCAAAGTTTTTTTACATACTTTGTTATTATAGAATTTTATTTCAAAAAAAAAAAAGACCTCATTTAACCTGCTTCAAAAATCGCAATGAAGAGGGAAAATGAGGTCCATAAATAAATCAATTAAACTAAAAATTAATTTAAAACGGCGGCATATAAATTAGGAAACCGCCGTTCTAGCAAACGCATCAAGGTTTACTTTTTCCATTTTAAACGCAAACTGTTGCTTACTACACTAACACTGCTCAAGGCCATTGCAGCTCCAGCAATCATTGGGTTTAGCAAGAATCCGTTTATTGGATACAATACTCCCGCAGCAAGTGGAATACCAATTAGATTATAAATAAATGCCCAGAATAAGTTTTGCTTTATAGTTGCTACTGTTTGTTTAGACAAACGAATAGCTTGAGGTATTTTATTAAGATCTGATGAAATAATAGTCATTTTTGCTACATCCATTGCGATGTCACTTCCCTTGCCCATTGCAATACTTACATCAGCAGTTGCTAATGCCGTACTGTCGTTTATACCATCCCCAACCATTGCTACAACTTTACCTTGCTGCTGCAGTTCTTTTACAAAATCAGCTTTATACTGAGGCATTACCTCTGCTTTATAATGTTTTATCCCTGTTTGTTCAGCGATCGCTTTTGCAGTAGCCTCATTATCCCCTGTCAGCATATACAGTTCAATCCCCATATCTTGCATTTGCTTAATCGCTTCTACAGATGTTTCTTTTATTTTATCGGAAATTGCAATAACCGAAAGCGCTTCTTTACTACTGGCAAACCAAATTACGGTTTTAGACTCTTTGCCCCAAGCATCAGCTTGCTCTACTAATGAATCAGCAATCGTAATATTATTTTCAGCCAATAATTTTTTGTTACCTACAAAATAGGTTTCGTTATTATAAACTGCTTTCGCTCCCTTACCAGTAATACTGTCAAAACCTGATAAAGACACACTTTGCACACCGTCTAAATTTTTCACTACAGCTTCTGCTAAAGGGTGTTCAGATTGCTTTTCAATACTTAGTAAAATATCTTTTGTTATATCATTATTATCTAACCATTTAACACCTGTTACTTGCGGTTTTCCTTCAGTAATAGTTCCAGTCTTGTCCAAAACAATAGCAGTAACTTTTCTGGCTAATTCTAAACTTTCGGCATCTTTAATTAGTATACCATTTTCGGCACCTTTACCAACTCCTACCATAATAGCTGTAGGTGTTGCAAGACCTAAGGCACAAGGACAAGCAATTACCAATACCGTAACGGCAGCCAATAAAGCTTGCGCCACAGCATTATCACCTCCTAAAACTATCCAAGCAATAAAAGTTAATATTGCTATACCAATAACAATAGGAACAAAAATACCTGCAATTTTATCTACTAATTTTTGCACAGGAGCCTTACTTCCTTGTGCATCTTGCACCATTCTAATGATTTGCGCAAGCATGGTTTCTCTACCAACTTTAACAGCTTCAAACTGAAAACTTCCTTTTTGATTTATTGTTCCAGCAAAAACCTTTTCATTCTCTTTTTTCAACACAGGAACAGGTTCTCCGCTCAACATACTTTCATCAACGTACGAATTTCCCGAAATCACCATTCCGTCTACAGCAATTTTTTCACCCGGTTTTACCAAGATAATTGCTCCAGCATGTACATCCTCAATAGCGGTTTGTTTCTCGGTGCCATCAGGCTGAATAACCATCACGGTTTTGGGCTGTAAACCCATAAGTTTCTTTATTGCTGATGAAGTATTTCCTTTGGCTTTTTCTTCCAATAATTTACCTAGAAGTATAAATGCAATGACTACTGCTGCTGCTTCAAAATATACGTGAGCATGCAATCCTCGTTGATGCCAAAAATCCATAAATAACATGTTGAATACACTAAACAAATACGCAATTCCTGTACTTAAAGCCACCAGCGTATCCATATTGGCAGAACCATGTTTCGTTTGTTTCCATGCGTTTATAAAGAAATCTTTCCCTAACCAAAGAATTACCGGTGTAGAAAAAAGCCACATAATTTCATTGCCATATGGCATATCCATAAAAAACATACCAATAGTTACCACAGGCAGTGATAATAGAACTGCCCAAATGGTTTTATTTTTTAATTTTTTGAAATTCTCAGCATGAATAGCTTCTAAAGATTCTTGCTGCTTAGCTTCGTCTTCAATAAGTAAATCGTAACCAACAGCTTGAACCGCTTTTTGAAGTTTATTTGCATCTGTTAGATTCGGAAGATACTCCACCGTTAAATTTCCAGTTGCAAAATTTACCGATGCATCAACTACTCCTAATTCATACGATACAATACTTTCTGCGCTGCCTGCACAAGACGCACACGTCATGCCTAGAACAGGAAAAGTTTTTTTTACGGTTGGGACACCATATCCTAAGTCTTTGATAGTCTTTACAGCATTGCCAACAGTTTCATTTCCTTTTACGGTAATAACAGCTCTGCGATTGTTTACTTCTACTTTATGAGTTTCAACACCTTTAACCTCTGCTAATCCTTTATCTACGATTAAAGCACAGTGCTCACTCTCTACGTTTTCCAGCGGAATGAAAATTGTTTCCTTAGTATTATTATTTGTTGCCATAATTCACTTGTTGTAATTTATTATGCAAAGTTGGCAACAATAGCAGTAAGTTTTATTGCGTAATTATGGATTTGATTTGTAACATTTACTTAAACCTTATCCAGCGGCTTTCTTTTTTCTGATCGAATCTGCTTAAAATGACTTGGCGTTAATCCCGTTACTTTCTTAAATTGATTACTTAAATACGCAACACTCGAATAGTTTAAACGCAAAGCTATTTCGCTCAGCGATAACTCATCATAAACCAAAAGTTCTTTTATTTTTTCGACTTTTTGAGCAATAAAATATTTTTCTATCGTAGTCCCTTCAACCTCAGAAAACAAATTTGAAAGATAATTGTAATCATGATTGATTTTTTCGCTTAATATATCTGATAAATTATTCTTTGTGTCATTATCCTGATGATGTACTAAATCGATGATAATATTTTTTATCTTTTCGATTATCCTGCTTTTTTTATCATCAATTACCTCAAAACCTAAAGAAACTAAGGCTTTTTCAAGCAAATTTCTTTCGTCAGAACTAAGTTCTTTTGTCAGGCTTACTTCTCCAAGTTTGATATTTGTAAAGTCTAAACCGAGTTTTTCGAGTTCATTTTGAACTACCATTATACATCGATTACAAACCATGTTTTTCACGAATAATGTACTCATAGCCTTATTAGATCTGGATTTTAGTAAATAAATAGTATTAACAAATCTACCAATAAAATTCAATTAATCATTCTATAAATACCAACTGTTTAAATAACCATCCCAAATGTTGACGAGTTTAATTTCTTGAGATGCTATTGCGAAAGATTTTACCGCAAAGACTGCAAGGGATTACGCTAAAACTTTGTGTTCTTTACGTAATCCCTTGCGCTCTTTGCGATTTTAAAGATTTAATCTATGATATTTAAAAAGTCACAAATTTTACTCCCAAGCTAAACCATCTTGAAGGAAGCGGAATTGCTCCAACTTCATAATATTTAGCATTGAAGATATTCTGTGCATCAACATAAATTGTTAGTTTATTTATGGCTTGACTTACTCTAAAATCATTAATCCAGTAAGATGGACCTGTTATCCTTTTATTAAAACGAGAAGCAAATAAGGCTGTAAATTTTTTATGTTGAAAATCGATTGTATTTGTTATTTGATGTTCGAGAGATGAAACCAAATATTTAGCATACAAATCATCAATAACATCTTGAAATTTAAAATCTAAATATGAGTATGCCAGATTAATGTTTAACCTAGAATCACTAGAAAAATTAACTCTATAATTTGTACGCAAATTAAAACCATTTGTATTCAGATTTCCGTAGTTATTACTTTGCCATGGCTGAGTAGTAACATCTCTTGTCCAATCTATAAAATTGCTGATCTTTCTGTAGAAATAATTGGCATTAAAACTAAAATTCTGCTTTGTATATTTGAATCCAATCTCGCTCTGAAATGCATTTTCGGTTACCAAATTCGGATTACCAATATTCCCCGGACGTTGATTCAAATACAAATCTGTAAACGATGGTATGCGCTGACTTGTTCCAATATTTCCAACAATTTTAAAAGCATTTGTAACCGCATAACTTGCATCAAGTCCTGGATAAACCTGCCATTTGTAATCTGAATTATAATTAAGATAAGTACCTAAATTCACATCCAACTTTTCAATAAAAGTAGTTCTGTATTGCAGATAAACTCCAAAATTTTCTCTATCATGATCACCAATATTAGACGAGCTGATATCTTCAGATCGTACTTCGGCACCAAAGCCCAGCTCTCCCTTTTCCATTTTATAGGTTGTATTAACTTCTGCAGCTAATGAATTGGTATAATGCTGACTTCTGCCTGCTTTTAAGTTCGAAATTCCAAAATAACGATAATCATCATAATTATATCTATAGCTCACTCGAGGCATAAGTGCCCATTTGTTTGATAATTGATGTTTCGACTGTACAGATGCAAATGTGGTTTGCACAACCTCACTCGAATTTCTATCACCCGGAGCAGCATAAAATCCGTTTGCACCAAATCCGTTATTAATGTAACCAAATGAGCTTAAAATTTCATTGTTGTCGTTAATCTGAAAATTGCCCTGATAAAATATTTTATTATTTTCGAAAGCCGTATTGTATCGATATCCGTTACTCTTATCATGTGAAGCAAAAAGTGAATGCTGTTGTTTTTCTTTGCTAAAAACTCCTCCAGCCTGAATTCCAGTTCCGTAAAATGTATCTCCAGTATCTTGAGTATCTTTTTCAAAATTAGAACCCGCATAAGTATTTATCAAAAAACCAGATTGAGTTGGCTTTTTGGTTATAATATTTATCGCTCCAGTTAAACTATTTATTCCATAAGTAAGTGCTGCTGGCCCTCGAATTATTTCAATTCTTTCGATCACTTCAACGGGAATCGGCAGATTAAGCATATTGTGCGCCGTTTGAGAATCGATAATTTTAGTACCATTTATAAGCACGACAGTCTGCTCAAAACTTCCCCCATCAATACTCACATCCGCCTGACTTCCAAATGGGCCTCTTTGTCTTAAATCTACCCCATTGGCATATTGTAAAACTTCTTGAATTGTTTTCCCTGGCAATTTTTCAATCGCAGCTTTATCAATTACATATACATTTCTATTTTTTTTAGATATAGGCGTGCTAAATCTGTTTTCGTTAATTATTACTTCGTCAATTTTAATAGTGTCTTTTTGCACCTGAGCATATCCACCAATGCTCATAAAGGCAAATAAAGCAAAATAAATCTTTGTCATTTCTTTTAATTTTTTGCAAAAGTAGTATCTTGCCGTACTACTAATGTGTACCAGTTTTATAAAAATGGATAGTCCGGTTCAAATTCCCTTCAAAAGTTTCATTCAGCTTAAGCCTGAAGAATCAACTGCTGTATATTTACAGATTGTTTTTGAGTTTATTAAAGCGATACAAACAGGGTTGCTTCCTGAAGGTACAAAACTTCCGGGAACACGTATTTTATGTAAATTATTAGAGGTTAATAGAAACACACTAATCAAAGCTTTTCAGGACTTAGAATTGCAAGGCTGGATAGAAATTTTACCTAATAAAGGAACATTTATATTATCTGAGAAAAAACAAAAAAACAAAGCTGAATTTGCATTTACTGAAGATCGAAATACTTCAAAAACAAGCCAGCCTTTTACTTTTAAACGTTCTGCAATTCTTGAAACCCCTAAAGAAACCAGTACCTTACCATATCAATTTAACGACGGTTTGCCTGATTTGCGACTTGTTCAAACTGATGTTCTGGCAAGGCTTTATGTTTCTAAATTAAAGAGAAAAAAATATACAGAAACTTGGGAACAAATTCAGACACTATCTCATCTAAATTTTAAAACTCAATTTTCTAATTTTTTAAATTTAACACGCGGCATACGCATTTCTACGTCAAATTTGCTCACAACATCAAGTCATGAAATCAGCTTGTATTTGGTTACAAAATTGCTTATTTCACCCAATGACAAAGTTGTTGTTGCTTCTCCGGGGTATTATATGTCGAATATGACATTGTCTGACAGCGGCGCACAAATAATCTCAATACCAGTTGATAAAGACGGAATCGATACGGAACACTTAAGGCAAATCTGCGAAATTCAAGAAATCAGATTATTGTATCTTACGTCTAATTATCATTATCCAACGACGACTTCTCTTAGCGCCAAAAGAAGAATGGAAGTGCTTGAACTAGCTAATAAATATGGATTTGTCATTGTTGAGGATGATTACGATTTTGATTTTCACTATGATAATAACCCTGTATTACCTTTGGCGGCTTTAGGGTCTAATGAAAGAGTTGTTTATATTGGATCATTTGGAAGGTCTTTACCAGCAGGTTTTGGTTACGGTTTTATCGCTGCCCCTGCGGAGTTTATTCAGGAATTAGAGAAACATCAAAATATTCTGGAACCCGACATTGATGTTATCAAAGAACAAGTTTTAACGGAATGGATTATAGAAGGTGAAGTTCACCGTCTTTCAAAAAAGAATAAAAAAATCTATAAAGAACGCCGAGATTATTTTGTCTCATTGTTAAAGGAAAAATTAGAGGGAAAGATCAAGTTTCAAATTCCTGTTCGAGGTTTGGCTATTTGGGTAGAATGGCTTGACAGCTTTAATTTAATAAAGTTTCAAAAGCAATGTATTGCAAATGGATTATTCCTGCCAAAAACAATTTTGTATCAAACGAAAGATTTAACTGCTACACGCTTAGGATTTGGGCATTTAGATGAAGTTGAAATGGAAAATTCGGTTGCTATTTTGAGTAAATCTCTCAAAGAGATTATTTGAACTAGTCATTTCTAGACTAAATATCAATCAAAAAAAATATCCCATAAAGAAAGATTCCTTATGGGATATTTTTTAATTAAAAAAGAATTTAAGCTACTTCTTCTACTTTTAGGATTTCTAGTTTCAAATCTCCTTTTTTAGCCGGCCATTCTACTAGATTACCTACTTTGTATCCTACCATTGCAATACCTTCATCTGAAAGAATTGAAATTTTGTTTTTACTAACTTTTGTTTTTTCAGGACCTACAAACACAACTGTTTTTTCTTCATTAGTTGCATGATCTTTATAAGTTACTCTTCGATTTACTGATACAATATCTTCTGGTAAATCTCTTCTTAGTACCTGTGTTGCTTTTTTAAGTTCAAAAAGTAATAATTTTTCTTCTTCTATTGTTACTTTCTTTCTTCTTACGTGATCTTTAATTAAATCGTATATTCCTGTTGTTAAAATGATGTTTTGATTTACTGACATAACTTTCTGTTTGCTCCATTCTCATAGGTATGACATACAACTCATCATTGAACTTTTGCAGCTCTTGTATGTTTGAATTCAATGAAATCATAATCCTAAATAAAAATTGAAGATTAAATAAAATGAGCTTTCCGAATGAAAGAATCCCTGTCTAGAGTTTTGACAGGGCTTAATTAATAAACTCTTTGGAACTTTTTAAGAAAGTATCGTCATGCAAGTATAATAACGTGCCCATAAGGCGCATCAAGCGATTATTTTTTAAATAAAAATTTGAAGTTGTCATTATTGTACTTGTATTTAACTTCGCAAAGATACCTCTTTTTTTGAAAGAAAAAAAATCAAAAATGAAAATCAAATTATTTAAAGTATAAACACAAATAGTTGTATGTAATTTCATGTTTTACAAATATTTATATACAAATAATAATTAGTTTAATTAAACTAAATTTTATGTAAACAAATCTAACTGCAAATGATAAAAATTGTATTGCATAAAAAAACATCCCAAAAAGAAAAATTCTTCTTGGAATGTTTTAAATTTTATAAGTATTGAATACGTTTAAAGCCTTACATAAGCTGCTACTTGCACTATATTATTTACGGTATTGACATTTTTACCAAGAATGTACTGATTCATATAACCTGCTTCAATATCAAACTTAGGGCTTAATCGCCATCCTAATGCTAAATAAGCTCTATTTTGGTCAAAAAAACTGTCGTTTGGAGCATTTTGAATATTCACAAAAATTTCATTCTGTAATGCTACAAATGCTCCGTTGCTAAAATTAGTTGTTTGGGATAACGGAAAAATGGAACGAGCAAAATAGCGTAATCGCTGTGCAAACTCAAAATTATCAGTCACAAGTTCGTTTTGATCAATCACCGGCTGTCCCATAAAGCGCTGCTCTAATCTAAAACGGTGCTGCAAAGTAACTGGACGATTAGATAATGTAAATTTCTGATTGTAAATAAACTGCTCCCATATTCTGTGTTCAGGTATCCAGCCATCAACATCCATAACACTTCTATAATTTCCTATATAAGCATAACCTACTGTTGCAATCATGTTGTCCTTTACATGATAGTTTAATCCTGGACGAATAATATAAGACTGCAGATCTTTTAGTTCATCTGTAGATCTTGCTTGTCCGTCAAAATGAATGCTGAATTTATTATTTAACTTATAACTCGAAAATAATGCGCCCCACCCTGTAAAAGTGTTTTGTGTCTGGGCATTTGCAATTGTACTTAAGAGTAGAAAAAACAGGCTTAATAAGCTGATGAGAGGTAATCTAAAAATCATTTTTTATCAAATTATATGAGGAATTGCTAATTTATATAATTTATAATTTAATCCCGCTTTATACAGTGTTAATTCTCATTTTATTTGTAAAAATCAAACTTTATGAGTTTTTCTTTATCAAAAATAACAAACTTCAATTCCTATGATTAATTTCTATAATTGATGATCCAGTTAAATTCTTTTCTTGATTCTATTCTTTTGCAATTTTGCAATAAATCTATCAAATAAAACACTAAAAAACTAGCACTTAACTACTTGTAAACAGGGGTGTTTCTATAAATTTCTTTTCAATCTATACCTATCAATTTGCATCAATTTTGCTATCTTTAGGAGTTACATTGACTTTTACAAAAACAACATGATTGAAATTCTTACCCTTGACAAAAAACACTTCCCTAGCGGATACAGCGTACATTTAATTAAATCTCAAGAAAGTCCACTCCTGAATACATCCCTTAGAAGTTCATTCTATCAAATGTTCTGGTTAAAATCTGGAGAGTTAACTCTAAATGTCGATAATAACCTAATCGATATAAACAAATTTGAATGTGGCTTTGTAGGCATAAATCAAGTATTCAGTATTGATACCAAAACTAGTTTTGAAGTGCTTCTTGTTTGTTTTAATGAAGATTTTTATTGTCGAACAGATCTTGACAGACAGTTTTTGACCTCCTGCGTTTTTTTTAATTCAGAACATGCGTTAAAATATAAACTGCACAACTCTTTAAGAAAGATCATTGAGCAATACTATCAATCACTTTCACATTTGTGCAGAAAGCCATTTGATGACTTAATGTATCATTTTGCTCATAATACTGTAGAACGTTTGTTGCTGTTCTCTCAGAAAGAATTATTAGACAGAGCTTACAGTCCAATCGAAACCTTTAAGAAAGGAGATGTCAATATTGCCAATCACTTTAGAAAATTGGTAAAAGATAATCTGAAACAGCTTAAACTTGTTAAAGATTATGCTGATTTGCTTAATATACCCGTAAAGTCGTTGAACGAAATATGCAATGCGATTTATGGCATGTCTCCAAAGAAGGTAATTACGGAAGAAATTGTAATTGAAAGTAAACGTTTACTTCGATATACTAATATGAGTGTTAAAGAAATAGCTTTTCAACTCCACTTCTTGGACCCCAGCAATTTCATTCGTTTTTTTACCAATGCCGCTGGAATATCTCCCAAAAATTACAGAACACAATTTGAAGAAAAAAGAGTTTACATCCCCAAAAGTAAACTATAGTTTAAATTGCTGCTAAAACCCTGGCTGTAAGCCCCAAATCTTAACCTAAAAATCCCTCTTTTTTCTACAGCAGTCCTTTTAAGGATTTTTTTGCTGCAGTTTTCGCATACCTTATTTTAACTTATTGTTATAATGCCTCTTAAACAAAAGTTAAAAGTAGTGTTTGCAGCAAAATGACACCAAATACACCCTTTTTGACTTTGACTTTCGTTCTGCACGAAAGTAATTTTACACCAAATATAATAAGCCTAAACCAAAAAGGGCTTAAACTAAAAAAAATGTATAAAATGAAAAATTTTTTAATGGCTGCATCATTTGCAATTATTGCGTTGTCGACAAATTCTATTTTTGCTCAAACAACTAATTTAAACGTAAATCTTGCAAACGTTTATTCTATCGAAGTGACTAATCCAACAGTTACTATCGCAATGAATACTGCAGCTAATTTTACAGAAGGTAACACTACAGGTTCTTTACCTAATCATGTTAAAGTAAGCGCAACTAATGGTTACAAAGTAACTATTCAGGCTGCTACAGACTTGACATCACCTGGTAATGATGTTATTCCAGTATCGACTGTTGTTGTTAAAACTACACCGGGAACTTTTTCTGGTGCTCCAGGCAGTATTGATGCAGGATCAAACGCAGCTTTCCCTGCAAATGCTCCAGCACTTAGTGTAACTACGCCAGTTGAACTTATTTCATCAACTACAGGCGATATTCGCGGATTTAATGTACAGTACACTATTCCTCCAGTAAGTGCTCCTGTATACTTAAACAAACCTGAAGCTGTTTACAGTACTTTGCTTACTTATACTATAGTAGCAAACTAATAATAAAAACTTTTAATAAAATGGCACTAATCTGCTTTATGCGGTTAGTGCCGTTTTTATCTCTATTATTTTCAGAATTAGTTGTTTTCTGAGGGGTATTGTTTAACCATTTTAGGAATATAATTAGGCTTGAAAACTCTTAAAAACATACAAGATTTATTTTTACTGCTTTGTCCTATAGCCACAATGGCACAAAATATAGGCTCTGCGCAAACACAGGTAAATGTGACTATTGCGCAGGTACAAAGCATACAAATTTCTCAGCCAGCTGTTAACATAAGTATGGCTAAGCCTTCTCATTTCCTTCTGGGAAATGATTCTGGACAGCAAACCAATCATATAAAAGTGAGTTCAAGCAGTGCATATGAAGTAACTGTAAAAGCAAGCACGGAATATTTTTCTCATAATGGAAATAGCACTTCATTACCTGTAAATACAATTGCTGTAAAAACAGAAACCGGCAGCCTTACAAATTCTAATGCTCAGCCGCCCGCTGGACTTCGAGTAGTGCCTCAAATTATGCTTTCGGCGCTGCCTGCAACTATTATAAAATCTCCCGCAGGAGAATGGGGACGCGGATTTCATGTGAACTACGCAATACCCGAAACAAAATCACCAAGTTATCTTAATCGCGAATCAGGCACCTATAGTACTACAATTATGTACACCCTAATTCCGCAATAATTGATATATTTACTAGTAACAAACAATAAAAATATGAAGAATTTTATATTGGTTTTAGTTGGGTTATTCATGGCAAATCAGATTCAAGCTCAGGCAGGAATATCTGTATCGCCAGGACGTTTATATTATAAATTAAACTCTGGAGCATCAGGTTCTCAATATGTATCTTTAACAAATCCTACGGATAAAGAGCTTGAAGTGGGTGTTTCTTTTAGCGATTGGGAATATGAGCCATCGGGTAACAATAAAATTGTACCGGCAAATACGCTTCCTACTTCATGCACAGATTGGATACAAATATTACCGTCGTCTTACTTTGTTGTAAAACCTGGTGAAACTAAACAAGTTGAGGTGCTTTTTAAAGTTCCTGCAGCTGCCAATTCCTCTGTGCCTGTTCATACGGGTATGATTTTCTTTACGCAGCTTAATCCCGGAACGGCAACAGATCAAAACGGTGCTGCTATACAAGTAACCGTAAGAATGGGTGTAAAAGTGTATCATAGTTTTATTAAAGAAAATAAAGTTGTTGTTGATTTTGTTGATTTTACAAGTTACGCTGATGATAATAAAAACAAAATCATTGAATTAAAAATCGAAAATCAGGGCGATTTATGGACTGATGGAAAGGTAAAATGGGAATTATTTAATAATAGCACTGGTAAAAAAAGCACTTTAAAAGAATCTGAATTTTACACACTTCCAAAGGACATTAGAATCCTAAAACAACAATTACCCGCAGATCTTGCTAAAGGCAACTACACCGTTTCGGCCATTTTAACTTATGGCGAGAACGACCTTATAAAAATTGCTGAGTTAGAATTTAGTATATGAAACAAATAATAACCTTTATCGTTTTTTTCTTATGCACGCAATATAATGCTGCTGCACAGTATATGTTGGGTGCCTATAATAATGGGCAGCCTGTATTTTCTACTTATGCAGAAATGGTTTCAGGAAAAACATTAAACAATCAAATTTCTATTCCAATACAGTATTATGGTGCTAACATGGATGTAAATGAATGGAAACTTACTGCAAGACTTACACAGGATTTTACAAGTGAAGTAAATAGTGCTTATACTGTAGGTGCGCAATATGCTTATTTAAAATTTAACAGTCAAGAAAACAGCGGATCAGCAAATGGAATATTTATCAATGTTCCAAACCAAGTATTTCAGCTGAGCAAATACAATGAAATTACCCTTATTCATAGCAATGTAAACTTAAATGGTGCCGTAAACAGGCTTTTTAGATATAACTTAACCATTCAAGGCGGAAATCATTTATTGGTAAGCCCAAACGGAATGTATAATACATCCTATGAATTTAAGCTATATAAAATAAGTAACGGAACAGAACAATTAATCGGTATCTACACTTCGCCTATTGGTGATGCAAGGTTTCAATTGTCTTTTGGAGGAAATTTTGGAAGTCAAAGTGTTATACTACAAAATGGTGCACAACAGTTTAACTTAAACTACAATACACCATCTGATTACACCATAGAAAAATCGGTTACAATTCCAAATGCATTACGAGTTAACACTTATAATTCGCAGCTGGCTGTAGAAGCTTCTGGCGATTTTATATCGTCAACATCATCGCAGACACTGCCGCTTTCTAACTTAAAATTACAATTAAGCACAAATCAAACTTATAAAGGACTACAAATAATTTCTCCGGTAACATTATCGACCACAACACAGCCTGTATCGATTAGATCCAGCAGTACGCCTCAGGATATCACATACAATGTAAAATTTTTCATTCCGGCTAATAGTCCGGGACTAAATGTTAATCCTGGAACATACAGTACTAGAGTATATTTTGTAATAATGCCCAATTAACCCTTTTTTATAATGCTGAGTAAATTCTATAAAATAGTATTGTTTTTTACTGTTTTGGGATCAAGTTTAAGTGCTTGGTCACAAGACAGCCCCTTTACTATAGAATTTACAAATAATAAAATTGAAACAAACAGCAAAGAAGTTATAGAAGCTTACGTAAAAATTGTAAACACCAGCTCTAATCCTATTGAAGGAATTCTTGATGCTCAAAGCAATCACGAAGATATTTACCTTTCGCAGCGAAAACCCAAAAACATTACACTAGCCGCTCACGACAGTATTTTTATTCCTGTAAAAGCTATTGTCGCTGCAACTGCCAAAGCAGGAAACAAAAGCACTATAGAAGCCGTATTTACAATCTCTAGAACTTCAGTTACTAAAAGTGTTTTTTTACCCGTTTTTATTCGTGAACGTAAACTAGTAAAAGTTATGTTGTTGGAAACAAACATAATCTACGAAAGAACTGGTGATAGTCTAGCAATACCAATTCGTATTTCTAATGAAGGCAATACCGCTCAGAAAGTCACCATTTTAGCCCGTTATCCTGATTTTATTACTCGAAGTGCCATAGAAAACAAGGATATCAATATTCAGGCATTTACTGATACTATCGTAGTCTTGAAAAAAATAGTAAACAAGACTATATTAAATCAAGAGGATTTTACCATAAATATTACGGCACTGTATCATAATGGCGATATTATCACTAATGGTACAGTAAGAGCCAGTTCTATTAGGCAGGATCGAAGATATGTTATGCCATACAACCCTGATTATAATTATGATTTCAACCAAACTAATCAGGTTACGGCAAGTGTACAATATAACAGCGACAATACAAATGCTTATTTTTTGTATGCCAATGCTAAAGCCGAAATAAACAAAGGCACTTTACAGGCAAACTTGGATATGAACTGGTGGGAGAATTCAGATCAAGTGTTTTTAAGAAATACTTGGCTTGGATACAGTCAGAAGAACTTTGGAGCTACAATTGGAAACGTATCAAAGTTTTTTGATATGAATCTAATTGGAAGAGGTGCCGAAGCTTTTTATAAACCCAATGAAAAAAACACTATTGAAGCTGGTGCAATCGATAAAACATTTAATCTGATTGACAATCCTAGTTTGTCTTTTGGTAAATCGGCATGGGCTGTTTTCTCGCACAATAACGGATGGATGCAGAAAAAAGGTTACGAGAATACAATTATCTATGATGATGATACCTATTCTGGAACTAAGAACTATCTGGCATCGTCTCGTTTTTCATTGTATACATCAGAAAATTTCAACCTTAGATTTGGCGGAGCAATAAGTAATCTAACTTCTAATATGGAAACTGGAAACAAATTAGGCGGTGCAGGAGAACTTCAGTTTAATGGTAAATTTAAAAATTTGTTCTACAGCAGTTCTAACTACCTTAGTTCTGGTTATTTTTCGGGAATGAGAAAAGGAGTTGTAAACCTAAATGAACGAATAAATCTGCCTGCAGGTAAATATAATCTTTGGGGAGTTTATAATTATTTGTCGGCAAAACCAGAAGCATTTGGAAATCAATTTACCTCTACACATTTTTCGACAGCACGTTATGACATTGGAGCGTCTCGACGATTTTCTTCATTGGTAATATCTCTGTCTCCTTATTACTATACTGAAAGCCGTAAAGAACAGCTCACAAGCACACTAACTCCAGAAGAATATTCAATGAAAGCTGCTCGAATGACTTTGGGTTTAACATACTTTAATGCACCTACAAAACAAAATTTATCGCTGTCTTTTGAGGGTGGACTTTTTTCTGCTAATACAATTGAAAACAAAGAGTTTCATTTTAAAACAAACTTTATTTACAGCTGGAAATTCTTTAATTTTCTGGCGTTCTATCAATACAATAATTTTTACTTAGGAGAAATCATTGCCAATTCACAGTTAGGCATCAACGATACATACACCAATCTTACCATCTCTCCCAACCTGCAGCACAAGTTTTTTAATGATAAACTTAATGTTAATGTTGGAATGGTTTATTCTAAAAACAGCATAATCAGTGAATCACTTCAGTTTACTGGACGTTTGGATTATGATGTAACAAAAGATTTTACCATTTTCCTTTACAATTATTACAGCGATTTTTCGACCAGTATAAACACTTTAAATACGATTCAAGTTGGACTAACAAAGCGTTTTAATCCTATAAAAATTGATAAATCAAGAAATGAACTTGAAGTTTATATTTACTATGAAACGGGAAACAAAAACGAACCAGCTGTAAACCAACTTGTAATAATTGAAGGAAAAGCTTTTAGAACTGATATTAATGGAATTCTAAAATACAGATCATTACCCGCAGGTTCCTATTCTGTAAAACCAGTTAATACAAATGAATGGTACGCAGATGAAGTAAAAGTGAATGTAAATAAAGATACCAAAATTGCTATTGGTTTGAATAAAACAGCTGCCATTAAAGGGTCAATAACTTACATTACAACTGATAAAAGCTTTGATATAACAAAGAAAAAAGGTGGTTTGCCGCTTATAGCAATTGGCGATAACGGAAAAGCATTTACAACCAAAACGGATGAAAACGGAAACTTTGTGTTGTATGTACCAAAAGGATCATACACTGTAAGTCTTGAAAAAACAGGTCTTTCAGAATATGTTGAGGTTGAAGATAACAATCAGCTTGTAAATGCTGAACCTAATGCTATTAAAGAAATAAAATTTACTTTGAATATTAAGGAGAAACGTGTAGAAACTAGAAAATTCAGCTCGAGCGGTTTTAAAAAACAATAGATTTATCTAAATCAAACTTAAAGATTACTAAGATTTATTGCAAAAAAAATACACCTGACATTATAAAATGCCAGATGTACATACAAATCAATCTTAAAACTAATTTTTATTTTACGGTATAGGTCATTCGGTTTGCTTCGCAAACCCTGAAATAACCAAGTGCAAAATTGTTTGCGTCAGTGGTATTAATAATATTTCCTCTTATATTGCCGGGTGCCGCAGCAAAAGGATTCGAATTTGTTACCTCCAGAATTAAACTCATATAATTAGAGAAGTTTTTAGAAATACCACGATGTGTAATATTTAAAACTTTTCCCGGCTTTAAGTCTGTATCTGTAAATTTTTCATTTATTTCATTTCCATTAATAAATTCATCACTTGTAGATGTGTATTCCGGAAAAGGCAGAAAATCAGCTTTATAATCTGTCAGATAATAATTTGCCTGATCGGCAGGGTCTTTATAATAAAATGTTACCACAATAAGGTCTGGTCCTGTAATATCGGCCATAAATTCCTGATCTATTCTGTCAATTGGCGGTACACTAATTAATTTTTCAGTCGCAGTTAAACTCTGTCCATCAACGTCTACAAATAATTTATATTCCATATTAATTACAGGAACAAAATTAGTACATACATATAAACCCGGCTCAGATTCATTGAATTTAAAAACAACTCCATTGCTATTCTCCACTCTCACCTGTGCTCCTGAAACCTTTGGCGTAGCGGCACTGTAATAAGGAGCCATTCGGGTTATTTTTATCGATTGTTGACTACCGTCAGTTCCTTTTTCCCAAATGATTTCAGCATCAATTACTATTTTGGGATCTCCTGTTTCTAAATCAAGTTCCACAACCTTATCACAAGATGAAAAAAGTAAAACAAAAAGAAGACTGAATAGCGTAAACGCTTTACTTTTAAAATTATATTGTTTTAATCTAAGCATACTATTAAAATTTAAAATTATAAGAAACACCAGGAACTAATCCATAAATAGATAATTGTCTAGACTCGTTCATTCCTGTATCATTATTTTGTGCAAACGTGATTGATGCAGCATTTTGCCTATTATAAAGATTGTAAATACTAAATACCCAATAGCTTTGCCATCCTTTCTTTTTATCTGGTTTAGGAGTATAAGTTGCGCCAATATCTAAATGATGATAAGTTGGAAGTCTGTTTGAATTTCTCAACGTATAGTTAGGTATGTTTCTTCCGCCAAATTCGTAATAACCATTTGGGTATGTTACGGGCTGACCTGATTGTAAGCTGAAATTAGCATTGAAAGACCATTTAGGATTGAATTCGTAATTTGCTGTAATATTCAAATTATGCAATTTATCATAACCAGACAAATACCAATCGCCATTGGCAATACCTGGTTCTTCAGGTGTTCTTCCAGGTGTTTTTTGTTCTGCTTTAGACAAAGTATAAGAAACCCATCCTGTAAAACGACCCGTGTTTTTTCTCAATAATAACTCCATACCATAAGATCTGGCTTTTCCATTCAAAATATCTTGTTCAATATTATTGTTACCTAACAAATTTGCTCCATCGATGTAATCAATGCGGTTTTGAATCTTTTTATAAAATAATTCACCTTCAAAAGAGTACTCTTGATCCTTAAAATTTTTGAAATACCCTACTGCATATTGATCCAGCAATTGTGGTTTTGTAAAAGGTCCGCTTGGCGTCCAGATTGTCATAGGCAAAGGAGCACGGGTATTAGACAACATGTGGATATATTGCGCCATTCTGTTGTAGCTCGCTTTTACAGAAGTTTCATCATTAAAAGCATATGATAATGCCATTCGTGGTTCAAAATTAGCAAAAGTGCTAATGGTTTTTCCTTTTCCGTAATAAGTACTTCCAATTGGAGTTCCTTCTTCATAAATATGATATAACGGATTATAAACTACTGCTTCTCCATTTTCATAAATATTGATACTTTCGCCGCCCAAACGATTAAACATACTGTAACGAAGTCCGTAACGAAGATTTAATTTTTCTGTAATTTGATTCTCAACATCGAGATATGCAGAAGTTTCTAAAGCGTATTTTTTATCTAATTGTTTATAATTATACTGCGAATCAATGCCATACGGCTGTACAGTTCCCGGATTAAAATCATAATACAAACCGTCTATACCATAGTTAAGTTTAAAATTGTCTGATATCGTGTGGTTCCAGTTGTATTTTAAACCATAGTTGGTAATCTTACTATCCCATTCAAGTTTTTGAAAGGGTATTTGCAGATTAAATTTGTAATCACTGTAAAAAAGAGACAGATTTGTATTTAAGTTGTCTGAAAACCTATGTTTCCAACTAAACGTTCCCATAGTATTACCGTAGGTACTGGCAAAAAAATTATTAATATCAAATAAATCATTTCCCATATAACCAGAAAAAGCAATAGAATTATTTGCTCCTAAACGATAATTTAACTTAGCATTAATGTCATAAAACATAACAGAACTTTTAATATCAGTAAGCTTTAAAAATAAATGAGCATAAGAAGCACGACCAGCAATAATAAACGAACCAACATCCTTTTTTAAAGGGCCTTGCACTAAAAGTCGGCTTGAAATTAGACCAATACCTCCATTTACTTTGTAATCAGTAAGATCTCCTGTTTGCTGACTTACATCAAGAACCGACGAAACACGACCTCCAAATTTAGACGGAATACCTCCTTTGTATAAATCTAATCCGCTAACGACATCTGCATTAAAAATAGAAAAGAATCCAAACATATGCGAGTCACCATATACCGGAGCTCCATCCAGAAGAATTAAGTTCTGATCAGCAGCACCTCCACGCACATTAAAACCAGAAGAAGCTTCGCCAGCATTTGTAACACCCGGTAAAGTCAATAATGATTTTAAAGGATCTGGTTCCCCCATCGCCGTTGGTAATCTTTTAATCTCTGCCATCGAAAGCTTATTAACACTCATTTGTGTATTTCTAACATCAACCGCTTTGTTACCGGTAATTACGACTTGTTCCAGCTCGTGACTGTCTGGCTCCATATTGAATCTTACCTTAGTATCATCAGAAACTGTAACTTGCTTTTCCTTATTTTTGAAACCAACATAACTGATTACAACCGTATAAGTGCCTTTCTCTAAATCCATTGAAAACATTCCATTAGCATCTGTCGAAGCACCTGCAGCAATCTCTTTAATGTAAACATTAGCACCAATAACAGGTTCTTTATCTTCATCTAGAACCTGTCCTGTCAGCTTATTTTTTTTTTTAGGTGCTTTTGAAACTTTTTGCTTCACAAAAATATTATTACCTACAACCGAAAATTGAACCAATGCCGTTTTATTAAGCTGATTAATAAGCTCTTTTATTTCTACATTGTTATAAACCCCTTTTTGAGTAAAATACTTCTGATTGGTATTTATTTGATCCGTAAAGGCAAATTTATAATCCGTTTGATTTTCAATTTGCTTAAAAAATTCTTTTAATGTTACTGTTTGATCTACAGTTACGCTTATGTTTTGGGCACACATACACCAACTGAATAAAAAAAAGCATGCTGAAATTATACACTTCATGAAATTTTGTATTTTTGAATATTATTAAATAGACAGCTTCGTGCTGTCTTGACTATGGGAAGGATGTTTAGTTTCGCGGCTAGGACATCCTTTTCTTTTCTACTGAAAAGTAATTTGCTTTAATTTCTCATTTACTTCAAAGTTTAGGTTATACATTTCTGATATTAATTGAACAATTGTTTTTAAATCTTCCTTTTTGTTTATTCGTACTGTAATTCTCTGGCTGTGATATTCTTCAGGAATAGTCACTTTATAACCATAATTTGTTTCTATGTAAGTACAGACAACGCTCAGTTTTTCGTTATCAAAATCTGTAAATCTATTAAAATGAGAAACTGAAGCAGTTTCTTCTCCGTAAGTAAATTTTTCACCTGGTTTAAGTATCCATTTCTTATCTTGGTTTTTCACACTCATCTCAACACTTCCTTCAAAAAGCTCAACAGTCATAACCTTTTTAGTATAACCTTCAACTGTAAAAGAAGTTCCTAAAACTGTAGTTGTCGTTTCATTACAAAAAACCTGAAACGGATGTTTCTTATCTTTCTTAACTTTAAAATAGGCACGACCAGTAACTTCAACCTTTCTGTCAACAGCAAAATTATTGGCATATACAATTTTAGAATTTGGGCTCAATTCTACACTTGAACTGTCTGGCAATGCCACAATTTTTAATATTGAAGTGGAATTTTCGATTGTAATTCCAGCAAGATTTACACTGCTGGCCGTAACATCTTTATTAAAGTAAATTCCAGTACCAACGAAAATAAAAACAAGCACCGCTGCCGCTGCCGCATAATAACGCCATGGCTTAAACTTCCTCTCTTTTACAGGAAATGTTTTTGCCTGAAAGGCTTCCCAAGAAGCTTCTTTTTCACTATCAGAATGCGCAACGGGAGTTTCGTCCCATATTTTTTTCAATTCTTCCTCTAATTTCTTTTCATCCATATCTTTTGAGCGCTAAAGTTTTTGACAATGAAATCCCTGTTTATTAAAAACGCCGTAAACCATTTCTTTTATCTCTCTATTGGTTTCAATTCGAAGAATTTTATTAGAATCCTCCAAATCAAAATTCATGATACAATCAGAAATGATAAACTGAAGAAGCGCAACCATAAAGCTTGCATCTTCCTTGCTTTTTACATCTGTTTTATAAGATTCAATATGCATTTTAAGTTCTCTTTTTTATATATAACAAACGAGAACAGAAAAGTTCCTAATGATCTTCTATTTTTTTTCGAATAAATTTACTGGCAAGATAAATATGATTGGCAATAGTCTTTTCAGAAAGTTCTGTAAGCTCTGCAATCTCCTTATAGCTAAGGTTTTCCAGTTTATGTAGTGTAAATATTTTTTGCTGTTGTTCAGGAAGCTGATTTATGAAGTTGTACAGTTTTTCTTTTCTTTCTTCAAAAACTGTGGTATCTGTATCTTCCTCTTCAAATTCAAATCGTAACGAATCAAGTTGAATTACTTTGTTTTCTCTATTGACATGATTTATAATGATGTTTTTGCATATGGTAAACAATTGCTTGTCAAATAAAACATCCTCATTAAGTAATTCTCTCTTATTATAAAGTCTTAAAAAAGTTTCTTGAATAAAATCCTGTGGAGTAAGAACTGTAAAATCAAATCGTTTGGCAATACTTATAAGCTTATCATAATAACTTAGATACGCTTTTTTGAAAGCCTCCTCATTACCATTTTTTAAACTTAATATAAACTTTCTATTGTCCATAATGCAAATACGATACTTAGTCTTAACTCAATGTCTTAAATAATATTGCATTTAAAAAACGACAGCTTAGACTTTTTTACTTCTTTTCTTAAGTAAATCTTAAGATGCAAAGTACAGGAATTTAATTTGAAAAATGGTCAACCTGAAAAGAAAATAGTACAAAAAAAGCACTCTTTTCTACTTCATTTTCTATAATAATTCTAAAAAACACAAATTTTTATCTTACAAAAAATAAGCGTATTTTTAACTGTTATTTTCTTTTTAAAATTCAGTTTTAAGCATTTGCAATCATTCCTTTAAAAAAAGAGTTAAAAAATTATAGAATACAGAACTTATAGATTGTTTTAACCCTAAAATAAATAAGTCCGTTTCTTATGAAAGAGATAAACAAAACCAAAACTGCTCTCCACTCGCTCCAAAAACAAATTGTTGCTTTTTTCTTAAAAAACGGAAAATTGTTAGGTCAAATTACTTTGACCTTAGTTTTCTTTATAATTGTTTTTTGGTTTATAAAAGAAGAACAAAGTGAGTTGTATCAAATAAAAAAAAGCATGATCGCAGCGCAGCCGCAATGGGTTCTGATAGCTTTACTTGTTACAATTCTATATATTTTTCTTCAAGGGTTGTTATATGTCGTTTCATTCTCGGCTATTGGCGCCAGAGTCAGCTGGAAAGATGCAAATGCTCTGTTTATAAAAAGAAACTTTATAAGTGTATTTCTTCCTGCCGGCGGTATCACTTCACTTTTGTTCTTTACTGAACGTTTATCAAAAAAAGGAACAACTAAAACTGAAATTCATTTAGCCTCTGCCTTATACGGATTTGTTGGAATTTTATCAGTTGTACTTCTTGCAATACCTCTATTTCTCTTTTCTCTGCTAAAAGGAAGTATTGGCTGCAGCGAATGGCTGGTTCTGGCACTTGTTATCTTTATTCTGCCATTACTTTTTGTTTTAATCAATTCGATAATTCAAAAAGGAAGTTTTTACAAATTTCTGTTGAAAAGTTTTCCAAAAACAGAACCTTTTTTAAGCGATTTGCAACAGCATAAAATCAATAGAAAAAGCTTTCTTAAAATTGTACTTTGTTCTTTATTAATTGATCTTACTGGAATTATACATATTTACATTGGTATGAAAGCAATGCAGCTAGAAGCTTCCTTCACAGCCGCTTCAATTGCCTATGTAGTTGCTGTTATCTTTTTAATCGTCTCTCCTTTACTAAGAGGTCTTGGCGCCGTCGAAGTCTCGATGAGTTATATTTTAATAAAATATGGATTCAATAATATGGAAGCTGTTGCAATAACACTATTCTATCGTGTTTTCGAATTCTGGCTCCCTTTGCTTGCCGCTGTATTCTTGTTTGCTTCAAGAATCCAAAAACTGATTTTGCGAATAGTTCCTGCGCTACTTTTGTTTGTACTTGGAGTTATAAATATCATTTCAGTTGTAACGCCTGCCATTCACAGCAGACTTTTAACTCTTAAAGATATTCTGCCTATTGAAGCCATACATACCTCAAACTATTTGGTGCTCACAACAGGTTTATTTCTATTGGTAACGGCAGCTTTTATGCTAAAAGGACTTCGAATAGCTTGGTGGTTTGCCGTATTATTATCTATAATTTCATTAATTGGAAACCTTACTAAAGCCATTGATTTTGAAGAATCTACTATTGCATTTTTAGTGCTTTGCGTTTTAATTGGAACACGAAAAGAATATTACATAAAAACCAATCCAAAACTTGGACTTATCGGTTTACAAACTTCATTATTAAGCATATTAGCCGTTTTAATTTATGGAGTACTGGGCTTTTATTTCTTCGACAAAAAACATTTTGACATTGATTTTAGTTTTATGGAATCTATTCGATATACACTTCAAAACTTTTTTTTAATTGGCAGTGATAACCTGCATCCAACAGGAACTTTTGCGATGCATTTTTTACTATCACTCAAAATTAGCGGCTTTCTTTCTTTTGCCTTCTTAATTTTTATATTAGTAAAACCTTCAATTCTAAAAAACACTGTCACTGCACAAGAAAAAGAAACTGCCGCTGCACTTTTAGAGCAATACGGTAATTCAAGTTTAGATTATTTCAAAACCTATTTTGATAAACTGCTTTATATTTCAAAAAATCAAAATGCGTTTCTTTCTTATAGATTATCAGGAAACTTTGCGGTTGTACTAGAAAATCCTGTTGGAAGTAACGAACAGGAAATCCGTTCTTGCATTCTTGAATTTGATAAATATTGCTATGATTATGGATTAAGAAGTATGTTTTATCGCATTCCAGAAGTAAACCTAAAAATGTATACTCAAATGGGTAAAAAATACTTTTTTGTTGGTCAGGCTGCTGTTGTAGATTTACAGGAGTTTCATCTTGAAGGACAAAACAGAAAGTCTTTGCGCAATTCTATAAAAAAAATCACCGATTTAGGTTTGCGAGCTGTTATTAATGAGCCTCCAATAAAAGATGGTTTACTCCAGCAAATAAAAGCCGTAAGCGATCAATGGCTTATCGAAACTTCACGAAAAGAAGTACTTTTTTCTCAAGGTATTTTTCTTTGGGAAGAACTCAAAAAACAAACCATTATTATGGTAGAAAATAGCGAAGGTAAAATTCTTGCGTTCTTAAATATCATTCCCGATTATAAGAAAAATGAAAGTACTTACGACTTAATCCGAAAAACAAATGACGCGCCAAATGGTATTATCGACTTTATGATGGTAACACTTTTTAATCATTTAAAATCACAAAATGTTTCTTTTGTAGATCTTGGTCTTGCGCCAATGAGCGGAATCGAAAACCCGCAGACTATTCAAGAAAAGTCAATGAAATACGCTTACGAAAAACTAAAATCATTCTCTCATTATAAAGGTCTTCGTGATTTTAAAGACAAATTCTCACCATCATGGCATAATCAATATATTGTTTTTAATGATGATTACGACTTGCTTCAAATTCCGCAGGTTCTATCAAAAGTAATTAAAAGTTGAGTCGAACGTCTAAAAGTCTAAAAAAAAATACAGATTTTCAGATTGTTACCATTAATCTTCTACTACTATTTATTTCGTAGGAAGCAGATCGTCTAAATCAGACAATTTATAAAACTTAAGATCATGCTGTTTCATATATTTACAGATAAACTCCAAAGTTTCAATTTTAACCTGATAATTTTCAGTTACATTCTTCACGGGTTTATGACCGCACAAAAGCAAAATTTTATTATTTTTCTTCGCATAATCAAGTAATTCTAAAACATAAGGAATACTGAAATGAATGTGACTGTTATCAATATCAAAAGCAAATACTATTTTTTTATTATTAAAATAACTATCCTGTTTTTCTGGAACTTCACCTCCAAAAGCTCTTCCTCTAATAATTTTAAAATCGGAAGATAACGCTTTATCAAGAGCATCAGATCTTTCTCCGTAAGGATATGCAAATGAAGTCACCTTAAAAGATTTCTTTTTCATAGAAGCGATCATAGGGTCAATTTCCTGCTTCATATAGGCATCAATTCCATTTTGCTGTACAAACTTTACCGCATTGTAATGATGATAACCATGGCCTGCAATTTCATGTCCTTCTTTTTGAAGCTGCAGCAGTTTTTTCATTTGAGGACCTCCAATAGAATCAATTCTACAAACATTAAAAGTGGCTTTCCATCCATATTTCTTCAAAGCCTGATCAGCCTCAAACCATTCATCAACATAAGCATCATCAAAAGATAAAATTACGCCAGCCTCATATGAATTTGGTTCTGGTTTTTGCTTTTTGCTGTCGCAGCCTAAAAAAGTTAGTAACAGTAAAAATGCCATTGTTTTGATTAAAAAAAACTTCATAAACTACGATCAATTAGTTAACAATAAAATTTTGATTCTTTTGTTGAATGATAAATTTGAGAACCAAATATAAACTTTTTTTGAAATCATTTACTTACACATGATATAAATAATACTATCCTATATTCTCTATTATTTTTCTTGTTATAGGTTGTACTTTTAACTATTTTTATGGTCAATAATTTCTCCGCTTTCAAATGATTATAAAGAAAAAAGATACTTGGTTTAAAATGCTCTTTGAATGGAAAGGTTCTGTTTTGCCTCAGCTCCTTCCCAGACTTGTATTATTGTTATTATTCTCCTTTACAGTAGTTTATTTTAAGCCTTATCTTATTCAATACAACTTACATATTAATCCTGCCATTTTTACGTTATTTGGTATTGCACTGGCTATTTTCCTCGGATTTAGAAACAGTGTAAGTTATGACCGATTTTGGGAAGGACGAAAACTTTGGGGCGCACTGCTGAATGATACTCGATCTCTAGCCAGACAAAGCATTACTTTGATTAATGACAATACTTATGAAACAAAACGTGATAACTTTCTTAACTTACTTATTGCTTTTGTTTACAGCTTGAAACATCAGCTTAGAGAAACAGATTCTGCAGAAGACATGACACGGCTGCTTCCTAAAGAACTTGCAGAACATCTTAAAGAAGTTCAGTTTAAACCTGTGATCATTTTGCGCGAATTAGGTGTTTGGGTGAAAAATGCCAAATCTGAAAACAAAATTGACAGCATAACACAATTGGCTTTTGAAGAAAACCTAAACAAACTCTCAGATATAGTTGGCGGCTGCGAAAGAATCGCCAGTACACCTATTCCCTATACTTATAGTGTATTATTACATCGAACCGTTTACATTTATTGTTTTTTATTGTCTTTTGGTTTTGTAGAAACAATGGGATGGATTACACCATTTATAATTGTATTTATTGCCTATACTTTTGTAGCGCTTGAAGCAATTGCTGATGAATTAGAAAATCCTTTTGGACTTCAGCCCAATGATCTTGCTCTAGATGCAATGTCGCAAATGATCGAAAACACACTTTTAGAATTGAACAATAAAAAAGTAACTCCAATAACAAATTCAAATGACTATTGTATTTCTTAGTTTATAATAGCCCGCATTACAAGTATATCTAATTATGAATAAAGTATTATTAGTTGAAGACGATCCAAGAGTTGCTTCCTTTATTAAAAGAGGACTTGAAGAACATCTTTATGAAGTTAAAACAATAGCAAAAGGTTTTGAAGCCATAAAAGAAGTTACTGAAAACGAATATAATATTATCATTCTAGATATTATGCTTCCTGATATAACAGGGTTTGAAGTTTGCGAAGCCTTAAGAAGCAGAAAAATTATAGTTCCAATTCTCATTTTAAGTGCGCTCGATACACCACAAGAAAAAATAAAAGGATTGCAAGCCGGTGCCGATGATTATCTCTCAAAACCTTTTATGTTTGAAGAGTTGCTGGCAAGAATAAACGCTCAGCTTCGTCGTGCCGAATTTAGTAACGGAATTCTAGATTTTCAATCGTATGCAGGAGTCGAAATTAATATGAAAGAACAAAGTGCTTCGAGAGACGGAAAGGAATTAAATCTTTCATCCAGAGAGTTAAAACTTTTAATATTTTTTATGAAGAATCGGGAAAAGGCTTTATCTCGAACTGCAATTGCTCAAGCTGTTTGGAGTATCGATTTTGATTCAACATCAAACACGGTAGACGTTTATATTAATTATCTTAGAAATAAAATAGACAAAAACTTCGCAGTTCCATTAATTCATACTATAAAAGGAACAGGATATATGCTCAAACAAAAGAGTCATGAATCTTAAAAACAAGCTATCTTTAAATTCTACTCTGCTTTTTGCCTTTACGGTAGGTCTTCTTATGGCAGGTGCTTTTTTCTTGTTTAAAAGTCATATGAAAGATTTGTACATTGATACTCTTGAAGATCATGCCATGACTACTGCCCTTTTTTACTTTGAAAAAGATGAAATTAAGGAAATCAACAACGAGCGTTATCGACAGATTGAAATTCAATACAATAAAATCGACAACGAATCTATTCGGGTTTACGATGCCAAAACCAAGCAGCTTTATTTACGCGACAATATTGATATTGATTTAAATGATCAATATTTAGATCATATAATCAAAAATAAAATGACGTCGTTTACTATTAATGACAGACAATTTGTTGGATTATTCTATAAAGACAATCAAGGAGATTTTATAATTGTTGTTTCGGGAATTGATCGTGCAGGCAATAGACAGCTCGAAACATTGGGATTAATGTTCTTACTGTTCTATTTAATTGGTATACCTTTAAATTACTTTTTAGGCACTTTTTTGTCAAGAAAAACATTTCGTCCATTTGAAGAAGTTATTGCCAAAGTAAATACCATAACCACAGAAAACCTTCATTCTAGATTAGAAATTCCGCAAACCAGCGATAAAGACGAAATTAAAGAACTGGCAACCACATTCAATTATCTGCTTGAAAGATTAGAAAGCGGGATTATGATTCAGAAAAACTTTCTGAAAAATGCTTCTCACGAACTAAAAACACCGCTTACCATTATTATTGGAGATATTGATGTTTCGCTGCAGCAGCCGAGAACAAACGAGCAATATCAGGATATATTAAAATCGCTTCGAAATGACACTTTACACTTAAAAGCTACTTTAGAAGGTTTATTAGTATTATCTGGACTCGAACTTTCTGAACCGCAGCAGATGGAAACAGTGAGAATAGATGAAATTCTCTGGAATGTTCTGGAGAAAAAAGCTATTGAATATCCTGAATCTAAAGTTTCGGTAAATTTGGACGGTGTCGCAAATTATGAAGATCTACTTTCTGTTTACGTCAATAAACACATGATATTTATAGCTTTGTACAATATCTTAGACAATGCCATCAAATTTTCATCGCCTGCGCAAGTGAATGTTTTTGCCTTTTCAGAAAATGATAAACTTCTTATAAAAATTATAGATCAGGGACCTGGAATTTCAGACCATGATAAAGAGGCCATTTTTGATCTCTTTTTTAGAAGTGATAATACACGTCATATACAAGGACAAGGATTAGGACTTTTTATAACCATGCAGATACTAAAACTTCATAATATCAAAATAACGGTAGATTCTCAACCCCAAAAAGGCACTTCATTTTCTCTTTTGTTTCCTTAAAAAAATCTTTATTTTTCAAGAAACCTGTATTAAATTATTTCACTCCTTTTTACAATTCGTAACACTGGCTTAACACTCTAATCTTTTTCTAATCTACTTTAAACCTAACTCTAATCTATTAATTTTCATTGTTTTACACAAAGCATTGATTTTAAAGCGTTAAATCATTTTCATTAAAATAACAACTTAGTAATTTTAAGATAACACGGAATAGTTTTATCATTTTAAGTTAACAAAAACGTTAAATCCGATCGAAACAAACTGAGTTTCTTTGTCAAATAAAAACTAAAAATAATGACAAAACTAAAACTCTTTTTTTCGGCGTTAATGCTCCTTACCGTAGGAAACATTTTTGCTCAAATTACAACTTCCTCTTTAACTGCAAAAGTTAATGACGGAACAGGTCCTTTAATTGAGGCCGAAGTAACGCTTACTCATTTGCCTACAAATTCAGTTTACAAAGCTGTAACTGACAAACAAGGCCGATTCAGTTTCGAAAATTTAAGTGCTGGAGGTCCTTATGAATTGGAAATTAAAAGCCCAGACACTAAAGATTATTCAAATGCAAATATACATTTAGCTCTTGGTGACAACGATTTACCTGCTATAGTAGTTAATAAAGCAGATAATACTGTATTGGCAGAAGTTGTTATTACAAGCTCTAAACCTTCCTCTAAAAATAACGGAACCAATATTAACGAAAAACAAGTAAATGGGCTTCCGTTAATCAACAGAGGGATTCAGGATGTTACAAAACTAGTTCCGCAAAGTTCAAACAACTCATTTGCAGGAACCAATTTTAGATACAACAATGTAACTATTGATGGTTCTATAAATAACGATGCAATTGGTTTCAGTCCATCATTAGGCGGTCAATCTGGTACTTCTGGTATGCCTGGAAGCAGTACACGTTCTAACTCAATAAGTTTAGATGCTATACAAGATATTCAGGTTTATATTGCTCCTTATGATATTAAACTAGGAAACTTTCTAGGTGGAAGCGTAAATGCTGTTACTCGCAGCGGTACAAATACAGTAAGCGGATCTATTTACAGTTACGGAAGAAGCGCAGCAATCACTGGACCTAATAATGCAGGCGACGGCTCAAAAATGCCAAATGCTTTTGGGGATTACCAAGTTGGTTTTAGATTAGGGCTTCCAATTGTAAAAGACAAATTATTCTTCTTTACCAATATGGAATATGCTGAAAGAACAGATCCTTTATTTTACAATGCAGGACAAACTGATGCAAACGGAAAAGTAACTTCGTTGATCGATAATGCGACAGCAGAACAAATATCAAATTTTGTTAAAACAAATTATGGTTTTGATCCAGGAACTTATGCTTCTTACAACAACTTTTCTAAAAGTCAAAAATTCTTCAATAAATTAGACTGGAAAATCAGTAATAAACATTCTCTTTCGTTGCGAAATAATACAGTAGTTTCTCAAGCTTCAAACCTAGAACGTGATGCGGCAAACTTTAGATTCTCAAGTATGGATTTTACACAAAAAAATCAAGCAATAAGTACTGTTTTAGAATTCAAAAGTCATTTCAACAGCCAATGGTCAAACTCCTTCATTGCAAGTTATTCAGCCATTAAAGATTATCGTGATCCAAAATCAAGCAATATTATATTTCCCCAAACAGAAATTGGTTATAATGGAGGTACAATATTCTTAGGAAACGATCGTGAAGCGACTGTTTTTAACATGAAACAAAACACAACTGAAATTACGGATAACCTAACCTACAAAACAGGAAATCATACTTTATTGTTTGGGACACACAACGAATTCTACGATATTAACTACGGTTTTGTAAATGCTCTTAACGGAAGGGTTTCTTATAAATCTCTTGCTGATTTCTATAGCAAACTGCCTACTCGTGTTCGTGGTACTTATCCGTTTGACGGTTCAACAAGAGATGAGATATTTAATAATCCTTATGCAAAATTCAAAGTAAACCTTTACAGCCTTTATGTACAAGACGAAATTAGAATTGGCAGTAAATTAAAAGTTACTCCCGGAGTAAGAGTTGATTATACAGATATGCCGACTAAACCAAATTTAAGCCCGCAAGTTCAAAACTCTCCTGCCGATCCAAACTATGGAACAACGTATTCTTACACGCCTTTAAGCCAAATAAAAAACAACTTTTTCAGCACGGCATTAATTTCGCCAAGAGTTGGATTTACTTATAATGTAGACGAAGACAAAACGCTTATTTTAAGAGGTGGTTCTGGAGTATTTACAGGAAGAGTTCCTTTTGCATGGTTAGGATACGCTTATTATAATGATGGTGTAGGTTACGGAAGCTACGATAAAAATAATTTAACTCCAGCTCAGATAGCTGCTGCGGGAGATCCTTTAAAAGCTAATGGTTTAAACGGTTATCACGACGCAACACCAAAAGTACAAGCAGATTTAATTGATAATAAATTCAAAATGCCAGCCGTTTTAAGAAACACACTTGCAATTGATAAAATTATCGACGGTTATAAATTTACTACTGAAGGAATGTATACAAAAGTAATTCGTGATTTAGAATTTCAACAAGTAAATAAAACCGATAATCCGTATTATTTCTCATACGATACAAATCATCAAATGCCAATTTACGCGGCAAATATCAATCCTGCATTCTCAAATGCTTATTTACTTTCAAATACAAGTAAAGGATATCGATACAGTATTACTGAAATGATTACAAAAACATACGACTTTGGTCTTAACTTCATGGTAGCTTATACTTACGGAGATTCTAAAGATGTTACAAACGGAATTCGTAACTCAATGGAAAGTAACTTTCAAATGAACCAATCATTAACACCAAATGATCCGCAATTAGCAACTTCGAATTTCAATATTAAACACCGAATAGTTTCTAATGTTGGATACGCTGTAAAACTGGCAGACAACAACACTTTCTCTGCAAATGTGTATTTTAATGCACAATCAGGAAATCCGTTCTCTTGGGGATTTGTAAACTCAACAATTGCAGGAACTGGACAAGCGGCAGGATTGGCTTACATTTTTAAAGATGCCGCAGAAGCAGCAAAATATATCGGAGTAAATGCAGCAGGAGTTCCATCAGCTACAGCAGCTCAACAAGTAGCAGATTACGAAGCTTTTATCAATGGTAACGACTATTTAAAAAGCAGAAGAGGAACATTCACACAAAGAAATGGCGATACTACACCATGGAACATTCAAGCTGATTTGAAATTAATGGACGAAATCAAAGTCAATAAAGTTGGTACATTCCAAATTTCATTCAGCATGGCAAACGTTGGTAATCTAATCAATAAAGATTGGGGAAGAAGTTATTTTGTTCCAAATACCTATAATTCAACCGCAAGTCTTGGTTTAACAAAATCAGGAAATATTGGCGGAACTGCTACTGGCGATCCTACTTATACATTCCAAAAACCTACATCAGCACCTTATACTGTAGATCAATTAGCCTCAAGATTCCAAGGACAGCTTGGACTTAGGTATTCGTTCTAAAAGACTTTGTTTGATTTTTTTTTGATTATCCTTCAGTTCCACCTTTAATGGAACTGAGGGATTTTTTTATAGTAAAATGTATTATTTCAATACCGAAGGCAAAATATATTCCTGCACAATCTTATCTGCCTGAGCATGAGCATAAGATTTATTATATGCTTTTGATGTAATAATAATCACAATTGGAAGCTCTTTAAAAACAATAAATTCGTTTCCGCCATTGCCGGCACAATAAAAAGTTTCATAATTCTTACCTTTAAAAACAAAGGTTCTATTCCAAAACAAATAACCATAAAACTGATTATCTCTTTCTGGAATCTGAATTTGTTTAGTAAACGTTTTATCTATCCAATCTTTACTTAATATTTGTTTTCCATTCCAGATGCCGTTGCTTTTATACAATTGAGCATATTTTGCATATTCCAGCGAAGTCATTTGTAAACTTCCCGCAGTATTAACCACTTTTTGAGGCGTATATTGCCATTGATATTCGGTAATATTTAAAGGTTTAAAAAGTTTCTCTGCTGCATATTTCTCTAAACCACCAGGGACAGATTTATCCAGAATATCGCCTAATACTACAACTCCTGCTGTAAAATAATCCCATTGACCTCCATTTTTTTTAGCTTTATTCATTGGTAAATCAAGAGCAAATTTAACCCAGTTGTCTGTTGGATACATATTTTCTTCGTTCCCGGGCGATTGTCCATCGATGTCAGATCCATCAATAGCAGAGGTCATCGTAAGCAAATCTTTTATTTTTACCCTCTCTTTTTCAACGTCATAATGATCAAATTTCTTTAAATCATAGAACTTGCTCAAAGTAACATTTTCATTCTTAATATAACCATCCTGTATTGCTAATCCCATGAATGTTGATGCAAATGATTTTCCTGCAGAACGTGTATCATGTAACGTTTTTCTATTAGCATCATTAAAATACTCCTCCAGCATTAATTTGCCTTCTCGAATTACCACCACACTTGTTATTTCTTTTAAATTATATTGACCAACAGCAATATTAAGTTCTTCAATTTTCTTTTTGTCAAATGGCAAAGCCGAAATCTCCCAGCCGCTATTGGGCTGTATTTCTTGAATTTCGATTTCTTTTGCTGTTAACTGAGGTGTTTTTACAACTAATTCTACCTGCCCTTCGGCAATTAAACTTCCCGTTTTAATCTCACTTGTTTCGTCCAATTTTACATACGGTCTGATTTCTATTTTTAGTAAATGCTTCCCTTCTATTAAAACTTTTTCTCCTCCATTATTCTTAAATCTTTCCCACATATAAATTGCCCACCAGTCCTCTCCTTTTGAACTAGTAAGAGGAACACGAAAAGTAATAGATGTTTTTTTATTTCCTCCAGATCCAAAATTAGCTCCAGAATGAATGTTTTCTTTATAAACAAACTTACCATCTACATAAAAGGAAAATTGAAGATTTCCTAACTCTAAAAGTTTTTCTGCCGGTACATCTGGCGTTAACTGATGCAGATAATTGACAACAGAATTATCCATAAAAACCCTAATATTTAAATCAGATTTGCGTTTAAGCTCAAATGATTGCAGCATATCTGAATTTTTATATTGCTCTAATGGAATGTTTCCATTCATAAAAGTCACTTTACCAGTATTCGATTTTTGAAGATCAGTTGTAATGGCATCTGTGGGATACAAATTATTATTCTGAGCCATTAGATTGTGGCATAAAAAAAGTAGAAACATTGTAAGAATTCGATTCATGATTTGATTTTTTTGATTGATAAAAAGCAAAAATAAGTCTCTCAAAACTGTAAAACTTGTACAGAATTAACGTTACAACTATTTTTTGAAAAGAATCTTTTTATGTGCAGAAGGGTTTATACCGTTGATTTCCTTAAAGCAACGATTGAAATGGCTTTGATCTGAAAAGCCACATTGATACGCAATTTCTGTAAAAGACTGCCGTTTAGAACTCATTAACGAAAGCGCCTTTTCAACTTTTAATTTCCTAATATATTCGCCCAAAGTACAATTAAAATACTTCGAAAAATCTCGTGAAAGATGCATAGGATGAATATCCAATATTTGTGATAAATAATCAAGTGATAAAGGATCAGCAAATTGTTCACGAAGAATTTCGTTAATCATTGTGACCCATTTTGGGTTTTTATGCAAAACATCTTCAGAACATTTTTTAAGTTTAGACAATATCTCCAGCAATAAAGTTTGTGTAGAAAGATCTGAATCACCATCATCAATTTTTGATGCCCTAAAAATTTTATACATCAGCAGTTTAATATCAGGATTACTAATTTTAGTACTTCCTTCTAAACCATCGCTGGTTAAGGACAGCTTATCAAACCATTCCTTCTCTATTTCAAGATGAAAGCCTCTTGTAAACCCCTCTGGTTTGATATTATAATGTGCATCTTGCCAATTATGAAACAACAAACTTCCAGGAACACAATTATAGACTTCTTTTTTATTTCCTTCAATAACATTTCCTTCAAGAATAAAAGTAAAATAAGCATGTTCGTGATAATGCCAGTCCACTTTAGGATGTGTATAAACAGTATCTGTCAAAGTAAGTCCGTCAAAACAAATTGTTTTGTTTGTTTCTCCGTAAAACTCCCCTTTTTGCGAATGTTTCATAAGTACTTTGAATAGAATTACTGACAGGAAAAAATCTGTTTTGAAAATTAATGGTATAAATATAATAATGATTCTGTTCAAATTACAAAAGAAAAAGCAGTATAAAAAAGAATTAGCAGGTTAAGACATTTCATGTCCTATTAATCCATCTTCTTATCTGATAATTTAATATCTATAGAGCATATATTTTATTTATTTTTCGAAACGAACTTAATGTCAACATTTTAACCATTATCTAAGATATAATTTCTAAATTAGTGATATGGAAACAAATCCGGATGTACTCATTATTGGCGGCGGACTAGCCGGTTTGACTGCGGCTATTCATTTGTCTCAAAGGAAACTAAAAGTAGTTTTAATCGAAAAATCCAGTTATCCTCGACACAAAGTTTGCGGTGAATATATCTCTAATGAAATTCTGCCCTATTTGCAATGGCTTGGCGCTGATGTTTCAGAGCTAAATCCCACCACCATTTCAAAATTTGAATTTACTGCCAGTAACGCAAAAAAAGCTTCTGCAACACTTCCATTAGGAGGCTTTGGCGTAAGCCGATACACGCTTGATAATTTTTTATATCAAAAAGCATTAACGCATAATTGCACTGTTATTAATGAGACTGTTACTAATGTATTTTTTAATAATGATACATTCACCATAAATACTTCTGATCAAACTTTTAAAGCAAAAATAGTTTTAGGCGCTTTTGGAAAAAGATCAAACATAGATCAAGTATTGACAAGAAACTTTATTCATAAAAAATCGCCTTGGTTAGCCGTAAAAGCCCACTATTCGGGTAGTTTAGACGATGACCTTGTGGCGCTTCATAACTTCAAAGGAGGTTATTGCGGGGTTTCTAAAGTCGAAAACAACGTCATAAACATCTGTTATCTGGCAGATTACAAAACCTTCAAACAATACAAAAACATTGAGGAATATCAGCAAAACGTACTTTATAAAAATAAACATCTCAAAGCCATTTTTGAGAACAGTCAACTCCTCTTTGACAAACCATTAACCATAAGTCAAATTTCTTTTGACAAAAAACAAGCTGTTGAAAATCATATTTTAATGATCGGCGATACAGCTGGACTTATTCATCCGCTTTGCGGCAACGGAATGGCAATGGCGATTCACAGCGCTAAAATAGCTTCAGAACTAATTTTAGAATATTTTTCGGAACAGCAAATGCCTCGTGAAATAGTCGAAAAAAAATATACCGAAGAATGGAATATTCATTTTGGAAAAAGAATGCTTTGGGGGAGAATTCTGGCTCAAATTTTAACTCACAAAACCATTACCAACATACTTGTTACAATAGTTGCATCGTCTCCTAGAGTAATATCTAAAATAATAAAACAAACACATGGCAAAACTATAGCAATTCACTAAATGGCAGTTAGCACCCAATATAGAACACTCGCTCCTGAGATTATGGATGATTTTTCTCTTGAAGGAGAAGAACTCCAAGCTGCGCTTGACCAGATTGCACGCATAAATCAATTGCTTGGCGGCAACAAACTTACTCTTCACGGAATAAAACAATTGCTTAAGAAAATAGATTCATCAAAAACAATAAAAATTGCTGACATCGGATGCGGCAATGGCGATATGCTGCGAATGCTGGCGAAATTTGCTAAAAAAAATAATCTAAAATTTAAGCTTATCGGTATTGATGCAAACGCATTTACCATAAAATATGCCCAAAATTTATCAAAAGAATATTCTAATATCCAATATTATTGCGAAGACATTTTTAGTCCAGAATTTAAAAGTTTAAAATACGATATTGTATTATGCACCTTGACGCTGCATCATTTTACCAATGTCGAAATATTAAATATAATTACTACCTTTAATAAGAATGTTGAAGTTGGAATTATTATTAACGACCTGCATCGCAGCAAACTAGCGTATCACCTTTTTGAACTGATTTGTGTTCTTTTTAGTTTGAATAAAATGTCGCGTGAAGATGGACTAATATCTATTTTAAGAGGATTTAAAAAATCTGAATTGGAAGAGTTCTCCAAAAAGTTAAACTTAAAAAACTATACCATAAACTGGAAATGGGCATTTCGCTATCAATGGATAATTACTAAAACATGAGTGTAAAAATAGTAACAGTTGCCAAGCAGCTACCACAATATTCAAGAGAAACATCCGAAATTATTCCAATGTTGGAAAATTGGCTTCACGGACAAGACGAACGCTTCATCAAAAAAGTCAAGAAAATATTTGAAGGCGCCGCTGTAGACAAACGTTACTCTATAATGGATCCTGAATCTGTTTTTACAGCAACTTCCTTCGAAGATAAAAACGACATTTATAGTAAGGAAGTTATTATTTTGGGCGAACAAGTTTTACAAAAAGCACTCGAAAAAGCCAACTGGAATCCAGAAACTTTAGACTATATTATTACGGTAAGCTGTACCGGAATTATGATTCCGTCATTAGATGCATACCTTGTCAATAAAATGAAATTAAGACAAGATATTGTGCGGCTTCCTGTAACCGAAATGGGCTGTGCGGCGGGAATATCTGGGATCATTTATGCTAAAAATTTCCTGAAAGCCAATCCCGGAAAACGTGCTGCTGTAATTGCTGTAGAATCACCAACAGCAACTTTTCAGCTTGATGATTTTTCGATGCCCAATATTGTAAGTGCTGCTATTTTTGGCGATGGTGCGGCTTGTTGTTTGTTGTCCTCCTATAATGAGGATTCTGGTCCCGAAATACTCGATGAAGAAATGTATCATTTTTATGATGCTGAACATATGATGGGATTTAAACTCACTAATAATGGTTTAAAAATGGTGCTGGATATAGAAGTACCCGAAACTATTGCTTCCCATTTTGAAGATATTATTCATCCGTTTCTACAAAAGAATAATTTAAAAATTGAAAATATAGATCATATGATATTCCATCCCGGTGGAAAAAAAATCATTAATAAAGTAGAGTCACTATTCTCAGAATTAGGAAAAAACATAAACTCAACTAAAGAAGTACTTAAACAGTATGGCAATATGTCTAGTGCAACCGTTTTATACGTTTTAGAACAAATTATGGACGAAAACCCTCAAGGAGGAGAAAAAGGATTAATGCTCAGTTTTGGGCCGGGATTCTCTGCACAACGAGTTTTACTGCAATGGTAATTATTAGATAAATGACGAAACTAACCGAAATTCTAGCAAAGCTTCCTTACAGTACACCTTTTTTATTTGTAGATGAATTACTTCATGTAGATGAAAATAGTGCTATAGGAACTTATATCTTTAAAGAAGATCTTGATTTTTATAAAGGGCATTTTAAAGATAATCCTGTAACTCCAGGTGTAATTCTGACCGAAACTATGGCTCAGATTGGCTTGGTTTCCCTTGGTATTTATCTGTTAGGAAACAACTTTAACAAAGATACCGTAATCGCTTTTACATCAGCCGATATGCAATTTTTAAAACCTGTATATCCTAACGAAAAAGTAACAGTGACTTCTCAAAAATCATTTTTCAGATTTGGAAAATTGAAATGTGATGTAGTAATGACCAACGAAGCTGGACAAGAAGTCTGTAAAGGCATTATGGCTGGTATGATTACAAATAAATTATGAGCAAACGAGTTGTAATAACAGGATTAGGCGTTGCTGCTCCAAACGGAGTCGGAATTACCGAATTTAGTCACGCCATAAAAAATGGAATATCAGGAATACGTCATGATATTCAGTTGGAAGAACTTCAATTCTCTTGTCAAATTGCAGGAAAACCTGAAATATCTGAAGAATTAAAAGCGCAGTATTTTACAGAATTGGAACTTCGTGGTTTTAGCAGCACTGGTATTTTGTATGGTGTTATAGCAGGCATCGAAGCTTGGAAAAATGCAGGATTGCCCATAGAAACTAATGAAGAACCCGATTGGGACAGCGGAATCATTTTTGGTTCCGGCACCTCAGGAATTGATAAATTTCGCGAAAGCATTTATAAAATAGATGAACTTCAAGTTCGAAAATTAGGCAGTACTGTTGTGGCTCAAACCATGAATAGCGGTATTAGCGCTTATCTTGGTGGAAAATTAGGGCTTGGAAATCAAATTACAACAAATTCATCAGCCTGTTCAACAGGAACCGAAGCTATTTTAATGGCGTATGATCGCATACAATCTGGACAGGCAAAACGTATACTCGTGGGAAGCACTGGCGATAGCGGACCATATATTTGGGGCGGCTTTGATGCGCTTCGAGTTTGCAGTTCAAAATACAACGATAATCCTGAGCAGGGTTCACGACCAATGAGTGCATCAGCAGCAGGATTTGTACCTGCAAGCGGTGCGGGTGCATTAGTGATTGAAGATTTAGAAAGTGCCCTAGAACGTGGCGCAGCTATTTATGCCGAAATATTAGGAGGAAATGTAAACTCAGGCGGTCAACGCGGTAACGGAAGTATGACTGCTCCCAACAGTACAGCTGTGCAGCGCTGCATTATCAATGCAATTAATAATTCTGGAATTTCTACAAATGATATTGATGCTATAAACGGACATCTTACTGCAACCACAAAAGACAGTCTTGAAATTGAAAACTGGACCAAAGCATTAAATCGAAAAGGAAATGATTTTCCGTTTATCAATTCCTTAAAAAGCATGACAGGACATTGTTTAAGTGCCGCAGGAAGTATCGAAAGTATTGCTGCAATACTACAAATTCACGAAGGCTTTATCTTTGGAAATACCAATTGCGATGATCTTCATCCAGAAATTACAACACTAATTGATCCATCTAAAATACCTTTAAAAACAGTTGAAATTAGTCCAAATATAATTGCAAAAGCCAGTTTTGGTTTCGGTGATGTAAATGCCTGCATTATCTTTAAGAAATTTAAAAAATAAAGCTATGAACAAAGAAGAACTTATCGCTAAACTAAAATTGATTATAAAACCATATACAACTAATAGCGAAGCCTATGACAACCTTAATGAAAATACTGATTTCATTAAGGATCTAAATATCAATTCGGCTAACTTGGTAGATATTGTGCTGGATATCGAAGAAAACTTTGATGTAGTAATTGATAATACCGATATGGAACGTATGCTAAATGTAAAAGCTGCCGTAGAAATCATAGAAACTAAGTTATCTGAAAAATGATTGGCAATGATGTTATAGATATTCAACAAACGCGACAGGAAAGCAATTGGCGGCGTAAAGGTTTTATACAAAAACTATTTACACTAGACGAACAATTGCTCATTTCAAATGCAACAAATCCTGAAATTACAGTTTGGCTGCTTTGGAGCATGAAAGAAGCGGCTTATAAAATTTATAATCGCCAAACCAAAATAAGAGAATACATTCCGCAAAAACTCGTTTGTTCTATCACATCGCAAAACCAGAATACCACTGCAGGCATTGTTACTTGCTTCGAAAATATTTATTATACCAAAACAATCCTTTCTAAAGACAATATTCATACTATTGCAGTCTGTATTTCAGACAATTTAAATAATGTAACAGAAATCGAAAGAAGGTCTATTCTAAAAGATACAAATGGTATTCCATACTTAATCACTTCTCAAAATACAGTTCAGGATGTTTCGGTAAGTCATCACGGACGATTTGAAAAAGTGGTGACTATTCCTTAAAGTAAGTAGTTTTTAGTGAGGTAAAATATTTATAGAATTTCAATAAGACAAATAAAAAAGCTCCTCCGGAGCGCAATATATTTTGATTCTGAAAAAGAATATCGCTCCTCTGGAGCTTTATATTGTAAAGATCTATTCTTTGGTATAAATATTTCGCTTCTCTGAAGCTTACAAATAAGAAATTATTTTTTGAACAGTCACAATTTCTGAAATGCACCTGTTCCCCTGAAAATTTAGAATCATTCTACTAGCTTTTATCTGATTATCAAACGCTTTTTGAAGTAACTTCATAGTGAAATAACAAAAAGCGTACTAATGGAAGCTGAAAATCATTATATCAATAGAAGCGGCTGGCTTAGAGCAGCTGTTTTAGGTGCAAACGATGGAATTTTATCTACAACCAGTTTAGTTATTGGTGTTGCGGCTGCCACTACTACGCGAGAGCCTATTTTACTCGCTGCAATAGCAGGTTTGGTAGCGGGGGCACTTTCTATGGCTGCAGGAGAATATGTATCTGTTAGTTCACAATCTGATGTTGAAGCAGCTGATTTAAAAAGAGAAAGTCATGCACTGAAAACCATGCCCGAAATTGAACTCGAAGAACTCACGGATATATATGTACAAAGAGGATTGAGTAAACCTTTAGCCCGTCAAGTTGCAATGGAATTAACAGCTTATGATGCACTCGAAGCCCACGCTAGAGATGAGCTTGGAATAAACGAAATCACACAGGCAAATCCATTAATGGCTGCTTTTGCATCGGCTGTATCCTTTATTGTTGGAGGATTACTTCCGGTTTTAGTGGCAATTTTTGCTCCCATACGAGATATGGTATATTACCAATATGCGTTTTCGATACTCTTTCTGGCTTTTTCAGGAATTTTGGCGGCCAAAGCAGGAGGCTCAAAAATATTAAAAGCAGTACTTCGCATTTGTATTTGGGGAACTTTTGCAATGGTAATGTCTGCACTCGTAGGATATATCTTTGGTGTTCAGACTACTTAAAAGAAAAGAGCAGTCCAAAATGGAGCTGCCCTCTTACCAACAATTAACTAAATAACTCTTTTAATCAACATCCATCTTTTTGACTTTATGACTTTCAAACTTTCGGCTTACTTATTCATCTCCGCCATTCATAAAAGTCATCAAAAGCGTATAAGCATTCTTAATTACAATTTTTGACGATTTATCAATTACCGAAGATTTAATTTGACGGAAACCATCAGTCGTAGTTCCCGGTTCTACCACAACCATTTTGTATTGATTATTTCCGCTTAAAGCGAAAACAAAAAACTTGCCCTGCCATCTTACTACTGCATCTTCCGGAACTGTAATGGCTTTTTCGTTCTCAAATTCTGCTTCAGCATTAATAAAAAGTCCCGGAATTAATGTGTTATCGTATTGATTAACTTTACAAATAACTTCGGCAGCACGATCGTCGTTAAGACTGCGGTTGATATACGCAATCTTTGCAGAGAATCTCTTCGAAGGATTAGCATTTGTAAAAGCACTTACCGTTTGTCCTGTCGAAAGTAAATGAATATCTTTTTCAAAAGCATTCATAACCAATACAATATCACTCATTTCCATCAATTCAAAAAGCATATCTGTTGGAGCAATGTATTTTCCAACATTTACATTAACTTTAGATACGACTGCATTTATAGGCGAAACAATCGAAACCGTTTTACTGATATTTGAAGCCGAAAGCGTTTTTACATTAATCCCTAACAACGATAATTTTTGTGCCAGAGAAGCCATATAAATACGCTGCGTCTGCATTTCTGTAGCCGTTTGTTCGTACAATTTATCGCTGCTTGCTTTCTTCGCATTTAGTTCTTTTTGTCGGTCGTATTCGCTTTTAGCCAACTGAAATTTTTCTTTCGCCGTAAGGTAATCTTGTTGCAGTTGTATGTATTGCATATCCTCGACAACGGCTAATAATTGTCCTTTTCGAACGTGCATTCCTGCCATTAAATCTGTTTTTTTAATATAGCCGCCAAGCGGAATACTAACCGAAACGACACTTTTTGGCGGAACGGTTACTGTTCCCTGAAGTTGTAATATTCCTTTTACTGTTCTTTCTTCCGGATTTCCCACAACAAGTCCTGCATTTTTAATTTGTTCGTTGCTTAACTGAATGGTGTTTTCCTGTTTTTTTACTGTTTCTTTCTCCTGATTCTTTTTATCACTGTGGCACGAAACCAGAAACAAAAGACCAAAAATCGTGATGATATATGTTTTCATTATCTTATAAATTAGTGAGAGTTTGAAGATTTATGATCGCTTTATTATAATCGTTAACCCTGTCGAGATATTCATTTTTGATGGTAATCGCCTGATTTACGACTAAAACCCATTGCAAGTAATCAATATCTCCGTTTTCGAGTTGGCTGTTTGCCGCATCAATAATTACGGTGGCGTTTTTAAGCCCTTCGTTTTCATAATAATAAAGGCTTTTTTTATACTTTTCGGCTTCACTTACAGCGTTAGCGATTTCTGTTGTCATTTCGATTTTTACCGATTCGGCCATTATTTTGTAATTTTCGTATTCGATTTTTGCCGCTTTATTGCGTGAAGACTGACTCGAAAAGAATAACGGAATCGATAGTCCCAAATTCACATAACTAAACCTGTGGCTGCTATCATAATACAATTCCTGTCCCGCAGCACTGGTTTGTGCACCAATAATGCTTAAATTATTATATCCTACTGTAATATCCGGCATTAATTTAGCCTGTTCGGCTTTCCATTTCCATTTTGCAGCTTCTGCTTCATGATTTGAAAGTTGAATTTGCGGAAGTTCAGCTGTATTAATTTTTTCGTTTAACGAAATAGCAAAATCATTTTTAATGTTTGCCGAAGCCGGAACATGCACCACACTATCCTGCAATATGGTATTAAAAGATTTCAACGTAATGGCAATATCTTTATTGACCATCGTAAGCTGATTGGTATAAAACTGTCTTGCCGATTGAGAAGCGCTTTTTTCTAATACATTGGTTTCTCCCGTTTTATAACGCAAATCTGATTTTTGCTCCATTAATCTGTAAATAGAATCGGCGTAAGCCAATAATTCCTTTTTACTATTCAGCCAGATAAAATAATAAAACAAGCTTCTCACATTCGATTTAATCTGTTGCGAAGTCAGTTGTGAAGCAGCTTTGGCAACATTATAATTTTCCTGTAAAGCTTTTTTCTGATTACTATACAAAGTAGGAAAAGCAAAAGTCTGACTCACGCCAAAACGGGAATCATTAACGCCGCTGTTGAACTGACCATAATCAGCATCTAAAGCCAATTTTGGAATATCATAACCCGATTTTTGCAATTGTTCTTTAGACTTTTCATTAAGATGAGCCGATTTAATTCTTCTGTTATTCTGAAGTGCAATCGACAAAGATTCATCCAGAGAAACAGGTTTTTGTTGCGATTGTACTGAAGCTGTAACCAATAAAGCAACAAGCAATAAAGTCAGTTTATCCATTTTGTTTTTTTTGATTTTTTTCGAAAATACTTTAGTATGATACGTCATTAAATAAATTGCCGGAAGTACAAAAAGAGTCAGCAAAGTTGCTGTTATCAATCCGCCAATAACAACTGTTGCTAACGGGCGTTGCACCTCTGCTCCTGCTCCGTTACTCAAAGCCATTGGCAGAAACCCTAAAGAGGCCACCGCAGCGGTCATTAATACAGGACGCAACCTGTTTTTGGTTCCTGTAATGATGATATCAAACGGATCTGTAATTTCACCCTGCTTTTGTATTCGGTTAAACTCAGATATTAAAACAATTCCGTTTAATACAGCTACACCAAAAAGCGCAATAAAACCAACACCAGCTGAAATACTAAAAGGCATATCGCGCAAGGCAAGTCCAAAAACACCACCAATTGCAGATAACGGAATAGCGGTAAAAATGATAATTCCTTCTTTAAAAGATCTAAAAGCAAAATACAATAAAGCCAAAATCATAAACAAAGCTGCCGGAACAGCAACGCCCAAACGTGATTTTGCCTGTTGCAGATTCTCGAAAGTACCGCCATAGGTAATATAATATCCCGGATCAAATTTGATTTGACTGTCGACTTTTTTCTGTAATTCCTCCACAATCGATTCTACATCACGGCCTCTTACGTTAAATCCAACAATAATTCTTCTTTTAGCATCCTCACGCTGAATTTGATTAGGTCCTTCAACTTCTTTTACCGAAGCCACCTGATACAACGGAATCTGCATTCCCGAACGCGTAGAAATTAATAGATTTCTAACATCCGAAATGTCTTTTCTTCCGCTGGCTTCAACTCTTACCACCATATCAAAACGCTTTTCGCCTTCGTAAATACTTCCAGCTACAGCTCCTGCAAACGCAGCATTTACGGTTTGATTGATATCTGAAACATAAATCCCGTATTTCGCCATTTCTGCCCAGTCATAATCAATCACGATTTGAGGCATTCCAGTTACTTTTTCAACATACAAATCTGTTGCGCCTTCGACCGTTTTACTGATCGCGCCTAATTGTTCAGCATACTGAGCCAGTTTGTCGAGATCTTCTCCGTAAATTTTACAAACTAAATCCTGTTTGGCTCCGGTCATTAATTCATTAAAACGCATTTGCACCGGAAACTGAAAACCTGTTGTAACTCCCGGAGCTGTTTGTTTTACGGTTTCGGTCATTTTATCTGCCAGTTCCGGAAACGAAGAAGCACTTGTCCATTCTGATTTATCTTTTAGCACAATAATCATATCTCCACCCTCTATAGGCATTGGATCTGTTGGAATCTCGGCACTACCAATTCTCGAAACTACTTTTTCAACTTCAGGATATTCTTTTTTAAGTGTATTCGAAATTTGTTGAATCGTTTCTGTTGTCGTCGAAAGATTGGTGCCCAACAACAATCGGGTTTCTACCGCAAAATCTCCTTCTTCAAGCTGTGGAATAAACTCTCCTCCCATTCGGCTGAAAAGCAGCAAAGCAATCCCAAATAAAACAAAGGCCGAAATGACAATTCCTTTTTTCATCTTTAAAGCTTTAGTCAGCCAGTTTTCATAAACCCCTTCCAATTTTATCATAATTCGGTCAGAAAGATTCGGTTTATGAATAACCTTTTTGCTGATGAACAAAGCGCTTACCATTGGAACATAAGTAAGTGAAAGAATAAATGCTCCCAAAATGGCAAACGCGACAGTTTGTGCCATTGGCTTAAACATTTTACCCTCAATTCCTTCAAGTGATAATATTGGCAGGTAAACAATCAAAATAATGATTTGTCCAAATACTGCAGCATTCATCATTCGTCCTGCAGAACCTGTCACTTCTTTATCCATTTCTTCCTGCGAAATGGTATCGATTCCTTTGTATTTTTTGGCACTATGAATGTGATGCAAAATTGCTTCGACAATGATCACGGCGCCATCGACAATCAAACCAAAATCGAGAGCACCAAGACTCATCAAATTTCCGCTTACGCCAAAAGTGTTCATCATAATAATGGCAAACAGCATCGCTAGCGGAATAACAGAAGCCACGATAAATCCTGCTCTTAAATTCCCCAGAAAAAGCACCAGAACCAGAACAACAATCAAAGCACCTTCGATCAGGTTTTTCTCAACTGTACCAATCGCATTGTCAACCATTTTGGTACGATCTAAAAATGGTTCTATTTTTAAACCTTTAGGTAGAATTTTTTCGATTTCGGCAACACGTTTTTTTACATCGACGATAACATTATTGGCATTTTCGCCTTTTAACATCATCACGATTCCACCAACAGATTCGCCAATATCATCTGTCGTTAAAGCGCCGTAACGTATCGCCGAGGACATTTTTACTTCGGCAATATCTTTAATTAAAATTGGCGTTCCTGCCTGTGTATTTTTGACAATGATATTTTGAATGTCTTTAATATTTCGCTTTAATCCAACACTTCGGATATACAAAACAGTTGGGCCTTTTTCAATATAAGCGCCTCCCGTATTTTCGTTATTACTGCTTAAGGCTGTAAAAACTTCTTTTATAGTCAAGTTTTGTGCTTTTAATCTCGACGGATTTACAGCAATTTCGTATTGTTTTAGCTTTCCTCCAAAAGTTGCTACATCTGCAATTCCGGGAGTTCCTAGAAGTTGTCTTCGAATCGTCCAATCCTGAATGGTACGCAAATCTTCGAGCGAATATTTGGTTTCATAACCAGGTTGTGGTTTTAAAACATATTGGTAGATTTCTCCCAAGCCTGTTGTTGCCGGAGCCATTTCGGGAATACTGGCATTCTCTGCAATTTCTACTTTTTGCAAACGTTCTGCCACTTGTTGTCGTGCCCAATATACATCGGTATCATCGGCAAATACAATCGTAACTAACGAAAGTCCGAAACGAGAAATACTACGGCTTTCTTTAAGCTGCGGAATATTGCTAATCGCCTGCTCAATAGGGAAAGTGATTAAACGTTCTACATCTTCTGCGCCCAAAGACGGAGCGGTTGTAATAATCTGAACCTGATTGTTGGTAATGTCAGGAACGGCATCAATTGGTAAACGGGTCACTTCAAAAACACCGTAGATAATCCACAGCAAGGTGAAAACCCCAATTACCAGTTTATTTTTAACTGAAAATTGAATGATCTTATTGAGCATAATTTTATTTAATTTTTTTGAAATAATACTGTTATAGCCAAAACATAAAAATGTCATGACCACAATAAAAATCTTAGAAAATTAAATTATGCCAAAGGAGGTCTAAATACCGAAAATAAAGCGGGATTAGAATATAAGTTTGAAGTAAACGGAATTATGCCAGACTCTGAAAAATCGACATTAAAAGGAATATCAAATGTGTGTTTTTCTGAGGGAACAAATACAAGTTGAAAAGAAGCACTTGAAATATGCTTAAACGGAAGCTGCATATCACGATCAGAATCATTATCGTTGATGTCTTCTCCCCAATAATGCATTTCTAGGAAATCAATAAAACTTACATTATGCCTTTGCTGATGTTCATTGTAATGTTCAATCAATACTGGCAATTTATAAAATTGCTGAAAGAATCCAATATTGGATACAATTAGAAAGATGAATATGTAAACAATGATTTTTCGCACTTCACAAATTTAGAACATCTAAAAGAATAATTTGTTATCTAAAAACAAAAAACTACTAGAGTTTTAATATTTAACAAAAAATGCGTTCCAATGTTTGAAGCCTTGGAATAATCATACACAATATCCAGAATAAAAAAGAGGTCAAATTTCGCGGCTTGCGAAACTAACCTCTTTTTTTATACATCATTCAAATTAAAAAGTATTTCTACTTTTTTATACGATCACTTACTCTACCATAATTTCATCTACAAAAAGCCACGCTGATTGTCCTTCTCCCGGATGACCTTTAGGACACTGCCCTAAATTCTTGGCAGTAACACGGACAAACTTCGCTTTTTGTTCTGCAAACTTGGCTGTAAAGTCTTTTATCTGAATGTCCTTTTCTGAAGCTGCTATAGAGTTGATCTCTGTTTTTACTTCTTTAAAAGTAACACCATCTTGAGATATTTCAAATTTTACATATTGCGGCAGGAATATCCATTGGCTCCAATTTTGAATGCAGCCTAAAGTAATACTGTTTATTGATGTACTTGCTCCCAAATCTATAGTAGCAATTAAATCATTTTCATTGAAACCATGCCATTGTTTGCCAATATCTTTTGTACCTCTAAAACCATCTATTAAAGTATTGACTCCATTTGCGCGATAATGACTGCTGTTAGCATTTGTGTAACGTATTGTTTTTCCTGTTGCTTTATTAAAGGTAAAAGATTGTTCTGCAGGTTTTGCACTCACTACTTTATTATTTATAACCGTGATTGCTTTTACTGTCATAGAACTATTTACGACAAATGGCTTTTCATATTTAATACTGCTTATAGATGGTATGCTTCCGTCAGTTGTATAATAAATTACAGCCTCTATTTGATCTGTATCCAGTTCAATAAAAAGCTTATTATTTTCGACTACAGGCTTAATATCTACTTTGAAATTCCCTTTTGAATAACGAATTCCTCTTTGCTCAAAACCTTCTAAATGCGGTTGCAAACGTTCGGCAAAATTTTTCCAATTGCGTTGTTCTTTTTTAGACCACAATACTTCGGCCAATGCAAGCATACGAGGCAAAATCATATATTTAACATGTTCAGCGGTACTTATATATTCTGTCCATAAATTGGCTTGCGCACCTAGAACACGTTTAGCCTCTTCTGAAGTTAACTCTACTGGAATTGGGTCATAATTATATACTTTTTTCAACGTGTTAAATCCACCTATCGCAAGAGGTTCTGTTTCAGGATCTCCTTGATAATGGTCAAAATAGTAAGGAGAACCAGGTGTCATAACTACATCATGTCCCATTTTAGCGGCTTCTATTCCGCCCGCTTCACCGCGCCAGCTCATAACAGTTGCCTCTGGAGCCAGTCCGCCTTCAAGAATTTCATCCCATCCAATCATTTTTCTGTTTTTCGAAACCAAGAATTTTTCCATTCTGCGAATGAAATAACTTTGCAATTCTTTCTCGTCTTTCAATTGCTCTTTTTTCATTCTCGCTTGACATTTAGCACAATGTTTCCAGCTCGTTTTGTCTACCTCGTCTCCTCCAATATGAATATACTTTGAAGGGAAAATTGCCATCACTTCTGTTAATACATCTTGCAAGAATGTAAAAGCCTGATCATTTCCTGCACAGTAATTACTTTCTACTTTACTGGCTAAGAAATTTCCAGATTGTGAAAAAGTGTTTTTAGGATTACACGAAAGCTCTGGATACGCCGCCATCGCAGCTTCTGAGTGACCCGGCATTTCGATCTCTGGCACAACTGTAATATTTCTGGCTTTGGCATAAGCCACAATTTCTTTGGCTTGTTCTTGAGTATAATAGCCGCCGTAAGTCGATTTGCTTCTGTCGGCATTAAACTCTATTTCAGCCCAATTCCATGATTTTCCCCAATCATCGACACGCCAAGCGGCTTGTTGAGTAAGTTTAGGATATTTTTTAATTTCTAAACGCCAACCTGCTCCATCAACTAAATGCCAATGAAAAACATTCATTTTATAAGCGGCCAACAAATCAATAAATTCTTTTACCAATTCAGGAGAAGCAAAATGACGGCTGACATCCAACATCATCCCTCTCCATTGAAAGCGAGGATAATCTTTTATTTCCATACTAGGAATTTGAACCAAATCATTTGTTCGACTAAAAGGCAGTGTCTGCAATAAAGATTGTACGCCGTAAAACAGTCCTTTGGATGTATTGGCTTTGATATGAATTTCTTTTGGATTTACAGAAAGTAAGTATCCTTCGTCTCCAATTTCTTTAATCTTTTCGATACTAAAAACAATCTCTTTTCCACTCGTTCTAGTATTGTTTAATTCAAATCCAGTAACTCGTTTCACGTATTCTTTAAAAAAGTGAACTACTTTTTCGGCTGCTGCATCTTTCTTATCTATTTTTATAACTGTAGAATTATCAAAGGAAAAACTTCCTTGTTTAATTTCTAAACTTACGGGCTGCGGTATTATATGAACGGATTTCTGTGCCTGTAAATGCATAGAAAATACTAGTACAGCAGCTAGAATTAAGTTTGTGGTTCTTTTTTTGGTTTTCATTATTTGATATAATTAGCTAAAAGTTAATTTTTAAAAATCAAAGTTCGTTATGATTTTCAAAGTTGGACAAATGACAAAAGACAGCCCAAATTGAGCTGTCTTTTATTCACTGCATATTATTATTGCTCTTTAAAATAATTTGCTCCCCACATGGTATAACGTTTTTTCATGGTTTCAATCTTTGTTTGAAATTGAGTCCAGTCTTTTTTATCTTTTGGAGACCATAAAACTTCACTTAAGGCACTCAAACGAGGGAATATCATGTATTCTACTTTGGCAGGATTTGCCATATATTCTGTCCATACATTTCCTTGCGCTCCCATAACGTACTTTGCCTGCTGCTCATTTAATTCTTTAGGAATTGGTTCATAGCTGTACACTTTTTCTAATGGTAAAAATCCGCCAATGGTAACCTCTTTTTCGTTTTTAGTTTGCGAATGGTCTAAATAAACATGGCTTCCCGGTGTCATGATCACCTGATGATTTTCTTTTGCTGCAGCAATTCCGCCCTCTTCGCCTCTCCAACTCATTACGATAGCATTTGGTGCCAAACCACCTTCTAAAATTTCATCCCAGCCTATTATAGTTCTTCCTTTAGCATTCACATATTTTTCGATGCGTTGAATAAAATAACTCTGAAGACCGTGCTCATCTTTTAAGCCTTTTTCTTTAATCATCTGCTGGCAGAATTCGCTTTTCTTCCAAGCATCTTTTGGAGCTTCATCGCCTCCAATATGAATGTATTTTGAAGGGAATAAAGCAATTACTTCATCTAAAACATTTTCTAGGAATTTAAAGGTATTTTCGGTCGGAACAAAAATATCTGCATGTACGCCCCAAGTTTCTTGAACGATCTTATTTCTTCCGTTGGCCATTTCTTGTTTGCTCTTATCTGACATCATATTATCAGGAAGATTGGTTTTCTCATTAGGAAAACAGCTCAACTCAGGATAAGCGGCAATTGCTGCACTGCTGTGTCCCGGCATTTCAATTTCTGGAATTACTGTAATAAATCTATCTGAAGCATATTTTACTATATCTTTTACTTCTTCCTGAGTATAAAAACCACCTTCTGGTGTATTATCACTTCCTTTTCCCGGATATCTGCCAACAATGCTTCCGTTTCTTTTTGAACCAATTTCAGTAAGTCTAGGATATTTTTTAATTTCAATTCTCCAACCTTGATCTTCAGTTAAATGCCAATGAAAATAATTCAATTTATGCAATGCCAAATAATCAATATACTTTTTAACGAAAGCTACTGAGAAAAAATGACGTCCAACATCAAGCATTGCGCCTCTGTAAGCAAAACGAGGTTCATCTTGTACATTTACTGATGCTATTGCAAGATTGCTGCTTTTTTCTACAGGCAGTAACTGAATAAGAGTTTGAATTCCGTAGAATGTTCCAATAGGAGAATTTCCTATAATTTCGACACCGTTTTTATCTGATTTTAAACTATATCCTTCTCCTTTAAGTCCTTGAATGCTCTTAAGACTTGACAATTTGATATAATTCTTGGTTGCTTTTTTAACTACAGGCAATACAAAACCATAATAATCAGATAAATAAGCATTTAAAAAAGCTGCCGAAGCATTATCTTCTTTATTAGCAGCAACCAAACTTGTTTGTGCATTAATCACAAAACTTCCAGCGTTCTTAACAACTTTTACCGGCTGAGGGATAATATTCACTTCTTGTGCAAACGATAATGTGCAGCATAACAGAAGTGAAAAAAGAAATGACTTAACCATATTTACTATTTTTTAATTATTTTAAAACTATAAATCCTTGGTGTGTACGATAACACCTTCAAAGAAAAACATAATAAATTTATCTAACAAATTGAAACATAGATTTTAGACAAAATAAAAATCATTTCATGCACAAAATCAAATTTGTAACTTTTAGATGAATGAAACGTCTTTTTTTGAAGCTTCAAAATCTATGTTTCTATGTGTTTTAACTAATTTTTACCCAAGGGGTTTATTAATTTATTTCGTGTATGCTACAGCATGTTGTTTACTGCTGCCTAAACCATCCATTCCTAATTCAATAACATCTCCTGGTTTAATGTAAATAGGATCCGGCTTAATACCTAAACCTACACCCGGAGGAGTTCCTGTGCTAATGATATCGCCAGGAAGCAAAGTCATAAACTGACTTAAATAATGTACTAAAAATGGAATTTTGAATACTAAATTTGAAGTGTTACTGTTTTGGAATGTCTTCCCGTTTACAGTTAACCACATTGGTATATTATTCACATCGGCGATTTCGTCCTGAGTTGCCAAAAAGGGTCCAAGTGGCGCAAATGTGTCGCTTCCTTTTCCTTTTGCCCATTGTCCTCCACGCTCGATCTGAAAAGCTCTTTCGCTGTAATCATTTAGCAAAGCATAACCCGCAACATAATCTAAAGCTTCAGCTTCTTCTACATAACTTGCTTTTTTTCCTACTACAAAAGCCAACTCGATTTCCCAATCTGTTTTTTCACTGTTTTTTGGAATGATCAAATTATCATTTGGTCCGCAAAGTGATGTTGTTGATTTAAAAAAGATAATCGGCTCCGTCGGAATTGGTGCATTGGTTTCTAAACAGTGATCTACATAATTTAATCCAATACAAATTATTTTTGAAGGTCTTGCCACCGGAGAACCCAAACGTACACTTGCATCAACTTCCGGCAATGTTGGATTGCTTTCTAATGCATTTTTTAATTTTTCTAATCCGTTTTCTTCAAAGAATGCTTCGTTATAATCTGTTACAATTGAAGATACATCGAATCTTTTATCATCTATTAAAATACCTGGTTTTTCTTTACCGGCTTCTCCAAATCGTATTAGTTTCATTTTATTCTTATTTAATATATTATACTTCGTCTTATCTATTCAAATAATTATTCTTGTCTGTTATTCAATAACATAAATCACAGCGCTTCTTGCTCCGTGCGCCCCTATTACTAGCGATTGCTCTATATCAGCAGTTTTAGAAGGTCCGGCTATAAAGGCTCCAAATCCTTCTTTAGATACATCTAATTTCTGATACGCCTGATGTAAAGTATCTACAAGATTTTCTTTCTCAATTACTAAAACCAAATGCTGGCAAATAAACGGAACCAATCTGTTGATCATCTGACTTTCGTAAACCCAAACAGCACCATTCTCTGCAACTCCTATTGTTCCTTTTACATATGCTTTTTCAACTCTTTCTAATTCAGCTGCAGCTAAAAAAGCTACTTGTTCGTCTACAGTTCCAAGCTCGGGAATTGTATTTACTACAAAACTCAAATTCTTTTTATCAATCGCTAATTGCTCTTGTAGCAACGTAATATCTGAGATTAATTCTGTTTTACCTCCAATACCTTGCAAAACTGTTTTAAACTGTGTGTATACGTCATCATATTGAATTACAACACTAGTATCAATAACAGGAATCTCCAAAAACTCTGGCTGATTCATTGCTATGATTTTCAATATGTTATCTCTTGCACTCATTTTTTCTATTATCTGATATTTTAATTTTGGCTTTTCTTATTTTTTAGATACCAATCTCTAAAGGATTCCTTTGGAGCAACTGGCATTTCTCTTTGTTTAAACCAAATATTCAGTTTGTTATTTACTATAAATGGGAATAACTGCATACTCTTACGCCCTATATTTCCCATCAAACGATAGATTTTGGGATTCGAGAACACGAAATTCATTCCTTTCATGCTTATTTTTTTACTAGCCGCTACATAACCTTCAGAAACAATTACTTGTCTCCATTTCCATAATTGCTCATGAATATTGATTTTCACCGGACAAACATTACTGCAACTACCGCATAAAGTCGATGCAAAAGGCAAGTCGGCATTGACTTTCATATCTAAATTTGGGTTTAGAATAGAACCAATTGGCCCCGCCACGGCCGTATGATAACTGTGACCACCGCTTCTGCGATAAACTGGACAGGTATTAAAACAAGCTGCACAGCGGATGCATTTTAATGAATTTCTAAAATCTTCTCTTCCTAACTGTTTGCTTCGACCGTTATCTACAATAACAATGTGTATTTCCTGATTAGGTCGCGGTTTATGAAAATGACTTGAATAAGTTGTAATAGGCTGACCTGTAGCACTTCTTGCCAATAATCTCAAAAATACAGATAAATGTTCAGCTTTTGGAATCAATTTTTCGAATCCCATACAGGCAATATGTACTGCGGCAGTATGCGCGCCCATATCCGCATTTCCTTCATTGGTACAAACTACAAAACCACCCGTTTCTGCAATAGCAAAATTGACTCCCGTAATCGCTAAGTCCGATTCTACGAATTTATTACGCAAGTGTTGTCTTGCAGCCTCAGTTAAATATTGTGGGTCATTGTTTCCTTTTTCAGTTTGTAAATGTTCATGAAAAGTAGCACTTACATCTTCTTTTTTCAAATGTATTGCAGGCAAAACAATATGACTTGGAGGTTCTTTTCTAAACTGAACAATTCGCTCTCCAAGATCTGTGTCGACTACTTCTATACCATGCTCGTGCAAATATTCATTTAAGTGACATTCTTCCGTCAGCATGCTTTTGCTTTTCACAATCTTCTGAATATTGTGCTTTTTGATAATTTTATGAACTATCTCATTGTGTTCTTTTGCATCTGAAGCCCAATGCACTTTTATTCCATTTGCGATTGCATTTTCTTCAAACTCTTTCAAGTAATTAGAAAGATTTGAAAGTGTAGCATTTTTAATCTGAGATCCCCATTCTCGAAGCTGTTCCCACTCTGGCAAACCATGTGCTGCTTTGTCTCGTTTTTCGCGAACAAACCACAAAGTTTCGTCGTGCCAATTGGTTCTAGGCTCGTCTTCTATAAACTTTCCCGCTAAGTCAGCGTGCGTTGTTTTCATAATTACTTCTTAAGAATCTCTTTTAATTCAGCATTGAAAGTATAACTTTTTCCAGGCTGAGTCATTATTTCAATAGTATTAGTACTGTTTTGCAATTTACAAACTCCACCTACTTTTGATAACACTTTTGCGCTCACCAACTTTCCTTCTTCCCATTTCATGTCTACTTCAAATCCGCCTCTGGCGCATAATCCCTTTACTTCTCCATTTTTCCATGTTTTTGGAAGTGCAGGAAGCAATTGAATTTTCTCTGTTTGGCTTTGAAGAAGTATTTCCGCCATTGCAGCGGTAATTCCAAAATTACCATCGAGTTGAAACGGTGGATGATTGCAAAACAAATTTGGTAATGTATTGTAAGTTAACAATCCGCGGATCATAATTTCTGCGCGATCTCCTTCGCCCAAACGTGCCCAAAGTGCGCAACGCCAAGACCATGTCCAGGAGCGGCGGCTATCTCCAACAGTAGATTCAACTGTAAAAGGTGTGTTCTCATTTTTGCCGAAATTTCCGCTTCGGCTTCGTAAGGAAAGAATTGCTCCTTTAGCCAGTTCCGGCGTTACAGAACTGCTAATTTGACGCCCCGGATATACCCCAAAAAGATGCGATGTATGACGATGTTCATCATTTGGATCATCACGATCCACTTGCCATTCTTGCAATTGACCCCATTTTCCAATTTTATTTGGAGCTAAACGAGATTGCATATCGAATACTTTTTTCTGATAATCTGCATCGATACCAAGTGCTTTTGCTGCATCCAGATAATTTTGAAATAAATCCCAAACCAATTGCTGATCCATCATTACTCCATCTTCACGCGGGCCATGTTCTGGCGACCAACCATTTGGAACCATTAATTGTCCATTTGGCATTGTTTTTAAATTATCTTCCCAATATTCGCAAACTTCTTTAATAATAGGATATGCCGTTTGGCGCAAATAATTATTGTCTTTAGTAAATGCCCAATGTTCATATACGTGTTGTGCATACCAAGCGCTTGCAGGTATATTCCATTCCCAGCCATTTCCGCCAAATATATTTTGACTTGTTCGTGCTGTCCAGCCACGTGTTTTTTCTCCAAAAGCTTTGCGAGTAGCAATTCGACAAGGTTCCTGAGCAGCAACGATAAAATCAATCAAAGGCAAATGACATTCAGATAAATTGGTCGATTCAACTCCCCAATAATTCATTTGAATATTGATATTATTGTGGTAATCACTTGCCCATGCAGGTGTGTTGCTGTCATTCCATAAACCTTGCAAATTGGCTGGTAAACCTCCACGACGAGAACTGCTTGCTAATAAATAACGCCCATATTGAAACATTGTTTCTTCTAAATCGGGATCAACTCCTCCGGCTGCATATTTTTTTAAGCGCTCATCTGTTGGTAAAACAGAAGTCGCTGCATCTGCATTTCCAATATTGAGGTATACTCGCGAAAGCAGCGAACTCAAATCTTTTATGTGCGCAGCTTTAAGTTTTTCATAACCTTTGGCTTTAGCTGCAGCTAATTCTTTTTCAATAAGCGGCATTGGGTCTTCTCCTCGCCAATCTGATTTAAAATCAGGTTTATAATTTGTTCTGGCATCTAAAATCAATGTCAATGCATTACAATTTTCAAAGATCAATTTTTCGCCTTCAAAACGTATTTTTCCTCCTTTGTTATGTACCAAAAGTTTGGCTGCATATTTCAGTTTATTTGGCATTTCTCCAATAAAACTTAAACTATTCGTACTCGATTTGCTTATTGCGCCTTGAGCCGAATGAAGTGAAATTGTTCCTGAAAAACCCTTTTTTGCATTGGCTTTATATTCAAAAACCATTACCTGATCCGGATAACTCGCAAAACCTTCACGGCTAATTTTTATATTATTCTGAGTAAAATTAGTTTGATGAATTCCAGTCGAAATATCAAGCGAACGAGAATAATTAGAAAAAGCACTTTTGTCTATAAAATCAATTGTGATTTCTCCAAAGTTACGGTACGAACCAAATCCGTGATCGCCTGTTTCATATTCGCCATCCCAGTTATTGTCTCCCGACCATAGGCTTTGCTCGTTGAACTGAATAACTTCTTGTTCAACTCCGCCAAAAAACATGGCTCCCAACCTTCCATTCCCGATAGGTAAAGCTTCAGCAGACCACTTTACAGCTGGCTGTTTGTACCATAATTGTCTTGGATGATTCTTTTGTGCTAGACAAACAGAGCCAACCAATAATGTAATGGATAAAAGCGCAAATAATATAATTTTATTCATTATTTTGAATATGCAATTAATGATGATTGTATCATCTATTTTCCGAACCACAATCAGGGAAATTTCTTCTCCTCGACTTATTGTAAACTATTATTGAGTATTTCGGCAATATGAATAGTTTTAACTTTACTTCCTTGTCTTCTTAATATACCATCAAGATGCATTAAACAGCTGGTATCTCCTCCAGTAATGTAATCAACATCGTTGTCTTCATGTTCCTTTACGCGATCTTTACCCATTTTTACACTTACTGCTTCTTCAAAAACGCAAAAAGTTCCTCCAAAACCACAACATTCATCATTACGTTTTGGCTTTCTGAGTTCGATTCCACCAACCATATTTAGCAATTGCTCCGGTTTCGAAAATTCAGGCAACATTCTTTCCGTCATTGAAGAAAGGTGCAATCCTCTTTGTCCGTGGCAACTATTATGTAATCCTACTTTAAAGGGAAAATCAGCATTGATGATTTCTACCTTTAAGATATCAGTTAAAAACTCTGTAAGTTCATAAACCGAACTACGAATCTTTAATGCTTCTTGAGGATTTTCGTCATCATGCAAATGTTCTTTTACATGCAAAACACAACTCCCAGACGGAGCTACTATATATTCAAATCCTGAAAAATTTTTGACAAAGTTTTTATCACAGCCTTTACTCAAGCTTGCAAAACCGCTGTTCGCCATAGGCTGACCGCAGCAGGTTTGTTCTAAAGGAAAAGTAACTTCACAACCCAGTTTTTCCAATAATTGCAAGGTCGCAATACCCACATTTGGATAAAATTGATCTATATAGCAGGGAATGAATAAAGCAACCTTCATTGTAACTTAGTTATTTAGTTTTATAAATCCTCCATCAATTGGATAATCACAGCCGGTAACAAAACCAGATTCATCGCTGCATAAAAACAAAGCTAAAGCTGCAACTTCATCTGGTTTTGCCATACGTCCGATTGGCTGAGACTTTGATAATTTTTCAAACATTTCAGCTTCCTGACCTGGATAATTTTTAGCTATAAAACCATCTACAAATGGTGTATGTACACGTGCCGGAGAAACAGAATTACAACGAATATTCTCGCTCATATAATCTCTCGCTATTGATAAAGTCATTGCCATTACAGCTCCTTTGGCTGTAGAATAAGCAAATCGATCCGGAATTCCTACCCAAGCCGCAATTGATGCCATGTTTAAAATAACACCTCCGCCAGAATTTCTAAAATGTGGTATTGAAGCATGTAAACAATTGTACACCCCTTTTACATTCACATTCATAATTCTGTCAAAATCTGCTTCGGGTGTTGTATCTACTTTTCCAACATGAGCAATTCCTGCATTGTTTATCAAAATATTTATATTTCCGATTTTCTCAAATGCCGCTAATACCTCCTGCTGATTGGCAACATTACAAGCATGAGCAAATACTTTTCCTCCGTTTGCTGTAATTTCGTCGACAGCCGTTTTTGCACTTTCTTCTGTTAATTCTACAATGTGAACTTCAGCTCCCTGCTTTGCAAATAAAGCTGCAATAGCTTTCCCAATTCCGCTGCCGCCTCCTGTAATAACTGCTTTTTTATTTTGTAATGAAAACATATAAATTCTATTTTATTTTTAAACCATTTCTTTAAGTAACTATAGATCACTGCTCTTTTCAAAAGTAAAAAAGCAATGATCTTCTTAAACTCAAAACTTAAACAACTTATAAAGATACCCCTCTTTTCCAAGGAATAAAATCATCTTGATTTAGTAAGACTGCTTTTGGAATGATTTCACCACTGGCAGCTTTAATGCAATATTCTAAAATATCTTCTCCCATTTCTTCAATGGTTTTCTCACCGCTTATAATCGGGCCGCAATCAATATCAATAATATCACTCATTTTCTTTGCTAGAACAGAGTTTGTCGCTACTTTAATTACTGGACAAACTGGATTTCCTGTTGGAGTTCCCAAACCTGTGGTAAATAAAATTAATGTTGCTCCAGAAGCTGCTTTTCCAGTTGTTGCTTCCACATCGTTTCCGGGCGTGCAAACTAAACTTAGGCCTGCTTTTGTTGCAGATTCTGTATAGTCTAAAACATCAATTACTGGTGCAGTTCCTCCTTTTTTTGCTGCGCCGGCACTTTTGATGGCATCTGTAATTAATCCGTCTTTGATGTTTCCTGGTGAAGGATTCATATGAAATCCGGAACCTACTTTATGCGCTAAGGCATCATAAGACTGCATTAAATCGATGAATTTTTTAGCTACTGGTTCTGATGTACAACGATCAATTAAATTTTGCTCTACCCCGCACAATTCAGGAAATTCTGCCAGTAATACTTTACCTCCTAAAGCCACCAGTAAATCTGATGTATAACCTACTGCTGGATTTGCCGAAACTCCGCTAAAACCATCACTTCCACCGCATTTAACTCCTAAACATAATTCACTCAAAGATGCTGGAGTTCGTTCTTGTTTGTTTATTTCAATTAATCCTTCAAATGTTTTTTTGATAGCATCTGCAATTAATTGTTCTTCACTTTTTGATTGTTGCTGCTCAAAAATGTATAAAGGTTTATCGAAAGACGGATTTTGTTTTTTGACATCGTTTGTAAAATCCTGTACTTGTAAATGCTGGCATCCTAAACTAAGTACTGTTATACCTGCAACATTTGGATGATTTGCATAAGATGCTAATAAGGCACTTAAGGTAGCCGAATCTTGACGTGTGCCTCCGCAGCCTCCTTGATGATTCAAAAATTTTATACCATCTACATTTTTAAAAACTTTGTTTGTATAAGGTTCTGGAGCTAGCTGAACGTCAATTGAATCTAGACTTTCTCCGTTTTTATAAGCTTCAAGTAAAGCATGAGTATACTGAGTGTATTTATCACTTACAGAATATCCTAACTCATTGTGTAAAGCTTCACGTATTACATCCAAATTTCTATTTTCGCAAAATACTGTAGGCACAAATAACCAATAATTGGCAGTTCCTACACGTCCGTCATTTCGTTTATACCCATTAAAAGTTCTGTCTTTATACTTTGACACATCTGGTGCCTGCCATTCAAAACTAACATCACGATACTTGTAAGGTTCTGCTGCATGTTTAAGGTTTTCTGTTGTCATTAAACTGCCTTTTGCAACATCACACTGCACTTTTCCAACCAAAACGCCGTACATAATAATTTCATCTCCCACTCTCAAATTGGTTGTATAAAATTTATGCTTTGCCTTGATTGTGTCCTGTAATAGGAAAGTTTCATTATCAAAAACTACATTCTCTCCTTTAGACAAATCTGTTAAAGCCACCAGTACATTATCGTCTGGGTGCATTTTTATCACCAATCTTTTAACTCCGTTTTCTAACATATTATATAAATAGAATTTATGCTTTATTTGTTTTATGTCCGTTAAATGCAAACAATAGAATTACCGAGAAACACGTTAATGGAACGACATAACCATACTGAATACTTCCTGTAATATCCGAAATCAATCCTAAAACTGGAGGAAGCAATGCTCCGCCAACAATCGACATTACGATTAATGAAGAACCAATTTTTGTGTTGTGTCCAAGTCCCTCAATTCCCATTGAGAAAATAGTTGGAAACATGATACTCATAAAAAATGCAATTGCTATTAAAGTATACACTACCAGCATTCCTGTTCCTGTTATGGCTAATATTGATAAGCCAATATTAATAATGGCATAAATGATTAATAATTTTCTAGGCTGTATGTATTGCATGAAAAATGTACCTGCAAAACGTCCAAGCATGAATGCCAAGCCAAAAAATCCTAAATATTTGGCTGCAACACCTTCTGTAAGTCCTGCTGAAGTAGTAGCCATTTTAATGAAAAAGCTTCCAACGCAAACTTGTGCTCCTACATAAAAAAACTGCGCTATAATCCCCCAACGCAAGCGCAGTGATTTTAGGGCTCCAGCAAAACTTGCGCCGTCTGCTCCTTCTTTATCTTCGTCTTTTACATCTGGCATATTCGTAAAATAAAACAAAACTGCTACTGCCAGAATAATTAGTCCTAAAACTAAATACGGCATTTTTACACTCGCTGCTTCTTCTAAAACATAAGCGTGCAATTCGGCAGGAGCCATAGCATCTATTTGAGCTTGAGTTAGATTTTTACCCGATAAGATCATCGGGCCAATATAAGCCGGAGCAATAAATGCAGCTAATCCGTTAAACGATTGAGAGAAATTTAATCTCTTTGTTGCTGTTTCAGCTGGTCCCAGAATAGTTACATATGGATTTGCGGCTGTTTCTAAAAAAGTAAGTCCGCAGGCGATAACAAATAAAGCTCCTAAAAAGTAAATATATTGTAGTGAATTGGCCGCTGGAACAAACAAAATGGAACCAATACCAAATAAAACCAACCCGATCATAATACCTGATTTATAACCGTATTTTCGCATAATATAACCTGCAGGCAATGCCATAACAAAATAGGCAATAAAAACTGAAGAGTCTATTAAAGATGATTCTAAGTCTGTAAGATTAAATGCTTTTCGTAAATGAGGAATAAGTATTGGATCTAAGTTGTGTACAAAACCCCAGAAAAAGAATAAACTGGTAACTAATATAAAAGGAAAAAGCCATTTCTTATTTTCTTTTGTACCAGTCTCTTTTTGAACATCCAACTGCGTTATTAATGCCATATGCTTTTTATTAAAATTATACTTTTTTACGATTATAAAAATATAATACTTAAAGTATAATTATTAATTCAATATTACCCTTGTTTAATTAGTAATTGTCTATTATGATAATTTCAAACAAAAGAGATGCATTTAAAAAGAATGCGGGTAATATTGATTTGTAACTGATCCATCTTCAAAAAGATCAATAACGGCGTATCCCGGAGGTGTTTGTTTATAATAAGTTTTCCCTGCCGAGTCTTTGTCTCCCGGTTCCCACCAAAAACCACTCAAAGCACCATTGCAGTAATACTGCACATTGTTGTAAACTGCTTCGTCCAGTAAATGAATGTGCCCGCTCAAACACGTGATTTTTTTGTCTTTATGTTTATAAAAAAGATCGCTGATGTATTTAGAATCGGTATGATTTCCTCCATCTACATGTGTACATACAGCAAGAATAGGAAAATGACTCATACAGACAACTGGTGTACCAACAGGTAAACTTTGTAAATCTTTTTCGAGCCATAAACGCTGTTCATCATCTAATGAACCTCCGCCGTTATTACTGTCTAATATCACAAAGTGCCATCCTTTTTTATCAAAGCTGTAATAGCGGTTTGGAATTCCTAATTGCTTTACAACATAGTTTTTCCCATACATTGTATCTTGTTTGTTTGGCGCTGCCCACCACATATCATGATTTCCAAGGCAACTGTGCAATTCAAAACCATTGATTCCTTTGGTTGTATCGTTCCAAATTTTCCATAGTTCATTTACTCTTTCACGAGTAATATTATCATAGTCTGCCGCAAAAATGGAATCTCCGCCATTGAGAAAAAAATCGACTTTGTGTTTCTTGATTTCTTCTAAACATTTCTCAAATCGCTCTGGTGCATTTTCTTCTGGTCGAATATGCACATCTGTAATATGTGCAATGCGCAAAACTCTTTTAGATTTAGTACTTTTCTCCGCTGCAGAAATTATAGAAGTTGAACCAGTCAAGGCAACTGTACCTGCAGTTAATCCAATATATTTTAGTAAATCTCTTCTTTTCATTTTCTAGTTTGTTTGTTGGATAATTTTTACACAGATCTAGTAGATTTTATGATTTTTAATTCTACCTATATCCTTTTTTAAATGATTGAATTTCATCCTGTTATAACTGGAGGGATAAAATTGTCAACAGAAAGGGCTTTAGCCAAACTTATACATTTTGGCTAAAGCCCTAAATCTCAATCTTACTATTTACATCCAGCTGAAGCTGGACGATATTCAACCTCTTCCTTTAAATTTCTAGTTTAATATATTTAAAACCTAACGGGTCTTTAAAACCTATTAGGGAAAACTATTTCACAGAATAAGGTCTGTCTTTTACGGCAACTCCCCAAGTTTTTGAAGGTTTATCTCCCATCGTAAAAATTAACTCACCGCCTTTCATAATATCTGAATGAAGAATATAACTTTGAGTATAAGGTTTCCCATTTAAAGTTGCTTTTTGAATGTAAATATTCTTTGTACTGTTGTTTAATGCTTTTACGGTGAAGCTTTTTCCATCAGCTAAATTCAATGTTGATTCATCCATACTTGGGCTTCCGAAAACATAAATTCCATTGAATGGATTTACAGAATACATTCCCATTGCGCTCCAAATATACCAAGCCGACATTTGTCCAACATCTTCATTTCCGCACAATCCATCATGTTTGTCACTGTATAAATTATCTACGATGTAACGTACTTTTTCGGCTGTTTTCCAAGGTTGTCCTACGAAATTATAGAGATACGTAATATGATGACTCGGCTCGTTTCCGTGCGCATACTGCCCAATTAAACCTGTAATATCACTTGAAGCTTCTGCTCCCATATCGCCCGTAATGGTAAATAAAGTATCCAGTTTTTTTGTGAATGTTTTTTCTCCACCCAGCATTGCGATTAAACCTTCTACATCATGAGGCACTAACCAAGTATACTGCCAGGCATTTCCTTCGGCAAAATCATCTTTCATATGTGCCGATTTAAACGGATCAAAAGGTGTTCTCCATTGTGTATCGCTTACTTTTCCACGTACAAAAGTGGTAGAAGGATCGTAATATTTTTTATAGGCTTTTGAACGATTAATAAAATAATTATAATCTTCTGTTTTACCCATTTTTTTAGCCATCATCGCGATTGCTCCATCAGAGATAGAATATTCCATACCAATTGCTACTGATTCTCTCAAACTATCTGCAGGAATGTAGCCTATTTTTTTTACGAAATTCAATCCGCGGTCGTCCTGCATTGCTGTTGCTTTTACAGCTTCGAAAGCCAATTCTCCGTCAATTCCTTTGATGCCTTTTAAATACGCGTCAACCACAATCTGAATAGCGCTGTTTCCAGGCATACAATAAGTTTCATTCCCCATTAAATGCCAAACCGGAAGATGTCCTGTTTCTTTATAAATGGCCAACATCGAATTGATAATATCCGAAACTTTTTCTGTTTGCGTTAACGTAAGCAAAGGATTTGCTCCTCTGTAAGTATCCCACAACGAAAATGTGGTTAAATTGGTAAATCCTGCTGCTCTATGCACTTGTTTGTCTGAACCGTAATAATCACCATTACTGTCGTTGTAAGTCGACGGCGCAATCATGGTGTGATATAAAGCCGTATAAAATGTTCTCATTTTAGCAATATCTTTCGATTTTACCTGAATTTTATTCAATTCTTTGTTCCATTTTTCATCTGCTTGAACAGCAACTTTTTCAAAGTTCCAGCCTGAAATTTCTTTTTTTATGTTCATTAAAGCGTTTTCTGTACTTACTGCCGAAATTCCCACTTTAATTTTAATCACTTCATCTTTTAAAGTCGAAAACTGAAGTACTGCTTTGGCGCTGTCTCCCAAAACCACTTTATTAATCATCTCTTTTGTATTGTTGTACAATTGGATTTTTTTAGCTGGTTTTGACAAAACTGCTGCAAAATAAATACGTTGATCCGGCGCCCAGCCTTTCGAGAAACGATATCCTTCAATCAAAGTATCATTCTTTACTTTAATATAAGTGTCTACCGCTTTGTCCCATCCAATTCCTTCTACCAAATCTAAAACGATATGTGATTTATCTGAAGCAGGAAAAGTGTATTTTTGAAAACCAACTCTTTCAGAAGCTGTCATTTCAGCTTTGATTCCGTTTTTCTTCAAAATAACCGAATAATAACCCGGTTTTGCAACTTCATCTTTATGATCAAAACCTGAGATATAACCGTTTTCCATATCCTTGGCGGTTCCTTTTTTCAAATTGATTTTACCAACGGCAGGCATAAAAAGTAAATCGCCAAGATCACCAATTCCGGTTCCGCTCAAATGTGTATGTGAAAATCCGATAATAGTTGGATCTGAATAATGATATCCAGAACACCAATCCCAACCTTGTGAGATATTTACAGGCCCAAGCTGAACTGCTCCAAAAGGAACATTTGCGCCCATAAAAACGTGTCCGTGAAATCCTGTTCCAATAAAAGGATCTACATATTGCGTTAAATTTTGTTTACTAGTCTGACCTTGCATTTGCAGACAGCAAAGTCCTAAAATTGCAAAAAATGTTGATTTTAAATTTTTATTCATATTTCTTTAATTTGATATATCCTTCTGTAGTAACATCTGAAAAAGTTTTTGCCGCTAATTACACTAATTAACACTAATTTCTAGCGGAGCAAACTTAAGCTACTTTACTCTTGCATCTATACTCTTGCTTCTTGCTTCTCTCCTCTACTTCACAATCTCAAAACTACCTTCCAACATTGTATCTCTTGAATTCGATCCAATTTTCAATGTGTAGTTTCCCTCATATATTCTAAATTGTTTTGTAGTCTCGTCCCATTTTTGAAGCTCTTCCAATGGAATCTCTAATGTGATTGTTTTTGATTTTCCTTTTACCAACGAAACACGTTTAAAAGCTTTCAGTTCTTTTAACGGCATTCTATTAACGTTCGGATATTCTACATACACCTGAGCAACTTCATCAGCATCATAATTTCCTGTATTAAAAATTTCGATTTGCATTGAAATTTTCTCTGAATTCAATTTCACTGTCTTAGGTCGTCGAACCCAATTGTAACCAAAAGTGCTGTAACTTAATCCAAAACCAAAAGGATATTGTACTTCTTTATCAGAATAACGATAGGTTCTTCCCGCCATTGCATAGCTGTTATAATCAGGTAAATCACTGAACGATTTATAGAAAGTAACTGGTAAATGTCCTGATGGAGAAACTTTTCCAAAAAGAAGATTTGCCAAAGCTGTTCCACCTTGTTCTCCCGGATACCAAGCAAAAACAATGGCATCTACATAAGGCTCAATTGCCGAAATATCTACTGCGCTTCCACCTGTTACTACTGCTACAAGCGGCGATTTAGTTCCTTTACGAAGTGCTTTTATATATGCAATATGCGACGCTGGTAAATCCATGTTCTTTCTGTCTCCTTTACCATCAGCTAGAAAAGCATCGCCTTCTTCGCCTTCATAAACTGGAGTAAAACCAATTACAGCAATCGTTAAATCAGCCATAGAAGCTGCCCAAACACCACCAAAATTCTTTGTATCGGTAAAATCGCAGCCCATGTCGTATTCTACACGAGTATCAGGATCAACAGCACCTGCAATACCTTCTACAAAATTTACGGCTTTATCTGTAATTCCGTGATAATTACCTAATAAAGCGTCTAGCGAAGCTGCATTTGGTCCAACAACTACCATCGATTTATAATCTTCCTTTTTCAGCGGAAGTAATTTTGTTTTCTTTTCCCCTACTTCTCCATTTTTCAACAAAACCATGCTTTGTTCTGCCATTTTTCGGCTTAGATTTCTATGATAGGTATTTGCAATACTGTCTATACCATATTTTCTATACGGATTGTCTTCTGGTTTGTCATAAAATCCTAATTTGAATTGTGTACGTAATGTTGGAGCTAGTGCATTATCAATATCTTTTTGAGTAATTAATTTTTGATTCAATGCATTAATCGCATCTTTTTGCAATAATCCACTGCAATCCATATTTACTCCTGCTTTAATTGCTTCAGCAGCAACAGTTACGCTGTTTGGCAGGGTTTTATGGCTTTCGTAAATATCTTGTAACGCCCAACAATCGGTAACAACATGACCGCCAAATTTCCATTCGTCACGTAAAATATCTTTTAACAAAGTTTTTCCAGTACAGCAAGGTTCTGAATTTACGCGATTATAGGCGCACATTACGGTTTCTACTTTTGCATCAACTAATTTTTTGAAAGCGTACAAATAAGTTTCTCTCAAATCTTTTTCATCTACGATAACATCAATCGAGTGTCTGTTTTTTTCGGGGCCGCTGTGTACCGCAAAATGTTTGGCACAAGCCGCCGCTTTCATGTATTTTGGATCTGTTCCTTGTAAGCCTTTTACATAAGCTGTTCCCATTTTTCCTGTTAGAAAAGGATCTTCTCCATAGGTTTCCTGACCTCTTCCCCAACGCGGATCTCTGAAAATATTAATGTTTGGTGACCAGAAATTTAATCCCATATATTGCAAACGGCGATCTTTGGCTACAGCCATATTGTTTTTGGCTCTGGCTTCGGTTGAAATAGCATTTGCTACCTCATTTAATAAATTATCATTAAAAGAGGCTGCCATTCCTAATGCTTGCGGAAAAACAGTTGCTTTTCCTGCTCTTGCTACTCCATGCAGTGATTCATTCCACCAATTATACTGCGGAATATCCAATCGTTTTACGGCTTTACTTTCAAATCCTAATAAAGATATTTTTTCTTCAATCGTCAATTGTTTCAATAAATCATCTACTCTTTTATCTATTGATAAATTTTGTTTTTTATAGGCAAATGTTTTTTGCTGTGCGGAAATAATTCCTGCACAAAAGCAAAAAATCATTACGAATCTAAAGCTTATTGAACAATTCATTATAGAGATTTTTAAATTTTATAATTGTACTTCTTATTTTCCTAAATCGTTTTACTAATCAAAGCAAATAGTTACAAAATTCAGTTATACCAAGTGTTTTTAAAAACCATAACTTCCTTTGTTTCAAAGAATCAATGTTCTTTGCCATCACTTTATTTGTAATATTTCGGAAATTTAAAGATAAAATATCTTTTTGATTAAATAATACTCCGATTTTATCCAAATTTAAGTTACAATTGCCTTTACTTTTAGTTAAAAAAACAGAAAAGAGATATCTCTTACGAAATATCTCACTTACATAAATGCAATCCTAAGGTAAGATTAAACAAAATCCAATTCTATAAAATAAAGTGAAGTTGATAATTATCTTATCTACTTCACCTTTCTATGATTTTCTTATTTATTCAGATTTTCGAACATTACGATCGCAGTATACAAAACTCCTGCTTCACCTCTAAAAGTACCTGATCCTCTTGGCTCATTTTTTATCGAATACCATTCGTAGAAACCATTATTGTCTTTTACTCGTTTAAGCATTGGCTGTACTTCTCTGTATGCTTCTTCAATATATCCGTATTTAATTAATTGCTGAATTGTTCTTGCTCCAAACCAAGTCCAGTCACCGCCATTTTGATAACTGTAAACCGGATTCATAATTTTGTTTACAAAAAAACCATTTGGATAAGGTGGATAAAGGGTTAAACCAATAGACGGTGCTCCTGCCTCTTTTACTCTTTTTACCATTTCGTCCAAAGAAGCTTTTACTTCGGCTTTACTCAATAATCCTGCTTCCATTGCAACTGTTGTTCCTCCAAAATAGAAGATATTATTCTCATCAAAATCTGCTGGAAATGGCGAACCATTTAAATACAAATGCGGAATATATTTTTGATTTTTAGCATCCCAAAGGTAAGTTCTTGTATTTTTTGCAACATCAATTTTAATTTTATTCCATTTTGCTTTTGTTGATGGAATTATTTCCATCATATTGTTCAAAGCCACTATAAACATGGCGTTGTCGTAAATATCGCAAGCCATATGCGTATTTCCGTCAAGATCAACTCCATAACCTTCTTCTGGCTGTACATCTCCCCAATCTGCTGTTGTGGCACCTGTAATTAAACCGTATTTTTTTGAGTAACGGTTTTTCATTAAAAAGTCCATTGACCATTCTAACCTTTTTGCTACGGTTTTATCTCCAACCTTTTCTGCTAAGATCGATTTATCGCCAGTTAACTGAATGTATTTGTAAACTGCTTGAACCAAAGAAGTTTCCTGATCTGTTTCAACTGTATTTTTATGAGCTGCATATCTTGGTTCTAATTTCGAATACGAAAAATCAGTTTCTCCCGCCCCAATCTGTTCTTTAGGAGTGTAACCGTCAATAATGTTTCCGTCATCACCCTGCATTCTAAAAAACACTAAAAGATTCTCTTTTATATCTTCTTTTTTAGTGACTTGTGCAGCCAGTTCTATAAAAGTATTATAATCTCTAATCCAAACTTCACGGTAGCCATCTCCAGCATTTACGCCAGTTTTAATTACCTCCAAAGCTTTCTTTTTTACGAACGCCATATTCTGATCGTTCTTGATTTTCTCCGACATTTTTTTTTCAATCGGCATTTTTGGCTGTGCTGTAAGAGTCAGCATAAAAGCAAGTGCCGCTGCTGACGAGAGTATTTTTTTCATGTTTATTTATTGGAATTATTGTTTGTTGTTTTTAATTTATTGTTTAGAGCATTTTATAAAAACTTACTCACTTGTACTCATTGACGGCGGGGGTGTTCTAGTTCCCCATTTCGTGTTTGGTTTAACTCCCATTTCAAAAAATAAGGTTCCGCCATCTGTTAGTTTTTTGCGGTCAATCCAAGCATTTTCTATTTTCTCTCCGTTGAAAGATGCTGATTGAATGTATTTGTTTTTCTTCGAATTATTTTTCGTTTCTATTATCAATTCTTCGCCTTTATAATATTTTTGATCCAGCTTAATGGTTACTTTATCAAATAATGGACTTCCGAATTGAAAGGTTGGATTCATCGCCGCATGTCCCTGAACATCAAATAATCCCATTGAAGCCATTACAAACCAAGCCCCCAATTGTCCTTGATCTTCATCTTGACCAAATCCGTAACCGTGAAGAGGTTCTGCTCCGTAGAATTCATCACAAATTGCACGAGACCATTTTTGCGTAAGCCAAGGTTTTCCTGAATAATTAAACAGAAAAGAATGGTGCAGACAGGGCTGATTTCCGTGGTTGTATAGCCTTTCTAATCCTGAGAAGCTGTCAATTCCTTTTCCACCTCCAAAAGTCGATTTTTGACTTTCATTGAAAGTGGTTTCCAAACGTTTGTTGAATAAATCCAATCCTAAAATTTTAATTAATCCTGCTGGATCTTGCGGTACGTACCAAGTATATTGATAAGCATTTGCTTCTTGGAATCCTCTCCAGGCTTCCATCGGATTAAAGTTTTCAATGAATTTACCATCTTGATATCGAGGTCGAATAAACTTGGTTTCAGGATCAAAAATATTCTTCCAGTTTCCTGCTTGTTGTGTTAATTTTTTATAATCCTCTGTCTTACCTAAAGCTTTTGCAAATTGAGAAACTCCATAAGATGTATATGCAAATTCAAGGGTATGCGATGCGCCAAAATTAAATACCCATCCATTGGCAAGTGTGGTATCTTTTGACGGAATGTAACCTTCTTTTACAAAATAGGCCAAATCATATTTTCCTGAACCAAATGGACGTTTACTATAACCTGTTTCGTTTTTATAAGCAATTTTATAGGCTTCTTCAACATCAAAATCCCGAACACCACTATTATAAGCCGCTGCAATCATCAAACCAAAACAGTTGGTTTGTACGCCATTTGCATGCGCTCCAGCTGCAATTCCATCGTGCAGCCAGCCCGTTTCTTTTGCAAAATCAATATTAGATTGAAGATATTCACTCAAATAATCTGGGTAAGTCAATGCCCAAAGCTGTCCTAAATTCCAAAATCCGCCCCAAATTCCATCTGTATTGTAATGATTGTATTTTGGCTTTCCATTTTCATCTAATGGTATTTGACCTATTTTTCCATCATGTCTAGGATAAGTACCCTTAGCATCACTTGCTAACCCACGTCCTAAAAGAGCATGATACAAACCTGTGTAGAATTTTACTTTATTGATACTGTCTTTCGTTTCAACTTTAATTCTACCTAATTTCTCGTTCCATTTTCGATGTGCCGTTTCTTTTACTGCATCAAAAGTTTGTTCGGCTGCTTCTGCTTTCAAATTTCCTTTTGCATTTTCGATACTGGTATACGAAAGTCCCACTTGCATTTCGACAACTTCTCCTTTTTTGGTTACGAAATTGATATACATTCCGTTTCCAGTTCCTTTCGTTGCTCCCTGACCATCAAAGGTTTTATCTTCTACAAATGAACCAAAGGACTTCGGCGTTTTACTAAGCTGAATTACAAAATACATTTTCACTCGCTTATCAGGGTCGCAAAATTTCAAATATTCAGGAAAAGTTTCTATTGTTCCTTCTAAAGTATTTTTTCCAGAAAGTTTCATCTCTGCTTCGGTAACACCGCTGCTTTCACCCTGACGATGACCAATATCAAAAATAATATGTGATGCTGCAGATTCAGGAAAAGTATAACGATGAAAACCAACTCTTTCTGTAGCCGTCAATTCTGCTTTGATTCCATATTCTTTTAAGAAAACAGAATAATACCCCGGTTCAGCATATTCTTCTTCTTTATCAAATGTTGATCGATATCCTGTTTCAGGTTTTTCCAAAGTTCCTGGTATTGTTTGCAATTTTCCCGTTATGGGCATTGCTACCAATCCGCCAATTTGAAACTCGTGAAAATGTCCAAAACCTTCAATTGAATTATGACGATCGTCATAACCGCAAGGTGCCCAGCTTCCGCCGCTTCCATAAGCATTGGTATGCGGAGCCAATTTAGCCATTCCGAATGGTAAAGAGGCTGGCGTGTAAAAAAACCAACGCCCGTGTACAGAGCCTATCTGCGGATCGACCCAAGCTGTTGCATTAAAATCATCTTTTTTCTCCGAACAAGAAAAAAGCGAAATGATCATTGCGAACAATAGTATTGTCTTTGAAATTGTTTTCATATATCTTAAATTTAATATCAAGGCATTTTTTTAAAATTGGAACGATAGATTTCTGACGCTGATTAAACGGATTCGCTATCGCGAAAACGCTGATTTTAACCGATTTTAACCTATTGGAAACACTTACTTCTAACACATAGAAACATAGCTTTTACAACCGAAAGTTAGGCGTTTCACTTTTTTTAAAATACACATAGCTATGCTATGTGAAAGAAACGTGTTTCTTTTTGTCACCTTTTTTAGGCATAAAATCTATGTTTCTATGTGTTGGATTATTTTTTTGCAATTACACCCAGCGGGTTGATTTTATATCTTCAATATAAACTCTGAAACACCGCTTCCTGCCATTTTTATTTCATCTGAATTTGCTTTTTCCAAGCCAGTTATTTTCTCTATAATTGATTTTGGCTGCAAAGATTTCCATACAAATTTTGTTTGTTGTTCTGAATCTTCCGGATTAAACAGGCGCATTAATATCGTACCATCCTGATTGGGCGTTAAACTAGTTACCACAATTCTGGAATTGGTCAATTCAAAAAGATTTACGGGCAGTTTTACATCTTCTTTTATCGTCATTGCAATCAATGGCTGTGTAAACTCTGCAGCTTCTTTTTCCATCGTTGTTCTATCAGTTGTTTCATGAGGACGAAGTGCATATTTAAAGTTTACAATTCCCTCCTGATCTGCTTTGTAATTGGTGTGCCAATAATTGTTCATGACGTAGGAGAACCATGTAGAAGTAGGTTTCTCCGTTTTTTTCCATTCCTTATAATTAGGCACTGCCTCTTTTCTTTCATCAACCATGCTGTTCGGTTCTACCAAAGGAGCTTCTAAAAGCATCCATTGCACTCCTTTATTTCCTGTCGAAACGTCTACCCATCTTCTTCCGTAAAGAAAATCCATATTTGATCCTGCCAATTGATCTTTCAAAAACTCAATTGTTCCGTAACCTGCATCAAGTCTAGTTGTTGTTAATTGTGTATTGAATGGGTATCCAAAATGAATACCTTCTTTGCTACGAATGGCTTTTTTGTCTAAAACATTATGTATCAATACTTGATTACTTCCGCTGTAAAGCGAAATAATTCGCTCCAATTTATTGGCTCCCGGAGCATCAGATGTAATTGAAACTGATGTTACTACTGGCCCGTTTTCCAGCGTTTTAACTTGAACATTTGTATTCGTTTTTGCTTCCTCAGGATTTAAGCCGGGAACGTACCAATAGCTGTTTAATCCTTGTTTGTTGAAATCTCCGGCGTAATTAAAATCTGAAATGGTTTTTAGATTCGTAATACTCCCGTTAGTTTTATCCCAGCCAAATTCAATTTTTCCGTTGGATAAAGAATGATCTCCCAAAACAAACTGATTTGTAAGATCCGATTTTGTTTTATCTGTAATTTCATAAAATGCAGTTCCTAAAGCAGGAACATCAGCAGCTATAAAAGCATATTTTCCGTTGCTCAATTGCTGTAATGGCGTAATTTTTCCGTTTGCATCTTTTACTGATTTCCCTTTTAAAGTTGTTTCAATAAGCACCAATCCAGTTCTTTTCCAAGATGACGTATTGAAAACAGCAATTTTCTTAGATTTCGAATTGTGTATGGTTTCAAATAAGTTTTTCTCTAAGGCATTAATCTCAGTATCAGCGTCGAGCATAAACTGTTTTTTTATGCGCCATTGTTCTGTTACAAAATGAGAATCTGGATCAGATATACTATTGTGTGCTCCCCAAGTATGTTCGTGAAACATTATAATATTTCTCCAAGCTTCATAAAAGTTTTGCTGATCGTATTTTTTAGGCTGCAACATGGTATAAAGTGTGGTTAATTGCTGCAAACGCAAACTGTTAATTCTATTTTTTCCTTCTTCCTCCGCTGTCGAAAGTGCTCCATCCTCCCAATAAGGGGTCAAATCGCCTTTTACAGTTGGTATTTTATCGCCGTATTTTTTCTCAAAAGCTTCAAACATTTTATCGGCAGTGTTGAGAATTAATTTTGGAGAAGCATATTTTTCATTCCATTTTTTTACAAAATCAGATGCATTCGGTTCAATTGGAGCATTGTCTGCAATAATATTAAAACGCCATTGCACCATATCGTAGGGATAATTGTTCGCCGTTAATTCATTTAAGTAATCTGCAATTTTCTTCGCTCCTCTTTCATAAATATCACCCGGCTGCATACCATGCCATGACGAATATCCTTTGGCTCCAGCCCAAAACAATACTTTATCCTGCCCTGAAGGCGACGACCACCAAACAGGTTTATCTCCCCAATTTTTAAGAAAATGTCCTGCTCTGTCTCCTCTATACGGATGATCTAATCCCATAAAATTAGAACCTATAGAAAAATACTTTACACCTCCTTTTGAAAGTGCCGTTACGGTTGACCAAGCAAATCCAGGTACATCAGAAATCATTGCGCTGTTTATGGTAAAACCAAATTCTTTGCGCAGTTTAGCAGCATAATCTGTATAATGAAACATCTCTTCAGCCTGACTCATTCCGGTAAGCATATTTACATATAATGCCGAAAGCAGAATGTCACCATTTTTTACTGCCGCAGTAAATTTCTCTTTTTGAATCGGTGTTGCTTCTTTCAGATAATTTTCGACTGCCCAAATCGATTCAATGTTCCATTTAAATTTTGCTTCTTCTGGATACGATTTTGTTTTTTCGATCATTTCGAGTGCATCATCGATATTTTTATTGTGCACTTTTACAATCTCAGGCTGTAAATGTGAATAACCGATATCGGTATGAGAATGATGCAGTAAGTGAAATTCTCTATAAATAATAGGTTTTACAACAAAAAAATCATCGATATACATTTTGCCGGCAAGTTTAACCTCTACTTTTATTTTTTCCTCTTTTGTAACGGCTGCAATCGGAATGTCAAAATTGTTCATTCCATCTTTTGCGGTATAAGTGTAATTTTCTTTTCCGTTGATTTTTACATTTACTGTTTCGTCTTTACCAAAATGCAAAACACTTAAAGCAAGCGTTTGTGTTCCATTTTTTAAAAGAAAAGGCATTGGAGTTACTTTTACATTTTCTTCAAATGCAAACTTGAACGTCATAAACCAGTCGTTACTGTTTTGTTTTTGACCAACAATTTTAATTCGTACAGCCTGCCCAGGTTTCACTTTACTGGCAGGAAGACGCAAATATGCATATCCTTGAGAGTCGTTTGCTCCATCCAGTTTTATTTGCTGAAATGCCAATGCCGATCCGTCATCTGTTTTAAAAATCCAGTTTGTTTTTTGATTTCTAGGTAAAGTCGTAAAAGTCAACATCTTTTTTCCGTCTACATACAAATCAAAATTTCGGTCTCCGCTGCTTGATCCTGACGAATGTCCGGCAACCCAGCTGAAATAAACGTAATCGTTTTTTATCACTTTTGGAGCGGGAGCTGTTTCCCATTCTATTGTTTTATTGCCATCCGTCGTTCTCGTTAAAAGTGCAACAGTTGCATAATCCTGAAAAGCCGAATTATAGGTAATATTCTCTCCTGTAATTTCTTTTCCAAAACCATTAATCCAATTTATTTTTCCGAAAAAAGGAACTTCTTTTTGTGCAAAAAGAGATTGTGTCACGATAAGCAGTGAAAAGAAAAAGAATAGTTTGCTGCTATTTTGTTTTTTTGAATTCATAGGTTTTAATCAATTATGGTCTTGTTATTTCTAATTCTTTACTCGATTTAAGCAAAGCAGATAGATTTGCCACGATGTCTGGATATTGAGATGCGAGGTCATTTTTCTCTCCAATATCTTTGCGTAAATCGTACAATTGCGGCTGCGGATCGTTTCCTAATTCGATATTTACATCACGATCAATGCGCGGCCCTTTTGAAGGTTCAATGTACTTCCACTTTCCTTGAATAATCGACAATGGCCCACCTTGCTCAATCAAATACGATCTGTCTTTTTTAGATTTACCCGTTAGTTGTGTTAACATATCAAAACTATCTGGTGCATCGTCATTTTGCAGTGGTTGTCCTGTGAGTTTTGCTAAAGAGGAAAATAAATCTACATGACTTAACAATACTGTTGTTTTTTTATCATGCTGTACATTTTGCGGCCATTTTACAATAAATGGAACTCTAGTTCCTGCTTCAAAAGCACTATATTTTCCACCGCGTAATGGTCCTGATGGTTTATGACTGCCTAACATTTCAACAGCTTTATCCATATAGCCGTCATTTACAACAGGTCCATTGTCACTGCTAAAAATGATCAGTGTATTTTGACTAAGTTTCAGGCTGTCTAGTGCTTTTACTATTTCGCCAACTGTCCAGTCCAGCTGTAATATAGCATCACCTCTAAGTCCCATTCCGCTTTTACCTCTAAACATACTATGTGGATAACGAGGTACATGAATATCGCCTGTCGCGAAATACAAGAAAAAGGGTTTTGACGTATTTTTCGATATGAAACTAATCGCTTTTTTGGTAATATCACCTGCTATGTCAGCATCTTTCCAATACGCGCTATGGCCGCCGCTCATATATCCAATTCGGCTGATACTGTCTACAATTGTTTCATTATGTCCTTGACCTGGATCAGGTTTCATTCGCAATTGCTCTGGGTTTTCTTTTCCAGTTGGATCATTGCCTACTTTTTCTTTATAACTAACCGTTATTGGATCTTTTGGATCAAGATTTATTACTCGTCCGTTTTCAACATACACGCACGGAACTCTATCTAAAGTTGCGGGCATAATAAACGAATAATCAAAGCCGACTTCTTTGGGACCCGGTTTAATTTCGGTATTCCAGTCAATTCCATTTGTTCCCAATCCTAAATGCCATTTTCCAATTACTGCTGTCGTATAACCCGCCTTTTGCAGCATCGAAGGAAGAGTTACTTTGTTGGTCGGGATAATTAATGAGGCATCTCCCGGAGCTATTCCAGTTCCTTTTTGTTTCCAAGGATATTTGCCTGTAAGTAATCCAAATCTCGACGGTGTGCAGGTAGCAGAAGTCGAATGTGCATTGGTAAATTGCAATCCTTGTTTTGCCAATTTATCAATATTGGGTGTACTGATTTTCGACATACCGTAGCAGCTTAAATCACCATACCCCAAATCGTCTGCATAAATTATAATTATGTTGGGCTTTTGCTGCGCCCAAATCGTCATGTTAAAAACTAAGGCTATTGATAATAGTGAAATCTTTTTCATACTATTTGGAATATTAAATGAGATTGTAAATCATAAAAAAAACTGTTGGACGCAATTTTTCTAAACACATAGGAACATAGATTTTATGTGTAATAAAAGAGACAAAAAGAAATGCATTTCTTCTTATATATAGCTATGTATATTTCAAACAAGTGAAACACCTTTTTAAGCAACCAAGAGCTATGTCTCTATGTGTTTAATTTTTTTATAAATACAGTTTATACTTTCTCAATTTCTTTTAGGGTTTCTTCTTTTACAGCTGCTTTTACAGCTGCTTTTAAATCTAAATTCCATGATTTTTCGATTTCTTCAAGGCTTTTTCCTTTGGTTTCAAATAATTTCTTTTTGGCATAAGCAAAAGAAAGAATACAGAAAAAGGAGAAAATGAAAAATGTCGCTGCGATACCAAATCCGTCTCTCATCATAGGAAATAACAAATTCACAATCCAATCCGAAACCCACATGGTCATAATGCATATCGACAAGGCTGTTCCTCTGATATGTGTTGGGAAAATTTCTGTTGAGATTACAAATTTTAATGGCCCAAGGGAGAATGCAAAAAACAAAAGAAATAGAATGATGCAAAACAGCATAAACCAGCCTGTGATATTCATCATGAAGCAAAAACCTGTTAACGCCAATGCAAAGGCAGCACATAACGAACCAAAAATGTACAACGGTCTGCGTCCCCAGCTGTCTACTTTAAAAATAGCCACAAATGTAAAAAGCACATTCGCCGATCCTAAAATTACTTGGTAAAACAATGCATCACTGGTAACAATTCCAGCCGATTTTAAAATTGTAGGTCCGTAAAAAATAACGCCGTTAATACCGCTAAACTGTGACAATGCAGTAAGCACCATAGCCAAAATCAATAATTTTCGTAAAGGTAAACGAAGCAACTCCTGAATGCCGCCCGATTTTTGACTTGCCATTTCTTTAATAGAATGCAGTTCTAATTGTGCTTTTTCGTTTCCATTTATTCTGTTTAGTATTTTAAAAGCTTCTTCATCGAGTCCGAATTGTACCAGCCAGCGCGGGCTTTCCGGAACTATCAACAGTAACAAACAAAATGCTGCTGCAGGAATTACGCCAACAATAAACATTCCGCGCCATACATTTTCAACAAACAACCAATGAAGCAAACCTTCGCCAGCTGCGGAATGTGATACTGCGTATTTTTGAAGGAAAAAATTACTGATATAAGCAGCCAAAACCCCAACGGTTATAGCAAGTTGGTAAAATACAACCAATTGTCCGCGTTTATGCGAAGGAGCTACTTCAGAAATATAAAGCGGTGAAACATTCGAGGCTACACCTACTCCCATCCCGGCAAGAACTCGGAATAAAATTAATATTGAATATTCTTCTGAAAACGCAAAACCTACAGCGCTGATTAGAAATAATATGGCTGAAACGAACAATACTTTTTTTCTTCCAATTTTATCACTTAAATAACCTGAAAAAGCTACCCCTACAATACAACCTAATAGAGCGCAGGAAACAAACAATCCTTCTTGTGCTGATGATAAGCCGTACTGCATTTTTAATGGTTCGATAATTCCGCTGACAACAGCCATATCAAAACCGAATAAAAAACCTCCTAATGCGGCTATTAATGTTATGAGCGATATGAAATAATTGGTTCCTTTGGTTTTCATAATGTTTTTGGTTCTTAGATAGTAGTTATAGTTATTGGTATTCCTGTGATTTTAATACAAAAGGCTAAATGGTGGTTCATTTAGTTAGCTTCCCTTGAGTTTTAACACCAGTTATCTTTTACATACGAAACCACTACAAAGGCTTTTTTACTGCCTATGTGATTGATTTTATATTTTGGAACGTTTGCCGGAATAACAAAAGTTTCGGCGTATTTGAATTTTTGCGCGTTTTGACCTGCAGTTACTTCAGCAATTTCACCTTCGACCAACATACAAATATGGCATTGTCCTAAGGTTTCAATTTCAATCTCGCCTGTAAATTCATAGCGGTCAACGGCATAAAAATGTTCTTCATGAGTAGGCAGATTTACTTTTCTGCCATTCGAAAATTCTTTGTTTACAATTGGTTTCGAAATAAACTCCTTTTCTACTCTTTCTCCTTTTCGATCAAAATAGACGTTTTTAAATCCGTGTTCTACATTGATCGGACGCGGTTTTCCGTCTAAACCGGGACGAACCCAATCGTACATTTTAAAAGTAAAAATATAAGGTGTACTGCTAATTTCCAGAACCATATTATTCTTGCCCGAAGCATGAATGGTCCCGTTAGGAATTAAGTATAACTCGTGTTTTTTCGCTTTAAATTTTTGCACATATTTTACAATATCAATTTCTTCAGCTTTTTCCTGAGATTCTATTAATGCTTCTTTAAATTCGTCTGGATTAATATCCTCTTGGAATCCCAAATACACTTCGGCATCTTCTTCGCAATCTAAAATATAATAGGTTTCGTCCTGCGTAAATGCTTCTCCAAAATTCTCCTTAATGTATTCTGGACGCGGATGACATTGTACAGAAAGGTTTCCTCCATCGAAAGTGTCTAGATAATCAAATCGAATTGGGAAATAATTTCCAAAACGATCAGCCGCTTTTCCTAACACTTTCTTATTATCATGAAATAGTAGAAAGTCAAAAGAAACTTCTAGTAAATGATTGTTTCCCTCAAACACAATTCCGTTTTCTGGACTAATTAATTCAAAAGACCATGCATAATTTACTTCGTCTTGATTTAAATCAGTAATATTCTTTTTCATCCAATCGCCGCCCCAAACTCCAGCTTCAAACCAAGGACGTGCACGAAGCGGACTTTCCAACATTAGATTCAATGCATTTCTAAAATCACTTCCTTTCATCCAGGTAATTTCATCAATACGCTGCTCATCAATAATCACATCCATTTTTGACAATAAGCGCTCTTTATGAATATTTAAAACCGGCCATTCTATAAAATACATTCTTTTATAAATCTGAGAATATACTAGAGTTTCATTAGTACCGATATTTTTTGCAGCACCGGCTCTCATTCGATATTGAATTTCATTTTTTGGAACATCAACATAAAGAAGCAGTCCTTCCCAATTTGATAATGAAGCTCCTGTTCCATACACTATGCAGATATCAGCACTTGTGTCAGGTTTTAGTTTATTTAGTTTTTCGGCTTCGAAGAAATCAGAAAGTTCTCCTAGATATTTTTTTCCAAAAACAGGGTCATCTCCATTAAGGTTTGGCTCAATCATTTTATTGATTTCTTCGCTTGATTTTAAGCAGGAATCAATATCGTACCAAAGCACATTTTTCTTTTTTTCGATCAAAGCCGAATTCAAATGATGTTTGAAATTTTCCCAAAGAACGCCGCCAAATCCATCAATAACAACAACCTTTTGTCCCGCTATTTGATTTGCTAAAGCCTCAAATCCCACAAAAACTTCTGAGTTAGCAGAAAAAGAAGGAAAAACATTGTATTCTCCATTTTCTTTTATAACGGCTTGTACAGGCAATAACGGTTGTGTGGTTTTTCTTTTAAACTGAATAGATTTTTCCATTTGTATTTTATTTTTCTTATCTGCAATAATTGTCGCTCCTCTAAGAATACTCAGCTCGGCGTCATCGCAGAAAATAATATTTACTTTTATTTTTAATTCTTTTAAAGTTTCTTCTAAAGCGGGCATAAATAATGCTTTGGCTTTCGAAATATTGCCGCCTATTACCAGTTCTTCGCATCTAAATTTTTCAAACCAAGGAAAAAGAAATGTTCCCATGTTTCGACCAAAATTGGTGAAAACGGTTTTTGAAACTTCAGTGTTCAAATTTGCAATTGCTTTTACTGACTTAATACTTTCTCCAGTAAGTCGTTTATATTCTGCCAAAAGCCAGCGGACTGAGAAATAATCATCAGCTTTTTGTTCTAAAAAAGGCTGATTATAAAAAGCACCGCCTTTTGGAATGTCAGGATGTTTTTTAATTAGTTCGCCGTCTAACATTATAGCAGAACCAAATCCGGTTCCTAAAGTCACGAAAACAGTTCTCGCACTGTTTAATTTATGAAGGAAATAAGCACCTTCTGCAAAACAATCGGCATCGTTTGCAAAAACAAAAGGAACATTTTTCAAACCTGTACTATTTTGTAATGCCTGCTGCATGTGAATTCCAAAGGTTGTTTCGAATTTTCCGCCAACCCCCAAAACTTCACTCACTCCTTTATCATAATTAAAAGGCCCAGGAAAAGCAATTCCAATCGTATCAATAGTATTTGACTGACTCAGAACTTCTTCAATAGAATTAGAAAGCACAGAAATAATACTGGCTGCATTTTCTTTTGAATTGATTTCTTTTCTAATTAAAGTCTGCGGCAGTACATTAACTATGTTCTTATCAATAATACTTACCGTAACATGACTTCCGCCAACATCAATTCCTATCTTTTTCATTCTGTTTTAAATCGTACGTTTGATTTCGATTGTATAGGTAAACCAGTCATTTCTATAGTAACAAATGTTGTATTCGATTGGTTTTCTAGCGGTATCAAGAACAGCTCTTTTTCTTTCTAGAACAGGCTGATTCTTCTCGATTTTTAATAATCCTGCAATACGTTTACTTGCCGCAATAGCTTTTAATTCTTCTTGCGAATACACAGGAACGACATTGTATTTATTACCCAATATCTCGTATAACGGCATCTCAAAATTCTCATCGATTGAAAGCCCGATTCTTGGATGAAAATAAGATTCGAAATATACCATAGGGCTGTCATCAATACTTCTTGTACGCTGCAAAAGCAAAACTTCATCACCTTCATTAATCTGCAGGTACTTGGCAACTTTAGCACTGGCTTTAACCATTTCTACATTCAAAGAAAGATTCTTAAACTCTAATCCCATATCCTCCATCTCGTGAGTAAAACTCATCCAGTTGTTCAGATTGGTTGTGATTCGATTTTGAGAAACTCTTGTACCAGAACCTTTTTTACGCACTAATAGTTTTTCGTTTACCAGAATAGCAATCGCCTGACGAAGCGTATTACGAGAAATCCCCCAGCGTTTAGCTAAATCCACTTCTTTTGGAAACAATTCTCCATCTTTAAAATCGGGATGTTTGATCAATTCGCGCAATAACTCCTCCACTTGTTTGTGCAATGGAATTTTGCTGTCGTGATCTAATAACGGTATTTTGTTCATATGTTCATACATATGACAAATGTACTCGTTTTTTATTACGAACAAAATTATTTTAAAAAAAATCTAATTAATTGATTACTAAACATTTTTAGTAAAAACCTTTTCTTACTAAAACGATACAGTAAATTCATTGATTATCAAGTTATGAATCTAAAACAGTGCCTTTTTTTGCTAAAAAAAGTTACTATGTTCCTATTAGATCTTAAAATTTTCTATCTTAGCTTTTGCGAAAAACGGTATAAGTTTCAATTGTACTCCTCTATTTTTTAATTTTCAAAACACCATGAAACTGCATTTTTAATTCTGATTTCATTTTAGATTTGTAATTTTATTAAATCGATTTAGCTAATTGCCATATATTTGATTTTCAAACCAACCAATTCAGTTTCTTCAGGATTAAACCAGAAGTACAAATAAACCAAACAAATCATAACATGAAAAAAACACTATTTGCACTCTTTTTCTTTTGTTCAATCTCTATCTCTTTTGCTCAAAAAACGGCCAAAGCAATAAAAATTACTTACCAAAGAAGCTACAACGGAAAAATCAGCGAAAACCAAGATCCTTTGCTTTTGTTTACTTCTAAAGACTTAAGTTTAATAACATCTGATAAAATCACACAGCAAAAAGCGGATTTACCTTTTGAACAGACTTTTGTTGATTTTAACACCAAAACTATTCTACAATGGGCACAGCTTAAGACAAATAAATCAATTCTTGGTCAGGATAGCGAGGCTCTGGGAAAACAAAAGTTTGAATTTAGTAATGAAACTAAAAAAATTCTGAATTATACCTGCAAAAAAGCTATTACATCTGTAAACTCAAATAAAATAGAGATTTGGTATACCAACGAATTGGGTTTAAAAGGCGGACCAAGTGTTCTTGGACAAGATTTAGGTTTAGTTCTAGAAGCTAATCGTAACGGCAATTCTATTGTTTCGGCTTCAAAAATCGAGATTCTAAAAACGGTTCCTGCTATTTTAAAAGTACCTGCTGTACCATCTGTTGACCAACTGACTTATAAAGATTTATTATGGAAAAGTCGCTTCACTAATATTTCAGTTTTCGAAAAAGAGCAAATTAACTTTTCGTCAGATTCAAAATCAAATGACAGCATTCTTCGATTTGCAAGCGGTACTATAATTGTTCGAAAAGTAAAATTTCCTGAAATAAAAAACGGAAGTGCCATTTTTGTTGATGTAACGCAGCAATCTAATGGTGATGCTTACGACAGAACAGGCTCTGTTTTTATGATTCCAATGGATAAAAAAAGTTCTTTTCTTGATGGATTAAAAAATGGTGCGAAAACACTTCCTGTATACGAAAACGGAAACGGCAAAAAATATCAAGGTGTCGCAGCAACAGATGATTATGCTCCACTGTTAGAATTAATGCGGTTTTTTACGCCTTTTGGTGTAAAACATTTCAACTATTTACAGCTTAAAAATAAGGTTTGGCAAGACAGTGTTTTCTATCGTCAGGACATTTCATTATTACAGCCAAAATTGAGCAATCAGGAAGTTTATATCGGAATGTTTATTGGTAATTATGATGCGGGCGGACACAAAGCTAGTTTGAATATTTCTATCCATGAGGGTGAGGACAATAATGAAAAAGGCGATTTTATTTTGCCTTTATTCAATACCCTTAATGTAATGGAAATGGCAGGGCAAGATTATGCTACGATGTTTGATAACGAAAAAGGTCTGGAAATGACTTTTGAAGTACCGCAAGGATACAAAAACTTCAAGTTGAGCTATACTACAACTGGTCATGGAGGCTGGGAAAATGGTGACGAATTTTTGCAAAAAAAGAATTCAATATTTATCGATGGCAAAGAAGTGTTTGCATTTACACCTTGGCGTACAGATTGCGGTTCGTATAGATTGAGTAATCCTGCTTCGGGCAATTTTGGAAATGGTTTATCGTCATCAGATTTAAGCCGTTCAAACTGGTGTCCAGGAACAACAACGAATCCAAATTTAATTGATCTAGGAAATCTTACACCTGGAAAACATACTATTCGCGTTTCTATTCCAATGGGAAAACCAGAAGGAACTAGCAGCAGCGCTTGGAATGTCTCGGGATTTTTGGTTGGAGAAAGGTAATTGATAGTTAAACTTAGATAATATCGACTTATTGCTTAAAGAGAAGTCTTTATATATTTAAGCTTCAAAAAAACTAAAATTAAATAAGGATTTAGAATTATGACTTTTATTGGATACACTCTCTTTTAAATTGTCATTATTTTAAATCCTTATTTAATTTTCACTATTAAAACCTTACTATCAAACCACCTAACTTCAAAAAACATGAAAAAAATCACACTTTGTCTGCTGTTTTTCTCAATGAGCTTGACGGCAATAATGGCTCAAAACTACACTCCAACCGAAGGAAACCTGAAAAACAGAAAAGAATTTCAGGATGATAAATTTGGTATGTTTATTCACTTTGGCCCATACAGCGTTTTGGGCAACGGCGAATGGATTATGAATAATCAAAATATCAAAGTAACGGAATACGGAAGATTGATTAATGTTTTTAATCCACAGGATTTTGATGCAAAAAAATGGGTAAGTATTGCGAAAAGTGCTGGAATGAAATACATCACTTTTACTACACGTCACCATGATGGTTTTAGCAATTTTGACACGAAATTATCGGATTGGAAAATTACAAATACGCATTTTAAAAGAGATTTACTAAAAGAACTGGCTGATGAGTGCCATAAAGAAGGAATCAAATTATTTTGTTATTATTCGCTTTTAGACTGGACTAGATCTGACTATCAATATGAAACTGGAAAAACAGGAAAAGGAACTGGCAGAACTCAAAAAAGCGATTGGGAAAGCTATATTCTCTTTATGAAAGGTCAATTAACAGAATTACTGACTAATTACGGAGAAATTGGCGGTATTTGGTTTGACGGTCATTGGGACCAATTGGATAATGATACGGATAAAACATTACAGTCAAAAGTAAACTGGCATTACGACGATATTTATAAACTGATTCATACTTTACAACCTAATTGTTTAATTTCAAACAATCATCATCTTACACCTATTCAGGGCGAAGATTTTCAAGCTTTTGAGAAAGACTTACCTGGAGGAAATTCTACTGGATTTGGCGGACAATCTGTTTCTCAACTGCCTTTGGAAACTTGCGAAACCATGAACAATTCTTGGGGATTTAATATCAATGACCGTAAATACAAGTCGACTAAAGATTTAATTCATTACTTAATCAATGCAGCTAGTTTGAATGCTAATTTCCTTTTGAATGTTGGTCCAATGGCTGACGGAACTATTCAGCCGGAATTTGTTGAAACGTTAAAAGAAATTGGAGTTTGGATGGGTAAAAACGGAAATACAATTTACGGAACGAGAGGCAATGTAATGAAGCCGCAGGATTGGGGTGTGTTTACTGCTAAAGATAAAACTTGGTTTGCACACATTATCAAAGCTCCTAATCAGACTGATTATATTTTTATTCCTGAAATGAAGCAAAAAATTAAAAAGTGTTATTTGATGGACGGTAAAAAAGAACTAAAATTCAAACAACAACCTGAAGGAACATTTGTGTATTTAAATGGAGTTAAATTCGATGCAATAGACACCATAATCGAAATGCAGATACAATAATTTATAGGCTCAAAAGATTTAACAAGCTTATTTCCAATATTTTTAAAATTAATTAGTACAATCATGTTAAAAAAAGTTATTCTCTTTTCTGCAGTTGCTTTTATAGCGGCTGAAAAAGGAACTGCACAATCTACATTTTCTGCTGAGAAATTTCTTAAGCACGACACTTATTTGGCTTCAGATAAACTGGAAGGTCGTCTTGCAGGAACAAAAGGCAACAACGAAGCTGCGGCTTACATTAAAAAATATTTCAAAAAATTTGGATTAAAAAAATTCAATAACAGCTATTATCAGCCTTTCAAAATATTCATGAGACCTGATATTAATAAAATAAAATCAGACAGTGTATCCACACAAAATGTTGTTGGATATCTTGAAGGTTCAGATGAAAATTTGAAAAACGAGTATATCGTTATTGGTGCGCATTATGACCACTGGGGATGGGGTGGAAAAGGTTCTGGAAGCAAGAAAAAAGACACGCTGGCCATTCACAATGGAGCCGATGATAATGCTTCCGGTGTTTCAGCACTTTTATCGATACTAGAAGAATTTCATCATAGTAAAACTGCTCCTAAAAGAAGTATTATTTTTATTTCTTTCAGCGCTGAAGAAGAAGGTTTATTGGGCTCAAAATACTTTGTAAATCACTTACCTGTCGCTAAAAATGCTGTTAAAGTAATGATTAACATGGATATGGTTGGAAGATTAAACGACAAAAAAGAACTTTATATGGGCGGTGCAGGAACTTTTCCTGATGGTGTTGAATTGATGAAAAAACTAGGCGAAGGCAGCGGACTAAATCCAGTTGTTTTTGCCGGCGATGTGGGTGGTTCTGATCATGTTACATTCTACAAAAATGATATTTCAGCTATAGGTTTGCATACAGGCGGTCATCCCCAATATCACACACCAGAAGATGATACTGCATTGATCAACAGTGAAGGTGGTGCATTAGTCTCAAAATACATTTATAATGCGCTTGTTTCGATTGCCAATTACGAACAGCCTTTAACTTTTATTAAGCAGAATTAAAATGCTTTTAAATTCTCTTTGACGGCCTATTTTTTTAACCGCTAAGAGCGCTAAAATTTACGCAAGGTTCACAAGGTTTCACTATTACTTTATGAACCTTGCGTTTTTTTCTTTGTGTACTTTGCAGTTAAACTTTTGACTAATCCTTAACTTTTACACCTGACCTCCTCTTTATTATATAATAAGAAAAACTAAAGGAAATCATTTAAAAACAAAAATCGGCGGACTACAGTCAAATTAACTGCTAGTCCGCCGATTTTTTTTGTGGTATAATTGTATACCCCGAACAAAAATTCTTTTTATAGAAAAGATTAAGCTCTAAATTAAAAACCCCAGAATCAAGAAATATCCTGAATCTGGGGTTTACCAATTACTAACCAAACATTAAAAATGAAATTATTTTACGTCCCAGAAAATTTTGGTACTTAAATTATCTTTGTCTTTAACAGTATTGTAATTTGTTGTATTGTAAACACGCTCAGAGTTTGGATATGTCCAACGAGTTGGAGGTGTCTTTCTGATTGTACTTGTTTCATCTTCCATGAAACTAAGTGCTGGAAGTTTTAATCTTCTTTGTTCAGCCCAAGTTTCGTCAGCCTGCATGATGTTGTAGTGAATGTACTTTTGGAAAGCAATTAACTTCAATTGATCTGCTGCTGTTGTTGCTCCTGCAAAGTTAATTTTTGCAATATAAGCATCAATTTCAGCTGTTGTAGGCTCTGCTGCTGGTTTCCAAGTTAAAACATCAGCTTTATCTCCTAATCTTACATAATACTCAATCGATTGTCTAATCGCTTTTTCGAAATACGTTTTTGCAGCACCACTATTACCGCTTCTTGAATAATACTCTGCAAGAAGTAAGTTTACTTCAGCAGCATTAATCAATGTTCCAGGAAGCCACTTGTTTCTACTAATTACAGATCTATTATAAATCGCTATTTTAGTATCAGCAATTAACTGATCTTGAGCTCCTGCTGCCAACAATGGATCAAGTCCTACATAACTTGTTGCACTTGCCCCTATTTCAAACAACCAAGGTTCACGTGGATCGCTGTTAGCATTCATATGATCAATCATTGGTTTTGGTGCAAGATTGTTATTTCCTGATTCTAAAGCATCAAAGAAACCTGAAGTATCTAAATCTGTATCTTGAGTATAAACTCTAAATGCGATATTCTCTGAGTTTTCATCCACAATTTTCGCTTCCGCGATGATTGCAGCTATTTCTGAATTTGCTCTAGCTGCAAAAGCTGGAACCGCAGAAACTCTGTTTAACAATTTCAATCGCAAAGAATTACAGTAGTTTTGCCACATTACCAAGTTTCCTTTGTTAATCAAGTCTTGGTTTTTGAATTCTACTACCACCTTAGGAGACAAAGTAATTGTATTCAATTCAGTAGAAAAAGCTTTCAACTCATCTAACATTTTGATGTAAAGCTCCGTTTGATTGTCGTACTTAGCTGCCGCAGCATCATAATTACCACCAGTCGTACTAATTTTACCTGCTTCAGAGAAAGGAATATCTCCAAAATTATCAATCATTTTTGAGGTATGATCGTACAAGTAAATTGTAGAAGTAACTGTATAAATTCTATTTTCTGCCTGCTCTGCTGGAGTTAAAGAAGCCATTACTTTTTCCAACTCTCTGTACTGCGTAATGAATTTGTAATATCTATCCCATCTGTTCGTTACTGCTGCTCCAGGAACAAAACGTCCTGCTGCATTAACAATACCGTGAGCTTGAGTATAATTCAAAGAAGTTGTTCTAATCACCGTAAAGTAATTCCAATACGATGGGATAACATCCTCAAAGTTAATTTTCATAAACCCCGCAAACTGCTTAGGTACATTTGTTGCCGTTACAGTAGATGGATCTTTATACGCATTTTCAAAATCACTGTCTGAACAAGAGCCCAAAAAGATCGCCGCTGTCGTTAATGATATATATAATAATTTTCTCATGTTGTCTGTTTTTTAATTATAATTTACGCAATTAGAAAGATGCTCTTAACATTACTCCATAACTTCTTGTAGAAGGGCTTACACCAGCATTGTTTACGTTTTTATCCCATCTAGATCCAGAAGTAGTTGCTTCAGCATCCATATCTTTAATGGTTCTGTAGATGTAGAACAAGTTACGTCCAAATAAAGAAAGACTTAATTTAGTAGCACCAATTTTACTAGCGTATGAAGCTGGAACATTGAATCCAAGAGATAACTCTCTTAATTTCACATAATCATTCTTTTTAACGTATAATTCATAACGTGAGCTGCTGTATTGTGGTCCTCCCCAGTTATAAGTAGTAACATAATAACCCGCTTGAGAAACCACATTTGTATTTGGAGTACCATCTACATTAACACCATCCATTAACATACCATCACGGAATACTGGTTGACCAGCTGGACCTGCAGTTGCAGTGTTTGGAACCTGAACTCCCTTACCATTGTCCATGTAATACGTTAAACCACCACGCTCGTTTGTACTAGCATTCAATGATTCCTCCGTTAAACCTAAAGCTGTCATCCAGCTGATACCTGTTGGCATCAAAGAACCTCCGTAAGAATAATCAATATTTACATCTAATGTGAAATTTTTATACGTGAATGTGTTTAACAAACCTCCAACACCTTTAGCCATTGCTGATCCGTATTTTTCCCATTTGTCGCCATCAAGCATATAAAAACCATCAGAGTCAACCATTTTATTTCCATTAGCATCGGTTTTAACAGGGTGAGCATAAATACCTCCCATTGGGTCACCTACTACAGATTTTAATTGAGCAGCAGATCCATCATAATCAGCATGTAATAATTCACTTGCACCGTTAGCTAATTTTACAATCTTGTTGATGTTTTTAGCCCAGTTTAGAGTTACATCCCAAGAAAAATCTTGAGTTCTGAAAGGAGAACCTGTTAAGGCAATTTCGAATCCTTTGTTGTTTAACTCTCCAACGTTTGCTAATATTTTGCTAGCTCCAGTAGTTGGCGCTAAAGTCATATCAAGAATTTGATCTTTAATTTTTGCATTGTAGTAAGAAAAATCTAATCCTAATCTTCTATCAAAGAACTTTGTTTCAAAACCAAGCTCGTACTCATTTTTCATTTCAGGTTTAATTCCTTCATTTCCATAAATATCTTGAGAATTTGTAATCAAAACAGGATTTGCTGTACCTTGAGTTCCTAAAGTGTTTTGAACAAATGCAACGTTAGCTCTGTAACGATCTGGGTAGTTACCTACTATACCCCAAGAAGCTCTCATTTTTGCATAACTGATAAATTCTGGTAATGCAACCGCATCTGACAATATAAAACTTGAGTTTACAGAAGGATAAGTAAAAGCATTATTATCTGGATTCATTGTAGAAGTACGGTCTCTTCTGATCGTTCCTTCAATAAATAAATAGTTTCTAAAGCTACCGCTTAAAGTTCCAAAAATCGCATCTTTTACTGTCTCGTATCTTGTACTTTTACTAAGAGGTGTTCCTATAGATGAGTTCATATCATACCATCCTTCAACACTTAAACCTCCATTTGTATAACGAGATAATGTTCTTCCTGTTTCTTGTGTCCCTTGAAAACCAAGAACAGCATTTACACCAAAATCTTCATTAATTTTTTTATTGTATGTCAATAATACATCTCCATAAAGAATATTATAATCTTGAGCATCCATTAAAAAAGATCCTGAAACATCTCCTTCTCCACCAAATTTATAAACTAAAGGTATTTCCACAGGGTTTTTATTCTCTGTATTTACTGAAGTCAAATCAGTCGAAAGACGGCCGCGTAATGTTAACTCATTTGTAATTGAAAGCGTTTCAGTAACACTTGCAATTAAACGGTTTGTAATTTCCGATTGTCTTTTAGCATTTGTATTCCAAAAATAATCAGCAATATCGTTTCTAAATCCATTACGATAAATATTCTCACCCGGAGTTAAACTTTGAGTGTCTTTACCTGTAACATATTTATATCCTAAGCTCGTTTTGTATCTTGCTTTATACCAATCTCCATTAGAAAACGGGCTAATCATACCAGTGAAATTATTAACCAAACGATCCATACCGTAAGCACGGTTTGTAATGTTTTGATTCAAATAACTTACAATTACATCTGTTTTTAATTTACCTGTTTTGAAAGATGCGTTTAAGTTAAAGTTGTTTTTCTTGTTGTTGTTCCCCATACTTAAACCTTCTGATTCAATATGTGTGTAAGAGAAACGAGTGCTGCTGTTTTCAGTATTGTTTGTAAGTGCAATGTTTGTAGTCGCATCCCAAGCATTTTGAAACATATTTTTGTATCCATCTTTTTGAGGTGAATAAGGACGCACTACTCCATCCCAAGTCATAACTGGTTGTCCGTCAAACCAAGGACCATAATTATAACTACTATTAGAAACTCCTCTAGTGTCAGGTGTACCGTCTCCATTTGTATCATACTGTGTAAAACCATTTGGAGCTAAGAATCCTGTAGAAAAATTTGCATTTGACCATCCTGGACCTCTTGCGTATTGAAATCTAGGTAAGTATGCAATTTCATTACCTGAATAACTCGTACTAAAATCTACACCTAACCCTTTTTTTCCCTTACCTGATTTAGAAGTAATCAATACAACTCCATTTACAGCTTCAGAACCGTATAAAGCAGCTGCAGATGCTCCTTTAAGAATAGAGATGTTCTCAATATCTTCAGGGTTAATATCTGCTAAACCATTGTTTTTTACACGTTGCTCATTCCAGTAATCACTATTGTTTACCTCACCATCACGAATAGGCACACCATCTAAAATGATAAGCGGCTGATTTCTACCTGTAATAGAGTTGATACCACGAATCTGGATATTGATTGCTCCAGCTCCTCCTGGTGTAGATGTAATACGAACACCCGGTGCTTTACCGTACAAAGAGTTAGCAATTGTTGGAGATGCTGTTTTTGTGATCGCATCAGCTTTAATTATACTTGTCGCATAACCAATTGCTTTATTCTTTTTAGTTTGTCCTAAAGCGGTAACTGTAACTCCTTCAAGTTCATTTGTTGCACTTGCCAGCTTAACTTCCATTCCATCAACAGCTTTTAATTCTGTTGTTTTAAACCCAATCGAACTTATGATGATTGTGGCACCTTCTTTAACTGAAATCTTGAATGCTCCATTCTCATCAGTAAGCGTTTCTTGTTTCGTTCCTTTTTCCTTTACAATAACTGAAGGAATAGGAAGATTTGCGTTGTCTGTAATTACACCGGAGATTGTTTTGTTTTGTGCACTAACTCCTTCGTAGCACAATACCATTAGAAAAACTAACAGTGATTTGTATAACAGTTTTCTCATAATTAATATTAGTTTGGTTTGGTTTTAATTTTTGTTTAAATTAAAAGGTTCTGAATTTTAAAAAAATAGTAAATACTAAAACCTTTAATTCTATATTACTTAATTTACCCTTTCAGCATTTAGTAATAATTTAAGTTTCCTGAATAACATTTTTCTATTTCTTTTACATCATAAGCGTCTTTGTTTTTATTTAATAATTTGTTTAGTTCTCTTGAGTTGCTTACTAATTCAACTATATCGTTTTAGTGATATTCTTTAAAAAAAAGGGTGCAATTTTTAAACCGATTCCCTTATTGTCAAACTTCCTTTTTTCTTTTCTTTTACAACCTTATAACTGCTGCCGTCACTCATTTGCTTCATCAACAATTTGATTGTTTTTTTCCCCATCTCTTCAATTGGCTGTGATAATACAGTTATGGATGGCGAATGAAGTCTAAAACTGTCATGATCATCAAAACTAATAACTGCTTTATCTACAGGAATTCTTAACCCAAGTTTGCTTAAAGACTGTAATCCAGCAAGAAGCAAATAATTTGCTCCAAACAAAACAGCATCTATATCACTTGTTTTATCCAAAAATTCAGAGATCTTTTCAATTCGTTCTTCTTCACTAATATGATACTCTAAGTCTAAAATTTTAGATTCATCATATAAACCCACTTCTTTTAATGCTTTTGTATATCCTTGCTTTCTCAAATTCATCTGAATCAACTGCGAAGAGTTGGTTACAAATGCAATTTTTCGAAATCCTTTTTTTAATAAATAGTGTGTCGCCGTTTCTGCTCCTTCAAAATTATCAAGTACTACATGGCTCACATCCTGTTCTTCAAAATAACGATCGACCAAAACAACCGGACATTGTAATTCTAACAATCTATCTATAGTCGATTTCATATTCTCGGTTGGCGTTATAATAAAACCGTCGACATTTGCCTGAAGTAAACTATTAACCAACTCAACCGCACGTTCATCATTCCCGCCTGTACTGCAATAAAAAACTCTATAATTTAAGTCTATTGCTTCTCTCTCTATTACTCTTGCTAAATCAGAAAAAAACTGATTTGAAATATCTTCTACAATAAGCCCAATCGATCTTGTTTTACCAGTTCTTAAACTACTGGCAATCATATTGAGTTTAAATTTCATTTCTTCACTAACCTTAAAAACTTTTTTGATCACTTCCTTACTTATCCCCATCTTCTCACCTTTATCATTAAGAACAAATGAAACCGTAGTTACCGATACATTTGCCGCCTTAGCGATATCTTTGATAGTGATCTTTTTTTTCATAAAACGTTAAGTTTATCTTAAACCTTAGTTAATTTATTAAAACAAATATATTTTAATAAAACGATTTACAAAAACGTTTTAGTATTTTTTTTTGCAGCAAAATGACTTTTTTAACATTTAAAAAAAACATAGCCTAATTTTACTCATAATTCACCTCAAATAAAACAAACACAAGTAATTAAATGAATATTATTTTTCTCACAAACCCTTAAAAAGCATCGAAATTTCAGAAAAACTAAAACTTTAAAAAAATGAAGAAAAAAAACAGCGTTATTGTAAATTATTTAACATAAATATATGTTAAGCTTAATTCTCTTTAACAAATAACAATTTTGTAATAAATGTAACTTTTTATAAAGTTTTTATTTTTCATTATTTTATTAACTTCATCAAATAATCACCTCTTCATTTTAAAAATTTACCCTCTTACTTTTTTTAACTTAAAAAATTGTAAGCTTTTATTTGCATTTGTTTTTATAAACCGATGCTTTTCTAATAAAGCACTCCGTTTTTTAGTGTAAACTGTTTCTTTTGAACTCAAAAAAGTCTCTTTACATCCTTTACATTAAAGCTCATAAACAACATAAGCACTTACCATCCAATGATTTGAAGTTCCGTTAGCATTTTTTTGAGCTTCTGGAATACTAAAAATAGCTGTATGTTTTCCTTCATTTAATTCTAATGGAACAATCATAGGCGGAACGTTACTTCCCGGACACCAATTTGAACGACTTAAATCACTGCTTGCAATTGGTTCTTCAATTTCTTTTACTGCATAAGTTCCTTTATCATCCTGAATATAAGGTGCTTTTCTTTTCTTCAACCAAACTCCCGTTCCTGGATTGAATCGTCGGAAACTGGCGCAGTCATCTCGCCACGGAATAAAATCAATTACTTTTTTTCCGTCTATTTTTACAATATTCTGTTTCTTAACAAATTCATCTCCTTCACCATGACCCCCATGACCAGTTGTTATGTAATATAGTTTTGGATTCTTAGCTCCTTTTGGCAGATTAAATTCTGCTTGAAAATCTTTGTAAGCAAACAATTCATCGTTACCTTGATTTGGTCCAAAGGGTTCTGTATTCAAAATTGGAACAACGATTTTATTCTTTGGCAAATCACAGCTCAACTCACTTGGAGTAAGATTAATAGATGCATTTACAATATGTCCTCCTTTAGTATAATTTCCTATATGAACTCCAACCCAAACTTCACCTTGAAGCAACGTTGAAAACTGCGAAATATCTTCTTTCCATCTCACCTCTTTTTCCCAATACGGAATGTAAACGGGTTTGCGCTGTAATGAATCATTGCTAAAAAAGCCAATACCAAAAGTGGTCATAAAACGCATTAATTCTACTGTTGGCGCAAAGTTACCTTCTGGAGCTATCATTTTAATTTTAGTATATTCATTCGAAGCAAACTTTTTTCCTTTCACCACTTCTTCTAAAGAATTGTTCTTATCAACTGGAAGAACAAAAATTGATCCTGCTCTATCGTAACGATCGCCGCCCGAAATAACACTTACATTAATTTCGTATTTAGTATTTACTTTTTGCTTTGGAAAAGTCAGCTTTTTAAAAACATATTGCCCGCCGCCATAATAAACGTTTCCATTAGCATCAGTCGAAAAGTCTTTGCATTTATCATCATGCTGTACTCTTACCTGATTAAATATTTCAAGTTTTTGCCCTGTAACATGATTACTAAATAGTAATGTACTTAACAGTATTGCAAAAATTATTTTTTTCATATTCTATAAATTTCTTTTGTATTTTTTTATTCAGAGGTTTAAAACCTCCTAACTAAAACTCTAAATTATTTGGTAACCGTAATAATTTCTCTTAATCGAATGTCTCTTGACGAAGCTCCAATCATAATTCTAAAATCCCCTGGTTCAACAACCCATTTCATATCTTCGTTTAGCATTTGTAATGTTTCTTTGTTAATCTCAAACGAAACCTCTTTTGATTCTCCTGCTTTAAGCGAAATTCTTTGAAAACCTTTCATTTGTTTAATTGGCTGCGCAATTGATGATAAAAGATCTCTTACATACAACTGAACCACTTCGTCACCATCAACTTTACTCGTATTTTTTATGGTGCAATACACTTTTGTAGTTTCTGATTTTCCGATTTGTTTTTTGTCGAATCGCAAATTGCTGTATTCAAAAGTCGAATAACTTAATCCGTAACCAAACGGAAATAAAGGCGCTCCGTTCAAATTAGTATAATCATCAGAACGTCCTGTTGGTTTATGATTGTAGACCAACGGTAATTGCCCTTCAAAAACAGGGAAAGTAATTGGTAAACGTCCCGCTGGATTTTTATCTCCAAATAAAATATTGGCTACAGCATGGCCTCCATCTTCACCAGGATACCAAACGTCTAGAATAGAAGGCACATTATTGATCCATTTATCCATTGTAATGGCGCTTCCGCCTACTAAAACTACAACAACTGGTTTTCCTGCAGTAGCAACAGCATTTATTAATTCTTCCTGATGTCCTAATAAACCTAAATAAGCTCTGTCATTAAATTCTCCTTCTTCAATTCCTGCAGCAATTACGGCAACATCTGATTTTTTAGCCGCTGCAACAGCTTCTTCAATCTTCTTTTGCCAATCATTATTAACACCAATATTCCAAACTAATTTGAATTTGGCATAACCCTGCGATTCAAAAAAATCAATTTTAATATCGTATTCTTTATCTTTTTCAAAATTGAAATCAACCAATTTTGTCGAATAGGTTTGGCTTTTCCAGTTGTCAATAATTAATTTTCCGTTCAGATATAAACGATAACCATCATTGCCTTCAAAACCTATTTTATAAGTTCCCGATACTGGCGATTTGATTTTTCCTGTCCACTTTGCGGAATAAAAATCATAATTTATTTTTTCTTGATCTGGAGAATATAATGTCCAATCAAAACTAATTGCATTGTCTAATCTTGTCAATGCAGGAGTTCCGCTTAATTGTACATTGTTGAAATATTCTGCCGATAATCCGTTTACAGTTTTTCCTTTTTCAACGCTGAATAAATTAGCAGACGGAACAACAGTATATTCTTTATTTCTTCTTCCACAGCCTTCTGCTAAATTAATGACAGCTGATGAACCCAGCTTTGCTTTTATACCGTCAAGCATACTTACTTTTCCGTTCCCGGGACCACTGTAACCGCCTAAACGTGCTTCGGTAATATCGTTTCCTATTAAAGCAATTGATTGTATAGATTTTTTAAGAGGAAGAATATTGTTATCATTTTTCAATAAAACCATTCCTTTTTCGGCAGCTTCTCTTGCTAATAATTTATGAGCTGGATTTCCGTTCCATTTATTAGTTTCCCTTTCATCAGCATATGGATTTTCGAACAATCCCAATTCAAATTTCAATCTCAAAACTCGCGATACAGCTTCGTCGATATTTTTCATATCTATTCTTCCGTCTAAGAAAGGCGGCTGGAATAATTTGTAATGATCGTAAGCCGTTTGAAAAATTACATCAAGACCATTATTGATTGCATTTGCACTCGATTCAGGATAATCTTTTGCCGTATAATGCAGTACATTTCCTCCGCCAACAGCATTTGCATCCGAAATAATGAATCCTTTAAAATTCATTTCTCCTTTCAGTTTTTTATTCAACAGCCAATCGTTTGCTGTACACGGACTTCCGTTTATAGTATTGTACGAAGTCATAACACTTCGACTGCCGCCTTCATTAAAGCAGGCACGGAATGGAGGAAACTGATATTCTTCTAAGTAACGTTCATTATAATCAATTGGATAGCTGTCACGACCGCCGTCTCCGCTGTTTGCAAGGAAATGTTTTGGAGTTGTGATTACTCCTCTTTCTTCAAAAGACGACACATAAGCGACTCCCATTTTTGAAGAAAGAAAAGGATCTTCACCATACGTTTCCTCTACTCGTCCCCATCGAACATCTGAAGCAAGATTTACAACAGGCGATAAAATTTGACGTATTCCACGGCTTTTTGATTCTAATGCAATTGCTGTTGAAACCCTTTTCATTAACCCCGGATCAAACGTCGCCGCCAATGAAATAGATTGCGGAAAAGCTGTTGCACCGTCTCTGACTAATCCGTGCAATGCTTCATCAAAAGCAATTATAGGAATTCCTAAACGTGTTTTTTCGACAAAATATTTCTGTATTTTATTAATTAGTTTTACTGTTTCTTTTGCATTACTTGCTGCGCTGTAATCTAAAATTTGATTACTTGCATCACTGCTTCCTTTGGCACTTACTTGAAAGCCAAAAATTCCGTTTTTATAATTCCCTGCTCCATCAGACAAATCACCGGGAATCATAAACATCTGCCAAAATTTTTCCTCAACTGTCATTCGGGACAGTAAATCCTGAACGCGTTCGTCGATGGGTAATTTTGGATTTTTATACTTTGGAGTGTTCTGCGAAAAAATGGTTTGAACTCCAAGAAATAAAACTATTAAAAGTGTTTTTTTGTTCATGATAATACTGCTGTTGTGCTGAATGGATTGAATGTCTTCTTTATAAAAAATGCCATCCTCAAAAGTTGAAGATGACATTTTTTATGCTTTTATTAATTTGTCAAGAAACCGCCTTGACCTCTGTATAATTTAATTGGTGCATCTAATGTTACTTTAATACAAGTCACATATTTGTCTGCTGTATTCTCTGGTAAATCGATATAAACTAATCCTGGAACTGCGCTCCAAGAAATTTTCCCTACTACTTTGTGCGTTAATTTTACATTTGATCCTAAAACTGTAATATCTTGAATTTTGTTATCAAGACCTTTTAACATCAATTGTCCTGAAGTTTTTCCATGTACAAATAAGTAAAGTGTTTTTGAGTCTTTAGAAAGTGTAGTTGGTCCATAAAAATGTCCTAACGGAATTCCCGGAATAGTTCCAAAAATACCTTCACCATTTCTTCTGTTCCAGTCTCCAAGCTCTTTCAATGTTGAAACTACTGTTTCTGGATAAGTTCCATCAGGTTTTGGTCCTATGTCCAGCAATAAATTTCCTCCATTTGAAACTGCATCTACAAAAATCGTAATGATTTCGTAAGGTGTTTTCCAATTGTTATCGCTCACACGGTATCCCCAGTTTTCATTCATAGTCATACATAATTCCCACCATTTGAATGCAGGACGCACAACTGGAAAGTTTTGCTCTGGAGTATCATAATCACCGTAACCTTGCAAACGTCCGTTAATGATTGTGTTTGGATTTCTATCTAACATCATTTTACGCGTTTTCTCAGCCTGCCATTCGTCAGCACTATGTTCCCAATCACCGTCAAACCACCATAAATCTGGGTTGTACCAATCTGAAATTTCTTTAATTTGTCCTTGAAAGAACTTTTGAAAACGTTCCCAGCGAGCTGGTTCTTTTTTAATATCATAACGTGCTTTATCTTTCAAGAAACCTGGATAATCGTTGTGTGTCCAATCGATTAATGAAAAATAAGCACCGCATTTAATATCTCTTTTGCGTAATTCTTCAAAGAATGGTTTAATCATATCTTTTTTGGCAGGAGTTGTTTTTACTGAACTCAACTTACCTAATTTAGTATCGTACATAGCCACACCATCGTGGTGTTTTGTTGTAATTACTGCATATTTAGCTCCTGAATCTTTGATCATATCAGCCCAAGCTGCAGGATCATATTTACTCAAAGTGTAACTTTTTTGCTGTTTCATATAATTTTCTACTGAAATTTTCCCATTATGAAAACTCCAAGATTCAGAAACATCAGCAACCGAATAAATTCCGGCATGAATAAAAATTCCAAGCTTAGCATCTTCAAACCATTTCATTTTTTCAGCAATATCTTTTGCAGCAATTTTGTTCTGCGCACTGCCCGCAATAGATGTTCCTAAGAACAAAGCGGTTAAGATTATCTTTTTAATCATTTTAAGTTTATTTTGTTTGTTTATTATTTAATTCTGATTATTGTTGAAGCACCTTGTAATCCTGCACTTTCTGCTTTTACTGTAAATTGTCCTTTTTGATCTTTCTTAGCTTTAACAATTACTAGCACTTTACCATTAAAAGCAGGTCTTTCTGTACTTTGAAACGGTACAAAACTAGTGGCGTCACCATTATCTGTAGCTACAATTTCTCCAGCTCCTTCAATTGAAAATTTCACTAATGGATTTGAACGAGGAACAACTAAACCATTATTATCAGTCACATCGACCGTTACAAAAACCAAATCAACATCGTCTGCAAGAACTTCTGTTCTATCTGCCGCCATTTTTAATTTTGCTTCTGCTCCTGTTGTTTTAACGATATCTGTTGCCCATACTTTGCCGTTTTTATAGCAAACCACTTTCAGCTCACCTGGTGTATACACGACATTATCCCAAGTTAAACGGAAATCTTTTCCAGCTTCCATTTTCTTTCTTCCAAGGCTTTTTCCGTTTAAGAACAATTCACCTTCGTTTCCAGAAGTATAAACATGTACAGGAACTACTTTCCCAACTCTTTCGCTCCAGTTCCAATGAGGCAGAATGTGCGCTGTAGGAACATCTGGTCTCCAATGTGATTTGTAGCTGTAATAACGATCCTTTGGAAATCCGGCCAAATCGATAATTCCAAAATAACTGCTTCTTGACGGCGGATTACTTTTTTGCAATTCTGCCAATTTTGCTTCTAATTCTTTTTGTTTAGAAGGATCTGTTCTAAAATTCAACAAATTTGTTTCATCTGAATTATACGGTGTTGGTTCTCCCAAATAATCAAAACCTGTCCAAACATATTCTCCTAATAAATGCGGATATTTTGCATTGGTGCGAAATTGTGTATCTGGCGAACATCCCCAACCTGGAAAAGCATCATCATAAGATGAAATTTGCCAAGATTTTTTATCGAATTTATCATCGAAAAAGTATTCTCCTCTTGAACTTACAGTTGAAGCGGTTTCGCTTCCCAATGTTGGTTTATTGGCATATCTTGGATCAACATCCCATTTTGGCTGCTGGTCAAAAAAGTAATTTACTCCCATAATATCAAGTGCCATAGCGGCTCCTGAACCTCTACCGCCATCGGGGTCATTATAACCGTTAGAAATTGGACGTGTTGGATCTTCTCTACGCATAATGTCAGCCAGTTCTTTGGTTAATTTTACGTTTTGCTGATCTGGAACTTCGTTTCCAATTGACCAAATAAATACCGAAGGATTGTTTCTGTCTCTGCGAACCAATGCCATTAAATCTCTTTCATGCCATTCGTCGAAAATTACATTGTAATCAAATTTCTTTTTTCCAATTCTCCAAGCATCAAAAGCTTCATCCCAAACTAAGAATCCCATTTTATCAGCCAATTCTAACAATTCTGGAGCAGGCGGATTATGAGAAGTTCTTAACGAATTACACCCCATTTCCTTCAACATTACTAATTGTCTTTTTAATGCCGATGTATTGATAGCAGCACCCAGCGCCCCTAAATCATGATGGTTGCAGGTTCCAAAAATTTCTACTCTTTTCCCATTTAATAAAAATCCATTTCTTGGTGTAAACTCAATCGTTCTAATGCCAAAAGGAGTATTATATGTATCAACTACTTTTCCGTCAACGCTTATTTTAGTTTGTGCTACATAACGATTTGGTGTTTTTAAATCCCATAATTTAGGGTTGTTCAAAACCGAATGTGTTTCTGCTTCTTCACTTCCGTTAGCTTTAATATCAAGTGTTGAAGTAATTAATGAACCTACTTTTGCTTTGAGATTGTCATTGATATCTATTTCATATAAATCTGTTGTAACAACTGCTTTTACAGGCTTATTTGAAGCATTTTCTACGTTTACCAATACTTTAATATCAGCTGCTTCTTTGGTAATATTTGGTGTTGTCACAAAAGTTCCCCAATGGGCAACGTGTACGGGACTCGTTTTTACCAGCCAAACATGACGATAGATTCCGGCACCTGGATACCAGCGGGAATCCCAATTTTCAGTATCTAAACGAACAGCTAAAACATTCTCTTGACCAAATTTTAAAAACGGAGTCAAGTTCATACGGAAGGAATTATAACCAAATGGCCAAGTTCCTACATAATTTCCGTTTAAATAAATTTTAGCATTAGCCATAGCGCCATCAAAATCAACAAAAATTTGTTTTCCAGAATCTGAAGCAGGAACCGTAAAATGTTTGCGATACCATCCTATTCCTTTCCAAGGTAATTTTCCAGTTTCACCTCTTAATTCGATTCTAAAAGGTCCTTTGATAGCCCAATCGTGCGGCAGATTTAATTTTTCCCAATTAGATTCGTTTAAAGAAACTGCTTCTAAATTTTTAGGTTCTTCTTTTACTAATCCGTCCGCCAGAGATCCGTATCTTGAAAAGAGCCAATTATCATCAAAAGACTGTGTATCTGTTGATCCCATTCTCTTTATGGCTGCTTGCTGCGAAAACACAGACGATCCCATTATTAAACAAAGCACTACTACTAGGCTTTTGCTTATCGAAAACATCTTTTTGTTCATGTTTGGTTTATTTAGTTATTCTGTTTTTTGGTATTGTTAAAGCAAATTTGTTCCGCTACAAGGAACGGTCTAAATGTGTATATCCGCCATCAACATAAATCAGCTGTCCCGTTGTATGACTTGATTTATCAGACAACAAGAATACGGTCATATTTGCAATTTCTTCTGCAGTCGTCATTCTGTTTTCTAACGGAATTTTAGCTGTGATTTCTTTTAATTTTTGTTCTGGATTTTCAAGCGTATTAATCCATGTTTCGTATAAAGGCGTATAACATTCAGCCACTATAACCGAGTTTACACGTATTCCGTATTTTAATAATTCAACTGCCCATTCACGAGTCAAAGCATTACGACCACCATTTGATGCTGCATAAGCCGAAGTATTCCCTTGTCCAGTATCTGCAGTTTTTGAACCTATATTTACAATTGCCCCTTTTGTTTTTTTCAATTCTGGCAAAGCGTGCTGCGCAATCAAATAATAATGAGTCAAATTTTTATGAATCGATGCGATGAACTTTTCATAACTACCGCTTTCTAAACCAACGCCATCATTTACACCTGCATTATTCACCAATCCATCAATACGTCCGTATAAAGCAACAATTTGATCTATAGCAGTTTTGCAAGCCTCTGGATTAGTTAATTCAGCAACTACAGACAAGGCTTTTCCGTTTTCAGCTTCTATTTGTCTTATAGCTGCCTGATTATCATCATCATCTCTTCCAATTATCACCGGAATAGCTCCTTCACCAGCCAGAACCTTACAGATTCCTAGTCCGATTCCTTTTGCTCCGCCGGTTACGATAATTATTTTATCTTTTAAATTAAGGTTCATTTATTCTTTATTATGGTTAGATAGTTTTTTTGTGCAACCCGTAAATTGTTTTTTTTTAAAACACATAGAAACATAGTTTTTATGTGTTTAAAAAAAGTAAATCAAAAAGAAACTCGTTTCTCACACATAGCTATGTGTCTTAATACAAGTGAAACGCCTTTTTTGAGTTCAATAATTCTATGTTTCTATGTGTTAAAAAATAATTATCCCCACAGGTTATTATTATAAATGATAAAATTGAACTGCATTACTGCTCCAAAATTTATCTTGATCTGCTCTCGAAAATTTCGAAAAATAATCTTCAACAATATCACATGAAGACGAATACGAAGCTGCAAGCAAACTCACAGGCCAATCACTGCCAAACATCAAGCGATCAATTCCAAATACTTCAGTAACTACATCTAAGCAATACGTAAAATCCTCACGTGTCCAATTACTCCAATCCGCTTCAGTTACCAAACCTGAAACCTTACACATTACATTAGGAAATTTTGCAATTGCTCTAATTCCTTTCTCCCACTCGTTGAATTCTTTATTTTTGAAATCTGGTTTTGCCAAATGATCAATAACAAATTTTTGTTTTGGAAACTTCTCAACTAATTTTACCGCATTCTCCAAATGTTTAGGAAAAATCAAAATATCATAAGTGAAATTGTGTTTTACCAATTTCGAAATTCCATTTTGAAATTTTTTCTGAAGCATAAAATCAAGATCCGATTCTGCCTGAACAATGTGTCTGAATCCCTTTAGTTTTTCATACTGAGCATAATATTCTAAGCGTTCATCAATATTTTCAGCACATAAATCAACCCAGCCTACAACACCTTTTATAAAAACATTCTCTTTGGCAAGATCTAAAAGAAAACCTGTTTCCTCTTCACTTTGATCCGCTTGAACAGCAACACAGCCTTCAAACTGATTTTTGATTAGTAAAGGCTCCAAATCTGAAGGCATAAAATCTTGCTGGATTACTTTCATTTCATCAGTAATCCAAGCGTCTTTTATAGGATGGTATTTCCAAAAATGCTGATGGCTATCTATTTTCATGCAAATCGAATATTTTATCCATCAACATCCATTTTTCACCTTCTTTTGCCCAAGGCAGTGCTTTTTGATATTTCCACATCAATTCTTCCCATTTTTGCACTACAGGATTATTCGCGTCCATCTCTCCTTTTCTTTCAAAAGTAAAAGTGTCATCAGCTTCAATAATCATAAACATTCTATTGCCAACACAGTAAATATCAAGATTCACAATACCTGAATTGGTAATGCTTTCTGTAATTTCCGGCCAGATCTTTTCATGATACTTTTTGTATTCTGCCATTAACACCGGGTCTTCATTTAAATCTAATGCGAGACAATATTTTTGCGTTACCATATTACTTTATTTAAAACTTTAGATAAAACATCTAAATCTATTTATTTTCAATTATTAACAGTTAAAAAAAACTGATTATTGAGCGCTTACTTTAATAACAATACCTGCTTGTTTTGCTAATTCTGCACGCTGCGATTTAGGAACCGAAACACTGATTCCACCGCTTACTTTTTTATAGCTTAACTTTGTTTTACTTCCTAAAAGCACCACATTTAATTTTCCTTTTATATCATTTTTGATGATAATTTCAGAAGGAATTTCTTTTTCATTTGCAGCTGGAAGATAAATTCCAAAAACTGTTTTTTCTCCTTTTGAAGTGTAGTACAAATTACCTTCAGAATAAGGTGCAATTGGCTTTGTAGCATAAATCGCTTCGCCGTTTACATCCAGCCATTTTCCAACTTCGGCTAATGCTTTTTGTATTTTAGGTTCAAAATCACCTTTTCCATCAGGGCCGACGCCAAGAAGTAAATTACCACCTTTGGCAACAATTCCAGTTAATAATTGAATTACTTCAGTTCCTGATTTATATTTATCATTTGGCACCCAGCCCCAATCATTACCAAGTGTTACACAGCTTTCCCATGGCACCGCAATTGGTTTTTCGAGTACTTTGCGCTCAGGAGTTAGATAATCTTCATATTCACCCGGAACCCAGCGATCAACAACAATAAGTCCTGGTTGCTTTTTACGTGCCGTTTCGGCAATTACTTTCATATCGATATCTAAGTTCTGACGGTTCTTTTTTCCTTCAATTTGTTTTGCTGGACGAACCCATCCTCCGTCAAGCCAAAGAATATCTACTTTACCATAATCTGTTGTTAATTCGTTTAACTGATTTTGGGTGTATTTTACAAAATTCTGCCATCTTTCAGGATGTGCTTTTACATCGTAATTTGGATTTCGATCTTTTGGCGGATAATACTTCCACCAAAAATCTTGTGAAGTCCAATCTGGTTTCGAAAAATAAATCCCAACTGATAATCCTTCTTTTCTAGAAGCATCCAAAACATTTCTTAATACATCTGGTTTTGCATTCTTAGCATTTGGCAAATTCGGATTTGTAATTTTAAAATCGGTAAATTTTGAATCATACATACAAAATCCGTCATGGTGCTTTGAGGTGAAAATCAAATATTTTGCACCGGCACTTTTAAACATTTTAGCCCATTTCTCTGAATCTAAATTTACAGGATTCAAGCTAAATCTTGCCCCGCGATAATCTGAAGCAAAAGAATCGTAATCATCATAACCATTACGAGTCACCCAATCTTCAGGAGCTAATCCCCACGATTCGCAAATTCCAAGCTGACTGTATAATCCCATATGAATAAGCACTCCAAACTTATAATCCTGCCATTTGGCTAAGTTTTCTTTTACCGCTTTATCTTTTGGAGCAATATAAGTATCTGCAGGTGTTTTTTCGTTTTCCGGCATAATATCTCCTTGCGCCTGAGACAAAGTTCCTACGGCAAAACAACAAACGGATAATACTAGTTTTAATCTGCTTTTCATGTGCTATAATTATGTTTTTCTAAACTTATACCTTATTATAAAACAGAGTGTCTTTCTTTTAAGTAAAAACTAACTTATTTACTAAATCGTTTTATATATTTTGACACTCCTTTTTGATGCAATCTCAAAAAAATAAAATTATCGTATTATTAAGTCTTATATTACTCCAAAATTATCATTAATTAAGCATTTATTATCTTTACAATTAATTTCATAAAAAAAAGAATAAAAAATAATGCAATCCCGATTTTTTTAGCCTTTTAAAAGAATATCTGCTTTTTATTCTTTATAAATTCAAATAGTTTGTTTCTATTTTCTTGCAGAAATAAAGTCGTTTTAGAAAAACAGCATTGTATTTATCTTTTCAGATAAATATGACCTGTATTTATAAATAGAATAAAGAATCTAAAACTAAACCAATGCCTTTTTTCTATATTCCTTTGGTGTTGTACCAATTAATTTTTTAAACAGCTTATTGAAGTTTGAAGCTGTTTTATAACCGCACTCATAGGCAATCTCAGAAACGCCTAAATCTGTTTCGATTAAATATTTGCAAGCATTAGAAACTCTAATTTCATTAAGATATTCTACAAAAGGCTTTTTGGTTTTAGCCTTGAACATTCTACAAAAAGATGTTGGTGTTAAATTGGCAATTTTAGAAATTTCATCTAGTGATATCTCTTCTTTAAAATTTGACTTTACATATTTAAAAACCTCTGCTAGACGGTCATTTTTATTATCATCATCTACCGAAACATATGAACTGTCATTGATGAATCTTAAATCTTTACTTTTTGATAAAAGGAATATGATCTCGATTAATCCCATAACCACTTCAAAACCTTTTTTCTTAAGCAGTTTTTCCAATTTTTTAGAAACAATAGCATTTGTCTGTCCAGTAATCGAAACTCCTTTTATAGCCTGAGAGAAAAACTTTTTAATTTCCTGCGCTTCGGGAAGTTCATAAAAAGAGGTTCCAAAAAGATCACGGCTAAAATAGATTACAATCGCTTTTGCCTTTAAGCTATTAATTCCTTTATAGAAAATTTCATCATTAAGCCAAACGTGCGGAATATCATCTCCCAGAAAAACCATATCGCCAGATTCGAATGATTCAACAGAATTTCCAATAATTCTTTTTCCGTGGCTTTCTAAAATATATACCAACTCAAATTCTGGATGTGAATGAAAAGGCGACTGAAAAAAAGATTCTTCACGCGAGAATACAGACAGCGATGTATTGGTATAAGAAGCAATGTTAGTCTTTACAATTTTCATTTTCAGAATAGTAATGATAATTAATAATTAAATAAGGATAAAATCGAATTAATCACTTATTTTTTTTAGATATAATTTTAAATTTCCCAAAAAACAAAAATAATAAAAAATTCATATGAGAATACTAAATCGATTTACTAAGTTTGAAAAATATAAAAATAAAAACGAAAATGAGTAATTAATTTTCATTTATTACAAAAAAAACAGCACTATTTTTTCTATGCTTTACCTTGATATATTGGCAGATTATGCAAATAATCAAAGATAAAATAGAGGTAATTATTTGAAAAAACTGGGTTTTATAATTAGGAAGAGATTTCTCAAAAACATTTAAAAAAAACTAAAAAATAAAATAAAGAAAGGCTTTCTTTTAAAACAAAACCTTTCATTAATACCATACAATTCATCGTTTTTTACTCCTCAAATTTAAATTTTAGATCAAATATCTTTTGAAATGATTTTGGAGTAAAAATGACAAAACTAAAACTAGAAAAAATGAAAAAAGCCCTCGTGATTTTCCTTATTGGTTTGAGTGCAAACGCTATTGCACAAACCAAAACTACAGGTAATGTTGTTGAATATTTTGGAAAAGAAAAAATTGTTACAACTGCTGAGGGGAGCGTTTTATACAATTTCAGCACTGGTTTTACTCTTCCCGCTGATAAAAAATCGGGAACCCTTTTTAACGGGCAAGATCCTGTAGCTTGGCAGTATTCAGTTGGAAAATTTGTAAATCCAAACAAACAAAAAGGAGATTGGCAGCCTATTAAAGTTGATTCTGCCGGCGTTTTTAGCGGCAAGGATATGAGATCGGCATTTTTATTTACGGAATATAATTCCCCAAAAGAACAAATTGTACTGCTTGAAACAACCGGCGGCACACGTACTTATATAAATGGTTTCCCGCATGAGGGCGATCATTATGATTTCGGGTACACATTAATTCCGTTTAAACTTCGTAAAGGTGTAAATGAATTTGTGTATACAAAAGGCCGTTTTGGACGTGTGAAATCAAAACTTGTTGCGCCTTCAAAAAGTATACAATTTACCAAACGTGATTTAACACTTCCGGATGTTATTAATGGTGAAAATGACGAAAAATGGGCTTCTATTCGAGTTATTAATGCAACAGAAAAAGAGCTAAAAAACCTTGTTATCAAAGCAAAATTATCAAGCGGCGAAACTGCGAGTTATACAACAGATGCTATTATGCCTTTGTTTGTGAGAAAAGTAAAATTTAAAGTTCCCGCAGCAAAAGCCAATTTTACTGGCGAATTAAAAATCGAATTGACACTTACAGATAAAAGTGGAAAAATAATTGACAAAACCGAATTTCCTATTCAACAGCGATCTGCAACGGTGCATCATGAGCGTACTTTTGTAAGCAAGGTCGACAACAGCGTGCAATATTACAGTATTGCTCCTGCATTAGAAAGCGGTCCAAAAGCTTTAATACTTTCAGTTCATGGCGCTTCTGTTGAAGCTAGAAATCAAGCAAGAGCTTACAAACAAAAAGATTGGGTGCATATTGTTGCTGCGACAAACCGTCGTCCGTTTGGTTTTAACTGGGAAGATTGGGGAAGAATCGATGCGTTGGAAGTTTTGGGAGAAGCTAAAAAAGTATTCAACACCATTCCTGCTCAAACCTACTTAACAGGTCACTCAATGGGTGGTCACGGAACTTGGTTTTTAGGAACTACTTATCCAAGTAAATTTGCTGCAATTGCTCCTTGCGCCTCTTATCCTGATATTGCAACTTATGGTTTTGATAAAGGCGACGAAATGCACGATATGTTTAAAGCTTATGAACCAATTAAACGCTCTGCTAACTCTGGTCGTGTTAGAAGTCTTGTTCAAAACTTAAAACAATCTGGTGTTTATATGCTGCATGGCGATGCCGATTCGACTGTTCCTATTTCGCAAGTGCGAGAAATGCGACAAATTCTAGGAACTTTTCACCCCAATTTTTGTTATTATGAATATCCGGGAGGCGAACACTGGTATGGTGATCATTCTGTAGATTGGTTCCCTATTTTCGAATTTTTCAAACGCCAGACGATTCCAGCAAATAAAGAAGTTAAAGAAATTGATTTTCATACCGCTTCTCCTGCTGTTTCTTCAACTGATTATTGGATAAAACTGCAACAGCAGATTCTTCCGTTTGATTTTTCTAATATTAATGCAAAAATAGAGAAAGATCAAATTGCTATTAAAACGAAAAATGTTTCTATAATGGAACTTGACTTGGTTTCTTTAGATTTAAAAGGTGAAATCACGATCAACATCAACGATCAAATTTTAAAGGCAGCAACTGATAAGAAAGCAATTCTGGCTTTAAAAGATGACAAATGGTCTTTGATTAACGAAATCAATACAAATCAAAAATATGGTGATCGTCAAGGCGGTTTCAAATTTGCTTTTAATAACAATGTGGTTTTTGTTTATGCTACAGGTGGATCAGCTTCTGAGCGTGAATGGTACTTAAACAGAGCTCGTTTTGATGCCGAAACTTTTTATTATAGAGGAAACGGAAGTATCGATGTGATTGCCGATAAGGATTTTTCATTAGAAAAATATAAAGATAGAAATGTAATTATTTATGGTAACGCTTCTAATAATAGTGCTTGGAATTTAGTACTGAAAAACTCTCCTATTCAAATTGACAATCAACAGGTAAAAATTGGCACTAGAATATTGAAGGGATCCGATTTAGCTGCTTATTTTGTGGTACCAAGAAACGACAGCAAAACTGCAATGATTGGTGTTGTTGCCGGAACTTCAGAAAAAGGGATGAAAGCAACTTGGGCTAATAATTATATTTCTGTAATTACTGGTTTTCCTGATGTAATGATCTTTAAAACTGATTTACTTTTAAATGGTTTACCTAATATGAAAGTAAGCGGTTTCTTCGACAATGACTGGTCTGTCAAAACGCTTGAATTTTTTCAATAATAAACAATTTAAAAACCGCAAAATCATGATTTTATATTCAAAAAAAGGAGACTGGTATTTATTTACTAATACGATTTAGTATTTCGATAAAAAACAATTACTTTTAACGAAAATTTAAAGAATACAAAACAAACGGTAATCGTTTAAGGCAGAATAAACAACCTTTTGGCAACCCTGTTAATTAGTTTGTAATATAGGACTGCAAACTAGTCTTCAGAAAAGAACAAACAATTTCTAGGATGCCAATACTTTTTGAGTATAAAAACTAAAACAAAAATAACATAGAACAAAACTAAAAAAATGGAAAAAAGATTTGCAATAGCGATGGATGTCGGCGGTTCACATATTACTTCTGCAGTTGTTGATCTTAATGAGATGAAAGTTTTTAAAGAATCCCTTTTTAAGGTTTCTTTTGATTCCAATCTGCCTACCAATGAAGTAATGGATTTCTGGGAGAATGCCATTCGTGCAGTTTTAGAAAAACCACAATTAGAGAATTTATCTGGAATAGCCATGGCAATTCCTGGTCCGTTTGATTATGAAGAAGGAACCTGCTGGATTAAAGACCAAGATAAATATGAAAACTTTTATGGTCTAAATATAAAAGATCTGTTGAGAGAACGTTTTGATTTTGATCAAAACCTTCCAATTGTTTTTGAAAATGATGCTAAAAGCTTTGGCAAGGGAGAAGTTTACAAAAACATGGAAAATCTGCCTAAAAATGTTATGGCTGTTACTTTAGGAACTGGTCTTGGTGCCTGTTTTATTAAAAAAGGAAAAATTGTAAGCACTGGTCATAAAGTACCGCCAAATGGAGAAATATGGAATCTTGCTTACAAAAACGGAATGGCCGAAGACGCTGTTTCTTTAAGAGCATTGCTTTCTGGCTATCATAATTTAAGCGGTATTCAAATTAATAACGGACTCGACTTATATCTTTTGGCTGTTGATGGAGATCAAAAAGCGATTCAGGCTTTTACTGAATTTGGAGAAGATCTAGCCGAAATTATAATTCCGTGGTTAAAAAGCTTTAACGTCAATATGTTGGTTATTGGCGGTAAAATTGCAAATGCAGGAGACTTGTTTTTAAATGTTCTTAGAGAAAAATTAGAAGAATCAGAAATTGAAATTGAACTGGTTATTTCGACAGATAATGAAACTACTGCTTTATTAGGAGCTGCAAGCTTACTTTATGAAGCCTAAAAATAAACCCATTTCTGATTTTTAACAATCAGATTTAAAAAATAGATAATAATGACAAATCGCAGAAATTTTCTAAAAAAAACAGCAATGGCATCTGCTGCTGTTGCGTTTGGTTCTTTTGCCGGGCGAGCGGGAGAACTTGAAGAACAAAACGAACTTCTTGACGGAAAAGTGAGAAAACCAATTGTACTTTCGACTTGGCGTTTTGGTCTGCAGGCCAATGAAGCTGCTTGGGAAGTATTGAAAAAAGGAGGACGCGCCTTAGATGCCGTAGAAGCAGGTGTAAAAGTTCCAGAAGCTGATCCAAAAGAAAGAAGTGTTGGTTACGGCGGAAGACCTGATCGCGATGGACGCGTAACTCTGGATGCTTGTATTATGGACGAAATGTCTAATATTGGCTCTGTTGGCTGTCTTGAATTTATAAAACACCCTATTTCTGTAGCTCGTGCCGTGATGGAAAAAACACCTCACGTTATGCTGGTTAGCGATGGAGCGCTTCAATTTGCTTTGTCGCAAGGTTTTCCGAAAGAAAATTTATTACTTCCTGATTCAGAACGTGAATGGAAAGAATGGTTAAAAACATCCGAATATAAACCAATTGCAAATATCGAAAATCACGATACTATTGGTATGATCGCGCTTGATGCTGCAGGAAATCTATCAGGAGCTTGTACTACAAGCGGTATGGCCTTTAAAATGCACGGACGTTTAGGCGACTCTCCTATTATTGGTGCTGGTTTATATGTCGATAACGAAATTGGTGCTGCAACTGCAACTGGACATGGCGAAGAAGTAATTAGAATTTCCGGCTGCCACTTGGTTGTTGAATTAATGCGCCAAGGAAGATCACCACAAAAAGCTTGTGAAGAAGCTGTTTCAAGAGTTGTAAAACTGATGAAAAACCGAAATAAAAATCTAAAAGACATTCAGGTTGGTTTCATTGCCTTAAATAAAAAAGGGGATTACGGTTCATATTGCGTTCAAAGTGGTTTTAACTACGCCGTTTATGACGAAACTGGGAATCGTTTAATCGATCCTGATTTTTATCTTAAATAACATTTTACCTGTTATTGATTCATTTCTAAGTATCTCTTCTATACACTATAAATTTCTTCAACACATAGTCCCGAAACTTTGGCACTATGTGTTGAAACTAATAATATCCAACGAATATTAAAAAAAAGCTATCTATCCAAATACAGATAAAACAAACAACCACAATGAAAAATAAATTCCAGTTATTATTTACCGCATTGGTCTGTGCCAGTGCCTTCTCGCTGCATGCCCAAGGTGATTTCAGCATGGAAGCCAACAAATCTGAAGAAGCAGGTTATATTACACCAAAAGATCCATTGGTGAAAGCGAATCTTGACAAATGGCAGGGTTATAAATTTGGTGTATTAATCCACATGGGGCTTTACACTCAATTAGGAACAGTAGAATCTTGGGGATTAGCTCCGGAAGACTGGGTAACTAGAGATGGTTACAATGATTACTACAAATATGCTACTGATTATAGAAATACAAAATACAAATTGAATCCTACGAATCTTAATTCAGAAAAGTGGGCTAGAATGTTTAAGAATGCGGGAGCAAAATATATGATATTTACCTCCAAACATCATGATGGGTTTTGTATGTATGACTCGAAATTTACTGATTTTAAAATCACAAATCCAGAATTGCCATATAGCAAAAACGCAAAAGCCGATATCCTAAAAGATGTTTTGGATGCTTCAAGAAAAGAAGGTTTGGCTGTTGGTGTTTATTTCTCTAAGCCTGACTGGACGACCGAAACTTTTTGGTGGCCATATTATCCGCCAAAAGACAGAAACCCAACTTATGACATTACTAAATTTCCTGAAAGATGGAAAAGTTATGTACAATACACCCAAAATCAGCTGAACGAATTGACTACAAATTATGGTAAAGTTGATATTCTATGGCTTGACGGCTGCTGGGTTAGACCACTTTCGACCATAAATAAAAAAGTAGAAGAGTTTTGCAAATATCCTTATGATATGGATATTGACATGAAATTAGTCTCAGAAACTGCACGTAAAAAACAACCGGGAATGCTCGTTGTAGACCGCTGGGTTCCGAGTGAATATGAAAACTATTTAACGCCAGAACAAAAAACACCTGAAAAACCATTAAGCGTGCCTTGGGAAAGCTGCATTACACTTGGCGGAGCTTGGGGATGGGTGCCAAATGATCATTATAAATCTTCAAAAGAAGTTATTCAATTAATGACGAGCATTGTTGTTAAAGGCGGAAACTTACTATTAGGCGTTGGTCCAGATGCTAAAGGAGAATTTGATCCAAAAATTGAGACTACTTTAGCTAATGTTGGAAAATGGTTAACGGCAAATGGCGAAGCTATCTACGACACTAAACCTGTTGCACCATACTTAGATGGAAAAGTGGGTTATACTCAAAAAGGAAATGCTATTTACGGCATCTATATGCCATCAAAAGAGGAAAAAGAATTACCAACGTCAATCACTATCAAAACGGATAAAAAAAGCGGTTTAAAAGTCTCTTTATTGGGTACTAAACAAAAACTAGTCAGCAAAAAAGTAAGCGGTGGTATCGAAGTCACAATTCCGCAAGAACTTAGAACTTCTTTAGCAGCACAAGAAGCTGTTGTAATTAAAGTGATTTAACATCCTAAATAAATATTAAAATCTAAAGATGAAAAAACAATTAATAACAATTTTGGGATGTCTTGCCTTTTTATCTGTGACAGCTCAAAGAATCAGCGCTCCTGTACCTTACGGTGCATTGCCAAGCGAACCGCAATTGCGCTGGCACGAAATCGAGCAATATGTTTTAGTCCATTTTACGCCTACAACTTTTCAGAATAAAGAATGGGGATATGGCGACGCCGATCCTAAAATTTTTAATCCGACAAAATTCGATGCCGACCAAATTGTAAACGCAGCAAAATCTGGTGGCTTTAAAGGCGTTATTTTTGTGGCTAAACATCATGATGGATTTTGTTTATGGCCGACAAAAACAACGGCTTACAATATTAGTGCTAGTCCGTTTCGTAATGGAAAAGGCGATATGGTAAAAGAATTTGAAACTGCAACACGTAATGCAGGAATGAAATTTGGGCTTTATTGTTCGCCTTGGGACAGAAATAATGAAGATTACGGAAAACCTGAATATGTTACTAAATACCGAAATCAATTAAGAGAATTGTACACTAACTACGGTAAGCTTTTTATTACTTGGTTTGATGGTGCAAATGGCGGCGACGGCTATTACGGAGGCAAAAAAGAAAGCCGAAGTATTGACCGCGCTACTTATTATGATTGGGATAAAACATGGGCGATTTCTAAAGAGTTACAGCCAGAAGCTGTTATTTTCTCTGACAACGGTGAAGTGCGCTGGGTAGGAAACGAAAGAGGTTTTGCAGACGAAACTTCTTGGGCAACTTTTACACCTGAACCAATAGCAGGTAAAACAGTAGCCGTGCCGGGAGAAACTAATTACGAAAAAGCGCCAACCGGAACTCGAAATGGTAAGTATTGGAAACCTGCTGAGTGTGATGTACCGCTTAGAAACGGATGGTTTTACCATACTAATGAAGATAATCACGTAAAATCAGTTTCGGAGTTGTTTGAGATTTATTGTAAATCTGTAGGCCGCGGCGCTGGTATGGATATTGGTCTTGCGCCCACCACCGAAGGTATATTACATCCAAATGATGTAAAAGCGCTGAAAGATTTTGGAGATTTTTTAAAACAAACTTTTTCTGATAATCTTGCGCAATCTGCTGTGATTACTGCTTCGGAAGTTCGAGGTGAGAATCAAATCTTTTTCGGGACCAAAAATCTTACTGACAACGATCGCTACTCCTATTGGGCAACCAGTGATAATGTGAAAAAAGCATTTATAACTTTAGAATGGAATAAAGAGCAAACTTTTAATATCATTCGCTTAAGAGAAAACATCAAACTAGGCCAGCGTATTGAAAAAATAGAAATCGAAGCTTTTGCTAATAAAAACTGGAAAAAGGTAGCTGAAGCTACAAGTATTGGCGCTAATCGATTGGTACGTTTACCAAATTATATTACAACTTCAAAATTAAGAATTCGTATTGTAGAATCTCCAGTTTGTATCACTTTAAGCGACGTAGGTGTTTTTAAAGAACCAGAACAATTGCCTCTTCCAAAAATTAAAAGAGACAAAAATGGTACTGTTTCTATCACCACTGAAACAACTGTGAATCAAATTCGTTATACAACTGACGGAACAGAACCGACTATACAATCACCAATTTATAAAGAAGCTTTTTCGTTTTTAACTTCTGGCGATGTTAAAGCCAAATCATTTGGAACAGATATGAAACCTGGTGAAACCACAATTCAATCCTTTAATATTTGCAAAAAAGACTGGAAAGTAGTTACCGCTTCTTTCGAAAATGAACAAACATTAAATGCAATTGATGAAAATGCCGAAACTTTCTGGAGTACCGCAGATAATACATCGTTAATGCCTTTACCACAATTCATAGTTATTGACATGGGACAAGAATTGGAAATCAAATCTTTATCGTATTTGCCTCGTCAAAACGGAACCGGTGGAATTGTCAAAGACTACCAATGGCAAGTAAGCACCGACAATACGAATTGGACAACAATTGCTGAAGGTGAATTTGCCAATATCAAAAGCAATCTGGTTGAGCAAAATATTACTTTAAAAGCATCGGCGAAAGCCCGATATATTAGATTTACAGGAAAAACAACTGTTGACGGCAGATATATTTCTGTCGCTGAAATTGGTGTAAAAACGAAATAATTCAGTTTTCTTTTAATAGATTAATAGAGCAAAAAAGGACTTTCAATTGAAAGTCCTTTTTTTGTTCTAAATGTTATTATTCTTATTATTCTTGAATCACTTTTAATGTAGTTCCATTTACAAAATCATCATGATTGATAAAAAAACTATTCAATGTTTTTCCGTTTAACTGAATTTCTTTTATTTTTCCATCACTATTCATTGCCCTTTCAATTACTACATTTTCTTTATTGTAATACCTTGAATCTAGTTTAATTGTTACTTTATCAAACATTGGTGTTGTAATAGTATAAATTGGATCTCCCGGAGATATTGGATAAATTCCCATCATAGAATACACCAGCCAAGCCGACATCGTTCCTGTATCGTCATTTCCAGGTAATCCTTTTGGTTCATTTCTAAAATATTCTCTTACCAATTTCTTAACCATTTCCTGACTCTTCCACTCCTCGCCTTTTACATAATTAAATAAATAAGGATATGCAATATCTGGTTCATTTGCCATATCAAATTGTTTAATGTCAAAAACTTTCTGCAATTGATCAGAGAAAACTTTATCACCGCCCATTAATTTAATAAGTCCTTTTATATCATGCGACACCATAAAAGCATATTGCCATGCGTTGCCTTCTATAAATCCAACATTTTCTTGAAAATTAGCTCCCGCATTTGGATCAAAAGGCTCATACCACTTTCCGTCAGCTGTTCGTGGTCGAAGTAATTTTAAATCTTTATCATATAATTTTTGATAGGATAAAGATCGTTTATAAAAACGCTTATAATCTTCTTTTTCTCCTAAAGCTTTTGCCATAAGCGCAATCGCATAATCTGAAGCATTATATTCTTCTGTTGTTGAAACTGATCCATGATAATTTGTCGACAAATATCCTTTTTGAAGATATTCTTTAAGACCCGGACGCAGCGGATTTTCTTCAATTTGATCTGCTCCTTTCAGCATGGCATGATAAGCTTTGTAAATATCAAAATCCTGAATTCCTTTTAAACAGGCATCTGCTATAACTATACTCGCAGGATCTCCAACCATTGTAAATGTTTCCGTCGAATTTAATTCCCATTTAGGCAGCCAGCCGTTTTCATCATACATTTGCAGCATACTTTTTATCATATCAGATTGCTGCTTAGGATAAACTAAAGACGTTAAAGGATGCATATTTCGATAGGTATCCCATAAAGAAAACACGGTATATCGCGTACCCAATGTTTTTCCAATCTTGCTCCTTTTTATTTGAGGAAATTCTCCATTAATATCATTTAAAGTATTCGGATGAATTAAAGTATGATACAATGCCGTGTAAAAAATAACCTTATCTTGATAGGAACCGCCTTCTACCAAAATTTTAGAAAGTTCTTCGTTCCATTCGTTAAATGTTTCTTTATAAACATCATCAAATGATTTATATCCCGTTTCTTTTTCCAGATTCTCACGAGCGTTTTGAATACTTACATACGAAACTCCTATTTTTACTTCAACAGTTTCTTCTTTATCAAATTGATAGGTGAAATAAGTCCCAATACTATCTCCAACAACAGTTTTAATCGTGTTTTTCATCATTCGGGTTTTACCATTGTAACCCATCCATTGCGCTTCTGTACCTTCATATTTAGGCGTGTTTTTCCAAACGCCAAAATGATTTGCCGGTTTCGAAAACTTGGCAACAAAGTATACAGGATAAGCGTCTTCAGGACTATTATAACAAAATGAACCTACAGAACGCATTCCTTCAATCTCTGTTGAAGAAACTACTTTTACCATCGCTCCTTCTTCATTTGTTAATCCTAAGCCAAGATTCAATAAAATATTAGACTGCCCTTTCGGGAAAGTGAACCTGCTTACTCCTACTCTTTTCGAAGCTGTAAATTCACCTTTAACTTTATATTTATCAATGTTTACACTATAATAAGCCGTTTTAGCCAATTCTTTAGAATAAGTAGAACCATATTTTAAATGATTGGTTTCAACCGCTCCTGTTGTTGGCATTAACAAAATAACACCTAAATCAGGACAACCTACACCACTTAAATTTACTTGGCTAAATCCCGTTAAGAATGTATTCTCGTTTACATAAGGATTCGATAACCATTGACTGTCTTTTTCTAAACTATTTTGTCGTCCAGCCACATTAAAAGGACTGATACTTGCCATTCCTCTTGGAGCAATCGGCCCTGGAAAAGTTGCTCCATAATTAGAAGTTCCTATAAGCGGATTTACAAATTCTGCGGGCTGCTGCGCAAAAGTGTTTATGCTAAAAAATAGCATGCTGAAAAAACATGCTGTCTGTGTTATTTTACTATTAAAAATCATATTTAATTCTCTATCTGTTAATCGCTTCAACTTTTAAAGTCCAAGCTTCTTTACATGGTAAATTATTTCGTAAATTTTCTGGAATTGTAACTTTAAATCCGTCCGCAAATTTAGTCCATTTCAATGGTATTTTCGAACCTAACATGGTAATTTTTGTTCCTTTTTTAGGATTGATCGATTTTAATGTAATTTCTGCAGGAATTTTATCTTCTCCCTCTTTTGCTAGATAAAACAAGTAAACACTTCCTGCCTTATTCTGTGTCATACAAATATTATTTTCCTTATAAGGTGCAATTGGTTTGGTGTCATAAATTGCAGTGCTGTTTACTTTCATCCAATCTCCAAAAGAGGCTAATAAATCGTACGCTCCCTGCTGCCATTCTCCTTCTGGACTTGGAGCAACATTCAGCAATAAATTACCGCCTTTTGCCACTACATCAATAAGCATATGAATACCTTGTCTGCCTGTCATATATTTTGCATCTGGAGTGTACGACCAGCCGCCGCCAGAAGTAATACAAGATTCCCAAGGATAAGGAAGTGTTTTTTCGGGAACACGATTTTCAGGAGTCAAATAGTTTTGATTTTTACCATGAACTGCTCTGTCAACCACAATTAAACCAGGTTGTTTCTGACGTGCTTTCACTACCAATTCATCCATTTTAACATCCTGATTGACAACTCTATGTTTTATAAACCCATTTTTAGAAGTGTTTTCTAAAAACTTAGATTTATAGTGTTCGCTAATACTTTTTTGATCTCCTTTTTCTACCCAGCCGCCATCAAGCCATAAAATATCAACTTTTCCATAATTGGTTAAAATTTCTAAAATTTGATTGTGGGTAAAATCAACATATTTCTGCCATTTTTCAGGATATAGTGCCGGATCATAATTTACGTTTCTATCAAATGGAGGAAAATAAGGATCCCAGTAATTTTCGTTGTGCCAGTCGGGCTTAGAAAAATAGGCTCCAGTTGAGATACTTTCATTTCTAAAAGCATTAAAAACTTCTTTCAAAATATCCGCTTTTGGATTACTGCTGAAAGCACATTCTTTATCAGTTACTTTATAATCTGTGTATTTAGAATCATACATCGAAAATCCGTCATGGTGTTTTGTGGTAAAAACCATGTATTTCATTCCTGCCGCTTTTGCCGCTTTTGCCCACTTTACAGGATCAAACTTTGTTGGATTAAAGGTCTTCTTTAAACCTTCATATTCTTTTACATATTGACTATAATTACCCGGATTACTGCCTTTTTTACGCTCACACCATCCATAATCCTCAGGACAAATCGACCATGATTCTACAATTCCCCACTGACTGTATGTTCCCCAATGCATTAACAATCCAAACTTTTTACCTTGCCATTGTTCTAAATTTTTTAAAACTAATGGATCTGTTTCCGGTACATAACGTTCGTCTTCATAAATAGCCTGAGAGAACATTTGTGCAGAAAATAATACTGCGATTAATACTATTACTTTTTTCATCTTTGGTTTATTTTTTGGTTTGGTTTTACTGTAAAAATCTTATTTACGATGCTAAAATTTGTAAATCAAACTTTGTCAACGTTTTGAACTTTGACAAAGTTTATTTCTTCTTGTTTAATTCACTAGAATCTCATCCACAAACAACCAAGAACTTTCGCCTCTTGGGCTTTTCTTTAAGTTAGACGCAATTACTTTTATAAATCGAACATTCGTTTTTTCAAAATTAATTTTAAAATCTTTTAACTCTGAAGTTGGGTTAGATGCATATGGACGTAATATTTTGCCCACTTCTTTGTATTTGATACCATCGTTTGAAACTAAAACTTTTACTTGTATCGGGAAAAAGATGCCCGCACCTTGACTTTCTAAAGTTCCAACAATTACTTCTTTTATACTTTCTTGTTTTTCTAAATCAATAACAAGTTCCATGTCGTTAACCAGCCAAGCCTGCCATTGCCCGTCATGGAAGTTTTTAGATCCACGAATTGTATTTACCATCGTAAAAGGCCCATCGCCTTTGTAACTGTTATTAAATGGCGTTAAGTAATTGACTTTATGCGCTACTGCTTTGTGAAATACAATTGTATCTGTAAACGTTTTTCCAACTGGCTTTTCGTTTTGAAATAAAGAAGCTTTTAAAACTGTAGTTTGATTAAACTGAATTGGATTTGTATATTTCAGAGCGTTTATATCCAAAACCTTATCACCCAAAACATATCGAATATCTGGATTTGGAAACTCATTTTTCAAAGTCACATTAATTTGTTTCTTAACTATATCAGCACTTGAAACAGCTGTAACTAAATAAGCACTTTTTGCATAATTGATTCCCAAATAATCGTAGCGCTTTAATAATGGTGCTAGTCTGGTTGTAAAATCATTCCAATTACGGCTTTCTTTAGAACTCCATAAAACTTCGGATAAAGCGGCTAATCTTGGAAAAATCATATACTCCGAGTCTTTTGGTGCCGAAAGAAATTCGGCCCATAAATTAGCTTGTCCGCCCAAAACATGTGCTGCTTCCTGCGGTGTCATTCCAGCTACAACCGGATCAAATTCGTAAACTTTATTTAAAGGATTGTAAGCATCAAAAGCTAATGGTTCTTCATTTTGAGGACCTTGGTAAAAATTAAAATAACAAGGAGATTCTGGAGTCATAATAACATCATGACCTTGCTGTGCTGCTTCTGTTCCTCCTTTTGTTCCTCTCCAGCTCATTACGGTAGCCTCCGGAGCTAATCCGCCTTCTAAAATTTCATCCCAGCCAATAAGTTTCTTGCCTTTAGAATTGATGTATTTCTCCATTCTTTTTACAAAATAACTTTGCAGTTCATGAACATTTTTTAAGCCGTGTTCTTTCATTCTTTTTTGGCAATGCGGACATTTTTCCCAATTTGTTTTTGTTGCTTCATCACCCCCAATATGGATATATTTTGAAGGGAATATTGTAATTACTTCATCAATTACGTTCTGAAGAAACTCAAATGTCGATTCTTTTCCTGCACAGTAAATATCCGTTATAGGCCATAATCCGCCAGATGGCACACCAATACGCTGATCAAAACACGCTAATTCTGGATATGCAGCAATTGCACTGCTTACGTGTGCCGGCATTTCGATTTCAGGAACAACTTCTACATTTTTTGTTGCAGCATATTTTACGATTTCTTTTAATTCTTCTTGTGTTAAAAATCCGCCGTATGTACCTCTTTGGTCAGGGTTTGTAAGCAATCTTGCGTTCCAAGCTAAATTTTCCTGATCTACTCTCCATGCACCAACTTCTGTAAGCTTTGGATACTTTTTAATTTCAATTCTCCAGCCTTGATCGTCTACTAAATGCAAATGCAAGACGTTCATTTTGTGCATTGCCAAACGATCGATTGTTGCCAGAATATAGTTTTTATCGAAGAAATGGCGTGATAAATCCAACATTAAACCTCTCCATTGAAAACGAGGTTCATCCGTAATCGTTACATTCGGAATTTCCCATTTTGCAAGGGTTACAACATTTTTACTTTCGATTGCAATTGGAAGTAATTGTCTAATGGTTTCTAATCCGTAGATAAAACCTGCATTGCCCTTTGCTGTAACTGTAATTGTATTATTATTGATTTCTAATTTATAAGCTTCGTTATGAAGGTTTGAATCAACTTTAAACTGTATGTAATTATTCTTTGGCGCTTTTGTTCCAATAATTGGGCGCCAGCCTGCTGCAGCTCCAAATTTGTTTATTAAAGCGTTCGAAATGTCTTTTTGAAAATCTGTTGCGGCAACAAATACGGTATTCTTAGAAAACTCAAATGACCCTGTTTGCAAAACCAGCTGATTGGGTTTTGGAATGATTTGAATGTCTTTCTCTGTAAAAACTTTTTGACTGTAACCCGAACTTAAAACGGCTAAAAATAGTAAGGTGAATAAGGGTTTTAATGTTCTCATAATTATTATTTTAAATAGGATATGATTTTAAACTGGTATATTTTTTTATCCTTCAAAAGATACTCTTTTTTAAAAAATGCTATATACTTTTCTGTGTCATTGCATCATTCTTAAAAAACATAATAGGAAGCATTTACGGGCTCCCTATTATAATCCTTTATTTCTGCCAAAACGTTTGGTATACGCTCACAGCTATTATCGAAGTAATTTGTAATGATACTATGCTTTTGTTCTAAATAAAGTATTGCATTATTTTAAACTTGCTTTTGTTTCTTTGATTGTTTTAAAATTACTTTCAGACAAAGCATTTCCATCAAAAAAGGAAACTCCTACTGCTCCATTTTCTTTCGCATATAAAATAGCTTCTTTCAGCTCTTTATCTGTCTTTAAACCTGGAACGTAAATCCCTGTATTGATTTTTGTTTTTTTATCTTTTAAATCAGCAACACCTTGTTTTGTAGCGTAACCAACCCAGTCAATTTCTTCATCATAAAAACTGTTGTAAATCATTGGATATACTTGATCAATATTCCATTTATCCCAACGCTGACGCACCATATGATCTGCCATTTCTGGATAAGGAAATACTGCTGCAGTTAGGTTTTTATTGTGTTTATGAACAATATCATAAGCATCATTTACCACAGCTTGAATAGCATTTAATCTAAAGTTTTTCCACTCCATATCGATCGAAGTATTGTGGCTTTCTTTTGGATTTTTGTGATGGATCTTTTCGAATGCTTTTACACATTCATCACAATAACAGAAATCGAATTGAGGTAATTCTACATCTTGAACTAAGTTGTATTTTGGCAATAAACTAATTGGTAAAAAGATGTCTGGAAAACGAATATAATCTAAGTGAACACTTTCGATTCCGTCAACTTTTGCTAATTCTTCCACTAATTTTAAAACATGCTCTCTAGATTCTTTTCTAGTTGGGCATAACCATTGGTAGTAATCTACATAAGGGCGTGTATCAAAACAGGATTTTCCTTCTTTGCTTACTTGATACCATTCTGGATGCTGCAATGCAATTGAGTCTCCTGGTCTGTTCATTGCCATAATCCAAGCATGTACTTTTAAACCTTCTTTTGTTGCCAAAGGCACTAAACGGCTTAACAGTTTTGGATCTGTCGAAGTATTTATCAGTACTTCGTCAATACCGCCGTCTTTGTATTTTTTAAACTCTTTAGTATAATCTGCATCCGATTTTTTGGCATCGGCTGTAGTCCATACTCCAAATTTAAAAATGGTTTGTTCTTCTTTTTTAGTACATGAAAAAATACTAAATGCTAATAAAAAAAGTAATAGTTTTGGTAGTTTCATAGTGGTTTATTTTGTGATTATTTTTCCATCCTGCCTAATTACAAATGTTGTATTGGTGAATGGACTTTTTACTAAAATATTATATCCTGATGAGTGATTTTCTATTGTTGGTTTTAAAATTTTACCATCAACACTAATGCTTTTTGTGGTAAGATCTGCAATTGACTTTGCCCAAGTTTTATGTTTTTCAAAGTATCCTTTTTGAGCGCGGTATAGTGTATACAATTCCCATCTTACTTTTTCATCCTGCGGAATTGTAAAAGTGTCTTTTCCTTCTTTAGAAGAGAAATAAACATAACCCCATTTTTCTGGCTCATGCATATTGATTACACCCATTGGAGACCAGACCCAATTGTACTCAGGTAAAAATTTTCCTTCGGCATCTTTCTTTCGCTCATAAGTTCCGTTTTTAACACTATGCTGCCAATTTACTCTCGAAAAATTGACTCTCCAAAATTTATCAACGGGAACATTTTGATCAAAGAATGTGGTTTTGTAAGCTGCCCACGGAATCGCCATTTCTAAAACCCAGCCTTCATCTGTATCATTTGGATTATTAAGTGTTCCGTTAACTTTTACTGCTGATTTTAAACCCGGAATATTCCAATCGTTTGCCACTACAATATCGCTTTCTCTATATGGTTTTGTCAGGAACAAATCCCAAGCAGTATTTAAAGCGTTTATTTCTAATTCGTAATAATTAAAAGTATCACTGTCTGGATCAACAAAAACTTCAAAATCATTGTTGTAAAAAATAATGGTATCGCGTTGTTTTAAATTTGCCCAAACGTGCGGTTCTTCCATTTTTGCTAATATATAGAAATTGGTTTCATCCCAAAGCATTTTTACTTTGGTTGCATACTTAGGTTTTACGTCATTCTCAATATCTTCAAAAAGATCTGTCCAATCTGCTTTACTCCACGAAGCATCAGATTCGTCTCCGTCAATTACGATTGGTTTGGTTGTTTTTGCCGCAACATACGTTTTAGGAATAACCGGTTTCTTTGGCTGTGAATATCCAGTTATCGAAATCAAGCCTAAAGCAACAGCAATCCATTTAAGTTTTAAAACCATCTCTTTTTTATAAACTGTTATCTTTTGTAAACTGAACTACTTCACTTAATTTACCAAATGCGATGGCTACAACTGTATCAGCTGCACCGTAATAAACAGCTAATTTATCTTCTTCTGTATCATGCAAAGCTGCACATGGGAAAACGACGTTTGGTACATCGCCAACCATTTCATAAAGTTCTGCAGGTCCTAATAAATAAGGCTGTGTTCTGTATTTTACTTTGTCTGGAGAATCAACATCTAAAAGTGCTGAACCCATTGCATAACGGAAACCGTTGCAAGTATTAATAACTCCGTGGTAGATCATTAACCACCCCTCGTTTGTAAGAATTGGAATTGGTCCTGCACCAATTTTGGTACACTGCCAAGCACTGTCTTCAAAAGGTGTTGGTTTCATTACTAAGCGGTGCTCTCCCCAATACTTCATATCTGGACTATAACTAATCCAAATATCCCCAAAAGGTGTATGTCCGTTATCACTTGGACGGCTTAACATGGCATATTTTCCATTGATTTTTTGCGGAAACAAAACACCATTTCTGTTGAATGGCAAATAGGCATTTTCGCATTGAAAAAACTCTTTAAAATCGAATGTATAACCAATACCAATTGTTGGTCCATTATAACCATTACACCAAGTGATCCAGTAACGATCTTCGATAAAAACAACACGCGGGTCATACTTATAAGCAGATTCAATCATATCTGTATTACCAGCTTTCATTTCGATTGGTTCATGATTAATTTCCCAGTCGATTCCGTTTTTACTAAAACCGGCAAAAATGTTCATTTGAACTGCTTTATTATCACAACGGAAAACTCCCGCAAACCCATCTCCAAAAGGAACTACAGCACTATTGAAAATACTGTTTGATGATGGTATAGCATATCTTTCAATAATAGGATTTTCAGTGTATCTCCACATTACATCATTACTGTTTTCGGGTCTGTCTTGCCAAGGAATAGTACTCATTTTTATATTTTTGTTTATTGTTTTTTTTCTGTTGTTTGTTGTAAAGACTTTATCAAAGCCTTTTTTCTAAACACATAGAAACATAGTTTTTAAAATTTAAAAAAGTGGTTTTGGTTAGTTCAAAAGATATAGCTATATGTGTGGAACCTTTCTTTTGTAATTCTTCTTTTCTAATTATAAAAATCTATGTTTCTACCGTGTCTACTATTTTTTTAATCCGTTATTTTTCGAACTTTATCAAGCCAAGTGAATTTTAAAATTATCATTGTTACTAAAAATACCAATAACGCTGCAAACGCTTTTGGATAATCTCTGATAACAAAATAAATTGGAAGTAAAATCATGCTTGACTGCCACACAATTCCGATAACACAATTTAGCATATCTTTCCAGAAATCGTTGTTTTTTTCGAAACTTTGATCTTCTGTTTTTAATGTTTTATAAACTGGTCCCCACCATCCCCAAGGTCTAACATTGGTATAGAAAGATCTTAAAACATCCATATCTGTAGGCTTGCTTAAAAACGTTCCTAAAAGACAGCCTAAAATTGAGAATCCAAATATTGCTGGAAACAAGTAAATCGCCTGCACTTGTGATAAATCATACAAAAATGTTCCTTCTACAAATGTTCCTTTATACTGTCCTAAAACAAACTGTAAAGAAGCTACAATTAAACCAGCAAACATTCCCCAGAAATACCCCCAGCCGTTAAAACGCCACCAAATCCATTTTAAGAAATTCGCTGCTACATAACCGCCGTATAAGGCACTTGTAATCCATAAGGTTAAAGAGTTAATCGATTCTGCAAAGAATCCCATAAAAACTCCTAAACCAACAACTACGAATGAAGAGATTTGGCTCACTTTTATATAGTGTGCATTTGATGCAACGGGTTTGAAGTATTTTTTGTAAATATCATTTACAATATAAGCTGGTCCTGCATTTACAAAAGCAGAGAATCCCGACATAAAAGCGGCTAATAAACCTGCTAATAAAAGTCCTTTAATACCAACTGGAAGATATAAATTGACCACTTTCGGCATTAATAATTCTAAATCGACTCCCGTTAAATTTAAATTAGCATTTAATTCCGGCGCTAAATTTATTAAGGCAATTACAACAATTCCTGTAATTAATAAATATCTTGGAATGAACAAAATCAAGTTAGTAAAACCGCTCATATAAGCAGCTTCTTTTACTGATTTTGTAGACAGAATTCTTTGTAAATCGTAACTTGGTGTTGGTCCTGCAACACTGGCGAAGAAACCTTTGAACAATGTCATTCCGATAAAAGCACCAAACATTTTATACCCTTCAGAATCAATTAAATTATTGAAGGTTTGGAACTTTTCACTCCACTGCGTTTCAAACTGCCAGCCAAAGAAGACGTTCTTCCATTCTTCGGTAATTACTGAGTTTATTTGAATATCTGTGTAATTTACAAAAGCATAACCTGCAATTAAAACGCTGGCAATAATCATAATTAAATATTGCACAACTTCAGTTGCAACTACAGAGAACATTCCTCCTTTTACAGTATAAATTGTAGTTAAAAAAATGATTATTAAAGCATAAGAACGCTCTGAGGTTAATAGAATTAAATCGCCAGAATGAAGCGTTAAATCCCAAGGAAGAATAATGGTTATAAATTTCCCAATTCCTTCAAAAAAGTAGGCAATGAAACCTATTGTAGAAATAATCGCAAAAATAGCGACAATAATATGAGATGCTTTTCCGGCTTTGTCATTTCCAAAACGAGTTAAAATCCATTCAGAACCCGTCATTACTTTTGACCTTCGTATCCAAACGGCGAGAAACATCATTACAAAAATCTGATTCCAAATGGGCCAAAGCCACATAAACATAAAGCTTTTTACGCCATATAAAAACAATACTCCAATCATCCAGGAAGTTCCTGAAACATCAAACATTCCTGATCCGTTACTTAAACCTAAAAAATACCATTTGATTGTTTTTCCGCCTAGGAAATAATCATCTAAACCTTTTGAAGCTTTTCTGGAAATCCAGATTCCTATTCCTACTGATAGCACAATATATGCTATGATGATTGATATGTCAATGATATTCATTAATTATAATATTGTTTTTAGGGGTTAGTTAAATTTATGTTGGTTTTCAGTTTTTATTCATGACAGTTTTTAGACCAACAACGTTGATCTATTGTTTCGACTTTTATGGCATGGACTGCAATGTAAAGTCTCAGGTTTTGAAGATGTTAATCCTACATAGATTTTAGAATCTTTAAGAAAAACTTGGTAATAACACGGTATTGATCCTTTGTAAGCATGACTTGATATTTTATAATGTTGAGTGTTTTTCTTTGTTGCAAAAGCAAGTTTTTTTCCAGCGGTTTTAAATAAAAAATTTCTCAAATCACTAATTACTGTTTGTTGAACAAAGAAAGCTTGTTGACTATTATTTTTAATTTGCTTTATTTTACAGCTTCCTTTTAGAATTAAAAACAAAACTTACAAGTAAGGCCATTCATTTAAAAAAATAATAATTTAACTTTAAATTTATGCAAAATTGAATTTTACTTAAATTATTTTAGACAAACGACATCTAAACGAAGACAAACATCAAAAAAGGTCTCAAAACATACTTTGAATTATGAATTTCAGCACTAGCAAATTATATCGAATACCATTACAATATCATATCCTTTTTTGGCTTACTTATTTCTTGTTTAATACTTTTCGCTGGGGAATTTATTTTAATGATTACGGCTACTCTTTCAAGACTAATTTACTGGGCTTTCCTATTCATATGACGTTGTGTTACTTGAATATTCTTGTCTTCATGCCTTATTTAGTTTATCGAAAAAAATACCTTTTATATATACTTGCGGTTTTGTCTTCGATCTTTATAATGGTTATTATAAAATTCAATCTTACGTATTTATTAATAAATCATGATGTTTGGCCGGAAGGACCAGAAACTATAGATAAACTTTCGCTCAATTACACGATTGACATGATGATCGGCGAATTGTATGTCATCACTTTTGTTACGGCGATTAAGATTACATTGGATTTTATGAAGGAGCAAAAACGTGTAACGGATCTCGAAAAATCGCAATTAGAAACGGAATTATTGTTTTTGAAATCTCAAATATCGCCGCATTTTCTCTTTAATACACTTAACAATATTTATTCGCTCTCTGTCGAAAAATCAAACAAAGCACCAAAAATTGTACTTAAGCTTTCAGAGTTAATGCGTTATATGTTGTATGACACAAAAAACACCAGACAATCGCTGGAAAATGAAATTTTATGCATTCAGAATTATCTTGATCTGGAGCGAATTAGGAATGATGATCGATTAATTATAAATATGTCTGTTTCAGGAGATATTCACGACAAAGAGATTGCTCCTATTATATTGTTGACTTTTATAGAAAATGCTTTTAAACATGGTGTAAACAAAAACACTGGAAAGGTCGTAATTGATATAAAATTTAAGGTAAAAGGCAATTTTCTGCATTTTACAGTTTCGAACCCGCAGCCTGAAACTACTGATCTTGAGGACAATTTTAATGTATCTAGCGGTATAGGTATAGAGAATGTAAAAAAAAGGTTAGAACTGGGTTATAATAAAAACGAGTATAACCTTTCATTTAAAAAGAAAAAGAATATTTTTGTCGTAAAGCTTGTAATTAAAGTCACTTAGAACGACTTTTCTTATACTAAATTTTATACGCTGGATTATTTTGCTTAAAAAGTAATAATAGAGAAATGAAAATAAATTGTTTGATTATAGATGACGAGCCATTGGCTATTAATGTTATTAAAAATTATTTAGAACCGCTTGAAAATTTTGAGGTTATAAATACTTTTAGTAATCCAATAGAAGGGTTGAATTTTGTAAAAAACAATAAAGTTGATGTCATTTTTCTAGACATTAATATGCCGGTTCTAGATGGTATTAATTTTATAAAAAGTCTCGAAGATCCACCTTTACTTATTATTACTAGTGCATACAGTCAATTTGCAATAGAAACCTACGAACTTGATGTTTTGGATTTCTTAGTAAAACCTATCGAGTTTCCGAGGTTAATGAAGGCCTTGAACAAAATCAGTAAAAGACTGGAAAGCAAATCCAATCCTACTCCAGAAAATTCTGCTGAAAACCCTTTTATTTTTATCAAAATAGATAAGAAAAGAATGAAGAAGATTTTCCTGAATGAGATTTTAGTTGTCGAAAGCTTGAAAGACTATCTAAAAATAAGCACCTTAACAGGCAAATACATTATACACAGCACCTTATCTGACTTTACTGATTTACTGCCGGAAAGAAATTTTTTAAGAATTCATAGATCGTATACTGTTGCTATTGACAAGATCGATGCTGTTGAAGGAAACAGTGTAGAAATAGAAGGCTTAAGATATGTAATTGGCAGATCGTACATGGATCACGTAAAACAAAGAATTTTAAATTCTGCTAACTAACTTTTACAAACTACAATTCCAGAATCTCAATCTGCGAATCTTCTAAATCAGTTGTGATGTACAATTGACAGGAAAGCCGAATATTCTCAGCGGTATATCCTAGTTTAGATAATGTCGCTGGTTCGTTTCGATCTTTTTTTAACGCATTTCTTTCAATACTATTTAATCTGATAACACAAGTAGCGCATCTTCCAACGCCACCGCATTCGCCAAAATCATCTAAAAAAAGCTTATCTCGAAGCAAAAACATCAAATTGGGATATTCGTGTATATAAGTTTCAATTTCATGAATTGTACCGCTTTCTGTAACAGTAAATCTTATTTTCTTTCTGTCTTTACTCAAAACCCTTTAAATTATTTTATTGTTTAGCAAATAATCTCTCAGAATTACTGCATGATTTATTACGGGATCTTTTGCGGCATATAATAATGTCAAAGATTTCTCTTCTGCCATGTTTCTTAAACGTGTGATTTCTTCACTTTTTATATTCAATTCTTGAATGTAACGTTTAGTAAATTCTGCGTAACGCTCCCCTTTATGAGCAAACCATTTACGCAGCTCTGTCGATGGTGTAATTTCTTTATCCCATTCATCAAAACTTAAATCTGTTTTATTAAGTCCGCGCGGCCATAATCGATCAACTAGTATTCTGTACGTTCCATCACCTGCTTTGTTATCGTAAACCCTTTTTATAATTATAGTCTTCATATTTATTACTTTCTTTTTACAGCTGATACTTTTTATTTATTAAAAACAAAATTCAGAAACAGTGTCGGTAACACCACATTCTATAAATTTACAAATTAATTGACAGTTTGGAAACTTCATCTTATGAGTTCTTCATATTTTACTAAAAAAGTCAGAAATTTAAAATGACCTAAGACTATTTAAAAAAATTTAATATTGTTTACTGTTTTTTAACTCTAATTTAAAAAATAAATTAAATTTGTGTTAACCCATAAAACAGAGAGCAATGAGTTTAAAAGATTTATTAGACAATAGTAAAGACAAAAGTCTGTCAGAACAAAAGTGGCATATGTTAAGACAATTTATCACTAAACGTTTGCTTACTGGCGGAAATGCAACCATTGCAGAATTAAGTGCTGAAATACAATCGAGCGTTCCAACAGTGACTAAAGCTGTTAACGAACTGCTGGCTGAAGGTTATGTTGTCGATATGGGAAAAATTACAAACAGCGGCGGCAGAAGACCTTCGTTATTCAGCATTAACCCTACTTGTGCTTATTTTCTTGGGGTTGAAGTAGGATTAACAAGTATGTCTATAGGACTTCAAAACATTAAAAATGAATTAGTAAGCATAGAACTTGGAACTTCATTTGCGTTAGAAAATACTCAAGAATCTTTACTAAATTTCTGCAACTTAATCAACTCTTTTATAGAAGACAGCTCTGTTGATAAAAAATTAATTGTAGGTGTCTGCATCAACTTTTCGGGGCGAATAAATTCAATGGAAGGTTTTAGCTATAATTACTTCTTTAGCGAAAACAGACCGTTAACCGAAATAATCTCTGAGCAATTAGATCTTCCTGTTCATCTAGAAAATGATACTCGAGCAATGGCCTTTGGTGAATATTGCGAAGGTGTTGTCGACGATGAGCAAAACATAATTTTTGTAAACTACAGCTGGGGAGTTGCTATCGGGATGATTACAGACGGAAAGCTTTATTATGGTAAATCTGGCTATTCTGGGGAGTTTGGACATAGTACCATTTTTAATAATGAAATCATGTGCAAATGCGGAAAACTGGGTTGTTTAGAAACCGAAATATCAGGCTGGTCACTTGTAAACCAATTTAAAGAAGCTGTAAAAGAAGGCAAACAATCTAAGGTTGTTCTTGATGATTCTTCATCAGAACTGCAGCATCATACTATTATAAAAGGAGCTGTAAATCTTGAAGACACACTTTGTGTCGACCTTGTGACACAGCAAAGTGAAAAAATGGGACGTTATTTATCCATTTTACTTAACATCTTCAATCCTGATTTATTGGTGATTGGAGGAGATTTCGCACAGTTAGGCGACTATTCCTTACTGCCAATTCAATCTGCATTAAAAAAATATTCATTAGGTTTAGTCAACCGTGATATGAAACTTAAAAAGTCTACTTTAGGCCGTCGCGCGGGCGTTATTGGCGCTTGCTGCGTTATAAAAGAAAAGATGTTATTTCCTCTAATCAACAACTAATTTTTAGTTTTCTTTCTTAATTATTAAAATATTTTAATAACTAAAGTTATTATATTAAAATATTTTATATCTTTACTTCATAATAATAAAATAATTTATTCGTAAAGTTATCATAACCTTGGTTAAGCTGTTAAAATTTAATCAATCTATAATAACATAAAAAATGAATATTGCTTTTATTGTTATGAAGCATTCAACATTAATAAATCATTGAACATGAGGTCGATTAATCCTCATTAAAAAACAAATACAGGAAGGAGAAAAAGGAGAATACAAATTTTTATACAGTAACAATAGAATTAAAGATCATAGAGAATTATCAATAGAACCAATTGCATACCCCATTTATTTTCTAATCATAAAAAAGCCAGCTAATGCTGGAAACATAGCTGGCCAGTTCCGTTAAGGAACAATGATTGGAGAATAAACATATAGACCTTTAACAAAGTTATTATTAACCAAACCATTACAAAAGTATGAAATTATTGCCTAAAAGTAAACCTAAAAATTGCAGGTTTACTCCTAAACACGTAAAAGTTATTAAATTTACGTCGACGTTACTTTTAGTTTTTACCATGCAGTTAGCAGCTGCAAAAACGGAAAGAAGTATTGTTTTTACAGATAAAAATGTAAAAAAGAACGCCCCTATTCAAAAGAAAGTAACCGGAAAAGTGACCAACGAAAAAGGAGAATCACTGCCGGGTGTAAATATCGTTGCTAAAGGAACTAATGTAAGTACACAAACAGATTTTGACGGAAACTTTGCTTTTGAAGTTCCAGATAATGCTACCACTTTAATTGTTACCTATATAGGTTTACAAGATCAGGAGGTAACAATAACAGGAGGTTCTCTTAACATTGTTTTGAAAGAAATTGGACAGCAGATGAATGAGGTAATTGTAGTAGGATATGGTTCTCAGAACAGAAGAACTTTGAGTACTGCAGTTTCTAAACTGGACAAAAAGGTTTTAGAAAATGTTCCTTACTCAAACGTAACCCAGTCTTTGCAAGGAAGTGTAACTGGTTTGGTGGTTAAAACTTCATCTGGTCAACCCGGAAAAGCATCCAATGTGATAGTCCGAGGAGGTACATCTATCGACAATCCTTCTGGAGCAACACCTTTATATATTGTTGACGGTGTAATTCGTACGCAGATTGATGATATAAATTCAGCAGATATAGCCTCCCTTCAAGTTTTAAAAGATGCCGCTGCTACCTCTATTTATGGTGCAAGAGCTTCAAATGGTGTAATTATCATTACTACTACAACAGGAAAAGCAGGCAAACTAAAAGTTACTTATAATGCCTCTACACAAGTCAGCCATATTGCGAAAAAGTATGATTTTATGGATGGTGGAGATTATATTAAACTTCAACGTCAAGGTTTATATAATGCTGCAGAACTTGCAGGACTTTCGACAACTACTGGTATTGCGCGATTAGGACAGTTAACAGGTGCTACGCCTGCAGGAACTGGAAATAATTTACAGAATAATACTCCTTTTGCAACATTACTGAAATCTAATTTATCTGCTGATACCGTTAGTCAGCTGCAAGCAAAAGGCTGGCAGGAAATTGCAGATCCATTAAATCCAAGTAATACTATTATCTACAAAAGTACGGATTGGAACGACGTTTTGTTTCAAAGTGCTGTAACACAGAATCATAATCTTGGTTTCAGCGGAGGTACTGATACCGGCGTATTCGATTTGAGTCTTGGTTATTTAAAAGGCGATGGAATTACCATTTTTACAGGTTATCAAAGATTTACAAGTAAATTGAATGCATCATTAAAAGTTGCTGATAATTTCACTTTGAACGGACGTGTATTATTTTCTAAATCGAGCAATAATCAAGTTGTTGCCAATAGTGTTGTTTTCAACAGATACTTAGGAAACTCCCCTACAACAAAAATGTATTTAGAAGATGGTTCATTGGCTCCAGGGCAAAATAATATCAACGGAAATCCATTGTATCAAATGGGTAAAGTAAAAGGAATCAATGAGAACAATAAACTGCAAATGAGTGTAGATGGTGAATTAAGACTGGCGACAGACTTTACCTTCACTCCTTCTATGTCTCTTTACAGCGAAAACGAAAATGACAATACTTTTCAACAGGCATTTTTAAGCGGAAGCAGTGGATTGGTTGACAATACACGTACGGCAACTCGTTTAAGCAATCAAATTTATCAAGTACAATACGAAGGTGTTTTTGCTTATAAAAAAGGATGGGATGCGATTGGTGATTTTGATGCAAAATTGGGAGCGTCAAAATACGATCGAACAATTAAAGCTTTTAATGCTTCAGGAAAAGGAAGTCCTTCTGACTTAGCACAAACTTTAGATTCGTCTCCGGTACCTGTTTCAGTTTACAGTAACAATACTAAATTAGTTTTAAACAGTGTATTTGGCCGTTTAAACTATGATTATAAAAACAGATATTTTGCTACAGCTTCTTTCCGTTATGATGGTTCGTCAAGTTTAGGACCAGACAATAGATATGGATTTTTCCCAGGAATCTCTGCTGGATGGAATATGCAGGAAGAAAAGTTCTGGACAAAAGTAATGCCTAAATTCTTTTCATCTCTTAAACTTCGCGGGAGTTACGGTGTAAATGGTAACTTAGGAACTTTAGGCGATTTTCAAGCTGGCGGATTATATGCTGGCTCTACAAATGGTATAGCCAACAGTTACAACGGACAATCGGCAATTATTAATTCTCAAATTGCAAATCCAGGTTTAAAATGGGAACAATCTGAAACAATAAATGGTGGTTTTGATATAGGGTTTAATAATGATAAGATTAGAATTATTGGAGATTTCTACAACAAGTTAACTTCTGATTTATTAACGAATTTGACTTTGCCTTCAAATAGTGGTTTCTCTACAGTTTTAACTAATTTAGGAGGATTAAGAAGCAAAGGTTTTGAGCTTGAAGTGCAAGCAAATCTTTACAATCAAAATGATTGGAAAATCAATGTTGGAGCAAACGTTTCGCACAATACAAATACGGTTGAAAAGCTTCCATTTAATGGAAACACAAATAATAGAATTGGCGGAACTGAAATTTACGATGTAAAAAGCGGTACTTATAAATATGTAGGCGGATTACAGGAAGGTCAAAAAATTGGAGATTTCTATGCGCACAAACAATTATACATTCTTTCGACTCAAGCAGAAGCCGACGCTTACAACTTAAAAGTTCAAGATACGTATGTAACAAAAACAGCAGCAAACGGCGGAAACCCAACTGGTAAAAAATTCGCTGGAGATGCCGTATTTGAAGATACTGATAACAATGGTATAATCGACAGCCGAGACAGACAATACATGGGTAATATGTTCCCAACATTTGTAGGAGGATTTAATTTTGATGCGGCTTACAAAGGATTCTCTTTAACTGTAAGAACAGATTATTCGTTAGGAGCTACAATTTACAACGAAGCAAGAGCACGTTTCTTAGGTCAGTTTCAAGGAAACTACGGTTTATTAGCTGAAAGTGCACAAGCTTGGCAGAAAGAAGGAGATATTACAGATGTTCCTCGTTACCGTTGGGCAGATCAAACGAATCAAAACAACTTATTTAGATCAGAAGCAAGCGGTGCAGCTTACAACACAAATATGTTTCAAGGAAACAGCCGTTACTACGAAAGTGGAGATTACTTATGTATTAGAGAAATCACATTCAGTTACAACTTTCCAAAATCATTAGTCGAAAAAGCAAGATTAACATCACTTCGTATGTACTTGACAGGAAGCAATTTATACTACTTTACTAAATACAAAGGATTAAGCCCTGAGGTGCAAGGTATCGACGGAGGATCTAGTTTAGGTTTAAACGCTGCGGGATCTACTGGAACTTATCCAGTACCTAGAAACATTATACTTGGTTTAAATATCAGTTTGTAAATTTTAATACTAAAATCATGAAAAAGAAATTTCTTTTATATACAATATTATTCGCTGGTCTTTCACTATTCACCTCGTGTCAGGATGAATTAGAACTAACATCTGATAGTGTAATAACCTCTGATAGTTTTTGGAAAACAGAAGACGATGCAAAGGCCGGTGTAAACGGTATGTATGTTAACTTCAGAATCCAAACACAGCAAAATTATTATCTTCTTGGAGGTGCAAGAAGTGCCGAAATAACAGGCGGAGTTCAATCGCCATTAACATTAGCCAATTATTACAATAACAATCTTACGCCGCAAAACATCGACGTAGATTGGGCAGGATTGTACACTACAATACATCAGGCAAATTTGATTTTAAAGTATGTACCGCAAATTCCATTTAGTCCAAGTACCGCAAAAGAGCAAAAGAGATACCTTGCACAAGCATATACAATGCGTGCCTTATGCTACTTTATCATGGCACGTTCATGGGGCGGTGTTCCAATTGTTACAGAACCAACAGAAAATACAAATCAATCACAATACATAATTCCGCGTAACACAATCCAAGAAACATTTGCATTTATTAAATCAGATCTAGACAAAGCAATTGCAAATTTTCCTGATACAGCGATTAATACAACGCAATTAGCAATTTCTTCAGTTCAAGCTTTAAAAGCTGATGTTTATTTGTGGACAGCTAAACAATTGGGCGGAGGAACGGCAGATTTAAACACAGCTTTAGCCGCTGTGAATGCAATACCAGGAACTCCAACTTTATTACCTAACTTTAAAGATGTTTTTGCGTATGATAAAAAAGGAAATGCTGAAGTGCTTTTTGCTGTTCGTTATTCCTTAGCAGATTTACCATCTTCATTGTCAGACAACTGGAATCAATTTATGTTTGTTGGACCAAGTGATTTTGCTCCATTAACAGCAGCGCAGGCAACTGCAGTTTTTGGAACTTTAGGAACAGGAGCTGGTAATGCAGGAATCTCGAGAGTTCAACCTGATATTACAAGATTCAACTTTGCAGCTTCAGATACCAGAAAAGCAGCAACATATTTAACTTTATACAATGGTGCAACTCCTGTTGTTACAGGAATGGTTAAATATAATGGAACGGTTGACGGCACAATTAGACGATTTGTGAGTGATATTATTATATACCGCTGGGCTGATGTTTTATTAATGAAAGCTGAAATTAAAAATGGTTTAGGTCAAGATCCATCAGCAGAAATGAATTTGGTTATGAAAAGAGCTGATGCAACGGCATCTTTCACAAATGGTTCACAAACTGCAAATGATGATATAATTTTAAAAGAGCGTTTAAAAGAATTGGCTTTTGAAGGTAAATCATGGTGGGATTTGGTTCGTTTTAACAAAACAAGCTTAGTGCCTTCTATGACAGCTGGTAAAGAAGTTCTGTTCCCAATCTCTCAAAATACCATTAATTTCAATCCAAAAATTGTTCAAAACCCGCTAAGTAAATAACATTTTAAAATACAAGTTTAAAATCAGACTGAGAATCGCAAAAATTCTCAGTCTGATTCAAACAAAATACATCAATAATAAAAAAATACAATCATGAAAATTGAACATTTACAAGGACTTATCGCAGCACCTTTTACTCCATTTGACAGCAGCGGAAAACTAGATTTAAGCTTGATTCCTCCTTATTACGCTTTCTTAAAAAGAAACGGAGTAACCGGTGCATTCATTATTGGTTCAACTGGAGAAGGTGTTTCTATTTCGCTTGAAGAAAAGAAAGCTGTTGCGCAGGCTTGGGCTGATTGCTCGAATCATGATGCCGATTTTAAAGTAATGGTTTTTCTTGGCGGAACTTCGCTTACGGACTGTATCGAATTGGCAAAACACTCTTATGAAATTGGTTTGTATGCCGTTTCTATAACTGCACCATTTTATTTCAAACCATCAAACGTTGATACCTTGGCAGAAATTTGTATTAAAGTTGGAGAAAGTGTTCCAAATATGCCTTTGTACTATTATCATATTCCAGTATTAACAGGAGTAAATATTGCAATGTATGATTTGGTTAAAGCCTTAGACGGAAAACTGCCAAACTTTGCGGGCGTGAAATATACACATGAAGATTTTATGGATTTTCAAAGCTGTATGAGTTATGCTGATGGGAAGTTTGATATGCTTTGGGGACGTGACGAAAATATGCTTTCTGCATTAGTTTTAGGGGCAAAAGGTGCCGTAGGAAGTACTTTTAACTACGCTGCTCCATTGTACTATGATTTAATCGACGCTTTTAATGCAAACGATTTGGTTAAGGCTCGTAAACTGCAGCAAAAATCTATTGATATGATTCGTTTCTTAGGGAAATATGGCGGAATTTCTGTTGGAAAAGCCTATATGAAATTGGTTGGACATAATTTAGGCGAATTTAGATTACCGGTTAAAAATATGAGTGCGGCACAATTTGAGTTATTCCAAAAAGATGTTGAAGGTTTAAATTTTGATGAATTTAAATCAAAATAATTAAGTTCGTTTTTCTAAAACAAGCCTTTATGAATACTGTATTTTCTTCTTTAATTTTTACCTTTTTTATGATGTCAACAACAATAAGTTCTGCGCAAAAAACAACTATAAAAAGCGTCGAATGGCAAAAAGCCGCGCAATTACAAAATGAAGACGGAAGTCTGTCTCTAGGTTTTGCAGGTCCGATTAACGGAGTTTATAATGACGTTTTTATTACGGCAGGCGGAGCAAATTTTCCTGATAAAATGCCTTGGGAAGGAGGGAAAAAACAGTATTCAAAAGAAATTCATGTTTTAGAAAAAAGCAAAGATCAATATCAATGGAATAAGAAAAATTCCATTTCATTGCTAGAACCAATTGCTTATGCTGGAAGTACGTCAACTAGTCTTGGAATTGTATACGTGGGAGGAGAAAATGAAAATGGACTTTCTAAAAAAGCATATCTTTTAAAATGGAACAGCAAACGAAATGAAATTGAACTAAAATCACTGCCCGATTTTCCAATCGCTGTAACCAATATTGCTCTGACTAATTTAAATAATGTAGTATATGCAATTGGTGGAGATGAAGCTTCAAAATCATCTGATTTAGTTTTTAGTATTGATTTAAATACTGCTGAACCACAATGGAAATCATTACCAAAATTGCCTTTTGCTTTAGCAAATGCAGTTGCAGTAGTTCAGAAAGATAAAAACGAAACGAACATTTATATTATTGGCGGAAGAACAAAAACACCATCAGGAATAAGTGATTTACACAATACTACATTGGCTTTCAATTTAAAAAGTCAAACTTGGGAAAGTAAAGCCATAATTACTGACGGTAAAAACACGACGAATTTTTCTGCGGGTGCCGGTGTCGCATTTGGGAATCAATACATTTTGATTACCGGCGGAGATAATGGAACTACTTTTCATAAAATCGAAACGTATTTATCGCAAATTTCAAAAGCTTCTTCTGAGGAAGAAAAATCAAAGCTTATTGCAGAAAAAAACATAATAAATACAACGCATAAAGGTTTTTACAATGCTATTTTACTTTACAACACACAAACAAATAAATGGTCAAAAATTGGAGAACTTCCCTTTCTTGCACATGTAACTACACCGGCAGTGTTATGGAACAATAAAATTGTTTTATCAAATGGGGAAATCAAACCTGGAATACGCACACCGGATGTTATGATAGGAAATGTCAAATAACATAAAAATCCTAAAACCTATTAGATTTACCAAAATACAATCAAAAAATAAACCATATTAAAAGAAATGAAAAACTCTAAATATTATCCTTGGTTAGTAGTCGCCTTACTTTGGATTGTCGCCTTACTAAACTACATGGACAGGCAGATGCTGGCCACTATGAGACCATCGATGGAAAATGATATTCCAGAATTGGTGTCTGGTGAAAACTTTGGACGATTAATGGCTATTTTTCTTTGGATTTATGCTTTAATGAGTCCAATTTCAGGAATTATTGCTGATAAGTTAAACAGAAAATGGCTTATTATAGGCAGTTTGTTTGTTTGGTCTGCTGTAACATATGCAATGGGTTATGCTACAACCTACAATCAAATTTATTGGCTGCGAGCTCTTATGGGTGTGAGTGAAGCATTATACATTCCTGCTGGTTTATCTTTAATTGCCGATTTTCATCAGCAAAAAACTAGATCGCTTGCCATTGGTATTCATATGACAGGTTTATATGTAGGTTCAGCATTGGGTGGTTTTGGTGCGACGATTGCCGCTAAATTTTCTTGGCACACTACTTTTCATCACTTTGGTATTGTGGGTATTGTTTATTCATTTCTATTAGTTTTCTTATTAAGTGAGAAAAAAGTCGAAACTAAAACTTTTGACCCTGAGTTTAATAAAACACATGAAAAAGATTCATTGTTTAAAGGTCTGGCGTTATTATTTACCAATATTTCGTTTTGGGTAATTCTGTTTTATTTTGCCATTATAAGTTTACCGGGTTGGGCAACTAAAAACTGGCTTCCTACCCTATTCTCGGACAACTTAGGTATTTCAATGGATCAGGCTGGACCTTTAGCAACAATCACCATTTCGTTTTCATCCTTATTAGGTGTTCTATTCGGAGGTATTTTATCAGACAAATGGGTTCAAAAAAATATAAAAGGAAGAGTTTATACCAGTGCCATAGGTTTAAGCTTAACAATTCCTGCATTAATGTTAATTGGTTTTGGACATTCATTATGGCATGTGGTTGGTGCAGTTCTATGTTTCGGAGTAGGTTACGGAATGTTCGATGCTAATAATATGCCCATTATCTGTCAGTTTGTTTCTTCAAAACACAGAGCAACCGCTTATGGTGTTTTGAATATGACAGGAGTTGCCTGCGGTGCATTGGTTACGTCATTGTTAGGTAAATCAGCCGATACCGGCAGCTTAGGTTATGGTTTTTCCTTAATGGCCGGTGTCGTTCTGGTTGCATTGATCGCTCAAATCAGTTTTTTACGCCCCAAAGTAAATGATTTTGCCGATGCCTAAAACGTAACGTAATCCCTTAATTTATTTATCCTGAAAATTAATTAGTTGGCTTTTGGTTTTATAAGTCAGGGCGGAGCCTTGCGCTCTGCCCAGCTTATAATGTATTAAGTTTTAAAAATTTAGTTAGAAAATGAGAATACTAAATCGAAATTTACTCTTGCTCGCCTTGCTTTTTTTTGTGCTCGTTCACACTAAAATAAATGCGCAGCAAAATACTGTAAAAGTTGCCTGCATTGGAGATTCTGTAACAGCTGGATATCTTCTAGCCAATTCAAAAACAGAATCATATCCGTCGCAGCTGCAAATTTTGCTGGGTAATAAATTTGAAGTTCTAAATTTTGGACACAGCGGTGCAACACTATTAAAAAAAGGCAGTAAACCTTATTATAAAACAGAGGAATGTGCCAAAGCTATCGCTTACAAACCAGATATTGCCATTATTCATTTAGGCTTAAACGATACCGATCCTAGAAACTGGCCGAACTACAGAGAAGATTTTAATGCTGATTATTCTTGGATTATTGATACGCTAAAAAAGCAAAATCCAAAAGTAAAAATTTACATCTGCCGCATGACTCCCATTTTTAACGAACATAATCGTTTTAAATCAGGAACTCGTGATTGGTTTTGGCAGATTCAGGAACATATCTCTGAGATTGCAATCGCAAATAATGTAAAACTCATTGATCTTCATGAAAAATTATACAATCGTCCAGATCTTTTTCCAGATGCTTTACATCCAACAAAAGAAGGCGCAGCAATCTTAGCGCAGACTGTTTATGAAAATGTCTCTCAGAATTTTGGAGGTTTAAAATTTGGCGCCGTTTTTAGCGATAATATGATACTCCAACGTGAAGAGCCAATTACAATTTACGGAAACGCAAACGGAGGCAGTAAAGTCGAAATACTCTTTGACAATCAAAAAGAAGTGGTAACCACAAATGAATATGGAAAATGGAAAGTCGTTTTTCCTGCAATGAAATCTGGAGGAACACATCAAATTAAAATTTCATCAGAAAAGAAAAGTATTGTTTTAAAGAATATTTTAATTGGAGATGTTTGGTTCTGCTCGGGGCAATCGAATATGGCGTTTCCACTGAAAAACGCAGAAAACGGAACTTCAGTCATTAAAAATGCACAAAACAATACCACATTACGTCTCTTTAATTTTGAAGTTCTTCGGGAAACAGATGAAAAAGCTTGGGATTCAATTACTTTAAAGAAAACCAATCAATTACAATACTTTTCTGGAAAATGGAAAGTTTGTGATTCTATAAGTGCCAAAAACTTCTCGGCAATTGCTTTTTATTTTGGTCAAAATATTAGCAGAGAAGAAAATATTCCAATTGGTTTAATAGAAGTTGCGGTTGGCGGGTCTCCTATAGAATCTTGGATAGACAGATATACTTTAGAACATGATGATAAAGTTGTAGATGTTTTGACCAATTGGCGAAAATCTGATTTTATAATGCCTTGGGTGAGATCACGTGCAGATGAAAACTTAAAAAATGCTGTAAACCCAAAACAACGTCATCCATACTCGCCAAGTTACAATTATGAAGCGGGAGTTGCACAATTTACGGAATTTCCCATAAAAGGATTTCTGTGGTACCAAGGCGAAAGCAATGCACATAATATTGAGTTATATGAACATTTAATGCCTGTAATGGTTCAAAGCTGGCGAAAAGCTTGGGGAGCTTCTCTACCCTTTTATTACGTGCAACTATCAAGTATCGATCGCCCGTCTTGGCCTTCGTTTAGAGATATGCAAAACAGAGTTCAGAAAGAAATTCCAAACAGCGGTATGGCGGTGAGTATGGATTTTGGCGATTCGACAAATGTGCATCCAATTAGAAAAAAACAAATTGGAGACAGACTGGCTCTTCTTGCCTTAAAATATACTTATGGAAAAAATACAATCGCAAACGGTCCCGCAATCTTAAAAGCAATACAAAAAGGAGATGTAATTCTAGTTTCTTTTTCAAATGCAAAACAATTACAAACTGCAGATAAAAAAGAATTAATCGGTTTTGAATTAGTAACCGAAAAAGGAAATAGAATGGAATGTAAAGCTGAAATAGTAAATAATCAAGTTGAGATTATTATTCCAAAAACCGAAAAGATTAAAACGGTCTTATATGCTTGGAAACCTTATACAAAAGCCAATTTGGTAAATGAGGAAAATTTGCCTTGTTCGACTTTTCAAACAGAACTAATTTCTTCAAACACAAATTAGAATACATCTCCCAAAGTATATAAAACGTATCGAAAATACAGTACAAATAGTAAAACATAGTAAATCAAAGCCTAACGACATCGATGGGTATAAAAAAATACTTAAAAAATGAGCTATACAACAACAGACCTGATAGATTTAAAAGATTTTTATCAGAAGCAATTACTTAAAAATACAGTTCCTTTCTGGTTTCCTCGCTCTATTGACACAGTTCATGGCGGTTATTTGTTAATGCGAAATCAAACGGGTGAATTAATAGATGATGATAAATCGGTTTGGTTTCAAGGACGCACGGCTTGGCTTCTTTCAACGCTTTATAATACAATTGAACCTAAACAAGAATGGCTGGACGGCGCAAAATCGGGTATCGATTTTATAAACAAACATTGTTTTGATACGGATGGAAGAATGTTTTTTCATGTAACACGCGATGGAAGTCCTATTCGCAAACGTCGTTATTATTTCTCTGAGACTTTTGCTGTTATTGCTATGAGCGCATATGCAAAAGCCAGCGGTGATGAAAAGATTGCTGAACAAGCACGTCATTTATTTGGAGAATGCATTAAATATGCCACTACACCTGGATTATTAGAACCTAAATATACGGCAGTACGTCCGGCAAAAGGAATTGGTTCTCCAATGATTATGATTAATACAGCACAGCAGATAAGAGAAACAATTGGTGACCCTAGATGTGACGAATGGATCACTAAATGGATTGCTGAAATCGAAAATGATTTTGTTAAGCACGATATTGAATGCGTGATGGAACAAGTTGCGCCAGACGGTTCTATAATTGATCATATTGACGGACGAACTTTGAATCCGGGACATGCTATTGAAGGTGCATGGTTTATCCTGCATGAAGCAAAATATAGAAATAATGACCCGCATTTAATTGAATTGGGCTGCAAAATGCTCGATTATATGTGGGAACGCGGCTGGGATAAAGAACATGGAGGAATTTTGTATTTTCTTGATGTATATGGAAATCCTGTGCAGGAATATTGGCAGGACATGAAATTTTGGTGGCCTCACAATGAAGTAATTATTGCCACGCTTCTCGCCTACACTATGACTGGAAATGAAAAATATGCAAAATGGCATAAAATGATTCATGACTATTCTTATAGTAAGTTTCATGATAAAGAAAACGGAGAATGGTTTGGTTACCTGCATCGAGACGGAAGCGTTGCACAAACTGCAAAAGGAAATCTTTACAAAGGACCTTTTCATTTACCGCGTCAAGAATGGTACTGTCTGCAGCTTCTAAATGAAACTTTAAACCAATAATTCACTGACGCTGGCTTAAAATTGAAACACATAGAAACATAGATTAGATACCTAAAAAAGAAAACGAAAAGAAACACATTTCTTTCACATAGATATGCTTTGTGTATTTTAATTAAGTGAAACGTCTTTTTTCGAAGCGAAAGTCTATGCTTCTATGTGTTAAAATTAATTACACTCAACGAGTTAATTTAGATATATTAGCAACAAAAATTCGAATTTGATTGAGTGTTTCTGAAAAATAAAACCCAATAATCTATTTTTATTTTAATTATGAAAAAATATTTCACATTACTATTATTAACTTCTGCAACAATAATCTATGCGCAGAAGGACATCTATAAAATTGCAGATGGAGTAATCACAAGCCAAGATTTGTTTAATAAATCGATGGTTAAGGATGTTTCCTGCTTTAGAATTCCATCTATAGTAACGGCTCCAAATGGCGATTTAATTGCAGCTATTGACGAACGTGTTCCTTCATGCGGCGATTTAAAATGGAGCAAAGACATTAATATCGTTATTCGCAGAAGCACTGATAATGGAAAAACATGGTCGGAGATTGAAAAGGTAGCCGATTTTCCTTTCGGGCAATCTGCATCGGATCCTTCGATGATTGTTGACAAACAAACTAATGAAATCTTTTTGTTCTATAATTTTATGGATTTAGATAAGGAAAAAGATGTTTATTATCTGCATGTTGTAAAAAGCAGTGACAATGGTAAAACTTGGAGTAAAGCTCAAGATATTACGAGCCAAATTGCAAAACCAGAATGGCATAAGGATTTTAAGTTTATAACTTCTGGACGCGGAATACAAACAAAAAACGGAAAGTTATTACATACTTTAGTAAATTTAACGAGCGGCTTATATATTTTTGGAAGTGATGATCATGGAAAAACATGGTACTTTATTGACACCCCAATAAAGCCTGCAGATGAATCAAAAATTATCGAATTGGCTGACGGGAGCTGGATGGTTAATGCAAGAGTAAACAAAGGCGGAATGCGATATGTGCATACTTCTACAGATGAGGGAAAAACGTGGAGTACTAAACCAGAACCTAAACTAATAGATCCGGGCTGTAATGCTGAGATTATTCGATATACAGCTAAAGCTGATGGATATGATAAGAATAGAATTCTGTTTTCAAATGCTAAAATGGAAAAGGATAGAATGAATCTAACTGTTCGTATTAGTTATGATGAAGGAAAAACATGGACAGAAGGAAAAACTATATATGGCGGCGGATCGGCTTATTCGTCTCTTACAATACTTGAAAATGGAGATATTGGGGTGTTTTTTGAGAAAGACGATTATACTCAAAATACTTTCGTAAGTTTTTCATTAAAATGGCTTACAGATGGAAAGGACAATTATAAAAAACCTTCTAAAAAAGGAAAATTAAAGAAATAAGAAACTGCTCAAATATTTATTGGGAAGTTTAATTTACAAATAAAAACAATGAAACAAGCTATTGTTAATGCTATTGTGCATACGGGTGATGAAATAATTGATAATGGAGTTATAATCATAGAAAATGGAATAATTCTTTCGGTTCAAAAGGAGATTCCAAACGATATACCTCAACTCGATTTAAAAGGAAAGCATATAGCGGCAGGATTTATAGATATTCAGATAAATGGAGGTGAAAAACTTTATTTCAGCCAGACTCCTACTGAAGAAACGATTCAGGATATTTATGATTCAAGTTTAAAATATGGCACAACTCATGTTTTGCCTTGTTTAATTTCATCTTCTAACGAAACTATTCTGCAAGGAATTGAAGCGACTCGAAATTACATTAAAAAACACAATAATGGTGTAATTGGAATGCATTTAGAAGGTCCATTTCTAAATCCATTAAAACGCGGGGCACACAGTATAGATCAGGTTCGTAAACCAACAAATAGTGAACTTGAAGAAATTATTAGATACGGAAAAGATGTGATAAAAGTTATTACAATTGCTCCGGAATGTTTTACTGATGATCAATTGAATATGCTTTTAGAAAGCGGTATTACAATTTCGGCAGGCCATTCTACAATAGGTTATAAAGAAGCTCAGCATTATTTTTCAAAAGGTATAAAACTCGTTACGCATTTGTTTAATGCCATGACTCAGTTTGGTCATCGTGAACCGGGATTAGTTGGTGCTGTTTTTGAAAATGAAAATGTTTATGCTCCCGTTATTTTAGACGGTGCCCATTGTGATTATGCTGCTGCGAGATTAGCATATAAACTTAAACAAGATAAATTCTTTTTGATAAGTGATGCGACATTTTTAGGCCGAAAAGTAGAAAGTTTTAAATGGGACAATTTTGATGCTCACCTTGAAAATGGCTTTTATAGAAATGACGAAGGCAATTTAGCCGGAGCCACAATCTCAATGTTAGAAGCAGTTCAAAATGCTTATCATCATTTGAATGTTTCTGCGGACGAAGCTGTAAAAATGGGAACAACACGTGTTGCAAATGCAATCGGACTAGGAGAGAAATTTGGAAAAATAAAAACGGGCTTTCCTGCTAGTTTTGTTCAATTCAATGCTGATTTATCCAATATAGAAACGCTTAATTTTTCTAAAACCTCAACGGCAGTTTTATAAAATGGTTAAAGAAAAACTGCTTCCGATTACTGCTAAAATCAAAGAATTTAAAATCATTTTTGCTGGAATAGTATTCGCTTTTTTATGGGCATCGGCATCGACCGCTACCAAAATAGGTCTTCATGCTGCGCAGCCTTTTGTGATTTCTATTTTTAGGTTTGTAATAGCAGGAAGCATTATGCTTTTTATTTCTCATATTTTAATGGCAAAGCGACTGCCTCAAAAAAAAGAGTGGATTCAAATTAGTATTTATGGTTTGTTTAATATTACTTTTTATTTAGGCTTATATGTTGTCGCCATGCAAAAAGTATCTGCCGGTTTAGGGAGTTTGGCTGTTGCGACTAATCCTGTTTTTATTGTTTTGATCTCGGCGATTTGGTTATCTCATAAAATTAAAATTAAAAACATACTTAGTCTGTTTCTTTGTTTTATTGGTGTGTTTTTAGCGGCATATCCTTTATTGCAAAGCAGTTTTGCAACTCCCAGCGGCATACTTATTTTAGTTGCAAGTATGATCGCCTATTCATTAGGCACAATTTATTACTCTAAACAAAACTGGAACGGATTACACATTCTTACCATTAATGGGTGGCAAACCATTATTGGAGCAGTGTTTCTGATTCCAGTATTACGGATTACCTATCGATCTGATCAAAATGTTTTTAACAGTGATTTCTGGTTTTCGACTTCGTGGCTGGCCATTGCTGTTTCTATTGGAGCGGTTCAGTTTTGGTTGTATTTATTAAAGATTAATCCAATAAAAGCCTCTTATTGGCTTTTTCTATGTCCTATTTTTGGATTTTTAATTGCCTATTTAATGGTAAACGAACCGCTTACTTTGTATACCCTTTTTGGTGTAATCTTTGTAATAATAGGATTGTATACCAGTCTTTCTATCGATAGAAAGAAAAACACATAAGTAAACTACAATTAGATTGATTTTTTGAAGAAGAGAAAAGCCTTTTTAGCCACAACTTTAAAGGCTTTCTTTTTTACATATTGTCAATGTATTTGGATTTTATTTCATAAAAAAGCCCGACGCAAATCGGGCTTAACGGTATAAAGTAAGATAGAATAATTTAATTTTTTGGATCGACACTTAAAGACGGCAGCGACAATTGTTTATTATTAAGCAATTGTTTTGCCTGCTCAATAGTTCTGTATTTACCAATTTCCATTGGTCCGCCATAAGAGCCGCTTTGTTGTGGTCTTGGAGGAACAGCGGCATAGGTTTTCATAAGTTCAAGAGTAACTTGATCAAAAATTACCATTGTCCATGTTTTTTCTGTAAAACTGTTCATGAAAAGATCGTACCGTTCTTGTGGATCCTGCCATAAATCATATACGGCGGGAACAGTTGCTACATAATTTTGATCGCCTCTCCAGCCTAATTGTTGTCCCGGCATATCACTTCCTGCCTGCGCTCCATTATCTCCGCGAGTATTAAAGACTGCTTTCCATTTTCCTATGCGAACAGCTCCAGGTGAAAGTTCATTTTCTGTAAAATAAAACCATCTGTCACGAAGTGGTTTTCCTTTTTTGAATAGAACATTCGACATATCATAACTGTCAAAAACCATTGGTTTCCCTTCTTTATCGTTCTTTGGCAGTTCTACTCCTGCAAGACTTGCAAATGTAGCCATCAAATCTAAACCTCCTACAATATCATGGCTTTGACTACCTGCTTCAATTTGTCCCGGCCACCATGCAATAGCAGGAACTCGGCTTCCTCCTTCTCTATCAGTTCCTTTTGATCCTCTAAATGGAGTATATCCAGAATCAGGGTGAACGTCTTGCCATGCGCCATTATCAACTGTATAAATTACAATAGTATTATCTGCAATTCCAAGCTGACGAATTTTATCCATAATTCGGCCAACATTATAATCCATTTCTACAACGGCATCACCATATTTACTTTTAGCTGGTGATTTTTCTTTAAATTGTTTTGATGGTAAATTTGGCTGATGGTTTTTGGCAAAATTGATACACATAAAAAATGGATCTTTTGATTTTCCATATTCATCAAGCTGTTTTAGATTATTATCTACCATATTTATATCCAGTTCAGCAATATTCTCTTCAGTAACAGGTCCAGTATCTCTTGCTGGTTTTCCAGCTTCTCCTTCAAGAATACCTTTTGTTGCTTTTTTGATATAATCAGAAATTTCAGGAGCCATATCAGGATTCCATGAAGGGAAACAATATGTATAAGCATTTAAGTGATACAACACCACATTTTGCATTTTATCAAAACCATGCGCAATTGGCATAGCATAATCTGCTTCACCCAAATGCCATTTTCCAGAAAAGTATGTTTTGTAATTTGCCTTTTTCAAAATAGATGCCAATGTCCATTCTGCTGCCGGAAGTCCACCTCCTTGCCCCTGAAAAGCAACTGTTGTCATACCGCTTCTGTTTGGAATTCTACCAGTAATCATCGCAGCTCTTCCAGGAGTACAACTTGGCTGTCCGTAAAACGACCAAAACTGCATGCCTTCCTTAGCCATCCTGTCTAAATTTGGAGTAGGCATTCCACGACCAACACCGCCGCCATATACTCCTAAATCTCCCCAGCCTGTATCATCAGAAATTACCATAATGATATTTGGCTTTTTTTTAGTTTGTGCTTGGATAACTCCAATCGAAGCTATGCAGAACAAACATGCAAAAAATATTTGTAAGGCATTTTTTTTCATAGTTTAAAATTTAAAGATTATAATTTATAATGAAATTGTATGGGAATACATTTTAATTATCTGCAGAAGACTCTATGCAAATAATTGATTCTCAAATTTAGATAATTCCACAAGCCTATAGGAGTCAATATTTTATAATAATGTTCCATATTATAAGATGCAACCAATTTCTTGTTTCAAGAAAAAAAAGTTTAAGTCAATATTTCTCACAAATCGATTTCTAAATCTTTTCTATATCTCACTTTAAAGTCCACAAAACACAAAGCACAACATATCAACATATTACAACACAAAAAATCACAATAATCGTAAGTTTTTAAACTTAAAAAGATCTTTTATAAAACTTCAATGATTCTGTTTTCTTGTTGCAAGTTCTAACTTGCAACATATAAATCAGCATCTTAAAGCTAACTTTTCATAAATTTGAGTACCCCCTATTTACAATTACCAATCATTCTTTTCGAAATTAACGAACAGCATAAATTTTAATTTAATGTGGTTATAAATTGTTCGTATCCACTTTGCAATCTCGAAGCCTATGGGACAATCTTTACAAACTAAGAAGTATTTTAAAAAACTTGTTCTGGCATTATTTATAGTTCTTTCCCACACTATAAATTCATATGCTCAAAACTGTACAGTAAATGCTGGAGTTCTAAATGTCACTATTTGTGAAACTGATGCTTTAGTTTTAGAAGGAAGCACGCCTTCGCCAATTATAGGTACGGTTTTGTGGTCTCAAATTTCAGGTCCTGCGGTTGTTATCAATTCTCCAAACAGCACAAGCACTACAGTATCTGGTTATACAGGAGGAAATACTTATATTTTTAGATACAGCGCAGTCTGCGGAGATGGTATCTCAACCTATCAGGATAAAGTAGTTAATGTTGCACCTATCACTCTAGCACAAGCTGGCGGAGACGTAGCCAGTTGTCCGAACAGTGCAGGAACGTTAACCATTACAGCAAATACACCTCAAAATACGGGAGAGACCGCTTATTGGGAAATTGTAGGCAATAATAATGCAGGGGTTGTAATTAATTTTCCCAACTTACCTACTTCAACCATAAATCTGCCTGCAACAAGCTGCGGGGTAACTACATTACAATGGGTTATTGAAGGTCCAGAACTTGCTCCTGGAATTCGCTGTAGAACTACCTCGCAAATTACTGTGACTAATTATGGCGGTGTTAAACCTATTTCGGCAGGACAAGATCAAACATTAAGCAATTGTTACACTACTACACAAAGTACCAATTTAAACGGTACATATGGCGGATGCGGATTAAATGGACAAGGCGGAATATGGACATTTGTAAGTGGACCAAATACGCCGACAATAAACAATCCTACTTCAAATACTACTCAAATTTCAAATCTTACCGAAGGCAGATATACTTTTAGATGGGAAGTAACAGGTCCTTGTGCTTCTGGAAATGATTCCGTTACTATTATTGTTCCTCCAGCAACACAGGACGTAACAACATTGCCTGGCGGTGCCGAAAACATATACTTTTGTGACAATACCATCACTCAGGTTACGCTAGTAGCCCAAACGCCATTGTATGCAGGTGAAACTGTGCAGTGGACACAAATTGCAGGGGATACTGGTGCTCAAATTATCTCACCTACAAATCCTACAACATTAGTTAAAAACATTTCTGATTCGGGAGATCCTTATACTTTCAGATACACTCTTACCAATGCTAATACAGGCTGCGTTTTTACTAAAGACTATAATGTACAGTATAATGGTGCAACGAGAACAATTGTTGCCAATAATGGCAATGATATTGTAGGAAGCTGTAATGCAACAGTTTTTACAATTCCGCTTACTGTAACTGGCACAGGAGTAAATCAATACAGAATTACAGATGGGCCGGCCAGCTCTCCTTTAGGCCCTTTCCCAACTTTATTACAAGATGTTGGCAACTCACTTACTTTAACCCTCACTGCTCCTGGAGATTATACTGTTGAGTTCATCAGAAGTCAAAACGGCGCACTAAATGTAGGCTGTAATTATGGTTTTGACACCATAAACATCCTTGTTTCTGGTGCTCCAACACCTTCTAATGCAGGATCTGATGTGAGTCTTCCTTGCGGAGATACCAGTACAATGCTTTCTGGCGTTGCTACTGACGATGGGTTGCATTTTTGGAGTCAGCTAAACGGTCCTAATGAAGCTGTAATTGCTGATGTCTTTGCTGTAGATACACAAGTAAGCGGACTTATTCCCGGCACTTATGTTTTTCAATATATAACAAAAGGCGGCGGAGCAACCTGCGGATTTTCTATTTCGACCGTAACCATATATGTATCTGGAAGCTCACTAGGTACTACTGACGCAGGACCTGATAATGTAGTTTGTACGAAAAGTGATGTGCCTCTTGCTGCTAAACCTGCAGAAAGTGGTGAAATAGGTACTTGGAGTTACGTTTCTGGACCTGATACTATAACATTTTCTGATATAAATGACCCTAACGCTATTGCATCTGGATTTTTAACCACAAATGGTACATATGAGTTAAAATGGACAATATCTTACTTGCATCCGGGGCCTTCCTGTAGTTCTTCTGTCTCTGACAATGTTCAGATTCTCACCACAAATAGTATTGCTCCAACAAGTTCTGATGCCGGACCTGATACTTGCTATCCAAATGGAACCAGCACCTTTAACTTAAGTGGAAACACACCTGAAGTACAAGACTTTGGTACTTGGACAGTAACACCATCTGCGGGAGTAATAATTGCCAATATAAATGATCCCAATACTATGGTAACCGTTCCAGGAGAAGGAACGTATACTTTTACTTGGGCAATAGCAAATAGACTAAGATTATGTATACCTAGCACAAGCAGTGTAGACGTAACTATTGCTGCTACACCACCTGCTTCCTCAGCAGGTCCTGATCAAGAAACTTGTGGTTCTGTAATAACGATGGCCGCCACAGTCAGCGCTGGTGCAGTTGGAACTTGGACAAGAATATCAGGTGCAGGTAATTATACAATCAGCGATCAACATGATCCTAATGCTGTTTTTACTTTTACATATAGCGGCTATTATATTTTTAGATGGACGGTAAATGCTAATATTTGCGGAGAAGCTTTTGATGATATTAACTTAACTGTTGGAATCCCTCCACACGTTGCAGCTGCGGGACCAGATCAAAATATTTGTAATGCTACCAGCGTTACGATGGCAGGAAATGCTTATGACAGCTTTTTTGAAGTGGGTCAGTGGTCTGTCGTTACTGGTGCTCCAAATCAGCCAAACATTGTTAATCCATCCAATCCGAATACAGTTATTAATGGGCTTGTACAGGGAACTTATACATTTAGATGGACAATTAATGCCAAAAGTGTGTTTTTATGTCCGCCAACATTTGATGACATGATTGTAACCGTTACACCTGCTGCCAATGCTGGTCCAGACAAAACATATTGTGATGTTACCAGTATACAGCTTATAGGAAACGAAAACTCAACTGGAACTTGGACACTTGCTAATACCTCTGGAAATATTGCTGATGTTGTTATTACACAATCTCCTCCAAACAGTTATATTGCAAATGCTACAGTAGTTCCTGGAAACACATATGTCTTTACCTACACCACATCTTCTTCTACCAATCCAGTTTGCCCTGGATCTTCAGATAATGTAAATATAGATGTATTTAGCGGAGCAAGTGTTGATCCTAATGCAGGAGCCGATCAAAATCTTTGTATTGCTGATGTTGCTGGCAAAACAATTTTAGACGGAAACATCCCTCCTCCAGATGTTTCAAAAGCTGAATGGAAATTTGTTTATCAACCATCAGGAAGCGTTGCTGTTATTGAGACACCAACAGCTCCAAAAAGTAATCTTTTAAACTTAACTGTTCCTGGACTTTATATTTTAGAATGGGTTTTTGAAAGTGCCTCTTGTCGAACACTATCTTATATCGTTCGTATTGAAATGAATGCTCCGCCTAGTACTGCAGAAGCAGGACCAAATGATACTGCTGCATGTCAAACTACATACAAAACAGCCGCTGTGCCACCAGCAGTAGGTATTGGAACATGGACTTTTGATACTGTACCATCTGGAAGTACGGCTGTAATAGATAATCCAAACAGTCCTGTAACAACCATATCAAATATTACCGTTCTAGGAACTTATATATTAAAATGGACTGTTACAAATGGTCCTTTTACAGATCCTTCATTATGTCAGCCTTCATCAGACACAGTATCAATAACCTTTAATGACATCCCTCCTTCTAAAGCAGAAGCAGGACCTGATCAAGAACTATGTAATGTTGGTTCTACTACTATGGCGGCAGTTCCTGTAACTTCTGGTATTGGTACTTGGACTAAGGTGTCGGGACCTGCTGTCAATATTGGCGCTCCAAATGACCCTAATTCTGTAATGCTCGGACTTCAGCCTGGCACTTATAAATTTTTGTGGACGGTGACAACATTGAATAATAATGGTTGTATTTCTGAAGATTCAGTTATAGTTACCATTTACGACCAGCCTTCAACTGCTGACGCTGGACCAAATCAGACAGTTCCCCAATTCTCTCCCGTAAACATGAACGCTCTGCCTCCAACAGTAGGCACAGGAGAATGGACTCAAATAACAGGACCAAGTACTTTAGGTTTCGTGGACAGTACATCACCTACAACAGCCGTTAGTGGTACTATTGCTGGCACATATCAACTTCAATGGACGGTAAGCAATGGAAATTGTGCTGTTTCTTCTGATGTTATAACCCTTACAATACTTTCTGTTTCAGATCTTGAACTAACGAAATCTGTATCTCCTACTCATGGGAGTGCTGGAGATGCAGTAACCTTTACAATTCAAATTTTTAATAATAACTCTCTTGGAGGAACAGTAACCGCAACTGGTGTAGCCGTAAGAGATTACATTCCTACTGGATTTACAATAGTTCCAGGGTCTGCAAATTTAAATGGCCAGTATAATGTAGGTGATAATACTTTGACTTGGTACAATCTTACAGTTCCTAATGGAGGAAGGCTAAATTTAACATTCAAAGCTACTATTAATACTGCTGGAAGCACGTTAAATAAGGCTGAAATTGTAGAATCTGATCAATTTGACCCTGACAGCACACCAAATAACCAAATAGAAACTGAAGATGATCAGGATAGTGTCTCTGTCTCAATAGACGTTGCCGATTTATCCCTTCAAAAAACAGTTTCTCCAACTTCTGTAAGCATAAATGATAATGTAATATTTACGATTAGAGCAACCAACAGTGGTCCAAACAATGCCACGGGGGTAACTGTTTTAGATAAGCTTCCTCCGGGTTATACCTATGTAAGCGACAATGGTTCCGGTAAATATAATAGTACTACTGGTATTTGGAATATTGGCAACTTAAACAACGGAAACACTATTACGTTACAAATTACTGCAAAGGTTAATGTTGCAACAGCAGCAAATTATAAAAACACTGCAGAAATACAAACTGCCCGTCAAGTTGACCCTGACAGTACACCAGGAAACGGTCTTCCTGAAGATGATATGGCAAGCGCAAATATTACACTAAAATCTGCTGATCTAGAGCTTACAAAAACGGTTACGCCAACATCTGCTACTGCTGGTCAACAAGTAAACTTTACTTTAAATTTAATCAATAAAGGTCCTGGAAATGCTACAGGGGTAACTGTGCAGGACGTTATTCCTGTAGGTTATACATTAATTCCTGGATCTGTATCAGTTGGAGGAACCTACCAAGTGGCAACAGCTACGCTAGAATGGAAAAATATCGAATTAGCAAATGGCGCAAACACCAACTTAACTTTTAGTGCATTTGTAAATCCATTAGGAAGTTATAAAAATGTTGCTCAAATAACCGCCAGCGATTTACCAGATCCTGACAGTACACCAAATAACGATGACGGTGATCAAAGCGAAGATGATGAAGCCAATGCAGAAATTACCTATATTGGCCCTTCTGCAGATTTATCATTAACCAAAAATGTAGTCGCAGGAAATACAAGTCCAGTAGTAGGAAGTCAGATTTCTTTTGAACTTATCATTCGAAATGACGGTCCAAATAACGCTACAGGAATTCAGGTCAAAGACTTACTGCCAACGGGATATCAATTTGTAAATTACAGCGCAACAGCAGGTTTATATAATAGCACTACAGGTATTTGGAGTGTCGGCTCTGTTGATAATGGAGATGCAGAATCACTTATTATTGATGCCGAAGTACTGCCTACAGGAGATTATAAAAATACTGCTCAAGTAACAGCCAGCAGTTTACCTGATCCTGATAGTACACCTAATAACGATGATGGTGATCAAAGCGAAGACGATGAAGCAAATGCTGTTGTTACTCCAATACAGCCAACAGCTGATTTATCACTTACTAAATCGGTAAATACATCTTCTCCATTAATAGGTTCTAAAGTTACTTTTGAGATTATAGTAACCAATAATGGACCAAATGATAATACTGGTGTACAAGTAACTGATATGCTGCCATCGGGCTACACCTATGATTCATTTACAGTATCTACTGGAACTTATAATCCAACAACAGGTATATGGACAATTGGAAATTTAGTTAATGGAAAATTTGAAACACTGCAAGTTACTGCAATCGTAAACTCAACAGGGGTTTATCTTAATTCTGCTGAAGTAACTGCCAGTGATCTTCCCGATCCAGATTCTACCCCAAATAATAATGTGACAACAGAAGATGATTATGCCGAGATTTCGACAACTCCAGTAACAGCTGTAGCAGATCTGTCTATTACAAAAACAGTAAGCAGTACTAATCCAACAGTTGGTTCTCTAGTTACTTTTACAATTATTGTAACCAATGGAGGGCCACAAGATAATACAGGTGTTGAAGTTACTGACTTACTGCCTTCTGGATATACATATAACAATTTTACACTCTCAACTGGAGCTTATAACCCAACTACAGGAGTTTGGACTGTTGGGAATTTAGTTAATGGTAAATTTGAAACACTGCAAATCACCACTCGAGTAAATGCATCTGGTAATTATACTAATAGCACCGAAATAACAGCTGCTGATCTCCCAGACCCAGATTCAACTCCAAACAATGGAAATACAACCGAAGATGATTATTCGTCAGCTACGACAGTTCCAATATATCAATCTTCTGATCTATCATTAACTAAAACCGTTAATAATGCCACTCCGCTTGTAGGTACATTAGTAACTTTTGAAGTAATTGTAACAAACAACGGCCCGCAAGATAATACAGGAGTTCAAATAAAAGATTTATTACCTTCTGGTTATGCCTTAAGTGAATATACCATTTCGACAGGAACTTACAATTCAACAACAGGTATCTGGACTGTAGGCAATTTGATAAATGGAAAATCTGAAACCTTACAGATAATTGCAACGGTAAACCCTTCCGGAGATTATACCAATATTGCAGAAATTACAGCAGCAGATCTTCCTGATTCTGATTCTACTCCAAATAATGGAATAACAACAGAAGATGATTACGCAGCTGTATCAACAACTCCAATAAATAAATCTTCGGATCTGTCATTATCTAAAATTGTAAATAATGCTACTCCTGTAGTCGGTTCAGTAGATACTTTTGAAATTGTAGTTACTAACAGCGGACCACAAGATAACACAGGTGTTCAGGTAACTGATTTATTACCTTCTGGGTATACATACAGTGGATTCACTGTTTCAACTGGAACTTATAATCCAACCACAGGAATATGGAATATAGGGAACTTAAATAATGGGAAATCTGAAACTTTACAAATTACTGCAATTATAAATCCAACTGGAAATTATGTTAATTCTGCCGAAATAACAGCAGCAGATCTTCCAGATCCAGATTCAACTCCAAACAATGGAGTGACAACTGAAGATGATTATGATACTGCATTTACAGTACCAATATTAAGAGGAACTGATTCAGACTTATCGTTAACAAAAAAAGTAAACAATGCCACTCCCTTAGTCGGGTCTCAAGTTATTTTTGAAATTATTATCAGTAATAACGGTCCATTAGATAATACTGGTGTTAAGGTTCGAGATTTGCTTCCAAACGGATATACTTTTAATGGCTATTCCATCTCTACAGGAACTTATGATTCTACAACAGGAGTTTGGACTGTAGACGGTTTAGTTAATGGAAAATCGGAAACCTTAGAAATATTGGCAATTGTAAATCCTGCTGGTGACTACACTAATGTTGCAGAAGTGATAGCAGCAGATATTAAGGATCCTGATTCAACACCAAATAATGGAGTTGTTACCGAAGATGACTATTCAACTGCGACAACTACACCAATCGATCAAACATCTGATTTATCTTTAACCAAAACTGTAGATAATACAGCTCCCATAGTAGATACAGAAGTCACTTTTGAAATCGTAATAACCAATAGTGGTCCACAGGATAATACTGGTGTTCAAGTAACTGATTTACTGCCAATAGGTTTTACTTTTAACCGCTATACTGTTTCCACAGGAACATATAATGCAACTACAGGATTATGGAATATAGGAAATTTAAGAAAAGGACAATCTGAAACACTTCAAATCAATGCAATAGCTAGTATAGCTGGAGAATTTGTGAATACTACTGAAGTAATTGCTGCCGATCTTCCTGATCCAGATTCAACTCCTAATAATGGAATTACAACAGAGGACGATTTTGCTTCCGTTAAGATATTAATCGTAGAAAAAACTCCACCTCCGCCTCCATTCTCTGATTTATCAATAACGAAGTCTGTCAATAATACAACTCCTCTTGTGGGCTCTCAAGTTACTTTTGAAGTTGTGGTGACTAATGGTGGAAAAGATACTAATACTAATGTGCAAATAACAGATTTACTCCCATCTGGATATACTTATAATTCATTTACAATCTCTACTGGAACTTATAATCCGTCAACTGGATTATGGACTGTAGGAAATTTGATAAACGGTAAATCTGAAACACTGCAAATAACTGCAACGGTAAATCTTACAGGCAACTATACTAATATTGCTGAGGTAACGGCAGCAGATATCCCTGATCCTGATTCAACTCCTAATAATGGGGTTACTACAGAGGATGATTATGCGACAGTTAGTACTACTCCAACAAATCAGGCATCAAATTTATCTTTAATCAAAACGGTTAATAATCCAACACCTTTAATTGGATCACAAGTTACCTTTGAAATTGTTGTCACCAACAGTGGTCCGCAAAATACTTCTGGTGTTCAGATCAAAGATTTACTTCCGTCTGGTTATACCTTTAGCAGTTTTACCGCTACAAAAGGATCTTATAATAAAAATACAGGAATCTGGAATATAGGTTCTTTTGTAAATGGAGATTCTCATACACTGCAAATCAATGCAATAGTAAATGCTGCTGGAAATTATATCAATATTGCAGAAGTTACGGCAAGCAGCATGCCCGATCCTAATTCAACTCCAAATAACGGAGTTACTACAGAAGATGATTATGCTACAGCTGTTGTTACGCCTTCTGTTCTTATGGCCGATTTATCGATCAGTAAAACTACACAAACGGGTAAAACAATTTATGAAATTGGTTCGACTGTTATTTTTAATATCACGGTCACAAATGACGGTCCTGGCGATGCCAGCGGTGTCAGAGTAAAAGATTTACTTCCAGCTGGATTTACCTATCTAACCAATTCGGCAACAAGCGGCATTTATAATTATGCTACAGGAATTTGGACTACTGGAACTGTTAACAATGGAGAAACTCAAACTTTGGATATTTATGCCAAAGTAAATCCGCCAACAGGTGCCGCGAATGAATATACTAATGAAACAGAAATTATTGCCAGTAATATGCCTGATCCAGATTCAACACCAAACAATGGGGTTAAAACAGAAGACGATTACGACAGCACTCAAATCAATGTTTCTATCGCTGATTTAAGTTTAGAAAAAACGGTAAGCAATAAAAATCCAAATGTAGATGAGGTTATAACCTTTACATTACAACTTAACAACGAAGGACCAAGTCAGGCAACCGGAGTCGCCGTTGATGATATAATTCCGTTAGGCTATCGAAATATTACTAATATCTCAAACGGAGGATTATTTAGAAACAACATCATAAAATGGCCTAATTTAATTGTTCCAGTTGGAGGCATTACTTTAACCTATCAAGTTACAGTTGCAAGTCCGCATGGGCTTGACGGTTATGATTATTTGAATATCGCCCAAGTAACCGCAAGTGATCAATACGATCCTGATAGTAAACCAAATAACGATAATGGCGATCAAAGCGAAGATGATGAAGACTCAGAATTCATCAACATTTCGTCAACAGATATTGCTATAAACAAAGAGGTAGACAAAACTGATGTGCCAATGTACAGCACCGTGACCTTTACTATTACAGCTGAAAATCTTGGAAACCTAACTGCTACAAACGTCGAAGTTCAAGATATACTTCCTAAAGGTTATAAACTAGATACATTCGCTGTATCGGCTGGAGTATACAACAGTACAACTGGAACTTGGACAATTCCAACTGTAGCTGTAAAAGGTTCTCAAACTTTGACAATTACAGCAAAAGTGGTTGATTTTAATGATTATTTAAACACGGCTCACTTTGTTAAAATGGATCAAATTGACAGCAACTCGTCAAATAATCAAGACAGCGCAACCGTTGCTCCTAATTGTTTGAAAATTTTCAATGAATTTTCTCCAAATGATGATGGTCAAAATGATACTTTCTATATCGATTGTATCTCACAATATCCAGACAATCAGCTCGAAATATTTAATCGCTGGGGCAATTTAGTGTATTACAAAAAAGGCTATAATAACACTTGGGACGGCAAGGCAGACGGATCTGCAAAAACACTTCCAGAGGGCACCTATTTCTATATTCTTGATCTAGGAAATGGTTCCCCAAAAACATCTGGATGGCTTTATTTAAAATAAAATAGCAATAACCAAAATAGAATTGGCTATGATTAAAAGTATAAAAAAGATTTTCACAATCCTTACAATGCTTTCTGTATTTGGTGCGATGGCTCAGCAAGATCCCCAATACACACAGTATATGTATAATACGCTTAGTGTTAACTCTGCGTATGCCGGCTCATTAGGGCATTTAGCTATAACAGGGATATATAGAACACAATGGGTTGGACTTGAAGGGGCACCAAACACGCAATCTTTTACACTCGATACTCCTCTTGGAAAAAATGTAGGTTTGGGTTTATCTGTTGTAAGCGAAGAAATAGGCCCTTCGGAAGAGCAATATCTTGATGCTAACTTCTCTTACACCATTCCATCAGGACAAACTCATAAATTGTCTTTTGGTATTAAAGGCGGCGGGAGAGTAATTAATATCGATTGGACAAAAGGAAGTTATAGAGATTCAGATGTTCAATTTCGTGAAAACATCACCAATAAATTCCTTCCTGTAGTTGGTGCGGGTTTATACTGGCATGGCGAAAGAGATTATATCGGATTAGCTGTTCCTAATTTTATGACTAGAGAACGATACAATTATGATGATATTGCCGATGATCTAGTCAATGAACGAATGCATCTTTACCTTATTGGAGGAATTGTTTTTGATCTTTCAGCTCACACTAAGTTTAAACCAGCCGCAATGGTAAAGTATGTAGCCGGAGCTCCATTAATTGCCGATTTCTCAGCCAACTTCATGTTCAATAACTGCGTAACACTTGGTGTTTCTTATAGAACAGCAGATTCTGTAAGTGCTTTAGCATCGTTACAAATCACACCGCAGTTTCTTGTTGGTTACGCTTACGATTATACTACGACCGAATTACAAAACTACAATAGCGGCACACACGAAATTATGCTTCGATTTGAATTAGTATCACGCAAAAAGGGGTTAAAATCTCCTAGATTCTTTTAATACTAGCAGCTATGGAAAAAAGAATTATTATACTCGCCTTGCTAATCATCCAAATGGTTAATGCGCAAACAAAGAACAAAACGGCCGATGCTCTTTTTGATAAAATGTATTATATAGATGCCGCAAAATCATATGAACTGTCAGTAAAGAATGGCGATACTTCAAAAGAAATTTTGCAGCGTTTAGGAGATGCACACTATTTTAATACCCAAATGCAAGATGCCAGCAAATGGTACAGCAAACTGCTTGCTGACTACTCTGCCGAAGTTTCAGCTGAATACTACTTTCGCTATGCACAATCCTTACAGGGAATCAAAAACTATGATCTGGCAAAAAAATGGATGAAAAATTTCTCCGAGAAGCAAAAATCATCTGATTCTAGAGCTCAAAACTTCTCTCTAAAAACCGTAACTCTCGAAGATATAAAGAAAATAAAACCGCAGTTTATTCTAGAAAATCTAGAAATAAACTCCGCTTACTCTGATTTCGGGCCGATGTTCTATAAAGGTGACTTAGTTTACTCGACAACGGTAGATTCTTCTTATTTAAAAACAGCAAAATACGGGTGGAACGATCAGCCCTATTTAAATATGCAGCTGGGAAAAATAAGTCCGACACAAACAAACGTAACTTTTAAGGAACGTTTCGCAAAAGAAATTACAACCCAATACCATGAGGCCTGTGTCGCTTTTTCGCCTGATGAAAAAACCATCTATTTTACCCGAAATAATTACAACGGCAAACTAAAAAGAGACGACAAAGGTGTAAATAATTTAAAATTATACTCTGCTAAAGCAGTAGAAAACAGCAATGGCACCGTTCGATGGGAAAATGTAAAAGAACTTCCGTTTAACAGTGACAACTATTCTGTTGGACAGCCAACTGTAAGCAAAGACGGTAAAAAACTCTATTTTGTTTCTGATATGCCGGGAACAATTGGTTCTACTGATATTTTTATGGTAGACATTTTGGGTGAAGACCAATATTCGAACCCTAAAAACTTAGGCGAGAAAATAAATACCAGCGGACGCGAAATGTTTCCGTTTATAACAGACAAAGCCTTATACTTTGCTTCTGATGGTTTTTTAGGTTTGGGCGGTCTTGACGTTTTTGAAAGCCGATTAAATAATGAAGTCTATGATTCGCCAGTAAACCTTGGTGCGCCTTTAAACAGCAGTTTAGACGATTTTGGCTATATTGTAAATGAAGAAACGAATAAAGGTTTTGTATGTTCAAACCGAAAAACGGGAAAAGGAGATGACGATATTTATTCTTTCGAAAGAAGCTGTACACAGTCTATAGAAGGTTATGTTTTTGATGCCATTTCTAATAAAAAAATTCCAGGCGCCATAGTTACACTCAAAAACAATGAAAATCAGCAATTGCAGCAAACTGTTTCTAGAATGGATGGAAAATTTGAGTTTGAAGAAAACATCAACTGCAATACACCATATACTATAGAAGCTGTTAAAGATAACTTTACAACCTCAGCAAAAGCAATAGTTACTGCCGAGAATTCAGGAATAACCGAAGTACCAATTGGACTTGATCCAAGTCTTATAGAACGTAAAGATGGTATTCTAAAAATCAAAATCGGAATTATTTTCTTTGACCTCAACAAATCAGATATTCGTTACGATGCCGCAATAGAACTTAACAAAGTAGTTTTATTAATGAATCAATATCCTACGGTAGTCATTAAGATTGAATCTCATACAGATTCAAGAGCCAATGACCAATATAATCTTGAACTATCTGATCGAAGAGCCAAAGCAACCAGAGATTATATAATTTCTCAAGGAATTGCTGCAGAACGAATTGAAAGCGCAATTGGTTACGGTGAAACCCAGCTTATCAATAATTGCTCAAATGGTGTCCCATGTACCGAAGCACAGCATCAAATGAACAGACGAAGCGAATTCATTATTACAAAAATGTAAAAACCTAAAATTTTAAAGTTTAAATTCCAAACTCCAAGACTTGAATTTGGAATTTAATCTTTAGAATTTGGAATAAAAAAAACGGTATTAAACCGTTTTTTTTATTTGAGTTCTTATCAAGAATATATTAATCCCAATTACTTTTTGTAGAAGCACTATACTTTCCTCCTCCAGTAAAAAACAAAACAAGTGCAGTAAAAAAGTACAAACCAAGCAATTCTAAAGCCCAGCCTCCATGCTCGCCCATTTTAAATATATCAGCACTATGAGCCATTAATACTGCAACAAAACAATTAAAAGCATAGATTAATGCCGCAATTCTGGTTCTAAAGCCAATTATAATAGCAATTGGAGCTAGAATTTCTCCCACTAATACACCATACGAAAAGAAACCCGGAAGACCTTTTTCTACTAACATTCCAGAAATATAGTCTAAAGCTCCATTGAACTTTGCAAAACCATGTAAAAGCATTAATAATCCAATTGTAATACGAAGTATTAACAGACCAAAATCATTGTTTTTTCTCATTTTTTTTAAAATTAAATTAAGTCAGACAAATCAGTTTTATGCACAAACTTTACCATTTTGTACGATAACTGCTGTTAGTAAAAATAACAAAAAAAACATACAATCTAAATTTGTAAAAAAAATATCCAATTTTATTTAAAACAAAATTGGATATTTTTTTATCATAAATAAGCAAACGTTCACTTATTATTATATCTTTGTTTTCAATTTAAATATCCTTTAATTTGAGAACTAGAGATAGTAATAAAGAAGAATTAGTTAAGCAAAAAACGATAGAAATGATTGTAAAGTATGGCATTGAAGGCTTTGCAATGAATCGTCTAGCAAAAGAATGCGGTATCTCTGTTGCAACCCTTTATATTTATTATGCAGATAAGGAGGATCTCATAAAAAAAATAGGGATTGAGATGGGAACATTCTTTTTTAAAAGCTCTTTAAAAGATTTTACTCCCGATATGCCTTTTGCGATAGGGCTTGCTAAGCAATGGGAAAATCGGTCTTCATTTATGATGAACAATACTGATAAATTAGCTTGCTGGGAGATTCTCCAGAATTCAAATTACGGTGACTTCATAGTAAATGAAAGTTTGATGGAATTAAAAGAAATCATGACAAAGTTTCTAACTGGAGCCATTGAAAGAAAAGAAATCGTACCAGTTTCAAAAGAAGTATTTTGGAGTATAGCTTATGGCCCTTTATACAATTTACTGCGTTTTCATGAAAAAGGAAAAGGATTGGGCGGAACCACTCCGTTTAAATTAACAAACGATGTACAACAAGAAGCATTACGTTTAGTAATCAAAGCACTAACCCCCTAAAATTAATAGCCATGAATGTCATGATATTTGCTACTAATATAAAAACAGAAAACAGCAAAAATAAAATTGCAGCATTCTTTAATACAAACAAATCAATCCTGCAATGGAGTATCGATCAAGAAGATATTGATTGTGTCCTTAGAATTATAAGTGAAAATCTAAACGCAGGTCAAATAATCGAGATGTTAAACTTTCTTGATTTTGACTGTAAAGAACTTTAAATAAATGAACGAAAAACAAAAACTAGAAACAGGTTTTAATGGCTATCAAAAACTTGTAATATTTCTTTTAGCTCTAACACAATTTACTGTTGTGCTTGATTTTATGGTAATGTCGCCACTTGGAGATATTATGATGAAAACACTAAAAATTACAGCATCACAATTTGGTATTGCCGTTTCGGCTTACGCCTTTAGTGCTGGAATTTCAGGACTGTTTACAGCAGGATTTGCTGATAAATTTGACCGAAAAAAACTTTTACTTTTCTTTTATGTTGGTTTTACAATAGGAACTGTGTTCTGCGCCATAGCACCAAGCTTTATTTTACTTGTTGCGGCACGTATTTTTACAGGGATATTTGGCGGTGTAATTGGTTCTATTTCTATGGCCATTGTTGCCGATTTATTCAGCCTAAAACAAAGAGGAAAAGTAATGGGATTTATTCAAATGGGATTTGGAGTAAGTCAAGTTTTAGGAATTCCAATTGGTTTATACATTGCTAATGCTTGGGGCTGGCATGTACCTTTTTTATGGATTGCAGCAATGGCGGCGATTATAACATTGGTTTTATTCTTTAAGCTGCAGCCAATTATTGAGCATTTAAGTCTAAAACAAGAAAAAACACCAATTCAACACTTGTGGCATACTATATCAAAACCACATTATCAAGTTGGTTTTTTATCTACTGCCCTGCTCTCTATTGGAGGTTTTATGATGATGCCATTTGGAAGCGCCTTTGCCATAAACAACCTAAAAGTAACTAATGATGAGTTACCTTTGCTTTTCATGATTACTGGTGTTGCAACACTAATTACCATGCCTATCGCTGGAAAACTGAGTGATAAATTCAGCAAATTCAAACTTTTTGCTTTTGCCACTTTGTTTGCTATAATTGTAATGAATGTTTATGCACATTTTGCCGCGACTCCATTTTGGATTGTATTAGTTACCAACATTTTGATGATGATGGCCATTATGAGCAGAATGGTGCCTTCAACAACATTAACCTCAGCGATACCAGAACCTCAGGATCGAGGAGCTTTTATGAGCATTAACTCTTCTTTACAACAAATGGCAGGAGGTTTTGGTGCTATGATCGCTGGATTAATCATTGTACAAAAAGACAATTATGCACCATTAGAACATTATGATACGCTGGCAATGGTTGCTTCTGTTATTATGCTTATAAGCATTTATTTAGTCTCTCGCGTCAGCAAAATTGTTTACAAAAAGTGATAAGAAGTAAGCTTTTATTCTAAGCAAAATAAAACCTAAACTAACAACTTTAAACTCCTGCATTATTTGTAGGAGTTTTTTATTTGTCTGTAGGGATAAAAACTAAAAAGTAAGATATTTTTCTGTTTTTAGAGAACGAAAATGTCTTTAAAATCTACCCTTAAGATTCATCGAATACAAAGAAAACCCGCTTTACCGGACTTTATATAAAAAACTAATAATTAACAAATTACAAATATTTTTAAATAATAAATTACTTTAAGAAACTAACAATTATCATGTTTTGATTTTTAGTAAATTCTTTCCTTTGTTTGACGTAACCAATACCACAAACTAACCAGCGAATCATGTATAAGAGTACTAATTATAAAATCAAAAAAGCAGATAAATGCGTCACGTTTATTAATAAAATAAATATTGATAAAAATGCACATTGATACTGATTTGCTGTATACATGGGGAGCAATTGCAAAAAAAGTTCCCAAAAACGCTATCATTTTTTATGAGAATGATCCTGCTCTATCCTTTTTTCAAATTTTAGAAGGAACGGTAAAAATGAGCTATACCAACGAAGACGGTAAAGATCTTACTATTGGTGTATTTAATAAAGGGGAGAGTTTTGGAGAACCGCCGTTAATTATTGGCGAGCCCTATCCTGCATCGGCATTAGCTCAAACAGACTGTGTGATTTTAAAGCTTTCTCGAATTAACTTTTTCTCCTTTCTAGAAGAAAATCCTGAAGCACAAAAGAAAATATTGAAATTATTTGCCTCAAGAATTTATAATAAAATCGTTTTCTCTAAAAATATTATTAATCATAAACCAGAACATCGAATACAATATTTTTTAGATAATTTTAAAAGACAGCTTTGCACAAAATCGAATCAAAAAATAAAAATTCCATATACTCGTCAAGAAATTGCTGATTTTACTGGATTAAGAGTCGAAACTGTTATTAGAACGCTGACACTCATGAAAAAGAATAAAAAAATTGAAATCATTGATCACAAATTATTCTACTAGAACGTCTAAAAAATTGCAGCAGTATGACTCAAATCATAATCTATAGCACAAATATTCACGTCCTTTGAGAAAAGGTTAAATGATAAATTATTAATTCAAATTTCATAACGTTTTAAAGTAAAAAAGCGGGAACTTCAATAGTTCCCGCTTTTTTAACTTATTACTTTATTCATCATTGCTTTTGAGATATTATCAGCCCTAATTTTGACTTCTCTAGCTTTTTCTCCTTCAAACAAATCATCGACCGTTTTTTTCCACAACTTTGTCCAGTGTTTAAAGTGAGCCTCCGTCAAAAGACTTTTCTGATTTAACATTCGGTGTTTCATCATCGGATTTCCATCAAAATTTCCAGTATGAAATAAAATATTATCCCAAAAATCATACATTATCGGAAGGTGTTTTTCCCAGTTTACCGCTGCTACTTCTGTAAACAAATAACCAATCGTAGGATCACTTCTAATCTTTAAATAGAAAGCATCTACCAAGATTATAATATCGTCTTTGTCTTTAATATCTTTTTTCATCTTTCTTCTTATTTCTTCATTTGTGTTCAAAATATTTTTACAAATCTTTTTTATTAAATTTTTTAAGAGATATAAAAAACGGAATTACGATCCATAACAGCAATAATAGAAAAGATAGTATCAGCCCAATTGTTGTACCAAAAAAATCTTTAAAAATCGCTCCTGTATATCCCATCATTGCCGATTGATCGAGATGCAGTAATATTTGAATACGTGCCAAATCTATAGGACTCAATGCTGTTACACCTACCATAGCCTTCTCAATAGGATATTCAGAAAACTGAAAAAGCAAAAACAACACTACAGCATCAAAAAGCATTGCAAAATAGAGCCAGAACATTATGGCAACTCCAATTCCTTTTGCTTTGTCTCTTGCATAAATACAGCTTAAAAAAGCCAATGAGACAAAAACTACTGAGATAAGGCAGCCTACCAAAAGCATCATAAATCCAACTATACCTGGTGCGTTTATTATTAGCGGAATTCCAGCTCCGAGAAAAAACGCAGTAACCATTGCGATCGAAAGACCCGCAAATAAACTAATCCAGATTTTTCTTCTCTTTAAAGGCTGACTCAATAAAAGTTCAATAAACTCGGCACTGTTATAAAGATAAATCGTAGAAAACAATATCGATACTAAAGGTACTGTAAACAAAATTACATTCAATATAGTAAGTAGTCCTTTGGCTGAATTGTCTTCTAATCCAAAAGATCCCCAAGAAAGTAATGCTAAAATAATGGTGTAACTAACAACAATCTTATTTTTAAGTATATCGAGTAAAACAATTTTAATTATTCTGTTCATGATGTTTCTCTTTTAAGATTTCGGCTATGGCTTTTGAAATTTTGCTTTCGCCTGTATATTCAAGTAAATCGCTGATCGTTTTATGGAAATGTACTTTTCCGTCCTGCATGAAAATAATCTGAGTAATCATATCATCGAGTTCACTTAATAAATGTGATGTTATTAAAATTAATTTTCCAGCGTCACGTTCTTTTAGAATCTTTTCTTTCAGAATTTCCGACGCTAATGGATCTAATCCAGCTGTAGGCTCATCAAGTATAAGAACATCAGGATTAAAAAGAAAAGCCAGCGCCGCACTCACTTTTTGAGTTGTTCCGCCAGAAAGCGTACGCATTTGTTTAGCATACATTTTGTCAAGATTAAAGGCTTTTATCAAATCTTCGTCTAAAACCGTTTTTGAATTCCTAATTTCTTTAATAATACTAATTATCTGTCCTATTTCCATATTATCCGGATACCTTCCAATCTGAGGCATATACCCGATTTTATTTCTGTAATTAAACTCTTTTAAAATAGAATTTTCTTGAAACAAAATATCGCCATTGTCAGGAAGCACCATTCCTAAAATAGATTTAATGAGAGTTGTTTTTCCGCATCCGTTAGGACCAATTAATGCAATACATTCTCCCTTTTTAAATTCAAGATTTACATGTTCTAACACTTGAAGTTTTCCAAACTTTTTGCTTATATTTTTTATCGTAATCATAAAATGAGAGATTTCATAAAGGGGGTTTCATCAATAAAATTATCAGGCGTAATACTTGGCAGTACTTTTTCTGATTTGTCTAAGAGGGTAATCATAAAACTCCTGAATAAAAGCATTGCCGAAGGATTATTCTCAGTAAGAACAGCAAAAAGACTCAACGGATGAAAAGGTACATCGCCAATCCCGTCTTTATTAAGATCATATCCCTCATACTTGTCCCAATAATTACTGTTGAAATGATTTAAAACGAGACTTCCATTGGTACTGATATCAAAAGTATTGGCTAGAAAGTTATTGAATGAAATTTCGTTATCCATACAACTTGCCTGAATTTTCATTCCCCAGCCATTGTCTTTAAATATGTTATGATTAAGCATAACTCTGCTCGTGCCTTCCATATAAATTCCTGAAGTATTGCGTATAAATTTGTTTCCAATAATATAGCTGTCTGCAATCTCTTTCAGCAGTAAACCATAGGCGGCGTCTCCCCAGTTTTCTTCAAAATAGTTGTTGAACATTTTTACATTTTTGGTAAACATTACTGCCACTCCAGCCCCATTGTTTTTAAATACATTTGAGATATACGAATCGTCATTAGAAAACATAAAATGCAGTCCGTATCGAATATTTCCTTTAGAAATGTTTCTCCAGATAATCGAATTCGAGACAAACTCAAAATAAATACCATCACGATGTCCGGAAATTCTGTTTCCGATAATCTTCATACTATCGCTTTTCCAACAATGAATGCCATTTCCTATACGCTGTTCTTCTTTTTGATGTGCTTTTATAGTGTTATTTTCAATTACACAGCTGCTCCCTTTTTGAGCGTAAATGCCAAAAAAGTTATTCTCCAGTATATTATTCTTTACCGTTACACCTATTTTATCATAAATTTTAATGCCGCAAGGATCGTTAAGAGAACCGTAACCCGAATCTATTACCTTAAAACCAGATACAACAACACTATCAGCTTTGATAGAAACCACTTCATATTTTCTTTGTCCATCAAGAATTGGAAAATCCTTTCCTTGCAGCACAATTTTTTTATTGATCTCGATATTTCCCTCACGATACACTCCTTTATAGACCAAGATTGTATCGCCAGGGTTTGCCAGATCAATAGCTTTTTTTATACTTTTTATTACCTTGTTTTTCCCAACCTCAATAGTCTGAGACTGCAGATTGAAAAAAAACAGCGATAGAAAAAGACCTAGAAATAATTTCATATTTTTTTAATTGTGTTTTGAATTGTTGTACTCTTATTTTTCAATAAAAGTGCCCCATTCCTTTTCTTGTCCGTGAGATTCTGCTTCAAATGCTTTGGCTTGGCTTTTATTAGAAAACGCAGCAACATTTCCATTCATAGGACTTTTGATTGCACCGCCAGAGACATAAAAAGCTTTTTCGGCAGGAATCAATTCATTTTCTAAAGTATAATCATGTACGTAATACCCTTTGACTTTTAATTCTGGATTTTCTTTGGTATAATTTACCATGCAAGCCAAATCATCAAATTTATAAGCTCTGCCTTTTTCGGTAATAATCTCGGCGCCATGCTTTCCATCAGTAATTCCCATTTTACAAAAATCGCAGTTGTCAGTATTCAGCTTAATTGGAACAGGTTTATCATTTGAGCATGAAGAAAATAAAACGGCCAATATGGCAATACTTAATATTGTTTTAGTTTTAAAAAAAAACATTTTCTTTTCTTTTAGTACAGCCAGAAATAGTAAAACTCCAGCAGTAATCAACATCCATCCGCCAATATCGGGTATCGAGTAAGCACCAAAATTAAGCAGTTGTTTATAACCTAAAACAGGCGGCTGATACGCCATTCCAGGTACTCGTATGGCAGCATTTGGATCAAGGTTGTGACCATATTCATAATTCCAGCGGTAAAAATCAAGGCCGGCAGCTATTCCAAAAAGGACAAAAGAGCCAAAGAGTGTATATAAAATTTTCTTATTTTTATAAAATATGCAGCCTAAAGCGATAACTCCAAAAAAACCTAGAATGATAGGAAGAATTGTAAACTCGATAAAATCTTCGGTATGCAAAGTCTTCATTCCAATATAATGATTAAGCCCATTGATAATCTCAACATCACCAGCAATTTTAGAAGCGTGAAGTTTTAAAACCAATCCTTCAGGATATTGAGGTGCAGTTAATTCAATTTTCCACATGGGCACAAAAATAGATCCAATAAAAAGTAATCCTGATAACAAGAGAACTATTTTAGAAAATGTCGAAATTGTATTATTTCTCATAATAATTCAAAATAAAAAAGGGAACAAAGAATATGCTCTGTCCCCTTTACTTGGTTAGTAGTTATTCTTTTGGTAAATTAGTTCCCAGACTGTAGCTAATTGGAACGTTACTTCCTGCTGGCGAAACTCTAACATAACCCTGCATTTCTTGATGTAATGCACTGCAGAAATCTGTACAATAGAATGGGAATATTCCTTTTTTCTGAGGTGTCCATTTTAAAGTAAGTGTTTCTCCCGGCATAATCAACAATTCGGCAGTGTTAGCTCCTTTAATGGCGAATCCGTGAGGAACATCCCAATCTTGTTCAAGATTCGTAACATGGAAATAAACCTCATCGCCTACACGAATTCCTTCGATATTATCTGGAGCAAAATGAGAACGAATACACGTCATATAAATATGTACTTTATTTCCTTCTCTAACCACTTTAGTTTCTTTTTCTCCTTTGGCTGCAAAAGGATGCTTGTTATCAGCCATTTTGTAAAACTTCAACTGTCCGTTGTTACGAATCTTATCCGCAGGGATTCCTTGTGCATAATGCGGTTCTCCAATTGTTGGAAAATCAAGCAGCAGTTTCATTTTATCTCCGCTGATATCAAATAATTGTGCACTTTGTGCTAATTCAGGACCTGTTGGCAAGAAACGATCTTTTGTAATTTTATTATAAACTACCATATATTTTCCAAATGGTTTTTCTGTATTACCACCTGGAACCATAAGGTGACCCGGAGAATAATAAGTCGCTTTTCTATCTAAAACTTTAAGATCTTTAATATTCCATTTTACAACTTCTGAAGAAACAAACATGGTTGTATATGCATTTCCTTTACCATCAAATTCAGTATGTAAAGGTCCTAATCCTGGTTTTTGAACTTCGCCGTGCAGCGCTGCTTCATATTTTACTACCGGAATACCAGCATAAGAACCATCAAATTGTTTATTAGCAATCGCTGCTTTTAGTTTTGTAAAACTAAATACAGGAATCAAAGCTGCTAATTTTCCACTTCCAATAATATATTCACCTGTTGGGTCAATATCACAACCGTGAGGCGATTTTGGGCAAGGAATCATATAGCAGATATCTTTAAGTTCTGCAGCATCAAGAATCAGCACCTCTTTTTTAATTTCAGATTTTGCTGTTTGTGTTTTTTCATCCCAAGTATTATGAGCATAGTTTGCAGGTACACGTTTTCCTTTTCCGGCTTTAATATATTCCTCTGCTTTTTTCCAGTTCACTGCCATGATAAAATCTTTATCATTTTTAGATGCATTTACTTCAAGTAATGTATTAGCTTGTTCTGTATTATAGCAAGAGAAAAAGAACCATCCGTGAGACTCTTTTTTACCTGGGTGGCTAAGATCAAAATTAACCCCTGGCGTTACAATTTGAAAAGCAAGATCTAACTCACCTTCTTTCCCAACTTTTACAAAGCTTAAATGCCCTTTAAAGTTTTTCTTGTATGTATTGATAGGCACATCACCGTTATCATTATCAGCAGGCACACTAAAACGGCTTGCTCCAACAACGTACTCTGTATTTTGGGTAATAAATGGTGAAGAGTGATTTCCTCCACAGTTTGGAAGCTCGATAATTTCGGCCGTTCTAAAAGTTTTAAGATCAATACGCGCAATTCTAGGCGTATTGTTTGCATTGGCAAAAAGCCAGCGTCCGTCTACTTCACCATTTGTCTGTGATAAATCAAGGTGATGCTGATCATCCCAAGGCACATATCCATGAGAAGTATTTAACATTGGTTTTGTTTCCTCACTATAGCCGTAGCCGCTTTGAGGATCTTCAGAAAACACAGGCATTACTCTAAGCAGTCGCCCGCTTGGAAGCCCGTAAACACTCACTTGACCACTGAATCCTCCAGAGACAAAGTTGTAAAACTCATCATACTTACCAGGAGCAACGTATACTTTGCTGGCGACATCACCGTCAACAGTATCTGAAGAATCTTTGGGCTTGCAAGAAACAAAAAAAGCACAGCCCAGAGTAATGGCAAAAACTGATTTTAAAAACTGATTTTTCATAAGGTTATTAATTTAGAATTCGATTATTTTGGCGTTTATTTTACCCCATCATTCTGACGCATATATTCCAGAATACTTCTAGCTTCATCATCACTTAAACCTTGATTAGGCATTCTAATCATGCAAAGTTCTAATTGAGCTTGTAACTCAGGGTCTTTATCGATCATAGGATCAGGATTTGTGATAAAATTCATAATCCATTGTGGTGTTCTTCGTTCCGTTACACCTTTCCATCCTGGACCAACAAGTTTCTCATCTGTAGGTTTGTGGCATGAAGTACATTTTACTTCGGCAGCTTTAAGCCCTTTTTCTGCCATTGCTTTATCTAAGGAAGCTCCTAATTCTACAGTCGAGTATTTCCCGAGTCCTCTTTGGGGATCGTATGATTCAGCTTCAGCAGTTTTTTCTGCTGGCGGCGGAGTCGAAAAATCTTCGTCTGTTTTTGATTTATCCTTTCCGCAGGACACGAAAAAGAAAATACCAAACATTGCTATTAAAAATAATTTGTTCATGTGTTTGCTTTTTTTTTATTTGTTAAACTACAGGTCAAAGTTCCACAAGATGTATTTCTTAAATTATGATTACGATCATACTTTAAAGAAAAAGTTGATGATACCTTCGTACTCTAAAATAAACAGATGAAGTTTTTTGTTTACATATTTCTCTTTTCAGTGGTTTTTAGACCTGCGTTTCCATTTTTGGATTATGTAGTAAACTACCATTACATTGTTACCGAATTATGTGAAAACAAAAATGCGCCTGAACTTAGTTGCAATGGAAAATGTCATCTAAAAAAAGAGCTGGCAAAAGCTTATAAAAATGATGATCCTGCCTCTAACGAGAAAAAAGCGGAAACGGTAGAAACAGTAATACTATTCATAGTAAACCTTCCTGTATTTTGTTTTGAAACAGCTCACAAAACCCACTTAAAAATAAACTCAGTCTATAAAAATCTATACTCTCATTTAGACACGGTTTCTGTTTTTCGTCCGCCGACTTTCAACTATTAATTTTTCAATGTTTTACACTTTATTTTCTCCGAAATCTATTTCGGCAGAAATCGTATTATCCTTATTTAAATTAATATTCTATGAAAACTTTAAAATACATTACCCTTTTCCTTTTAGCAATTACCTATATTTCTTGTTCTTCTGATGATGACTCTTCAACCTCAATTCCTACTGATGAGACACTTGGACTTCAAAAAATTCAAGAATTAACGAATGACAATCATGTTGTTGAACTTTATTCAAAAAAAGGCACTCTAATTCAAGGCTACAATACCATTACAATTAGAATAAAAGACAAAAAAAGCAGCGCTTATATTACAGATGCAAAAATTGATTGGACACCAATTATGCATATGACTTCAATGCAGCATTCATGTCCAAAATCGACTGTGACTAAAACGGCTGATAAAAAAACCTTATACTCAGGTGATATTATTTTTCAGATGGCACAAAACGATAAGGAATTTTGGGAACTTAAAATTAATTATACAATCAACAATGTTGTTTATACCGTTGCAGATACTATTGCCGTAACTGCATCGCCAAAACGTACTGTAACCTCATTTAAAGACAATAGCGGCAATAAATATGTACTGGCTTATATCGCACCCGAGAATCCGAAAGTAGCCGTAAACGATGCTGCTGTTGGACTTTATAAAATGGAAGATATGATGACGTTTACTACAGTAAACAATTTTAAAATAAAAATAGACCCAAGAATGCCAAGCATGGGAAATCATGGATCACCAAATAATACCGATTTAGTACAATCTGAAGCAGGAGGTTTCTATAAAGGAAAACTTTCATTGACCATGACGGGATATTGGAAAATTAATATGCAGGTTTTAAATGCCTCAGATGAAGTACTAAAAGGAGAACCTGTAACGACAGAAAATCCTTCAAGCACTCTTTATTTTGAAATTGAATTTTAAGCGTTCATTATTAACAAGAAAGAGACAATTCTAGTTGTCTCTTTCTTATAACTTATCTAGTGATGAAAAAAATAATAGTATGTATTCTAACTATTTTTTCAACAATCTGCTGGGGACAAGAACAACAAAAGGACAGTCTTTCGGCTCAAAATTTAAATGAAATTATTGTTATTGGAAAAAAGGCAGCTTTACATCAAAAACAGCCAAAATCATTGACTTCTGTAGAAGATTATCTGCAAAAATCTACAAAAATAAATATGATAAAAAGAGGCGCTTATGCCTGGGAACCCACAATTAACAACATGTCTACAGAACGCACCGTTATTACTATTGACGGAATGCGCATTTTTGGAGCTTGTACTGATAAAATGGATCCAATAACTTCTTATGTTGAAGTTTCAAATTTATCAGAAGCTGCAGTTGCATCTGGTCAGCAGGCAAGCTGTCATGGTGCAGCAATTGGCGGTTCTATAGATCTAAAACGTTCCATTTTTAGTCAAAATACTTTGGGGTGGAATGGCAGTTTTAACTCAGGTTATGAAAGCAACAATCAGCAAAAAATTATTGGAGGTTCATTGGGCTACAATAATGAAAAGTTTTACGCTCATGTTGATTTTATGCATCGTGATGCTGAGAATTATAGAGCTGGCGGAAACCAAGAAATCAATTTTTCTCAATTTACCAAATACAACATTGCTGCAACTGCTGGATATTTCATAAATAAGAAAAACAATCTCGAAGCTTCGCTGATTTATGATAACGCTACAAACGTAGGTTATCCTGCTCTGCCTATGGATGTTTCACTGGCAAAAGCCGAAATCATGTCTTTAAGCTATCGTCATACACCCGATTCTGGTATTATTTCAAACTGGGAAACAAAGGTTTACGGAAACAGCGTAACGCATAAAATGGATGATACGAAAAGACCTTCTGTTCCCATTCATATGGATATGCCGGGCTGGTCTGACACCTACGGATTTTACTCTAAGCTAAAAGGGAAGTATAAAATACACGATTTTACAGCAGACTTAAATGCTTTTTACAACAAATCGATTGCCGAAATGACAATGTATCCTGCTGATCCCACAGAAAATTTAATGTTCATGTACACTTGGCCTGATGTACGAACTTTTTACAACGGCTTGTCTCTTGAAGATTATATTAAAATAGCATCAGAAACTACTTTGAGAATTGGAACTTCTGTAGGATTTCATTCAAACGATGTTGCAAATGATTTCGGATTGCAGAGTCTGCGCATTTTCTATCCTGAAATGGAGGCTTCAAAAAACCGTTTCTTAAAAAGTTTCTCGGCAAACTTTACTCAAAAAAAAGGCAATTTTGAATATGGTTTTGGAGGTGCTTATGCCGAAAGAGCTCCTTCAATTTCTGAAGGTTATGGTTTCTATCTCTATAACAGCAGTGATTTTTATGATTACATAGGAAATCCTTTTTTAAAGAATGAAAAAGCTTTAGAAGCGAACCTTTTACTTGGTTATAAAACAAATCAATTAAGTACAAAAATTACAGCGTCATACTTTCATATAAATGATTTTATCGTAGGTCAAATTGATCCTAATATTCTTCCCATGACAATTGGAGCGTCTGGTGTAAAAAAATACGAAGCTATAAGTTATGCCTCTATTTTTAATGCCGATTTAAATATAGAATATTCTCTATTTGAAAACTGGCTTTTAAAAACGCAGCTGGTTTATAGTTTAGGCAAAGACAATCAAGGAAACAATCTTCCTTTTATAAGCCCAATACGATACAGTGCAGGAATTGACTATAAAAAGCAGAATTTAAATTTAGGAATTTCTGCCTTGGGAAATCTTGCTCAAAAAGAATTTGCAGCAACATACGGTCAAACAAAAACTCCGGATTATTTGGTTTTTAATTTCAATGCTGGATATACGTTCCATTACAATCAAAATTTAATAAAACTGCAAACTGGTGTAGAAAATATTTTTGATAAATATTATACCACTTTTTCAGATTGGAACAAAATTCCGCGAATGGGACGCAACGTCTTTGTCAATCTTACTTTCAGCTTTAGATAAACCGTTTTTGAACTCCATTTTTTTCCAGTTTTACGTTTGACTTTTAAAACAGAACATAAAAAAATAAAAATAATACAGTATGATTGGAATCATAGTTTGAAGATTTTGATGGCAATATATTTACGATATTAAAATTTATAATCAAGCATCCTAAAAACTACCACTTTCATGACAATCTTCAGTTTTACCAACTGTCGCATTTCTTTAGTACAGCTTGATTTTTCTCAAAAAAAAAAAAAACAGATTAAAAAAAATGGATAAACAATTCTTGATACAGGAAATAAACCGCCTAAAACAGCAAAAAAATGCTGTTATTCTAGCTCATTATTATCAAAATGAAGATATTCAAGATATTGCAGATTTTGTTGGCGACAGTTTAGAATTATCCAAAAAAGCACAGGCAACCAATGCTGATGTTATTGTTTTTGCCGGAGTTCATTTTATGGCTGAAACTGCAAAAATCCTTAATCCGTCAAAAAAAGTACTGCTTCCAGATTTAAACGCCGGCTGTTCCCTCGCTGACGGCTGTGATCCGAAAGATTTTAAAATATTCAAAGAAAAATATCCGGATCATGTAGTGGTAACCTACATCAATTGTTCTGCTGAAATAAAAGCGATGAGCGATCTCGTTTGCACATCATCTAATGCAAAAAAAATAATAGGATCAATTCCTCAAGACAAAAAGATAATTTTTGCTCCCGATCAAAATCTAGGAAATTATCTTAAGAAAGAAACTAAGCGTGATTTAGTACTCTGGGAAGGTTCTTGTGTGGTTCACGAAGCCTTTTCATTAGACAAGTTAATTGAAATATATATAAAAAATCCAACGGCAAAAATTGCCGCCCACCCGGAGTCAGAAAGCCATATTTTGAAAACGGCGCATTATATTGGCTCTACTTCGGGTATTATTAACTTTATTAAAACGGATCCTGCTTCCGTTTTCATCGTGGCTACGGAGGCCGGCATTCTGCATCAACTTTCAAAAACTGTACCTGATAAGACGCTGATCCCGGCCCCATCCACAGAAGACAACAGCTGTGCCTGCAGTGAATGTGCTTTTATGAAAATTAATACACTTGAAAAACTCCTGCAATGCCTGAGTAATGAAAGTCCAGAAATTAAAATAGCTGAACCCTTAAGAGTTAAAGCTCTGCAGCCAATTGAAAGAATGCTTGAATTATCATAGAATCAAAAAACTAACAAAATGCTTAAAACTGACATCTTAATAATTGGCTCAGGTATTTCGGGACTTTTTCTAGCTATGAAAACGGCTCAAAAAAGGCCCGATTTGTCAATTGTAATTATGACCAAAGAAAGTGCTCAAAATACAAATACACAATTGGCACAAGGCGGTATTGCGGTTGTAACTGATTTGATAAAAGACAGCTTTGATCAGCACATTAAAGATACACTGCTGGCAGGCGATGGAAGCTGTGATGAATCTATTGTAAATATGGTAATTAAGCAGGCGCCCGAAAGGTTAAAAGAGCTTTTAGATATTGGAACTTCCTTTGATAAAGATGAACGCGGACAATGGAATTTAGGTTTAGAAGGCGGTCATTCTAATCATCGCATATTGCATCATAAAGACAGTTCTGGCTTAGAAATTGAAAAAAAACTTCTAAATATTATAAAAGAACTTTCAAACATACAGTTACTCGAAAATCATCAAGTTATTGATTTGAATACCGAAAAAATTGAAGAAGAAAATCTTTGCAGCGGTGCTTTTTATTATGACAAAAAAAGCAACTCTGTAAAATATATACAAACCAGAACTATCATATTGAGTACAGGCGGCTGCGGCCAGCTTTTTGAGAACACAACCAATCCTGAAATTGCCACGGGTGACGGTATTGCAATGGCTGCCCGCGCTGGGATCGAAATTGAAGACCTCCAATACATCCAGTTTCATCCCACCGCCTTGTTTGCAGGCAGCAAAAATCCGTTTTTTCTAATTTCAGAAGCAGTTCGCGGTTTTGGCGCTTATGTTGTTAATGAAGATCAAAAAAGATTCCTGTTTAAATACGATTCACGTGGCGAATTAGCAACACGTGATATAGTTTCCCATGCCATTAACAGCGAAATGCTGCATACTAATAAAAAACACGTTTATCTTGACTGTCGTCACTTAGATCCAGTCGAGTTTTACAAAGAGTTTCCAGTAATAGCAAAACAATGCAATCTAGCAGGAATAAAACCCGAAAAAGATTTAATTCCAATTGTGCCGGCCGCACATTATCAATGCGGCGGGATAAAAGTAGATCATAATGGTTTAACGGCAATTCAAAATCTATATGCCATAGGAGAATGCGCCAGAACGGGATTACACGGAAAAAATCGTTTAGCTTCCAATTCACTATTAGAAGCATTAGTTTTTGCACATCAAGCTTCAGAACAAATAGATAAAACAATACAAAATTTTGCATTTTCATCAAAAATACCTCGTCCAAAGTTTTCCCAAGCAGACACTAGTACTTACGAAGCTTTTGCTATTCTAAAAAAAGAACTCCAAGTATTAATTACTGTTTTTTATACCAGCGAAAATCGTGATAAAGATTACGCATTAGAAAAAATTAAAATGCTGAAAAATACAGCGGTTTCTCTAATCGAAAAAGACAAAATCGCAATTCCTTTTATTGAATTCAGTAATATGCTTGTCACAGCCCTAATTATCATTAAACAATGTAAAAAAATAAAAGAACCCATTCTAACAAATTGAATAACTAAAACCTCTCAAAGAAAATGGAAATAACACCCAAAAATACAATTGGCGAAATCGTGGCAGATGATTTCAGAACAGCAGCAACTTTCTCTAAATACAGTATTGATTTTTGTTGTAAAGGACACCGCACTATCGAAGAAGTATGCAAAAAAAGAGCTATTGATGAAGAGTTATTAATTGCAGAAATTGAAAGAACACGAACAAGCGAGGCAAATCAATCGTTTGATTATAAAACCTGGCCGCTCGACTTACTTACAGATTATATAGAAAAAACACATCATCGCTATGTAAAAGAAAAAACGCCTGTACTATTTCAGTTTTTAAACAAACTATGTAATGTTCATGGCGAAAGACATCCAGAATTATTTGATATTAATTCTCTTTTTTCAGCATCAGCCGCAGATCTTTCGGCACATATGAGAAAAGAAGAGGTTATACTTTTTCCATTCATCAGAAAAATGAAAACGGCTCAAATAAAAGGTGATTTTCTAGAAATGCCGCATTTTGGAACTATCGAAAATCCTATTGCGATGATGAAACAAGAACATAATACTGAAGGTGATCGTTTTAAAAAAATTGCCGCTTTGACCAACAATTACTCACCTCCTGCAGATGCCTGCAATACCTACAAAGTAACATTTGCAATGCTGGAGGAATTTGAAAACGATCTGCACAAACACATTCATATGGAAAACAATATACTGTTTCCAAAAGCTATAAGTCTCGAGAAAAAATTTGAGAAAGTTTCTTAAACATACAAAACATGGAAAAATATGTGATCAAACGTAACGGCGATTACAAACCTTTTGAAGCCTATAAAATTAAAGATGCTATTGAAAAAGCCTTTCAGAGTGTAAATCTGCCAGTTGATAAAAAAATATACAAACTGGTTTCTTTAGGTCTTGAATTAAAATACTCATGGCCGGTAGAAGAAATTCAGGACATTATAGAAAGAGTTCTTTTTGAAAATGGTTATTTTAAAACCATGCGTTCTTTTATTATCTATCGACATACCCGAAAACTGCAGCGAGAACATATTGATGGTTTCAATGACAGCACAACGTATGTAGACAGTACACAAACTATTGAAGAGTATATCAACCAATCTGATTGGCGTATTAATGCCAATGCCAATACCTCCTATTCTAATGCAGGCCTGGTTAATAATACCGCAGGAAAAGTAATTGCGAATTATTGGCTGGACAAAATTTACAATAAAGAAGAAGGTTTTGCACATAGAAATGGCGATTTACACATTCATGACCTAGATTGCTTAACTGGTTATTGTGCGGGTTGGAGTCTACGTGTTTTATTAAACGAAGGATTCAACGGCGTGCGCGGTCGTGTTGAAAGCAGACCTCCATCGCATTTTAGAGAAGCACTTGGGCAAATGGCTAACTTTTTAGGAATTCTGCAAAGCGAATGGGCTGGCGCTCAAGCTTTCAGTTCATTTGATACTTATCTTGCGCCTTACGTTTTTAAGGATCAGCTTAGTTACGAGCAGATTCTAAAAGCTGTTAGAAGTTTTGTTTATAATCTTAATGTACCCGCAAGATGGGGACAATCTCCTTTTACAAATATAACTTTAGACTGGACTGCTCCTGATGATTTAAAAGAACAGATACCTACTAGAAATAACGAACATTTATTTCTTACTGCAAATGATCCAATCTTAATAAAAAAAGCAAACGAAAGAGGAGTTACAACTCTAACAAATTTAAAATATGCCGATTTTCAAGAAGAAATGAACTTGATAAACAAGGCTTATTACACCGTTATGACCGAAGGAGATGCCAACGGGCAGCCTTTTACATTCCCAATTCCTACAGTTAATATAACAGAGGATTTTGACTGGGAAGGTGAAAATGTAGATTTACTGTTTGAAAATACAGCTAAAATTGGTTCTTCGTATTTCCAAAATTTCATTGGAAGCCAATATGTATTAGATGAAAATGGCAGTAAAATAGAAAATCCAGAAGCCTATAAACCAAATGCTGTTAGAAGTATGTGCTGCAGGCTTCAGCTCGACTTACGCGAATTATTAAAACGAGGAAACGGCTTGTTTGGAAGTGCCGAAATGACTGGAAGCATTGGCGTAGTAACGATCAATATGGCTCGTTTGGGATATTTACATAAAGGGAATATTATAAAACTATTTTATCATTTAGATGAGCTGCTTCAGAAAGCAAAATCGACTTTGGAGAAAAAAAGAATCTTTATTCAAGAAATGTACGATCGCGGACTTTATCCGTATACACAGCGCTATCTCGAACATTTTAGGAATCATTTCTCAACCATCGGCGTGAACGGTATGAACGAAATGGTCCTTAATTTTACTGATGGAAAACAAGATATTACAAGCAATTCTGGAATTCATTTTGCAACTGAAGTTTTAGATCATATTCGATCAAGAATGAAAGAGTTCCAGGAAGAAACAGGGAACTTATACAATCTAGAAGCCACTCCTGCGGAGGGAACTACTTATCGTTTTGCAAAAGAAGATAAAAAGCGTTTTCCAGAAATTTTGCAGGCAGGTCAAAACAATAATATCTATTATACTAACAGTTCACAAATTCCAGTAGATCATACCGAAGATCCGTTTGAGGCTTTATTACTTCAGGACGAATTACAATGTAAATATACCGGCGGAACTGTACTGCATCTTTACATGCGAGAAAAAATAAGCAGTCCCGAAGCCTGTAAAAACTTTGTAAAAAAGGTGTTGACAAATTTTAAACTGCCTTATATAACCGTTACACCCATTTTCAGTATCTGCCCTATTCATGGATATCTTAATGGCGAACATGAATACTGCCCAAAATGCGACGAAATTTTACTCAGCGAGAATAATCAAAAATCCGAAATATATGAAAACACAATGTCATGAAATTCTAGCACAGCAGCAAGTTAAGAGAAGTAAATGTTTAGTTTACACAAGAGTAATGGGCTATCATAGACCCGTAGAAAGTTTTAATATTGGAAAAAAAGGCGAACATCAACAGCGTACCCATTTCAAGGAAACCACTATCCAATAAGGCAGTTTACAACATTACGCCCTTTACTTTATTAGATTATCCGGATAAGACAGCCTGCATTGTATGGCTTGCAGGCTGTAATATGCGGTGTCTATATTGTTACAATCCTGATATTGTTCTTGGTAAAGGAAAAATTGATTTTGAAACGGTTCTTGCGTTTCTAAAAACACGCAAAGGATTACTAGATGGTGTAGTATTAAGCGGTGGAGAATGTACGATGCATAAAAACATAATCACTTTTATAAAAGAAATTAAAGCTCTTGGTTTTATAATCAAAGTTGATACTAACGGTTCAAAACCAAATGTTCTGAGAAAACTGATCTCTGAAAAACTGATCGATTATGTTGCTTTAGATTTTAAAAGCCTTCCTGATGCCTTTAAACAGATTACAAAATCAAATCTGTTCTCTGAATTTGAAGAAAGTTTATTACTTTTAATAGCCTCTTCAATTCAGTTTGAAGTGCGCACTACAATACATTCTAATCTTATAAATAAATCTGAATTATTAAAGATGAGAACTTATCTTGAAACTCATAATTTTGAAGGAAACTATTACATCCAGCATTTTAGAAATAATGTGCCAACACTAACATCTCTAGGTCATTCTGATCAAAAAATGAGTAGTGCCGATTTTTCTGTATCAAAAGTAAAAATTGTTTTTAGAGAATAATTTCTAAAAAAAACTTCGCTCTTCCCTTTTACCAATCTAAAACTAAAAAGCTCATGAAACTGCATCACTTTCTTTTGATAATTCACCTTATCTCAGCAACAATCTGGGTGGGCGGACATCTTGTTTTAAGTATTCGATACCTCCCTTTAGCTTTAAAACAAAAAGAACCTGCAATTATTTTGAACTACGAGAAAAAATTTGAAGCCCTGGGCATGAGCTCTCTCCTTTTACTAATTATTACAGGAATCATAATGGCATATGATTTTGGAGTTTCTTTTGATTCTTGGTTTAGCTTTTCCAGCGGAATCGAAAAAGTAGTTTCTGTAAAACTCTTATTATTACTCTTTACTTTTTTGCTTGCACTTATAGCTCAATTTAGCGTTATTCCTAATCTCAGTAAACATAATATCAATAAAATGGCAGTCCTTATTATTAGTGTTACTTTAATAGGAGTAACAATGCTTATTTTAGGATCAAGCATACGTTATGGAGGCATATAATACTTAAATACTTAGTTCTCAAAATTTGTCATTTCGACCGCAAGGAGACTCCATCGATAGCGAACAAACAAAGTAAATCACACCAGATTGTCAACAAATATTGTGCAGACTATGTCTAAAAATACAAGAGAAACGCCTTTTCTAAATTTTTCAATCCCGATAGCTATCGGAAATGTTTCTATGTGTTAAAAAATCACACTCAATGTTTTCAATTAGTAAAAAATATGCAAGATGATGTTCGATTTTGAACTGTCAATGATCTTTTCTAATCTTTTAAAGAAAACTTCACTTACCATAGGACAACCCTGGCTATTGGATATATAATACTCCTGCTCATCGTTTGGAACAGCAGAATACGAATGCAAAACGACAGCTCTTTTAGCCGCATTACTATTAGTTTCATCAAGTCCGCTTAATTTATAGGCTTTCCCAAACATTCCTTTATACGATTTACCTATGGAATATCTTCCTAACGAAGTACATTTAGAATTGGGTTCATTACTAAATTTCAAATCTCCTTTTACAGCCGTTTCAGATCCTGAACCATTAGCCACAAGCCCTTTATCTAAAATTTTATTATTGGCTATATCATAAACAAAAAACCTATTGTACCCAGATTTGATTTTCATATCAACCAGAAAAACAATCTTATCATTGTATCCAGCCCCATTCTTTAACAATGCTTTTACTTCATCAAGTTGCTGCGTCAGTCTTGCCTCTTCAATATTTACTGTGGGCTTGTCAGTTGCATATTCCATCGGAGCATTAAAAAAACTTACGATAAAGAATAGTGTTAAATTGAATATTTTCATAACAGAATTAATTAAGAATAACTTTTACTTCATTTAAAATGATTCAGAATACTCTAAATCATTTTTCTCAGCAGCAAAAATAAATGTAAACCTTAATCCAAATAATCCTCAAACGTCTGAAAAACAACAAAATAAGACTTATTTCATTCGAGATCAAATAGTTCTATTTCTCAAAACTTAAAATAAGAACATAAAAAAAGGCCTCTAAAGGCCTTTAAAATAATTTTTTTTTATGTTTTTTTACCAGCCTTTTACAGCACCGCCTTTAAATTCGCGAATTGCAGCCTGTTCAACTTCTGGAGATTGAAAAGCTTGCAAAAACTGCTTTACTTTTTCTTCATTTTTATTGTCCTCTCGGCTTACAACAAGATTCACATATGGCGAATCTTTATCTTCTACAAACAATGCATCACGAGCAGGAACTAATCCAGCTTGAGAAGCAAATGTATTGTTGATAATTGCAATAGTTACATTTTGATCGTCTAGAGCACGAGGTAATTGAGGAGCTTCTAATTCTAATATTTTCAGTTTTTTAGGATTACTTACTATATCTGTTACTTTAGGTAATAAACCAATACCAGATTTAAGTTTCAGCAAACCATTTTTCTCTAAAAGCAATAATGAACGACCTCCATTTGTTGGGTCATTTGGGATAATGATTGTACTTTCATTTTTTAATTCAGAAAGACTTTTTATTTTTTTAGAATAACCGGCAATTGGGTATACAAATGTTTTACCAATTATCGCCAATTTATACCCGCGTTGTTTAGACTGTTCGTCAAGATAGGGCTTATGCTGAAAAGCATTTGCATCAATATCTCCCTGACTCAAAGCTTCGTTTGGAATCACATAATCGTTAAACGTAACGAGTTCAACTTCTAGTCCATACTTTTCTTTAGCTACTTTTTGTGCCACCTGAGCAACAGCATATTCAGGTCCTGCTGCTACACCCACTTTTATATGATGCGGCTCATTATTTTTACTCTTTCCACAATTAGATAAAACTAGAGACAGCGCAATAATTCCACCTGCTTTAAAAAAACTTTTTATATTTTTCATTCGTATGTTTTTAATTTTTAATTCTAATTTTTAATTGAAATTATCTGTGATCAAATCGTTTTGATAAAGCATCTCCAGCAAACTGAATCAGAAATACCAAGAGTACCAATAATGCTAGTACTGAATTCATTGTTACAGCATCATAGCCAATATATCCATATTGATAACCTACTTGTCCTAAACCGCCGGCACCAACTGCGCCTCCCATTGCAGAATAACCCACAAGCGTAATTAATGTTATAGATGCAGCGTTTATTAATGACGGTAATGCTTCTGGAAGTAATACTTTATATACAATCTGCAAAGGAGTTGCTCCTAAAGCTCTTGCGGCTTCAATTAATCCTGAAGGAAGACTTAAAAGACTGTTCTCTACGAGACGTGCAATAAATGGCGCGGCACCAATACTAAGCGGTACCAAAGCTGCACTCACACCTATAGAAGTTCCTACTATTGCACGTGTAAACGGAATCATCCAAACGATTAAAATAATGAATGGAATTGAACGAAAAACATTTACTAAAACAGACAATATTCTATTTAAAACGGGTTGTTCTAGTATTTGATTTTTTCGGGTAACAAAAAGTAAAATCCCTGTTGGAAGACCTAATAAAAAGCCAAAAAAGCCAGACACAAATGTCATCACTATAGTTTCCAGAGTTCCCTTTAATAATAAGTTAATAATGGATTCAGACATAACCTATAATTTCTGTTTTAATATGTTTTGAAATAAAATATTCGATGGCTGCATTGTAGTTCTCACGTTTACCAGATAATTCAATCAGCATTACACCAAAATTAACATCACCAGCTTGATCCATCTGAGCGCTGACAATTTTAAAATTAGTATCAAAAAGCCTAGAAACTTCTGAAATAACAGGCTCATTAACTGATTTTCCAGTCATTTCAAGTCTTAGTAATGGATTTAAATTTCCGTTATCCTCTTTTTGCAATTTTTCAAGATAAACTGCAGGAACATCAAGATGTAATGATGAAGCAATAAACTCCTTCGTTAAATCGTGTTTCGGGTCTGCAAAAATTTCTCCAACACTTCCCTGCTCTATTAACTTTCCGTGGCTTATTACTGCCACTTCATCACAAATTGATTTTACAACCTCCATTTGATGTGTAATTAATAAAACCGTAATATTTAAACGACGGTTTATATCTTTCAGCAGGTTTAAAATTGATCGTGTTGTTGCAGGATCCAGTGCGCTTGTAGCTTCATCGCAAAGCAAAACTTTAGGATTATTAGCTAATGTTCTCGCAATGGCAACTCTTTGTTTTTGACCGCCGGAAAGACTTGCAGGATAATCATTTGCTTTTTCTGCTAAACCTACTAACTGAAGCAACTCTAAAACACGTGTTTTTACAACAGATTTTGAAGTTCCAGCAAGTTCTAATGGAAAAGCTACATTCTCAAAAACGGTTCTAGAAGAAAGCAGATTAAAATGCTGAAAAATCATTCCTATTTGTCGTCTTTCATTCGCCAGTTGGGCACTTGACAATTGCATTAATGCTTTTCCATCAACTACAATCTCACCTGAAGTTGGTCTTTCCAAAAGATTCACGCATCTAATCAGCGTACTTTTCCCTGCTCCAGAAGTTCCAATTACACCAAAAATCTTTCCTGGCGGAACTGTAAGCGAAACATCAGATAAAGCAGTTACAATCCTGTCTTTTTGATGAAAAGTTTTAGTTACATTTTTTAATTCAATCATTTTGTCTATTCAATTTTACTTAGAATATGGAAATTTTAAATAAAAAAGCCTTTCAATTAAATCATGAAAGGCTCTAAAATAAAATCATTATTTTTTATATACAAGCCAGATCAATAAATCTCACAGCAGCCATACAGCATATCATCATGCTGCAGCTATAATATTTTTTTCTCTGGTTATAATTTTTCATTGGTGTGGCAAATTTAAAGAGTTATTTTGAATTAAAAAGCAAAAAAAGGTAAAACTTTTATTAACCTATCAAAATAATAGGTTATTCTATTCTTCTAAAGAAAACTACTCCTCATACATTTCCATCCATAATCTGGTTTCTTCAAGATCAAGCTCTTTTTCAATTTTTCTAAAAATCTCTTCATTTACAGATCCTCCTTTATGCATTACTTCAAGTTTTCCCCGCTCCACATTTAAAAGATCAATTTGAAGTTTTGTAAAGTCATTAAAAATCTCTCCCCCGAGCATTTTACCATTCCCAAAAAAATTAGCCGGCAGTTCAGTCTTTTGCAAACGATTAAATTTTACTTCATACTTACTTTTAATATTGTGTAATAAATCACCATCCAATAATGAAAAATTATCTTCAATATGAGCGATAGTTTCAGAAACGATTACATTTCGAATATTATATTCTTCTGCGAGTATAGAATAACGTTGAATTTTTAACTTCTTAATCAGCCATGGAAGCGTAAGACCTTGAATTACTAAAGTTGAAAGTATCACACAAAAAACCAAATAAATAATCAAATTTCGTAACGGAAATGCTTCTGTTTTATTCAGCATAAGAGGAAGTGCTAATGCAGCCGCCATAGAAACAACACCGCGCATTCCAGACCAGCCAAAAATAATCATATTACGATAATCAAATTCTTCTTTCTGTCTGATTCGTTTACTAAGCCATCTCGGAATCAAAGTCGCAGGAATAACCCATAAAAAACGAACCAAAATAACAACCGCACTAATAACTGCTCCCCAAATAAATAATGAAGTTCCAGAATAATTACTAATACCAGCCATAATCTGTCTTAACTGAAGTCCAATTAAAATAAAAATCAAACCGTTTAAAATATTAGTTAAAACGCTCCAAATTGTTCCAGTCATAATTCGACTTTCATGTGTAAAAATAGTTCCTGATCGTGCCGATAAATAAAGCCCTGTAGCAACAACGGCCAAAACTCCAGAACCATGAAAATGCTCTGCCAGCAAATACGACGCAAATGGTGTTAGCAGCGTAAGAGTAACCTCGATTATTTCATCGCAAACAAACCGTTTATGAATATAACTCATTATAAAACCAACGACTAAACCAATTCCAATTCCAATTAGCGACATCAGCACAAAATTTAATCCTGCCTGCCACAACACAAAATTTCCAGCTGTAATGGCTGTAAGTGCATATTTATAAGCTACTAAACCACTAGCATCGTTAACAAGACTTTCTCCTTCAAGAATCGCAATAAGCCTCGGATTCAATCCTAAACCTTTGGTAATAGAAGTTGCAGAAACAGCATCAGGAGGAGAAACAATTGCGCCAAGTAAAAAAGCCAGCGGCCATGAAACATCATCTATCAGCATATGCGCAGCGACTGCAACGGCAAGTGTAGTAAACAAAACCAATCCAACGGCTGCCAAAGTTATTGGTCGGATAGACTGTTTGAAATCTGACCAGCTTGTATACCAAGCAGCATGATACAACAAAGGGGGCAAAAATATAATAAACACAACTTCTGGACTAAGTGATATTACAGGAAGTCCTGGAAAAACGCTTATAATTACACCGCAGAGAACAAGTACAATTGGAACCGGAAAATTATATCTTTTGCTTACAAGACTCAAAAAAGCGACGCCAAACAGCAGCATAATAATTACGGTAACATTTTCCATTTATAACTGATTTTTAGTGGTTTTGGATTATAATTTCTAGGTGCTAAATTAAGATTTTATGATAATTATTAGAGGTGCTTAATAAAAAAATAATCTATTGAATTTCTATCTGAATGGAAACACACTGCATTGCATCTCTACAGGAAATATTTTATAATTATCTTGTTGATATAATAGTTAGTAAGCCTTGTTCTTACTGTCGTCTTGCTTCATGCTGAAACAAATTCAAAATGTTGTCGTTTTATTGATCTATATCAAACTTTTCTAATACAAACAGCTTTAGATTTGCTGATTCAATTATTGTCTAAAACAATTTCAAAATACAGTAAAATGATTAGTACAGAATTAAGTCCGTTAGTGCAATTTGGAATGACAAGCAAAGAACGTGCAGAAAACGCTTTAGAACAACTTAAAAACGGAAAAGGGATTATTGTAACCGATGATGAAAATCGCGAAAATGAAGGCGATTTAATTTTTTCAGCCGAACATATTACGGTAAAAGATATGGCGCTTATGATTCGAGAATGCAGCGGAATTGTTTGTCTTTGCCTTCCGAATGAAAAAGCAGATCAATTAGATCTTCCTTACATGGTAAAGGAAAATACCAGCAGTTTTCAAACGCCTTTTACCATTACTATTGAAGCAAAAAACGGTGTCACAACTGGAGTTTCTGCAGCTGATAGAGTTACAACAATTAAAACGGCTGTTGCGCAAAATGCAAAACCCGAAGACTTAGCTAGACCAGGACATATATTTCCGCTTCGCGCCAGAGATAATGGAGTTTTAGAAAGAAACGGACACACTGAGGGAAGTGTAGATTTAATGAAATTAGCCAATTTAAAACCTGAAGCTGTTTTATGTGAACTAATGAATGAAGACGGCAGCATGGCAAAACTTGACAAAATCGTTAGCTTTGCACAACAGCATGATTTAGTAGTTCTATCGATAGAAGATATTATCTATTACCGTAAATTCGTGCGAGATTACAACTAAAATGATATACGAACAGCTTGGCAATTATATTAGAAAAAGCATTACTATTTCTGATGAAGATTTAAAAACGATATTCTCCTATTTTAAGCCTTTAAAGAAAAACAAAAATGAGATACTGCTCGAACAAGGACAAACTAGTCAGCAGACTTTTTTTGTTGGTAAAGGCTGTGTTCGAATCTTTTTTATTAATGAAGAAGGAAAAGACGCCACTCGATATATTGCTTTCGAAAATCAATTTGCCACAGCTTTAGTTAGTTTTATAACTAAAATGCCTGCCGTAGAAAATATTCAGGTAATTGAGAAATCAGAATTACTTGCAATCACGCATGAAGATTTCAATCATTTGATGAAAATCATTCCGCAATGGCGGGAATTTTACAGTAATTATTTAGAGAAAGCGTATGTAAATAATGCCAATCGACTAATGTCGTTTACAACTATGGATGCCTTGGAAAGATACAATCAGCTTTTAAAAATCAATCCAACTATTGTAAAAAGGCTTCCAAATAAAATTGTGGCATCGTATATCAATATTTCTCAGGAAACTTTAAGCAGATTGAAATCGAAAGTTTAAATTTAGTTTGATTTTGATTGTGGAGCTACTTGCGGAGATGTCCCCTTCGTCGACATGACAAACGGTATGCAAATATTTTTGCTTAAAAATCTGCGTAAAACCTTTCGACGACTTTAAATAAAAAGAGGCTGTCCTTACTTTTCGGACAGCCTCTTTGCTCTTTATGATTCGCAGCTGCTGCAGCTAACCAAACTTGTTACTAATTCTTTAGAAACACTTTGACTTCTTTGGTAGTACAAACTCTTTACTCCCAACTGCCACGCTTCTATCATTAAACGGTTTACTTCTTTAATTGGAAGTTCTGCTGGAATATTAAGATTCAAGCTTTGCCCTTGATCTACAAATTTCTGACGAATTGCCGCCTGCTGTACAATTTCAAGCTGACTGATTTCTTTAAACGTTTTAAAAACATCTTTTTCAGCTTGAGAAAGCTGTGACATATGCTGAACACTTCCGCCATTTAGCATAATTTCTCTCCAAACTTCTTCGTTATCTAAACCTTTTTCTTCAAGCAATTTCTTTAGGTATTTATTTTTACGCATAAAATTACCTTTGCTCAAACCAGCTTTATAATAATTACTGCTAAAAGGCTCAATTCCTGGAGAAGTCTGTCCTAAAATCGCAGATGATGATGTTGTGGGAGCAATTGCCATTGTTGTTGTGTTACGTTTTCCGTAGCCTTTTAACAATTCTGGTTCGCCGTAAATTCTAGCCAATTCCTGCGTTGCTTTATCGGCTTTATCACTTATATGTTTAAAAATTTCAGTCGTTTTCATTTTAGCCTCCATTCCTTCAAACGGAATCATATTTTTCTGCAAATACGAGTGCCACCCTAAAACTCCAAGTCCAAGCGCGCGGTGTCTTTTTGCAAATTTATTGGCCGCAGAAAGATAATAGTTCCCTTCTGTTTTTTCGATGAATTCCTGCAAAACAGCATCTAAGAAAAATATAGCCAGTTTTACAGCTTCAGTATCTTTCCATTCTTCATAAAGTTCTAAATTCATTGAGGACAAACAACAAATAAATGATTCGTCACTTGTTGACGGAAGCATGATTTCGCTGCATAAATTACTAGCGTTAATTCTAAGATTCTTGTCTTTATAAACCTGTGGTTTGCTTTTGTTTACATTATCACTAAAGAAAATATAAGGCAGTCCTTTCTGCTGACGACTTTCAAGCACTTTTGCCCAAATTTGTCTTTTATCGCTGTCACCATCAATCATTTCCTGCATCCAATAATCAGGAACACAAATTCCAGTAAACAGATTCTGAATAGGATTCCCTATGCTTTTAATTTTAAGAAATTCCTCAATATCTGGGTGATCAATATCTAAATATGCTGCAAATGCACCACGACGTACTCCGCCTTGCGAAATCGTATCCATTGCAGTATCAAAAAGCTTCATAAAACTTACTGCCCCGCTGCTTTTTCCGTTATCTGTTACAGCACTTCCGCGCTCACGCAATTCACCAAAATAACCAGAAGTTCCTCCTCCAATTTTGGTTTGCATAATCACTTCGCCCAGTTTATGCGTAATTCCTTCAATTTTATCTGGAACGTGTACATTAAAACAAGAAATTGGAAGTCCTCTTTCGGTTCCCATATTGGCCCAAACTGGTGAACTTATACTCATCCAACCGCGTTCGATCATTTCAACAAAAGATTCTTTTAACTCTGGTTTATAAAGTCTTCTAGCCGCTGCTGTACATATTCTGTCAATTGCACCTTCAACAGTTTCTCCTTTTAAAAGATAACCACGGTTTAAAATTTGTTCACTTTCTGAGTTCTTCCACCACATTTTAGATCCATTTTCATTTTGCGGAAGATCATTTACTTCATTTATGTCTATTGTATTCATATGTATTTTTGCTTTTAGAAAAGATCGTTTGCTGTTATACTTTTGTCGTGTTTTGTATATTCTACAGGACGTTTAGCAAAAAAATCATCCAAACTGTTAGCAAAAACTTCTTCTTCAAACCAAGCCAAAGCTTTATACTCTTCAACTTTTACATCAAATATGGTCGGAATATTAATTTGTTTTAAACTTTCATCAATTCTAAACTTCATGAAGTTGACTAAATCGCCTTTTTTGATGCTCTCAATCTCACCTTCTTCAAATATCCAATCTAAAATATCTGCTTCTACTGCAATTGAATCTTTTACTGTTTCTCTAACAAGTGTTAAAGTTGCTTCGTCAAAATAATCAGGAAACTCTTCTCTAATTTTATTGATGATGTAAATTCCGCCATTAGCATGAATTTGTTCATCGATAGAAGTCCACGCAATAATATTGCTCACATTTTTCATGTAACCTTTAAATCGTGTAAATGAAAGCAAAATTGCAAACTGACTGAAAAGTGAAACGTTCTCGATTAGAATACTGAATAATATCAGCGAAACCATATATTTTCTGTTGTCCTGCGAACGTGTATCTTTAAGTACATCTGACAAATATTCTACGCGTCGACGAATAACCGGAACGTCTAAAAGTTTCTCAAATTCATCATTGTATCCTAACACTTCAAGCAAGCGGGAATATGCCTCTGAATGTCTGAATTCGCACTCTGCAAAAGTACTTCCTAAACCATTAAATTCAGGTTTTGGAAAGTGCTCATAAATATTTCCCCAAAAGCTTTTTACAGCTACCTCAATTTGAGCAATAGCCAATAAACTATTTTTTACTGCCGTTTTTTCTGCTGATGTTAAATGCGCATGAAAATCCTGAGTATCAGCAGTAAAATCAACTTCTGTATGAACCCAATACGCTTTATTTATAGCTTCGGTAAATTGTAAAACCTCTGGATATTCAAAAGGCTTATAATTGACTCTTTTATCAAATATAGACATAATATATACTATTTAAGTGGTGACTAAAAAAAGATAAAAAACGAAAGTCTAGAAGTGGTAATTACTTTATTTTTTATACTTACAAAATTAACCCACAGTTCCATTTTTGACCAAAGATTGATGTTAAAAAACCAATCAATTATCAACAGCTAAAAGCAGCTCAAAAAAGTGGTAAAAAAACTACTTATCAACAGGTGCATAATTTTCAGTACTTGCTGAAATATCAGCTATTTATACTAAATCTAAATAGAGTTGTCAACAATTAAATTTCAAATAATGCCAGATTTTCAAAAACACTTATCAACATCTAACTTCAAATTTTGCCTATAAAATCTGTTATTTAGCAAAATGCAAACGTCAATAATTCATAAAAAAGAATGCTCTTTTTTCAAACTAAAAATCAAAAAAAAGCAAACCACATTATAAAAAAAGCAAAACATAAAAAACTATTTATCAAACACTTAAATCTAAAAAAATCAAAAACCTCTAGATCTCTTTAAACCAAAATATAATATTGATATCTAAGCTTTCTAAAAAAGATAATCGACAGTTTTACAAAAGCGTCTAAAAAGGCAACATTAAAAAATCATTAGAATTCTTTTTTTTGACAGCAATAAAACTTGATTTAAAACTATAAATCTTTACATTTGTCCTTTATTTTTATTTATTCTAAATAGATCATTATCCCCCATATATAAAGGGACGTTAAACAACAATAATAAATTATGAAAAAGAATCTTTTTATTTCATTGGCTTTAACAGCTGTTTTGTTTGTTAATGCACAGCAAAAAAACACTTTACTAGAGCAATCTTTCTGGAAAAACTCACCTGATGTAACAATAGTTAAAGCAGAAATAGCAAAAGGAAACAATCCAGCAGAAGCAAATGCAAATGCTTTTGATGTTACTACTTTAGCTATTAACAATGATGCTCCTATTGCAACCATCAAATTCCTATTAGACCAATCTGGGAATCCAGTAAATAAAATGACTCATGATAATCGTATTTATCTGCATTGGGCAGCTTATAGAGGTAATACAGAATTAGTGCAATATCTTATTGCAAAAGGTTCTGATGTAAATCTTGAAGACAGCCACGGTACTACTCCTGTCGATTTTGCAGCATCAAATGGTCAATCTAATCCTGCTTTGTACGAGGCTTTCTTTAAAGCTGGAGTTAATCCGAAGAAAAAATACCAAGGTGGTGCTAACTTATTACTTTTAGCAATTCCTGCTGATAAAGATTTAAAAGCTGCTGAATATTTTTCTACAAAAGGAATGTCTCTTAAAGATGTTGACAACGACGGAAACACTGCTTTTACATATGCCGCAAGAACTGGAAACATTGATCTTTTAAAGAAACTATTGGCAAAAGGTGTAAAACCTACTGACAATGCTTTACTTTTTGCAGCGCAAGGGAGTCGTAGAGAATCTAACACTCTTGAAACTTATAAATATTTAGTTGAAGAAGTAAAAATCAAACCAACTGCAGAAAACAAAGCAGGCGAAAATGTACTTTATTTCTTGGCGGGAAAACCAAATCAAACTGAAATTGTAAAATACTTTTTAAGTAAAGGTGCTGATGCAAATAAAGCAAACAAAGAAGGTACAACTCCATTAATGATCGCAGCTTCGGCAAGAGATACTTCTGTATTAGAATTATTACTTCCGCTTGCAAAAAATATAAATTCTCAAAACCTAAAAGGAGAATCGGCTTTAACTTTTGCGGTACGCTCAGGAACTCCTGAAGCTGTCTCTTTATTATTGAGCAAAGGTGCTGATGTAAATGTTACCGATAAAGACGGAAACAATCTGGGTGTGTATCTTGTTCAATCTTACAGACCAGCTGGAAGAGACAGAGAAGCTGCACCAAAACAAGATCCTTTTGACGCTAAAGCAAAATTACTTCAAGACAAAGGATTAAATTTAGCTGCTGCCCAAAAAGACGGTAACACTTTATATCATTTAGCAATTCCAAAAAATGATATTTCTCTTCTTAAAAAAATAACGGACTTAAAAGTGGATGTAAATGCAAAAAACAAAGACGGCTTAACAGCATTACATAGAGCTGCCATGGTTGCAAAAGACGATTCTATCCTAAAATATCTTGTTTCTGTTGGTGCAAAAAAAGAAGTAACCACAGAATTTGATGAAAGCGCTTACGCATTAGCAAAAGAAAATGAGTCGCTTACAAAAAACAACGTCTCTGTAGAATTTTTAAAATAACACTTTAAAAAAATATGAGTTTTGAGTTGTAAGTTTGTGTATAGATTCCAATTTTTCATCTCAAACAAAACTCAAAACTCATAACTTATAATTCATAACTTATAACAACTCATATTTCAATGAAATCAATACTTAAAATCGCTCTTACAAGCGCTCTTATCTGCCTAATTTCATTTCAGGCAAACGCACAAACAAGCAAATACAAATGCATGCTTCAAATGGCAAATTATATGGGCGAAGGAGCTTATATTGTGGTATCGCTTGTTAATGCTAACGGCGACTACGAAAAAACTCTTTATGTAATGGGAGATGATAAAAAATGGTACAAATCGTTAAAAGAATGGAATAAGTTTCAAACTAAGAAAAACGAAGATATCAGCGCTAAAACGGGCGCCTCAGTAACTGGCGGAGATCGCAGCATCACAACAATAGAAATTGATAATTCTAAGATAAACAAAGGTTACAAATTAAGATTTGAATCAGCAGTTGAAGATCAAAAATACTATGTTAGCGATCTTGAAATCCCTCTTACTACTGAAGGTTTAGCCGCAAAAACAGATGGTAAAGGGTATATCAGATATGTGCGACTAAATAAAATATAATTTATTCAAGCATTTAATTTGCTCGAAATTCAAGCTTTGTCAAGGTTTTTAAACTTTGGCAAAGCTTAAAACATTTGATTACATTTCAATAGATTACACTCAATGACTCTTTCATTCTGGCGTTACGCACATTTGGCCTTAGCCCTATTTTCTTCGATATTTCTGCTTTTAGCTTCTGTAACAGGTATTATCCTTGCCGTTGATGCTGTACAGGAAAAAACACTTCCGTACAAAGTCAAGAATTTTGACGCCATAACCTTAGAGCAAACGCTGCCGGCATTAAAAAAAATATATCCAGAAATTACAGAACTGAGTGTTGATTATAATCAATTTGTAACGCTTCAGGCAATTGATGAAGATGGAAATGATATTAACGCTTATATTGACCCAAGAACAGGTAAAACATTAGGGACACCAGCAAAAAAAAGCGAATTTATTCAATGGATAACGGCTTTTCATCGTTCTTTAAACCTACATGAAGCGGGACGTTTTTTCGTTGGCATTATTTCCTTTTTACTAGTCCTGATTTCTATTTCAGGCTTTGCTCTTGTTTTAAACAGACAAAGAGGAATTCGTAATTTTTTCTCCAAAGTTATTAAAGAGTATTTTGCCCAATATTACCATGTGGTTTTAGGGCGCTTGACTTTAATTCCAATTCTAATTATCGCATTGACTGGAACTTATTTAACGCTTGAAAGATTCAACTTTTTTATGGGCGATGAAAAAGCCAAACCTGTAAAAACGGAACTTTCAGCAGAAGTTAAAAAAACTTCAATCTTTAAAAGCACGCTTCTTTCGGATGTAAAAAAAATCGAATTTCCTTTTACTGATGATCCAGAAGAGTTTTATATTATACAATTAAAAAATAAAGAAATTGAAGTAAATCAAGTTACAGGAGCTATAGTTACAGAGAAACAGTCTCCAATTACTGCTCAGTTTGCCGCTTTAAGCCTTGATCTTCATACAGGACGAATTAATGCTGTTTGGGCTGTAATATTAGCCATTGCTTGTATAAATATTCTATTCTTTATTTATTCGGGTTTTGCGATTACTTTAAAACGCAGGTCAAGCCGAATCAAAAACAAATTCAAAGCACACGAAAGCAGCTACATACTTTTAGTAGGTTCTGAAAACGGAAGCTCTTTTAGATTTGCAAATGCCATTCACAAACAATTACTAGATCAAGGAAAAAAAGCTTTTATCACAGAGCTTAATAGTTTTTCTATTTATCCAAAAGCAGAACATATTATAGTTTTCTCTTCAACACATGGTTTGGGAGATCCACCATCAAACGGAAGCAAATTTAAAGCCTTGCTGCAAAAACAAAATCAAGAACAGAAAATTAAATTTTCAGTAGTTGGTTTTGGTTCTACTGCTTATCCTGATTTTTGCAAATTTGCTGTTGAGATCGATCAGCTTTTAGAAAATCAAAACTGGACAGAACGCGTTTTAGAAATGCAGACTGTAAATGATAAATCGGCAGTTGAGTTTGTAAATTGGGTAAAATTATGGAGTACTGAAACTGGAATTCCATTAGCAACAACCCCTTCTTTATACAATCATGTTCCAAAAGGTTTGCAGAAACTAATGGTTTTAGACAAAACAGCAATTTCTGAGGAAGAACATACTTTTTTGGTAACATTACGTGCTAATATGCGCGCCAAATTTAACTCTGGAGATTTATTAGCTATTTATCCTGCTAATGACACGCGAGAGCGTCTATATTCGATTGGAAATCATTCTGGAAATGTACAATTAGTTGTAAAGCTCCATCCTCACGGATTGGGTTCTGGTTACCTAAATAATCTTGCTCCCGGAAATGTAATTAAGGCTAGGATTATCAATAATAAAGCTTTTCATTTTCGAACAAAAGCTCCAAAAGCAGCTTTAATTTCAAACGGAACTGGTATTGCCCCTTTTCTTGGAATGATCGAGCAAAACAAGAAAAAAACCGAAACACATTTGTATTGCGGTTTTAGAATGGAGACAGAAACTGTAACGGGTTACAAAAAGTTTACAGGTGAAATGATTCAGAAACAAAAGTTGTCAAGTTTTCATCTGGCATTTTCGCGAGAGGCTGAACATACTTACGTAATGGACCTTATAAAAAGAGATGCGCTGTTTTTTGTAGATTTACTAAAACAAGGCGGCGTCATTATGATTTGCGGCTCACTTGCCATGCAAAAAGATGTTGAAACTATTCTTGATGAATTGTGTCTCGCAAATGGAACTAAAAGTTTAGCAGATTATAAAACTAACGGACAATTATTAACCGATTGCTACTAGATTGTATCGATTGTAGATTGTAGATTGTAGATTTTGGAGTTTAAAAATATCGCTTCGCCATCGCTTTTATAAAATTGTTATCAAAAAAGATTTTTCATGCTTAGAAAAAACCTAAATCTTTATTTAATTCTTTCTGTTCTAATATGTGGTTTATCAGCACATTCGCAGGTTTTACGAAAAAGAACGACACTGCTTATGGGCGGTCGTTTTGATATTAGTATTGTTGCCAAAGATTCTCTAACTGCTGAAAAAAAAATAACCGAAGTAATTGCCGAAATTACCCGAATTGAGAATTTAATCTCAGATTGGAAATCAACTTCGCAGGTTTCTGAAGTCAATCAGAATGCAGGAATTAAACCAATTAAAGTGGACCGAGAAGTTTTTGAACTAACGCAAAGAGCAATTAAACTTTCTGAAATAACAAATGGCGGCTTTGACGTAAGTTTTGCTGCGATGGATAGAATTTGGAAATTTGACGGATCAATGACCGAAATGCCTTCCGCGGAAGCCATAAAAAAATCTGTAGAAAAAGTTGGTTACAAAAACATTATTCTTGACAGTGTGCAATCGACTATTTTTCTAAAACTAAAAGGAATGAAAATTGGTTTTGGCGCTTTAGGCGAAGGCTACGCTACCGATAAATGCCGTACAATGATGCTTGAAAAAGGCATTAAAGCAGGTATTATTAACGGCTCTGGAGATATGAGTACTTGGGGAAAACAACCAAATGGAGAAGACTGGAAAATAGGCATTACAAATCCATTTAAACCAGAAAAACTCTTGGCAGTTGTACCTTTAAATCAAGGTGCAGTAACTACTTCGGGCAGTTATGAAAAGTTTGTTGTTTTTAATGGCAAACGATATTCTCACATTATAAATCCTGCAACTGGTTATCCTGTAACTGGATTATGCAGTGTTACCATCTTTGGTCCAAATGCAGAAACCGCAAACGGATTAAGCACTTCATTAATGGTACTAGGTCAAAAGGACGGTCTGCTCTTACTGCAAAAATTTCCAGAATACAGCTGTCTTATGATTACGGACAACGGAAAAGTGATCAAATCGAAGAACTTCAACATTAAACATTTCAAGGCAAAACTTTAAGGATAGTCTCTAATTTTAAAGATTAAAATATTCGATTATTGATACTTTTTAAGCTGTTTTCTCGTTTTATCTGTTCTATCTTACCACACACAAAACAAGTAAAAAACTAATAACAAGATACTTACATTTTATCTTAAGACCTCTGTTTTCCTTGTTTTCTCAACATTAGAAACTTTAATGTTATTCTAATGATTTTCTAATGTAAATCTAATGATTTTCTAATTCGTTTATTTAGATTAAATTTAAATAAACTCATAAGTTTGCTGCACAATTTATTCACTACACGCAGTTATGAGGTTTATTTATTTTATCTTTTTAATGGTCACAATAACGGGATGGTCACAAACCGGCACTATTACAGGAAAAGTAACATTTGGCAAACATGAAACAGCTCTTGGAGCAACAGTATTGGTTTCTGGCACACAAAAATTCGCTATTGTTGACAATGACGGTAAATTTCAAATCAAAGGTCTTCCTTTTAAAAAATACACTTTAGAAGTTTCTTCACTAGAAGCAAATACAAAAATGATCGAAGTAAATTTAAATCATTCTTCACATCAAGTTGCTATTACGTTAGAGAAAAAAAATGATACTAAACATTTAAAAGAAGTTGTAATCACAAAAAAGACGGCTAAAAAAGAGATTATAGACAAAGGCTTTTCGGTAAACGTAATCGAAACTCAAGAGGCAGCAAAAAGAAACATTCAAACTAATGATTTATTAGCGCAATCAGTTGGTGTTCGTGTTCGACAAAACGGAGGTTTAGGTTCAAGTGTAAATTATAACCTAAACGGAATGACGGGTAATTCAATCCGAATATTTATTGATGGTATTCCAATTTCAACCTACGGTTCATCATTTAGCTTAAACAGTATTCCGCCAGCATTAATTGAGCGTATTGAAGTTTACAAAGGTGTTGTTCCAGCATATTTGGCAGATGATGCTTTAGGCGGTGCAATTAATGTAATCCTAAAAAAAGGAGCTAAAAACACCCTAAACGCATCTGTATCTTATGGTTCATTTAATACTATTCAATCTAATTTTAATACCACTTATCGAGATAAAAATGGTTTTACTTTAAAAGGTTCCGGCTTTTATAATTACTCTGATAATGACTATGAAATTTGGGGGAAATTTGCCTACAACATTTTATCAAACGGACAAAAAACACCTATTAAAGCAAAACGTTTTGAAGATGCATACCGTTCTTACGGAGGTCGAATCGAAGCGGGTTTTACAAATGTTAATTGGGCAGATACGTTCTTGATAGGTTTTAATACTTCTGATGATTATAATGAAATCCAGCACGGACAGGCAATGTCAAGACCTTATAAAGGTCGATTTACCGAATCTGATGCCAAAGTAATAAGCATTAATTACAGTAAAAAAGATTTTCTGGTAAAAGGACTTGAGTTTACAGTTAATTCTGTTTTCAGCCAAAGAAACGAAGTATTAAGCGATACAGTTAAATGGAATTACAATTGGTTTAATGAAAAAACATTGGGACTTCGCGGTGAACCTATTTTATCACCTTACGGAGCGCAACAAGGTGCACCTACCATTTTGCATATCAATAGTAAAATTTTTAGTACCAGAGGAGGTTTAAATTATTCGCTGAATGAGAATCATAAGTTTGTATTCAGCAGTATGCTTTACTCTTTTGAGCGAGACGATTATGACGAAATGAAATCTGAACTGGAAAGGAATTTTCAGCAAAAACGAGACCTTGAAAAAAGCGTTTTATCATTGGCTTACGAACTAGAAGCGTTTAATTCTCGATTAAGAACAAGCTTATTTGGAAAAAGATACGATCAAAAAACAGAACAAAGAACACCTGTAATAGTTAATTCTGGAGAGCAAACCACTATTCAAGAAAAATTAGAAAAGAACAATACCACTTTTTACGGTTATGGACTAGCTTCCTCCTATTTTATTTTTCCAAAATTGATGTTCAATTTATCTGCAGAAAGAGCAATAAGACTTCCGTCAGAAGGCGAAATATTTGGTAATCCTAGTGAAAATCAAACACCTAATAGTGGATTAAAACCGGAACAAAGTGATAACTTAAATATAGGCTTACGCTTTGGGCCGTATAAAATTAACAATCATAAATTTAGTTTTAACGGTTCTGGATTTTGGAGAAATTCTAAAGATAAAATTATACTCGCATTTAGTAACCGTGTAAATGAAGCCTTGCAGACATCTCCATTTGTAAATTTAGGAACAGCGCAATCTTTGGGTTATGAATTTTCGGCTGAATACTCCAATAATAACAGATTATTCGTATCGATGAATATGTCGAAATTTAATTCACTGTATAAAACGAAATACGATGAAAAAGGACTGTTGCTAGAATACTACAATCAACAATTGCCAAATGAGCCGTATTTTACTGTAAACGGTAATATTCAGTATAATTTTAAAGACATCCTACAAAAAAATTCAGAATTAAATCTCTATTACAATGCGGGCTATGTAGGTGCATTTTATACAACATGGCAAGAAACTGAAAATGATCAGACACCTAATCAATTTCCGCAGGATTTAGGAATAACTTATACATTTCCAAACAAGAAATTTATAGCAAGTTTTGATGTCAAAAACATTACAAACGTTCAGGTCTACGACAACTTTGCTGTTCAAAAACCTGGAAGAGGTTTCTACTTAAAATTAAATTACACCCTCAATAAATTTTAGTAAATAAATAATTTTTAATACACATAGATATGAAAAAAAGTACATTTAAACTACTTGCATGTGGATTGGTTTTAACCACATTTGCACTTACTACAAGCTGCAGCAGTGATGATAATAAAGAGGAACCATCTGTATTGCCTCCAGTTACTGAAAACCGATGGATAACGGTTGCAGGAGCTTTAATGCAAACGAATCCTGGAGACGGAAACGGTGGTACAAGAGTTTTTTCTGTTAGCAAAGAAGATGCGAAAAACCCAAACATTTCTATTAATGCTTTTGATAATGGTGAGCCTGTACAATCAACAAGAACAGCTCGTTTACAATCGTCTGTTGATGGAAGCACACTTTTTAATATTACCTATACTGGTGCTAATGGTGGTGAATTCATGACTTACAAAGTTAATGGAGGAAAAAGCTTTACACAATCAGGAACAACAGTAAATATCTCTCAATATGCTGGAACATCTCCTAGATGGGTAAAACTTTTTGACGGTGATAAAACTGGTGTAGCAGTAAACGTAACTACTCCTACAGTTGTTACACAAGCAGATGGAAAAACATATAAATATACAAGAGGTTCTGCAACCGTTTTAAGTCTTGATTTACAAAAGTTCTTAATTTCTGATTACAGACAATATGAAATTGCATTAACTGCAGCTGAAGAAGCTTTAGGTCACCATATTTTCCGTTTAGATGCACCAACATTAAACAAAGCAGGAAACAAATTAATCATTGGAACTTGGATGCGTAAAACGAATCCTTCTACAGGATTGATCGAAAGTGATTTTGAGCGTTTAGGATCTAAATCTGTTGTTGTTGATTATCCTTCATTACAAAACCCTAAAGTAATTACTTCGACAGTTGGTTTTGGAGATACAAGCGGATACAGAAGTTTCAACAGTTTTGTAGCAAATGATGGAAACATCTACCAAGCAACTCAAAGAGATACTAAAAAAGGTTCTTACATCTTAAAAATCAACCAAAGCAATGAATATGATAACTCTTATGTTTTCAGTTTAGATACAGCTCTTGGAGTTAAAGGTTCTTATATTGATGCATGGAGATATGTAGGAAACGGAATTGCTTATGCCGTTTATACTTACGAAGGTACAAACCAAGGTTATGTAGCAAGAATTGATCTAAATGCAAAAACAGCTAAACTAGTCGAAGGTATTGCTTATGATACGGCTTTAGATTTTGGTCAATACCAAGGTTTTGTAGTTGACGGAAACGAAATATACATTGCAGTTACACCAGTTGGTAAAGATGGAAACATTTACATTATTAATGCTGCAACAGGCGCTGTTACAAAAGGTGCTAAATTGGTTAACAAACCAGGAAACCACTACATTGGTGTTTTCTAATAATGATAACTTGAGTTATAGCGATAATTCTTGATTTTTTTTTAAATGGTAAATATTCCGCTCCTATTTTGGGGCGGAATATTTTTTTATACAAGAATTTGATTCGAATATATTTGCTTGAAGAAGATAACATTAATTCATTACTTTTACTTTAAGACGTTAAAATCTAGACATGAAAAAACCAATTCTTTACATAGTGCTTATTTTTGCAGTTTGGAGCTGTCAAAACAAAAAAGAGAAAACCAGCATAGCTTCTGAGCAAATTAAAGATATCAACGAAATTGTAGAAGCAATTATAATTCAGGACAGTTTAAATGTTTTTTCTAAAAGTGAAGATTCAACAATGTTTTGCAGTGAACTTAGAAAGATAAAAATAAATATTCCTCAGAAAAAAGACAGCAAAGATTTTATACTACTTCCTCCTCTCTCTGGTGGTATATACATTACTCAATTAGTACCTAGTAAAATAAAAGGGCAAACTTTTTTCTCCTCTAAAGATTCTTTGTATCTATTAGAACAAAATTCAAATCCAGATAAACTAAAAATTGCAAAATCTATAGTTGAAAAATTAAATACAACTACAATTGAAAAAACAAAAATTAGACGTAAAAATGGGCAACGATCAAGATTTTATGAAATGACGATACCTATTTTCTCTGCTGACAAACAAAATGCATATGTCGAATTAGATTACGAATGTGGTGGTTTATGCGGAAGTGGACAAGCCATATATTTGAAAAAAATAAACGGTAAATGGAAAATAATTGTACAATGGGAAAATTGGATAAGTTAGTTCAAAAAAATATAAGTCATGTAAGTTCAATTAAGCCAAAACTTAAAACAACTTACATAACTTATATGGTTCACTAACTTTGCGAGAGAGCGTTTACTGTACTTTTACTTCAATAACAGAAACTGGCAAACTGCTTGTAGTAGCCTTCAACTGAATATCTTCTTTCTTCCCATTCGATTGAATAATTGCAATACATTTTCCGCTGAATAACTTGCAGGAATTCGCTTTAAAAGAATCTAAATTAGCTTGATAACCATTATCAACTCCAACCAATTTTCCGCCGCCGGTAACTTCAAAATTAATTAAATCTCTTGCGTTTGGTAATAAGTTTCCAGCTGCATCAACTGTAGAAACGGTTACATAAACCAAATCGTAAGTATCATTTTTGATTATTGTTTTGTCTGCTTTTAAATCAATTTTAGAAGCTTCTCCCGCTGTGTGGATTTCTTTTTCTAAAACTACTTTTCCATTCTTTCTTGAAATTGCTTTTAAAGTTCCTGATTCGAACTTCACTTTCCATGAAATATGCAAATCATCATTTTGTTTTGATTGCTTTCCAAGAGATTTTCCGTTTAAGAATAATTCCACTTCGTCGGCATTATTGTAGTATGCCCAAACTTCAACTTCCTGATCTTTTTTCCAATTCCAATGCGGAAAAATGTGCAAAACAGGTTTTGTCGACCATTCGCTTTGGTACATATAATACACATCTTTTGGAAGTCCAGCCAAATCAACAATTCCGAAATACGAACTTCTCGCAGGAAACGGATACGGATCAGGTTCTCCAATATAATCAAAACCTGTCCAGATAAAAGTTCCCGCCATAAAATCCTGTTTCTTGATAGTTTTCCAGTTTTCTTCGTGCGTTGCTCCCCAATACGATTTCACCTGATCATAAGCCGAAACCGTCCAATCGGCATTTCCGTCAAACGGAGCACCGTGTTTTGTTGGCCACGCTTTAATTCCATCAGGAAAATCATAATGCCCGCGTGTTTCTAAAGCCGAAACACTTTCTGATGCCAATATTTTTTGTCCTTTAAAACGTGTTGGAAAATCCTTGTAATCTTCGTGTTTGTAATTGAATCCTAAAAGATCCAAAGCTCCAGATTGGTAAATAAAATTCTTCTCAATTACATTTTCAGTCAAAGCCGAAGTTACAGGGCGAGTTGTATCTAATGATTTTACGATTTTAGCTAATTCTCTAGTAATTGCAATTCCAGTTGAATCAAACTGTTCTCTGATTTCGTTACCAATACTCCACATCATTACCGATGGATAATTGCGGTCTCTTTTGATAAAATCTTCTAAATCCTGTTTGTGCCAAGCGTCCCAATCTTTGTGATAATCATTGGTCACTTTTTTCTTTTTCCAAACATCAAAAGCTTCGTCCTGAACAATGAATCCCATTTCGTCACACAATTGCATCATTTCCAAAGAATGTGGATTATGGGACATTCTAATAGCGTTGGCTCCCATTTCTTTCATTAAAGTCAGTTTTCTTCTGACGGCATGAATATTTTCTACCGCACCCAAAGCGCCATTATCATGATGCAGACAAACTCCGTATATTTTCGTCGGAACTCCGTTTAAAGAAAATCCTTTCTCTGCATCAAAATTGAAATACCTAAATCCAAGAGGCGTTTCGTAATTGTCAATCAATTTCGATTTCTCGTAAACTTTAGTAATAACTTTATACAAATACGGATTTTCTGTACTCCATAATTTCGGCTGATTTAAAACCAAATTATGAACCTTTTTTTCAGATGTTTTAGCACCAATTTTTTCTGTTGAAGTAAAATTAGCAACTTCTTTATTCTCTGCATTTATAATCGAAGTAACCAATTTAAATTCTTTTGCAGAAGCATTATCATTATCAATTGTAACTTCTAAATGTATTTTTGATTTTGCTGCCGAAACTTCTGGCGTAATAACAAAAGTTCCCCACTTCCCTACATGCAGTTTTTCGCTTGCAACCAAACGCACATTTCTATAAATTCCAGAACCTGTGTACCATCTAGAGTTTGGCTGTGCATCATTATCAACTTTTACAGCAATCGTATTTGATTTTCCAAAGTTTAAATACTGCGTTAAATCATAACGAAAAGAAATATATCCGTTTGGACGTACTCCTAAAGATTTTCCATTTATAAAAACTTCACTGTTTTTAAAAACACCATCAAATTCAATCGAAACGGTTTTGTTTTTCCAATTCGCAGGAATGCTAAAAGCCTTACGATACCAACCTTTCCCTGCTGGTAGAAATCCCTGTGCTTGTTTCGTTTTACTGTTTTTATCGAAAGCACCTTCAATACTCCAATCATGCGGCAATTGAAGCATTCTCCAATCAGACACATTATAATTGCCATTTATTGCTTCTGGATGATCGCCTAATTTAAAATTCCAGTTTTTGTTGAAGTCTTCTACAATTCTGGCTTGTTTTTGTGCAAAAATTGATACTGAAAACAATAACGCAATTACTATTTTTTGAAATATGTTTTTATGTTTAATCATAAATATGTTTTTTATACTACTCTACTAACTTCTCTGTTATTTCGACCGAAGGGAGAGATCACACACGGCATTCCGCACTGCAAATCGCCAATCTTTTTCGAGTTTCTAGTGTGATTTCTCCCTTCGGTCGAAATGACAAACTGAATGTGGTAAGTGTTAGGTTAAATGCTTTGCGTGGGCTTCGACTTCGCTCAGCCTGACAAACAGAATAAACCTTTGTCCCTTTGCTTCTCTGAACCTTTGCACCTCAAAAAAACTATTGAAATTCGAAATTATCCAACATTAATCCCTTCAAATCATCACCTTCCAATGTAATCTTATACGTTCCTGCATTAATATATCCACCAGACGTTGTATTCAAAATCTTCCATTTTTCAGGCGATGGAAAAAACTCAATCATATCGTTTCGCATTAAAATTCCGTACGCATCTTCCATTTTGAATTTCACTTTTAACGGCGTTTCATTTCTATTCATAAAACGGAAACGCATTAAATAAATTCCGGCAACACCCGGTTTTACTTCAAACTCAATGCTGTTGTTAGTCTTTTTTGTGAATTCAATAAAATCAGCTTTTTTGAAATTTCCTTTTTCGATTCCGTCTCCCGTTGTTTTTGTCTTCTCAGCTTCAATAATAACGACTGGTCTTGAATCGTCTTTCTCACCCATATCATAGGTTGGAACAACTGCAATTGTAAAATTTGTTTCAGTATTATCAAAAAGAATTTTCTCGCCTTTCTTTACCTTTTTAGTAAAAACATCAAATAAAATTCCACTGCTATTTTTCGCTTTTTCTTCTATTTTTTTATAATCTGAAAACTTCTCTAAGTTCAAATTTTTATTACCAATAAAAAGATACAACTCGGAATCTTCTTTTGCAGTAAACGAACCTTTATTTTTAGAATTAATTGAAAACTGCAAATAATCTGCTCCAAAAACTTCCGAAGGCAATTCGGTAAAAATCACTTCTGAGTTTATAAATTGTTTTGAATTAATATCCAACCAAGAGGCAATTTTAAAATCTTTAGAATCTAAACTTACATTCTGAATGTTTTTTGGTGATTCATCTGCTGGCTTTACACTTTTATCTTTTATCGCAATCGCAATCGCAGAAATAATTGCCTGCGAAGCTTTTACATTAGGAAACGAAATCACAATTTTTCCGTTTATACTTTTTATAACAAAAGTTTTCTTTAATGCATTATCATGCCCAGCTTCTGCCCAAATATCAAAATCTTTTAAAACAACATTGTTGTTAATAGAAACATCAAACAAACGCCATCCTTTGCAGTCTAAACCTCCGCCAGTTCCGTACCAAGGTTCTGTGAAATATAATTCGACTAAATATTCTCCGTCAGGTGCAGGAAATTCGTAACGCAATTTATCAACTCCATATCTAAAACTCTGGAATAATTCTGAATCTTTTGTACCGTTTATTGGATCGAAAGTAGTTCTTTGACTGGCGAAAAAATCAGGCAATTTTTCAAAATTATCTGTCCAAGATAACGAACCCCAAGTATTTTGTCCGCTTTTGTGCGTATCTGTCAACCAAGTATTTCCTGATGAATCTGTTAATTCAGAACCACCGCAATTTACTCTGTAAATATAATTGTAACCGCTTTTCGCTTTTGCAATATCAGATTTATCAGTTATTAATGTATCAAAATTTGGTGCTTTTGGCAGATTAGTTAAAACGATATAATCTTTGGCAACTGCTTTTCCGTTTACATATCCAACCGCATACAAAACATTGTATTGAATATTGACATTATTAAACTGAAAATGCTGACCAATTCCTGGATTTTTTAGTTTTCCTAAAGAAGATTTATTGACGTCATTAAATAATTCTACTTCATCACAATTCGAATAAATATCGATTCCGTTTTTGATTCCTGGCTTTTCCCAACGACTTGGCCAAGTATGCGAAACAATATAAACCATCGGATTGTTTTTATTCGAAACATAATTGGCGCGGTACATATAAAAAGCATCCAAAGGTTCGCCCCAGATCGTAAAAAGTCCTTTGTAATTTACTGGACCAACTTTATCAATATCTCTAAAACCTTCACCGTTTTGAACTCTTCCCGGATTTTCGTGCGAAGCAAAAAGCCAGTTAAATTGTCCCGCAATTTTATCTTTTACAGATTCGGCTTCTCTAACTTTAATTTCCATTAACTGAGAAAAACGGTTTTCGCTTAAAGTTCCTTTTTGATCAAACTCGCCTTCCGTATGTAAATCGGCTGAACGCCACGCACCGTATTCTCCGTTTAATAACTGAGTCGTCATTTCCAGATGATATTTCAACGGATCACCGCCATACGTTCCAGACCAGTTTTGAACTACATTCCAATCAGTTCCTTCACCACCATTACAAGTTGTAACAATACGTTGTGAAGCTGACAACGGATCCATTTCACGAATTATCTTCGTGCATTCTTCAGCAAATTCTTTCGGAATCGTACTTTCATTCTGTAATCCCCACATTACTACCGACGGACTGTTTCTGCGTTCTTTAATCCATTCTCGTAATAAGGTTTTAAAGTTCTCTTTAAACTCAGGCGTATCATACCAAATATGCGCTGAAAACTGACTCCAAAACAGGATTCCGTTTTCGTCTAATTCTTGCTGATATTTTAAGTTATGAGGTTGATGTGCTTCTCTAAACGCATTAAATCCGCCCGCTTTTATCTGTTCAATTCTAGAATGAATCATTTCATCTGAAAACGAGTGACTGTTTCCAATTAAATGCTCATACTCACAAGTTCCGTTGATAAATAAAGGTTCATCATTGATAAAAAAGCGGTTGTCTTTTCCGTCACGACTAATAGGCCAGCTCACCCAACGGATTCCGTAAGGCGTTGTTAACTGATCTATTATTTTTCCGTTTTCATAAACTGAAGTCACCAATTTATACAAATACGGATTGGATGGCGACCATAATTTTGGGTTTAAAATCTCTGGAATTGTCTGCGCAATTTCTTTTGTTTCTCCTGAATTGATTTTGTTATCGCTTTTTATAATAACAACTTTCTTTCCTGAAGCATCCAGAAGAATATTTTCAATTGTCAAATTTCGTTGTGAAATGCCGTAGTTCTTAATTTCTGTAGTGGTATGAAGAATCGCTTTTTGTTTGGAAACCGATTTATCATTCCAGATATGAACTCCAAACGGCTGAATTCTAACGTCGTTTGTAATGACCAAAGTAACAGGTCTAAAAATTCCCATTGGCTGCGAACCCTCTGAAAATCCCCATTCGCCAGAACAGCCTCCGCAAACCCAAGGAAGATCTGCAATAAAAGAGGGATGCGCTGCTTTTACTAAAATCGTATTTTCTCTATCAAAAGAAACTGCTTTTGAAATATCTACTGTAAAAGTAGTTCGTCCACCTTTATGTTCACCTACTTTCTTACCATTAATCCAAACAGTTGCATATGAACTTACTCCTTCAAAATATAGAAAAAGTTGTTTTGAAACGTCTTTTTTATCAAATTTTAAAGTCTTTTTGTACCAAGCTGTACCATGCAAATTTCCATGTTTTGTTCTTCTAAAACCATAATACTGATCCCAATTGTGAGGAATATTTACATTTAACCATTTATTTGATTTTGGATTCTCCACAAAAGATTTCTCGTCTTGCGGATTATCCAAAATAATGGTTTCCCAAGATGAGTTCAGCGAAACTTCCTTTCGAACTTTCGCCGAACCTTTTGTGCTTTGACTCCAAACAAAGCATATACTTGAAAAAAAACAAAAAATAAAAAAAACTAATCTATTCATATTTTTTTTATTGAACCATATAAGTGATATAAGGTTGTTTAAGTTGTTCCACGAATCTTACCTCGTTTTTTTGTCATTTCGACGTAAGGAGAAATCATACTAGAAATTCCGTACAGAAATTCGCCAATCTTTGTCGAGTTCCGTGTGTGATTTCTCCTTACGTCGAAATAACAAACTATGTAGAGTTTCTTTCGGAGATCCCTCGTTCCTCGGGATGACAATATTGTGTTTATATTTTGCGAGCAAACCTGACGGGGTTTAAAAACCCGTCAAGTTTAACTTTATCACTATTCTTAATAAAACAACCAGTCGATCGCCGCTTTTTCTCCTGCATCGATATATCCAACATCACGTGGAGTTATGGTTTGATCTGCGTCGATGAAACCTAAAATCAATACTTTTCCTTTTCCTAAATCTAATTTATTCTCACCCGGTTGAAAGGTGTATGTATGAATGTTTACACGAGGTAATTCTTTTAAATTCATCGCACTTGCCAGAATCACTTCGGCTTGACCGTGCGCATTTCCAGCTGCATCGGTTTCTAAACTTGGCGGTAATAAAAATCTCTTTTGATCTGAATTGAAATAACCAACCACTAATTTAACCGCTTTTGTGTTTCTAAACTTCAAATGTGTTCCTTTTTCGTTTTGGTCGTTTTCTACAAACGAATATCCTCTTAGGTTTTGAAGTTCCGGAGCAACTTTGGTTAACTCAGAAATGTCTGTTCCGTACACTTTTGTTCCTTTTTTCACTAAATAAGTTCCCGGTTTTTCATCAATAAAACTTACTTCTGCCGTTTTCCATGGTTTTCCTTCTTTGGTTTCAATTTTACCATCTTTTGAGGCTTTTAGTTTTTCTAGATTTCTTTTAAAATTGGCTAATTCACGCTCGTAATGTGGTAATAGTTCTGCCCAAGTTTTGTTGTTTCCGTCGTCTCCTCCAATTGGAATTCTACGTTGAGCAGTCTGCATACTGTTTGCATAATAGTACGTATCCTTCGTTAAGTTTACCAATAATTCGTAGTACTCAATACTTTTCTCTAAATGAGGCATTGCTTTGTCTAAATCACTAATATCGTTTGAGTAACTGTATCTTAAAACCAATAAAGCTGCTTTTACTTTCTCTGAGAAGAAATCAGCAAAAGCCTTATAAGCATGCATATCATTTTTAAGACGTGCAAATTCTTCTTTGTCTTTGGTTACACTTGCTTCGGCTTTATCAATGGCTTCAACTGCCAATCTTCCGTGTTCTGTAATTTCGGCAATAATCTGCGTTGGAAGTTCGCCAGAATGTGGTTCTTTATTCCATTCTTTTTTAGCATATTCTAAAAGCAATTCGCCCGCTGGTCCGCAAGATTCGTGGAATCCTGGATATACTCTCCATTTTGACGGGTTTACCAATTGACTTTCGAACATTCCTAACAATAAAGTTTGACGGTTTCCTTCTGTAATTCCGAAACGTCTTAATGTTTTTGGAGCGATTTCTCCTGTTTCTTCATATGCTTTAAGGATATTATTTGCCGCTTCTTGAGAAGTTCCGAATTTTGCCGCTAAATCTTTATCCCAATATTTAACTTCTTCATTACGGTCTCTTTTACTGTCCCAAGCATATCTTGCCCAAGCTTTGTACCAAATCCAGTCACGATCCATTTCTAATAAACGTTCTCCCGATTTTGTTTTATCTGCCGAATAGGGCCAATCCCAATAAGAAGCCTGCGGATATAAGTGCAGTGCATTTGCTCCATGAACACTATGCATCGCTTTTACCGTTTTCTGAATAAAATCTGGTGAACCGTATCTAAAAGGTTCTAAGTTTGCTAGAATATGTACGTTTTCAATATGAATTGATTTTAGAGAACTTAATTGTTTGTGTGTTTCTCCCCAAGGTCCGCCCGGTGTATAAGTCGTTAAAGATTCTCCGGTATATTTACTTTCTGTATAAAGGTTTTTGTATAACGGAAGTGATTTTTCCATTACCAAAGGTCCGTCTGTATCGTGAGAACGAAGAATAATCGGCGGTTCGTCTGTTCTTCCCAACGCTTTTAATCCGTCCTGAACACCAGGAATAATCGTTTTGGTAAACCATTCTACATCATCATCAATCGTGTTGATTGCTTCTCCTAAACATACTAGCAGTCCAACATTTGGATATTTTTCAATAAAAGCTGCAATAGATTTTCTCGTATAATCTGACAATAAAGGCGTAATTGGACGTGAACGATCCTGCGTTTTAATGTTGTAATGCTCTGCAAAAGGTTTAGAAACAATAATATTATAAAACATCTGAATGACCCAGATTCCACGCTTGTTGGCTTCAACCGTAAGGAATTTATAAATTTCTTCATTCTTTTTGAAATCCTCATCGCTTACTTCAACTGCAAACGGATACTCCTTTAATTTTACTAAAGATGCAAAAGGGTGTCCGTTCCATAAATACAAAGAATTCATACGGTTTTCTACCAGCATATCAAGATATTTTACCCATAAAGCTTTATCATAAAACCACGGAAAAGTTTCTGGCGTATATGGATATTCGTAAACATCACGTCCCGGTAGGTAAACGGGTTTCTGCATTCCGATGCAGGCTCCACGCAAAACCATTTCTGGACTGTCTTCAACATTAATTTCTGAAGGAAGCTGACCTGAACTTTTAATTTTATCTGTTAATTCCAAAGCACCATACAAAGCTCCAGAAGCATCTGTTCCTTCAATATAAATTACATTGTTTTGAGTGCGAATCTGAAAACCTTCTTTCTTGTTTAATTTGTTATCGTCGATTTTAGCACTTTTAGCATTTTTCTTCCAGAAATCGGTTCCTTTTTCTCCAATTACAATTATTTTATCTTTTGATTTTTTGAATTTATCAGAAGAAGTTACACTGAATCCTTTTGCTGAAAGTGTTTCAAATAATTTCTCTGCTCCAAATTTTGCTCTTGGTGAACTCGGATCACTAACAACAGTGATGTTCTGTGCTGTCGCGAAAGAGACATAAAAACATAAAAAAAGTAATTGTAAATATTTCATAGTATGCTGTTTTTGGGTATTCATTCTAAAAATAATCTGTTAAATCTGCGTGAAATTTTTTGCACGCAGATTAGGCAGATTTAAGCAGATTTTCTTTTGATTTTTTTGCCACAGATTAAAAAGATTTTCACAGATTAAAAATCCTATTAATCCTTTTATCCCGATAGCTATCGGGAGTGGCTATAATATTAATTTTGGAAAATGCGTTTTAAATAAGCCACGTTTGCTCCGTAATTAGCTTTTACATTATGTACTTGTGTCACGTCTCGAGAACGTTCTACGATAAGCCATCCGCTCCATTTCATTTCGTCCAAAGTTTGTTTGATTTTTGACATGTCGATCGCTTTGTCATTTTCTAACCAAAACTGATCGGTGTTTGAAGCATGAATTTGAGCTAAATATTTTTTTCCTAAAATTTTTAATTCAGAAGAAATATCTCTTTTATTATCTAAAGCATTAGCAAAATTGAAAGAGCTTTTAATGTATTTTGAACCTACTTCGTCTAAAAGTTTTTTCTCTTCTGTTGCACTCAAAGAAGTTTCAATCGCAATTACACCACCAATTTTACCAACTTCTTTTCCTGCCCATTGCAATCTTTTAATCACTTCTGGACGTAACTCTGGATTTTTAACCAAATCGGTTTGAGTTCCTAACGGCAAATAAGCCACTTTAACTTTCATGTTTTTCATCGTCTGAATACAATCCGTAATCATTGGCGTGATTTCTCTTGCAGCAAATGACTGCGCATAAAATCCAGACATCGCAATAGAACTGATTCCAACTCCAGTTTCTTTTGATTTATCTAAGAACTTTTTTCTTTCAACAGGATCGCCTAGTTTGCTGTCAAAAGTGGGACGGTTTCCTAAACCTCCCATATCGAGTTCAATACCGTCTGCTTTTATTTCAGAAGCTAAACCAAAAGCGCCTAATTTTTGTCTTTTTAAAATCATCCAGTCGCAAACTGCCACTTTATATTTTTGCTTTTTGTCAGAAATCTGAGCCGTTGCACAACTGTTGAATGTCATTGACATAAAAACAAGCATTGCAATAAATAAATGTTTTTTTGATTTCATGCTTTATATTTTTTTGCCGCGAGTTGCACCAATTTTCATTAATTAATATTTAAAAAAATTTGTAAAAATTGTGGAAATTCGTGGCGAACTTATCTTTACTCTTCTTCCGCTTTTACTGCAGTTACCACTTTTCCTTCGTCGCCAGGCCAGATTCCGTTTTTGATTGGAAGCGCCACCAGTTTACTCGGATCAACTTTTACATATTTTAGTTTTTCTCTTCTCCAAGTATAAACGATATGAACCATTCCATCAGAACTCTGAATCATTGAAGGATAAGAATATTGGCTGATTTTTGAATCTTCTAAAACCAATGCAGCATTCCAATTGATTCCATCTTTAGAAACCGAAACGTTTAAAGGTGTTCTAGGACCTTTTGCTTCTTTTCCCGGAGGTAAGACATGATTATAAACTAATAAATGTCTGCCATCTTTAAGAGTTACGGCATCTGTTCCTGAGTTGTTATTTGGAAGTCCGATTAATTCTACATCCGACCAAGTTTTTCCGTTATCTTTTGAGAATGTACTGAAAATAGCTCTATTTCTGGTTCTTCCAATTGCTTGAATACTTCCATCTTTGTGAAATAAAATACTTGGCTGAATGGCATTGATTTTTTGTTTTCCTCTCGAAAGCGTATCGCCCATTACCCAAGTTTTTCCGAAATCTGGCGTAGATTCCATACGAAGTCTCCAACCGTCACCTTCAATACTTGATGGACATAATAAAGTGCCGTTGCTTAATAAAACTGGTTTGTTTTTGATTGGTCCTAAGAAACCATCTGGCATTTTTTTTGCCTCAGACCATGTTTTCCCGCCATCAGATGAAGTTCTGATTACGCCCCACCATTCTGACGGCTTTGGTCCTATTTTGTAGAATAACATTAAATCGCCACCCGGAATTTGATACAATACAGGATTCCAAGTTGGTAATCTTGGGCCTTCTTTCATCACGCCATCGGCAACTTTTACGCCTTCACCCCATTTATCACTTCCTTTTGGTTTAATACTTACATAAATGCAAACATCAGGGTTTCTTTCATGTGTGCCTCCAAACCAAGATGAAACTAAATCGCCATTTGTTGCTTCAACAATTGTAACCGCATGGCAAGAAGGATAAGGCGCTTTATCGTAAATAAATTCATCTACTAAAATTCCTTCTTTCCAAGTCTTTTTCTCTAAAGCCGACTTACAACTTCCTAAAAGGAAAAGTCCAAACAAGACAAATGCTAATTTTGTTATTTTCATTCTCAATTTTATTATGAATTAAAATTTTCGATTATAAATACATACCTAACATTTTTTTAGGTTAAAATATTTATTAAGTGTAAAAATAACACTAAAAAATTAACAATCTATCCTGTACTGTCCCGAATTACTAAAAATGTAAATTATTTAACGTTTATAGCAAAATTTCCTGACGAAAGTGTAACTAATAATTGATTTTTCTCTATTGAATGAATATAAGAAGTTTTATCTAACCTTTGTTTATTGATCGAAATAGCAGAGACGTCGTCTGTTGGAAGATATACAACTGCAGAAGTATTTGCAGGAATAGTAATATTCCAAACCAAAGCTTTTTTATCTTTTTTCCAGTCACTTTTTATCGTTCCGTAAACCGATTCGTAAGAAGCATTTACATAAGTCAATCCGGCATTAAAATCAGGTTTCATGATAATTTGTTTGAAACCTGGGGTTTCAGGATTGCTTTTGATTCCTGCCATATTTTCGTAATACCAAATCAGTAAATCGCCTAAAAGCATCACGTGATTTTGTGAATTCATAGCAGGATCGGCAGTGTTTCCGTTCCAAAGTTCCCAAATGGTTGTTGCGCCATTTTCGACCATATAACCCCAGCTTGGATACGTTTTGTTTGATGCTAATTTGAAAGCCAAATCGCCACGACCAAAATTGGTTAACGTTCGCATTAAAAACTGTGTTCCTATAACACCTGTGCTAACATGGCTGTTTTTGGTCACTTCCACTTCATGAACTAAATTTTCAAAAACTTTTTGCTGTAATCCTTCTGGAACCATTCCGAATGTTAAAGGCAATAAATTAGCCGTTACAGTATTATTGGCATAATTGTTTTTTGATGTATTAAAGTATTTAGCGTTAAAAGCTTTTTTGATTCTTGAAGCTAATTCGTCATAATGTTTAATATCATTTTCGGCATTTGCGATTACAGCAAATTTCTTCATGATGTTTAAAAGCTGATAAAAAAACGCACTCGAAATCAATTCGCCATCGGTTAAACGAGAAGGATCTTTAGAACGAATTAATTCCAACGATTCTGGCGGAACGCACCAATCGCCGTATTTGTCTTTGGTCATGATATCATCAACCAAATAGTTTTCTTCCATATAATCCATCCATTTTTTCATCGACGGATATTGTTTTTCTACTACTTTTTTGTCTCCAAACTGCTGATACAACATATCAGCAACTGTAATATAAGTTCCCGGCCAAGTTACATTATCTCCATAATAACGCCAAAATGCAGGTGCTACGTCTGGAATTCCGCCGTCAATAGTTTGAGCATTTTTAATATCATCTAACCATTTTGCATATAAAGTCTGATTATCAAATAAGAAACTTTCGCCGTAAGCTCCCGTTGTTCTATCTCCCAACCAAGGCTGACGCTCGTTTCGTTGCGGACAATCAATTGGCATTCCTTTATAATTTCCGCTGATTCCCCACCATGCATTCTTAAAAATCTGATTCATTATCGGGTTCGAAGAATCAAAAGTTCCTGTTGTAGCAATATCATCGTAAACGACTTTTCCAATGAAATTTTCTAAAGTCGGTTTTGTTTTAAAACCCGAAATTTCAACAAATCGAAATCCGTGATAAACAAAACGAGGTTCCCAGACTTCTTCTCCTTCACCTTTCAATGTATAAATATCAGTCGTTTTTGCATCACGTAGATTGGCAATATATAATGAACCATCTGGCTGTAAAGATTCAGCAAATTTCATTGTGATTTTTTCGCCTGTATTTCCTTTTACTTTCAATTGTAACCAGCCCACCATATTTTGCCCCATATCTAAGATATAAGTTCCTTTTAGAGTCTGTTTGATCGAAATCGGTTTTACTTCACGTTTAATTTTCATATTCGCCGACATCTGTCCTTCATAGAATCCGCCTGGTTCCTGAACATATTCTGCCGAAAGCCATTTTTTATCATTAAAATTAATGGTATTCCAACCTTTCATTTCTTTACGAGCATCGTATTCTTCGCCATCATATTCGTTGTTGGATAAAATCGGTCCGTCAGTTGTGATTTTCCAAGTATCGTCAGTTCTAATCACATCTTTACTCCCATCTGTGTATTCTACAAACAACTGCAAAGCCATTTTCGGATATCCAAAAGTTTTGATTTTATAGGGTTTATAATCCTGACGCATCGTGAAAAAACGTCCGTTTCCTAAAATCGTTCCCAATGCATTTTTACCTTCTTTCAATTGCGAAGTCACATCAAAAACATTGTATTTTACATTCTTCGTATAATCCGTAGGAACGGGAGCTAAAACCTGATCGCCAATTTTATTTCCGTTAATATATAACTCGTACAAGCCCATACCGATGATATAGACTTTTGCACTTTTGACTTTCTTTTTTAAGTCAATTTCTTTTCTTAAATATCTCGCTGATAGTCGAGAATACTGCGAAATACTATCTCCTGGTGATGTTTTTTCATACCCAATCCATCTTGTTGATTTCCAATCGGCATACGTTAAAATGCCGATGCTGAAATGCGCTGTTTCTTTCGATTGAACTTCGCCTTTATTGGTAAAAACCGTTACTTTCCAATAAACGTCTTGTCTGTCTTTTAGTTTTTTTCCGTTATAAATTACATTTACAGATTCATCGCTTTGCGCCTTTCCGCTGTCCCATAAATCTGCGTTTCCTGCATTTAGTTTTTCTAAAGATGAAGAAGCTAAAATTTGATAATGAGTTTGTTTTACATCATTTACATTTACTTTAATTTTCCAGCTTAATCTTGGCTGCAAAACATCAATTCCTTCTGGATTGGTCAGCATTTCGCATTTTAAATCACTCACAATGATTTTGTTTTGGGCTTTCGCCGAAATTGTGAAAAGTGAAATGATTAAGGTAAGATGTAAAAAAAACTTTTTCATGATTTTATTTTTTCTCCTAAAAGGTTTCAAAAACCTGTTAGGTCTTTTTTGTTTTCTATTTATAGACAAAGTATTGTCATTTCGACGTAAGGAGAAATCTTCGCAAGTAACTCCGTAACATTTAATCCAATCTTTGTCGATCTTCTCGTGGAGATTTCGCCTTACGTCGAAATGACAAACTAAACCTAATTATTCCTAAAAAATTAAGCATTTATAAATCGTCTTAATTTATCTAGTGTACTTAAACTCTCGAAAGCTATTTTATTTTGTTCTAATAACTTACTTGTTTCCCAGCGTATCTTCCATTCGGGATCTTTCAGCTTTTGTCTCAGCTTAGATACTATAGTTGGATTACTCTTTAAAACCTGTTCATCAATCCAATCAGGAAGAAATTCTAAAGCGCTTAAGCGAGTTTCTAAATTTCTATGCTCCAAACCTTTTAACAATGTTTCTCTAACCTGATCTGCATTATATGAACTTATATCCTCAACCAAAATCTCAGTCAAAACTGGAGAAAGTTCTTTAATTTTATTTTGGTTTAATGCAATCTGATAAACTCTGCTAAATTCATCAGAAAGAAAATCCGCCCATTTATCAATATCTTCGTCTTCACTCAAAGAATAATAAACAAAACTAACTTTATCAGACTGCGTAAAAAGTTGATTTTCACAAAAACGTTTTACTCCATTTATATCTTTAACAGCTAATTTTTGAACGTCTTTTATCGCTTCTTCTGAATCCTCATGTTCAAGATCGTAATATTGCTCTAAAGTGATGATCTGGTCAAAATCATGTATGGGTTGGTAAATTATTTTATTTTCGCTCATAGTATTTGGTGTAAACTTTGGAGTATATTTTTTTATAAGTTCCTTAATTTCATTTTCAGATACATCGTAATCATCTATTTTTATTTCGATCGTTTTCTGCTTATAAACAAAAGTGAGGTAAAACTCCTTGTATGACAAATTGTACTTTGCCGTGTGTTCTGTCTTGACAATAACTCTCGGAAATATAATATCTTTCCATTCATAAAAAATCTCATTAAGTTCTAATCCTTCTTGTGAGAATATTATTTTTTTATGAAAATTAAAGAGCGTCATTACCGCTTTTTTTCCATAAACGATGATAAACAAAACAGCAACAATTGGTAATACTAAATTGCTAAATTTAAATGTAATTTTTTCAACATTTATGAGTGATAAAAAGTAAATTCCTAAAACCACAAATACCATATTCCATGCAATATGAAATACACCTCCTTTGATTGAATAATTTAATACTGTTTTCTCCAAATTTTATTCTTAACTAAATCAACTTATTAGCGTATCAAACCCGACAGGTTTTAAAACCTGTCGGGTTTATAACTAATTTGAAATCACACGCTCCAATTTCTCAGAAAAAGCAATTTCTTTTCCGTTTTTAAAGATTCTAAAACCTTTTCCTTTTTTATATTTTTCTCCAGTTTTGTCCCAAAGAATGGTAATAATATTGCCGTGATACAGAACATTATCCAAACAAAACCAATCCCATTTTTCCTGTGGAATCAACGGATTTACTTCAATCTTTTCATCAGCTCTCGGACGTAAACCAACCAAACCTGTAATCACCAAATCGTTGAAAGTCGAATGATTATAATAACGGCTTCTTTCTCTGTCGCCCATTAACCAATAACCCGTTGTTTCATCTAAATATTCGCCAAGATAAGGTTTCCCTCTGTAATATTGTGATTGCACATACAAATCCATTTGCTTGAAATAATCTGTTTTGGCAACAAAATTCTGATTGTAATTATTTAAAACATTCGCTAAAGCAGTTAAAGTCTGTGAACTTGCAAATGGCCAAATCGCACCGTCCCATTCGCAGGTTCCTGTTCCATGCGTTCTAAATCTCGGACTTCTTCTTTCTGCCGTTGTCAAACCAAATGGAGCCGAGAATCCCTTCTCATCTTTGATTTGTTCCCAAGCTTTTTCAAAACCTTTCCCTTTTTCTGGAAGATTAAAATACCAAGGAATAAATCCAATCGCTTCTCTAACCTGAGCCAAAGTATCTTTTTCTGTTAAAGTTTCAAAGAACTCACTTTTTGGATTCCATAATTTGGTTTCAACTAATTTTTTCAGAACATCTGCTTTAGCCTTGAATTTTGTTTCCGCTTCTTTATCGCCTTTCATTACAGCCATTTTAGAAATCGCTACAGCGTTCCCATACATATAACTGTTTATCGTAGGTCTTGCATTTTGTACTTTTCGCCCGCCGCTTAACGATTCTTCCATTCCATCTTTTACATCGTGCTGCCAAAATAATCCATCTTTTCGTTGACGGTCTTTTTCCCAAACGGCATAATCCGTCACCATGTCTGGATACAAATCCAATAAGAACTTTTCATCGTTATTTACCAAATAACGATTGTATAAAGCATCGGCTGTCCAACTGCTGAATTTATACAATTTGTTCATCGGTTTTCCATCATTTCCTCGATACCAGATTTTCACATCCTGCTCAATATATTTAGGATCATGAACCCATCTAAATTCGTTGATATGATGCCCCAAAGCACAACTGATCATATTGTATTTGTCAGCATACGAACGGTCTACCAAAAACTCTGTAATTACAAATCCCTGTGGTGTATTTTTAATATGTTTTCGAACGCTCCACCATCTGAAATAATATATTTCCTCAAAATTCTGCTGCGGACATTCAAACAACGGAATATTCTTTTCCATCCACGCCCACGCACTGTCGTTTGGAATTGCAAATTTTAAGTTTTCATCTTCCATTGTGTTGAAATAATCAACATAATGTTTGAAGTTTTTTTCTTTTAAAATAACCGATTTTCCTTTTTGGGATTGTACTGCACCCGATTTGCAACCGCTGTTTATACAAGCTATTACAATTGAAAGTGCTATTATTTTATGTTTGAAATGTTGTAACATATTCTGTTTTTATTTTATTCTTTTCATTCGTTTTGTCATTTCGACGTAAGGAGAAATGACAAACTAGACTTATAATATATTAATTCCCCGTAAAAGTATACGTCTGTCCTGCTTTCATATTCACATCGTAAATATTGTACGTTGGCAATTGTACTTTTGGCAATTTTGCTTCATTAGAAATAATAGGTTTCTTCACTTCCACATCATAAAACAACGGATTTGAATTTTTTCCTTTTGCTTTTTTGATTGAAGAGCCTTTTAGTGTATTCTCTACTTTCAATCGGCAGTTTCCGCCAATTTTCGAATAGATTTTCAACTCCGAAACTTTATTATTTTTCCACGTCATATCAATTACAAATCCACCTCTGGCAACTAATCCTTTTATGCTTCCGTCTTTCCAAACCGTTGGCAAAGCAGGCAATAAATGAATCGCATCTTCCTGACTTTGCATTAGCATTTCAGCAAAACCGGCTGTACATCCAAAGTTTCCATCAATTTGAAAAGGCTGATGCGCATCTAACATATTCGGATATGTTCCTCCGCCTTTTCTTTGGTCTGCTGTTACTAAATGCAATTGGTCCTGAATCAATTTATAAGCATGATTTCCGTCTAATAATCTCGCCCATAAATTCACTTTCCATCCCATCGACCAACCTGTAGATTCGTCTGTTCTGTAAATCAAAGATTGTTTTGCCGCTTCAAATAATTCAGGCGTTTTTATTGCCGAAATCTGATTACTCGGATACAATCCGTACAAATGTGAAACATGTCGGTGATTATCTTTCGGATTGTCCCAATCGTCCTGCCATTCTTGTAACTGACTGTGTTTACCCACTTTCATTGGAGGCATTTTTGACAAAGCATCACTTACTTTTTTCACATAATCAGCATCTGGAGAAACCAATGCCGAGGCTTCCATAACATGCGTAAACAAATCAAAAACCAACTGATTATCCATTGTTGTTCCCGATGCAATAGTCGATTTTCCAGTTCCGCCTGCGTGTGTGTTTTCAGGCGAACTTGACGGCACAACCACTAAATATTTCGTATTAGGATCAATAACCATAAAATCTAAAAAGAAATCAGCAGCACCTTTCATGATTGGATAAATTTCTGCTAAATATTTTTTATCTCCTGTGTACAAATATCTTTCCCATAAATCCTGACAAACCCAAGCGCCGCCCGTTGGCCACATTCCTGAAGCAGCCGAATCTACGGGAGCGGTAACACGCCAAATATCGGTATTGTGATGTAAAACCCATCCGCTGGCATTGTACATCGTTTTAGCTGTTTCAGCACCCGTTACCGCTAACTCTTTTGCCATTTGCACAAAAGGTTCATGCATTTCCTGCAGATTCGTTACTTGTGCAGGCCAATAGTTCATTTCGGCATTGATGTTTGTCGTGTATTTACTGTCCCAAGGCGGAGTCACCATATCGTTCCAAATTCCTTGTAGATTGGCTGGCTGTCCACCAGGCTGTGAACTTGAAATTAAAAGATAACGTCCAAACTGGAAATACAACGAAGCCAATTGCGGGTCAAATTGTTTAGAGAAATCTCGGATTCTTTCGTTTGTTGGTTTCTTCACTAAATCATTTGAACCTAAATTTAAAGCAACTCTGTTGAAGAATTTTTGGTAATAATCAATATGGGCTTTCTTTATGGTTTCAAAATCTTTTACTTCGGCTTTCGCTAAATAGTCTTTACTTTTTGCAATTTCATCTCCCGAAATATCCTGATAATTTTTGAAGTTCGTAGCAATCGAAATATATAAAGTTACTTCATCGGCTTTATTAATACTTAAAACGCCGTTGCTGGCATCGATTTGCCCGCCTTTGTTTTTAGCTGTTAATCTTCCCTGAAATTTTACTTTTCCTTTTACGCCTTCAAAGTTAGTTCCAACTCCCGAAAGTATAATCTGGTTTCCTTCTGTCGAAGCAACCGTTTTATCAATCGGACTGTTCATGAAAACGTTGCAAGTAATTTGTCCCGGCTGACTCGCAGTAAGTTTTACTACAATAATCTGATCTGAAAATGCGGTTAGAATTTCTCTTGTAAATTCAACACCATTTACTTTGTATTTAACTTTTGCAGTCGCATTGCTGATATCTAAATCACGATAATAATCGGTATATTTTTGATGTCCGTTGAATGAAATATAAACGCTTCCAAAAGTCTGATACGGCATTCCGTCATTGGTTTGCGACATAATATCCTGTGTCGCTAAATCCTGTGCTTCATCAAATTTTCCATCAAAAATTAATTGACGAACTATTGGAAGTGCTTTTATCGATTTAGAATGCGCATTGCTGTTTGGAGAACCTGCCCAAATCGTTTCTTCGTTCAACTGCAAACGTTCTACAGCTGGATCGCCAAAAACCATTGCCCCCAAACGTCCGTTGCCTAAAGGCAAGGCTTCGTTCCATATTGATGCTGGTTTATCGTACCATAATTTTAGGTCGTTTTGTGCTGTTGCTGTTAAGGAAAAAATTCCGAGACAGATTGCCGTTATTTTAATTTTTAACTTCATAGTATATTTTTTTCTTGCCACGAATTACACGAATTGCATTAATTTCTTTTTTTATTTTTAGCCACTGATTAAAGGATTTTCACTGATTAAAATCTGCTTGATCTGCTAAATCTGCGGGAAAAATTTTTACTCTCGCAGATTTAGCAGATTCAGCAGATAAAAAAATCTTTTTAATCTATCTAATCTGTGGCAAAAAAACAATTCGTGCCAATTAGTGTAATTCGTGGCTATAAATCTATTTTTTAACCTCGTAAACTTTCAGATTTTTTTCTCCGAACATTTCATATAATTTGTTGATGTCTTTTAAAGCATTTTTCGGTAGTTTTTCACCTTTATCTCCAAAAACCAGCAACTTTTCTTTTGGTTCAATCACACAAGTCGATTCGTCGATTTCCCCTTTGTCGTTCTTCACTTTATTCAAATCTAAACTTAAATATTTCGCCATAAACGGATACAAAGCCATACGTTTTGAAACTCCGAAATCGTGTCCTTCTTTTGCAAAATGAGCATTTTCTACTAAATCTTTCTTTCCGTACAATTCATATGTTCTTTGGATAAAAGGAAATTCTAATTCCGGAACTGCCAAAGTCCAGTCTTTTCCATCAGAAACAATCAATTGTGGTTTTGGCGCCATCATCGCCGAAATTTCGGCGTTGTTGGTTCCGTTTCCACATAGGTGAATTCCGCGTCCGCTTTCGCATGGACAACCACCTGAAAAGTGAGACGAAACCATTACAACCGGAGCTGAAACTTTCACTCTGTCATCAATCGCCGACAAAAACATCGTGTGCGATCCTCCACCAGAACCTCCAGTAACACCAACTCTAGACATATCGGCATTTTTTACGGTTGACAAATAATCCAATAAACGAATTCCTGTCAATAATTGGACTGTCGATGCAATGCTGTTTCTGTGTGTTTCTTCTGGAAACTGTAATAACGATTCTCCCCATGCAAATAAATCGTAACCTACTACAATGGCGCCCATTTTAGCCATCATAGCACAACGATATTGCTCGTCTTTTCTATATCTTCCATCACCGAAATGCCCATCAGGTGTTAATATAACAGCTGCTTTTTTATTGAACGGATACGGTTTGTAAATCGATCCTGTCGCATAAACTCCCGGAAGGATTTCTAAAGCAATATTTTCAACACTGTAATCTTTGTAGATTCTTTTTGGAGTTAGAATTGGTTTTGATTTTGGCATTGGTGGCGCTTTATCCAAACCAAATGAAGTGATCATACACGCTTTTAATTCCGCTTTGCGTTTCTCCCATTCTTCTTCAGTCGAATAAAGGCTTTCTAAGTAAAATAAACGTTCTTTTCCTTTATCTACCGAAACTTTATGGTTTTCATACTTGCGTATGATGTAGGTTCCATCGGGTTGTTTGAAATACATCAATTCAAACGGCGCTAGAATATTAGTCAGCGAAAGCGGTAAATTTCCTGGCTCAATTCTCCAATCAGCATAGTCTAGTTCTTTTCCTTTTAATAAACCTCTGTCATCGATGATGGTTACGTTAAAAACAGTTTCTATTTTCTTTAGAGTTTCTGAAACCGGTTTTCTAAAATTAGTATCAGAAGTGCTTTGTGCATTCGCAAATGTCAAAGCAAAAATGGAAACTATAAAGATGTATTTTAAATTTTTCATTTTGATATTGTTGTGTATTGGTACGCTGATGAAACGGATTTACTTCGTAAAGACGCGGATAAAAACGGATTTTTAATTATTCTAAAAAAGAAAAAATCCGTGTAAATCAGCGTTTTCGCGATAGCGAATCCGTGTCATCCGCGTTCCATTATAATGTACATTCTATTGTATAAATTCCAGATCCTAATTCCAAAACTGGCTTTTGCGCTTTTTCATCAAAACCTGTCCTAAATCTTTTGCCATCCATTTTTATTTCTGATTTTTTAGCGACTGGTAATTTTACTGTCGCAGTTGTATTCACCGGAATCTGAACTGTCAAAATAAATTTATCATCTTTCTTTTCCCAAGAAGAAGCAATTTTTCCATAAACCGATTGATAGTCCGCTTTCGCGAAAGTCATATCGCCAACTACTTCTGGCTGAATAAAGAAATGTTTGAATCCTGGTTTTTCAGGATCGGACATAATTCCGGCTAAACTTTGGTAAAACCATTCTTCAATTTGACCTAACATAAAATGATTCCATGAATTTCCTTTTCTCGGATCCCATTGTTCGGTTAAAGTAGTCAGGCCAAATTTAATCTGAAAACCATAACCCGGCGCATTATAATGATTATGCATTCTGTACATGGTTTCGTTTTCGCCGTTTCTTGCCAAAGTCTGGAATAAATAACGATTTCCAACATCTCCCGTTGTTAAACGATCTCCTTTTTCTTTGATATCTGCTAGTAAATTTTGCATTACAGCTTCTTTATACTGAGGCTCCACAATATCCATAAAAATCGGAACGGCATTGCTAAATTGGCTGTTTGTTCCGTATTGCTTGGTTTCTTCGTTAAAAAATTCTTTGTTGAAAGCTGTTTTAATCTCTGAAGCTAAAGCATTGTATTTCTCAAAATCTTCCGTTTTACCTAATAATTTTGATGCTTTTGCTACTAAATAAGCTCCATAATAGTAATGAGAAGTAGCAGAAAGCGCAATCGGACTATTTTTAGAATATCCTGCAGGATGCGTTCCGTAATCGTACCAATCGCCTAATCCGTGTGAAACGATATGGTTTGTTGCTTTTGTTCCCAGATAATCCACATAGTTTTTCATTACAGGAAAATATTTTTCTAATAATGAAGCATCCCCATAATATTCATAATACATCCAAGGCAGAATTACGCCTGTAACGCCCCATTCTGGAGAATCAGTAAAATCGCCTCCAAAAATTACATATTCAGGAACAATGGTTGGAATTAAACCGTTATCGCGCTGTGAATCAGAAATATTCTGCATCGTTGCTGGAAGGAAAGTCTGAAGATTATAATTGAACATTAAACCTGGACCATTCAACTGAATTTCTTCCAGCCATCCTAACTTTTCACGTTGTGGACAATCGGTAAAAACACTTTGAAAATTACTTTTTATGGAGTTGTTTATCAGTTCATGAGTTTTGTTGAAAATCTCGTTCGAACATGAAAAACTTCCCGCTTCTCCTGCCGAATTGTAAATGAAATTTGATTTCAATTCTAACAAAGTTGGAAGCTCTTTATTTTTATCTTCTTTGTAATTAATGTTTTCAATCTGAACATACTGATAACCATAAAAACTAAATTTTGGCGTCCATTCTTCAACTTTATCGCCTTTTAAAGTGTAATCATAATAATACGGTTTTCCAGATCTTCCTTGCGCTATTGTGCCCTCTTCATTTAAACCTTCGGCGACCCAAACACGAAGCGTCTGTCCTTTTTTTCCTTTTACTTTGATTGTCGGAAATCCCGAAAGATTTTGTCCCATATCAAAAACATAGAAATTAGGTTTCAGCTCTTTTACGTTTTTCACTTCGTATTGTTTCTGAATGGTAACTGGCGGTGCTGTCTGCGGTCTTAAAACTCCTTTTGGCGCTTCTTGAATGACTACTTTCTTCCAATCTCTATCTTTGAAACCTTTACGATTCCAGCCTTTTTGTTCTAGATTGGCATTGTAATCTTCTCCTCCAAAAATACTGTTATACGTAATCGGACTTTTGCTGTATTTCCAAGATCCATCGGACTTTATAACTTCTTCTGAGCCGTCATTATATTTGATTTTCATTTTAAAGAATAAAGTCGGCGGACCAAAACTCACAAAGAATTTGGTATATCGTTCTGCCAATGTATTGTACATTCCGTTGCCTAACAAAACACCAATTATATTATCTCCTTTTTGAAATTCTTTGGCGCTTAATTCGTAAACATTGTAATTAACCGTTTTATCATAATCTGTCCACAGAGGTGCAAATTGACTGTTTCCCACTTTTTTACCATTGACAGTCAATTCGTAATGTCCTAAACCTGAAATGTAAACAATCGCGTCTTTGATTTCTTTTTTTATTTCGAAAGGTTTACGAAGCATAATACTTCTTCTCGCCAAAGAATCGGAAGCATTGATAAACGAATTCTTTTTTTCTCTGTTGAAAGTGGCTGTGTGATAATTTCTTCCTTCTGGTAAATGGCTGTCGGCTTTTGTGATCGCACCAATCCAAACTGGATTTAGATCTGATTCTAATGGAGCAGTTCTGAATGAAGCCGTTTTGCTCCATTTTGAAACTTTCCCTGACTGATTCCAGACTTTAACTTTCCAGAAATATTTGGTTTCGCTTTTTAATGATTTTCCTCCATAAACAATATGCAAGTTTGTATCTCTATTTACTCTTCCGGAATTCCAAATATCGCCATCGTCATTGTTTAGTTTTTCTTCCGAAGAAGCAACCAAAATCAAATAAGCAATTTGTGAAGCATCGGATTCTTTTGAAACCAATTGCCAGCTCAATTTCGGCTGATTCTGAATAACTGCTAGTGGATTTTCGGCCATTTCGGTTGTTAAACGTACAGGCAAAATTTGTCCATTTGAAATGAACGTGATTAAGAAAGTAACAACTAATAATATGTTTTTGAAATTCTTCATTTCTAATTTTTAAAATTTGAACGCTGATGAAACGGATTTACTTCGTAAAGACGCGGATAAAACTGATTTTTTCTGTTTAAAAATATAAAATCCGCGCAAATCTGCGTTTTCGCGACAGCGAATTTGTTTAATCCGCGTTCTATTTTTTTTTTGCCGAGAATTCACGAATTTTCTCTAATTATTCATTGCGCTTAATTTTTCTAATTTTTCTGCCACAGATTAAAGGATTAATTGGATTATAATCTGTGTTAATCATTTTAATCTGTGGCAAATAACTACGCATTGTTCATAAAATAATTCGTGTAATTAGTGGCAATATATTTTTACAATTTCTTAGTAATCAACGATTCGATATTAAATACTGCTTCTGGGATTAATTTTCCAGTTTGAGGCAGGTCATCGTAATCATCTGTGTCTGGCACTGTGTCAGGATCTGGCGAATGTCTCTGTTCTCCTGTGCGGAACATAATTCGCTCGAAACCGTCTGTTGGCGCATAAAATATCTTTGTTGATTCTTTTCCATCGTTTACTTTTATAGTGTACTGACGGTTTTTAGCATCTAATTTAATTGCGATTGTATATGCTTTGTTTGCTTCGTATTTTGTAACCGAACTCAAACGAGCACCATTTTTCACCTTTAATTCTCCATCCGAATCAAAAATTAATCTTACCGATGGTAAACCTTGTTTGTTTTGAAATTCAATTTGCAATAAACCATGATTATTTTGTTCTGGTTTTACTGTGAAAACAGCTTCCATTTTTGATGCGAAAGGAATTACTCTTTCTGCACGGGAATAATCAAAATAATCCTGATCTCTTAACGTCAGCCATTTTCTGCCATCGGCTTTCTGTTCAATTTTGGTTGATGCCCATGAAAGATCGTACGTATTCCATAATTTCAATTCTTGTCCGTCAGGAAGATTATTAAAAACATCATTTACATTTTCGGTAACCACCGAAGTAACAGGAACGGGAATCGAAGCTACCCAAATATCCTCTTTGTTCATACTATAACCTACCCAGATTTTTCCGTCTGGCGGAGTTCCATTCTTTTCTGTGATTCCGCGAACGTATTGAGGACCTGCAGATTTGTAGTTTCCACCGTAACGCATCGGACTTACTTCTCCGTGAACCAACAATAAATCTTTATAATTTAAACCGTCATCGCTTGTTGAAATCGCCAATGGCCAACGATATTCAGACGGATTGTAAAGCGTTGCATAACGATTGTCTGATGTTTTTTGTCCCCAGATTTTAGCATTGCTGTTTACAAATCCTGGCGCACGCAATGGCATATAATCCCAAGATTTTCCTCCGTCTTTGCTAATTGATGTTAAAGCATGTTTCCATAAACCCACTACATTTCCGTTTGGCAAATGGTAATAACTAAACGCTTTGTATGGTTTCTGTAACGGAATTAATACATCGTCACTATCGGCTTCTTCCACCCATTGCTGTAAAACCAATGGTTCTGATAAAATTTCTTCGCAGGCTTTTTTCAAACCTTTGTCTTTTGATGTAGTATAAAATGGAAATTTCGATTTCGATTTGTCCCAAGTTTTGTTGTATCTGATGAAATAGATTTCGCCAAAACTTCCGTCTTTCTTGATTTCACGAATGACACGCCCAATTCCTTTTCCGTCATTTGGATCGTCTTTTTCATCCATTGCAATTCCGTAATACGCTAAAGCAAAAAGGCGGTTGTCTTTTGAGGTATAAAAGCCCATTCTTTGGTGCATAATCGCATCCAGATTTTTGGCAACGCCTTCAACACCTTCTTTTTTCCATCCGTCAGGAATTCTATAAATTGGAAAAATAACTTCTGGTTTTGTCCACGTTACGCCATCTTTAGAATTCATAATAAAAGTCTGGCTTGGCGGAATATGTTCGCCCGAAGGATCGCTTAAATAATGTAAATAAAAGGTATTGTTCCAATACGCCATCATCGGCTGGTGGTTGTATGTCCAGCCAAAACCATCCGCTTTTTCGGGATGTTCACGGCTTGCACGCATGATCTGTGTGGCGTGAACGCCAACCGCTGGACTTAACTGTCCGTGATGATAATCGATGTTGGAAAGTGTTTTGCCTACATAACGCACAGTATCGTTTTGTGCATTTACAGCGGTACAGACCAATGCAATTGTGGCTGTGGTTATGATGTTGGTTTTTATTTTTTGGAAATTAATCATTTTATATTTTTTTGTTTCACGCAGATTTAGCAGATTTTAGCTGATCAACGCAGATTCTTTTCTGTTATTATTTAAAATAAAAATCTGTTAAATCTGCCTAGATCATTTTAAATCTGCGTGAAATTTTTCTATTTATTTCTTTTTATCTGCTTGATCTGCTAAATCTGCGGGAGAAATTTTTTACTCTCGCAGATTTAACAGATTTGGCGGATTTTATTTTCTCTCAATTAGTCCTTTTAAAACGTCCGCAGAGATTGTTGTAATCGTTCCGTGTTTGTGTCCTTCGGGAAGGCTTATTTTGGATGATACATCTTCGAAATGAACAAAATCTGTTGTGCTTAACGCTTTATAATTTTTTGAACCATAATTATCATAATACAACAACCAATTTTTTCCAACTTTCACTACTGTTGGGCCTTCTGATAAATATTCGGTTAAAGGTTTTGAAGGTTTTTCAAACGGCCCTAAAGGCGATTTTCCAAAGGCTACTTTTATGTTTCGCATGGGTCTTGTATTGTCTTTCAAAACCAAAACATAATCTTTCTTTCCTTTTTTGACAATCACACAATCAATTACACTGAAACCAGGATCGTAATATAATTTTGTATCTGAAAAAGTTTTAAAATCTTTAGTAGTTACGTAGTACATTCTGTGGTTGTTTTTCTCGTCTTCTACCCCTTTTTCAAATCGGAACGGAATTGTTGATGCCCAAATAATTATGTATTCTTTTTTTACATCATCATAAAAAATTTCAGGCGCCCAAACGTTTACCACTTCTGGTTCGTTTTTCATGACCGGAATATACTGCTGTTCTGACCAATGAATTAAGTCTTTTGAACTTGCATAACCAAAACCGTTTCCGCCCTTCCAATCTGTTGTCCAAACCATGTGATAGGTTCCGTCTGCTCCTTTTGTCATCGACGGATCGCGCATGATTTTACTGGCTCCGATTTCTGGTTCTAAAAACGAGCCTTCTAATCCTTTCCAGTTGTAACCGTCTTCGCTGTAAGCTAAATATAAACCTTCTGTTGCGGGTTCTCTAAACGATGTAAAAAGATATAAATCTTTCTTTTTCTGCGAATAGCTGATCGCGAAAAGTGAAAGGGTTACTATGATGAATATTTTTTTCATGTTGCATTGTGTTTAAACTTTGACAAAGTTGGTTCACCGGTTTTTATTCTGTAATTGCTTTTTTATCTAAAGAAGCTCCTTTTTTAATTTTCGTTGTTACGTTATTTAAAACATTATTTTTCAAGAAAATGTTTTTAGTGTCTTTTCCATCAGCTTCGACAAAAATATCGGTTGGATTGAATGGAAAATTATTGTTAATCAACGCATTTGAAACATTATCTAATTTGATAACCGGAACTCCTTTTATTGCTGTTGATGATCCAACATTGTCTAAAATAATATTTTTTGAATCTGATATTTTGAAAGAAGAACCAATCGTTGCATTTACTTTTACATCGTGAAATTCTACATCTGTCGCTGTACTAACCGTAAAACCTTCTTTTCCATCCATATTGATGTTCGAGAACGTAATGTTTTGAATTGGCATTTCAGTAATTCCTAAAATTTGCCCAGCTTTGTTTACGTTTGAAGCTGTAATGTTGCTCATGTGGATGTTTCTGAAAATCGGAGTTTTCTCGGTTACAGGTTCAACCTGAGTTCCTTTATCGTAGAAAAGGCTTAAAACGATAGCTTCTTCTTTGATGTTTTTCATTACGATATTATCGACACGAATATCTTCTACAATTCCTCCTCTTCCACGTGCTGCTTTAATACGGATTCCGCGATCTGTTCCGTCAAAAACACAGTTGGATATGGTGATCTTTTTGATTCCGCCCGACATTTCGCTTCCAATTACTACTCCGCCATGACCGCTTAACATGGTGCAGTTTGTGATTGTAACATTTTCTGTCGCTTTTCCGTATTTACGTCCGTCGCCGTCTCTTCCTGATTTAATCGTGATACAATCGTCTCCAACGCTGATATGGCAGTTTGAAATGTGAACATTGGTACAAGAAGAAGGATTGATTCCGTCTGTATTTGGCGAATGCGGATTAAAAATTGAAATTCCAGTAACGGTTACATTATCACAGAATTCCGGATTGATTGTCCAAAAAGGCGAATTTTGAAACGTAACACCTTCAATTAAAATGTTTTTGCAATTATAAGCCTGAAAGAAAGAAGGTCTAAAGAATTTCTTGTCAACCGTTCTTTTGTAATAGGGTTCTGTGTAAAGGCCTTTGTTTTGTTCTTCCCACATCGTTTGGTATTTGGTTGGAGGAAGTGGTTCTTTAGCCGTTTCTATTCGGTATACTTCATTCCACCAAGCTTTTCCTTGTCCGTCGATTACGCCTCTTCCTGTAATAGTGATATTTTGAACATCTTTCGCGTAAAATAAGGGTTGGAAGCTTTTCATTACAATTCCTTCATAACGTATTTCTACATACGGAAGATAGTCATCAAAGTTCTCTGAAAACTTTAAAAGCGCTCCAGAATCTAAATGAATCGTAATGTTGCTTCTTAGTGTCAAAGCTCCTGTTAAATATTCCCCAGCTGGAAAAAAGATGGTTCCTCCGCCGTTTTTAGATGCTTTTTCAATGGCATTCTGAATGGCTTGAGTGCATTTTATTCCTTTGTTATTTCCGCCTTCGTTTAGGATGTTTAACCAACCGTCGTTTGCAAAAGCGGTGTTTAATCCGGTTATGAAGCAGAGTATTATTAGTATATTTTTCATAGTTTGTTTTTTTGTTCTCTCGCAGATTTGGCAGATTGTGCAGATCTTTTTTTTCTGCCACAGATTTTACAGATTAAAATGATTTTTTTATCTGCTTGATCTGCAAAATCTGCGGGAGCTTTATTATGCGCTTTTTTGTCATTTCGACGAAGGAGAAATCTCCGTTAGTAGCTCCGCATGGTTGAGCAACTTTGTAGAGTTTCTTGCGAAGATTTCTCCTTCGTCGAAATGACAAGATTGTGGATTATTCGTGATTATTCACGAATAACATTTCACTAATTACTTAGTAGATTTCAAAATCAAAACCCAATCATTGCCATCTTCTTTTTTACCTTCTGGTTGAAAATTTTGAGTTCCTTTGTTATCAAATGTTCCGATTTTAGTTTTCTTTCCATTTCTTGGATTGTACCAAGTTGCTTCGAATTTATCACCTGAAATCTTTCCTAGTTTTACTTCTATTATTCTTCCATTGTACGTGTATAGTAAAGCGTATTTTTCTCCTCTTATGGCTGGAATATAATCATATTTTTCTCCTTGATTTACTACTAAGGAAACATCTGGAGCTCCTTCTAAAAATGGCACTTCTTCCATTAATTTCTTAATGTAAACCATTTCTTTTGCTCCGTGCGCATTGATGGCTGATGTCCATAATTCTTTGTTTCCGTACGCGGGTTTATCTCCTTTTCTAAACATTTGCATTACAGCATTATGTCCGTATGTGTAACCTGCAGCGCCTGATAAAACCGACCAATATCCGTAACGGCGAACATCGCTTGCTGTCCATTTTGGCTGTAAAGTGTCGTGCAAACCGTGCGGGATTCCTTCGTAAGATGGTTCTCCGTCAAGTGTTGGTTTTGTTGGTTTTAATTCGAAATCTCTTAGGACAAATTTGTAATTGTCTTCTTTGAAATTCGTTTTTACTGAATCTTGATCGTATCTTCTGTGACCTGATTGGAACATATTGAAATCTAACCATTTTTCATTATGATAATTCTCAGAAGAATCAGTTCTGCCGAAAGGGTGAAAAGTCACTAGTTGATTTGGATTGTTGGTTTTTAAGGTATTTCCGATGGCATTCCAAATATCCATAAACTCATTTCCATGTGTATCTCCTCCGTTTAACCAAATTATATTGGTTCTGTTTTTATATCTATCAGCCAAGAACTTAGCGTAAACAATTGCTTGTCCTTTGCTTACTTTATTTCCTTTCGAAACATTTGTTCCCCATACTGGAACCATTGCCAAGTAAATTCCGTTTTTCTGAGCCACGTCTAAAGTGTAATCTACGTGATCCCAGTAATCGTATTCTTGCTTATTATTAAAGTTGTTTCCAGCTGTTGTTAAAGGTTTTGAAACATCCTCGTTAATTAAAGCGGCATCACCATAAACGTTAACGGCATTTATGTTATGCAAAACCATAACCTGAACAACATTAAATCCTTTTTCTTTTCTGTCTTTAAAATATTGATCAACTCCAGCTCTATCCAATTTACCAAATGTCAGCCAGCCTGTGTCGCCCAGCCAGAAAAATGGTTTTTCGTTTTCGGTAACAAAATAATGCTGATTTTTAGAAACTTTGATTTCAGGCAGAGATGCTTTTGTTTTGGCAGATTGCGAAAATCCGCTTTGTGCTGTAAACATAAAGCTTATACAAAGAGCGTATAAAGATTTAATTTTCAGATTCATTTTGGTTTGTTTTTGAGTTTATGTTTTTTTGATTTGTTTGCCACGAATTCCACTAATTTCTCGAATTTTTATTCTGCTTGTGTTTATTGCTTCACGCAGATTTTGGCAGATCTACGTAGATTCAATTTTAAAGTAAATTCGTGTAATTTGTGACAACTTCTTCTTTTATTTTTTCACTACAAAAAGCACTTTTTCTTTTATTTCAGCTTGTGGAATGATTGCTTGTTTTCCTCCGCTGATATTTGCTTTTTTCGTTATATTTCCTGTTGCTGCATTGATTGCAAATACTTCAAATGTTCCTTTTTCGTTTGATAAATCAATTATAATATCTTGGTCGTTTTTTAGGTAAAAAAGATAGCTTTTTCCTTTGTTCTCGAGTTTCCAAAGATTATCTGAAAACGTATTTCCCTCAACTAATTTCATTTCGCTTAAAGCGGCATAAAACTGAGGCAATTCGATTTTAGGAATGTTTGGTAATGAAGCTCCCGCCATTAAAGCCGGCCATCCGAATCTTGAAGAACCGTCTGTTGAATATAAAATGACTTTTTCAGGATATTTTTCTCTGTACTCACGAACAGCGCGATATACCTGATTGTCTGTTTCTTTTCCTGTTTTTAGTTTTCTGGCGTGCTGTCTTGGTGCTAAATTTACGCCTCCTTGCGGTGCATAAGCTGAACCGTCTTCTTTGTAATACCAATAACGAATGTCAATAACATCAACGGTTTTTACTCTTTTGGCATCATTTAAAATCGCATCCTGAACATCTTTTGTAGCACTTAAACCGATTAAGCTTTTTTTACCAGTTTCATCTTTCCATTTTTGGGCTTGGTCTAACCAAAATTCCATAAAATGTAACGGACCTGTATATTCGGCACTTGTCAACTGAATTACGTTGCTGTTTTCCTGAAAGTTCTCGAATGATTTTCTAATGAAAGCTTCATGTAATGTTCTTCTTTGAGTATTGGTGATATCGTAAAATTGCTCCGCCATAAAAATACGTTTGTCTCCTGCGTATGGCGGTGGCTCTGGAAATCCTGTGCCGTTGATATTGTTTGCTGAACGCCAAGGCGAACTTGCCCAATGTGCTCCGGCTTCTAAAATGTTATGCTGGAAATATTGCTGATTGATTAACAGTTGTCCGTTTGGTTCTGCTAATGTTGCAAACTGCGCTAAACGACTCCAGTACCAATCGTTGAATTTTGTTAAATCGTATTTACTTAAATGATCCCAAGCAAAGTCTTTTCCGCTTCTGGCGAAAGGCTGTTCGTAAAACGGAGGCCAGACATCATCATCAATTCGGCGAACGCGTTCATGATCGTCCATTCTTCTGTCGTACCATAAACCATAATTGTGTTCTAAGGCAACGATATTATTTTTAGTTAAATAATCGACTGTTTCCTGAATTTTATCAGTCAATCCGTTTCCTGTTCTTCCTGGTACAAAACGAGTGATGTGTGGTGTCGATTTGTTTACGAAATCATCAGTTAAATCACCTCTCCACCAAGCAACGTTGGTTTCTTTTCCTGCAATTACTTTTCCTTCAAAAGTTAACCAACCGTTTTGTATTGTTACTTTTGAAGTTGATTTTTCTGTTTTACTTGAATTAACTTTTAAATCGTTTGCGTTTTTTAAACCTTTATTATCTGTATTTATTGGATTTGCCTTTGAAGCTTCTACGATCCATTCTTGTAAGCTTTTTGATGTTGTTGCTGAGTTTTTAGTCAGTTCTTGCGCTACTTCAATTGTCGGACTTGAAGATGGTTCTGAACCTAAATCGTAAATAAATGGCTGAACTGGAAGTTTTCCTAATCTGGCTTCTAACTGTGTGTAGAACAAACTTCTCGGACTGATGTGTCCGTTTACGTCTTTCCAATGTCCGTTTCCTCCAAACTGTCCCCAAACTCCAAAAGCCCAATTTTGCGCTGTTGGCGGGCTGTAACATTCTACTTTAGATGCCGATGATTCCCAAATTACAGAATTGGCAGCTGTCCATCCAGCGCCTCTTCCGCCTTGTTCTCTGTTATTATAGCTTAATGCTTTTCCATCGATATTGGCAATATCAAATAAAACTCCTGTTGCCCAGCTTCCGATTGCTCCGCTGTTTTCGAAAGGCAAATGTGATTCGCATTGAACAAACGCATTTGGACCAGTTGTTCCAAATCCGCCCACAGCAAAATCATGATATCCAAATTCTGAATAACAACGTTGGAATAAAGTCTGCTGCCCTTCGGTATAAAAAGTATGTCTTCTAAATGAAGCGATTTCAGAAATAGGTTCTGTTGCAATACAATCTTCAACTGTAATCTGCTGACTCGTTTTTAAAACTGTAACGGCTCCACCAGCAAAATGTTTGAAATTTACTTGTTTTACCCAGGCATTTCTGGTATTTTCAATACTGATGGCTTGCCAGCGGTGTTCTTCATCTTTTAAATTTGAAGCATTATATGTTGATTTTACTAAGATATTTTCAACTCCGTTATTTTCAATTCTTCCTTGCCAAGAATAAACAGTTACTTTTGAAGTTCCAAAAACATCATCCAGTGACATTGTAATTGGAGCATTTACAGTTACTTCGTTTCCGTTTATTTTGGTTACGACACGATTCCAAGTTGTTATCCAATCGCCTTTTTTCCATCCAATCCAAGAAGTTTCTCCACCGAAATCCTGCATGTTTACTTCCTTAATGAAATTATCCGTTAAAGGTTTACTGATTTCGATTTCGTCTCCAACATTTAATTTTGATGTATTTTTTAATTGGATTTTCTGAGTTCCAAGTGGTGTATAGGCATTTGCAAATTCAAATGAGTCTTTATAAATTTTATCGTTTACACCTAAAATTCTAATTAAAGCTTCTCTTTCTAATCCTGTTCCTAAAAGTACGGTTCCGTTTTCAGAATTACCGCTTCCTCTTAAAACAACTCCTGATTTTCTAATGTATAATGTTCCGCTGATTTTGAAAATTCCTTTATCTAACAAAACGGCTCCGCGAAAACCTAATTTATCAGGTTTTAATGCACTTACATAATCAATTGCATTTTGGATTTTCTGCGTTGCATCTTCTTCTTGCTGCGAAACAAAAATCTTGTTTTCTAGATTAGGAATGGCAACTTCAGAGTTTCTGTATCCTGCAAAAGAAAAATCAGGGATTTGATTTCCTTGATTATCTGTTGTGAACGAAAGTTTTCCTTCTTTGGTTTTGATGATATCCGGGAAATTGTTTTGGGCTGTGATGTTGCCATTAAAAAACAAAGAAACACACATTAGAGATAATGTGTTTTTAAAAGAAACGATATTTTTTAACTGAGTGAAATTCATTCTTTTTAACTTACTTAGAATTCTAGAAAATAATAAAATTACAAAATCCTTTTTTCACAATCTTGTCATTTCGACAAAGGAGAAATCGCACTAGAGACTCCACTCTGAAAATCGCCAATCTTTGTCGAATTACTCATGTGATTTCTCCTTTGTCGAAATGACAAACTAGATGGATATTCTTTTTGTAATTAAACCTGACAGGTTTTTAAAATCTATCAGGTTGGTGTTAAGAATATTTAACTGATTAAAATCATTATTGTAATAAAGACTTTAATTTAGCCAATGTATCCGTATTATTTTCGATTTTCGTCCAATCAACTTTACTGTTAGGATCGATTCCGTTAAAATACTTTTCAATGTTGGTATACCCGTCTCCGTTTGCATCTTTATTGGCATCAGAAGCATCATTCGGATTTAAACCATATTTCTTTTCCCAAGCATCTGGAATTCCATCATTATCTGAATCTTTATAAGCTTTTCCTTTGTAAGTTGGATATCCGCCAACTTGATCTGGATGCGTAATAATTCCTTTTTTGTATGAATCAGCTGGTAATCTTCTTTTAATAAATTCTTTTCCGATATTATTTTCTAAACCGTCTTTAACTTCGATTTTTCCTGTTCTAACTTGTTTTAAGATTCTTTCGTCAACAGCATCTCTTTTTGGAATTGTCGCCCCAACATTGGTCAAAACATATTCGTATGCCTCTTCTGCTTTCATAATTTTAAATGCCGGCATTGAAAACGGTTTTGGCTGTTTGATTGCTGCTAAAAACTCTTTAGTTTCTCCTTCAGGAAGACTTTCCAATTGTACTCCGCCATTCCAATTATCGGCTGTAACTTCTGGTGAACCTACGATAAAGTTTCCTGAAACATAAGCTCTTCCGTATTGTTTTGGCTCAATATATCCTGATTCAGGTTTTACTATTCTATACGCAATAGGTTCATTTGCCGGCGTTATTGGACCAGGTTTAAAATAGTTGTTGATAATATTCAACATCGAACGATAATCTCCTCCATCAAGAGTACGATTCCACCAATTAAATACGACGTTATTCACAAAATTAAAATCGCCATGCATTCCGATAGAAGCATTTCGAGAAATATTATCTGCCCATAAATTACGCATAAACGTACTATTTAATCCGCCAATTGTACTTCCAAAAGCATGGTTATAAGTATCTAAACCTTCTGACGAAATAGTGTTTTGAATGGTGATATTACTAGCTGGTAATTTTTCTAGTTTTGATTTTGCATTAGCTGCAAACTGATGTCTGTATAAAGAAATATTTTCGTCTAATCCCCAGCTTACAGAGCAGTGATCAATTATAGTATTTCCGATTACATTTCCTCCCAAAGCATCATCTCTTCTTGTTACTTCAGTTGCTCCTCTTCTAAAACGCATATGACGAATAATAACGTCGTGTGTGTCAATTTCTAAAGTTTCTCCCGCTATACAGATTCCGTCACCTGGAGCAGTTTGTCCAGCAATTGTAACGTATGGTGCACGCATGCTGATTCTTTTTTTCAATTGAATAATTCCTGAAACATTAAAAACAATAGTTCTCGCTCCAACTGCTTCACAAGCTTCACGAAAAGTTCCTTTTCCGCTGTCTTCTAAACTAGTCACAACAAATATTTTTCCACCGCGACCGCCTTGTGTATAAGCTCCTCCGCCTTCAGCTCCAGGAAAAGCAGGAATATCTGCCACTACAAAATCTTTTGGATACGAAGCCCAAGGCAAATATGGTTTTCCTTGTTTTGCTTCTTCTTTAATGATATGATAATTGGTACTCCAAATTTCGTTTAGTCTTTTTTCTTCGTCAGCTAAAAGAGCATCAGCTTTTTCTTGAACTGGTTTTGGAATTACGGGATATTGTGCATAAGCCGATGACACAAGAGAACAAAATGACAATGCCATAAATGTTCTTTTTAAAGTGTGGTTTGGGAAAAAATTTTGCATTGAATTGTATGTGGTTGTAGTTAATAGTTTTTAGTGCAAGTTTTTAAACAGAAAATTATTCTTTCGAAGTAGAATCTTTTACTTTATTCTTCTCTCTTTCTTCAACACGTTTATGCCAGTCAGCACTTTCTTTGTTTAAATCGTAACCTTGTTTTGATAAATAGTTATTGATTCTTCCTTTGTATTTACCAAACCAACCGTGTTTTTCTTTAGATGAACCACCGTCCATTGCATGTTCTCTGGCTTCAACTAAAGCTTTGTAGATGTAGTCTTTTTGCTCTGCTGTTAAATTTGGAAGCATATCGTTGTAACCTGCAACAGTAATTGGAAGTACGCCATAAGTCATTCCGTCTTTAACTTCTGTAATTTTATCTTCTGATAATTCTTTACTTAATTTTTTGATGTAAGATTTGTGCAATTTTGCAATTGACTCGTCTGCTTTTGCTTTTAGTTTATCAATTTTCTCGTTTTGCTTTTCTTTAGCCAAAGAAGTATCTTCTTTTACTTTTTTGATTTCAGCGTCTCTTCCGTCTTGAATTTCAGTTAAATCTCTAAATTGCTGAGCGATGATGTTCGAAACTGCTTTTTCTTTTGCTTCATTCTTCAAATCTAATTTGGTAACGATTTTTGCAGCTCTTTCGTTAGTAACCTTTACATATTCAGGATCTAAATGCTGTTGTGCGTTTAAAGTCGAAAATGCAAAAACCAGCGATAATAAACCAGCATTTATTTTATTTAGTGCCATGATTTTTTCCTTTTTAGTATAATTATTCTAAACACATAGAAACATCGTTTTTTTGTAACGTTTAAAGGCGCTTCATCTACTGAATAAGCTATGTAAAAGAAATATACTTCTCTCCTTATTCTTTTAATAAAACTTTAAATCTATGTTTCTATGTGTTGAATAATTATTTCTGTTTTTCTTATTTTAAATCTAATAAAGGTCTAACTAAAGTTTCTTTGTTATTAGCTAGATCTTTCCAGTTTACTTTTATTGCAGGATTTACACCGTTGATGTAATCTTCAATATTTGAGTAACCATCTCCGTTTAAATCTCCTTTTGCATCAGATGGATCGTTTGGATTTAAACCGTACTTTTTCTCCCATGCATCCGGCATTCCGTCTTTATCTGTATCAACGTATGGTTTTCCTTTGTATTCTGGATATCCTCCAACTTGAGAAATATCGGTAATAATTCCTTTTTTATAAGAATCCATTGATAAACGTCTGTGTTCAAATTGGTAGAACTGTTTTTTCTCTAATCCTTTTGCATATTCTGGAACTCCCGTTTTTACAGTTCTTACGATTCTTTCGTCAACTTTATCTCTAATTGGTAATGTTGCTCCAACATTTTTAAGTACGAACTCATAAGATTCTTCTGCAGTCATAAATTTGTTGAACCATGGCATTGGGAAAGGTTTATCTGTTTTCATTTTAGCAAAGTATTCTTTTGCTTCATCATACATCATTAACTCTCCTTTTTTATTCTCTAACTGAATTCCGCCATCCCAGTTGTCTTTAGTCACTTTATCGTTTCCGTTTACAACGTTTCCGTTTACATACGCTCTACCAAAAACCATGTATGGTAATTTACTTCTTCCAGATTCTGGTTTTAAAATTCTATAGCTGATTGGCTGTGTTAAATCGGTTACAGGTCCTGGTTTATAGAAGTTATTTATGATATTGTAATTAGCTGTATAATCGCCGCCATCTGTAGATCTGTTGTACCAGTTGAAAACTACATTATTCACGAAATTGAAAATTCCGTTCCATCCAATAGAAGGGTTTCTTCCTGCATTGTTTGCCCACATATTTCTCATGAAAGAACAGTTTTCTCCACCTAAAGTACTTCCAAAAGCGTGATTGTAGGTATCTAATGCTTCTCCGAATAAGCTGTTTTGGATTGTAATATTTACTGTTCCAACTTTGATATCTGGGTAACCTGGTCCCGGATTGTACATGTGTCTGTAGATTGACATATTTTCATCTAATCCCCAAGTTGCAGATACGTGATCGATCATAATGTTTCCAACAGGATTTCCTCCAATAGCGTCATCACGACGTCCTACGAAAGTTTCTCCACGACGGAAACGTACGTGTCTGATAATTACATCATGCGTATCGATCCAAGTTGATTCTCCTGCAATACAAATACCATCTCCAGGAGCTGTCTGCCCAGCAATTGTAATGTAAGGTGCACGGATAATTAACGGGCTTTTCAATCTGATAATTCCAGCAACATTAAATACCACTATTCTTGCTCCTCCTTTTTCACATGCTTCACGCAATGTTCCAGGCCCGCGGTCTTCTAGACTTGTTACAGTGTAAACGTTTCCGCCTCGACCACCGAAAGTAAACATTCCACCACCTTCAGCACCTGGGAAAGCAGGAATTTCTGCCTGAGGTAAATCTGTTGGTCTTGCTGCCCACGGAATGTATGGTTTTCCATGTTTTGCTTCTTCTTCAATAATAACTAAAGCTTTCTCCCAAGCTTCATCAGAAAGTTTTTGGGCTTCTTCTTTAATTGCTTTTTCCTGCGCTTGAACTTCCGGACTTATCTTTGGATATTGAGCAAAACATTTTGCACTTCCCAAAAAAAGCAGAGCTGTGATAAATAATGCGGAATTTTTCATGTTATTTTTTAATTATGGTAATTCTTTTTAAACAAATCACCTGTATTCTTGAAATACAGGTGACTGTTTTTTGTATTATAAACTATTATTTAAGTGGGTCAAATGATCCGCCCCATCCTTGAGTTTGCTCTAAATATGGAGAAGAATCTAATAATGATTGATAAATTCCGAAGAAATAGTATTCATTATACCATGTAAACTTCCAATTGTTTGTAGTTGGATCTAAATTATCTCTTTCTACAATTTTAAAATAATTGGTATACATATAATCTAAATATGCATCAAAATTAGCCAATGTAGTTCCGTTTATTGTTACAGGAAACGAAGCTGGTTCTCTATTAAGCACAGGTGCATTACCAGTTGCTACATAAAATGGATCAGCGGTTCCGATGTAATTTGTACCATCAGCTTTTTTTGCTACGATGTAATAAGCTGTTCTTCTTGTTCCATTTAATGGCTGAACTCCAAGTCTTGAAGTAGTTGAACCCGCTTCAAAAAGTTTCCAACGTCTTAAATCATAAAAACGTTTATTTTCGTATGCAAACTCAATTGTTCTTTCATTTAATACTGCTGCAAAATGCTGATCTCTTGAACTTACTGCAGCTAAACCATAATGTCCGTCACCGTTTGTAATTCCTGCACGAGCTCTAACTGATTCGATCAAAGTTTTTCCTTCTGCCAAACTACCAATACCAATTGCACTTTCAGCCAAATTCAAAACAACTTCAGCAAAACGCATTTCCATATAATCAGTTCCGCTGTTCAAATATCCTGCAGAACTGCTTGAAGCTTCATTTGTTGCTTTTCTAAGATAAATACCACTAGAGTTAGCTCCTAATGTCTCTGTAAATTTATCTGGATTTGGTGCTGCGGTAGTTGGTGCTTTACTATACCAGCTATATGTCCATTGTTTGAATGCTGTATTTTCAGCATATTTCCAAGTTGCACCATTGTATGCAAAAGTTTTATAAAATCTAGGATCTCTATTTTTATAGAATAATACAGGATTGTAAGCTGGATTTCCAACTATACTTTTACCATCTGCCATAGGAAAAACATCAACCATTTGTTTGGTAGGTGAAATAGCTCCATTTCCTCCTGATGCTTTAGATCTTACTGCTCTTTCCCATCCATTATTTTTTTGAGCATTTACTATTGTAGAATTGTTAAATCCAAAAACGATAACTGCTTCAGGATTTCCTACTTCTGCAAGCCACATATTTCCCCATGCAGTTCCATTTGCTGTTCCTCCCACAGAGAAAAGTCCTTTTCCATCTGCTTCTAAAAGTGTTTTCGCTTCAAGATTTGCATCATAGGCACGTTTCCATCGTTGTGCATCATCTGTTGGATTAAAAAGTGGACTTGCCCATGTTAATAATACTCTTCCTTTAAAAGCTGCTGCCGCTCCTGCTGTAATTCTACCCCAGTTTGCAGTAGTCCATTTTACATCTTTCAATAATTCTTTTGACTTATCTAAATCTGATACAATTTGTTCGATACATACTGATGTTGGGCTTCTCGGAATTTGAGAAACGGTAGATCCTTCATCGATAATAGGATTTTGAGCTGTTAAAACAATTGGCACACCACCATACAATTTTACCATTTCATAATATTGATAGGCTCTCCAGAAATACATCTGCCCTTTTAGCGGATTTTTATCTGCATCGGCCATTCCGTTTTTATCAATTTGCTCTAAGAAGATATTAATCTGTCTTAATCTCGTCCATGTATTGTTTGCAATACTCGAAGAAACTCTGCTTCCAATATAAGGAAGGCAGTTTGCATTGTTTGGAGAAATAGTAGCCCAAATTTTATTCCAGTTTACTTCGCCTGATAACTCTTCGGTTGTCTGCGAAAAATCGTCATTTCCTCCTGCTGCTAAATCCCATGTATTAACTGCAGCATTATTTCCTGGCAAAAACAATCCATAAACATAATCTACATATCCAGTAGCTAATGAAGGAACTTTAAATACATCTTCATTTACACCGTTAAAATCTTTTTTCTCTTCAAGAAAATCATCATTACAGCTTACCAATGATAAAGCCGCTAAAACTGTAGTTAAACCAACTACTTTTATATATTTTATTTTCATAATATCGTATTTTATGAGTTATTAGAATCCTAAATTAAGTCCCAAAGAAATTGTTCGTAAAGTAGGATAATCTAAATAACTACCGTTAGCTTCCTGAAAACTATATGGATTATAAAGATTAAAAGGATTAAGCGCCACAAGATTTAACTTACAGCTATTCATTTTAAGAGCCTTTAAAGCATTTTCCGGCAATGCATAACTTAGTGTTATGTTTCTACAAGCGATTCTAAAAGAATCAACTTCCCAAAATTTAGATGCAACTGAGTTTATAGATTCAAAAGCTGGATTTGGCATTGATCCATTTGGATTAACCGTTGGGTCATATATATCATTCCAAATCGAAACTGTATTATCTACTATTTGCGGAATTTTAGTTTTTAAAGATTTTCTTGCTTGGCTTCCAATGTCGCTCCATCCATTTCCAAACGAAGCATTTACAACTGTATTCAAACTAAATGATTTATAAGCAAAACGCAAAGTAGTTCCTATAGAATATTGAGTATTTGCTTTTGAAGCCAGCTGTACTTGATCGTTTACATCTATAATACCATCTGGAGCGGCAAATTTTCCATTACCTAAATATGCACCTCTTACATCTGAGTAATACAACATTCCTGGTTTAAGGTTTGCTACTGCTGTTCCAAATACCGAAGTAATATTATACTTACTCACATATGCATTTATATCCTCCTGAGTTCTGAACATACCTATGTAATCATATCCCCAAACTCCATTATCTGATGAATATCCCGGCTTAGGATTCCATGGTTTTAATATGTCCTCATCATTAAAATCTCCTTTAATAACTTTATCACCTGACCAGCCAAAACGTAAATCAATTCCATAACTTGTGTCTTTACCAATTTTATCAGACCAGCCAACAGATAATTCATAACCATATGTATCTACAGAACCATAGTTTTGTGCCGCTACTGTTCCTCCAATAGTAAAAGGAAGATTTCCTGTTTTGTTTAAAAGCAAATTAGTTCCTACATTATAATACGATTCTGCTGTAACACTTAATCTATTATTTAAAAATCTAGCATCAACACCAAAATTCATTTTAAGTTCATCACTCCAAGTTGCATCAGGATTTGGAGAAGCCTCCATTTTCCATCCATTTGTCATGTCTGAATTTCCTCCAAAAACACCACCTTTGTAACCTTGGAAAGTATAACGTTGTCTCCATAACCAAGCCTTAGTATCATCTTTTCCTAAAAGACCTACAGAGTATCTTACTTTAAGAAAATCTATAACTGAAGATTTAAAAAAGTCTTCTTTTGACATTACCCATCCAACAGAAGCCGAATAAAAATTTCCCCAATAGTTTGCAGGAGCAAACTTTGTAGAAGCATCAGATCTAAATAAGAACTCTGCTAAATATTTGTCATCATATGCATAGTTTACCCTTCCAACATATGACAAAGATCCTGATTCACTTTTTGTAGTAGAACCATCAATTGGCCCAGTCGCCGTATTAAACTGCCCGTTTGTGCCTTCAAGAACGTTTGATTTAAAAACAACTTCATTATTAGATGTTGCTTCAGATCTTTCTATTGCAAACAAACCACTTACGTTATGTTTTCCAAAAGTACGATCGTAAGAAAAGTTTAAATTATACTGCTCAGATAAATTTGTTGTATTAGAGAAATACAAACGATTTCCATTATCATAAAATTTTGATCTAAGCGGTGGTGTTGTAATATCGTCATTATAAATATGACCATTAGTTCCCAAACCTGTAAATTGATACAAAGTGTACCCAGTACCAACTTGAGTTCCTCTGCCACTACCCATAGTTCTAGCATATGCTCCTCTAGCCATTAATCCTTTTACGAAAGGAAATTTGTACTCTGTGTACATATTAATGGTCATTGTAGTAGCAGTAGTTTCAGCAAGATTATTTAAACGCTTAATTTCATTATAGTGATAACGCTGATTACCGTCATTATTATTAGGAAGCTCCATTGGAAGTCCATTTACATAATTTGGAATATACGGTACGTGCATCAATAATTTATTGTAATCATTCTCTTCAACCTCTCCTCCAATTTTATTGAACGTTTTAGTTTGGTCTGAGTAAAAACCAGACAACTGAATTCCAGCTTTCCAATTACTAGATAGTTTAATATCAGTACCTGCTCTAAAATTCCACTTTTCATAATCTAGAGTACTTAAATTACCATTTTGTTTATAGTAAGAAACTCCCGCAAAATAAGTCGCTTTATCTGTTCCTCCACTCACATTTAAGTTCTGTCTTAAGTTAAAAGAAGGTTTCCATTCATCATCTAAATATGTGTTCTTTAAAGTCTTGAAATATTCCAATTCATCGTCTGAAAAGAAATACTGAGGATCTGTTACAGGCTGATTGTAACCATTGGGCCCATTCATTATATTCACATACTTTCCAAACTCATATGCATTTAACGTTTTTGTCTGGTAAGTTTTGTCATTGGTACCGTAAGAACCACTATAAGTAAATTTTGGATCACCTTTTGTTCCTCTTTTAGTTGTTACTAAAACAACACCTTGAGCAGAACGAGCTCCATAAATCGCGGCAGCGGCATCTTTCAGAAATGAAATACTTTCAACCTCAGATGCGTCTAAGTTATCAAACAAAGTACTGTCGTTTAAACCTTGTGCATCAATCTGTAATACACCATCAATTACATATAATGGATTTAGATTTCCACCATCTTTTGCTAATGAATAAGGCTGACGAATCGTTAAATTAGATTTTGCTCCAGGTCTTGTTGATCCTCCTGAAACTCCAACTCCTAAAACTCGTCCTTGCAAAGCAGTTCCTAAATCACCAACAGGCAGGTCTGAAATTTCACTCATCTTAGCGGTCACTACCGAACCTGTAAGATGGCTTTTCTTTTGACTTGCATATCCTACAACAACAATGTTTTCTAATTGATTTGAATCTTCTTCTAATTTTGCATCAATTACTGTTCTTCCTGAAAGAGGTAATTCTTTCTTTTTCATTCCAATAAAAGAAAAAACTAATGTTCCTCCAGCTTTTACTTTAATTTGATACTGCCCATTAAAATCTGTAGTAACAGTATTTTTTGTAGACTTTTCAGTTACGTTTACTCCAGGCATTACTCCTCCTGAATTATCTGTAACCGTTCCTGTTACGGTTACAGTTCCTTGACTGTTTGTTGTTTGAGCATAACTCAGCACACTCATCAGTGTAAACAAAAGAAAACTACATCTTTTTATAAGTGCTTGTTTCATAAATGTTTTTGTTTTGGTTAGGTTATTATTTAATGTTAGTTAGTCATGGTAAATGTGCCTCTTTATTTCTCTAAGATTCTAATGAAAACTTAAAGCGATAAAATTAAATGTTAAAAACACATTTATTTTTTTGTATCCCAAAAATATAACGATGATACATTACAACCGTCCTGCACTATCCTGCTTTAATGGCATTATCTAAAAAAAAGCAACTCAAAAAAACAATATTAATAAAAAATAGAAAGAATATGTGTGCGATATCGAAAATTTAGGCAATATGTTTACGCATAATTAAATAGAAAGATCGCAATTTTAAGAAATGCAGCAGTATCTTCATCAAAACTAAAAATTAGCTGTTAATTTTGTAAAATTCCACTGTGAAGCTCTGAATTTTAAAGCGTTAACTTTACACTTATAATTCCAATAAGAGGTTTTTACATAGCTTTAGTAGTACATATTAGCCTAATAAAACCTACAAATACTACAACTTAAGGGTTTTGAATATTCCTTAAAAATTTCACAAAAAATATTTTTTTTTTAAACGTAAATTCTGACCAATACTTTTTATAAGTGTAAAATGAACAAATATTAAGAATTCGCATCAAAAATAGTTTAGCTTAAAAATCTATTACATTGGCAGAATAATCAAATTTTATCGAAAAGAAAGTTTCTTTGTCACGGTCAAAGTTTATCTACTAGGATTCCATCCGTTTAAAACTAAATCCCTGCTGTATTTTTTACCATCTGCTTTTTTTAGCTGATGTGACCATGCAACTCTTTGAGATAAATCTTTTGTGCTAGATCCTTTACTTCCCAATTCGGCATAATACGCCGTTTTATCTTTATCAGGAAATCTGGTATCAATCCACGCATTCCAACCTTCTGGTGTAATATGAGAACCAATATCAGTATTAATAAAAACCGTTTGAGCGTATGGTCGCCAAGGTCTTCCTAAAAAGACTTTATCTACAGATTTGTCTTTTGCAGTAAGCTTGCAATCTGTAAAAACAAATCCGTAAGCCTGCCCTTGCGGAGTCGAAGCTGCCGTGATATACGAGTTCGTCAAACTTTCGATGGTACATTTATAAAAATAAGCAGTGGCCGCGCCGAAAATAAAATCGGTTGTTCCGTTAATAAAACAGTTTTCAAAATAAATTCGTGTATTTCCTTCTGATAAATAAAGGGTATCTTGATTTGCTAAAAGATTGCAGTTTTTCACCACAACCCTGTCGCTCTTTATATGAAGCGCCACCGCCTGTCCAACTCTTCCTGCTGTGTTTTCGACAGTAAGATTTTCTAATGTGCAATCATTTCCTTTAATTAAAAAAGAATACGAAGTTCCCGTTCCAAATTCTTTTTTGCCCGATGCATCAATTTCTCTTAATGGTTTTCCTGAATAATCATCAAATGAAATAATGGTTTTATTTCGGTCAAGACCTTTTAAAGTAATGAATGGCTTAGTCGCTGGAATCTCTAATTTCTCAACATACTTTCCTGGCTTTATAGTTATTACAACACGTTTTTCTGAATTGTCCTTTACATTGTTTATTGCTTCTTGAATGGTTTTAAAATCGCCTGAACCATCTTGAGCAACGGTTAATGCAAGTTTATTATCGAGAGTTTGGGCTGATATAGAAAGTGTTATTATTAAAAATAAAGCTAGAATATATTTCATATGTTTTTTTATTTTTTTGTCATTTCGACCATAGGGAGAAATCACACACATAGTTCGACAAAGATTTGCGATTTAGATTGCGGAATTTCTAGTGTGATTCCTCTTTCCTCGGAATGACAAACTGTTGGATTAAAATCCGTTTAAATCCGCGTTTTGCCAAGGGCAATCCGTTTCATCCGCGTCCAAAACTTAATGCGACATCCAAACAGTCATTTCGCCTTTTCCTTTATTTCCCCATGCAAAATACGGAATCAACTTTATGTTAATCGATTTTTCATCTTTTGTAGAAATTGGTTTGTAAAGCGTTTTATTCCATGAATTATCAGAAGCAATTTTAGAAGTCGCTTCAATGGTAACTAATTTTCTGTTTTTCAATTCTGTAAAATCAGTTTTGAAATCAGAATTCAAATTAAAAATAACATCATTCACACTTGTATTTGCAGGAAGCTGATCAGATTCTAAACAATAAACCAAAGGTCCTCTTTTTACAGCAACCTGATTTTTAACTTCTTCTACTAATGGATTTGCTTCCATCAACTCAACTGGCATCGGGAGATTTAGTTCAATAATATCTCCTTTTTTCCATTTTTGATTTAATTGCAGATAAGTTCCAGAAACAACTTTATCACTAACTTTTGAATTATTAACGGAAACTGAAGCATTCTGACTCCAACCCGGAATTCTTAAAAAGAAGTTTTGCAAATCTTTCGGCGCTTTTACAATTTTCAACGTTATTTTTCCGTCCCACGGATAATTGGTTTGCTGTTCGATTTCGATTTCTTCACCATTTAAAGATTTTGTCTTCAATTGATTACTTCCGTATAAATTTACATACAAACCTTCTTTCGAAATATTATAAGCATAATTTCCAACTTCGGCAATTGTTCTGGTAACGTTTGGTGCACAACAATTTGATAAGGCGATATAACCTTCACGTTCATTTCCCCAACGCTGGTGAAATGGTAAATCGTTAGAAACATTCAACGGATTGTTATATAAGAATTTTTCTCCTTCTAAATCCATTCCCGAAAGCACACTATTGTATAATGCTAATTCAACGATATCAGCATATTTGGCATCTCCAGTAATTTGAAGCATTCTCCAGTTCCATAACACATTTCCAATATTGGCGCAGGTTTCGGTATGAGCCGTTGCGTTTGGCAATTGAAAAGGTCTACCGTATGCCTGATGGATTTTCTGAACCACCGTTGGATCATAAGAAGTTCCGTCTGGCGAAACGCCGTCGTATAAAGAACCACAGCCTCCAGTAATATACATTTTACGATACGTTACGTCATCCCAAATCGATTCTAGATTATCTAGCAATTTCTTTTCTCCTGTTTCGGCATACAAATCAGCAACTCCCGCGTAAAGGTAATTTGCTCTTACGGCGTGACCCATTGCAGTTGTCTGCTGTCGAAAAGGAACTCTGTCCTGATTGTCATCGGTTCCGTCATTTGTAGTTCCGCGAATATCAATTAGATTATTAGCTAATTCTAAATATTTAGGATTCTTCGTTGTTCTGTACATCTCGACAATTCCCATATAATGAGATGGACAAATCGCATTTCGAGCCAATTCAGGTGACGCTTTTTTGTAGAAATCATACAAGAAATCGGCAACACCTTTTGCAATATTCAGGAAATTTGTTTTTCCTGTGGCACGATAATGAATGCAGGCAGCTGTCATTAAATGTCCCATATTATATTTCTCAAAACCCAATTGTTTCTTCACTTCTTCTGGGCCTAAAGTTCCCCAGCGTTCATCGATTAAAACTGGTGTATGAATATAACCGTCTTTGCGCTGTACTTTCGCGAAAAGCGCAATGGCTTTATCCATTTCGGCATCCAGTTTTTTATCTTTTGTAACGGCATATGTTGCTGCCATTCCTTCAAAAATCTTGTAGAAATCACCATCATGAAACGAAGGCCCCTTGAAAGTTCCTTTGCTTATTCCTGCTGCAATTTCGAAGTTTTTGTAAGCATGTGAAATTTCATCGTTATGATACAAATCCCACATGTAAGGCAAGGTATTTTTGGTTTCTACATCAAATTGTTCTTTCCAAAAACCGTTTGTCCATTTTACATCTTGCAGGCCTACACTCTGCAGTTTCGAATACGGGCTTTCTGAATTAGCAACCAAACCTTTGTTCTGTGCAAAGATTATGGTTGAAAGAAATAAAGATGATAGGATGATGTTCTTTTTCATTTTTTTTATTGTGATGATTTTGTAACGCTGATGACACGGATTTACTTCGTAAAAACGCGGATTAAAACGGATTTTTATCTGCTCGATCTGTAAAATCTGCGAGAGATTAATTTTTTCACGCAGATTTAGCAGATTATTCAGTTTTTTTCTTTTGTCACGAATTACACGAATTGCACTAATTTTTTCTTTTTCTTGCCACAGATTAAAAGGATTAAATTGATTTTATACTAAATAATCTGTACTAATCCTTTTAATTTGTGGTGGAAATTAGTGTAATTCGTGGCAAACCCATTTTTTTATTTTACAAAGAAATTAATTGTTCTGTTCATAGAATCTCCGTCTGCATCTTTTACCGTTAAGACGAAAGAAGCAAATCCTTTTTCAACAGCTGTAAACTGAATTTCTTTTCCTTTTAAATTAACCTTTCCGTTTTTAACATCCGAGAAAGTGTAAACTGGTTTGTTAGTATATCCTTTAAAATAATCTCCAGCACTTAAAACTTTTTTATCTTTTAAATTGATAAAATAATGAGGCTGCGCCAACCAATCTAAATAATTATCCAACTGCGTAAATCCGTCTTTGTCTGTATCTTGATTAGCATCTGAAAAATCTCCTGATGCCGAATTTTCGTTTAAGCCAAAAGCTTTTTCCCACCAATTTGGCAATCCATCGTGATCTGTATCCCAATCTGCCGGACGAGTTTCTGAAACAAAATTTGGCCATCCACCTGCATCCTGTTCGTTATCAATCATACCTCCTAAACCGCTTTTGCTTCCTTTGTAAGTGAAAGTTCCTTTTAAAGTTTCATCTACAATTCTATTATCGTGTTTATCAAAAAACGGCTGATTGGCACCAACATCTGAAAGCACATTTTTATACGCCACTTTCGCTGATTGTGTTTCTACGTAAGAAGGAAAAAATGGTTTATCTACGAAAGTTTCATATTCTACTTTCTCATTGTGACTTATAGTCGATTTTCTGCCTTTATCCTGAGATTTCTCATCAAAGTAACCCGGCATAATATTTCCGTTAAAATAATAGCGTTGCATTCCTTTTCCAACGCCTTCATGCTGTGCATTTAAGGCGACAAATATGGTAGTTGAAGCACCTGGTTTGTAAAAATTGTTTACGAAGTTCACTTCGTTTGCTCCTCCGTCAGTTGTTCTTCCTCCCCAGTTGTAAACCACATTGTTTGTGATATCCAGTCTTCCTGTATAATAACCGTCACCGTTTAAACCTCCGCCAATACTCCAGTTTCGACCTTGATTATGCGCCAGTAAATTATGATGAAAACTACCGATATCACCGCCAATTGTTGCTGCAAAACCGTGCATTTTTCCAGCTGGGTATTTATCATGTCCCGCCACATTTAAAGCTTCTGAAATTAAAGTTCTTTGCAACGAAATATGATGCGCACCACGCGAACTAAACGATTCATCAATTGTCCAGCTGATAGAACAATGATCTATAATACTATAATCAGCACCCGTTAATCCCATTCCGTCAAAAGTAGTTCCGCCACCAATTCTTACTTTTAAAAATCGAATTACACCATCATTTCCGGTCAATCCAATTGGCGCTCTGCTGATTGTGATTCCTTCACCCGGAGCTGTTTGTCCCGCAATAGTAATATAAGGCTGATTTGCTACTAATCTCGAAGCCAATTTTATATTTCCCGAAACAGTAAAAACAATCGTTCTAGGCCCAATTTCCTGATTGATCGCATCACGTAAACTTCCCGGACCGTCATCATTTAAATTGGTTACTTCAATTACTTTTCCGCCACGTCCACCGACTGCGTAACGTCCGTAACCTTCAGCTCCTGGAAATGCCAATTGTGCAGGTTTAAACGACCATACATTTCCTAAAGTTACTTCACCTTTAGTATCTACTTCATCGACTCTCCAATAATAAGTTGTCCCTGAATATAGATCAGAAACTGTAAAAGATTTGTCAGTCAGTTTTCCTTTAAATTCTTTTGAAGATTCAGTTGCGTTTTCTACCGCATTTTTATCTTCACCGAAATACAATTTATGAGAGGCCACATTTTTTACTGCATCCCATTTTAGAGTTAAAGTTTTACCCACTTCAACATGTTCGTCTCTATTTTTTGGTTCTGGAGTTCTCGCCTGATTCATCAAATTTGGTGTATCAATTTCAAAACCGTTAATTACAATCTGTTTAACTATATCAGGATTGGACGTTGGATCAATTTCAAAACGAACAATTACATCTTTTCCTTTTTCAGCACTAAAAGTAATATATGCCATCGAAGCATCAATTTTAGCATTGGCTCTTTGACTCGCATTCACGGTTTCCTGAAGTTTTCCGTTTACGAAGATTTTTATCGGAGAAAAAGTTTTTCCTGTAATGATATCAAAAGCGTTGTGAAAAGTCAAAAGTGTATGTTTTCCCGCTTTCAATCCGCTTATTTTCAATTCTAAATTTTCGGAAGTAACCAAACCGTCACTTCCTAATCTATTGTAAAACGGAGCGCTCATTCCGACTTTGTACCATTTTGAAGTAAAGTTTCCTTTTAACTTAAAAGACACATTATTAAATGATTTTTCAGCTTCTTTTCCTTCATTAATTACCCACGAATCATAACTTGGATCATGAACTTCTTCCAGTCTTCTTTGAAAAAAATCAAAGTCAACTTTTACAATTTGTTTATCAGCATTTGCGACTGATTGTGCCTGTCCATTTGTGGTCAAAAGCATGGACAAAACAGCACCACTTATTAATTTCTTTATCATTTTGATTGGTAATAGTTAGTTTAATTTCGTTTTCTCTGTTTCAGATTTTCCTAACAGATTTATAATGTCTTTTTCTCTTTCTTTTGGAATTACTTTTAAAACCTTCAATTCTCCATTCAGGAGTTCGGCTTCAATTGTAGTATTTTGTTTGGCATGTAATTTAAAATGAACGTTCCAATCTTTTGGCCAGGCAGGAAAAAGATAGATTTTCCCGTCTGCTTCCTGCAAAAGCATTTCCTGCATGCCAATCATTCCCGATCCACCCCAATTATGATCTGGAACCCAGTCAAAACCCGGTCCCCAAAAAGCAGGAAAACGTCTTTCTGAATTCGCCATTTTAAGTGTATTGTATTTCATCGCTTCTTCGGTTAATCCCAAACGAGCCGAAAAAATATTATCCTGTTTCCATCCAATATGACTTCTAAATTTTAAAGCATCTGGATCATATTTCCACGTATTTAAAGCCGTTTCTAAATCAGGTTTCCCAACTCCATAAATTCCCCACGGATAAACGGGATACAATTGCGGAACTTCCGAATTATTAACTCTTTCCCAAGTTTTAGCAGGTATCAAAACTTTATGATTTTCAATCTGCCCGAAATTTAAAGGCGGAATTCTCGTTTGAAATGCTTTTAAATATTCAACATCTTCTTTTGACAATTGATTCCCTGAAAGGTTTAAAAGACTTTCTGTAATTACTTGTAAAGCCGAAATTGTGCTATTGGCATTATTCGCCATTTTATAAGTTTCTGCTCCTGAACCCGGAAAAAGAATTAATTTTCCGTTTCCATCCAAAGATTTTCTGCCTCTTTGTTTCGCCAGATATTGATAATGCTCATCAAAAAAACGCAGACAACTTATAATAAACTGATTGTATTTTTGAATATCTTCTCCTGCATATTCTTTTTGTTGCAACATCATTTGGCAGAACTCTAAAACCGTGTCCCATTCGTATTCCAACCAAGCATTATATTCCATTCCCGGATCGTAATCTGCAGGGCGTTTCCATTCGTATTCTGCCGGGTTTGGCAAACCAAAGTTTTCTAATTGTTCGGTGAATGAAGCGCCGTTATGATTCCAATATACTTTTGAACGTAATTCTGCATTTTTTTGAAGGCTCAAATAATAATCCAATTGCGATTTCATCATATCAAAATCACCGCTTTTTACCATCGGAAAATAAACCAATCGTTGGTTTTGAGCTGTCATGGTTCCTCCTCCCCAATTTCTAAAATCAGGCGTAAAATTTAGGTCTTTATTAGTAAAAACGGGATCAACTGTAAAAAGTCCGCCGTTGAATTTTGTTGGATATTTTCCGTACGCATTACATCCGAGCATATATCGAAACAATTGATAATTCTGCCCAATCTGATAAACCGAATCTTTAGCATTCGATTGATTTTTTTGAGTGAAAATAAAACTGCGGTTCCAAAAATTATTCCACCATTTTTGAGTGTTTTTTTCGGCTTGTTTTGCTGTGTTTTTATTCGAAGAAATCAGATTTTTCAATCCATTATCCCAACCAGAAAAATCAGATTGATTGGTGTTTAAATAAATTTCTAAAGAATGTTTTTTGGATGGTTTTATGCTTATTAAATTAAACCCTTTAAAATCGGTATTCTGATATTTTCCAAGATATGTTCCGTCTGGTTTTAGATTATCGCCTTTCATAAATCCGCCGAAAGTCAGATTCGCAATCGGGTTCAGCATTTGATCTTTAACCGATTCCATTTTCTGCTGTTTTACCGCAACATCAAAAACAGTATTTTCCCTGTTTCTATGATAAAATTTTATTCCGTTATTTTCAAACGAAATAGAATCTTTATAAGTAATAAGTTCTCCCTGAGGCGCCCATTTATAAGAATTCGCGTTGTTTTCTTTTCCTTTCAGATAACGATTTTGATAACGCCAGCTTTCATAAGAAGCCGTCATTTTTAATGTTTTTTTACTTTCTAAATCAACATGAATTATCGGTTTAAAAACATCAACCCAAAGTTTGATTTTAGTATCATTCTGTCCAACCAAAACATATCCGTCCTTAAGCTTCAATTCCTGATGAAAACCATCTTTTCCTTCAAACGGATTCGGACTTAAAGCCACTTTTACACGACCTAATTTCAATAAAGTATTGTGTTCATCAAAAGTTCCGCTTCGTGAAAAATAGAAATATAAATCGCCTTTCTCCACCCAGACATTCATACCAATATCTCCGCCTCCCAAAGGCATAGATTCTGATGAATTGTTGCTTTGCGTTGTCCAAACCTGATTGTAATTATCGAGCGCAGGAACTTGCGCTTTGAGGCAAAGCGTTGTGAAGAGAAGTAGTAATAGTATAATATTATTTTTCATCGTTTTCTTTCCTGCAAGGTTTCCAAAACCTTGTAGGTATATTTTTTTATTTTCTCTCGCAGATTTAGCTGATTGAGCAGATTTATTATTATCTCATAAATCTGCCAAATCTGCGAGAGTTATAAATTAAGCGTGTCTAAATCTTTGTCGAGTTACTTGCGGAGATCCCTCGTTCCTCGGGATGACAAACTAGACGTTAAACTCATAATTCAAAACACCTACAAGGTTTTGAAAACCTTGCAGGAGCATCCGTATATTACCATTCGTCTGTCCTAAACGAAGAAACTGGCAAACCACCTGCGCTAAACAATTCCGCTTTGACGAAATCTTTCCATAAATATCTTACTGCAACAGGATTCTTTACTTTATCCGAAGTCAGAACCACAGATTTTCTTCTTACCACAGTTTTTGCTGGATAAAAAATTTTGTCTGCTCCTGCGATTTCAAAACCTAAAACTTCTTTATCATAAGATGTAATTCCGTTATTAACATCATCAAAAGAAACGGTTACAGCGCCATCTTTTATTTCCATCGATTTGTATTTCGGACTTTCGTATTCGAAACCTTCAATTCCGTACGTTCTTGCCAAAGCTTGAAAAGCCAAACGGTTTCCTCCTTTTTCCTTGTCCATTGGATGAATGTTATTTTCTTCTCCAACATCCATTAAAACAGCCATTCCTGAATTTGGAATTTCCTTTGAAGCCTTAAACTGTGCTTCTCTCAAATAAGCCGAATTGTATTTTTCTAAATAATCTTTTGGATGAAATGAAGCGTAATTAAACGGAGCAATCTGGGCATAGTAAAACGCAAAATCTCCCTGATTCCATAACGTTCTCCAACTGCTGATCATTTTTTTCATTAAAGCAGTATATTCAGAAGCTCTTTCGTAATTTGATTCTCCCTGATACCAGATACAGCCTTTGATTCCGTAACCAATTACAGGCGAAAGCATTCCGTTAAACAAAGTCGTTGGTACACGATTTGGGTCTTTTACTAATTCTTCTTTTGTAGTCGGGATTTTAGCACTTGTAAAATCTTTCAGCATTTCCTGATTCATCCACGCTTCCATACTTGAACCGCCGTACGAAACATGAATTAAACCAACCGGAACATCTAAAACTTCTTGTAAGAGCGATCCAAAATACCAAGCTGTTGCACTAAAATTTGAAGTCGATTTTGGAGAAGCTTCATCCCATTTTCCTTCGAAATCTTGTAAAGGTTCTAAAACCGTTGCTCTTGGAATCGTAATTAACCGAATGTTTTTATTGGCTGATCTTACGATAATTTCGTTTCCATTTTTAACAGGCTGACCTTGAAATCCTTTCAAAGGCATTTCCATATTCGACTGACCTGAACAAAGCCATACTTCACCTAGCAAAACATTTTTAATGGTTACTTTCTCGTTTCCTTCTGAAACTTCAATGGTATAAGGGCCACCAAATGAAACCGTTTTTAATTCTGTTTTCCATTTACCTGAAGCATCTGCTTTTACCTTGTAAGTCTTAGAATCCCAAGAAGTTTTGATTACAATGTTGGCATTCTTTTCTGCCCAGCCCCAAATTGGCGCGTTGGATTTTTGCTGCAGCATCATGTTATCGGTAAACAAGGCTGGCAGTTTGATTTTTGCATTGATTTGAAAGGTTGCTAAAATCGTTAATAATGCAATAATTGTTTTTTTCATTTTCTATTTATTTTTTGCCACAGATTAAAAGTATTATTTGGATTTTTTTTATCGCCACGAATTCACGAATTTTCCTCAATTCTCCCCCTTTTTATGTGTACTTATTTTCTTTTTTAATTGCCTCCAGCTTTAGCTGGAGGATTATCAAATCTTTCTTCTCAATGGGCTTTAGCCAAACTAATTATTTGGCTAAAGCCCTGTTGTGGATTCTTCTAAACCTCCAGCTAAAGCTGGAGGCAATTAACTTTTTTCTTTGTCAAAAAAAAAAATCTTTTTTAATCCTTTAATCTGCGGCTAAAACTTATTTTTCTTTTACGATACTTACTGGCCCCAATAAACCTGCTTTCAACAACGGTTCTCCTTCTAAACGAAATGGCGCTGTTGTCCAAGTTAATCTCTCTTCTTTTGGCAATTTTTGATCGCCAATTAATCTGTTTCTCCAGGTATTTGTGATTTTAATTTCTATTGTATTTTTTCCTTTTTGTAAAGCTTTTGAAATATCAGTTTTGAAAGGGAAAGTCCAAAGCGTTCCGCAATCTTTTCCGTTGATTTTGATTTCGGCAATATTTGAGATTTCTCCTAAATCCAACCATATTTTATTAGAATCTTTTCCTTTCCAGATAAACTCTTTTTTGTAAATAACAGTTCCTGAATAATGCTTAATTTGATCATTTTCAGAAGCACTCCAATCAAAAAGCTTGTTTGTTTTTACCACTTCTTTTGGACCTTTAAAAGTTGGATCAAATTGTAATTCCCAGTTTTCATCTAAAGCCTGCACTTTTTCAAATTCAGAGGATTTTCCTTGTACTAAAAATTCTTTCGTTTCTTCTTTAAAAATCACAAAACCAGATTCGTTGGCATCTAAAGCTATCGAAACAATTGTTCTTCCGTTTTCTATTTTCCAATTGGCTAAAGCCGAAGTTTGATCTGTTACGGGATTGTACCATTGCGGTACTTTTCCTGAAATTCTGAAAGAGGCATCAAATGTTCTTTTTTCTCCTTTTTGGTTGGAAATGAAATAAACATCTTCAATGTCTGATTTTCGATGTGTCCACGCCAATGTTTCAGCTTCAGAACGCTTTAAATTAGGGAAATAAATATCCTGAGTAATTCCAATTGAAGCAAAATCATTTCCTAAATACGGTAATTTGATAACCGTACCTTTTCCGATTTTCCATGTTGAAGAATTGGCATTATTCCAAATTTCATCAATTATATTTTCCCATTTCTTTTGATTAGCTTCTGATTGAATTCCTGGCTGAAGGTTTGGTTTTTCATCTACAAAAATCGTTGCTCCATCTTTTATTAATTGGAGGATTTTTTCGGCGGAAGCCAAAGAAAGCATCTTATTTGGTGCCATTTTATGACTTCCTGGGAAGAATAAAGCTCCATATTCAATTCCGCCTTCAAATGAGATTTTTCCGTTTACTACTTTCGCTCTATTAATTAAAACATCAACATTAAAAGAATCATATTGATAACCATTTAGCGGATTAATCCATTGTGATAAATCGGTTATATTTTTAGAATAGGTGACTTCTTTTGGCATTTTTGCCGTTGGCTGACCTTCATTTTCTAAACGGATTTTCTCGCTTTCTAACCTTTCTATTCCAAAAACATTTGGAATAAAAGGTACCAAACGATCTGGAACAAAAGAACGAGAAGGAAAATCTTCACCAATAAAAACCGCCAAGTCGATTACAGGTTTTCCTTTTTGCAACTGAAACTGTACTCTTTGGCAATAATCAAACCAAGCTTTTCCAGGTTTCCACCAAGTTTGGTCTCTTTGGAAAAAAGTTCCGATATCATCCAAAGTCATTCCTGGTTTCCTGTCCGTCCACGGATTATGTACAAAAACATGATAAAATAAACGGTTAATTCCTAAGGCATAATTGCGGTCTGCTGTTGTTTTTAGATTTCCGGGATGTTCGTCCCAATCCATTCTCAGCGCTGTAAAAGATTCTGCCTGAATAATATCTTTTCCGTAAATATGTCCGCCCGAAATGGCATCGATCATATCAAAAGGTTTGTCGTGTGTCGGGCTTTTCAGCCAAAATTCACCACCTGGATAATCGACATATTTATAATGCAGCAAAGCATCACTCATCATTGTTGGCGCAACGTTTTCTGAACTTAACTTAACGTTATATTCTTTGGCAATCTGAGCAACAGTTCCATAGAAATTATCAGCTAATAAATCGGCAATTGTTTTTCGAACATCGTATAAAACTTTCTCTGAAAAATCGGCATTTTCTATCGGAATTCCTGCCATAACTGGAAGATATTCTACAAGATCGTAGCCACGTCTCTTTTTAAATTCAGCCTGAAAAACCGAAGACCAATTTTGGCTTCCACATTCCCAGCTGTCAAAATGCAGAATTTCTAAAACTTTTGAAGCTAATTCGGGCCCGGCCGAGCGAACGGCTTCTCCAAACCAATGATCCAACTGAAAACGAATTAATTCTGGATCGAATTTATCAACTTCCAGTCCTTTTCCTGCTCCGCCAGTGGCATTTTCATGTCCTGTCGAAGTATGTCCCATTCGGATGATTTTCCACTTTCCTTTTGGTGCTTTCCAGTTCAAATTTCCTTCCGCATCAACAAAATTCGAAATATAGATAATTTCTGATTTTTTGAATGTATCAGAGTTTGGAATTTCTTTTTCTGTAGTCTGTGGAGTCAAACGCCAAATCGCTCCTGATTTCCCTTCGTAATTATCAATCAGAGATTGATTTGAAAGGGTTATTTTACTCACTTTCAAATTTTGTTTCCACTTCGCAAAATCCAAATCTTCTGCTCCAGGTTCAGTTCCTTTTGGATCATAAACAAATCTGAAATATTTTGCCGTAACAGGCGTAATGGTATGTGTGTTTGGGAAATCCATATCCTGCCAACCGTGACGTGGTGCAATCATTCTTTCGTGGAATCTAAAATTGACTCCATCATCACTCACTTCTACAATCAGACGCTGTGCCTGAAAATCTCTTCCTTTGGTTTCAATCACAATAGATTTACAGGTAAAAGGCTGTGCAAATTCATACTGAATCCAACCTGCATCAGCAAACTTGAAGTTTTCATCTTTTTTAGGATCAGCCAAAAACGAGGCATCGCTATTGTTTGATGTCGTTACTTTTGACAATTGAATTTGCGAAGTAATTTGGTATTCCTTTATCGGAATAGCAAAAGTGGCAATGTCTTTATAATAATCTTTGTAATGCTCTGGAACTGGTAATTTCGAAACAACTTTTTTACCTCCTAAAATTTCAATCGTTGACCAGACTACTTTCTGCATTGACATTTCTGGGGTAATCCACGGCCCTCCTGCAACAGCAAATCCGTCAGCTCCGTGAAAAGCTAGTTTCAAACCTAAACGATCTGCTTCTTTGAAAGCCCAATGAATCATATCCCAAAATTCAGGACTCAACTGTAAAACCGGCGGGTCTATCAATGGCGGATTGGCTGGACCTTTAATAGTCATTAAATAAGCGCCCGCAATGCCGGCTTGTTTCATGGCTTCTAAATCGGCTGTGATTCCTGCTTTAGAATACGCCGATTTCATCCAATACCAATACACCCAAGTTTTGGAGGATTCTAATGTTGGTTGAAAAGATTCTTTTTTATGGACTTCCTGTGCAGAGACGAGGCTTGCTAAAAGGAGGATAAAAAAGAGGTGTTTTTTTTGAAACATTATTCTTTGTCTTTTTTTGATAATCTGTTTTATCTGTCAAATCTGCGGGAAAAATTTACTCTCGCAGATTTGGCTGATTTGGCAGATTTTTTACTTTTTTTTCGTCTTTTTTGTCATTTCGACGTAAGGAGAAATCTTCGTGAGTAGCTCCGCATGGTGGATCACTTTGTAGAGTTTCTTGTGAAGATTTCTCGTCCCTCGAAATGACAAACTGTGCCTTAAACTTTTAGTTCTTAATTTTAAAATTATCAATTATCAATTATCAATTATCAATTATCAATTATCAATTAATATTTAAACTTCTTCAAACTACTTTCCAATTCATTTTTTGAACCATTAAAAGGCATCAAGTAAAAACTATACTGATAATCTCCTGATTTAATCTGATACTGCTCTAAAGGCTGTGCAACCAATGTCCAGCTGTCATTTCCTCCTACTCCCATTTGGATTAAATCTATATTTACAGTCAAGAATCCCGGATCTTTCAAATCGTATGTATGACCAGATGAACTCAAGTTTTCTTGTGTATACGGCCATGCGCTCATGCTTAGAACTTTGGTATCATTTACAACTAGAAAACCATTACTTTTCAGCGGAGTACTTAATGCCATCCATCTTACATCACATCGGTTTCCGTTTTCCTGAGGTTTTGGATAATGTTCGATAAAATCATTTATTGGAAGTGAATATTTCCCAACAAACGAACCAAAACTTCTGTCGCTGTAATTTTCTAATTCTCCTTTACCGTACCATGAAATCTGATCGAATTTTCTCTGAACTCCCATTTGCATTCCGATCTTTGGAATATTTGGCAGTTTGTTTGAAGCTTTTAAGCTGTAATCGACTTTTATTAATCCGTTTGATAAAATGTTGTAGATTACTTTTACACTTGCGCTGTCTTTTATGACTTCGTAATCGCTTGTTATTTTGATTTCTGAAGCTGATTTATCAATTGAAATGTTAACCAATTTTGGTTTTGCTTTATACCATTGTTTTAACAACTTTTGCGATTTCCATCCGCGTTTGTCGTTGTCTGTAAGTGGTCTTACGAAGTTTGGTAATAGCGGTGCAAAAACTTGTTCTTCTCCGTTAAAAACATACGAACTCAAAGCTCCGTTTGTTTTTCCAATTGTAATATCCAAAGTTTTGCCTTTAATTTTGAAATCTGAATCAGATTCAGAAACATTTAAAGTTTCTTTTTTAGATTCTGGAGAAATCGCTTCTTTCTTTTTCAGCAGAAACTGATCTTCCGCGACAGCGTAACCTTTTGATGCCCAAAGTTCATCTTTCGAAAGCTGGAATTCTATATTTAAAATATATTCAGCATCAGCTTTCATTTTTGGAAGATAAGAACTGATATCTAAAGTCGTTGATTGTCCTGCTTCTACTTTAAACGGCTTTAAAATCTGAGTTTTGATTACATTTCCGTTTTCCAACACTTTTAAAACAGGAATATAACCTTCTAAAGATTTAACGGCCTGACGATTTTTGATTTCTAACTGATTTCCATTTAAAGTCGAAATCGCTGGCTGATACACCCATTTATTCTCAAAAATGGAACCTTTTGGTTTTCCGTTAGAATCTACAATTCCTTTTGTATTGAAGTTTCCATCATGGTATTTTTCTCCAAAATCTCCTCCGTGAGCAAAATAATTCTGACCTGATCTGGAATCAAATTTTACGATTCCCTGATCTTTAAATTCCCAGATACAGCCTCCAATCACTCTTGGAAGCGAACGAAATTCATCCCATAATTCTTTTAAATTTCCAACTGAATTTCCCATTGCATGTGAATATTCAACGAAAATAATCGGACGTATGTCTTTCTTTTGATCTACTAAAAATTTCGGAGTAAAAACGCCTGGATAAAAACGGCTGACCATATCAACATAAGAATCATCCTGCGGATTTTCGAATCTATAAGCGTGATCGATTGTTTTTGGATATCCCGGATCAAGCGGATCGATATAACCGTCTAATTTGGCATTTCCCTGTGCTGGTTCGTAATGTACGGGACGCGTAATATCAAAATCATGAACCCAGCCCGACATTGCAGCATGATTTGGTCCTTTTCCACCTTCGTTACCCAAACTCCACATTACAACCGATGGATGGTTTTTATCTCTTTCGACCATTCTCGTCATTCGTTCCATATAAGCATTTGTCCAAAGCGGATCGTTGCTTAATTTTCCGCCAATTCCGTGTGTTTCCTGATTCGCTTCGTCCATAACCATGATTCCATATTGATCGCATAATTCGTAGAAATAAGGATCATTTGGATAATGGCTTGTTCGTATAAAGTTGAAATTGAACTTTTTAATCGTGGTAATATCTTGTTTGATATCTTCCCTCGTAACCGCTTTTCCTCTTGTTGGATGATGATCGTGACGGTTTACGCCATAAACGTAAGTTTCTTTTCCGTTAATGAGCATTTTTCCGTTTCCTTTGGAGAATTCAATCGAACGGAAACCAACTTTACAGCTTTTTGCTTCGGTAACATTTCCGTTTTTATCTTTTATGGAAATAACCATTGTGTATAAATTCGGTTCTTCTGAACTCCATTTTTTTGGATTTTTGATGGTTTCTTGGAAGAATCCAAAACGAACATTATCCAAACGAGGATAACTTTCGTTGATTAAATCAATTACAGGTCTTTGAAGCGGTTCTTTGAACATTGCCATATTATTGGCATCATACAATTGAACATTCATGGTGTAATCTTTGATTTTTTCTCCTGTTAGATTTTCAACTCTGGGACGTAGTTTAAAAATAGCATCTGTATATTGTTTGTCTAATTTCGTTTGAACAAAGAAATCCTGAATGCGTAATTTCGGCTCAGCCATAATGAAAACTTCACGCTGGATTCCGCTCATACGCCAGTGATCCTGATCTTCTAAATAAGAACCATCTGTCCAACGAATTACACGAACAGAAACTACATTTTCTCCTACTTTTAAATAAGGCGTAATATCAAATTCTGATGGCAGAAAACTATCTTCTCCATAACCCAAAAATTCTCCATTTAACCAAACTTCAAAACCTGAACTTACGGCTCCAAAATGCAAAGTCACAGTCATATCTTTCCAGTTTTCAGGAACGGTAAAACTTCTTTGATAAGAACCAACTCCATTATAATCTTTAGGAATATAAGGCGGATTTATGGGTCTAAATGGATAAACCGCACTCTTGTAAATTGGATTATCGTATCCTTTCATTTCCCAGTTTGATGGCACTTCGATTTTATCCCAGCCTGAAACCGTATTTTTATAGAAATCTTTTGACGCTTCTTTTAGATTCACAGCATATTTAAAATTCCAATCGCCATTTAGCATTTGGATTCGGCTTTTGGTTCTGTCTCCTTTTAATGCATCTTCTACAGAAGTATACGAATAAGCAGTTGCTCTCGAAGGTTGTCTGTTGATGCTTGTAACCGTTGGATCTTCCCATGGAGCAAATTCGTACTTTTTATGCAATTCTGGGATTCCCGCTGGTTCTCCTGTTACGGATTGGGCGTGAGTGTAAGTTGTTAGAAGTAAGATGAAAAATGTGAATACCGATGTTGGTATCGAAAATCGAAACCTTGAAAAGTTATTATTTTGAATTGACTGAAACATTATTTTATTTTTAGTTTTTTTGTCATTCCGACGAAGGAGGAATCGCACTAGAAATTCCGCAACTATAATCGACAATCTTTGTGGTTACGAGTGTGATTTCTCGTTCCTCGAAATGACAAACTGGATCTTTATTTATTTTGTTTAATTAAACCTGACAGGTTTTAAAAACCTGTCAGGTTTAAAACATACTTTATCTTAATACTTTGTACTTTAGTCTTAATTCTTCTTCACTTTTTTCTCCGGCGGTGCCACAAAATTCAATTTGCTTTTCCCTAAATCTTTAGATGTTGCAATGGCAATTCCTCTTTGTTCTGCTTTATTAACGGCACAATAAAAATGATAAACTACTCCGTCATGTTTTACTACAAATGACTTATGAGCAAACATATCATCGTAAGGTTCAGAAGATTTAACTAAATCGTCTCCTTTCCAGTCGGTCCAGTTTACTAAATCATTTGAAACGGCAAAACGGTTAAATGCACCTTGATTCCAACCTGTCCAGAAAGCTCCAAAATAAAACATCACCCAAGTATCATTAATACGCTGAATATAAGCATCTCCCGAGATTCCTTTATGATGGTTGATTAAAGGTTTATCGCCATAACGTTTCCAAGTTTTCATGTCGTTTGAAACCGCCATGGCAATACGCTCAGCGCCTTTAGCAGGATTTATACTGTCGCCACGGGCATTGTAATACATGATAAAATTGTGTCCCGTCAATTTATCTTTATCTCGAATCACGCTGTTTTTGTACATCGTACTATTGTCCCACCATTTGGCATCTTTGTCTTTTGGTGTTAAAACCGGATTTTCTAATCTTTGAAATTCGTGTGGTTTTGTTGGTGCTTCTTTAGTGTAAGCCATTCCGATTGATAAAACGCCTGCTTCGTAACCTTTGCTGTCTCCACCAAAATAACTCATCCAATATTTATCATCGTATTTTTCCCATTCGTAGCTTCCGCCCCAAGTTAGATCTTGTAACGAAATATATCCTGCTTTTTGGTTGACATCCCAGTGTTTTTCATTTTCTGAGAAAGACATTACTTTTCCTAGATATTTCCAATCTAGAAGATTGTCACTTTCTGCTAACCACGTTTCATAACCTCTCCCGTCATAAATTAAATACGTCATATACCATTTACCATCTTTTCTAAATACACTCGGACAATCCATTTTGTATGAGTTGTCGGTAGGAACCATCACTAAACCGTATTTATAAGGTGTTTTGATTTCTTCGTAAATCTCCTGCATTACTTTTTCGGTAATTTCTCTTTTCTTGTATTTGGTTGCACAGCTGGTTATAGCAAGTGCTGAAATGGTTAGGATTAGGTATTTAATTTTCATTTTTATGTTTTTTTGCCACGAAGGCGCTAAGGCTCTAAGTTTTTTTGTTTTGGAATGATTTAATCTCGCAAAGTCGAAGAGTCGCAAAGTTTTTACTTTCTATTCTCTATTTTCTATATTCTAAAATCTTGCTTCTTACATCTTTCTTCTTCCCACTCTCTTTTATTTCTTCAATTCCTTTAAACGTGATTCCATTACGTCTTTGTTCAATTTTACTTTTACCATTCCTGTTGGATGAAATCTTCTCTTCAAATCGATTGCATTATACACGATTGTGTATACATCATTTCCTTCTGGGATTAAACACAATGGAGTTCTCATAATATCCCACCATTTCTCAACTTTAGTTTCTATTGGAAGATAATGTGCTTCTGCCCAATTAATTCCGTCTGCGGATAATGAATACGCAATCATATTCGGTAAATGATGTCCCCAGCCGTCTGGGCCTCCGTCGAAAATCGCGATGTACAGACCGTTTGGTAATTGACTTACAATTGGATTTTCTACGAATAACGGATGCATAGTTTTAATTGGTTCCAAACCTTTGTTCATTCTCAACCAAGGGCCTTCTAAACTTTTGGATTCGGCTAAAGCCACAAACCAACCTTTTCCTGATTTCTTCGGATAATCTGCCCATGAATTAAATGGATATGCACCGCTATAAAATCCAAAATATTTATCGCCAACCTGATATGGAAAAAACGAAGCAACGCCCTGACGTCCTTCCCAAGGTTGAGAATCTAATCCCGGTTCCATAATGATTCCCATATCTTTATAAGGTCCGCCGATTCCGTTAATTCCGTCAACTGTCGATTCACATCTCCAGATTCTTCCGAATGAATGATTTGGTTCTATTTCTTTACTTACAGTATAAGCCAAATAATAGCCGTACCATCTGTTTACTTTTTCATTAAAAACTGGCATATAAGACCAAATAGCTGCACGACGATCATTCATTGGATTATCGTCTTCTGTAACGGCATAAGTTCCGCTTGCTTGGTAGATTGTAGATTCTCTTTTCCAATGGATTGCATCTCTACTTGTCCAATGTCCAATTTTAGTTTTTACACGATCGTAATAGTAATCAACGCCTTTTTCTCCTGCTCTTTCGGTTGGAAACATATGATACGTATCGCCAACTTTTACTACACGCCCGCCTTCAAAACCACCTTGAATTCCTTCTGTTCCAGACATTCCTTCATCAATAACGGGTTTATTTTCTCCACCGATAATTTCGAAAAGCGGTTTTTCATCTGAGAATCCTTCTACAATAAAAGTTGGGTTCCAAAGTTTTCCGTCTGGGAAATTGGCATTTCTAGATTCTATTCTTTCAGAAGCTTTTACAACTCCTAAAACTGCAAATAATCCTTTTCCAAGATTTAAGGTTTGTGTTCCTTTTGAGAAAGAAATCGCATAAACATTTACAGTTGGCAATCCTGTCACAGTAGCTCCATTTTCTAAAATTAATTTAGCATTTTGAAGCTTATCAGCTTGAAGATATTCCGCATTTTTATCCTGAAAAACGCCAATTAAAACCTGAACAGACTCTTTAAACTTTAACTGCAAAGGTACATTAGTTCCGTTTTTATATTTTTCTAAAGGAAGTTCAATTCCCTGTAAACCTTGCAGTTCTGGAGCTAAACGAACGATATTGTGTTTGCTTCCTGAAAATGCATGGGCGTATTGTGTCGTTTTGAAAGTTTTGTAATTGGATTTTACAATTTCATATGATGCTGGTTTCCATGCGGTGGTTTGTGCTGTGGCTTGGATGCAGACAGCTAATAACATTAGGAAAGCGGTTTTTAATTTGATGTTGTATTTTTTATTTTTTGAAAACATTGTTTTTTTATTTTTTATTGACTTCTTTCTGAATTTCTTCAATCTTGTCATTTCGACGTAAGGAGAAATCTTCGTTAGAAACTCTACAAAGATTGGCGATATTCTGTGTGGAGCTACTTGCGAAGATTTCTCCTTACGTCGAAATGACAAAACTGGCGTGACAATCTTTGTGGTTACGAGTGTGATTCCTCGTTCCTCGGAATGACAAACTAGACGTTACAAACTAGTGACTAATTACTAATCACTCATAACTCATAACTCAAATAGCCTTATAACTCACTTTATACTCCACATTCGGTTTTACAATCAACTGATATTTATTTTTGGTTAATTCTATAATTGTTCCAAAGTTTGTTTTTGGTTTGCTGGCACTTTCAAAAATCAATTTCCCTTCTCCTTCGCCTGCTTTTACTTTGATTTCTTTGGTACTGCAATACACGGCAACTTCACCGTTTGGTGTTGGCACTTTTCCTTCCATCCATTTTAAACCTCCTAAACTTGGTTTGATTTCGTATTGTGAATAGCCCGGAGCAGTTGGTTTTACACCTAAATAATATTTCCCTAATAAGTAAATCGGACTTGCGCCCCAAGCGTGGCAAAGACTTTTCCCGTAAGGACGACCGTACATTGTTAAATGTTCCGTTCCTTTTTTGTTCGGATTGTATTCTTCCCAGAAAGAGGTTGCGCCTTCATTCAGCATTCCGCCCCAATAGCCTTTCATTTCTTTTAAAACATAATTCTGTTCGCCCATTGCGCACAAGGCTTCCAACTCATAAAAACGCATGTATGGAGTTGTGATTTGAAGAACATCTTTATTCAGCAACACTTTATTTTTTACGCTTTGTTTTTGTTCGTCAGTAAAATAATTGAAGAAAATACCGAACATATTAGCGTATCTGGTTACAATATTTTGGATTTTTCCATCGATACGCTGGTGTTTCATGACGTTTTCTTTTTTATCCCAAAAGACATCAAATAATTTGGTTTTTAAATCAGTTCCTAATTTTTCATATTGCTTTTGGTCTTCGGTTTTACCAGCAATTTCTGCACTTACCGCCATTGCTTCAAGACTTCTTGCTAAAAGCATTTGTTCAAAACTAACTTCGCCCGTTTTTGGAAGTCCGTCTGCCCAGTCAATAAAAACCCAGTCGCCTTCTAATGGTTCGAGGAATCCGTTTTTGTTTCTTCTTTCTAAGCAGAAATCCATAAGCGATTTCATTCTTGGATAAAAAATTTTGATGAATTTCGTATCGCCTGTGTGTAAGTAATAATCGTAAACACCAACAAACCAATACAGCGAATAATCCATTATGATATTTACGTGAGCCGTTACAGGATCTTTTCCGCGAAGGGCTAACATTGTTCGTTCTACAGAAGCCGAATCAAAGAACAAATAATAATTCATTAAATAACTTTGATAAGCATCACCAGACCAAACCCAGCGATCACGTTTAATTCCGTCGATAAAAAATTCACGAGATGTTAAATGCATCGTATATGCCGACACATCCCAAATTTTATTCAATTGTTCGTCCGAAGATTTGAATGCACCACGATAATCTAATGGCAAATATTCATAAAGCATGGAAATCGAATCGTATTTTACACCTGCATCTGCTTGTACCTGAACATAACGGAATGCTTTAGAACCATCATGAGTGTATGTTTCAGGTTGTTTTCCATCAAACGATAAATGATCTAAAGTTTCGCATTTAGCAGAATCCAAAGCTTCTTCACGAGATTCACCATAATACAATGCTAGTTTGCCTTTTCCTTTTAAACCGTGAATTTTAATATAACCGAAAGTTTCTTTTCCAAAATCTACCAATTGACCCCCTCCTATTTTTTCGGTTTTCTTTGCACTTAAAGGTTTGGTTGTTAGTTTAAACCCAGAAGGTTTGTTTTCTGGCGAATTAAAATTCCAAGAACCAACAGGAACCCAAGGTGTACCCGATTGTTGAGCTTTTCCAGTTTCATCAATCCAAAGTTTATCTTCGTTGGTAACTTTCCAAGAAGCATCAGATTTAACGTATTGACCTGAAATATAAATAGCTGGCAATACTTCCTGATTGTAAACTTTAAAAGAAATTTTGTGTTTACCGGCAGGAACTGTAATCGATTTTGGCTGTCCGTAAATTTGAACGCCATCTAAAAGTAATTGAAAAGGTCCTTCTGAGAAAATTTTTACCTCGTCTGGCTTTGGAATATCTACTTCTGTCTGAAAAGTGACCAAAGCATACGGACTGTAATATTGCCAAAGCGGAGGAAATACGGCTTCACGTTCTGTACGTCTTACCTGCATTTTATTGCTTAACCAAACTTCAAAATCTCCTGGATACCAGATCCATGTCGCTTCTTTTGGTTTTTCTTGCGCAAATGACAGCGAACACGAAAAAAGGGCAACAAAAAGAAGTAAAGTCTTAAAAATGGAAAAGCGGTTTAGCATAGTTAGTTTATTTTGGGACTAAAGATAAGTGTTATTTTTACATTTCACAACCTGTAGTATCCTGTTATTTCATAAAAAACTATGATTCTTGATAAATTTTTAAGGGAAAAATTATGACTTATCACTTTTTTAGTACTAAAAAAAATGATGTTAGAATTTTATGGGACGCGGATGAGACGGATTCGCTATCGCGAAGACGCGGATGAAACGGATGAAACGGATTTTTTATTTTTATACTATTAATAGCTTTGTCAAAGTTTAAAACTTTGACAAAGCTTGCTAAGTTGATACAATTAAAATCCGTGTCAATCCGCGTCTTTACGAAGTAAATCCGTTTTATCCGCGTTCTAATTTAGGCTAACAATCTAAGCAATCATCTTTTCAGATTCATTTTCATCTTCTAAAATATAATTAGAAGGCGTTTTGCCCAAATGCTTTTTAAACATATAAATAAAAGCACTTGCTGTTTCGTAACCTAAATCTAAAGCGATTTCTTTTATGGATTGTTTTTCGCCTAATCTTTTAATGGCTTCCAGTAATTTCATTCGCGTGCGCCAATCGCTGAAATTCATTCCCAATTCTTTTATGAATAATCGCGATAAAGTTCGGCTACTCATAAAAGAAAGTTCGGCATAATAATCAATTGTTTGTTTACTCGAAACATCATTCATTAAAAGTTCTACCACTTTCTGTAGCCTTTCATCATTTGTAGTAGGCAAAAAAGTGGCGCTTGGCTCTATTAAAGCCAATTCATCTAAAAAAACATAAATGATTCTTAATTGTGATTCTGTTAAGTTACCACTTGTTCCAAAAGAAATGATTTTGAAAACCAACTGCTTTAAAAACATCGGAATATCAAACGAAAAACTCTTTTCTGGCAATCCTCCAATTGCAGAAGGATCAATAAAAACACTATAATAGTTAACGTCTTTCTGAAAAGTAACCTGATGCTCTACTCCACTTGGAATCCAAAGGCCTTGCAACGGATTTACAACCCAAATGTTATTGCCCACCACAACATTCATTACACCACGAGTTGCATAGATCAATTGAGCTCTTGGATGCGAGTGGGAGATACACATTTCGTTGTTAACTGTTTCAGTATAACCTATAACTGGGATTGAGGAATCTACTTGATATCCAAAATCCGTTGCGACTCTATATGTCCGATATTGACTATTCATTGTCCAAATATAGCAATTCTGACATTAGTATTCTTTTAATCTTTGCAAAAAATAATACAGCTGTTGTTTTTTAGTCTAATTTAAAAATCAAAAAATACCACATGGACACTATTAAAGCAAATCCTGACATAGTTAAAAAAACCACTTATTCGATCTTATTTATCATCAGTTTTTCTCATTTAATTAATGATCTTTTACAGGCTGTTGTTCCTTCAATTTATCCGCTTTTAAAAGACAATTTCAGTTTAAGTTTTACTCAAATTGGTATTATTACTTTGACTTACCAAATGGTAGCGTCTATTTTACAGCCTTTTGTAGGAATGTATACCGATAAAAACTCAAAACCATACTCGCTAATTGTTGGAATGTGCTTTACAATGGTTGGACTTTTCTTTGTTTCGATCGCTTCGAGTTTTATCAACTTATTATTATCGGTAAGTTTAATCGGAATTGGATCTTCAATTTTTCATCCAGAATCTTCACGTGTGGCGCATTTGGCTTCGGGCGGAAAAAGAGGTTTGGCGCAGTCTATCTTTCAATTAGGAGGAAATGCGGGAAGTGCTATCGGACCTTTATTAGCTGCTTTTATCGTTATTCCACACGGACAATCTTATATCGCTTGGTTTTGTATTATTGCGTTAGTTGGCGTTTTTGCTTTGTATAAAATTGCGATTTGGTATACGGCACATTTATCGGAAAGAAATGCGAATAAAGCTTCTCACCAAATCGAAACGCATCATTTGTCTAAAAACAGAGTAATTGGTTCGTTGATTATCTTATTGGTTCTGATTTTCTCTAAGTATTTCTATATGAGCAGTATTACAAGTTATTATACTTTCTTCCTTATAGATAAATTTCACATTACGATTCAGCAGTCACAGGTATATTTATTCTTGTTTTCGGGAGCTGTTGCAGCAGGAACTTTAATTGGAGGACCAATCGGAGATCGATACGGCAGAAAATATGTAATCTGGGTTTCTATTTTGGGTGTTGCTCCGTTTACTTTACTGTTGCCTTACGTTTCTTTATTCTGGGTTGGAACTTTATCTGTAATTATCGGGTTGATTCTTTCTTCGGCATTCTCAGCAATTCTAGTTTATGCAACTGAATTAATGCCTGGAAAAGTGGGACTTGTTGCGGGTCTTTTCTTCGGATTTGCTTTCGGAATGGGCGGTCTAGGTTCTGCTATTTTAGGAAAAATTGCCGATGCTACAAGTATCGAATATGTATTTAAGATTTGTGCGTTTCTGCCTTTAATTGGGGTAATTACTGGGTTCTTGCCTAATTTGGAGAAGAAAAAGAAGGTTGAGTAATTTTTTTATGCCACAAAGTAGCTAAGGCGCAAAGTTTTTTTTAAAAGTTTTAATTGCGTCCAGCTTTAGCTGGATGACAAATTAATTAGGAAGCTCAAAAGGCTTTAGCCAAAATATCGACAATTTGGCTAAAGCCTTTTCCTATTCTTTTTACATACACCTCCAGTTAAAACTGGAGGCAACTCATAAAATAGCCTTGCTTTATTTACAATCTTATTGAAAACATCGCCCGTGGTTTCAACCACGGGAAACGTATTTTGATAAACGGAATATTATATATTGCGTCCCCGTGGTTGAAACCACGGGTTATGTTTAAATAGATGATTTTTATTTCGTTTCAATTTCATTATTGGTTGTAATAATGATTTTATTTTGCTGATGTTCAATCGTTACGAAATTGCCGTAATTAAAACCGATTTTCTGAAGCCATTTTCCGCAAAGACGAATTTCTGGAAATATAACGTATCGATGATCTGCTCTTGCAATATGTTTTGGCTGGATTTTTAATCGTCTTTTCGCTGATTGTTTCATTTTATTTTTATTTCATCGAAACAAAAATAGTAAAAATTATACTACAAATAATATTTTTAAGACACTAAATTGTTGTTTTAGGGCAATTTTGAATATTTGAAGTATTCTTTTTATTATATTTAAATTATAAGATATTTGCATGGAATGTCAATAAATCAACATTGTGTCGAAACTTAAATTAAATAGAATAAAAGTTGTTTTGGTTGAAAACAATCGAACTAGTAAGGAATTAGCCAATCATTTGGGTAAAACTGTTTCGACTGTTTCGCGTTGGTGTACAAATGAAGCTCAACCTTCTATAGAAACGCTTTATGAAGTTTCTAAATATTTGAAGGTTGATATTCGGGAGTTGTTGGTTTCGACTGGAAAATAGATGATACTTTCTATTTTTAGAAAGCGCACTTCTAATCTTATGCATTTTTTACTTACATAATATAGAAAATAGTCAAAGGAAATTAGGTTTCTCAAAAAATCAAACAATAATTTTATTTGCGATCGATAACTTTCAAAATCCCGTTTAATAAATTATCATTACTGTTTAAATCACTTTTCCTTTTTTCTAGTTCGACAGTTGACTCACCTTTTTTCAATATAAAATTTCTCTCCGTTTTAGCAAGTTCTATAATCAACTGCTTTACAGACTCTTTATCATCAAATACAAAAGCTGTTTTGATTGCGATGATTTTCATCTCAATGTTAGTTTTTTCATTATTGAAATATTTTATGTCTTCTAAATTACTTTTATAGAGTTTAAGGAAAAAAAAGGAAAAAATTTCTACTAATATACTTAATGAAAATCTTGGCAAAAAGTGAAAAAAATATTCATTTGAAGTGATTTCTTTAGATTCTACTCCAAGTAATGAATAACCTAAAAAGAAAATTGCGAGAAAGGTTGTAATAAAACCTATCATTAAATTTGTGTATGCATAACGTGAAAGTCTTGAAGTCTCTCTTTCAATTCTAACTTTAGTGTTAAGTAGTTCTCCCTCTATTAAATCTAATTTTGTTTTAGAATAAAATTCAAGGTTAAATTTATCAGTAATTTGTTCAATAATTTTTTTTTCTGATAAAACTGAAATTTTTTCTTCTATACGCTTACTAATTTCTTCTCCATAATCGCGAATATCACCAGAATTTGAATATATTGAAAGTAATTCACTCCTTAATTCTTCAAACCTTTTTTCAAATATTTTTTTATCGTTTTGAAAATTTGCATCATCCAATACAGTTTTTTCAAATGGAAATATTCCACCGCGTACATATAACATTAAAAAGAATGCAATGCCACTTAAAATTAACGTCGTTGAAAAAATTGATGATGTATATGGTGAAATTCTCAAATAATGATAAATTTCTTCTCGTAAAATAATTCCCAAAATACCTATTGAGATTAAAAAAATTGAGAGTACAACATAGAATCTTTTTTGAAGTTCATTCATTTTTTTATATGCTAATTAATTTCTTTTTTTTAATAATATTTGTCAATTGCCATTAGCATAATGCTATACTAATATAGATTACAAATAAAAATGCAGAATAAGCAAACCTACTATTTATTCTTCGCAAATTCATACGTATTTACACTCATTTTCATCTTTTTTTACGCATAAAAAAACGCTTTCTTATAGAAAGCGCTTTTTATGATATATACTAAATTTTTAATTCCCATTAAAAACCAAATACAAAACCAAAATCGCTAACCCCAACAAACCAAACAAAAGCTTCACCTTTTTACTAGTTTTAGGAATATCGGTTTCATCTGAAACATTCACTTCAGGATTTTTATCGGTTAAAGAAATAATAACGGCTGTAATTAAAAGCACAGCAAAAATGTAAAACGAAATCAATAAAAAGTGAGGCCAAACTGGATATTTATCGGCAGGAAAAATCCATAAATATAAAACCCCAACAAATAAACTAAACGCAGAACCCCAAGAAAGTGTTGCATTTACGGCTTTTTTCGTAGTGCGTTTCCAGAAAACACTCAAAAGGAAAACAACAGATAACGAAGGCGCCAAGAAACCTAAAACCGCCTGAAAAATATTGAATAAATTCTGTCCTTTGATATTGTCAATCGCAACGGCAATCAGAATCGCAAAAACACATCCTGCAGCAATTGTTAATCGGCCAATTTTAATTTGATCCTGAATCGTAGCCGTCGGGTTGATTTTCTTTACATAAATATCATTCGTAAAAACGGTGCTCAAAGCGTTTAAAGAAGAACCAATTGTTCCCACCAAAACGGCAATCATCACGCAGATTACCAAACCGTTCATTCCGCTTGGGAAAAGATTCGTAACCATAGTCATATAAGCTAAGTCTGAATTGCTTCCTAATTCTGGATATAACGCATAACACAAAATTCCGGGAAGAATAAACAATGGCAAAGCCATAACTTTTAACCAACCAATGAAGTTTACCCCCAATTGTCCCTGCTCCAAGTTTTTCGCTCCCAAAACACTCTGAACCATCGATTGATCGGTACAGAAAAAAGCAACTGCAGCAACAGGATATCCTAACAAAATAGCCGGCCACGGATAATGCGCATCATCTGAAGGACGGACTAAATTCCAAAAGTTAGAAGGGGTTTTCGCTATTAAAACATCAATTCCACCCAGTTTTTGCAAACCTAAAAACGAAAGCGTCAATGAAACTACAATCAGCAGAATCATCTGAAAAACATTCACTTTTGCAATCGCTTTTAATCCTCCGGCAAACGTAAAAATTCCAGAGAAAATCACTAAAACCGTAACGCTCTGCCACATCGGGATTCCTAAAATCTGACGAACTAAAACGCCTCCGCTGAATAATCCTAAAGACAGCCAGCTTACCAAAATTTTTACCAAAGCGTACCAAGCCAAAATATTTTGCGTACTGTCGCCGTAGCGTTTTCCCATATATTCGGGCATCGTGCTTACTTTACTTGCAATATATCTTGGTGCAAAAACCATCGCCAAAAGCAGCAAAAACACAAAAGCGTACCATTCGAAATTTCCTGCTACAATTCCCGTAGCGTAACCAATACTCGCAAAAGCCAATAATGACGAAGGCCCAACATTGGTTCCCCACATATTAAACCCGATGCTATACCAGTTTAAAGAATTTCCAGCCAAAAAAAGCGTTTCGTTTTTCTTTCTCTGCTTCATACTTACCACATATCCAATGACCAATAGAGCCACTAAATAACCCGCTACAATCACAAAATCGAGCGTGGTTAATTTATCGTAGATACTGTTCATAGTCCGTATTCGTTAAGAATATCGGCAATTTTAACCGGCATTCCAGTTTGCAAAGATTTATCCATTGCTTGTAACAAAGCTACCGTTCCAATTCCTTCTTCCATGTTTGGATAAGCTTCAAAACCTTGCTCGATACTGTCTGTAAAATATTCTAAATAATTCTGATATTCCCCGCCGTGATGGCTTCGCCCTTCAAAACGGAAATAATATTTTATCGTGCTGTCGCCCCAAGTAATCACTTTTTCTTCGCCTGTTTTGTCTGTAACGGCATAACGCAATTCATGATAATCAGCTTGGCTTGCTCCTTCTGTAGCTCTTAAAATAGTACTCATTCCACTATCACGTTGCGCTGGCTGAGTTGGCGAAGTATAAACACCGCTTACACGAGCAATTCTTCCATCGGTCGCTTTAAAGATAAAATGCATCGTATCTTCATTCTTCAATCCTGCCTTCTGTCCGTTACTGCTGATCATTCCATAACCCATTACTTCCTGAATATTTGGCAAATACCATCTAATAAAATCTACAGGGTGACTCAAACCTCCGTACAACCATTTAAACGATTGCAAAAGCGACCATTCTTTCTTCAAAAACCATCTGTGATCGGCATGATATTGTGCCTCGATTGTAATTAAATCTCCAATTAATCCTGCTTCAAAATCGGCTCTTTGTCTTTTGGCTGGTTCAAAGAAACGAGAACTTTGTCCAATAAAAACTTTCTTTCCAGTCGATTTGCTTAATTCTAACAATTCTTTTGCATCCGAAAGATCATCGATAAACGGTTTGGTGCAAACGACATGTTTTCCATGCAACAAAGCTTGTTTTACATGTTGTGCATGAAGATGATCTGGCGTATAAATCGCTATAATATCAATTGACGAATCGTTTAATAAATCGTCATAATTAGTGGTGTACAAATGAAAATCGAATTCTTTTGCTCGCTGTTTACACAATTCTTCGTTTCGGTCGCATATTTTAACGAGTTCTAGTTTTGAACTTTCTATAGCAGCCGACATTGTGCTTCGTCCTTCTCCAAGTCCTAGAATGGCTATTTTTAACATGAGGTGTGGTTATTTTAGATTGTTGATTTTGTTTTTTTTTGCCACAGATTAAAAGGATTAAATGGATTTTTTAATCTGTGGAAATCCTTTAATCTGTGGTTAAATATTTTTTTTCGCGTTTAAACCCGACAGGTTTTAAAAACCTGCCGGGTTTATTATGCGTATTATTTTTTTGCTTCTACTTCTACTTTATTTAAGAAAATCCATGTTTCATCTGGTTTTGCGCCTTCAATTCCAGATTGGTATTTTTTCATTAAGGCATTCCATTGATCTACTTTCGGATTATTTTCTGTTGTTTTCGGATTTAGTTTATCCAAACTTTCTCCTTTCGGAATACTGATTACCAAGATCAATTGTCTGTCTTTTTTGAAAACCTGCAATTGCTGAAAATCGGCGTTACAGAAACCTTTAGCAACTTCTGGCCATTTCTCAAATTGCGTTTTATGATAATCCACATATTCTTTTTGCAGTTTTTCATCAGCAGGAAGATTAGCGGTTAAAACCACATTTTCCCAATCTGATGCTGGTTTTGAATCTTTACATCTTTCGAAGTTTTGGAAATCGTAAACCAAATCTTCATAGATTTTAATTTCTAAAGAAGGGAAAGCGCCCGCCAGTTTTCGCTTTGTTCTTTCTGGCTGATTCATTTTTCCGTAAATCACCAAATGATTTTTCCATTGGTACAATTCCTGACCTACAATTCTAAATCCAGTTAAAGTCGATTTGATTTTTTCGATATCAAAATCAGAACCTATTAATTCTATCGCATATGGTTTTGGCATTTCCTGCAATCCCCATTTTTCATCGATTACAACTTCTTTTTCTAAATCTTTGTAAGGCGCTCTGATTCCGGCATTTTCTTTAATTTTAGAACTTACATACGGATCATTGTGTTCCCAGATATTTCCCTTTGGGCCGTTATGGTTTTTAAGTATTTTCTTTTCGGCAATCCAGTTGTTTTTAATGGTAAAACCTTCACTTCCTTCATCGGTATATAAATACAGCCATAAAAACGGATCATGCGCATACGGACTGTTGTAAACTTTGTCGATATAATTTTCTTCGATTCGGCTGTTTGGTTGAGCCGAAAGCGTGTAAATTCCAGCAACATCATGTAAATGTTTTGCATAATGATGAATTTTATTCGCCAAAATTTTATTGTTCTGCATTACGTTTGGCGTGTGGGTCCAACCCCAACCCATTGCCATTCCGGAATACGATACATCCGAAATTTCGTTATGTTCAATTGTGATGTTTCTAACAAAACCAGCACTGATTCCTAAAGTTCCCCAATCTTCATTGGTTACGTTGGTAATTAAATTATCTGAAATCACTTCATCCGAACACATTTCTCTTTCATCTTTTATGATTAGAGGCAAATGCGCTTCAAAAGCTTCTTCAGAGAAGACACCAACATTGATGGCGCTTCCGCCAATATCTTTAAACAAATTTCCTTTTACAGTATTATGATTTGTTCCTTTATTTAAGTCTAAACCAGTCGAAGCCAGATGCTCAAAACGGCACGATTCAAACTGAATATTATTGGCATAATTTACTTCAACCGCTGCACGAGGTCTTCCTACCCAAGCTTGATTTTCTAAACTTGCCTGATTTGGCGTTCCTGGAATTTTAAGTTTATAAGCATCCAACAAATACATACCAGATTGCAAGGGCACATGACCTTGTTCTGAAGGACGAAGCCAATTGCTGTATTGAAATGAAATACCTTTAAATTGAAAATGATGTACAGGAGAATCGATAGTTCCTTTTACTTCAACCAGATTTTCTAAAACTGGAACAGTAACTTTAACCGAATTAATATCTTCACCCTGACGTGGAATATAATAGACTTTAGCATTCTTTTTATCTAAAAACCATTCTCCGGGTTCGTTTAATAATGAAAGAGCGTTGTTTAAATGAAAAGCAGAATTTCCGTTGTTTTTAGAAATCCACGGTGCAGGCCAAGGATGCTCACTTTGGATTCGGCTTTCAGGCTCTTCAAACGAAAGTCTGGCGCTGTCTTTTTGCACTTCAATATTTTTAATTCTAAGGTTCGCAATCGACCACCATTGCACAATAAACATTTCCATTCCTGGTTCAAACTTAACCGACTTATCTTTAAACGGAATCCAGCAAGTCTGCGATTTATGATCCCAAGACAAAATTCTATCCATTGTATTTCCTGCCGTACTTTTAGCTCTAACGGCTTTTTTCCCGTTTACCCACAATTGTCTGTAATTGATTAATGAACCCGCTTTTTGAGGCGCATCGGCTACCCAAAATATTCCTTTTTTACCATTTAAAACGCTGACTTTTTTCCAGTTTTTTATTTCAATTCCACCACTTATAATGGATTTAGCATTTACATCAGCTTCAATTGTTGTTGGACTTTCGGCGGTTCCAGAATCTTCTGGTCGTACAAACAAAGGTTCGTTTAAATAATAGGTTCCATTCATTACTATAATACGAATACCATCTTTAATAGATGGATCTTTTAATCGGCGTAGCTCTCTAGCTTTTCGCATTGCCATATGAACAGTTGCCAGCGGATTTGATTTTGTTCCGAGGTTGGAATCATTTCCAGATGGTGAAACCCAAATTTCTGCAGCGTTTGCCGTAAAAATTGTAAATACCGTTAAAAAAACGATTAGTAATTTGTTGAAAGGAATTAAACGCATTATTTATAGTATTGATTTTTTTATTGGGATAAAATTACGAGGCATTAATTTTAAGTATTATTATTTTTACAAATAAATGTATTTTTAACACTTTTACCAAATAATTAGGACAATTTAAAAGAATATAAAATTACAGGCATCCTGTACCCTCCTGTAATTTAGGATAAACATCAAATTCTTGCCTTCCTTTTAAGCTAAAACTCCAAATGAAAATCTTAATCAATTTCCCATAAAAAAATTAAATTCATAAAAAATCTGTTATAATTAAATCAAAATTGTCGTTTCATAATATTTTTTTAATAGATTTGTGTAATCGATTACATTATTAAATTATAGTTTATAAGGGATTTTTTTATTCATCAAATAAAAAAATAGCAGATAAAAAATCTAGCCGACATCAAAAGTAAATTTTAACCATAATACAATTCTAATGAAAACTAACCTGACTAATCTTTTCTGTACAGCTTTGACCATTCTGGCAGCAAGTTTTTCTGTACCAGCTTTGGCGCAAAAAGCATCTGACACTTACAAAGACATTGAATTTAAAATGACCAAAATAAAAGAGCCGGTTATTCCTAAAAACAGTGTAAACATAAAAGATTTTGGTGCCGTAAACGGTGGTTATGTTTTAAATACTAAGGCTTTCGCGGATGCTATAGATGCCGTTTCAAAAAAAGGCGGCGGAAAAGTTATTATTCCTCCTGGAATCTGGCTTACAGGTCCAATTATCCTAAAAAGCAATATTGAATTACACGCAGAAAGAGGTGCTTTAATAAAATTTTCTACAGACAAATCTTTATATCCCATTATCGAAACCAATTTTGAAGGCTTAAACACTTGGCGATGCATCTCTCCTATTTATGGCAAAAATCTTGAAAACATCGCTTTCACAGGAAATGGTGTTTGGGATGGTTCTGGAGAAGTTTGGAGACAGATTAAAAAAAGTAAATTAACTGAGAGCCAATGGAAAGAAGCTATTTCTAAAGGCGGTGTTTTAAATGCACAAAAAACGAGCTGGTATCCATCAGAAACCTTTATGAATGCTTCTAAAGGTGCAGATCAAAATGTGCGCCCTGATTTAAAAACTAAAGAAGATTTTGAAAAAATTCATGACTTTTTACGACCTGTATTGGTAAGTATCCAAAACAGTAAAAGAGTTTTATTTGACGGTCCTGTTTTTCAAAATTCACCAGCTTGGAATATTCATCCTTTTATGGTGGAAGATTTAATCGTGAGAAATGTAACGGTTCGTAACCCTTGGTATTCTCAAAACGGAGACGGTCTAGATATAGAATGCTGTAAAAATGTTTTGGTTGAAAATTCAAGTTTTGATGTCGGTGATGATGCAATTTGCATTAAATCAGGAAAAGATAAAGATGGACGTGAAAGAGGTATTCCTAGCGAAAATATCATCGTAAGAAACAATATCGTATATCACGGACACGGCGGTGTAACAGTTGGAAGCGAGATGTCCGGCGGCGTAAAAAACCTGCATGTTTCAAATTGTACTTTTATGGGAACTGATGTTGGTTTACGCTTTAAAAGTGCACGCGGAAGAGGCGGTGTTGTAGAAAACGTATTTATTTCGGATGTTTATATGACTGATATTCCATCGCAGGCCATTTCTTTCAATTTGTATTATGGAGGAAAATCAATAGCTGAAACTTTAGAAGAAGGCGGAGACAAAATCATTAATAAAGCAATGCCTGTAACGGTTGAAACGCCTCAGTTTAAAAATATTTCGATTAAAAACATTACGATTAAAGGTGCTCAGCAAGCGGTATTTTTACAAGGTCTTCCTGAAATGAATCTTGAAAATATCGAAATTTCAAACTTAACAGTTACGGCTGAAAAAGGGTTTTCGATTATTGACGCAAACGGAATCAAAATCACCAATGCGAAACTAGATATTGAAAACAGTAATGTATTTGAAGTTTACAATGTAAAAAATATGTCTTTAAAGAATGTCGAATTCAATTCTACATCTCCTAAAGCTGTAAATATAAATGGTGAAGGGAACGCAAATATCGAATTGGTTTCTTCTAAAAATTTAGATTTTTCAAAAACAACTACACTTGGAAATGATGTTCCAAAAGGAGCTGTAAAATTTTAATCACAATTTTAAAATGAAATTTATCAATAGTTCAAAAGCAGTTGTTTTAAGTCTTTGCTCTTTTTCGTTTCTACATTCAAATGCACAAACTAGCAAAGAGGAAAAATCAGTAATCAGTACCAAAGTTTTTACAGATGGGACCAATCATTGGTACCATATTAAAGACAAAACTAATATCGTAAATCCAATTCCGAATCAGCCTCAATATGCTGAAACGGATTATGCTAAAATTGCTGATAATATCTTACTTTTTCAGCGCAATAATGGCGGATGGCCTAAGAATTACGATATGAAAGCGATTCTGACTCCAAAACAAATTGATACGGTTATTGCAACCAAACCAATTTTGCATACTACTTTTGACAATGAAACGACCTACACACACGTCAATTATCTGGCTCAAGTTTATACTTTAACTAAAGAAACAAAATACAAAGACGGTGCGCTAAAAGGAATTGATTTTATTTTGGAAGCGCAATACGGCAACGGAGGCTGGCCTCAATATTTTCCTTTAGAAAAAGGTTACAGCCGACATATTACCTTTAATGACGGCGCTTATATAGGTATTATGAATCTTTTGAAAAAGATCGTAAACAATGACCCTGATTTTGCATTTATTGATACTAAAACTAGAAAAAAAGTGACCGCTTCATACGAAAAAGGAATTGACTGTATTTTAAAAATGCAGATTAAAGAAGATGGAAGACTTACGGCTTGGTGCCAGCAGCATGATGAAATTACGCTTTTACCAGCATGGGCACGAAAGTTTGAGCCACCCAGCATTTGTAATGCCGAAAGTGTTGATGTCGTATTGTTTTTAATGGCAATCGATAATCCGAATGAGAAAATCATAAACGCGGTGCAAAGCGCTGTAAAATGGTTTCAGGATTCTAAAATATACAATACAAGAGTTGAAAGTTTTCAAGCTCCAGAAATGGATTCTAAATACAAAAAAATCACCAACGATGTGCGTGTTGTAACCGATACTGCTGCACCGCCAATCTGGACGAGATATTATGAATTAGGAACTCATAAACCTTTATTCTGCGATAGAGACAGTCAATTTTTGTATTCTTTGGCAGAAGTAAGCCGAGAACGCAGAAGCGGTTATGCGTGGTACACGGATAAACCGGAAAAAGCATTAAAAAAATATGCGGCTTGGCAGAAGAAATGGAGTGCTGGAAATGATGTTTTGAAATAATTTTCCGCAACAAATAAAAAAATATTAGCCACAGATTAAAGGATTTTCACAGATTTTTTAATCATTTTAATCCTTTAATCTGTGGCAAAAAATCTATTACAGATTATAAAATGAAACCGCATTTTCAAACCAAATTTTATTTTGGTCTTCGATAGAGAACTTCGAAATATAATCTTCTAAAGTTTTTACAACCTCGATATAATCAGAAGCAATATTAAGAACCGGCCAATCTGAGCCGTACAGTATTTTATCTATTGATAAATTTTCAAAAATCACATCCAAATACGGTTTTAAATCCTCTGGTTTCCAATTGTTCCAATCAGCTTCAGTGACCATTCCTGATATTTTACACCATACATTGTCGTATTTAGCAATTTCTTCGATTCCTTCTCTCCAGGAATCAATACTTCCTGATTTGATATTTGGTTTAGCAATATGATCAATTACAAACTTTTGATTCGGGAAATCTTTTACCAAACTTATCGCAGCTGGTAATTGACGATGAAAAATGAGAATATCATACGTGAAATCAAACTCTTTTAAAGCTGAAATTCCGTTACGAAAATCTTCTCTGAACATAAAATCATCAACTTCGCCTTGTACAACATGTCGGAATCCTTTAATTGTTTTATTCGAAGAAAAATGACGTAAACGTTCTGAAATATTATCTGCACGAAGATCAACCCAGCCTACAATTCCTTTTATAAAATCATTTTTAGATGCCAAATCCACAAGGAAATTGGTTTCGTCTTCAGACTGACTTGCTTGAACTGCTACACAACCAGAAAACTTATTTTCTGTAAGCAATGGCAATAAATCTTCTGGCAGGAAATCTCTTTGAATTTCTGACATACTTTCATCAATCCAGCTGTCTCTAACAGGATCAAATTTCCAAAAATGCTGATGAGAATCAATTCGGTTATTCATTTTGAATTAGTTTACATCGTTGATTAAAGCACGATCTAAGTGTACGTAGCCACCATCTACAAAAACAAATTGTCCAGTTGTATGCGAAGAACGATCAGAAATAATGAAAAGCGCCGTATCAGCAATTTCTTCTGTTTTCGTCATTCTTCCTTCAAACGGAATGCTTTTGTTGATTTTCTTTAAAACGGTTTCTCCATCTTCCAATGTTTTAATCCAATCTTCGTATGCAGGAGTATAACTTTCAGCAATAATAATAGCATTCGAACGGATTCCGAATTGAATTAAATCTACCGCCCATTCTCTCGTAAGTCCTAAAACTCCGCCTTTTGCCGCAGCATAACCTGAAGTTCCGCCTTGTCCCGTTAAAGCTACTTTTGAACCAATATTCAGAATATTTCCTTTTGATTCTTTTAAGTATGGAAGCGCATATTTAACCAATAAAAAATAACTTACTACATTTAGTTTTAAAGAATCCATAAATTCCTCGTAAGAAGCATCTAAACCAGCACCGTCATTTACACCAACATTGTTGATTACAGCATCGATTCTTCCGTATTTTGCTACGATTGCTTTTACAGCATTTTCTATTTCTACAGGATCAGTTACATCAGTCTGCACAAATAAAGAATCAATTCCCTTGTTTTTAAGCTTTTCCACATAAGCGAAACCTCTTGCATTTCGGTCTACCAAAACTGGAATCGCACCTTCATCTGCAATTCGGTTAATGATTGTTTCTCCAATACTGCCTTCTTTTCCAGCAGAACCAGAGACAACAATTATCTTATTTTTTAAATTTAAATCCATTTTTTTTTGTGTTAAATGTGATTTGTAAAATGTAAAATGTTTTTTCTTTTGTAAAATATTAAGATGTGAAAAATGAAATACAAAATGGAGTAAGTTTTGTTCTTTTACAGCAAAAGTCACATCTCACATTTTACAAATCACATTTCACATTTCATTAATTATTCTATCTCGATTAATGCCTTAATTACATTATTTTTCGGATCAATTAATTGTCCGAAATCAGTAATCATTTCAGAAAAACTTGTTCTATGTGTAATATACTTTTTAGGATCTATTTTGCCTTCTTTCAAGCATTTCATTACATACTCAAAGTCTTCAATAGTAGCATTTCTGCTGCTCATTAAAGTAGATTCTCTCTTATGGAAATCAGGATGGCTGAAACTTAATTCTCCTTTTTGAAGTCCGACTAAAACAAATCTTCCGCCATGCGAAATATAATTGAAAGCACTGTTCATTACATTTCTATTTCCGGTAGCGTCGATCACAACATTCGCCATATCACCATTTGTTAATTCAGCTAGTTTTACGGCTACATCATCGTTTAACGGATTGATCGTTTCATCCGCATTCAACTCAGTTTTACAGAAATTTAATCGGTAATCATTGATATCCATTACGATCACTTTTGCTCCAGCAATTTTAGCAAACTGAATCAATCCAATTCCAATTGGCCCTGCTCCCATTACTAAAACCGTATCCGTTGACTTCACAGCCGCTCTTCGTACTCCGTGCGCTGCAATTGCCAATGGTTCTACCAAAGCCAATTCATCATAATCTAATCCCTGCCCGTGAAGTAAATATTGTTCTGGAATCGAAACATATTCAGCCATTCCGCCGTCAATGTGTACCCCAAAAACTTTAATATTTACACAACAGTTCGTTAAACCATTTCGGCAGGCAACACATTTTCCGCAGTTGAAATACGGAATAAAAGTTACTTTATCACCCGGTTTAAAACCTTCCGCATTTCCTTTTACATATTCTGCTGCCAATTCGTGTCCTAAAATCCTAGGATATTCAAAATACGGCTGCGTTCCGCCAAAAGCGTGAATATCAGTTCCGCAGATTCCAATTCTTTTAATTTTTAAGAGAACCTCACCATCTTTTGGTTCGGGAATTTCTTTTTCTTTTAATTTAAATTCCTGTGGCTTTTCGCATACAATAAATTTCATCTTCATTTTTTTTTTAACTACCCGTAGAACACAATTAGCGAAAATTTTATTTAACACATAGAAACATAGATTTTTTGTTCCTAAAAAGAGAGTAAAAAAGAAACTAGTTTCTTAACACATAGCTATGTTTGTTAATGCAAGTGAAACGCCTTTCTTAGATAAACAAATTCTATGTTTCTATGTATTTAAAATAATTATGCTCAACGAGTTAATAATTACTTTTTATAGGCAACCGCAGTCTGCCTGCTTGTACCTAAACCTTCAATTCCAAGTTCTACAACATCGCCTGCTTTTAAGTAAATTGGATCTGGTTTAATCCCCAAACCAACTCCCGGAGGCGTTCCTGTACTAATGATATCACCCGGAAGCAAAGTCATAAACTGACTTAAATAATGCACTAAATAAGGAATTTTAAAAACTAAATTTAACGTGTTGCTGTCTTGATATTTTTTACCGTTTACGCTCAGCCACATCGATAAATTATCGACATCTTTTACTTCATCTTTTGTAGCCAAAAATGGTCCAAGAGGTGCAAATGTATCGCAGCCTTTTCCTTTTGCCCATTGTCCGCCGCGCTCAATTTGAAATTCTCTTTCACTGTAATCATTCAATAAAGCATAACCTGCGACGTAGTCTAAAGCTTCAGCTTCTTCAACATAACTTGCTTTTTTGCCTACAACAAATGCTAACTCTACTTCCCAGTCGGTTTTCACACTGTTTTTCGGAATAATCACATCATCATCCGGGCCGCATAAAGAAGTTGTTGATTTAAAAAAGATAATCGGCTCTGTTGGAATTGGTGCGTTTGTTTCTTTACAGTGATCTACATAATTTAATCCAATACAGATTATTTTTGAAGGTCTCGCCACTGGAGATCCTAAACGAACACTCGCATCAACTTCTGGTAAAGCAGGATTGCTGTCTAATGCTTTTTGTAATTTTTCTAAACCATTTTCTTCAAAAAAACTTTCGTTAAAATCTGAAACGATAGAAGAAACATCATATCTTTTTTCATTAATTAAAACTCCTGGTTTTTCTTTTCCGATTTCTCCAAAACGTATTAATTTCATTTTCTTATATATTTTAATTATTATTTTTTTAGGTTCTAAGGTGCTGAGTTTTTCCTTAGCGTCTTAGTCCCTCAGAACCTTAGTCCCTTTTCTAGTTATTTAACTTAATAAATCCTCCATCAATTGGGTAATCACATCCTGTGATAAATCCAGCTTCTTCGCTGCATAAGTATAAAGCCAAAGCAGCTATCTCGTCTGGTTTTCCCATACGACCGATTGGTTGTGATTTAGAAAGTTTTTCAAACATTTCTTCTTCTTTTCCGGCATAATTTTTAGAGATAAATCCATCTACAAAAGGTGTGTGAACTCTTGCTGGAGAAATAGAATTACATCTGATATTTTCACTTAAATAATCTCTTGCTACAGATAAAGTCATTGCCATTACAGCTCCTTTTGCTGTTGAATAAGCAAATCTATCCGAAATCCCCACCCATGCCGCAATTGACGCCATGTTTAAAATTACACCGCCATTTGAAAGTCGGAATTGCGGAATCGCAGCAAACAAACAGTTGTAAACTCCTTTTACGTTTACATCCATTACACGGTCAAAATCAGCTTCAGAAGTAGTGTCTACTTTCCCAACATTAGCGATTCCTGCATTATTGATTAAAATATTGATATTACCAATTTTATCAAAAGTCGCTTTAACATCAGCCTGACTAGAAACATTACAAGCATACGAAAATACACTTCCTCCGGCATTTTTAATTTCGTCAACAGCATCTTGTGCACTTTCAATAGATAAATCAATAATATGAACTTCTGCTCCCTGCTTGGCAAACAAAGCAGCAATTGCTCTTCCTATTCCGCTTCCGCCGCCCGTTATGACTGCTTTTTTATTTTGTAATGAAAACATCCCTTTAATTATTTAGTATTATAAAAACCGTATTTTTTGATCAAAACATTTACATAAAATAATAAATGTAAAAAATACAATTACAAATGTAGCTGATATAAATTAAATTTGAGTTTTATTTTTTTACTAATCTAATAAAATGATCTTTCTTTAATAAATTATAACATTTTTTAATCGCTTTGTAAAAATTTCACAGAAGTTTAAAGCTTTACACAAAAAAGAATGTGTTAAAAACTACAATTTCTTGCCTATCTCAATCTTATTCCTAATTTTGTAATTGTATTTTTTACATTTATTATTTTCCATACACATAATTCAATCAAAAATGGCAGTATTAAAAGGCATTACGTGGAATCATACAAGAGGTTTATTGCCTATGGTTGCAACGGCACAGCGCTTTACAGAGTTAAATCCTGAAATCGAAATCACTTGGGAGAAAAGAAGTTTACAAGAATTTGCAGATGCTTCCATTGAAGATCTTGCAAAAAGATTTGACTTACTTGTAATCGATCATCCGTGGACAGGTTTTGGAGCGCATACTAATGCTATACTCCCTCTTTCTGATTATTTGTCTGTCGATTATATAAAAGACCAAGAAATAAATACGGTTGGAAAATCATACGGAAGTTATGTTTTCAGCAATAAATTATGGGCCTTACCAATTGATGCCGCGACTCCGGTTGCTGCAGCGCGTTTGGATATTTTAGAAAAAGCAGGACTTGAAGTCCCTCAAACATATGACGATTTATTGGCTTTAGCCAAAAAAGGTTTGGTCGCATTTGCTGGAATTCCAGTTGATGTTTTAATGAGTTTTTATATGTTTTGCTGCAGTTTAGGAGAAGCTCCGTTTCAATCTGAAGATAAAGTTATTTCTGCACAAACAGGAAAAATAGCTTTACAGTTGTTTAGAGAATTGGCACAATTAATTGATCCTGCCAACTTTAATCGAAATCCAATTCAGGTTTACGAAGCGATGGTAAATTCAGATGAAATTGCTTATTGCCCATTTGCTTATGGATATTCAAACTATTCAAGAGCGGGATACGGCAAGAATCTGCTTCATTTTTATGATTTGGTAAAACTGAATAATGCGCCAATGATTAGTTCTTTGGGCGGAACAGGATTAGCTGTTTCATCTTTCAGTAAACATATTCCGGAAGCGATTCGCTATGCTGAATTTACAGGATCATCTCATGTTCAGCAGAATATTTTTGCCGATAATGGCGGTCAGCCAGGACATTTGCAAGCATGGAAAAACGACAGGATCAATTCGATCACAAATGATTATTTCAAAAATACCCTGCCTGCTTTAGAAAGAGCATTTTTAAGACCAAGATACTCTGGACATATGCATTTTCAGGATCATGCCGGCGATGTGGTTCGTGATTATTTATTGTATGGCGGTAACGAAGAACTGGTTTTAGAAGAATTGGATTTGCTTTATGCTAAATCTTTAAAATTGCAAAACTCATGAAACCATTAGAAGGATTAATTGTTTTAGAATTCTGCCAGTTTTTGGCAGGTCCTTCCGCTGGATTAAAATTAGCCGATTTAGGTGCGAGGGTTATCAAAATTGAGCGTCCTGTAAAAGGCGAAGCGTGCAGACAATTAAGCATTAAAGACCTTTTTGTTGATGACAGCAGCCTTTTGTTTCACACGATCAACAGAAATAAAGAATCTTTTGCAGCCGATTTAAAAAATCCTGACGATTTGGTTTTAATTAAAAAACTAATCGAAAAGGCTGATATTATGACGCATAATTTCAGACCGGGCGTAATGGAAAAAATCGGACTGGATTATAATACAACGCTTATCATTAATCCGAAGATTATTTACGGAACTATAACAGGATACGGAGATAAAGGTCCTTGGGCAAAAAAACCAGGACAAGATTTGCTTTTACAATCACTTTCGGGTTTGAGCTGGTTGAGCGGACGAAAAAGTCAAGGGCCGGTTCCGTTTGGTCTGGCTGTAGCCGATTTAATGTGCGGGAATCATTTTGTACAAGGAATTTTGGCTGCATTATTAAAAAGAGCCAAAACAGGAAAAGGTGTTTTAGTTGAAGTGAGTTTACTAGAATCTATTCTAGATGTTCAGTTTGAAGCGCTTACTTCTTTCTTAAATGATGGCGGACAACAACCGGAACGAGGTGATATTAAAGGAAGCGCACATGCTTTTTTGAGTGCGCCTTACGGAGTTTACAAAACACAAGACGATTATATTTCGCTGGCAATGGGCGATTTACTTTTCATAGGAAACACGCTTGGAGTCGATTTAAATCAATATGCTGACAAACATCTTTGGTTTGAAAAAAGAGACGAAATCAGAGCCATTTTAGCCGATAAACTAGCGGAACAGAAAGCCGATTATTGGTTAGAATTACTTCAAAAACAAGGAATTTGGGCAGGAAAAGTTCTCGATTATGAAACTTTAGACCAACAGTCATTTGTGAATGAATTACAATTAAAACAAACCGTAAAAAATTCAGACGGCGAAACTTTGGTAACAACCCGAAGTCCAATTCAGCTTGACGGTAAAATTTTAGACAGTACAAAAGCAGCTCCTAAAGTGGGCGAAGACAATTTAGCAATACACGAACAATTTTTAAACGAGTAGAATGAAACCCTTAGAAGATTATTTAATAGTAGATTTTAGTCAGTTTCTTTCGGGTCCGTCGGCAAGTCTTCGCTTGGCCGATTTGGGCGCACGCGTTATAAAAATTGAAAAACCAGGAACTGGTGATATTTGCAGAACCTTATATACTTCTGACTTAATTATGAATGGCGAATCGTCTGTTTTTCATACCATAAACAGAAATAAAGAATCGTTTGCCATTGATTTTAAACAACCAGAAGAACTTCAAAAATTAAAAAAATTATTAGCGAAAGCCGATGTTGTCATGCATAATTTCAGACCGGGCGTAATGGAACGCATTGGTTTAAGTTATGATGATGTAAAAGCAATAAATCCAACTGTGGTTTATGCTTCAATTTCTGGTTTTGGAAATCATCCTGAACTTAAAGATTTACCGGGACAGGATTTATTATTACAATCTTTAACGGCTTTAACTTGGCTGAGCGGTAATCACGAAGATGGTCCTGTACCAATGGGATTGTCGATTGTTGATATGCTCGCGGGCGCACATTTAGCACAGGGAATTTTAGCCGCTTTGTATCGAAAAGCAACACAAAATATAGGCGGGACCGTTCAGGTTAGTATGCTGGAATCGGCTTTTGATTTTCAGTTTGAGACTATTACAACTTTCTTTAATGATGGCGGTGAATTACCCGTTCGAACTAAAACTAATAATGCTCACGCTTATCTAGGCGCACCATACGGAATTTACGAAACCAAAAACGGTTATCTAGCTTTGGCAATGGGTTCGATTCCAGTTTTAGCTTCGCTGCTAAAATGTGATGAATTGCTACAATTCCCAGAGAATAAATTTACGCTGAGAGATGAAATCAAAAATATTTTAGCCTCTCACCTATTGACACAGGAAACGCAATTTTGGCTGGATATTTTAGAACCGGCTGACATTTGGTGCGCAGGCGTTTTAAACTATGAACAGCTTTTCAAAGAAGACGGTTTTAAAGTTTTAGAGTTTACACAGCAAGTTGAAATGCTTGACGGATATTCCTATAAAACTACGAGATGTCCTATAAAAATTGACGGTGAATATTTTACATCAACTAAAGGTTCTCCAAAATTAGGACAGGATAATGAGCGAATTATAAACGAGTTTATAGCATAAAATATGGCAAAATTTAGAATCGCTGTTAGAAAATTTTCTCCTTTTGAAAGCACGCTGCAAAAGCTGTGGGATGCTTTTTGTTTGAAAAACAATATTCAGATTGACGTTGAAATGATTCCAATGGAACTTCACGATCTTTATGAAAAAACCATTGTAAAAAAAGGTTTAAAAAAGGGTAAATGGGATATTGCACATCTAAATACGGATTGGATTTTTGATGCTGCAAATGAAAAAGCGGTTCTAGATTTAACTTCTTTTATTTCTCAAAATCCTCCACAGAATTATCCTGACGGCTGGCACAAATCTTTATTGCATTTACAGCAGATTAATAACGGAACATACGGTCTTCCGTTTCATGATGGGCCTGAGTGCTTGATTTTTAGAAAGGATTTATTTGAAAATCCAACAGAAAAAGAAAACTTTAAGAAACAATTTGGTTACGAATTGTTCCCTCCTAAAACTTGGGAGCAATTCACCCAAATCGCGACATTTTTCAACCGCCCTGAAAGCAATTTATACGGCTGTGTTTTTGCCAATTATCCTGACGGTCATAATATGGTTTTTGATTTCTGTTTACAGCTATGGACACGCGGCGGCTCACTCTTAGACAATAACAATCAAATTAATATCAATCATAATCAAGCTGTTGAAGCTTTAGATTATTATAGAACTATAGTAAGTAATACAGATGCTGTTCATCCGGGGTCGAAGAATTTTGGTTCTGTTGAAGCTGGTATGGCTTTCGCCGAAGGGCAAGCAGCAATGGCAATTAACTGGTTTGGATTTGCCTCTATGTGTGAAGTAATCGAGGAATCGAAAGTAAAAGGCAAAGTTGATATTACTGAATTGCCTTTTAACGCAGACTGCAAAACGGCTTCGTTAAATGTGTATTGGCTGTACACGATTGGCACAGGAAGTAAAAATCAACAATTGGCTTACGATTTTTTACGATTCGCGACAACGGCTGAAAGTGATAAATTGTTGACTACTGAAGGCGGAATCGGCTGTCGAAAATCGACTTGGAATGATGCCGAAATCAATAAAACGATTCCGTATTACCATAAACTGGAAATGCTGCATGAAAATGCTTTGACTTTACCACAAACTCCAATCTGGCCTAAAGTGACTGAATTTATAGATCAGATGGTTTTGAAAGCGATTGAAACAGAAATTCCATCAAAAATACTTTTAGAAATAACACAGCATAATATTGAAAAATTAACGAAGTGATTACGTGCAGTCAACATTGTCAAAGTTTAGAACTTTGACAATGTTTGCTTCTAGTAACTAACCATAAAAAAGTTAACAAAATGAATATTCCATATAAACCTTTACTTCCCGAAACCAAACAGCCGATTATCATTATCGGAGCCAGCGGAATTGTAAAAGACGCACATTTACCTGCCTATAAAATGGCTGGTTTTACGGTTTTTGGCATTACGAACAGAACTATTGCAAAAGCACACGATCTAGCAAAAGAATTTGAGATTCAGCATGTTTTTGAAAATGTTGCCGATGCTGTTAAAAATGCACCATCAAATGCGGTTTACGACATTACAGTTTTACCTGATCAATATATAGAAATATTAGAGCAATTACCTGACGGTGCAGCAGTTTTGATTCAGAAACCTATGGGAAATGATTTGACTCAAGCCAGAGAGATTGTTGCAGTCTGCGAAAGAAAAAACCTCGTTGCAGCAATCAATTTTCAACTTCGTTTTTCACCATTTGTAAGTGCTGCCAGATATTTAATTAATGAAGGATTGATTGGCGATTTATATGATTTTGAATTTAAAGTTACGGTAAATACACCTTGGGAATTATTTCCGCTAATCAAAGAACATCCGCGATTGGAAATTCTTTTTCACAGCGTACATTACATCGATTGTATACGATCTTTTCTAGGAAATCCAAAAAGTGTAATGGCGAAAACAGCCAAACATCCGCTTAAAAAATTATCATCATGCCGTTCTACTATTATTCTTGATTATGGCCAAGACAAACACGTTGTTATCAACACAAATCACGATCATCATTTTGGTCCAAATCACGAAGAAAGTTACATTAAATGGGAAGGGACAAAAGGCGCAATCAAAGCCAAAATGGGTTTATTGATGAATTACCCTGACGGACTTCCAGACATTTTTGAATATGCAATTGAAAACGAAGAAGGCAAATATGAATGGAAAAAAGTTGATCTTGAAGGTTCATGGTTTCCAGAAGCTTTCATAGGAACGATGTCAAATTTAATGCGCTTTAAAGAAGGCTCAGACTCAAAATTATTAGCAAGCGTTCAAGACGTTTTAGATACCATGAAAGTTGTTGAAGCTTGCTACATCAGCAACACAAATGGAGGAATTTTAATTTAAGTCTTAAAGTCGAAAGTCTTAAAGACTTGGCTTTATAACACTTTATGACTTTTAACATTACAACTTTAGACTTTACAACTTTACGACTAAATATTTATGTATTTCAAATCAACATTTTTCGAGGATTACTTACTTGATGATAAGCGAGTAACTTTAGGCAGAACTATTACAGAAACTGATTTTGTAGTTCATGCCGGGCATACGGGAGATTTTTTCCCTCATCACATGGATGCTGAATGGTGTAAAACACAACCATTCGGACAGCGTATTGCGCATGGAACTATGGTTTTTGCCATTGGTATCGGACTAACTGCTTCTGAAATAAATCCTGAAGCTTTTTCTAGAGGATATGACAAAATGCGTTTTGTAAAACCAGTTCATATTGGCGATACGATCCACTCTGAAATTACCATTTCTGAAAAAGGCGAAGCCAAAAATCCCGAAATGGGAACCGTAACAGAACATGTTGAAATCATTAACCAAAGAGGTGAAGTGGTTTTGGTATGTGATCACCTTCTTTTGGTCAAAAAGAAATAATTCTTTTTGGAGGTGCAAAGGTTCAAAGTGGCAAAGGAACAGAGGTTTTTCTCCTCATTACCTTTAGATCAAGATGCGCTAATGTGCGTCTCTACAAAAAAATCTTTGAACCTCTGAACCTCTGCATCTTTGAATCTTTTAAAAAAACTAACTAATGCAAGTAACAAACCAAACTGGCGACATACACGAAGTAACGTCAGAAGGCGGAAAGGGAACAAAATACCTTTTGCCATTTATTTTAATTACCAGCTTATTTTTCCTTTGGGGAATGGCACATAATCTGGATTCTATTTTAATTCCGCATTTAAAAAAAGCATGCGAACTAAACAATCGTCAATCGACATTAATTGATACTTCGGTATTCTTTGCCTATTTTATAATGGCGATTCCAGCGGGAATGCTTATTAAACGATTTGGTTATAAAAACAGTATCATAACTGGATTATTGGTTTTCGCAGCGGGTGCATTTTTATTTGTACCTGCAGCAAATACGAGAACTTATGAATTGTTTTTATTTGCACTATTTGTAATTGGCTGCGGATTAACAATTTTAGAGACAAGTGCCAATCCGTATGCGGCAATTTTAGGACCTGCAGAATCATCTTCTAAAAGATTGAATTTAGCGGCTTCATTCAACGGTTTAGCAGCTATGATTGCTCCAATTGTAGGTTCGTTATTTATCCTTTCTGGTACAAATCATACACCTGAACAAATGGCAGCAATGCCCGAAGCAGAGAAAGCATCCTATTTATTGGGTGAAGCTGCTGCAGTAAAAATGCCTTATATTATTTTAGGAAGTGTATTGGTTTTGGTAGCAATTATATTCTACTTTATGCATCTGCCTTCAATGAAACCTCAGCATACTGAAGCCGAAATTAAACCCGGATTTTTCTCTGTTTTAAAATTTCGTCATTTAAGCTGGGCTGTCGCAGCGCAGTTCTTTTATGTTGGTGCACAAGTTTGTATTACGAGTTTCTTTATTAGAATAGCACAGCAAGGCGCAGGTTTAGATGAAAAAACAGCAGGATATTATCTTGGTATTTACGGTTTCTTATTTATGGCAGGACGTTTTATTGGAACTTTCTTCTTGAAGTTTGTAAAGGATTATGTTTTACTTTCTATTTATTGTGCTGCCAGTATTGTGCTTTGTTTATTAGCAATTTACGGAACTGGAATTGTGGTTATTTACGCACTTGGCGGTATTGGCTTTTTTATGTCAATTATGTTCCCAACTATTTTCTCATTAGGATTGGTTGGTTTGAAATCGAATACAGAAACCGGCTCTTCTTGGCTTGTAATGTCGATTGTAGGCGGCGCGATTCTTCCTTATGCAATGGGAACTTTAATCGATATCAAACATGATGATATTCAATCAGGTTATATTATTCCGCTTTTGTGTTTTGTGATTATTTTATCGTTTGGTTTGTATGGTCATAAAGTGAAAGTTTTAAAATAATAAACCATTCTCGATATTAGATTTAATAAAAAACGCCTCAATTAATTGAGGCGTTTTTCGTAATGTTTAAATTTAATTAATAGGCGATCATCGAAGAAACATGATCATTGTGGAATTTTTATTGCTTTCACTTCTATTTCCAGCCTCCGCCAAGAGATCTGTACAAATTAACAACGGCTTGCAGTTTCTGCAGGTTATCATTTACACCGCTCAATTGCGCCGCTAAAAGGTTTTGTTCTGAAGTTAATACATCTGTGTAATTTGTTGCCGAGCTGTATTCTAAAAGCTGTTGCGTAAAATCGACTGCTTTTTCTAAAGCTTCAATTTGTTTTTCTCTTGAATCTTCTTTTTCTACTGCCATCTCATAAGCATACAAAGCATTTGAAACTTCTTGTCCAGCATTTAAAAGGCTTTGCTGAAAATTATTGTAAGCTTGTAATTGTTGTGACTGCGCAGTTGTCAATCTCATTTTATTAAGCCCTTGATTAAAAATTGGCTGTGTTAAACCGCCAATAATCGAATAGAAAATAGAATTACTAAAGAAATCTTTCAACTCTAAATTCGAAAATCCGCTGCTGGCTGTAAGGGTCAAACTTGGATAAAAATAAGTTTTAGCCAAATTCGTCGATTCAAAAGCAACTCTGAAATTAAATTCCGCCTGACGAACATCTGGACGATTGTGCAGCAATTGTGAAGGCATGCCTACAGCAATATTCTCAGGAATAATCTGCGTACCTAATACTCCTCTTTCAATTGCTCCAGGCGCCTGCCCTAACAAAATATTTATTGCATTCTCAGTTTCGCGAATGCTTTGTTTTAAATCTGGAATCAATACCTCAGCAGCATGTTGATTGGCTTCACTTTGCACTACAGCTGCACCCGTTACAATAGCTCCTTCTTTTAATGCTTTAATCGTTTCAACGTTCTTAATACGACTTGCCAATGTAGCTTCTGTAATTGCTAATTGTTTATCGTAAGCTAGCAGCAAGAAATAATTATTTGCAATGTCTGAAATCAATTGTGTCTGAATTGCTTGCTTTGCAGCATCTGTAGCAAGATAAGAAGCTAAAGCTGCTCTTTTTGAACTGCTTAGTTTTCCCCAAACATCAATTTCCCACGAAGAACTTAAACCTAATTTATGGGTTGTAGTTAATGTATTGATATTAATACCTGGAGGAAAATTAAGTCCCGCTTGCGATTGTTTATTTCGCGTAATGTTTGCATCTACATTTAATGTTGGATAATACGCTAATTTACTTTGACGTAAAGCAGCTCTCGACTGCACAATATTTTCAATTGCATTTTTCAAGTTAAGATTTTGGTCTAATCCTTTTTGAATTAATGCATTTAATTTTTCATCTTTAAAAACACTCTGCCAAGGCATATCGGCAATTGTAGCAGAATCGGCAGAAGCCTGATCACGATACAACTTATCTGTTGAGAGCGTTGTTGGACGTTCGTACTTTTTGGTAATCGAGCACGCACTTAAAAGTGCGGCTGTGATTACCATCAGAATATATTTATTTGAACTCTTAGTCATCTCTGTTTGAATTAAATTTTACTCTTTGTGAGCTTCTAGTAACTGAATTTCCTCATCATCGTCTTCATCATCATAACCGTCTTTTGCAGGACCGCTTACTCTTTCTTGTAAGGTTTGGAAAATGATAAACAGAACCGGAATTACAAATACTCCTAAAATGGTTCCAATTAACATACCTCCAACAGCTCCTGTTCCAATCGATCTATTTCCTACAGCTCCTGCTCCAGTAGCAAACATCAAAGGAACAAGTCCTAAGATAAAGGCAAACGAAGTCATTAAAATTGGTCGTAAACGTGCTACGGCTCCTTCGATTGCTGCTTGCACAATTGGCAGACCTTTACGTCTTCTATCAAGGGCAAATTCGACGATCAAAATACCATTCTTCGCAAGAAGTCCGATAAGCATGATTAAGGAAATCTGCAAATAGATATTACTATTTAGCTTGAACACAATCGAGAACAAATACGCTCCCGCTAATCCAAACGGAATGGAGAATAATACCGCAAACGGCAGAATATAACTCTCATACTGCGCACTTAATAAGAAGTAAACGAATACTAAACACAAAATAAAGATGAAAATCGTTTCACTTCCTGATGCTAATTCCTCACGCGTTAATCCTGAAAATTCGTATCCGTAACCTGCTGGCAGATTTTCTGCAGCAACTTCTTGAATTGCTTTAATCGCATCTCCAGAACTAAATCCTGGGTTTGGAGCTCCAGTAATCGAAATAGAAGAGAAAAGGTTAAATCTTGAAATCGATTCTGGTCCAAAAACTCTGGTCATTTTTACAAACTCCGTAATTGGAGCCATATTTCCAGCGCTGTTACGAATAAAGATTTTATTTAATCCTTCTGTATTGGTTCTAAACTCTGGCGAAGCCTGAATCATCACACGATACTGTTTTCCAAACTTATTGAAATTCGACGCATACAATCCGCCATAATACCCTTGCATAGTTGATAAAATTGTGTTTATCGAAACTCCTGCATCTTTGGCTTTTGCCAAATTAATGTCCATCATATATTGAGGGAAACCAGGATTAAAAGGTGTTGTCGCGTATTGTATTTCTGGACGTTTAGATAACTTTTCTAAAAACTCAGTATTTACTTTAAAGAACTCAGCAGTTGTATGTCCGCCTTTATCTTGAAGCTGAAATTCGAATCCGCCGCTTTGTCCAAAACCTTGAATAGTAGGAGGCGAAATAAAGAATATATTGGCTTCACGTATTCCTCTTGTTTTAGCAAAAAGCTGCCCAATAACATCATCAACACTTAAATCACGATCACCCCACGGCACTAGTTTTACAATAACCATACTATACGCACTTCCCGCTCCAGCAGTAAAGTTCTGCCCTACAATACGAAGTGTATTTTTAACTCCCGGAATCGTCTTAGCAATACTGTCTACTTGTTTAGCAATTACATCAGAACGTTCCATAGAAGATGATGGCGGCAAACTGATATTAGCAAAAACAGTTCCTTGATCTTCCGAAGGAACGAAAGCAGATGGTGTGGTTTTCATCATGTAAAATAATGCCAGACCTGAAATCAAAATTGAAGCTAATACAATCCATTTTTTTACAGAAAGGAAACTTACTGAACGTTTATATCTTTTGGTTACATTATCAAATGCAACGTTAAATGAAGTATAAAAACGCTGTAAATAACTTTTATGTTTATGATCATCTGCATGCGGTTTAAGTAAAAGCGCACACAAAGCCGGACTCAACGTCAAGGCATTTACTGCCGAAAGTATAATCGCTACAGCCAGTGTAATACCAAACTGCTTATAGAAAACTCCTGTTGATCCTGTAATAAAAGTTACCGGAATAAATACAGCCGCCATTACTAAAGTAATCGAAATAATCGCTCCAGAAATTTCGTCCATAGCATGAATAGTCGCTTTTTTAGCCGATTTATAACCGTGATCTAATTTGGCGTGTACCGCCTCAACGACCACAATTGCATCATCGACAACAATACCAATGGCAAGAACCATAGCAAAAAGCGTCAACAAGTTGATCGTAAATCCGAATAAATTCAGGAAGAAGAACGTTCCTACAATTGCAACCGGAACTGCAATTGCTGGAATCAAAGTAGATCTAAAATCTTGAAGGAAAATAAATACTACAATGAAAACTAATATAAAAGCTTCAATCAAAGTATGAATTACTTTCTCAATAGAGGCATCCAAATTTTCGTTGACGTCAACCATAATGGTATACTTCATTCCTTTTGGAAAAGTCTTTGCCGCTTCTTCAATTAATTTTTTAGAATTAATAATTACATCACGAGCATTCGATCCAGGAGTCTGGCTGATCGCCATAGCTGCCGATTCTACACCGTTTGTTTTAATCGTCTGAGCATAACTTAAAGATCCTAACTCTACTTTAGCCACATCTTTAAGTCGGAGCATTTGTCCGTTTCCTACCGATTTAATAACAATATCCTCAAATTCTTGAGCACTGGTTAAACGTCCTTTGTATTTAATTACATATTGAAATGCTTGATTTCCGTTTTCACCAAATTTACCTGGCGCCGCTTCAATATTTTGTTCTGCCAAAGCAGCCGAAATATCACTCGGAATCAATTTATATTGCTGCATTACATCTGGTTTCAGCCAAATTCGCATAGAGTAATCTTTTGCACCAAAAACGGTTACATCTCCTACTCCAACTACACGCTGAATTTGCGGAACAAGATTGATCTTCGCATAATTTTGAAGAAACGTTTGATCATAAGCTTTATCATCACTGTATAAAGAGAATATCAATAAGTTACTACTCTGACTTTTGGTTACTGTAACCCCTGCCTGAGTTACCTCAACTGGTAATAAACTTGTTGCTCTTGAAACTCTATTTTGAACGTTTACTGCTGCTAAATCTGGATCTGTACCAACTTTAAAGAAAATTTTAATAGAAGCATTTCCATCATTTGTTGCTGTAGAAGTCATGTAAGTCATGTTCTCTACACCATTAATCTGCTCTTCAAGAGGAATTACAATACTTTTAAGTACTACGTCGGCATTTGCTCCAGTATAACTTGCCGCTACGTTTACAGTAGGAGGTGCAATATCTGGATATTGAGAAATAGGTAACTCTATTAGGCCTAAAACACCTAAAATGACAATAATAACAGATATTACCGTCGAGAGTACGGGTCTTTGTATAAATTTTTTAAACATCTTTATTGTTTTAAGTCAGCATAAATCATTTCTGATTTTTGATTATTAGCTTTAATCTCACTTCCTTCTTTTAAAGAAGCTACTCCTTCTAATACAATTTCATCTCCTGCTTTCAAACCGCTTGTTACTACGTAATAGTTTTTGGCTGTATTTTCAAGAATCGTAATATTGGCATTTTTAGTTTTGCCATCTTTACCTACAACTACTGCAAAAATTTTATCCTGAAGTTCAAATGTTGCGCTCTGAGGAATGATCATAGCATCTTTTACTTCACTCGGTATTCTAATTGTTGTACTGCTTCCGCTTCTAATAATTCCTTTTGGATTTGAAAAACGAGCTCTAATATTTACAGTTCCTGTTTCGGTATTAATCAACCCGTTTACAGTTTCTATTTTTCCTTTTTGATCGTAAGCTGAACCATCTGAAAGCAATAAAGAAACATCCGGCAGACTTTTAATTTTCTGACTTAACGATATTCCGGTGTTATCTTTAGTGAAATTTAAAAGTGCTTTCTCATTCATTGCAAAATAAGCATACACATTTCCTATGCTCGAAACTGTTGTTAAAGCTTCTGCAGTATTAGAACTTACTAAACTTCCTAAACGAAATGGAATTGAACCTACAACGCCGTCAACTGGACTTGTTACTGTTGTATATCCTAAATTGATTTTGGCATTTACTAAAGCTGCATTTGCCTGTGCTAAAGCTGCTAATGCCGATTCGTAAGTATATTGAGCTGACTCTAAGTCATATTTGCTTATAATACCTTTTTCTACTAATGGTTTTACTTTGTTAACTGCAAGTTTTGCGCTGCTTACATCTGCTTGTGCGCTTTTAATGCTTGCAGCAGCAGTTCTAACTTGCTGCTCGTATTCTGGTGCACTAATTTTAAACAATGGCTGGCCTGCTTTTACTACTGCACCTTCATCTACAAAAATCTTGTCAATATAACCTTCAACTCTTGGTCGAATATCAATATTCTGCTGTCCTTGAATACTAGCAGGATAATCGCTGTTTAGCGTAGCTGATTCTGGCTGTAATGTCAGCGTTTTATACTCTTTAACTTGTGGCGCGCCTCCGGCTTGAGCCGATTTATCATTTTTATTACCACAAGATGCGATAATAATTGATGCTGCGAAAATGCTTAAAAACGATTGCTTATTCATTGTTAAAATGTGTAATTATCTATTTATTAGTAAGCAAAAGAACTAAAATAGAATACGCAAAAAATAGGAAATAGACGAAAAGCAAAAGACAATCGATAGAGATGAGCTGACACACGATGAAATTTTCTAAAAATTAAACAACTGTTTAATTTCTGAACTCATCGGTTCTAATAAGGTTTATAAAGTCTCTAAATCTCTTTTTAGCGATTGCTTTTATATCTTATTTAAATAAAATGTAATATTGTCATAAAAAAAGAAAACGTATAATGGCTTCAAACATTTTTAGACCTTATTTATTTACTGGACTGCATATTTTGAGCTGGTTATTATTGGGATTTATCATGTTGTTTTACATCCCTTTAACTTGGAATGTAGTGCTTCCAACGGTTTTTTGGATTTGGCAGATAATAGTATTGTTTTTATTAATAATTGTTTTCTATTCGAATGCCCGAATTATAGTTCCAAGAACCATAATAAAAGATAATACTTCACCATTTCTGCTGTGGGCTCTGCTCATTGTTTTTGCTATGCAGATCATTGCCTTTTTTTATACGTCACAAACAGATCTTCACAGCAAAATACGCTTGGTTTTAGGACTAAAAAAGTATAAAAGCCCTTATTTTGATAATTATGTTTTAATGCTGACTTTATTGGTTTTAGGAATCAGTACAAGCTGGGCTATGCTGCAGCATTGGCAAAAAGCCGCTCAGCACAAACAAAAACTGGAACAGGATAAAACAATGGCTGAACTGGCAATGCTTAAAGCACAGATAAATCCGCACTTTTTCTTTAATTCTCTTAATAGTATTTATTCACTGACTTATACCGATATTGAAGATTCAAGAAATGCACTTCATACTTTGAGCCGAATGATGCGCTACTTACTTTACAGTACCGAAGAAACGACAACTTTACTGAAAGAAGCTGACTTTATGAAGGATTTTATTGCTTTAATGAAACTTCGTGCCAACAGTAAACTTACTATTACAACTGATATACCGCAAAAAATTCACGATTACCCAATAGTTCCAATGTTATTATTACCTTTAGTAGAAAATGCCTTTAAACATGGTGTTCATGCTACTGATAAAAGTGAAATTCATATTTCGCTGAGACAAAAAGACAGCACTTTAGAATTTGAAGTAGAAAACACGTATTTCGAAAAATCTTCAACTACAAATGAAGGCGGTATTGGGTTAACAAATACAAAACGCAGACTGCATTTAATTTACCCTGACAAGCATACTTTAAAAGCCGGTATTGCTCCAAATGGTAAATACAATGTAAAACTGCACTTAACTTTAGATTAACGATGGTATTAAAATGTATAGCTGTAGACGATGAACCACTCGCATTAAAGCTCGTAGAAACTTTTATTGAGCAAACGCCTTTTTTACAATTGAGCGCCAGTTGCGATAATGCAGTTGAAGCTATGGCTTTGATTCGCGACAAACAACCAGATCTTGTTTTCTTGGATATAAACATGCCAAATTTAACTGGAATGGAACTCGCCCGACTTTTGCAAGATCAGCCGGGATCACTTCCAAGAATTGTTTTTACAACAGCTTACAACCATTATGCAATAGAAGGTTATAGAGTAAATGCAGTAGATTATCTCTTAAAACCTTTTAGCTATGAAGAATTTCTGCGTGCCGCAAACAAAGTACTGCAATTAACAGAAGATAATTCTAACCAATTTCAGTCTATTACTGCCGATGATGAGTTTATTTTCTTAAAAGTCGAATACCAATGGGTTAGAATTTCTTTAAAACATATTTTATACATCGAAAGTTTGAAAGATTATGTAAAAGTACATCTCGATGACTCTCAAAAAACAGTGCTGTCGCTTATTTCCTTAAAAGCACTCGAAGAAAAACTGCCTTCAACCAAATTTATGAGAGTTCACCGCTCATTTATTGTTTCGCTGGATCAAATTACCGCTATTAGTAAAAACTCACTTTTTATTGGAAAATTTGAAATTACAGTAGGCGAGCAATACAAAGAAACGTTTAAAACCATCGTAGATAAATGGTTAAAATAAAATTGAAATAGAATATCATGGAAAAAAGATCAAACAAATATCATTTGACATTAAGTCTAAAACAATATGCAAATGGTGAAACAGAACCCGCAAAAGAACTTGGACTGGAGTTTAGTAATCACGATGAAATCTTTGGAATCATAGAAAAAATAAAAGACAAAAACATATTCGATAATCCGCATGAAGCAACACAGTTTGCAGTAGGTTTAAAATTATTTAATGAAATACACATCAAACATCGCAAAAATCCTTTGTTTGACGAATTAAACGAAGTGTTTCCTATCTTTATGAAAAAGCTTAAAAGTTTATAATTTTACACAGAAAAGCAGCCAAACTTAATTATCAGGTTTGGCTGTTTTTTTTTAGAATCTATTCTTATTTCTAATTCAAATTATTAACTAATTTTAAAATAGCACTAAGTTCGGTGCTTTCTTTTTCAGTTAACGGCAATAACGGTTTTCTTAATTTTCCGCCGTCAATTCCCATACTGTTCAAACCCGATTTTATTGCTCTTGGAAGTCCTTTTTCTACAATGAACTTCAATAAATTGATCTGCTTATAAAATACTTTTTGAGCTTCTTTTAAATCATTGTTTTGAATGGCCTTGTATAAGGCAATATTCAATTCAGGAATTAAATTGGGAGCTGCCGTACACCAGCCCGTTGCTCCTGCCGCAAATGCAGAAAGTGCCAGCGGATTTGATCCGTTGTAAAAAGCTACATCTTCGCCTAACTCCTTCTTCAAATAATGCATTCTTTGAACATCTCCCGTACTTTCTTTAATCATTGTAACATTCGGAATTTCGAGAAGTCTTTTCAATAAAGCTGGCGACATATCAATTCCTGCTGTAGCTGGGTTATTGTAAGCCATTATCGGAATAGAGATTTGTTTTGCTACAGCATCGTAATGTTTCACAATTTCGTCATCGCTTAATTTCCAATAACTCATCGGAATAATCATTACAGCATCAGCACCTGCTTTTTCGGCAGTTTTCGCGTGATAAATAGTTCTTTCAGTCGTTAAATTTGAAACTCCTACTAATATCGGAACCCGCCCTTTTGTCTGTTCAACAGTTGCTTCAGTAATAGCCTCTTTTTCTTCATCATTCAAATAAGGCATCACTCCTGTACTTCCCAGCGGAGCAACTGCGTGAGATCCTGATACAATTAACCGCTCTAACAATTGCTTGTAAAGCTTAATATCAACTTTTTCATTTTCATCAAATGGCGTAATTGGGTAGGCAATAATACCTTTAAACTGTTTGTTTTTCATTTCTTTGCTTTTTTATAAATCTCTTCCCTCTTCTTCTCTAAGTGCTACTCCTAAATTTTGCAATTGCGGTGCATTTTCAGTCGCAATGTATTTTGCATTTTCAGTATTGCTTAAATTCTGATGTCTGTGCCATGTCCAAGCTGGAATGTAAACCGCATCTCCAGCCTTCCACTCTACTTTCTGATCCTCGATTTCAGTATATCCAGAACCTTCAATTACATATAGCAATGTTTCGTACGTATGTCTATGTCTGTTCGTTAATTGTCCAGGCAATAATCCTCCAATAGTCATGCTTACATTTTTACTTGGCAGATCGACAAAAAACACTGGATGTTTTCTCTCCGTAGAAAATTGATCGTGTACACCCGCGTTTTCAACATTTCTATGAATTAATTTTTCAGGCATTACAAAACTTGGTCTTGCATAAGTTTGATGAAAATCTTTTGATGAGAATTTTTTTTCTTTAGTTTCCATGTTCATTAAATTTTAATTGTTGCATTATTGCGTGACAAAAATATTGTAACTTTGGACTGTACAGATAACACAGTTTTATCACAAACAACTAGTCCAGATGTTACGACCATGGCAATTTGAAATTCAGTTAGATAAAAAATCAGATAAAGCACTTTATCTGCAAATTGCCGATGCTATTATAGCCGCAATTAAATCACACAAACTTACCTCAGGAAATGCTTTACCTGGAAGTAGACAACTTGCTGGTTTACTGAATGTAAACAGGAACACAGTCATCGAAGCACTAGACGTTTTAACTGCCGAAGGCTGGCTCATTACAATCGATAGAAAAGGCACTTTTATTGCCGATTTATCACCTGATATGCTTTGTGATAAAAAGAACGATTCTCAAATTAATGCAACTATAACGGAAGCAAAAACGCATCTTATTTTTGATGATGGATTACCCGACAGCAGTCTTGCGCCGATGAATGATCTTGCTCGTGCTTACAGAGAAATCTTTAATCGAAAATCACGAAGACAAATTATGGGATACAGCACTGAACTTGGCGATATCGAATTCAGAAAAGCGATAGTCCAGATGCTGAATTTTAAAAGAGGGATGAACGTTTCGGCAAATGAAATCTGTATTACAAGAGGAAGTCAAATGGCAATGTATCTAGCGGCTCATTGTTTGCTCACTAAAGATGATTTTGTGATGATCGAAAATCCAGGCTACAAACCTGCTTGGGAAGCTTTTGAAAATGCCGGTGCAAAACTGCTTCCAGTAAATGTCGCATCAGACGGTTTAGATTTACATGAAGTTGAAGCTTATCTTAAAAAGTATCCAAACATAAAAGCCATTTACGTTACACCTCATCATCAATTTCCGACGACGGTTACAATGAGCTTAAAAAAGAGGTTGAAATTGATCGAATTATCCAATCACTATAATTTTACCATTATTGAGGATGATTATGATAATGAATTTCATTTTGGACAACGACCAATTTTACCCATTTCAAGTTACAGCAAAGCAAAAAACTTTGTTTACATAGGCACATTAAGTAAAATTGTAGCGCCGGCACTGCGAATTGGTTATCTTGCAAGTTCGGTAGAAAACGTAGAAAAGATTGGAAAACACAGAAAAATCATCGACGTTCAAGGGGATAACATCATGGAAGAAGCGGTCTTGAACCTTATAAACGAAGGTAAAATAAAAAGACATCTCAAACGAACGAGTTTAATTTACAAGGCTAAAAGAGATTATTTTGAAAGTCTTTGCAAACTCCATCTTAAAGATAAAATTACTTTTATTAAACCAGAAGGCGGTTTGGCTTTTTGGATTGTTCCAAGTACTGAAACTAATCTTCAAAAAGTATGTGATGAATTGTTAACCAAAGGAATCAAAATCATGAATCCTGAAAAATTCAGTTTTGAAAAGCCCGTTTTAGGTTTGCGTTTGGGTTATGCTTCTCTTAGTGAAAAACAACTGGAAGAAGGAATTATTGCACTCTCTAAGTACTTATAAAACATAAAAAAAGACTGAAAACACAAAGATTTTCAGTCTATACTAAACTAAGAAAACAAAATTAATTGCAATTTTCCATTTCGATAATCGAAAAGCCGTTTTTACGAATTTGATTTTCAATTTCTAAAGGCGCTTTATCGATATGACAAAATCTGCATTCTTTCGAAGTTAAAGACTGACCTTCTTGAGAAACACTTTTAAGATACGTTTTTCCATATTCAAAAACCTGTTCTGTATCGCTCGTATTTTCATCAACTAAAATATCAAAATGCATAATCTTACCGTCTTTTCGGGTAACATAAGTATCCCATACTGCTACTTTCATATTGTTTTTTGTTTGTCGTTTTTAGTTTATGGTTTGTGAAAACTTAACTTTGTCAAAGTTTCAAACTTTGACAAAGCTTGAAACCACCTGTGTTTATCCAATTACATCTGCAATTGAGGCTCCAAAATTAATATGAAGCACATTTCCGTTTGGAGTTACTAAGGCTGGCACTGATTGTACACCTGCTTTTTGAGCTTCTGAAATTCTCGCTCTGTCTTCTCCAATATTTACTACTTCAACATCTTTAACTAAATTTAAAATGTCGTGTTCGGCACTTACACAAACTGGACAGCCGGCGTGATAAAAAATTGATTTGCTCATTTGTATTTGTTTTTAATTTGACTTTATTGCCATGACAAAATTAGAAAGGATATAAAGTTGTTAAATAATCCAGTTTTCTCATTTATAGAAGAAACTGGACTATTTGAAATACTCAAAACTGGATCTTTTTTACGTTTCTCAATGCCTTTACCTTTGCAGCTATGAAGGAAGATATTATTTATAATTTAAAGCAAGTTCATCAGCGTATTGAAGATGCCTGCAGACTTTCTAACCGAAAATCATCAGACGTACAATTATTATTGGCGACTAAAACGGTCTCTGCAGAGAAAATACGAATTGCAATAGAAGCAGGAGAAACACTTATTGGCGAAAACAAAATGCAGGAACTTCGTGATAAAGATTCTGGTTTGGAAAATTTAAATATCGAACGTCATTTTATTGGACATCTTCAAACCAATAAAGTCAAAGATGTTTTAAAATACGCATCCTGTATTCAATCTTTAGACCGATTGTCTTTAGCCGAAGAATTAGACAAACAATTATCAAAGGAAAACAAAAGCGTTGATGTTTTTATTCAAATAAACACTTCATTTGAAGAAAGTAAATTTGGACTTGCACCAACTGAAGTTATCTCTTTTATAAAAGAAATAAAAAAATATAAAACTTTAAACATAAAAGGTTTAATGACAATTGGTTTATTAGACGTTGAAAAAGAAAAAATGCGTCCGTCATTACAATTACTTCGAGAAATAAGAGATCAAATTTATAATGCTCAAATTGATGGCATAACTCATTTAAAGCTTTCAATGGGAATGTCGCAGGATTTAGAACTGGCTATTACCGAGGGTTCAAATATGGTAAGAGTAGGAACTTCAATTTTTGGAAATCGTTTTTTAGGAAAAGAAATCTGGAATGAAAATATTGCAGAATAAAGCATAATTTTGCATTAAATAAAACACACAAATGAATCTGTACGAACTTGTTGTAAACGATACTGAAAAAATTGCACTTGATGATTTGCTTTTCAGTGAAGAAAACAAAACGACATTGCTTAACACAATCAAAGAGCATAAGTATATTGACGAATTAAAAAAATACAATCTCAACGTCAACAATAAAATACTGCTTCATGGTCATTCCGGCTGTGGTAAAACTACAACTGCAAAAGCCGTAGCAACAGCTTTAAATAAAAGCATTGTTATTATCAACCTCAGCACTTTAATTAATGCTAAAATTGGAGAAACTTCAAAAAATGTAAAGGCTCTTTTTGACAAAGCAATTCGCGAAAAAGCAGTTTTATTTCTGGATGAATTTGATCAAATTGGCAGAAGCCGAGAAAGCGACGATAAAGATGTTGCCGAAATGAGACGTTTGGTAAACACTATAATCCAATTAATCGATTATTTCCCGACAGATAGTTTATTGATTTGTGCGACGAACTTTTACAATAGTATTGATTCGGCATTGCTTCGCAGGTTTCAAATTAAACTAAAATTCGAAATGCCGAGTAAAAATGAACTGAATACGTATTATGATAAAATACTTGATGTTTTTCCTGCCCATTTACAGGATATTTCACGTAAATATGATATTTCATATGCCGAAGCAAAAGATTATGTTCATACAGCGATGAAAAGACAAATTATTGCTGAATTGGAACTTCAAGAACAAAAAAAACGTATTGAAACTATTTCATAAAAAAACGCCTCAAAATTTTGAGGCGTTTTCATTTATAGAACAAATATTATTAAGCTTTTGCTTTTCTTTTTACAGTACAGCCAATTTCTTTAGTTTGCGTTACAGCAGGCTTTTGATTGCTTTTTAAAGCTGCAATTACATCTTCGGCATATTTTACTTTATCTGCTTTTGTGCCTTCTGGATCATTATCAATCGCGCCAACATATTCTACTACATTTCCTTTTGCTGTTTTAGAAACGATAAAAATGTGAGGCGTGCGTTTTGCACCATACTCATCGGTAATTTTTTGTCCTGGATCTAACAAGTATGGAAAAGGATATTTTTTCTCTTTTGCCAAATCCTGCATCTTGTCAAAAGTATCTGCTTTTGAAGCTTCTGGATCGTTAGGGTTAATTGCAATTACAGGATATCCCTGTGGTTTGAACTTTTTATCTAAATCAATTATTCTTTGTTCGTAACCTACTGCGTAAGGACACGTATTACAAGTAAAAACTACTATATAACCTTTTGCTTTTGGAAAACTTGCAAAAGAAACCTCTTTATTATCTACATTTTTCAGTTTAAAATCTGGAGCAGTATCACCAGCTTTAAGTGTTGCAGTTTGCGCCTGAGCTAGAAAGGCAGAGAATGCCAGCATTAATAAAAGGATTATTTTTTTCATGGTTTTTGGATTTACAGTTTTTTATATTCAGTTAATAATTGTTCGTAAGTAAATTCACTTTCGACAAACTTTCGCTTGCCATTTTTTATAAAAAGCGTTGCAGGAATACTTCCTGACCAGCTTGGATCAATTCGATCGATAAATTCCTGCGGACTTCCTTCATTCAATAGAAATACTTCGTTTTTCAGATTTTTTCTTTTCACAAACGGAATTACATTCGAGTTCAACTTTGATTTAAAATCCAAACTTACTAGTAATACCGCCAATTTATCTGATTTATGTTCTGCGCTTAATTTTTCAAAATGCGGTAACTCTTTTATACACGGCGCACACCAAGTTGCCCAAAAATTAACAACATAAGTACTGTCTTTTCCCTTTTCAATTCTTTCATTAAGCTGATCTATTGTAAGCAGTTTTACATTTTGACTATAAGATGAAACTGAAAAAACAACAAATAGAAACAGATAAAAAAATGACTTAATTTTCATGAGGTACAATACTTTAGGATTATTTTTTGCCTCACAAATATAAACTAATGAAGTTTTAGTTTTTGTTAATGAAAGTTTAATAGTAGAAAGAAAATTTCTACAGCATTAAGAAAATTCCCTCAAAATACTACCTTCCAGTTGTTACATTTAAATTGTTAACAAACAAGAGCGTTTCTCCATTATCTAATTTAGTAAGAGATAGAATTCCGTTTTTATTCTCGTTAATTCCATTTATTCTAAAACAGAATTCATTACCGTCTCTGTCCATGAAAGTTAAAAATTCGGTAGTATCGTTTGAATTGTTTTGACAGCGGTGAGAAATAGTATAACCATACATTACTTTAAAAACATCCTTATCATAATTATAGATTTTCCTGTCTTGAGTAAAAACCCATTTTGTATTTCGATTCCTGTCGGCATACCAAGTTCCAATAATTTTCTGTGAGGATGGCTCTTCTGTTTGATTATTCCCAAAACTTAAAGGAAATTGCAGTAACATCAATAAAACTAAAAACAGTCTTTTCATATTAATTTTAAGTTTTCTTTACACTTCAAAAAAAATCTATTTCTCTAAAAACAACTCTAATTGTTTAAAAACAGGAATCAAGGATTTTCCCTTCTCAGATAACGTATATTCAATATGAAGCGGCTTCAGCTTGATAACCTTTTTATCTAAAAGTTCGAAATCTTCCAATTCGCGAAGTGCGACGGCGATCGATTGTTTATTTGATCCTTTTAAATCTCTTAAAAGTGTATTGAAACGCAACGGACCCTCTACTGCTAATAGAAAAATCTCCGGTTTCCACTTACCTGATAATAACTTCAAAAGTGCTTGTGCTGGACATTCGTTATCTTTTTCTGCTTTACTTTCTGTAGTCATCTTTTTTAGACTAATTGATTTGTTATTAAATATGGACGAGCTTTGTTATGTAAAAATATAAATTAAAACCTAAAGCAAGAATTATAAACAGTAATTATGAAAATACTTTCGCTGTTATTAATCCTAATTTGCAGTGCGAGCTGTCAATCGCAAACTAATTCTAGAATGAACGATAATAAAACAAATCCGTTACTGTGTGATTCTGAAAGCGGTATGTGCGAAATGCCAGTTGGCAAAGCATCAAATGAAACAACGGTTATTAAATCCGAAAGTAAACCTGTAAAAATTATTTATTATACTGACCCTATTTGTTCTTCATGCTGGGGAATTGAGCCGCAATTGAGAAAACTAAAACTGGAATATTCCGAGTATTTTGAAATAGATTACAAAATGGGCGGTTTACTGCCTGACTGGAGTTACAACAGCGGCGGTATAAGTAAACCATCGGATGTTGCTCATCATTGGGATGAAGCAAGTCAGCATTACGAAATGCCAATTGACGGCAATGTTTGGCTTGAAGATCCATTGGATTCTTCTTATCCTTCTTGCATTGCTATGAAAGCCGCGCAAATTCAGAGTAAAGAAAAAGCAGTAATTTTTATGCGTATCCTACGTGAGAAATTATATCTCGAAAAAAAGAATATTGCTAAATGGGATAATATTGCTGAAGCGGCCAAACTTGCAAATCTTGACATTGCAAGACTAAAAAGTGATTACGATGGAGATGCTAAAAGACTTTTTCAGGAGGATTTAAATTTAGCGAGAACACTTGGTGTAAGAGGTTTTCCAACTTTATTTTTTGCTGATAAAAACAACAATCAACTAACAGTTTATGGTTCTAAACCATATGCATATTATGAAAATGCTTTGCTGGCATTATATCCTGAAGCAAAAAAGAAGATATTTAAAAATGAAAATCCATTATCTCTTTTTGAGATCTATCCAACATTGGCTCCAAAAGAATATGCCGTGATTTTAGATATTTCATATAATCAGGCGGAAGAAATACTTGATGAATTATTTAAGGATAGAAAATTGGGGAAAATATCTATAAAAAATCATTCACTTTATTTTAGAAGTTAGTTTTTTGGACCGAAGCCATAAAGATCAATTTCTTTATGGCTTTTTTATGTTTTAAACTTAACAGTAAGCAGTAATTCCTTTTTGTTCCTGCAGTAAATCTAACTACCTGAAAATTATGCAGCTATAATCTACTTTTCTATAAAAGTTTTTTCAATTTTTAAAGTACCTTTGTAAATATGCCCAAAATTAATGACACTTAAACTCCTCTAAATCAACTAAAAAAGAGGTTGTTTTCTCTATTTTCGGAATATATAAAAACTTTGGAAGCTAAGAAATAATGAAAAAATAGAAAAGTTATGAAAAAGCTAAACAACCAAGATTATGGTCTTAGAGACCCTGATTTTATGGATCAGGAAAATTTTGATTATACTGTAAATTTTTCACCTGACGAAGATCCATATCAATATCAAGAAGAGTTTATCGATGATGGACGAAATCAAACTACTGATTTTAATGGAAATGAATCGATAAGAATGGAAAACATTCCTAATGAAGAACGAGTTATAAACGAAGATAATTCGATCACTAATGATAGTGAAAAAGCAAATCAAGAGAAGGACAACAGCACTAATGAACTAAACTTTGAAAATGATCTAGAGAAAGAAAGAGATTTAGATAAAGATGAGGATTTAAGTGATTTTGATGCCGAACATTATCCTGAAAATCATCCTAGAGCCTAAAAACTGCTAAATTTTAAAACAAAACGCATTTCGTAAATAAGAATCCAGGCTTTAGGATACAATTAACGTTTTTATCGTTTACTATTATAAACTTTTGTTAAACGATCCTTGATGATTGATTTTGGCTGGATTTTCGCCGATCTTTATAATCTTACGATTTCTTTCTGGTTTAGCAATTCGTAAAAAAATCAACAGTTAAAACTAGAATAAACGTAACATTTTTATTACATTAGACAAAATTAGGTATCATTAAATAAATTATCATAATTATGGAAAAACTAAATTTTATAGACCCATTATTACACGGAATTAAACCTGAAAAAAAAGATTACAAAGACTACAGACCATCGGTTAAACATTTAGTATTTGCGGGATTAGGCTCTCTTTTGGCTGGAGCCGTACTTAAAAAAGCCGGACAAAATAAAACGGCTGCAGTGGTAGGAAGTCTTGCTGTACCTTTGCTTGCAGCTGCATGCTATAAAAAGATAACAGAGACTTCTAAAGAGAAAAGAGAAAAAACCGACAGCAGCGGTATCGAATATAATTATTAGCCAGTGTTTTTTAAGCTTCAATTTAAAAACTTGAAATCTAAAATAAAAAACACTTGTAGATTCACCATTTTGTTTGATTACAATTCGTGAATTTACAAGTGTTTTTCTTTTAGTTTAAAAATAAAATTGATTTAAAAATTGAAATCATTTTTTTAGGCAAGGTTAATATTTCCTTCTACCCAGTTTAATGCTTTATTAAAAGATTCTTTTCTAAAACCGTGAAATTCTCCCGGAACTACATAGCCGAATCCGTTTGCAAGCGAAATTATTTCTTCAGAATCTGATACTATCGCCGCTCTATTCCATTTTCCAAGATTTTTAAGTCCCAACAGCGCTTCCTGAAGCCACTCGCCTGCAGTAAATTTTTCTACTTCAGTATCCAAAACCAGTAAAAAATTAATTTCATTAGTTTGCTTTACCAAATGCTCGACAGCAGGAACAACAACGATTAAAAAATCTTCTTTTGTCATTTCTGCCAATGCTCTAAAAGCAACTAAATTATCAGTTGTGTCAATTTGATGTATCATAATATTACACTTTTTGAGTTATTATTTTTGAGCCTGCCAAGTCTTATTCCATCACAGTTTTAGTTAGAAATCTAATTTTAGAATACTAAAAGGCAACTCAAATTTACCATTAGATTTTTATTTTTCATTATACTCTTTCATTCATTATTTACAAGATTACAATTAAGGAATCAATACTGCTCTTCCTTTTATTTGTCCATGCCTTAGTTTATCATAAACTTCGACTGCTTGATCTAAACTGTATTTTTCAACTTCAATGTGAATCTTCTTTTGAAGTGCCAGTCCTATGACTTCCATTAATTCGGTTCTAGAACCCCAGTAAGGGTTTGTTAAACTTACCCCAAAAGGCAGACCATTCATATTGTATTCATAATTTCCGCCGCCAAGACCAACAATCGTTAAATCGCCGTCTAAACCAACAACTTTTGTTCCTAAGTCAATTGTAGAAGTAGCTCCCACAAAATCAATTACAACTTTGGCTTTTTTAATTCCTGTAATCTTCTTTATTTGTTCGGCAGCATCTTTATCTGTAGAATTAATAGCATAAGCAGCTCCTAATTTTTTAGCAAATTCGAGTCTTTCTGGAGTTATATCGCAAGCTATAATAGTTGAGCCGCACATTTCTGATAAAATTTGAAGCGCCACATGACCCAATCCTCCGACCCCAATTACAACCACGTACTCATCTGGCATTAACTTATGTAATGATCTCTTAATTGCTGAGTACGGCGTTAAAGCTGCATCTGTTAACGGAGCCGCAATCACAGGATCTAAATCATGAATTGGCACCAGCAAACGCGATGAAGGCACCAGCATATAATCAGCCATTCCTCCATTTAAACCAAGACCTCCGCCAAAAGCCATTTCTGACTGGTGGTCGCAGTAATTTTCATTAGAATGCTGACAAGGTTTACAATGACCGCATCCCCAAGGACCATAAACCAAAACTGCGTCTCCTTTTTTAAATCCTTTTACATCCTCTCCTATTTCTTCTATCCAGCCTGCGTTTTCATGCCCCAATGTAAAAGTAACACCAGATACAATGCCATCATCAATTATATGCAAGTCTGAATGACATACTCCAGCACCGCCAATTTTTAATAATACTTCATCGCCTTTTGGAGATGGTTTTTCTAAATCATTCACAATCCTAACATCTTTATGTCCAAAAAAACGCACTGCTTTCATAAGATTTTTTTTATAAGTTAGTCTAGTAAATTTAATCAAATAAAATTCAACTATCACATTTTCAAGGCTATTTATACATTTCTTAACGCAATCTAAATCAAGAATCAAGGGTGTAGTAAACAGGTATAGAAACACAAAAACCTATTTCATTAAAGAAATAGGTTTTGTCAAAAAAATAAAAAATAAACTAACACAACATTTTAATTGTCTTTTAATACTAAATGATAAACTTTATTGGTCTATTTTAAAGTATCAGCAACTATTTTATTGTTGTTATTATAGTTTGAATCTTGTATCGTATATAAATGTTTTATTTTAAAAAAATGAGCCGTATTTTCATTCATTAAAAAACGTAAACAATTAAAAAAACTATACTTGATATAAACTCTATAAGGAGTTGCAATTTTAGGACTTTAAATTGCTATTATGTTTATGGCATTGTTACGAAATCATAATGTTTAGGAATTTCAATAGAAATTCAAACGAACTATTTCACACGCTCTTTTAGTAATCGCATCAAGAAATGAACATATCATAAATAAAAAATGGCTGTCTTTTTTTGACAACCATTTTTATATTATAAACTTACAATAGCAGCAAGTTCTTCGTAGCTTCTAAAGAGTATTGCTCCCTCCTTTTCTAAATCATTATCATTATATCCGTTTGCAAAACCATATACTTTAAAACCGCCATCTATTCCGGCTCGTACACCTGCAACACTGTCTTCAACCACAATACAGTCTTTTACATCAAAACCCATTTCTTTGGCCGCGTGCAAAAAAATTCCCGGTTCTGGTTTCCAACTCCCTATTTGATATGAACTAAAAAGCTTGTTCTCAAACTTATTCAATAAACCAGCGACTTCAAGATTTAAACGGATTTTTTCAACTGGTCCACTTGAAGCAACACAATAAGGAATTGTGAGTTTTTCTATAAATGAAACAATACCTTCCATTGGTTTAACCTGTGTTTTAAAAGCACTAAAACTTCTCTGACGAAATTCTGTTTCAAAAGTTTCTGGAAGTTCTTTATCAATAGTTTCTTCTATATATCTGAAACAATCTTTTAACTTACGACCGTTGAAATTGCGATAAGCGTCTTCAATTTTCATTTCAAAGCCATGTTCTGACGCCATTTCAAGCAATACTCCGTTGCCAATTTTCTCTGTATCGACCAACACACCATCACAATCGAAAATAATACATTTAACCATTTTTATTGATTTTCATTTAATTATAATTTTAACTCGCACAAAAGTGAAGTCTTGTAAATTACAGAATATAATTCATTTAACTGTCGCATTATTGATAATGATTTCAAAATCCTAAATCGAAAAAAATCACTTTTTGGCTGAAGAATAATTCTCTTTCAAAATAATTTCAAGTGGCATATAATGTGTTGGCTCTGTATCTTCTTTTAAAACCATTTTTTTATACAAATACTGAATTGCCATATACCCTTGATCTTCTGGTCTTTGATTAATCAAAAAATCAATTACGCCTTTATTTAAGTATTCTATATTTTCTTTTAATAAATCGTAGCCTATAATTCGAATACCTTTTATATTTTTTTGTTCTAAAAATTGGGCTGCAATATAGGCTCTCGAATTGGGCACGAAAATGCTGCTTATTCCAGAAAACATTTCAAGATTTAACTCATCAACATTTGAATCTTTTAAAGTAACTTCTGAAAATTTAAAATTTGTAAGTTCGCTATTGTCTTCAAAAAAAGAATAAAATCCCTTTATTCGCTGCAAATAAACAGATGTACTTTCGATTTCTTGGGTGATTTTAAAAATCAAAACATGCCTTTCTTTTTTTACTGCAAAACTTATGAGTCTTCCAGCTAAATAACCGCTCTGAAAAGCATCTTGACCTACATAAGCATATTCATTATTGTTTGAAATATTCGAATCGATCATCACAACTGGAATATTCTTGTTTTTGTATTCGTTTAAAAACTGAACCGAATCTTCCTGAAAAATAGGCGCAAAAAGCAATCCGTCACACTCAAAATCCATCACTTTTTTTACTGATTCTTTAAAAGAAGCCGTATTATAATCATAATAGAAATAATCTAAAACAATTCCAAATTTACTAAACTCAATGGCAGCTTTTTCTATTCCCTCCGCCTGACTGCGCCAATATTCAAGATTTTCATGTTTGGGAAGAAAAACTGCAAAACGAAACTTCTTATTTAAAGCCAGATTACTCGCCAAAATATTACGCTTATAACCAAATTCCTCAATTATAGCGTTGACTTTATCTACAGTTTCTTGCGCCGCCTGTCCGCGATTATGAATAATTCGGTCAACAGTTCCTGGAGAAACATTAGCTAATTCGGCAATTTTCTTTATTGTTATGATATTGATTCTTTTTAAGTTAAAATAATAAGGGCTCCATTATAAAATTATATTTTTTCAGCAAAAACAGGTTGTTATACATTACATTTTACATACATTTGTAAAACACCGTGTGCGTACACGTAAAATTACACATAATACATACACGGTGCACTTTTTTATAATATTTATTTTAATTAAATCTTACCCAATGATAATAGATTCATTACATAATGCAGCGAAATATTACAGTCTGCATCCCAATTTTCAAAAAGCTTTTGAATACGTCAGCCAAACTGATATTGCCAGCCTTGAAACTGGTTCGTTTGAAATCTGCGAAGGTTTAAAACTTATTGTTATTCATGGTGATGGAAGTACAAGAGAAGAAAGCATCAAAAGTTTTGAATGTCATGATAAAAACATTGATATTCAAATTTCGATACAAGGTCCTGAAACTTTTGCTTGGAAACCAAGAGAAAAATGTATAAAACCAAATGGGGATTACAGCGACGAAAGAGACGTACGTTTTTTCTTTGATAAACCAGATATGTTTTTTGAATTGCAAGAAAAGCAATTTGCCATTTTATTTCCTGATGATGTTCACGCAACAATGATTGGCGAAGGTTTTTTGAAAAAACTGGTTTTTAAAGTAAAGATCTAATTCCCTGTCGGGGAAATTTCAAACTTTAAATTCCAAATAAAGAACTTAAAACATTGCTTTTCAAAAGTTGGGATTTAAAGTATTGGGATTTAAACATTATAAATTATAAAATAGATATGGATTCAATATTTAATCTAAAAGGAAAAATTGCGCTTATCACAGGTGGTGCGGGTGTGTTAGGAAGTAATTTCGCAAACGTTTTGGCTAAACAAGGTGTTATCGTTGGGATCGTTTCTCAATCTATTGAGAAAGCGGAAAAAACGGTACAGCATATAAAAGCAAGTGGCGGAGAAGGTTTTGCTATTCAAGCCAATGTTTTGAATAAAGAAGAATTAGAAAAAGCAAAAGATTTTATTGTTGAAAAATACAATCGTCTGGATATTTTAATTAATGCTGCAGGCGGTAACATGCCGGGAGCTACTGTACAACCGGATCAAGCTGTTTATGATATGAAAAGCGATGACTTACAAAAAGTTGTCGATTTAAATATCATAGGAACTATGCTTCCAACTCAGGTTTTTTCGGAGCTTTTTGCAAAACAAAAATCAGGAAATATCATCAACATTTCATCAGCATCGGCGCAAAGACCATTAACGCGAGTTGTGGGCTATTCTGCTTCAAAAGCAGCAATCGACAATTTTACACAATGGATGGCAGTTGAATTAGCACAGAAATATGGTGAAGGAATTCGCGTAAATGCTATTTCGCCCGGATTTTTTATTGGAGAACAAAACCGAGCTTTATTATTAACTCCTGAAGGAAATCTGACTCCAAGAGGCGAAAAAATCATCGATCATACGCCAATGGGAAGATTTGGAACGCCAGAAGATATTGACGGTGCTCTTTTATTCTTATGCAGTGATATGTCAAAATTCGTAACGGGAACTATTTTAAAGGTTGACGGCGGGTTTGCTGCTACAAGTATTTAATAAACTAAATTACAAAACAACATAATACAAAATGGAACAAACATTAAGATGGTTCGGACCAAATGACCCTGTTTCTTTACAAGATATTGCACAAACTGGCGCAACTGGAATTGTAACTGCTTTACATCATATTCCAAACGGAGAAGTTTGGAGCGTAGATGAAATCAACAAACGAAAAATTGAAATTGAATACCAAGACGGTGATCCTAAAAAAGGCGCTTCAGGATTGACTTGGTCAGTTGTAGAAAGTATCCCTGTACATGAAGATATTAAAAAACAAACTGGAAATTATCTTCAATACATTGAAAACTATAAAGAAAGCATTCGAAATTTGGCTTTATGCGGTATTAAATGTGTCTGCTATAATTTTATGCCTGTTTTAGACTGGTCTAGAACTGATTTATCTTATACGGTTGAAGACGGATCGAAAGCGCTTCGTTTTGACATTAATGCTTTTGCTGCTTTTGAATTGTTTATTTTGAAAAGACCTGGTGCTGAAAAGGAATATTCACCAGAGCAGACTCAAAAAGCGAAAATTTATTTTGAAGCAATGACTGATGAGTATAAGGTAAAATTACAACAAAACATTCTGGCTGGGCTTCCAGGCGCTGAAGAAGCTTATACTGTTGAGGATTTTTTAATTACTTTAAGTGCTTATAATCATATTGATAGACAAGCTTTAAAAGATAACTTGTTTTACTTTTTAAAGCAGATTATTCCGGTTGCAGAGAGCAAAGGTGTTTTGATGGCAATTCACCCTGATGATCCTCCTTATCCAATTTTAGGTTTACCGAGAGTGGTAAGTACGGAAGAAGATTTGATCGAATTAATGAATGCCTCTCCTTCAAAATCAAACGGTTTTACTATGTGCACAGGTTCGTACGGTGTTAGAGCTGATAATGATTTACCTGGAATTATAAGACGTCATGGAGATAAAATGAATTTTATTCATTTAAGAAGTACACAGAGAGATGAAGAAGGCAGTTTTTATGAAGCAAACCATCTTGAAGGCGATGTAGATATGTACGAAGTGGTAAAAGCAATTCTAGAGGTTGAAAAAAGAAACAACAGCAAACTGCCGATGCGTCCGGATCACGGACATCAAATGCTGGATGATTTAAAGAAGAAAACAAATCCCGGTTATTCTGCAATTGGTCGCTTACGTGGATTAGCAGAACTAAGAGGGCTTGAAATGGGAATTAAAAAATCGTTTTAAAATTTTCCGATGTCTTTTTAGATTAAATTTAAGAGTCGTTACCAATTCATTAACAAAAAACTAACTGTAATGATGTGATTTTTAATCACTATTAACTTACTTTGTACTTATTCTAAAAATTGTAATCCTATGAAAAAATTAAGTTTACTTGCAGTTACTTTATTTGCTGCATTTACAGTTCAAGCACAGGAAGTTGTAAAATTTGCTCCCCTGGATGCAAGTCCTGTAGATATTTCTTATTTTCCTAACAAAGCTGTTAAGTTCAAAAAAACTGATAATCCAGCTCCCGTTGTCAAAGTTACCTATGCAAGACCGTCAGTAAAAGGACGTACTATTTTTGGTGATTTGATTAAGTATGGAGAAGTTTGGAGGGTTGGTGCTAATGAAAATGTAGAAATTAAATTTTACAAAGCAGTAACTATTGAAGGTAAAAACGTTCCTGCAGGAACTTACAGTTTGTTTGCAATTCCTGAAAAAGACAAATGGACAATTATTATCAACAAGGAACTTGATTTATGGGGCTCTTATGCTTATGATGAAAGCAAAGATGTTGTTCGAGTTTCTGTTCCTGTAAAACCAGTTTCTACAGTAATCGAAGCTTTATCAATTGCTTTTACATCTCAAGGAACTACAGCGAATTTGGTAATTGGATGGGACAAAACAACAGTTGAATTGCCTATTACAGTTAAATAATTCAAACATTATATATACAAAAAGAGACTTTTAAAAAGTCTCTTTTTTGTTTAAAATCAAATCATTCGTATGCTATTATTTTTTCAAGGTTAAAGCATAATTAAGCTCTGACTTGATTATTTTTTTCTCTCGATCTAACATATATACTTTCTCAGGATCTGCGCTGTAATAACCATAATAAATCTGGTTCTCTGCAGGTTTATCCCAATTCAATATATAGATTGTCCCGTTTGGATCGTTTTCTAAACCTCTTTCGGTATTAAAAGTTCCTTTTTCTACAAACTCTTTTTCAGGCGATTTTCCTTTGTAAATGGTATACAATTCGAACTTATGGCTTTCCATGGTACCATCTCCTTGATAAATTTTTAGAACCGTTTCTATACCGCTGCAATCTGCACATGGTAATAATCCTTCATAAACATCAACCTTCGCGGCTGTACTTTTTTCAGTACTTACTGTTGTCGAATCTTTCACAGTAGTTTCTACTGTATCTTCTTTCTTTTTAGAATTGCAAGATGAAATCAGCGTTGCAATTACTAATACAATACATAGTTTTCTCATAATAATTATAGCTAATATTTAATTCAAATATAAAGAAATCTCTTATATAATGACTCAAAATCACTAAATTGTAAAGAAAATATTCCGTTATAATTATCCTATTAATTATTTTTTCTGACACTAGCGATTGTATAATTAAGTTTTGTATTTTTATAGAAAGCAAAATATTATAGTTAACTTAAATAAAAAACTAAATGGGAAAATTTGTAATTACTAAAAGAACCAATGGTGAATTTCAATTTAATTTGAAAGCTGGTAACGGCCAGACAATTTTAACAAGTGAAGGCTATACAACAAAAGCGGCCTGCACAAACGGAATCGAATCTGTAAAAACAAACTCACAAGATGATGGTCGTTATGACAGAAAAGAATCAAGTAACGGAAAACCTTATTTTAATTTAAAAGCCAGCAATGGACAAATAATTGGTTCAAGTGAAATGTATGAAAGTGTAGCTGCGAGAGAAAACGGAATTGAATCTGTAAAGAAAAATGCTCCAGACGCTGTTGTTGATGATCAGACATCATAAAAAAATATAAAACAAAAAACGAGGTATTTTACACCTCGTTTTTTATTCTATCTATTATTACTTACATAGAGATAACCCGATCTCTTAATCGTCTCTTCCCCTTTTTTGTATTCTAAAATATAAAAATAAGTTCCTGTAGGCAGTCCCTCATCTTTCTTTACGGTGTCACGTCCTTCTGAAAATCCAAAAAACATATTATCTACTTCGTTGTACGATTTAGCATCATACACTTTTACCCCCCAGCGATTGTAAATTTGAACTCTATTATCAGGAAATTTATCAATTCCTTTAATTAAAAAACTATCATTTATACCATCTCCATTGGGCGAAACTGCATTATAAATTATAATTTCATCAGATGGAGGAGCTGGATCGTCTTTTTTTACCATTGCAATTGTAAAAACTCCATAACCACTTACTTGTGTAGTTACTAGTTTTGTAAAATCTGCTCCGGTAAGAAGATCAGTGGTTACACCTCCTTCATTAATCCATTTAGCAGATGCTGTATCCCATCTTACAATTGCTAATTCAGTTGCATTACTTTCCTGAAAGAAACCATCTGGTGTAGTATTTTTGTCTAATGTTAGACTTAAAACTGCTTTATCAGTTCCTCCTTCTTGAGTTAAATTCCAGTATTCAGCCTGATCTATTGTAATAATTTTATCTTCTTTACTTGTGTAAGGATAAATATTCCCTATGCTTTCAAAAAAATATTCTGTCGTATAAATATTATTTATATTTTGGCTTCCATCATTTACTGACGGTCTATAGTAAACATCATCGCCTACTGGAAATTCAAATTTTGCCGCACCTTTTTTTTCTACTCTCCCATCTACAAAACTCAAATTACTAGTATCAGAATGAGATGCGTTTTCATTAAAAATCATTTTTCCTATATCATTGGCAGCATCAACAATTCCATTTTTAAAAGTAGCCAGTTTATTAATGACAATTGTAGACGCTAATCGGAAAGGCACATTACTCGAAGTATTATTAAATTCTATGTTTTGGAAATATGGCGGCGCAGCTCCTTCAATAGACTGTAGATTACTTCCTATAAAAAAAATTCTTCCATCACTTAAATCAGTATAAGTAAATAGCCCGTCATTTTTAAAATTGGAATAGACATAAAAATTTCCATCATTTAAAACATCCCCACTTTCTTTATTATCAAAATCTACAACAGTAGAAAGCTGCGTATTGGACAAAACTGATAATTCACCTGTATTTACAGTTTGCGAAAACGCCTTTCCAATACAGAAAAGTATGATTATACACCATTTCAAATGTTTCGTTTTCATCTTATTACTTATTAGATGATGTTTGTTCTAATAATTTTTCCAAACGTTCTAAACGTAAATCCATTTCAGCAGATTTCTGCTTAAGATTTTGAATTTCTTTATCCTTTGCTTCCAGTTCTTTCTGCTGTTCAATAACATGAAGATATAATTCTTCTACTTTCTCTAAAACCTGAACAGATAATTTTGTAACATTAAAAATATAATCGCCCTTTTCATTTTTTGATAATTCGGTAATTCCTGTAACTCCAGGCAAGTGTTTATTTTCATTCACGAACTTTTCGATTTCTTTTAATGATTTGAAAGAATATTTTTCATTACTAGAGCCAGTTTTATTAAAATAATTTTCAAATACATAATCAGGATAAGTGGTTGTAGCAGTTTGAATAGATCCATTTACAGCAAGCCACACAGAAGGATCTATAGTTCCTAGCAAATTCGCTGTACCGATTCCCACCTTTCCCATTTGATATATAGCATCAGTATTTGAAGTCGCTTTAACTGTTGAAGACTGTGTTTGCCAAGGCTCTAAAGCTATCAAAGATGAACTTATTATCCTTAAAACACCTGATGCATCTGCAACTACAACATTATCAGTTCCAAGGCCATTCATTAATCCTTCAAATCGAACAGGATCAGCATTTGTTGTAGGTTTAACATGTAAACTGTTTAAAGGAGCTGTTGTACCAATACCTACAAAAGGAGCTGGTATGAGAGAAAGATTCCCAACTTCGGCACCTAAAATAATAGCATTCGATGCTGATGTATTCGCATTTCTACCAATTACAACACTATTAACTGCCCCCGTAAGAACATGTGAATTACTTCCTATTGCAACACCATAATTCGCATTTGTTACAGCTGAGTGTCCTATACCTATTGCATCTGTTGTTCCAGCAAGACCTGCTGCAGCTGCGTATCCAAGAAAAGTGCCATAATTATTCGTTGTATTACCATCTGTACTGCCTGTACCTCCAATGCAAACATTGTAACTCCCTGTTGTATTACCATAAAGATTTCCAGCACCTATTGCAATATTTTTAAAACCTGTCGTATTTGATCTTAAAGTAGAACCACCAATAGCAACATTATTATTACCATTATTACCATCGGTAGCATTTGTATTTAATAGTGCACCATTCCCAATAGCAATATTATTAAATCCAATTGTATTTTTAGTTAAAGTATTTGGTCCAATTGCGGTGTTGCCAAAACCTGTTGTATTAACAGGAAGAGCATTTGCACCTAAAGCAGTATTGTACCATCCTGTAGTAATAGCTGTTAGAGCATTTCCACCAAAAGCTGTATTACTAAAAGCAGTAGAAGCACTTGGCAGCGTTGTACCCGCATCTGCAGCTCCGGCATTATAGCCCAAATAAGTATTAGGGAAATATGGATCACCACCCGTAATACCTATTTTACCTGCTGGTACATTATTTACTTTAAAATTAAGCTGATTACTGTCTGTAGTTCCTACAAAATTGGTTCCGGGAGTAGTACCTGCATTTCCTAATATGTTCCAATTGTTTGTATTTAATGGTGCAGAACTTCTAGTTTTAAGTACACCGGTTGCGTCTACCACTACTACATTATCTGTTGTTGCCACACTTGCCAGTAAACCATCAATGCGTACAGGATCATCAATACCTACAGCTTGAGGAGACACATGCAAAGTATTTTGAGGTGTATCTATGTTAATACCTATTTTTGCTGCTTTCGCTAATGTTGAAAGGTTATTTACTCCAGTACCATAAATAGCATTACCAATATTTAATCGATTGCTTCCGCCTGTTGTTGGAGCAAGAGGAAAAAGATCTACAGTGTTTCCTATAATAATATTTTGGCTTCCTGATGCTATGTTTGCACCTGCCTGATACCCTAAAGCAGTATTACCCGTTCCGCTTGCAAAAGTACCAAGTGCACTATTCCCCATTCCCACATTTTGATTTCCGGAATTATTAACAAGAAGAGCACCTACTCCAACAGCATTATTATAATTACCTGTATTTGCTTCCAATGCTCTATATCCTACAGCGACATTTCCTGTTCCACTTGAAGTACTCATTAATGTAGCATGTCCAAAAGCTGTATTATTTGTACCTACTGAATTTGACAATGCTTTGTGTCCAAAAGCTGTAACACCTGATTGAGATAATATACCCGATTTAACATTATTGATCTTGAATATTAAAGATTGTCCATCAGTAGTACCAAGAAAATTTACAGTAGAATCTGTTCCTCCATTACCAGTCATTCTCCAAAAGTTTGCATTAGAAGCTGTCACTGTTCTTAAAATACCAGTCGCGGTAGCTACCACAAAACTATCTGTAGCAGAATTCCCTGCTTGTAAACCCTCAGCACGAATAGGATCTGCTGTACTGGTTATATGTAGTGTATTACTCGGTATAGTATTTCCTATTCCTACTTTTACTGCATCAGAGCCTGTACCTCCTAAAACCATACTATTACTTGCTCCAACTTTTGCATTGTAACCTATCGCTGTAGCATTTGTAACATTTAAGCCAGATCCTGTAAGATCAGCAAGGGTACCTATAAAACTATTGTTTGTTCCGATTGAATTACTTACTCCTGCGCTGCTTCCAACTCCAACATTAAAAGAACCTGTGGTATTTTGAAGCGCTCCCGTTCCAAGTGCTGTATTCGACTGACCAGCTAAATTATTTTGAAGTGTGAGATAACCAAGAGCCACGTTGTTAAAACCTGATACAGTACGTTGAAGCGCAAAAGTTCCAACTGCTGTATTGCCATTTGTTGTATTTGCCGCCAGAGCATTATCTCCTATACCAATATTCCCATAGGCTGCATTTGATAGAGCCGCTCCTGCAAATCCTGAATTAACTCCAAAATAAACAGATGACGTACCAATTCCTGCAGTTTGATAACCAATCCAGCCCGCATGATCGTTCCCTACTCTAAAATTTAATCCAACATGATCTATAGTACCTATATAATTGCCCCCGCCTAATGTAGTTGCTGTAGTACCAGAGTTTCCTGTTGTATGCCAATTATTTAATACAGTTGATGGAAGTGTTTTTAAAATACCAGTCCCATCAGCAACTATCAAATTATCGGTTCCTGAAACACTTGGCTGCAGACCTGAAATGGCTAAAGTATTTGTTGCATTTGTTGCAAGACTTGTTGGAGTTGTCAAAGTACCTCCTAACTGCACATTTCCGTTAAGAGCAGTTAAACCATTATTAGCAGAAACTAAAACCGGAACTGACGGTGTTGAAGCAACACCATTTACCGTTGAAACTAAACTTCCATTTGTTGCCGTCAAAGTGTTACTATTTACTATGTTAACCGCCGTTCCTGTTACACCGTTGACAGTTGTGCTCAAAGAGTTTACAGAACTTGTATTAGAAACCGTAGTTCCCGCTGCAATTGCGGGGGTCAAATCTAAAGCAGCGCTCGCGACACCATTTACCGTTGTTGTTAAATTGGTTCCTGATAATGATGTTTCATTTGTATTGATTATTGGAGCACCCGAACTTGTTATCCCGTTTACCGTTACAGTTGAAGTATTCACACTTGATGCATTAGAAACACCGCTCACAGCATCTGATGATGAAGTAATGCCGTTTACATTAGACGTTAATGTGTTTCCCGACAAACTTAAAGCATTGGTCGTTCCAGCTGTAATTGCAGGAGTCAAATCAAGAGCCGTACTGGCAACACCATTTACCGTTGTGGTTAAACTTGCTCCTGATAATGAGGTTTCATTTGCATTGATTATTGGAGCACCCGAACTTATTATTCCGTTTACCGTTACTGTTGAAGTATTCACGCTTGATGCATTAGAAACACCGCTCACAGCATCTGATGATGAAGTAATGCCGTTTACATTAGATGTTAATGTATTTCCTGTCAAACTTAAAGCATTGGTCGTTCCAGCTGTAATTGCAGGAGTCAAATCAAGAGCCGTACTAGCAACACCATTTACCGTTGTGGTCAAACTTGCTCCTGATAATGATGTTTCATTTGCATTGATTATTGGAGCACCCGAACTTGTTATCCCGTTTACCGTTACAGTTGAAGTATTCACACTTGATACGTTAGACACACCGCTCACAGCATCTGATGATGAAGTAATGCCGTTTACATTAGACGTTAATGTGTTTCCCGACAAACTTAAAGCGTTGGTCGTTCCAGCTGTAATTGCAGGAGTCAAATCAAGAGCTGTACTGGCAACACCATTTACCGTTGTGGTCAAACTTGTTCCTGATAATGATGTTTCATTTGTATTGATTATTGGAGCACCCGAACTTGTGATTCCATCCACCGTTATTGTCGAAGTGTTTCCACTTGAAGCGTTTGAAACTGTAATTGTCTTTGTAATAGCCGAAGGAAGTAACATTGCACCGCCATCAGTTCCAACTACCAATAAATTATTTGTGTTTTTACTTACTACTTGCGAAGTTGATGTAGCTCCAGCTTCGTTAGTATACGTAATTGTACCTGTCCCTAAATCTTGAGTCTGTGTTGTGATCGTTTCATTTGCTTTTACTATCACGCTAAAATCGATTGGCTGTAAATTTCCAGAAGGATCAACATAAGAAAACTCTTTAGTTGTGGAATTATAAATAACAGTTCCTGGAGCAGTAGAAGTTTCACTATCAATTACAATTCGGTTCCACTTATTGTTATACCAATAGTAATATCCCGGTTTTATATCGGCAACTGCCGCTGTATTAAAAACCAATAAACTATTTACGTTCCCACTAGTTATTGTAGATGCGTCTGTAGAATTAACTAAATTCAACCGCGGAATTAATACTCCACGATTTGATGCAACAATTTCTAATTGAGAAGAAGAATTAGGCATTGGTGTTCCAATACCAACTTGAGAATAGGTAACAAAACTACCTAAAAATAAAATTATAAAAAAAACATGTTTTTTCATATAAACCAAAATTATCGTTATTAACCATCTAAGAAAAATGCAAATATATAAACAAATACTTACAAAATAATAAATAATCGTACTACATTAAAATAATTTCTTACAAATTTTATATTGTATTTTAATAGTTCCGATTTTTGTTATAAAGTGTAAAGAATTACCTATTCAAAAAATATTTCAAATTTTAATGGCGGATAATGAAATTTAATATGGTACATAAAAAAGATATTCATTATTAAGGATATGTAAATATATAAAAAAAATACAAAATACTCAATACCAAATACTTAATAAAAACAATATACAATTTTACTTACAGTAATCTATTCGTATTTTACATTTTTATCTATTTAAAACAAAAAAAGAGGGCTTATCAGCCCCCTTTCAATCTAAATTATTATTTTTTTAATCTAATAAAAACACAATCAAGCCTCTTGCACCGTGTGCTCCTAAAACCAGTGATTGCTCAATATCTGCCGTTTTTGAAGGTCCGGCAATAAAAGTTCCGAAACCATATTCCTGATCCCCTATTCTGTCATAAGCTTGCTGCATTGTACGCACAATATCATTTTTATGAACAATTATCGCTAAATACTGCGCAATAAATGGCGCAACACGCTGACCTAAAACAGCATCGGTTACCCAAAGTCCGCTGTTTTCTGCAACTCCAAAATGAGCTTTTACAACTGTTAACTCAACATCTTGCAAGGAATGCGGATCGGCATTGTCCCAATCTAAAGAAGCAATTTCTGAAAGCTCTGGAAGCGTTGTAATTAATCTCTTTCTAAGATTATAATTGGCTTTTATATAATCAATTATTTCTTCATAATTAGATACTTCAACAGGATCTCCTCCAATTCCTTTTAAAACCGTTTTATAGGTTTCTAAGGTATCAAAATCTTCGGAACCTAAGAGACTTAAATCTGGCAGTTCTGTAACCAAATCAGGCTGATTTAGTTTTATTCTGTTTAAAATTTCGGCTTTACTGCTCATTATCTTTTGCTTTAGATTCTCTTGAATTTTTCTTATACCATTCTCTAAAAGATTCCTCAGGAACATCTGGCATTTCGCGTTGATCGTACCATTTGTTCATTTTATTATTGACCATTGCGGGAATATTTTTCATTACAAATCTTCCTGATTTTCCTGCAATGTTAAAAATAGTTGGATTTGCCAGTACTGTTGCCATCGTTTTCATTGCAATGGTTTTGGCTTTTGGTGTATAACCGTCTTTTACCAAAACCTGACGCCATTTGTACAACTGATCGTGAATATCAATTTTTACTGGACAAACGTTAGTACAAGAACCACAAAGCGTACTTGCAAATGGCAAATCTGCATTTTTGCTCATATCTAAGTTAGGCGCTAAAATAGAACCAATTGGTCCAGCTACCGCATTGTGATAACTGTGTCCGCCGCTTCGTCTGTAAACAGGACAGGTATTCATACAAGCACCACAGCGAATGCATTTTAGAGAATTTCTAAAATCTTCACGCCCTAACTGTTTACTTCTTCCGTTATCGACAATTACAATATGAATCTCTTTTCCGTCTCTAGGTTTTTTAAAATGGCTTGAAAAAGTTGTTATAGGTTGTCCTGTTGCACTTCTTGCTAACAATCTCAAAAAAACACCTAAATGTTTTCGCTGCGGAATTAGCTTTTCAAATCCCATACAAGCAATATGAACATCAGCTAAATGTGCGCCCATATCGGCATTTCCTTCGTTGGTACAAACTACAAATTCTCCCGTTTCTGCTACGGCAAAATTCACTCCGGTTAAAGCTGCTTTTCGCGTTAAAAATGTGTTTCTTAAACTATGTCGTGCCGATTCGGTTAAATATTGAGGGTCAAAATTTCCTTTTTCTGTTCCCAAATGTTCGTGGAAAGTTTCACTTACATCTTCCTTTTTTAAGTGAATAGCAGGCAAAACAATATGACTAGGCGGTTCTTTGCGAAGTTGTACAATATATTCACCTAAATCTGAGTCGATAACTTCTATGCCTTTTTCGGCTAAATAATCGTTTAAATGACATTCTTCTGTAAGCATCGATTTTGATTTCACCATTTGCTTTACATCATGTTTTGCCATGATCGAATGTACAATTTCATTGTGTTCTTTCGCATCAGCTGCCCAATGTACAATGATTCCGTTTCTTTGAGCATTTGCTTCAAATTCGACTAAATAATCATGAATATTAGAAAGTACATTGGCTTTGATTTTTGAAGCCGTTTCACGTAATAATTCCCAATCATCAATTTGATGTGCCGATTTATCACGTTTCGCACGAACAAACCAAAGTGTTTCATCATGCCAATTGACACGCTCCACATCTTTGTTGAATTTTGCTGCGGCTTCGCTGTGCTGTATTATTTTTTCTGATGACATTTTTAATTATTTAAAAGTCAATTTTGAAATGTTTATTATTGGTATCTTCTGTTTAACCGCAAAGTTCGCAAAGTTAATTTCTAATCTTACAGCGTGCTTTGCGTATTTTTTCTTTGCGAACTTTGTGGTTAAAAAAACTAAACTCAACGCTTATTTTAATTTTCTAGTGAATTTAATATTTCAGCAATATGAATGGTTTTTATTCTGCTTTTTTGTCTTTTCAAAATTCCGTCTAAATGCATCAAGCAAGACATATCACCTCCTGTAATATAATCAACATTATGACTTTCGTGATCTTTTATTCGGTCTTGTCCCATTTTTACAGAAACGGCTTCTTCAGTAACACAAAATGTTCCTCCAAAACCGCAGCATTCATCTTTTCTGGTTAAAGCGACTAAATCAAGTCCTTCGATATTGTGAAGTAATTGCTCGGGTTTCGAGAAAAACGGCGCATTTAATTCTGACATCTGCGAAAGATGCAAACCGCGTTGTCCGTGGCAGCTTACGTGCATTCCCACTCTAAAAGGAAAACGTCCGTCGATATGATCGATTTTTAAAATATCAGTTATAAACTCTGTTAATTCAAAAACGCTGTTTCTGATTTTTATCGCTGCTTGTTCATTTTTATCATCATGCAAATGGTCTTTTACATGTAGAACACAACTTCCTGAAGGGCATACAATATAATCGAATCCTGAAAAATTGGCTATAAAATAGTATCACAGCCTTTTGTTAAGTGTGCATAACCGCTGTTTGCCATTGGCTGTCCGCAGCAGGTTTGTCCCATCGGAAAATGAACTTCACAACCTAATTTCTGTAAAAGTTCGTACGTCGCAATACCCACTTTTGGGTAAAACTGATCGACGTAACACGGTATAAATAGCCCGATTTTCATTTTCTATTGTTTTTATTTTTTAACATTCTAGATGTTATATTTTTCTCGCAGATTTGGCAGATTGTGCAGATATTTTAAAATTAAATCTGAACGAATCTGCTTGCTGTTTGTCATTTCTACGAAGGAGACTCAAGCAATAGCGAACAGACGAAGTAAATCTCCGTTAGAATTTCAACAAAGATTGATGCTTTTAGAAGCAGAGCTACTTGCGAAGACTTCTCCTTCGTCGAAATGACAATACTATCGCAATTTCAAGCAGCTTTTAATTCTTAATCTACTTATCTGCGTTGTTATCTCAATGCTTATAAAATTTCAAATCAATTAAGTCATTCTGAATGGGTTTAGGATTCCAGTTTTGATGAATTGCCAATGCAGCACCCAAAGCACTTGCCTGCGCCATTGATGCGGCATAAACTTCAATATCAGGGAAAGCTTCGGCTAATAAATTCATATAAATTGAATTTTTACTGAAACCTCCGTCTACAAAAATTTTCTTTACAGGACTGTTATGAATGACTAAGTTAGTTGAAAATACTTGTTGCTCTACCAAATCTAACATTAATTGATGATAGGCAATTTCATAGCTTTTAAATGTCTTCAGCTCTCTTTTTTGAAAAGGGCATTCTTTCAGTATATCAAAATTATACTTTTTAGGGTAAATAATCTGAAAATTTAAAGCTCTTAAATTAGATACAATGTTTTTATCAAAATAAACCTCTTTGTATGTATCGATCGGAACTTTAAAATATTCTGCTAATCTTTTGGTTTGTATTTCGTGTTCGTTTCCTGCAAAAAGTCTTGCGGCTTTTACAGGTTTTTCTGTGTATTGCAAATAGCACAAACAATCGTTTTGTAATTCCTCAAAAGTCAATTGTTTATTATTGAACGGATTTAAGGAAATACTCCACGTTCCTGTTGACAATAAAACAAAAGGCTCTGTAAAATTTATGGTATATGGAATTATAGCTGATGAACTATCGTGAAGTCCTGCTCCTACTGATAAACCATCTTTTGTTTTGATAACGTCTTTTCCGTAATGAAACTCAGGAATTTTAGGTGAAATGCCTTCGTTTTTTAACCATTTATGGTATTTCATTTTCTTGAAATTCCAAAGATTGGTATGACACCCCACACTTGTAATATCGGCGTAAGCTTCATTGGTTAAAAGAAAACTCAAGAATTGCGGAAGATGCAGACAGTATTCTACCTTTTCGAATAATTCTGGCCTTTCTTCTTTTAAACGATAAATCTGCATTCCTGAATTTAAACTTCCCAAAACTGGAGAAGCTGTTTTTACAGCAAATTTTTCTTTGCCTTTATATTTATGATAGAATTCGTTTTTTAAACCCTCTGGATAATCTTTTAGATAATTATACAGAGGAGTTAAAATTTTTCCTTCTTTATCAATGTAGACAAAACTAGCACCGTAGGTACTAAAATTGATAGCTTTTAATACATAATTGGTTAAGGCTTTTATTTCTTCTAAACGCTCAAAAATCCAATTTTTAAGCACTTCTATATTCTCGCACGGAAAACCGTCTTCGTCGACTGTTTCGTCCAGATTGACAGATTTCTCCCAAACGATTCTATAGTTTTCATCAAATAAGAATACTTTTTTGTTTGTTTTACCAATATCAAAAATTGCAACTACATTCATTTAATTAATTATAAATTGTGAATTATCAATTATAAATTATAAGCCTGTAGCTAATGTTTTTAATCCTCTTTCTCCAATTAGATTTTTTCTAACAGATAGGCTTCTGTACAATTCAACTGGATTTAAAGCGGCACCAGAACGGAAACGAGCCTCGGCAACTAATGCACGAACGTCTGTACGGAAAGCATTTTGAAGAATTTCCTGTGCCTTTACGACATCATTTTCTTCCTGTGCTTTTTCTAATGCTTTTCTGTCTACAGAAAGTGCTTGCGCATAAGCAATCATAATAGCTTCTACAGACTGCAATAAATCTTCTAACGGATCTTTGATGTTGTGCGATGCGTCGATCATCCAGCCAAGATCTTTGGCGTGGTTCATTCCTCTTGCATCCATTCCTTCAACTAATTCATTGAAAATCAAAAATAATTGATATGGTTTTAAAGCTCCTGCTGTTAAATCGTCGTCGCCGTATTTTGAATCGTTAAAGTGGAATCCGCCCAGTTTGTTTTCCATTAATAATAATGAAACAATCTGCTCGATGTTTGCATTTGGTAAATGATGTCCTAAATCGACTAATGTCTGCGCTTTATCGCCTAACTTTTTAACATACGAATAAGACTGTCCCCAATCAGCAACTGTCGTTGAATAAAAGTTAGGCTCAGCACATTTATATTCTAAAAATAATTTCCAGTTTGAAGGCAATGCATCGTAGATTTCTTCTAAACTTTCTAATGTATTTTGATACGCTTTACGAAAGTTCAACTGTCCAGGAAAATTAGAACCATCAGCAAGCCAAACTGTTAATGACTCAGATCCTAATTCGATTCCGTGTTTAATTACTTCAATATTATGAGCAATCGCTTGTTTACGAACTGCTTTATTTACGTTTTGCAACGAACCGTATTTATAAGTATGCTCTGCATCTGCCTGATCTTGAAATGTATTCGAGTTCATGGCATCGAACTTTAAATTGTGCTGTGCCGCAAGCGCTTTTATTGCTTTATAATCTTGTGGAATATCCCACGGAATATGAAGCGAAATAGCTCCTGAAGCATTGTTTAATTTATGAAGTAAACCAACATCTTCGATTTTTTCTTCGATTGAACGCGGTTCTCCCCCACCAGCAAAACGTCCAAATCTTGTTCCTCCTGTTCCTAAAGCCCAAGATGGAATTGCAATTTGAAAGTCGATTAACTTTTGAATAATGGCTTCTGTATTATCAATTTCTGATGCTGTAAAAATCAGTTTATTTTGGTGCTTTTTTAATAATTCCTCGTTATGAGATTCAATATTGTTTGATCCGATTATCATAATACTTATTATTTTAATAGAGATACAAGATATACAATTTAATTTTATTCGTGTGTTTTTAACACATAAAAATATAACCTTAAAAGTTCTCCCATCAAAACACCTAATTATGCATTAATGATGAATCATTTTTTCTATTTTAAAACTTAAGAAAAAACTATATTTCTATAGGTTAAAGCATTTTTTGAACTCGAAAATTATATAATCGTTCTCTGCGTTTAACTTTATTATTTTATGCTATTTAGTCTTCTTTATAAAAGTCTTATATCTAAAAAAATCTAACGTCCGAAATATCGAACGTTAGACCACAAAAAACCACTTTTGCTTAAACAAACTTATAAAAAAACCTAAACAATCTTTATCTATAAAAGCCCATTGCAACACCGCCGTCTACGTTTAAGGCATTCCCTGTTGATTTACCAAGTAAACCACCAACAAAAGCAAAACAAGCGTTTGCAATATCATCTGGCAATATGATTTCATTTAATAACGTACGTTTTGCATAATAAGCTGGAAGTTCTTCAACTGTAATTCCATATGCCTTTGCACGACCTTCTGCCCATCCGCCAGACCAAATATTTGAGTCTGAGATTACAGCATCAGGATTTACTGTGTTTACACGAATTTTATCAGCTCCTAATTCAGCAGCCATTAAACGTGTTAAATGTGCTTGTGCAGCTTTGGCAGAGCCATATCCTGGATTATTTGGACCAGCTACAACAGCATTTTTAGAAACAATATTTACAATATCACCTCCAAAACCTTGTTTACGCATTACTTCAATTCCGGCTTTAGAAACAATAAATTGTCCTTTTACCAAGATATCGTATAATCTATCCCATTCTTCAAGAGTATGCTCTGCAATAGATTTTGAAATACTGATTCCGGCATTGTTTACAATAATATCTACACCTCCAAAAGCTAAAGAAGCTTGATCTAAAGCTAATTCTGTACTAGCTTCATCTGTTACATTAAGTAATGTACTCGCAACCGCATCTTTTCCAAAAGCTTTAATAAACTCAGCTGTTGCCCCTTCTAAACGCTCTTGATTAATATCGTTGATTACTACACTTGCACCTTCCTGAGCAAATTTCTTAGCAATAGCTTTACCAATTCCGCCCGCAGAACCAGTAATAACAGCTACTCTGCCAGACAATGCTTTTGGTTTTGGCATACGTTGTAATTTTGCTTCTTCTAATAACCAATATTCAATATCAAAAGCTTCTTGGTGAGGCAGCGAAGTATATTCTGAAACAGCTTCTGCACCTTTCATTACATTTACTGCATTCACATAATATTCTGATGCCAAACGTGCCATCGTTTTATCTTTTGCAAAAGTGAACATACCAACTCCAGGATATAAAATCACAACTGGGTTTGGGTCACGCATTGCAGGAGAATTCGATTTCTTGCAGGCATTATAATAGTCTTTGTACATAGCACGGTAAGCTTCAAAAGCCGGGGCTAGTTTTGCTTTAACCGCATTTATATCTGATAAATCTTCATTTGGATCTAATTCTAAAACCAATGGACTGATTTTAGTTCTTAAGAAGTGATCCGGGCAAGAAGTTCCTAATGGAGCTAATTTTGAAAGATCATTTGAATTAATGAATTCCAAAACTCTTGCATCATCTGTATAATGACCAATCATTTGACGCTCTGACGAACAGAAACCTCTTAAAATCGGAGCAACTTTTGCGGCTTTCAATTTACGATCACCTTCTGGAAGGCTTTCGATTTTCTGACCTCCAAAAACGGGGCGTTTTTTACCATAATTATTTTCAAGGTATTCAGCACATTTTTCGATTACTTCCAATGTATTGATGTAACTTTCGTATGCAGTATCACCCCAAGTAAATAAACCATGAGACCCCAACATGATTCCTCTTAGTTTTTTACCTTTCTTTTCTGCTTCTTCTAAACAACTTCTTAATTGAAGTCCTAAATCGAAGCCCGGACGCTGCCATCCAACCCAGCCGATTTCTCCGTTAAATAATTCTTCTGTAATTTTTGCTCCGTCTTTTGCTGCTGCGATTGCAATTGCCGCATCTGGATGCAAGTGATCGATATGTTTAAATGGTAAAAAACCATGCAAAGGCGTATCGATAGACGGCGCTTTTGAAGCTAAATCGAAAATACAATGATTGAACAATTCTACCATTTCATCTTCAAACTCAATTCCTCTGTATACATTTTCAAGATTGCGAAGTCTGTCTAAATATAACGCCGCACAACCTGATTTTGTTAAAGTTCCAATATCACCTCCAGAACCTTTAATCCACATAACTTCAGAGCTTGCTCCAGTTAATGGATCTTTATCCGTAATTTTTACAGAAGTATTTCCTCCTCCGTAGTTTGTCAATCTTAAATCGGCTCCCAATAAGTTAGAGCGATAAATGAAAAGCGCTACTTCATCACCAGCTAGTTCTTGAGCTTTTGCCTCATCCCAAAGATAGCTAACATGCTTAAAATTCATATTTTTTGTATTTGTATTTGACATTGTTATCATATATTTTTTCAGTATTTATAAAGAGTTTCCAATTCCCACTAAAACAATCGAAAGCATAATTAATCCGATTCCCCAAAGGAATGTTCTAAATGTTTTTTTCGATACTCCAGTCCATTCTTTCAAATAGAATCCCCAGAAATTAGCCGTTAGAATAATAGTTGCCATGTGCAGAATCCATGAACTTGCACCGTTTCCTAATTTGCTTTCGCCCATTCCGTAAAAGAAAAACTGCAAAAACCACATAGTTCCAGCAAGTGCTGAGAAAAGCACATTTTTAGTAATTGGAGTAGATTTGTTGGTGTAATCACCAATGCTTTTGTTTTTGAAATTAAGATATAGACACCAAATAAAATTGGTAGTCAAACCTCCCCAAAGCAAAACAATATAAGTTACGTTGTTTTGAAATAAAGGATTACAGCCAAATTCAACTGCTTTTTCTGCCATCGGTTTTCCAGCTTCGATTCCGTAATTAAAGAATGAACTTAAAATACCAGAAATAACCGCTACAGTTAACCCTTTTGCTAAACTAAAATCTTTATCCTTATCTTCATGTCCAGTTGCAAAATCTTTTTCTTTCAGCATTCCGGCTTTTCCAGAAATAGCGATTCCTAAAAGGCAAACCGCAACGCCCAATAAAACCAATTGTCCGCCAGAACTTGCCAGCATATCCGAAAATGAAATTTTACCTGCTGTTGGGTATAAATCGTAATAGATAGAAGGAACTAATGCGCCAAACGCAGAACAAAATCCTAAGGTAATTGAATTTCCTAATGACATTCCAAGATAGCGAACGCCTAAACCGTATGTTAAACCTCCAACTCCCCAAACCAATCCCATTGAATAAGTAAAGGCTTTAATAGAAGGAGATGCTGCAACAATAATTTCTGTGAAATTTGGAATCGTTAAATAAGCCGCAATCGGCGGTACAATTAACCAAGAAAAGAAACCGCCCACAAGCCAGTAGCTTTCCCAAGCCCAATCTTTAACTTTTTTAAAAGGCATATAAAAACTACCTGAAGAAAATCCTCCGATAGAATGAAAAATAATTCCTAATAATGATTCCATTTAATAATTTGTTTTTTTGGTTAATTGTGATAGTTAATTTGGTTTTGTAAAATAATATAATGCTCGAAAGAAAACTGTCCTGTACTATCCTTTATGAATCTTGTAATTATGTTAAAACTGCTTATTATTTGCAAAGAACAATCCTTAAGTATTGGAAAAGTAAATTTAAAAACGCTATTTTAGCGATTGATTTCGTAATTATTATATCCTCAGTTCACTACCAAATTGTGAAAAACACTTAAATATAAAACAAGCCGTATTTAATTGCGCTTTTTTTGTAAGGAAAGTAATAAAATCAGTATGTAAAGCAGGTTTTAAAAACCATTTTTTTAATATTATAATTTAAAATTATGTTTCATTACCAAAATATGAAACTAGTTTGCAAAACATAATCATGATTAAATTAATTAAAATAGATGAAGATTCGAGGGTTCCAAAATACAAACAAATTGTAGACTCGATTTTACAGAATATTGCGAACGGAAATTTAAAAATAAATCAAAAAATCCCCTCTATAAACAGTTTTAGTGAAGAGTTTTATATGTCGCGCGATACCGTAGAAAAGGCATATAATATTCTGAAAGAGCGAAAAATTATTTCATCGATTAGAGGAAAAGGATACTACATTACCAGAACAAAACTAGAATCTAAAGTAAATATTCTGTTTTTATTTAATAAACTGAGTGCCTACAAAATGAAAACGTACAGCTCGTTTATTAATACACTTGGCGCTAATGCTCATACTGACCTTCATATTTATCATTGTGATGAAACATTGTTTTTGAATTTGTTAGACAAATTTGAAGGTGCTTATGATTATTATGTAATTACCACGCATTTTAAAACTGATGAATTAAAACATTTAAGTTTTACTGATGAAGTTGCAAAAGCAATTCAAAGAATTCCGCAGGAAAAGTTAGTTTTAATGGACAACATTAAACTAGGAATGGAAGGCGAAATTATTAAAATATATCAGGATTTTGAAAATGATATTTACAATGCTCTAAAAGAAGGTTTAGAAAAAATATCAAAATACAAAAAGCTGATTCTAGTTTATCCAGACAAAGCTGTTTATCCTTATCCAAGAAGAATCTTGCACGGATTTAGAAAATTCTGCGTGGAACACGAAATTAATTTTGAAGTTTTAAGTGAGGTTTACGATGATATGATTCTTAAAAAAGGAGATTTATTTATTACTATTGAAGAGTCTGATCTTGTAAACTTAATGAAGCAAATTCGTGACGAAGAGTTTATTCTAGGAGAAGAAATCGGCGTTATCTCTTATAACGATACTCCTCTGAAAGAATTATTGGGTATTACTGTAATGTCTACAGACTTTAATGTAATGGGCGAAACCGCTGCACGAATGATTTTAAATAAAGAAAAAGGACAAGTAAAAGTGCCTTTTAATTTTATTGATCGAAATTCTATTTAGAAGGTTCAAAGGTTCAGAGAAGCAAAGGTTCAAAGGTTTTCTTTTTGAAAACTTAAGTTTTTTTTTTGTCTCTTTCTAACAAAACATATACTTTTCAAAACAATATTTATACTTTAAAATTACCTCCAAACTTAGCTGGAGGTAATTTTAAGACTGTTTAAAATAAATAATAAGATTTTCACTGCTCTCTGTTTTTTTTTGATTTGAACAACTTAAAATCAAATCTAAAATCACAATAAAAAATTCTAATACTTTTTTATTTCAATTTACTTAATGCTTTAGAGTTTCTAAGAAGAAAAACATATTGAAAATAATCTGTTGTAAACGAACCTTCTTGAGGAACAATGTTCTCTCCAAAAACTCTTGATTTTATGTTTATTAGATTTTGTGATTTAAGATAAGGCGAATTTTGAGCATTAAGCTTGAAAAGAGTAATTGCATTAGGTTTGCTTAATTCTTTTAAATCATTAATTCCTTTTACAAGCATTAAAGGTCCATCTGCATTGATCCAATCTATCCTCTCGTTTTCTGGTGTTGGAAGTTGCGGGTTTTTAGGAAGATACATTTCGCTGTCTATAGTATAACTAACCATACTTGTTGTTTTAATTCCAGCCTCTTTTAATTGTGTGGCAAATGTTTCTTTTCCTCCCTCAGATTTCTTTTGTATAGTATGAAAATATCCAAAAAGACCGTAAAACTTTTCATTCTCGATATTCATTTTTTTAATTGAATTCTTAAAATTCGCGATCATAGCTAAATCTCTCGAACCTTTTGAAGTATCATCAAAATTCTTATCTATTCCGATCACAGTAATCTTTGAAGAATCAGATAATTTTTGATTGTAATCATAAACAGCATTCCATTTATCAAATAGTTCCTGACTTGATTGCTGAGGAATTCTTTTAGCTATATTTAAAACAACATCTTTTAGTACTGCTTCGTCTTTACTGTTTTTTAATAAAAAGCTGTTTAGCTTTTTAGCTGTTAAACTATCCATTTCGGCAATATAATACTTGATTCCAGCTTTTTTATTCAGGAAAAATAACATCTCCTTATCTAGAGTTTGATTATCTGCATAACCGTGAATTTCTCCTAAAAGAAAAACTTTTGATTTATAAAAATTGTCATCAAATAATTTCTCGTCGATTGACTGTGTTATCTCAACTTGATTTTTTGCTAAATAATCAATATTTTCTTGGTTTGTAGAACCTATAAATATTTTATTACTGATGTAAAAATAGATTAGGGAAATTAAACAAATACTTAAAAGAGAAATAAATGCGATTTTAAAAAATTTTAAAGTTTTCTTCATGGTTATAGAGTTATATTATTTTGCTTCAAAAGTATTTTAAGCTGAGTAAATAATAAATTTTTATGTACTGAACTGTATTTTTTTAATGACGAATTGTATTTTATTGTAAAAAACACCCCTTCTTTTTCACTTTAAAACAAACATTCGTTTCTAAGTAATTTTGTCATTAAGTTTTAATTTAGAAGCAACGTCTTAAAACTAATTTTAATTACATTTATCCTGTTAAAATAAAAATACAATACCATCGTTTTCAGTATTAATTTTCAAACCTAACTAAAAAAAAACTAAAACTTAAATGAACTATTTTCTTCGACTAACGTGTGTCTTATTTGTTCTATTTCTTTCTTCCTGTCATTCTTTTGCGCAACAAAAAGATAATTATTCTGCTAAAATTGACAGCTTAATTAAAGTCACAAGTCCTAGATCATTTAATGGAGTCGTTTATATACAGCAAAACGGAAAAACAAAATACTCAAAAGCTTTCGGTTATAGTAATTTCAATACAAAGGAACCTCTTAAAATTTCTGATAGATTCTCGACCATGTCAATTGCCAAACAAGTTACAGCAGTACTTGTTTTAACTGAAGTCGAAAAAGGAACAATCGATTTACAGCATACTGTTCGAAACTATTTACCTAATTTTAAATACAGTTGGGCAGACTCTGTTACTGTACACCAATTGCTTAATAATACATCGGGAATTAGCAGCGAAAGCCTTGATAAACCTTTGAAATTTTCTCCGGGAAGTAATTTTAGTTATTCTAATCCCGGTTATTCTCTTTTGGGTGAAATTCTCGAAAAACAAAGCAAAAAAAGCTATCAACAATTAGTAACAGCATTGTTTAAAAAATGCGGTATGAACAATAGTTCTTACCCTTCGGAAAGTGCTCAAAAAACTTTAACAAAAGGGCATACTGTAAAAATTGATGGAACATTTAGAGTAAATGAAAAAATTAATTTTGAACCATCTCTATATTTTGGTTCCAATTTAATTGTAACAGCACCAGATTTAGCAAAATGGAATGAAAAATTACATAATGGTAAACTGCTAAAAAGTGAGACTTATAAATTAATGACAAGTTACTCTATTACAAACACGCATATTCTTTTTAGCGACAAACCAATTGGTTATGGCTATGGATTACGAATTAATGATAAAGCAGCCATTAAAGAAATTGGACATACTGGTTTTCATCCTAGTGAAGGTTTTACTGCGGTTAATTTGTATTATCCAGCAAGTAACACCAGTGTAATCGTAATGGAAAATCAAGCAAATGAAAACTTTGATATTGCGTACTATTTTGAACAGCAGATACGAAGAATTGTTTTGAAATCTAATCTTTTAAAATGAAGAAGCTGCTATTTATAGTGAGTTTGGTTCTTTTCTCGGTACCTATTTTTGCTCAAACTATTTACTCTAAAGCATACGGAAACAGTAAAAATCCTGCTGTTATTTTTATTCACGGCGGACCAAGCGGCAACTCTAACCTTTTTGAAGGAACAACTGCCAAAACTCTAGCTAATAAAGGTTTTTATGTTATTGTTTATGATCGACGCGGCGAAGGAAGATCTAAAGATGAAAATGCTGTAATGACTTTTGATGAAAGTTTTAACGATTTAAATCAAATTTACAAGACTTACAACATAAGCAAAGCCAATATTCTTGCTCATAGTTTTGGAGGAATCGCTGCTACTTTGTATACGGCTAAATTTCCAAAAAAAGTTAGTTCATTAGTTCTTGCTGGAGCTTTGTTCTCACAACAGGAAACTTACGATCATATTCTAAAAAATGCTGTTGCATATTTTAAAAATGACACTTCTAAACTTTCTCAAATCAAGAAGATTGAAAACCTGAACAAAAGCACCGCAGAATATCGAAAGGGATGTTATGACATAGCAAGTGAAATGAATTATTTCGTAATGCCAAAACCTACAAAAGAAAGTACAGCATTAAGAAATCAATATGAAAAAAGTATCTTCTATAAAACTGCTGTTAAAAATGCAGAATCGCCTATCAAGTTTTACAAAAATGAATCAAAAAAGAACATCGACACCAAATCGATACTTCGAGAAATAAAAGCTGAAAAGATTCCTGTTTATGCCATTTATGGTAAAAACGACGGCATATTTTCAGAGAAACAATTAGCAGATATGCAGCAAATTACTGATAAAAATAATTTCAAAATACTGAATAACTGTTCCCATTATTTATTTGTAGATCAACAAAATGATTTTATAAATTTTGTATCAAACAAATTGAAGCACAAAGGCTGATATTTTCACTGTTAAATAAATTAAAACCAGAGTTCCTTTTAATCGAGAAACTAATCTAAAAAATAAAGAATCGCAGTGTTTACAAAAGTATACTCTGCGATTCTTTTTATTTATATCTCATTTTCTACTGCTAAAAATGAGACTTAATCTCTAGTTCACAAGTATTTTTTATTACTCATAGGACTTTTTTTGTTATGAAGTAAATCGTCAGCAATTTGAATCATTCCGCTGTTGTTTGAACCTCCCCAAAGCTGTCTTCCAAATATATAGCTTTTGGTATATTCTTCCCAAGTGACACAATAGCTCTTTAGACTTTTATATGATTTTTGAAGATATTCTTTCAATTCGGCTTCAGAAAGATAACCAGCTTCATAACAGCAACGTGCTAAAAAAGCTCCTCTTCCATAATTCCAAGCAGCATCTTTTGTTCTTTTTATCTGTACAAAATCTTTAATTACATTTTGCTCTATTAACTCAGGAACAACATTATTTAGATTTCTGTATATCTCTAAATATCTTTTAAAAATTTCTTCTTCGCGAGGTAAATTCGATTTTAAAATAGAAACATAATCTTCTTTATTCTCAAAAGCATCATACACAACATCTATATATTGGTCCTGATTTCTTTCCTGCAAATCTAAAAGTATTTCGATGGCACCATCTTTATCAAATATAGTCCAGTAATCCTCCAAAATTGTTTTTAAAACGCTTTTACTAAGTCCTGTTTCATAAGAGTTAAGATAGGCAGATTGCTGTTCAGCATACATTGAACTAATTAATAAATAATCTAATTGCTGACCAACGACTACATTTTTATCGTTTAATCGTATACTTTTAAACGCATTAAAAATCTTTGAAAGAAAAACCATTTCTATTTATTTTTATTGCAGATTAGGAAACTTGCTTTGTAATACTTTTACAAAATTCTCTCCTACTACCTGATATTTTGCTCTTGTTAAGAACTGTTTATTTACATTTAAAATATCTGCTGGATCTGGCGTATAATGCAATCTGTCATGAATTTCAAGTGACAAAGGATTACCATCTATATTAAATGTAATGATGTGTACTTTTGGCAAGTATTCTTCAGCCGATTTTGCGTATACACCAAACTGTGATTTTAAAATTCCACCATCTCTAAGTTTTGCTTCTTCAATTCGGAAATTATCAAAAACAATGTGCTCGTCTAACTCTCCAACAGTATCAGTACTGAAAAAGTGTAAATCATTACCGCTCAATACCCAAAAACATTCTGTTTCTATTCTTTGCAGTTTAACTCCTACTGCCGAAAGAGCAACATTTTTTAGGCCATCGCTTACAATTTCCTGAACTTTCTCAGCTTTAGTTTGCGGCACAGATGCCGACGTATAAGCATCTATTGTTTTTCCTTTCATCCATTCTTTTAGTTGTGGAAAATCTTGTTTTAGAACCTCTTCTTTATGAAGATCATACTTTGTTCTTTCAACATCTAAGTCAATTTCTTTTTTTACCGAAGCATGTTTTTTATTCATGTATACCATAAAAATGATACCGGCAATTACTAAAACAACGGGAATTAAAAATAGTGGATTCATAATTTAATTAAATTTATTTAAAGGTTAAGTGGTTTGACATCTTTCTTTTTTTCTTTTCCAAACAAGCCGTAAAAAATCAAGCATAGCAGAAGAAATAGAATTATCTTTCCGCCATACTGCGTATAAAATCCAAGTTTTAACAACTCGACTTTGTCTAATTTATTTGTAGTGATTATTTTTTCAAGCTGTTCATTCGACAACTCATAATATCGGTAAGAATCTGACTTTGTTAATACCAGTTTTGGTTCTTGAGTAATCCAAACGGGTATCCATGCGATATTGTATTCCTGATGAAGTCTGCCAAGATCTAAATGTACATTTGATTCTTCTTTTGAAAGATATTCATCTGTATTAGGCAAGTCTGAGACAATTTCGATTTTATCAATTTTTCCAATTGGTATTTTTACTTTGGCGGAAGCTAAATTGAAAGAAAATAAACTAATAATTACTAATAAGAAAATCTTTTTTATATCATTCATAATTTTCAATCGTCTCAATTTAATCAGGATTATTTTAAATTAGTCTATATTTTAATACAATACAAAAAATAAAATCTGCGAGTATTGTAAAAAAAAAGACCTCTTGGAAAGTTCTATTCAAATATATGTCATTTTTCTTACACCAAACAACAATAAAATTAAACTTTTAACTTTTTTACTAGAATAACCTTATTTTAAAGACCTGATTGTTATTTTATTTTAAATGTTATTTTAACATTTTACAAAATATTAGAATGTCTGTCTCCCTTAATTATCTTGGATTTTAACCAATACAATATTTGGTTTTGGAGCCGGTTCCATAGCTGCTCCCATATAAAAACTAGTATGCGGCGGCTGATTATAACCTACATTCTGCCAAGCGATGCTTAATCGATATTGCGGATCATGCATTAAGGTATATTGTCGCACATTAGTTGGAATTGTCGTCGAATAAATTCTAAGTTCTTTATTATCCTCCGATCTCAAAATCAATTCTTCACGCCAGTCGCCTAGAATATCTGCAGAAAGTGCTGGTGTCGATTTTGTGCCGTTGTTTGAAACTGCACCTTCTGCAGTAAACAACCTTCCAAAATTATATTTATCGATATAATTTGAATTTAAAAGTTCTCTTGAAGTATCTCCGTCCCAATAAATTAAAAAGTTAGTTGAGCTTGGTGCTTTTCCAATGTTATTTCCTTTCATATCATGCAAATATGGCGAACCTGACCACCAGCACTGCGCCCCTTTTCGAGTTGGGTCAATATTATCTGCAACACCTCGTCCTACATCTTCATTAAGAGAACCTGTAAATAATACTTTTCCATCTTTAGCCGAAAATAAAGTAACACCCGGCCCTGTTGTTCCGTTTTCAATTTCGTGAATTCCAAAAACTTCTAAGCCCGGAATATCCAAATCAAGATCAGAAACATGAATCGCATCTCCGTGTCTAAAACCCGTTGTATACAAACCCTCTCCGTTGTCATCAACACACATCGATCCGTAGATTATTTCATCTTTTCCATCATTGTCAACATCAGCAACTGTAAGGTTATGATTCCCCATTCCCGAATATGGATTTTCAGCATCTTTACTATCAAAAGTCCATCTTGACGTTAATATTTTATTTTTAAAATCCCAAGCAGCCAAAACCGTTCTGCCATAATAACCACGGCACATTACAACACTCGGATGAATTCCGTCGAGATAAGCAATACAAGCAATAAAACGATCCATTCGATTTCCTTTTGTATCATTGCCCCCGCTTCCTCCTCTTCCGCCCCAGCCAGCCAAATCACCTCGCTGTGGAATATAATCTACTGTTGTAACCAACTTTCCTGTTTTACCATCAAAAACCGAAAGATATTCAGGTCCTTTTAAAATCTTGCCATAAGTTTTAGAATCAGGATCACGGTCAACCCAATCTTTTGAAGCATCTCCAACCACATTTCCTTGGCTGTCAGTTGTTCCATCTGCAGTTTTACAAACCAATTCCGCTATACCGTCACCATCTAAATCATACACCATAAACTGCGTATAATGTGCGCCTTCGCGAATGTTCTTTCCAAGATTAATCTGCCACAAAAATATTCCGTCTAAAGTATACGCCTGAAATATTGGTGGATCTGTAATTCCCGTTTGAGAATTATCATGTCCCTTTCCTGTCATGTGCACAATCAAATCGTATTTTCCGTCTCCATTTAAATCACCTACCGAAACATCATTTGTCGCATATCCTTCAATTTCTCTTAATTTAATAGATAAATATTGTTTAGCAGAAGCATTTGCTGGAATTGTAAAACTCCCCAAAACTTCAGATTCCTTTCCTTTTAAAACTGTTTTTACAAACCAAGTATTTTCTTCTTTAGAATTCGCTTTAGTATCAACAAAATTGGTCGCGCCTGTAATAGGCTTTTCATTTAATAAAACGGCTTTTTTGGCACCGCTTTTTCGATAAAGATTAAAAGCCAGATCATCAGAATCTGTTCCTAAAACCCGCCAGCTCACAAAAAAATGTCCTTTATCTTTGATGGCGATAATACCACGGTCTAGACTTTCCATTTGTCTTTGCGAAAAAACAGAAACCGATAAAAGCAATACTATTAGAAGACTTATTTTTTTCATGATTGTTATTTGAATTGTAATGAATAGCGGCTGTTTTTCTCTTACGCCATCATATATCATTTCGACGAAGGAGACTTGAGCGATAGCAAACTGGCGAAGCAAATCTCCGTTAGCGGCTCGACAAAGATTGGTTATTTACTTTATAGAGTTTCTTGCGGAGATTTCTCCTTCGTCGAAATGACAAACTGAACTTGAAAATAAAAACTTAGTCCCTTAGCATCGTAGAAACTTAGACCCTCAAAAATCAAAACATCTTTTTAAATCCTTCGCTCTTAACCTTCCAAGTTCCATCTTTTGGGAAGCCCGGATTATCTCCTTCTGATCCGTCCCAGCCAGCACACATCATGGCAACAGCTGTTAGAATTCCACCGTTACCCGGAAGATAAAGCGTTAGTCGTTCCGCCTGATAATTATGTCCGTTTTTTAAATACGTATTCGTTGTTACTTTCATAAAAAGAGCATCAATGGCTTTATCGGGCATATTTAAACGTGCTGCCGACATCGCCGTCATCGGAAAATCCCAACCCCAGGTTTTATCCCAAGACCAAGTTTTCCAAACCAGATCAAAGGTATTTTTCATGATTTTTTTATCTAAAAGAGACGTTTCAGGAAGCATTCCAAATGTTCCTAAAACCGATGGATGATCTGTTTTAAATTCTGGATTAGTATAGGAATCTGTCGCGCTTTCTGTTGCCAGATACACATTGTCTGCAACAGGAAGTTTTGACAATTTAGCCAAAACCGTTTCCCATTTTTCGGGCACTTTTTGGTTTAGTTTTTTCTTCCATTCAATTGCTGTTTTCAAAGCCCAGTTCCAGTACGCCAATTCATACGTTGGATTAAAAGTTTCCATTGCTTTAAAACGTTCCTGAGCCGGAATCACGCCCGGTCCTAAAACATAACGATCTGTTTTTGAATCATAATTAGCAAACGAAGCCATAAAATCAGCCGTTGCAAAAACACGCTCGCTGTATAAATTTAAAGTTGAAGTTGTTGGTTTTGCTCTGTAAATCAATTCAGCATAAGTAATAAAATGCGGCTGCTGCCAAATTAAAAATGAACCTACAGACGACGGACTTTCGTTCCCGTCTGCATCAACCATTTTCTGCCATCTTGCTCCTTCAAAACCCTGTCTTTTGGCAATATTTTTGGCTTTATCAAAAACCTTTTGATACCACGGAAGACTCTTTTCTAACAGTTCTGGCCTGTTCCAAAGCGCAAAATGAACGCCGTGCCACCAGTGCATTTCTAAATGCGGTTTTCCGTACCAGCTGTTATACGTTAAACCCGTTTCTTGAGGCGGTACTTTTCCAGTGCATTGAAGTTTCGTAAGATATTGTGATAAAATAATTCTGCGTTCCAATTCATTAGCACGAGGATCTGTACTGCCTGAAAAATCAACTGCAGCACCACTGTTCCAAAATTTCTCCCAGCCTTTTATACTGCTGTTTTGAATATCAGCAAAAGAGGAATTTTTAACCGATTTTTTTTCTGCTAAAGCAAAAAGACAACTTAATTCTAATGTATTAGTATTCAAAGCTTCAACAACAAAATAATGATCTGAAGTTTGTTTTATCTGAGCATTTCCTTTCCAATTTAAATTTACATTGTACGAAATACTATCCATTACATGAGTAACAACAGCTTCTGTTTTTGATTTTGCTGTAAGTGTGCTTTTATAATCCTGTTTTCCTTCCCATTTTGTTCCCATATCTGCCCAATCGCCTGTTGGAAATGGAATTCGCAAACTTATCTTTAAACGTTTTTGCTGCAATAAATCAGATTTTACTTTTACGCCTATTTCATCTTTCTCTTGATGTGAAGCTGTTAAAACCGTTACAGGAGTTCCTTCAATTTCAAAATAACTTTCTATTTCTCCTGTCCACACATTTAGTCTTTGCGAAATGGCTTTTACATCAGATGGCTTTACCAGACTTCCATCTTTCTTCGTAATTTCAAAACCTAAATTTCCCAGCTGCAATAAATGCGGATTCTGTCTGAACCAGTTTACTGCTTCTACTTTTCGTTTTGGTTCTTTAATCTGAACCGTATATGAAATGTCTCTTCCGTATTGTTTGTAATCTCTTAAAGTCTCCGAAAATTTATAATTATTAGTGTTTTTATAACTGTCCCAGCCCCACTCCGATTGTGTTCCAAGCGGAATTCCGTTTTGATATTCTTTCGGAAAAGTCTGCAGTCCGGTTGCATCAACCGTAAAAGCAAAAGCACCATTACCAACAGTTAAAGATGCAAGAGTATCAATAGCCGAAATTTGAACATTATGCCTTGTTACCAAAACCTTTCGGTCGATTTTCTGTGCAAAAAGCGAAACCGAAAATAAGAATACACTTAAGAGTCGATAGTTTTTCATGTGGTTATTTTGTTTTGATAGTTTTTTTGAAGTTTAGGATTTCAAATTATCTCATTATGTAATTGACTAATTATCTAATTAATGTCACACTCATCAAACCAATCACAACATCATTTGCAATAGTTTTCAGAGTCAGGTTTTTTAAAGTTTTATTTTTATTCAAAGGCAGTTCTAAAATCGTTCCTGCGCCACCGTCAACTCCATAACTGCTAAATCCTTTTATGGGTTTAAAATCTTTAAAATCTCTAGAAATTTCTCCTGTTTTAAAATAAACTCTCGGCGGTCTTGGAGCATCGGTTGTAAAGGCAAGTCCGTCAATAAAATAATCTTGTTCGATTGGCCACCAGTTTTCTGGATTTTTTAAAGGTAAAACTTCCGAAGTTCCGTCAGTATACTCTATTTTGATTTCTCCGTTTACGATTCTACTCTGCATTGGGTTTGTAGTTCCTGCAAGCATAAAATAAGCATATGAAGCTTTTCCGTTTAACGGAATACTAATGCTTTCTGGGAAATTATCCCACATCGATGTAAAGATTATATTTTTCTGATTTTCATCAGAAGGTGTTTGAAAAGGAACTCCATTTGGCGTTGTAACTTTTCCTGTCTGCTTAGCTTTTTCACGCAAACCTTTATCATCAATTTGAACCGAAACGTTAGGATAACACCAATTTCCAATTCCTTGCTTGGGCAATTGTAAGGTTACCGTTTTGGGTCTTGGCGACAAATATTCGTAATTGAATATATCGGTGACTTTGGCATTAAAAAAAGAAGATAATGCTACGGTTTCTGTTTGCTGCGATTTGTCCAGTGGAATATCCCAATTAAAGTCTTTCTGATTTGATTCTTTAGGTTTTATGTTTAACTCAACTGGATACCACCATAATAATTCACCCTGTTTCATCTGAATAAAGAATGTTTTATTTCCCTCGCCATTTACAATTGATTGAAGTGTTCTTTCTTTTTTATCAATTTGATTTAAAACAGCTTGAGGATCATAAATTGAAACCATTTCTCCTTTTGCAATACTTATATTTAAGGCATCACCAGAATTATATGAAGACTTAGTATATATTTTTCTAAAAGTTCCGCCTTTCCAATTGATAACAACATCATAAACTTTATTATAAGGAACTTCAATGCTGATTTTTGGAGTTCCAATACTCTCTGGGATACCTTTCCAAGACATATTTTTTCCATTAACAGTAATACTTTCAATTCCATCAAAAAGAGCATTTACTATTAATTTCAAGCCCATTTTTGCTACAAAACGGTTTTCGATATGATAACTGTCTTTCTTATCTTTTCGACTAAAATCAATTGAAATATCAGGAATTTCTAGGGATACGTTTTCCCATTTTTCTGGAAAACCGGGTTTTATGGTTAAAACTTCATTTACAGCATCCGGCTGAATCCCGAAAAGTCCTTCGACTAAAGTTCGTGAAGCCATTCCAATTGGATCAGCAAAATCGCGGTACAATTCGCCGCGCATCGCATCCTGAAACATAAGTTGTTCAAAACCACCCGGCGAAGCGCCCAAATACATACTTTCGATCAAAGCACTTTCCCACATGGTGTACGCTTTTTCAGATTGTCCGCCTTGCCAGAATGCAAGCGAAGTATGTAATTGTTCGGCCAAAGCAACATTATTAGTTGACCATGTATAAGGCTGCCAATTTGTAGTGCTGATTAGGTATAAATCTTTTTTATCCAATCCGTCTGCGGCAATTGGAATATGCGGAATTTGATTATTAACATAATCAAGCATTTGATAATTCTCAAAAGGATTTGATAATTCTGAATCTATAGTGTGGTAAATGCTCCAAACTCCAGGTGAATCGTGCAATATTCTATTTCCTAAAGCATCTTTATATTCAGCAAAAATTCCTTTTTTCGGAATCCAAAGCTGATTGTTTGTCGCTTTTAGAATTTTATCTGCTTCTTTTTCAAAAGGAACGGCATCTATATTTATTTTCTTAGCCAGTTCTGCCGCCATTTTATTGGCATAATAATTATAAGCCGAAGAATGAATTACTCCGCCTCCGCTGTATTGCAAAGCGTCACTTGCCCAAATTGAAGCATAAGCATCATAAAGTCCGTCATTATCTGGATCAAAATTTCGTTTTTCCCATTTTAAATGTCGTTCAATTGTCGGCCACATTTCTTTTAAGAAAGCCATATCTCCCGTCCATTTAAAATGACGAAACATCTGATCGAAAAAAACCAAATTCATATCATAATGATGCGCCACATTATTTTTATTCGGACTTCGGCTGATGTAACCGCTGCTGAACATTGAAGTTCCTATTTCTTCTTTCTGACGTGCCAGATTTTTTTCTTCATCAAACACAACTGGACCACTTTCAGGCGATATTACCTGCGAATTGCTGTAACTTGTAAAATGCGTTTTTGCTCTATCGTGCCATCCCAAAGGATCTGCCGTGTAAGCCCCGCGCCAAGCATTTAAATACATTCTCCAGGCAATGGCACCATGAAGATAGGCTGGACTTTCCCAAATTCCGTCAGAAGCAATAGCAAGTGCTGAACCTAATGTATTAATATAATTATCAGGCGTTTTCACTTTAATTCGATTGGCTAAAAGATGTGTTGCTGTAACTGATTTTTCGTAAAGTTCGGCAATCGTTTTCTGTGTATAATTTACTTTTGAAGCTTCGGGAACAAAAAGCCAATAGCTTCCTTTTTCGGAAATAGAACTTACTTTCCCGCTTATTAACGGCAATGCTGCTGACTTAGAATTAAAAAGTTCTAAAGGTTTATTCTGAACATTGGCATCTGCTAAACGAACATCAGAATTTGGAAAAAAACCGGTAACACTTTTATTATTTCCTGTTTTCTGTTTGTTGCTTTCAGAACCATAATCCAAAAGGAAAGATTCCTTTTGGAGCGTATATTTATTATTAAGGCAGTAATTGGGTTGTAAATAAAAAACAGATTCCGGATCTGCACCAATATCACCGTCACGACTGAACTTTTTTCCAGTTGCACCGCCAAATGCCCAAATTAGACTAGTTTTTTTAGACCATTTTTCGCTATATAATTTTACAATAAAACCTTCACTTTCTTTTAATGCGACAACATCAATAAACAATTTCCCTCCTTCCAAGATTGGATCTTCGATTGTGTATTGCATCGTTCCCAAAACATAACGTGTATCAATTTTCGCAGCTTCGGTAATCCATTTGCTTTCTTTTCCGTTTGTTAAACCTAATTTGAAATTACCGCTCATTCCAGGCATATACATAGCAAATTCTGGCAAATCTCCAGTTTCAACTCTAAATCCAGTGTTCGAACCATAAAGTGCACGATTAAATTTTCGGGTTCCATTTTTCAAAACAAAACTATTTCCTTCGGGGGCGTAATGTAGTTTACGAATCGGTGTTTTTTCCTGACCAAAAACAATCATAGTTGAAGTCAGAAATAAGCCCGCTAAAGTGCAAATAGTACGTTTTTTAATTCCCATAAAACTCAAATAATTGATAATTCTTAAAATTTGAATAATAAAATTTATACTCGCTTATTTTATTAATTCAATAATTGAGATGCAATTTCTTTGTTTTTTAGCGGGATACTATCCTGCACCTACCTGATTTTATAAATTTAAAAAATATATTAATTTTTAGAATTATCTAATATTTTTTAACATCATAGTACAGGATACAATATAAAAAAGGAACAAGTAGATTTGAAAATACAATTTCTATTTATTGATTAAGTGAAAAGAAATAGAATTTGTAAAATGACATTTTAAACGGATTAAACTATACTTAATTTTAAAGTTCGACAAAATATTATGTTTTCAAATTCTACAATTAAAATTCTATTTTTTATCTCACTTCACCTCTTTACTAGTCAAAATTCTAAAGCACAAAAAACAGATTTAATTTATCTTTCGGGGAAAGATTTTGAGCATCCTGTGCAATGGGATTTTTATTGTACTGATGGAAACAACAGCAAAGTCTGGTCTAAAATAAATGTGCCTTCTCAATGGGAACTGGAAGGTTTTGGCGAATATACTTATGGACGCTGGTACAAGGAATTAAACCAAAAAGAACCCAGTAAAGAAGAAGGTTTTTATAAATATGAATTTGAAATACCGTTAGATTATAAAAATAAAAATGTTCTAATCGCTTTTGGCGGTGCCATGACGGATACAGAAGTAAAAATCAACGGAAAAACTGCAGGGCCAATACATCAGGGAGGTTTTTATGAGTTTAAATATGATATTTCTTCTTTATTAAAGTTTGGTTCTAAAAATATACTGGAGGTTCATGTTTGGAAACATTCTGCTAACAAATCTGTAAACAACGCTGAACGAAGAGCAGACTGGTGGCTTTTTGGCGGTATTTATCGTCCAGTTTGGCTTGAAGTTTCTCCTAAAACCCATATTCAGAATATTGCTGTAAATCCAAAAATGGATGGTTCGATTACTGTTGATTTAAATCTAGACGATATTTCAAAAAATACACTTTTAGAGGTCTCACTTTCTGATAAAGATGGAGAAAATTTCTCTGTTTTTACTTTTCCGCTTAAAGCGAAAACTACAAAAGTAACCATCACAGCAAAATGGAATAATATCAAAGCATGGAATCCTGAAACACCTAATTTATACAATTTAAAACTGGTTTTAAAACAAAACGGAACTGCACTTCATGAATACGATAAAAAGATTGGTTTTAGAACTTTAGAGTTTAAAAAGAAAGACGGCATTTATGTAAACGGCACTAAAATTATCATGAAAGGTATTAATCGCCATTCATTTTGGCCTGAAGGCGGAAGAAGTACAAGTAAACGTATCAGCGAACTGGACGTTAAACTAATTAAAGATATGAATATAAATGCAGTTCGCGGTCATTACCCGCCTGACGATCATTTTCTGCAAGTCTGTGATTCGCTTGGACTTTTTGTTTTAAATGAATTGGCTGGATGGCAAAATTCATATGATACTGAAACGGGAACTAAATTGGTTAAAGAAATGGTTGTGCGAGATGTAAACCATCCATCAGTTATTATTTGGGATAACGGAAATGAGGGCGGCTGGAATTATGATGTTGACAAAGTATTTGCCGAAAATGATCCGCAAAAAAGAATCGTCATTCATCCGTGGGCCGATTTTGACGGTTGGGACACACATCATTACCCAACTTATCTAACGGGAATGCATCGTTTTAATTCGGGTGAAAATGTATTTTTTCCAACTGAATTTATGCACGGAACTTACGATAACGGACATGGTGCGGCATTAGAAGATTTTTGGAATCGGTACAAAGAAAGTCCGCTTTTTGCAGGAGGTTTTATGTGGGCAATGCTTGATGAAGCGGTAAAACGCTCGGATTGGAAAGGCGAGCAAAAGTTTGATTCAAAAGGTTCTTTGGCAGCTGATGGAATCCTTGGACCTCATCGTGAAAAAGAAGGAAGTTATTTTTCGGTTAAAGAAATTTGGGCGCCGATTCAATTTCAGTCCAAACAAATTACGGATGCTTTTGATGATACTTTTTTAATTTCGAATGATTATCTATTCAGTAATTTGAATTCCTGTAAAATGGAATTTAAAGTTCTAAAGTCCGAAAATGATGTTCTATATACGAATAAAACAGCTCAGAAAATAAGTTCGGGAAAAATTGAAATTCCGAGTATTGAACCAGGAGAAACTCGAAAGATAAAATTTGATGTGCCGCCAAATTTCTTTGAAGGTGATATTTTATCGATTACGGCTTTTGACCAATTTGAAAAAGAAATTTATACCTGGACGTGGCCAATTCACAAAGCTGCATTTTATGCTTCTAAATTTCTAGCGGTTCAAAACACAAAAGCAAAAGCTTCAGCTGACAAAAGTGATTCTGAAATTATTTTAAAAGGAAATGATGTTACGGTCGTTATAAATGCTGCGACAGGAGAACTTCAAAAAATCAGCAATAAAACTGCTGTGATTCCGCTTACGAATGGTCCGCGTCCAATTGGAATGAAAGCAAAATTAAAAAATATTCAGATTTTGCAAGAAGGAAAAAAAGCAGTCTGCATCGTAAATTATTCGGGCGGATTATCTTCTATAAAATGGATTATGGAAGCTGATGGAAGATTAAAAATGGAAGTATTGGCTTTAAAAAATGCTTCTGGCGGAGAGGGTTTTGACGGTGCTTTTTTTGAAGATAAAATCAATGCTTTTGGTATTACGTTTCGTTTTCCTGAGAAGGAAGTCGCTGGAATTAAATGGTTTGGACGAGGTCCATATCGAGTTTGGAAAAACAGAATTAAAGGCACAACATGCGGTTTTTGGGAGAAAGAGTTCAACAACACGATTACAGGAGAAAGCTTTGAAAACCTGATTTATCCAGAATTTAAAGGATATCACGCTAATGTATTGGGCGCCAGTTTAAAAGCCGGAACCTCATCGTTTAAGGTTTTCAGCGAATCTGATAATTTGTTTTTAAGATTATTTACACCTGATTTACCTAAAAATGGTTTCCCAGGAAGTTCTCCCCAGCCTGATTTTCCTGAAGGTGATATTTCGTTTATGTATGAAATTCCGGCAATGAGAGATTTTAAACCTTTAGAACAACAAGGCCCGCAAAGCCAGCCGACAAACATCCGAATTAAAAAAGGCGACGATGGGATAAGGATGGATTTGTGGTTTGATTTTAGAAACTAAATTTTGCTTCAGGCTGAAAACACGATATCATTTAACCGCAAGGTTCACAAAGATTTACGCGAGGTACGCAAAGCTTTGCGTCCTTTGCGCTATTTCAACAATAGTTAAAAAAAACTTTGCGAACCTTGCGGTTAAACAAACCTATTCCACAACTCAAAATTCATAAATCAAAAAACATGAAATCACTTAAGATATTTTTTATTTTCTCTTTAGCTGTATTATTCATCAATTTTACACCAAAACAAGACCATAAACCTACTCTTTTTACGGTAGGAGATTCTACTGTAAAAAACGGAAAAGGCAACGGCGCAGGCGGACTTTGGGGCTGGGGAGATTTTATTGGACAGTTTTTGGATACTACTAAAATTAAGATCGAGAATCATGCTCTAGGCGGAACAAGCAGTCGCACTTTTCAAGACAAAGGCCTATGGAATGTAGTTTTAAACAAACTTAAAAAAGGCGATTATGTACTAATTCAATTTGGTCATAATGATGACGGACCTTTAAATGACAGTCTGCGTGCTCGAGGCACTATAAAAGGTATTGGAAATGAAACTCAGGAAATTAATAATATCCTCACTAAAAAACACGAAACGGTACACAGTTACGGCTGGTACATTCAGAAAGTAATTCGTGAGGCTAAAGCAAAAGGCGCTACTCCGATTGTTTGTTCACCAATTCCGAGGAATGACTGGAAAGAAGGAAAAGTACCTCGAAACAATACTTCATATGGTTTATGGGCAAAACAAATTGCGGAAAAAGAAAAAGTTACATTCATTAATTTGAATGAGAAAATGGCTCTTGAAATGGAAAAATTAGGGGAACAAAAAGTAACGGGAACTTATTTTTATAAAAGAGATCATACGCACACCTCTGCAAAAGGGGCTGTTTTATCGGCTTCGGTAATTATCGATGAAATAAAACACAGTAAAAACTCTTTAAAAAATTATGTTCTAGAAAACCCGAAAATTATTCTTCCTGTAAAAAACAAAGTCTTTTTAATAGGCGATTCTACTATGGCCGATAATGGAAATCTAGACGCTGTTGGCTGGGGCGTTGCTTTTCCAAAATATTGTGATACTACTCGCATTGCCGTTATCAATAAAGCAAAAGGCGGCAGAAGCAGCAGAACTTTTGTCTCTGAAGGTCTTTGGGATGACGTAAAAAATCAATTACAACCGGGTAATTTTATTTTAATTCAGTTTGGTCATAATGACGCAGGTGCAGTTGATAAGGAAAAATTCAGAGGTTCGTTAAAAGGAATTGGCGATGAAACTCAGGAAGTAATTCGTCCTGACGGATCTAAAGAACTCGTACATACTTTTGGCTGGTATATGACAAAGTTTATTCGAGAAGCTAAAGAAAAAGGCGCAATTCCGATTGTTTTAAGCTTAACGCCAAGAAATGAATGGCCAAACGATAAAGTAGAACGCAGAACGGATACTTACATAAAATGGTCGAAAGAAATTGCAGAGAAAGAAAATGTTCTTTATATAGATTTGAGCGAAGCGGTAGCTAAAAAATATGAAGCTCTAGGAAAGGAAAAAGTAAAAAGCTTTTTTCCCAAAGATCATACCCATACAGGTGCAGAAGGCGCTGATTTAAATGCATTGACTGCTGCAGAATGTATAAAAAAAAGTTATGAGTTGTGAACAAACCTTCTACTTCGCTCAGGCTGACAGCTGATTTCATTTGTCAAGCTGAGCGGAGTCGAAACCAACTTGAAACCTGAAACCTGAAACAAAAAAAAACCTCGTCAGATTGACGAGGTTTTAATTGTATTATTTTTTTGATTCTTCGATAGAAACTTTTCTGAACTCTTTCAAAAGTTTTTCGATTTCTAAAGTAGCTTTACGTGCTCTTGGTCCTGCAGCTTTGATACCTTTTTCAGTTAAAGATTCAGCTTCTGCTTTGAATGCGTCAATTTCGGCGTTGATTTTTACTAATAGATCTTTCATGCTTGTACTTATTAAATTAAGGCGCAAAAATAGAGGTTTGATTGATAGTTACAATAAATTTGCTGTTAAAATTATCATTGTTTTTTGTGCTTTAAATTAGCGTTAAAATCACATTTTATTTTCGTCAAAACTCCCCTATTACAACAAACTATTAATCAACTATTTACTAACGAATAAAAAAGAGAATGCTCTTACGAGTACTCCAAGATACCCGTTTTAAAAAAAACACAAACTTTAAAAAAAAGCTAATTTTTGTTCTGTTTTAGTTAAAAAAGGACCATCGTTTATTGAGGATATGCGTAAAAATTACTCTATTAACTGCTTATTTACATAGACATTCTTAAAACTCACTCCTTTTATTAGACTTTTATCAATACTTGTTTTCGTTGCTTGAATCTTCAAATTCTCGAATGTAAAATTGGATAAACGAACGTTTGGATCATTTTCTACACCATAAAAGGTTTCGCATTTTAAATCAATATTTTTTAAGGTTACATTGTCTCCGTATGACAACGGGACATCTGGACGGCCTTTTAAATCAAAAAATTGTTTCCAAGCAAATATTGCCAGTCCAGTTTTGGCTTCGCCTTTTATATCTTCCACTCTAATATATTCATATCGCTGCGGAGTATCTGGTCTCATTTTAAGCCATAACATTCGCGAAGCTCCATCTATTTTACAATTTCTCATAATGACATTTCGATTGTGAATAGATTCGCTTCCGTTTGTTAACGCGGAATGACAAAATCCGAAATTGGTATTTTCAATGATTATATTAGAATTTGGACCGTTGTTTTTATCTTGATCTGCATAAGGTCCTTTTCCGCCTTTTAATGCAATTGCATCATCGTTTACTGACATATAGCAGCCTCGTATTAATACATTACTGCAAATATCAATATCAATAGCGTCTGTGCTTGGTGCTTTAATTTCGATATGAGGCGAAAAAATATACAAATCAAGCAGTTTTACATTATTGCATTTATAAAAATGATTGGTCCAAAAACCTGAATTAATCAGTTTTACATCCTGAAATTGTACATTGTTTGAGTTCCATACAAAAACAAGTCTTGGTCTCGAAACTTCTAGATTAGTACACTTTGGATTAATTTTTCGTCTTTCCCAAAAGGCTTCCCAATATTTTTTACCATTTCCGTTGATAGTTCCTTTTCCTGAAATCGAGAAATTGTCAACACCATAAGCATTTACCAAAGCTGGAAAATAATCCAGGTTCTGTCCTTCCATTCTTGATGGCATTATTGGATAATCAGCAATATTATCTGAGCCTTTTAAAACTCCTCCTTCTGAAACGTACAATGCCGTTTTTGGTTTAAAAAATAAAGCACCGCTTGAATAAACTCCTTTTGGAATCACAATTACTCCTCCTCCATTTGCGGCAGCTTTATCAATAACTTTTTGTATTGCAGCAGTCTGAATTTTGGTGCTGTCTTTCCCAACATTAAAATCTGTAATAACGTATTGTTTACCTAAGTTCTTTAATTGAATTTTAGAATAATCTTTAAACCAATTTGAAATTGGACTTCCGTCTGGGAATGTGTCATTAGTATAGTTCTGCGAGGATGCGACTTGAGAAAAGCCAATAACGCAAAAAAGGATTCTTAAAATAGTTTTCATTTGGTTAGTTGTTAGTTTTGTAGTTATTGAACTTTGTCAAAGGTTTGCGTTCTTATATACCTTTTATTTTACTTCAACTTTAATTTTGGCAGATAACTGCTTTGCTAAAGTTGTGACGTAAGAAGTAAAATAAGCTGAATCTTTAAAGTTTTTATCGGCACTGAGTTCCCAGCCGGCGATTGGGTAATAACTTACTTCTTGATTGTTTTTTACGGAAACTTTTATTAGATATGAATCTGTTAACTGTCCCGTTTTTGGTGCTTCTATATATCCTTTGTAAACATTTTTAGGAACTATTACAGCGGTTCCTAAAATCCATTGACGTTCGTAGGTTAATTTATCATGCTGAACAAAACATACGAAATCTCCTGCCTCAATTACCTGCAAAGGGTTCTGATTGTTTAAATTAGAAAGCGTAATTAATAATGTGTCGTTTCCTTTTAAACCATTTACCGAAACTGTATTTTTATAACCGTACATTCCCGGCCAGATTGAAGCTGTTTCTTCTGCTTGATATTTATTTCCTGATGCTTCCCAGTTTTGATATTTATAGTTTAGAACTGAATTTACAGGGCCTTCGCTGACGATTTTAAATGTTGTTTTTTCGATATTGTTTAAAGTATCATTGGCTAAAATTCCAAGTCTGTTTATTTTATTATTATCTGTCAACAGTGCAAAACCTCCTAATCCTGCTGAACTTCCAACAGGAAAAATATCTCTTCCCCAATCGTGCATTACATGGTAATTGTCTTCAACTGCACCTTTGCTGTTTATTCCAACATCTTCTGGCGTAATTCCCGGCGTTTTCTTTCCGAAAACATCTTTGCAGTTTCTTCCATCCAAATAATGTCTAAAACCTACTTTATCATTTTCCCAAGTCGGACCATCGGTTTGGTATTTTTGATAACCGAGTTTTTTATGTACCTGATCAGCCAATAAAACTTCTTCTGTATCTGGATGAACAGGCAGGTTTTTACCTTCTCTTTTTCCAAATCTGGCGCTTGTTCTAACCGTGAACTTTGGATCTTTATTTGACCAGCTTAAAACGGTTTTCTTTTCTTCTTTTGCTGAAAAATCAGTTACCAGAAACAATTCGTCCCATTTTCCGTCACCATCTAAATCATTTACCTGAGCCGGAATTGTATCTTTTTTGTAAATTAAAATGGGATACTTTCCAGATTCATTATTTAGAGAAAGTTGGTTTCTTTTTATCGAAATGGCTTTTTGAGTCAGTTCAATATTAGAAGTATTTTTCAGGATAATTGTATTTTCTGTCGTTTTCTTTTGTGCATGAGAGCTTGCAGAAATCAATATAGATAATGCAATTGGCACGTAAAGTTTTGCTGTATTCTTCATTCTTATTATAACTTTTTAATTTAAAACAATTTACTCATTCAATCTAAATGGAAGACCTCTTTTAAGGGATATGCTTTAGGCGAATTGTCTGGATTTGTTTCCATAATATCAGCCATATAATTCCACCATTTTTTCATAAGAGGATGGCTGGAAAGTTGTGAACGATCAAAATCTAAACTTAATTTTTGAACGCCAAAAAGTATTCCGCTTTCTTCATCCAAAAAAATAGAATAATCTTGAATGCCGTTTTCAGACAATAAAGCTGTCAATTCTGTCCAAATAGCATCGTGTCTTATTTTGTATTCGGTTTCAAAACCTTTTTTCAGTTGCATTGTAAAGGCGTTTCTAACAATTTGATTTTCCATTTTTTTGCTGTTAAACTGTTTGATTTAAAATTTCATCTAAACGATTTTAAAAATAAACGCTGATGAAGTTTCATATTTTCCTCCCTGCGATGCCGTAAATAAATAAGTTGCTTTTCCGTTTTGAAATAATAATTGCGGGCGTTCTGCGCGTCCGTATCGATTTAAATGTTTCGGAGCTTCTGGTTCTTTTATATATTTGCTTAAAGGTTGATATGAAATTTGCGGATCATTCCAATGAATCCCATCATTGGAGTCCATATAAAGTCCGTAATCCATTCCAAAAACGCCCATATCTCTCGCCAGCATTTTGAACTTTTTATTTTCATACCATACAAAAGCGTCTTCACATTGCTTGTTATCTCCTAATTTTGAAAAATCAATCAATGGATTGTTTTTGTATTTTATATAAGGTCCTGTCAACGATTTAGAAATTGCTAATCCGTATTTTCTGTTTCCTTTGATTGGAAATTTTGGATGAACATAATTCTCTGTATCTAATGATTTATAATAAAGCCAATATTCGCCGTTTGGATGTTTTAAAAAAGATGGATTTGTGGTTAGTAAATCATCCCAAGCACCTTGTTCTCCAGGCTGCAACAATGGTTTATCTGGTCGTTCCCATGGTCCGTAAAGTGAATCTGAAGTTGCTAAACCAATTCGCTTTGTATCCATTTTTCCGTTCGAATTTCCCATGAAAAAAAGCGCATATTTTCCGTCTACAAAATGAATACTTGGATTATGGCAAGTTGTCGCATCCCAGAAACCTTCGCCTCTTGGTGCTAGAATAGTACTGACATATTCATAAGGTCCTTCTGGTTTATCGGCAACTGCATGTGCAATTTCAGAACCGTTTATCCAGCCGCTCATACTTTTTGATTTTTTCCAACGAGAAAAAAACACATGAATCTTACCATCCGGCCCTTCAATTGGACTGTTGCACCAAACATAATAATCTTCAAATTCTAAAGCACGCCCAACTGGTTGAAGTCTTTTCTCAAAATCTGAAAGTTTTGGATCGTCGAAAAAAGCACTGGCTTCTGCCGAAAACGGAAGACACAACGCAATCGCAGCGAGAGAATTTCCAATTATAAATTGTCTTCGATTCATTTAACTTTTATTCAGATTTATATTTATCTCTTAAATATTCTCACGCAGATTGAGCAGATTTATTAAGTTTTATAAACTATGTATCTATGTGTTCAAAAAAACGTTTTTACTTCTTCTCCGCTATTACCCAATCATCTGTTCTAAATGGAGATGCAGGCAGATTTTCATTGTTGAACAAATTAGGTTCTGGAACAGCTTTCCAAGCAAATCGAACTGCTGCGGGTTCTTTTACTTTAGACGAAGTGACTATTATTGTTTTTCCTTCATTTTTTGCTTCGGCAGGATAAAAAACTTGATCATTTCCTGCGATTTCAAATTCTTTCAAGGTATCACCAGTTTTCTTTAATCCAGAATCGGCATAATCAAAAAACAATTGTACTTTTTGTTTCTTAATTTTCATATGGTTAAAAATAGGACCTGAATATACCAGTTTATTTTCTCCATAGGTTTTAGCTCTTGCGATAAGGGCTAATCTATAACCAACTGTCTGTTTATCTATTGGATGAATATTTTGTGCATCTCCAACATCCGTTGTAACTACCATTCCGCTGTTTGGTATTGTTTTCAAAGACATTAATTGGGCTTCTCTTATTTCTGCATTTTGTCCTTTATGCGGTGTTATCTGCACATAATAAAATGGAAATTCACCTTGTTTCCATTCTTCTCTCCAACTTTTTACCATCGTTGGAAATAAACTTCGATACAAATAAGCTTTTCCTGAATTGCTTTCGCCTTGATACCAAATTGCTCCTTTTATCGTGTAGTTTACTAGAGGATGAAGCATGCCATTATACAAAACATACGAAGTTTTATTGGGTTCTTTTTTAGGCTTTTTTAATTGGGATTTAGGAGCATTTGCTGCGCTTGCAATTCGTTCGTTTGTAAGCGCTAAATAATATGCTTCCAGCTTTTCTTGATATACTTTTTCATTTTTTGCATCTTCTTGCAAAATGGGCAAGAAAGCAACATCTTCTTCTAAAACATTTTGCGCTGTCCAAGCTTCGGCTTTGGTGCCGCCCCAAGAAGTAGATATTAAACCAATTGGCACGTTTAGTTTTTGATACAAATCTCTTCCAAAGAAATAAGCTACTGCCGAGAATGTTTTAATACTTTCAGGCGAACAGATTCTCCAGCTTCCTGTAACATCTTCGAGTGGTTTTGCCGATGCATTGAGTGCAACTGTAAAAAGTCGGATATTAGGGAAAACAGCATTTTTTACTTCTTCTTCATAGTTTTTGACACCTGTTTTCCAAGTTCCTTCTTCTCTTCCAACAGGGAAAAACATATTTGACTGGCCGGAACAAAGCCATACTTCGCCAATAAGAATGTTTTTCAACGTAATTTTGTTAGAAGCTTCGATCGTTATATTGTATGCCGTTTCTCCTCCTTTTGGCGTTTCGACTGTTGTTTTCCAATTTCCTTCGGCATCAGCAGTAACATTTACTGGAAGATTTGACCATCCTAATTGAATGTTTATTTTTTCATTTGGAGAAGCCCATCCCCATAAATTAACTTTTGCATTTTGCTGTAAAACCATATTATCACTTACCAAAGCTGGAAGTTTTACCTGAGCTGAAAGTGAGAGTTTTGCACTCAAAACCAATAAAAGTAAAAGAATTTTATTTGGATTTTTCATTGTTAGTTTTTTTTATCTAAGTAACACTTTAAATTTAAATTAGCAGTTCTTTTTTTGCATCCTGTGCTTACCTGTTTTTTTTACACCTAAAACCTAAAAAAGCTGTCTGAAAAAGACAGCTTTTTAAAAACAAAAAATATATAAAAAAATACTAATTACAAATATATTCCTGTTGGGTGTAATTTGTTAAAAAAATTAAACACATAGAGACATAGATTCTATCCTTAATAAAGAAGACAAAAAGAAACACATTTCCTTCACATAGCTATTAATGTCTATTTAAAATAAATGAAATGTCTTTTTTTTAAGCAACAAACCTATGTCTCTATGTGTTAGATAAATTTCGTCCAGCTGATTAATTACTAATCGTAACCTAAATTTTGATCATAAAGCCCTGGAACTGCTAGAAGTTCTTGTAACGGAATTGGATACAATAATGAGTTATTATCGATTGTTCGGATTTTATTCTCAGTATCCTCAGCAATTCTCCAAGCGTTCATAGTAGCCACTGCTTTTCCTGATCTAATTAAATCAAACCATCTTGTTCCTTCTGCAAAAAACTCTTTTCTTCTTTCTTCAAATAATTGATCTAAAGTAATGTTTACTGCATTTGCAGGCACACCAGCTCTGGTTCTTACTTTATTAACAATAGCATCAACATCTGCTTGAGTACCGCCGCCGCCATGAAGCGTACATTCTGCCATAAGCATCAAAACATCAGTATAACGAGTGATCATAAAATCAACTCCCCAATCTTCACGTCCGTTTCCATATCTGGCAGGATCAATGTATTTTTTGAAAACCGGCAGGGTGTAACTTCCTTTGTAAGTTCCAGAAGCTACAGTATAACTTGTAGCAATACCATAAAGTTGTCTTTTATCAGTGGCTGTAAACAATTTCATGAAACCAGCTGAAATTGGTCTTGCTTCTAAAGCTCCTTGTGCTGATAAATTTACAGAGGCAAAATAAGGTTCGTACCCTAACTCTACCATGAAGTTTCCGCCTACAGGAGTCGAAATATTTTGTGTGTAAGAAATAGTCAATACGTTTTCTTTATTGGCATTTCCTTCAGTTTTAAAAATGGGTTCGTAATCTGTACCAAAAGCATATAAACCGCTCAACTTAATATCGTTTAATTGTTGATAGGCTTTGTCCCACTCATTTAAACCTAACATTGCACCGTCAATTCCGTAAGTTGGACTTGAACGAGTCATATAAACAAGTCCTAAAAGTGCTTTTGCTCCATATTTTGTAACACGTCCGTAATTTGCATTATCATAAGAAGGAAGCAAATCTGGAATTGCCAATTCTAAATCTGAAATAATTAGTTTGTAAACATCTGCAACTGCAGTTCTTTTTATTTTTGAAGCTTCTCCGGCAGTCATCGTTCTGTCAATTAATGGCACACGTCCAAACCATCTTAACAAATCAAAATAACAAAATGCTCTAAGAAAACGTGCTTCGGCAGCCATTGCGGTTTTATCTGCTGGATTTGTAAAAATCACATCCCCTTTTTCTGCAATTTTTTCTAATAACTGATTTGCTTTATAGATTGCATTATAATTGGTAAGATATGCTTCTTTCACATAAGTATTAGAACTGATAGAAGTGTAAAAACTATTAATTCCTTCCCAATCTCTTGATGCTGTTGTTGTAGCCATCAAGTTATCAGATCTGGTTTCACTTAAATTCATTACTCGGTTTGCATAACCATATACGGTTGCTCCGTGAAAAGCAACAGAATAAGTTGCGTTTCTTGCCTGTACAAAATCGCCTGGTGTTGCATAAAAATTTTCGATCGTGCCTTGCGATAAAGGCAGCTGAGTCAGCTCATCTGTACAAGATGATTGTGTGAACAACATTAACGCACCTGCTGCTATGAAGATATATTTTTTCATTTTCGTTTAATTAAAATTAATGTTTAGTCCGATAACTAATGATTTTGCCAAAGGCGCTCCACCGTAATCTACCGGTACAGAGAAATCACTGTTTGAACTTGCTGAAGTATTTACTGCTTCTGGATTGAAACCAACTTTATATTTGTTCCAGTAGAACCAGTTTTCTCCTGTTACATATAATCTTGCATTATCAATTCTTGTAATTCCTTTTAAGGCTTGTCTTAGATTATATCCAATAGAAATACTTCTAATACTTACATAATCTGATTTGTACAACCAGTCAGAATTAGCTTGATATCCAAAAGAAGTTCTCCAGTTTCCTCTAACTGCTGGATCTACATTTAATGAATTTTCTACAGATCCCATTCCAGTACGATCAATTGCACGACCTGTTAAACCATAAACTGTACCTCCGTTTTGACCTTGAACCAAAACATTTAAATCTAAATCTTTGTATTTAAAACTATTTGTAATTCCCCAAGTGTATTTTGGTGTTGGGTTTCCTAAATCAACGCGATCTTCTGAATTGATTTTTTTATCTCCGTTTTGATCTATATATCTAGGATCTCCTAATACTAATTTATTTCCTCCAATTGTAGTGCCTCCAGTATCAATATCAGCCTGTGTAACTACTCCATTTTGTTTTAATCCAAAAATGGTATACATTGGTTTTCCAACTTCTAGTTTAATAAATGGTACACCTCCATCAAAAGAGTTACTAATTTCAATTTTAGATTGATCTGGTCCTAATGCTAGTACTTTATTTTCGTTATGACTTATGTTTGCAGATGTTCTCCATTCAAAACTTGGTGTCTTAATGTTTAATGAATTTAGCTCAAATTCCCAACCTTGATTTTGAACTTCTCCAATGTTTGTAAGGTAAGTAGGAAAACCTGAATCTCCTGGAACAGGAACTCTTAAAAGTAATTCGCTGTTGTTTTTTCTGTATACTTCAAATGTTCCAGAAAGTCTGTTTTTGATAAATCCAAAATCTACTCCAAGATCTATACTTTTTGATTCTTCCCAATGTAAAGTAGGATTTGGAATTGAAGCTGCTCCTTGACCAATTGCTACTGCACCGCCTATTGAATAATTGAATGTTCCAAGTGTCGCATAAGATCCGTAGCTGCCAATATTATTACTTCCGTTTGTACCCGCACTTGCTCTAAGTTTCAAATCACTAAGCCAATTCACCTCTTTTAAAAATGATTCTTGCTTAATTCTCCATCCTAATGAAACGGAGTAAAAATCTCCCCATTTTCTATCAGAACCAAATTTAGACGAGCCGTCACGTCTGATACTTCCTGATAAAATATAACGTTCTTTAAAGTTGTATTGTAAACGTGCGAAGTAAGACAGCAACGTACTTTTCTCTGCATTTGTAGATCCAATTGATCCTGCTGGAAGCGTTTCTATACTTGAACTATTATAAAGTGCTCCTGAAGAAAGTGTTGATTTTGTTATTTCGTATGAGTTGAACGATTGTCCTAAAAGCACATTAAAACTATGGCTTCCGAAAGTTCTGTCATACGTTAAAGTATTCTCATTAACAATATTTTGTCTTCTGTAAGTATTATAAGCTCCTCTAATACTCGCTATTACATCATTTGGAGTATAGCTTTCGTTGGTATTATCAGAGTTATCAAAGTTAATAGTACTTTTTAGTGTAAAACTTTTAGCGAATTGATAACTTGCATATCCAGAAATTAAATTTCTGTACATAGAGTTTCGTCCTGTTCTTGCTAAAGCGTTCAACATATTTGTGGTACTGCTTCCCCATGCGTATCTTGTCGTATATTTTTCTCCAGCAGCATTAGAAGCGCTTTCAAAAACTGGCGTTGCAGTAAGTGCTTTAAACAACGTATTATCTTTACCTTCAACGCCCGGATCATTTTTAATAGAATATGAAGGTGCTAAATTAATTCCCATTTTAAAGCTTTCTGATAGTTTAACATCAACATTTGCTCTTGCTGAGAATAATGAATAATCTGTACCTACAATGTATCCTGTATTTTTTTGATAATTGGCAGACACATAATAATTTACTGCATCTGTAGCCCCAGAAGCAGATAATTGATAGTTATTGAATTCTCCCGTACGGAAAACTTTGTCCTGCCAATCGATATAATCTAATCCTGGATGTCCCGGAATATCCCATCTGTCATCGTACAAATAAGTATAATACCTTGTATTTGCTGTTGTAAGCGGTGCTGTTGGATTTTTTAAATTGTAAGCCGCAATACGTTCTGCATTTGATTGACTTGCAGATGCTCCTGCTATTCCTGAACCTACCCATTGTGCATCAATCATTGTTTTGGCTCTGTCAATCCATCCTTGAGATGAAAGCATATCCACACGGTTAGCTTCTTTATTGACCCCGCCATACATATTAAAAGTAAATTTTGTTTTACCTTTTTTACCTTTTTTAGTGGTAATAATCACAACCCCATTTGAAGCTCTCGAACCATAAATTGCAGCCGCTGCAGCATCTTTTAATACTTCGATAGAAGCCACATCATTTGGATTCATGTTGTCCAGCGGACTTCCGTTTGAGAATGATCCGTTGCTGTTGCTTCCTTCAGTATAAATTGGAAATCCATCAACAACGTACAAAGGCTCATTTCCTGCTGTGATCGAACCAGCTCCTCTAATTTCAATACTAAAAGGCTGCCCCGGTAGTCCCGTAGTTTGTTTTACACGAACTCCCGCAACCTGACCAATCAAACCTTGGTCGATTCTCGAAATCGGACGTTCTGTAAAATTCTCTGTTTTTATTCCAGAAATCGCACCGGTAGTTAGTTTTTTCTTTTGTGTGCCGTAACCAATAACTACGACTTCATTCAGGCTTGAGCTCTCTGCATCTAGTGAAACATTGTAACTTGCTGCGGTGCCAATTTTTATTTCCTGCTTGACGAATCCCACAAACGAAAATACTAAAGTCTCTCCTGGAGCGGCATTAATGCTGTATTTTCCATCAAAATCAGTACTTGTTGACCTATTCGTTCCCTTGACAATTACATTTACGCCGGGTATCGATAATTTGGCTGGGTCGGTAACGGTTCCTGTAACCGTTTTTCCTTGCGCATAACCTGATGAATACACTAGTACACATAAGGCTATAATCAGCAAAAGATTAAGCTTGTTTTTCATAAAAAGTTAAATTTGGTTAGGTAATTAGTTCAAACCAAATTTATTTAGAAGCGACTTTCACAGCATCCTGTAGTATCCTGTTAGCTTTCAATATATTACGAAATCATATTAAGTTTACTTTAACAAAAAACAACTCAACTGCTTGATTTACAACCGATAATTACACACAAAATACACAAATACATTATACTAAATTTTATTAAATTATTTTTTAACTATTCGTATTTTTTCACATAAATTAATATCAATTAAAAAACTTTATAACTTATTTTATGATAATTTAATTTTTACAATATTCAATAAAAACAGGACGCAACAGGATAGCATTTTGATGGGTTGCTTATACTTTTACTTTTGTACAGAGAATTTTAAATATGTTTTTATGAATTCTGTTTTTACAAAAAATGAATAAATTCTAGTAACAGGTAAATCTTTTAGATCAATAATGAAACAACTTCAAACATTCTGCTTTATTACCTTATTTTTTATTTGTAATTACAACCTTTCTGCGCAGGACAGCAATACTTCACCGTGGCCAAAATCTACAAACATAAATCAGCCATGGACACGCTGGTGGTGGATGGGCAGTGCCGTTGATAAACCAAATTTAAAAAAGACTTTAATCGATTTTAATAAAGCTGGAATTGGCGGTGTAGAGATCACTCCTATCTATGGTGTAAAAGGAGAAGAAAGTAATTATATAGATTATCTTTCTCCAAAGTGGATGGAAATGCTGGATTACACTATCCAGACTGCTGACAGTTTGAAAATGCAGGTCGATATGGTTTTAGGTACTGGATGGCCTTATGGCGGATCACATGTTACTCTGCCTTATGCTGCAACTAAACTTATTGTTGAAAAATATCCGCTTAAAAAAAATGAAACATTTGATCGAAATATAACGCTTGACAGCAGTAAAGAAAAAACTCCTGCTGAACTTTTATATGTTGCAGCTTACGGAAGCGACGGCTCTTATATAAATTTAACGGACAATCTCGAAAAAAACAAAGCAGCTTCAAAAGATAAAGGAATTGAAGGATCTGCAATTAAGCTTCCTAATAAAATGGAGCCAAACCGATTAAACTGGAAAGCCAAACAAACCAATTATACCATTTATGCCATATTTAGCGGCAAAACAGGGCAACAGGTAAAAAGAGCCGCTCCCGGAGGAAAAGGCTATACTTTAGATCATTATTCAACAGAAGCTTTAAATGCCTATGTAGTTCCTTTTAACAATGCTTTTAAAGGGCGAGAGGGAAAAATAAGAGCTGTTTTTAATGACAGTTTTGAAGTTTACGGAACCGATTTTACGCCCAATTTCTTTGAAGAGTTTCAAAAATTAAGAGGTTACGACTTAAAAAAACAGCTTTCGATTTTATTGAATGAAACTGACAATGAAATTGGAAATCGAATTAGAAGCGATTACCGTCAGACTATTGCTGATTTATTACTCAATAAGTTTGATAAATCATGGACAAACTGGGCGCACTCAAAAAATTTCAAAACAAAACTACAGGCACATGGTTCACCAGGTAATTTAATAGATTTGTATGCATCTGCTGATATTCCAGAATGCGAAACTTTTGGTTCGATGCCATTTGATATTCCGGGTTTTCGACGTGAGAAAGAAGATATTCGTGAAGGCGATGCTGATCCTGTAATGCTAAAATTTGCATCGTCGGCAGCACATATTTCAGGGAAAAATTTAGTCTCTTCTGAAACTTTCACGTGGCTGAGAGAACATTTTAAAACTGCACTGTCACAATGTAAGCCCGAAGCCGAAGATTTAATGCTAAATGGTGTTAATCATATTTTTCTTCATGGCTCTACCTACTCTCCAACGCGCGCTGCATGGCCGGGATGGGAATTTTATGCCTCTGTTAATTTTAATACTAATAACACCATTTGGGAAGATGCTCCCGCTTTGTTTTCCTATATTTCAAATTGCCAATCGATGCTTCAACAAGGAAAATCCGATAATGAAATCCTTCTCTATTGGCCAATATTTGATACTTGGAATAAATTTCAAAACGGAAATTTATTTTATCAGTTCAAAATACACTCTTTATCAGAATGGCTGTACGGAACTTCTTTCTATGATACTACAAAAAGCCTGATGAAAAAAGGATATAGTGTTGATTTTATCTCAGATAATTTTATAACCGAAGCAACAGTTGCAAATGGAAATTTAATGGTGTCTGGAGTACGTTACAAATCATTGATTATTCCATCTTGCAAAAAAATGCCGTTTGCAACCATGCAAAAACTAATCGAACTAAAAAAAGCGGGTGCAGTAATCCTATTTGAAGGTCTGCCGGAATCTGTTCCAGGTTTCAATGATTATAAAAAGCAAGAGCAAAATCTTCAAAATCTTTTAACCTCAAATAAAAATACTATTGAGCCAGTTTCTGATGTTTTAAAAACTTTAGAAAATTTCAAAATTCAGCCTGAAAATCTCGTCAATACAGGACTTAAATTCATCAGACGAGATGTTGACGGCGAAAAAATTTATTATGTAGTAAATCACACTACAAAAACAATAGATGATTTTATTCCATTACAAATTGAAAACAAAGAAGTCATTATTTTTGATCCTTTAACAAAAGCATTTGGCAATGGTCAAGTTGACAAAAAAAACGGAATGACCTATGTTAAAATAAAAATAGAACCCGGACAATCCTATTTTTTAAAAACGGAGAATACAGCTTCTCAAAAAAAATGGAAATATTATGAAACAGTATCTCCACAAATCTCTTTAACAGGAACTTGGAAATTAAGTTTTGAAAAAGGCGGACCTAAATTCCCTCAAAGCACCACACTTACTAACTTAGAATCTTGGACAAAATTAAACTCAGAAGCCGAAGCTTTTTCGGGCACTGCTGCTTATATACTGCAGTTTGAGAATCCAAACCCTAAAATAAGTCATTGGAGTCTTGATCTTGGCGATGTTCGAGAAAGTGCCAAGGTTTGGATTAATAACGAATTTGTTGGCACCGCTTGGTCTGTTCCGTATAAATTGAACATTCAAAAACTAAAACCGGGTAAAAATATTTTGAAAATTGAAGTCACTAATCTTCCTGCAAACAGAATAAGAGATATGGAACTGAAAGGACAGGAATGGAAAATCTTCCATGAAATAAATATGGTTGACAAAGATTATAAAAAATTTGATGCGACAAAATGGAATCCAATGCCTTCTGGGCTTCTAGGACCAGTAACACTAACACCTTTAAAAGAACTGAACTAACTATATAACCATCTATTGAAAAATGAAAAAATTACTCTTTCTTTCACTCCTATTTGTTTTCTCGCTGAGCCGCTTAAATGCTCAAGAGCCTTTTGATAAAAAACAGGTGCTGCAGCAAATGATACTTGCAAATGATTATTTTATGCAAAAATGGCCTGATACTGGAAAAACTATAATCACAAACAAAGAACGCCCGAGCAATATCTGGACTCGAGGGGTATATTATGAAGGATTAATGGCTCTTCATGAAATTTATCCTAAAGATTCATTTTATGATTATGCTTATGCATGGGCTGAATTTCATAAATGGGGATTTAATGGCGGTAACGTAACCCGAAACGCTGACAATTATTGCGCTGCACAAACCTATATTGATTTGTATAATTTAGAACCTGATTCTAAAAAGCTCAAAAATACAAAGGCAAACATAAATATGCTTTTAAATACTCCTCAAGTAAATGACTGGTCATGGATTGATGCTATTCAAATGGGAATGCCTGTTTTTGCAAAAATGGGAGTTTTAGAAAAAGACAATCGATATTTTGAGAAAATGTATGAAATGTATATGTTCTCTAGGAACAAACACGGTGATAATGGTTTATTCAACCCAAAAGAAGGTTTATGGTGGCGTGATGCCGATTTTGATCCGCCTTACAAAGAGCCAAATGGAAAAAACTGTTACTGGAGCCGTGGAAATGGATGGGTAATTGCAGCTCTGGCAAAGGTTTTAACTATTATTCCTGAAAATGCTCCGCATAGAGATCAATATGTAAAAGATTTGAAGGTCATGGCGGCTGCACTAGTTCCCATACAAAGGGCAGACGGATTTTGGAATGTAAGTCTATATGATCCAACTAATTTTGGCGAAAAAGAAGCATCTGGCACTGCGTTATTTATTTACGGAATGGCATACGGAATAAACAACGGCCTTTTAAAAAGAGAAACTTATCTGCCTGTAATTCAAAAGGCATGGAAAGCCATAACAACCGAAAGTCTTCATACAAATGGTTTTTTGGGTTATTTGCAATCTACAGGAAAAGAACCTAAGGACGGTCAGCCATTATCGTATGATAAAATCCCTGATTTTGAAGATTACGGTTTAGGATGTTTTTTACTGGCAGGATCAGAAATCTATAAATTAAAATAATAAAAAAATGGGCACGCAAAAACGTGCCCATTTTTTTATTATTGCATTTTTACAATACAATCTATGACATGTAAAGTAAAGCTTTCTGAAAACTATTAAACTGCATCTGTGTAATACTTGGATTTGTAAATGCGATTTCTGGCAGTTTAGGCATCAAGTCTGATTTATTTTTAAAATACGCTTTTAAATCTCTAAATATTTCTGTTCTGCTCTTTGTAATATCAACTAAACAAAGGTTTTTTATGTCTTCTAGAAAAAACAAACCGCTCAGAAGATTTTTATTTGAAAAGCAAATCATAACGTTTCTTCCTTTTTTATCTAATTTTAAAAAATCGATTAATTCTGATTTCTCATAAATAACAAAAATAGAACGATCAAAATCTTTTGATTCTTCTTCGTTTTTTAACAAAAAAGAATCCTCGGAAAATTCAAATTCATCTTTAAACTTTCTTTTAAACATTTTTAAAAAAACTTTCTTATTATCACGCACTAAAACTCTCTCTTTCCTAGTCATCTTTCTTAAAATTATTTATTAAATACTTTATATGTCAAGTGTAATTATACTTTTACAACATGAATTACATTGTTTTCTACAAATGAAATTAACGCCTCTATATTCCTCTCATTAGTCTTTTTATTTGATATAGAAATAATATATCCATTTCGCTCTTTAAAATAGAGAAACAAAAACTTCTTTGTTAATATTGCTTTTTCAATTTTACTCCATTTATGTGTGAAATTGCCAAATGGCGAATAAATGTAGATGAAGCAATCTGTAAAGCTGATTTTGTATTTATTTTTAACTTTTTCAGGCTCTAACTTTTTTGCCAATCGAAAAATGATCTCACAAATTGAATTAACAAAAGAATTTTGGATCATTAAAAAAATTATAATCAAAGCCAAGCTTCTAATTATCCATTCTACAAGATCATCTTGTATGTTTAAGTCAAGAAAAATTAAACCAAATAATACAATTCCCAAAAAAAGCAAAATCCAATTTCTATAAATATTCTTAAAATACATTTCGTTCAATTTTTGTATTTCAGAAACATTCAATTCAAATTGTAATGAAAAGTTAGAAGTTTTCATACTCATAGAAATAAAATTTGCAAGATGGATTTGTTTTCGAAGGAGCAAAATTATAACAAACTTCAAGGTGAATTTGACCACTTTAAGACATAATATTATCAAAATAAGACTTTAATTATCAAAAAAAACACTTGTAAGAAACAGCACAACAAAAACATTGAATTTTATCGCATAAAAGAAATTATAAAACAGCCTCTATAAGTTAAAAAAATATCAAAATAAGTCAAAAAACAAAAACGTATTTATTTTATTTTCAAATAGTTAAACAAATAATACATTTAATATCTCTACCTCAAAAAAATAATTACTTTTGCCGAAATTTAGAATGATAAAAAATTTTATTTCTTACAAATGAAATCTAATTCAACTGAAAAAAAACTTAAGGAACGAGTTAAAGAACTGACATGTCTTCTTGAAATTTCGTCGACAATTGCACTAGCAGATCGTGCTGAAAAAAAAATTCTTCAAAAAATAATACTAAGCGTAAAAAAAGCCTATATGTATGATGAAGATATTGTCATTGAACTTCAAATTCAAGATTTTATTTTAAGCACCTCAAAATTACCTAAACATAGTGTTTTTCAAATCAGTGATATAACTATTTTGGGAACAAATTCAGGCTTTATAAAAGCACATTATCCTAAAAATAAATTCAACAGCACTAATTTTCTTAAAGAAGAACAAAAACTTCTTAATGCAATCGCATTTGAAATTGGAAATTACCTTGAAAAATTTCAAATTTTAGAAAAAAAGAATCAATTAATGAGAAGCATAGAACGTTTGGATCGTCTATCAATATTGAGCGAAATGACTGCCGGCATCGCACATGAACTCAACAACCCTTTGGCAAATATTTTAGGATATGCCGAGTTAATCAAGCTTAACAATAATGACCCTGAAATTGATGCAGATATTTCGACAATAATAAACTCCGCAATTTACAGTCGTAAAATTATAACTAAGATTTTATCATTCACCTGTGATGTTCCCTATCATTTTGAAATACAAGAAATCAAACCAATTATAACTTTTGCCGTATCCCTTTTAAAGCAAAATTTTCAACGAAAGGAAGTCAAAAATGAATTAATATTTAAAAACACTATTGATTATATAAGTGTCGATTCTATACAGCTAACACAAGCTTTACTAAATTTATTAGTAAATGCCCTCGATGCATCACCCGAAAAAAGTATACTAAAAACTACAATTGAAAATGATTTTCAACATTTATTTATTACTGTAGAAGATCAAGGCCAAGGCATACAAGAACATATCAAATCAAAAATATTTGAGCCTTTTTTCACAACAAAAGTTACAAAAGAAAGCTGTGGTATAGGATTAACAATGGTCTCACGAATCGTCAAAATTCATAATGGCGAAATACTAATTAAAGACAATTTTCCTCAAGGAACCATTTTTACAATAAAACTACCTTTAACTGAATAAAGATATGCCTTTACTAAAAGAAAAAATACTGATTGTAGATGACAGCTATGAGATGCTTGAGCTGATTCAACGTTATTTAACCAAGCGGAATTATCTTACTTACAAAGCATCATCTGTCATAGAAGCAATTGAAGTTCTAAAACACAACTCAATTGATTTGTTGGTTACAGACTTTTACATGCCTGAACTTAATGGTACAGAGTTATTAAAATATGCCGCTGAACATTTTCCATCGCTTCCAAAATTAGTTATAACAGGAATGCCGTCTATTGAAAATGCCATAAATGCATTAAAATCTGGTGCATTAGATTATTTAGCTAAGCCCTTTACCGCTGAGGAATTTTATCTGGCAGTTGAAAACTCGCTTATAAGAGCAAAAAACAATCAAATACTATCTTCTGAAGGCAAACTTTCATTACCAGAAGAAAATAATTATGCTGGAATAATTGGATACTCTAAGCAATTTAAAAAATTGATTGATACAATCCAACGTGTCAAAAACAACACTGCAAATGTATTAATTGAAGGTGAAAGCGGCACAAGTAAAGAATTAATTGCAAGAGCCATTCATTATCAAGGTACCCGAGCTAAGATGCCGTTTATAACAATCAATTGCGGCGGAATTCCCGAAAGTCTTATAGAGTCAGAATTATTTGGTCATGCGAAAGGCGCATTTACAGGAGCTGCAGAATCTAGAATTGGCTTATTTCAAGCTGCCCATATGGGAACCATTTTCTTAGATGAAATTGGCAATGCTCCGATGACAGTACAAACAAGACTTTTAAAAGTTTTACAAGAAAAAGAGATAACCAAAATAGGTTCAACGGTAACCGAAAAAATAGATATCAGAATAATAGCTGCAACTAATAACGATTTGTCTCAAATGATTTCAAAAGGTACTTTTAGAGAAGATCTTTACTATCGTCTTAATGTCGTAAACATTAAAACTGCACCATTAAGAGACCGAAAAGAAGACATCATACCGCTTGCCAAGCATTTCATTTCAAAATACTGCAGTGAATATGGCAGGCCCGAAGTCGTAATCGATAATAAAGCCTCCGAAATTTTGTTCCGTTATAAATGGCCGGGCAATATCAGAGAACTTGAAAACATAATTCAGAGAATGATTATTATGAGCGATAACAAAATATCCGTTGAAAACATACCTGAACACTTAAAATATCATTTTTCTGAAAATATAGAGCCGCTAAAATCATTGAAGGAATTTGAAAAAGAGCAGATTTTAAAAATATTAAATGCTGTTGGCAATAACAAAACAAAAGCGGCAAAAATCCTGCAAATTGACAGAAAAACTTTAAATCAAAAATTAGCAAATTAAAACGGGGAATAATTCCCTTAACTGGGAATTTTTCCAAAGTAAAAAAAGGCTATTATTTTTCAAGTAAAAATTAATTAATTGATTCCCAACAACTAAACAAATTTAAAAATATTAGGCATACCTTTTGTCTACTATAAGACAAATAAATATCATAATAAGATTTTTATTACAATAAAATAAAGCAGAACTTACCACCCTGCACCTATTGTTACCTCCCTGCAGTCCAAAAACATTTTGAAAATCAATTAATTAACAAAAAAAAATATTAACTTTAGCTAAACAAACAATTCTTCAAGTGAAAACAATAGAGCATTACTATGATGCCAATCTAAACTGGACCGTAGATTTGGCAAAGCAATTTGGGGGAAAAATAGACGGGAATTTTATAATAGTACCCGAAGATATACAAACGGGAACTAGATACTTTCTCGATTGCGGAGATGGAATTATTGCTTATTATATTGATGTAGAGTATAAAAAAAACCTCCATCTTATCCAAAAAAATTTAAATGATGATTTTGTTGCGTTTTACTATAATCTTACCGAAGGAGAAGCAACTATGTCTGTTCATAATTTTTTATATAATGTCAGCAAATGGCAGTATAATTTATCTGTTGTAGATGGCTCGTTAAAGTCTGACTATCATGTAACAGCAGGCAGTAAAACATATGCCCTATGTATCTTTGTAAAGAAAAACACATTAAAACTATTTGTTTTAAGAAACAATATACGGCTTAACAACGTTAACGAGATTATAGATCCCGAAAAAAACACTATGATTCGATTTGATCGAATGAGCGGTAATAGTTTTCATTTATTAAATGATTTAAGAAAAAAAGAAGTGGGCGGACCTATTTTTAACCTTCATCTTATTGGAACTGTTCATATGCTTATTGCAAATTATTTAAAAAAAATAAGTACTAAGCGTATTATTATTCAAAGAGTCAACCAACAAGATCTAGCCACAATTATTTCGCTGCAGATGTATTTGATTGAACATATTGAAGGTAATTTTCCAAGTATTAAAATTCTATCTGAAAAAGCCAATATGTCAGAATCAAAATTTAAAACTCTTTTTACTAAAATAACCAGTCAGACTCCTAGTACCTTTTTTATGGAAAATAAATTATTACTTGCTAAAGACATGCTTGAAGCAAAGCAATTAACAATTTCTCAAATTTCTGACCAATTACATTTTACCCATAATTCTTATTTTGCATCAAAATTTAAAGAACATTTTGGTCTCTCTCCAAAAGCTTACATACAACAGTTATAAAATATTGTCAAATAAATAAGTTTAATTTTAATACCGCATTTAAAAATAAAAATTTATCTATGAAGAAAATATTTCATTTTTATAGTTTAACTCCAGAATGGCTTCACAAATTAGCTGAACAGATAGAAACAAACGTTATAGAGGATAAAATAATAAATTTTCCAAAAAAAATTGGCTTCGGAAGTTTGTATTTCAGCCAGATAACTTCCAGTATTTCTATTGTTTTTATGGACGTAATTCTGAACACGCCACTAGAAATATGTCGGGAACCTTCTGAAAATGAATTGTATATTTTTCATTACGATTTAAGTGAACATGTAAATCTTATAAAGATTAATAATGAGAATTATGAAATTGGTTCTTTTGATAAATTAGATCTGGCTATTATCGATAACCAAATTGCAAGTTCATTTAAACCTAATGTACATGAGCGAACTTTTGCATTAAGAATACTTGTAGATAAAAGTCTTCTTAACGATTTTATTACACAATATTCCGTCAAATTACATGAAAATAAAGCTTATGAACAGTCAAATTCCAGTTTCTATCATTATGGTCATATTGACAGCAACAGTACATTGTTACTTAAGTCTTTAAAAAGTAAGCCAATAAATGATTTGTCTTTTGATTCTTTTGTAAAAGGCATATCATTAAAACTGCTTGGCAATTTTTTTAGTAAATTCTATGATGCAGAGCATAAAACCGATATAGTAACACATACTGAAGATGAAGCAATTCATAAAACAGAAAAGTATCTTCTTGATAATTTATCTGGTCCTTTTCCTTCTCTGACTTTTTTAGCTGCTATGGCTGGAATGTCAGAATCTAAATACAAAACATTATTTAAGAAATGCATGAACATAACCCCAAATTATTTCTTTATTACCGAAAAAATGAAATATGCTCAAAAACTACTGCGTAGTGGTAATTATAATTCTCTCACTGACATGCTTTATGAATTCAACTACAGCAAGTTAAGTTATTTTTCTTTACAATACTATAAGCATTTTAATAGAAAACCTAGCGAGGATTTTGTAAAAAATATTAAGTAGAAAGATAAAAAACTAATTTTATAAAATACCCCAAAAACTTATTTCAATTTTTGGGGTATATTATTTATACAACCTTTATAACTTATTTTACGTTTATAATAAACTCAGAGCGTCTATTTAACTGATGCTCAGATTCTGTACAAGATACACCGTTTGTACATTTATTTAATATTTTTGTTTCTCCGTATCCTTTACCTGAAACTCGATCTGCTGAAATACCATGTTTTACAATATAATCAACAGTAGCTTTAGCTCTGTTTTCAGATAAGGTCAAATTAAACTCATCACGTCCTCTACTATCAGTATATGAGTTTACCTGCACTGAAATACTTGGTCTAGTTAGCAGCACTTCTACCACTTTATCAAGTTCTACTTTTGAAGATTCACGTATTTTATAACCATTGTAATCAAAATAAATAGGTTTTAAATTCAAAACTTTATTCAAATCATCACCAGGCACCATTGTTTTTATTTCATTTTCAACAACTACTTCCATTTCATTTACAAACTCAAAAGAGTATTCTCTTTTTTCTAGTGGTTTAAATGGCGGTGCAATCTGTATTTTTTCGGCAATACCCGTTTTTTTATAAATCAATTTATAGTCAATAAAAGGCATCAATTCTGCAGTGTATTTCCCGTCTTTATCAGTATAAACCGTATTAATTAATTCATTCTCGGTGTTATAAATTTCAACAGCTGCTCCTTCAATTCGTCCGCCTGAAGTATACTTTAAAGTACCAAAAACAATAGGTTTTATATTAAAATCAAAAGCTACAGGACGATTTTCCGTAAAACTAAAAATATCATCATTTCCATTTCTGTCAGAAGAAAAGTATCCCATTTTTGTTTTTCCATTAACTGCATACGCAAAATCATCAGCGCTGCTGTTTACTCCATCACCTAAATTTACAACATGATATGCACCTGCCGCATCTTTCATTGCAGCAAATACATCAAGCCCGCCTAATCCAGGATGTCCGTCAGAAGAAAAATATAAAATACCTGATGAGTCCATAAATGGATATGTTTCTCTTCCTAAAGTATTAATCTCATCGCTTAGTTTTGTAACATCATTTCCAACAAAACCACCTTTTTTTAGACTTACGACATATAAATCTGAATTACCAAAAGCATTGTTTCTGTCAGACACAAAAAAGAGTTCAGTTTCATCTGGACTTAAAGCTGGATGTGCTGATGAAAAACCGTCACTATTTACTGGATATGCAAGCTCTTTTACATTTTTCCATTTTCCTCCAATATTTTGAGCAGAATAAATTTTTAAATATGTAGTTCCTTTTTTATCTTCACCTAATTTTCCATCAATATAATTGTTTCTGGTAAAAAACATTGTTTTACCATCTTTAGTTATTGCTGGAGTACTTTGGTGGTATTCTGTATTTATATCACCTTTCAAAGGAGTTGGATTTTGCAGTCCGCCATCAGCAGTCATATCAGCTTGATACAGTTTTAAAAATGATTTTTCATTCCAGCTGTGTTTACGTTTAAAAACTCCCCCTGTATCTCTTGCTGAAGTATAAATAACTTTATTTGATCCATAAAAAACACCTCCAAAATCTGAAGATGAAGTATTAATATCTACAGGTTTAAAAGTATAACGCCCGGATTGTTTTTTAATACCCTCCAACAGCTTTATCTCATTCCAGTCTGCACTTAAATCTTTTTGTCCAGAACGTTTGTAGTATTTTTTTATTACGGCCTCTGCTTCATTATATTTTTGTGAGTTGTTCAGCGTTTGCGCGTATCTAAAATAATATTCAGGAGCAACATTATCTGAAGAACTCATAACTTTAGAATAACATTTTTCTGCTTCTGGATAATTACCATTATAATAGTATGAATCTCCTAATTTTTGGTATAATTCTGTCGAATTATTTCCCTTACTAATTTGGTTCTCATATAATTTAATTGCTTTTATAAAAGCAAACTTATCATAGGCATCATTTGCTTTCTGAACTTTTTTATCTTGAGCATGTATTTTTCCAATACCTAGTATACAAGCTATTAGGAAAACAAAAATAAAATTTGAATTTTTATAAATCATCATAGTATATATTATCGTTATTAGAAAAATCTTGGTGTAACTAATCTTGTTTTAGATCTGCTTAACAAATCAAATCTCAGGAAAACTTCATGAGATCCAGAATTGTAATTCCCAATATTATTGGTATCATAATCATATGCATACCCTACTTGAATACCATTTGTGACTTGAAAACCTGCCAATGCACTTACCGCAGCATCCCAGCGATAAGCCGCTCCAATAGTAAACTTGTCACTGAATAAAAAGTTTGCAGAAACATCTACTGCAATTGGTGCACCTGGAACTGCTTTTATTAAAGCTGCCGGCTTAAATTTTAAATACGGATTAAGATCAAATACATAACCTCCCATTAAATAAATATGTGATTTTTCAGTATAAGTTGTTGCCTTAACATCATCATAAAAAGAGGTTTTTAAAAGCTGCGGAACTGATAATCCCACATACCAATTGTAAGAGTGTACATAAAACCCTGCTCCCACATTTGGTGAAAACTGAGATATTTGACCTGACAAATACGGATCAGGATCCTTTATATTTAGTTTATTATAATCAACATCAAAGTTGTTGAAACCTCCAGAGATACCAAATGAGTATTTAATATCTGTACTTCCTAAAATAGTATACGAATAATTTACTGTTGCACCTGTAGAAGTTACTGGGCCAATTTTATCGCTTACTACGTTTAATCCTAAACCGCTGTAAATTCCTAATGGTGATTGTACAGAAAAATTCATTGTTTTTGGAGCTCCATCAAGACCTATCCATTGTGTTCTGTATAAAGCCATAGCACTTAATACTTCTCTTGATCCTGTATAGCCCGGATTAAAAGTCATTGTATTATACATGTACTGTGTATATTGGGATTCCTGCTGAGCAGAAGCATCCCAAACTCCTATTAACAATATTATTACTGTGTAAAAAATATTTTTCATTACATAAATTAATTTTAATTATTATTTAATAGTTCTCTTATAGTAAATATTACGTTGCAAAATTCTCCCTATTATGTAAATAATTTTACTAGTAAAAGTTTTTAATATAACAGATTAAGACAATTCTAGCCATTAGACTTTAAAACCACTCAAATAACTGTATTGCAGATTGTTGCTTATAAAACATGATCTGTAATTTGTGAACTATGAATTATGGGCAGATATTATAAAACAAACAGGACCGCTCTCGCAGTCCTATTTCCATTTTGAATTATTGGTTAGTTAGAAATTATTGGTTACTTGTTATTGATTACTGATATACAGATAACCTGATCGTTGTACTTGTTTTCCGCTGTCATCGTATTCTAGAGTGTAGAAATAAGTTCCCGTTGGAAGTTTATCACCTCTTACAACCGTAGTGCGGCCGTCTGAGAAGCCTTCAAAAGGATTTGTTACGTTGTCGTATCCTTTTTTCTCATAAACCTGTACACCATATCTATTATAGATTCTTACTGTATTATTTGGGAAACAATCAATACCGTCAATAACAAATTTGTCGTTTAAACCGTCTCCATTAGGAGAGATACCATTAAAGATATTGGGCAGACAGGAAACATTTATAGTCTGAGTAAATACATTTTCGTTGCCGCAGTCATCACTTGCGGTCCATGTTCGTACGATCGAATAACGGCTGCTGCAGTCAACATTGGCTTTTGTTTCTTTAAAATCGACTGCTGCATTACTGCAATTATCTGTTGCAGTAAGTGTCGCCGCTTCGGGAATAGTGCTGCAATCTGCATTTACAACAGCCTCTGGCAATGCTTCGACAAAAACAGGAGCAGTTGTATCATTAACTTTAATGATCTGAGTACATACTGCGCTGTTGATTATAGTATTCTCTCCAGCATCATGTACTCCATTTTGGTTTTCATCTGCGTATTCTGTAACTGTATATGTTCTTGTTATATCTGAATTGCATCCTCTATCTGGGCTGTTTGAGGCAATAATTTCAATAACACCACAGTTGTTAATGATTTTTCCATTGCCATTTCCTAATGCTTCAAATTGGGATTTGGTTAAACTTACGGCCGTTGGCAGTTCATCATAACAAGATACACTTGTTGGTGAAAAAGTTGGACATTGTACACTAAACACACAGCAATTTGGCGATGCACCTGCAACTGTTATAGTATTGCAGGCATATTTATCCTGAATGCTTATATTGTATGCTGTTCCAGACAAAATTTGATCTGATGTCCAGGTATTTCCGGACCATGTTCCCGGTGCTCCAGTTCCTAAAACTGTATAAGGCGCTTCGCCTGTTACGGTTAAAGTCACAGTATATTCTGATTTATTACTAAGACAAACTGCTTTTTCTGGTGTTGCTAATGCAATTGCGTTTATTATTACATTTTGGCGCACACTGCTTATATTTCCGTTTTTATCGTCAAAAATCCATTCTACTACTGTTGTTCCTAAAGCAGTAATTGGAAATTGCGTTGTTGTGGTTCCTTTAATTATTCCTGCGCAATTGTCTATAGCTTCAGGTATTACTGGAGTTACAGAACATTCCCCTGTTATGTCTGTCAAGACGGGTGCGACAGGAGCCGTTATATCTTTTAAAATTACTTTTTGAATGGCTGTTGAACTATTCCCATTTCCGTCATTAAATGTCCATGTAACATCTGTTTCGCCTTGCGTTATAATTGGAAATTGAGTTGTTGTAACTCCTGTAATCGTTCCAGCACAATTGTCTGTTGTGGTTGGCGCCGTTATAGTATCAACGGAACATTCTGCTGTTACTGTAGTCAAAGTCGGAACTACTGGAGCTGTAATATCTTTTAAAATTACTTTTTGAATAGCTGTTGAAGTGTTTCCGTTTCCGTCATTAAATGTCCATGTAACATCTGTTTCGCCTTGTGCTGTAATTGGAAATTGGGTTG